>NZ_PPHF01000021.1 GCF_002904335.1 Amycolatopsis sp. CA-126428 | reverse complement strand
GCCACCGGCTCGGCCACCGCCGCAACAGTCGGCTCAGCAACCTCCGCCGCCACCGGCTCGGCCACCGCCGCAGCCTCGGCTATCACCGGCTCGGCCACCGCCGCAGACTCCGCCTCAGCAGACTCCGCCTCAGCAGACTCCGCCTCAGCAGGCTCCGCCTCGGCAGTCTCCGGCTCCACCTCCGCCGACGACACATCCGACTCCGCGATACCCGTCTCCGGCTCGGCCGCCGCCGTCTCCACCACCGCCGGCGAGGGCAAGGGCACCGGGGTGAAGTCCAGCAAAGAATCGTCGTACACCAGCTCGGCCACCGGGACCGATGAGGTCACCTCGACCTCGATCTCCGAGTGCGCTCCGCACCCGTACTCCACGTCCACCACGTGGCCGTCCGCCGGGGAGATGTCGTTGCCGCAGACCCCGAACACCCCGCGCAGCGAGCCCGCCAGCGGTACGAAGAACCCGCACGTCCCGCACACGTCCGGCGCGCTGCGGGCCATGTCGGACCGCGGTCCGAACTCGCCCGCGTGCCACCGAGCCGCCGCCTCCGTGCGGCCGAACCGGGACAACGCGTGCACGCGGCCCAAGCCCGCCTCGTGGGCGACCTCCTCCACCGCCGGGTCGTCCGACTGGAGGTACGCCGGCACCAGGCGGGGGTCGTTCTCCGCCGTCGGGAAGATGTCGCCCACTCCGAGGTCGCCCGCGCGCACCCGGCGCTCCCACGGCACCCAGGCCGGGGCGACCAGCGCCGACGGGCCCGGCACCAGCACGACCTCGCTGACCGTCACCGGCTCGTCGTCGCCCGCGGCCGCGACCGTGACCGACCAGCGCCAGCCCCCGTAGCCCGGGACCTGGGCCTCGAACAGGTGACTCGCCGTGACCGCGTCCTCGCGGCTGACCCCCACATGGGCGCCGAGCTGCTCCTCGGGTGCGTCCTCCAGCACCGCAGCTCGCGCGAACTCCACCGCTTCGGCGAGTTTGCGCTGCACGGAACCGTCGTCCAGGGTCAGCAGCAGAGTCATGCGGCCAATTGTGCCGCACGCATCCGCGGCGCCCGTGCCAGGCTGTCTACGTGCGCACGCCGATCGTCACCTCGCTGCTGTTGGCCGCCGCGCTCGGCGGCTGTGCCGGTGCCCCGGAACAACCAGCCGGGCCGGAACGGCTCACCGTCCAGGTGGTCGAGACGCTGCCGCACGACCCCGCCGCCTTCACCGAAGGCCTCGAGTTCGCCGGCGACACCCTCTACGAAAGCACCGGCCTCGCCGGGCAGTCGACGCTCACCGCGGGGCCGGCGGGCGGCGCGCCCCGGACCACGGCCACGCTGCCGTCGCCGCTGTTCGGCGAGGGCGTCACCGTCCTCGGGCCGACGCTGTGGCAGCTCACCTGGCAGGACGGGTTCGCCATCGAACGCGACTCGGCGACCCTCGCCGAGCTGCGGCGCGTGCCGTTCCAGGGCGAAGGCTGGGGCCTGTGCCACCAGGCCGGCGGCCGGCTGGTGATGAGCAACGGCTCCGCGCGGCTGACCTTCCGGGACCCGAAGACCTTCGCCGTCACCGGGGGCGTCGACGTCGGCCGCGACCAGCTCAACGAGCTCGAATGCGTCGGCGACGACGTCTACGCAAACGTTTGGCACACCGACACCATCCTGCGGATCGAGGCCGCCACCGGACGCGTGACCGGGACGATCGACGCAGGTCAGCTGCGCGCGAAAGTGAACGCCACGGGCGCCGAAGACGTGCTCAACGGTATCGCCGCCGTCCCGGGCACCGGCGATTTCCTGCTCACCGGGAAGCAGTGGCCGGTCACGTTCCGGGTGAGGTTCGTCCCGGCGCGGGCGTGAAAGCACGGATGAGCAGGCGGAACCGGCCCCCGGTAAGGCAGGATTGACACGTGGCACTCTTCGGCTCGCGCTCCGGCTCCGACGGCACCCCGTCGGGTCAGCCGCACGGCCGGAAGTCCAAGCGGCGCTGGACGCCGGAACCGGGCGCCGCGCGGGCCCGGTCCTGGCGGGACGCCGCCGCGCCGCGCGCCGAGCACGGCAGCCCGCCGCCACCCACCCGCGTCCAGCGGCCCGTCCCGCCGCGCGCGGGGTTCCCCGGCGGCCGCGTGCCGAACGCCGACGAAGCCCCCACCGCGGCCGCGCCGGCGAACCACCGGCCGCCGCCCCCGCGCGGGGCCCGGCCCTACGACCCGCACCGCACCGAGCCGGTGCGCCGCGAGCCGCCCGGCAGTGGCTTCTACCAGGGCGAACGCTACCCGGGCAGCGGCGAGTACGAGCACTACGACACCGGCGGCTACGCGGGCGAACCGCGGCCGCCGGAGCCGGCACCCCAGCCACCGCAGCCGCCTCGGGAAGAGCCGCGCACACCGGGCGGGACGCCGAAGCTGCCGAAGAAGATCACCGTCACGCGGGTGGCGGCGATGCGCAGCCGCCAGCTGACCGGCCAGGCCGTCGACGCCTTCCAGCGCGCGACGAAGGCCGACGGCGCCGAGAAGTCCGGCCTCACCTCGCTGACCTACGCCGTGATGCTGAACTACGCCAGCGACGCGGCGATGGCGATCGCGCTGGCCAACACCCTCTTCTTCGCCGCCACCAGCGGCGAGAGCAAGGGCAAGGTGGCGCTCTACCTGCTCATCACGATCGCGCCGTTCGCGCTGGTCGCGCCGGTGATCGGCCCCGCGCTCGACAAGGTGCAGCGCGGCCGGCGGCTGGCGATGTGCGCGTCTTCGGTCGGCCAGGGGCTGATGGCCGTGGTGATGGCGCTGCACTTCGACGACTGGCTGCTCTACCCGGCCGCGCTCGGGATGATGGTGCTGTCGAAGTCGTTCACCGTGCTCAAGGCCGCGGTCACCCCCCGGGTGCTGCCGTCGGAAATCACGCTCTCCAAGACGAACGCCCGGCTGACCACGTTCGGCCTGGTCGCCGCGGGCGTGTTCGGCGCGGTGGCCAGTGGCATCAACGCGATCTCCGGCTCGGCGGGCGCGCTGTGGTTCACCGCGCTGATCTGCGTCGCGGCGGCCGTGCAGTCGATGCGGATCCCGGCCTGGGTGGAGGCGACCGAGGGCGAGGTGCCGACTTCCCTTTCGGCTCACCCGAAGGAGAAGAAACGGCGTCAGCCGATGGGGCGCCACATCGTCGTCGCGCTCTGGGGCAACGGCTCGGTGCGCGTGCTCACCGGCTTCCTCATGATGTTCGCCGCGTTCGCGGTCAAGGCGCAGACCGAGGGCAGCGGCCAGACGCCGTTCATGCAGCTGCTGCTGCTCGGCGTGATCGGGGCCGCGGCGGGCGCCGGCGGCTTCCTCGGCAACGCGCTGGGCTCGCGCCTGCACTTCGGGAGTCCCGACCAGGTGATCGTCGGGTGTGTCGCCGGCTGCGTGCTGGCCGCGCTGGTCGCGACGATCCTGCCCGGCCTGGCCACGGCCGCGATCGTCGGCCTGGTCGGCGCGACGGCCAGCGCGCTGGCCAAGATCAGCCTCGACGCCGTCATCCAGGAAGACCTGCCCGAGGAGTCGCGCGCTTCGGCGTTCGGCCGCTCGGAAACCGTGCTGCAGCTGGCCTGGTGCCTCGGCGGCGCGGTCGGCCTGCTGCTGCCGCCGACGTACTGGATCGGCTTCCTGGTGATCACGGTCGTGCTGGCCGTCG
The DNA here is from genome assembly GCF_002904335.1 of Amycolatopsis sp. CA-126428. Classification (GTDB taxonomy): domain Bacteria; phylum Actinomycetota; class Actinomycetes; order Mycobacteriales; family Pseudonocardiaceae; genus Amycolatopsis. Next base: position 99,614 of record NZ_PPHF01000021.1, on the reverse strand, counting down.
GGTGCGCGCAGACGTTCCTCGTGCGCCGCGGCGGCTCGCTCGTGCCCGGCCTCGGCGGCGACCGGCCGCTGCGCCCCGAGCCGACCGGCAGCTTCCCGGCCCAGGGCCTGCCCAGCGACCCGCGAGCCCGCCGGTAGGCTCCGGCCATGCGACGTTCCCGGGTGGTGGCCCTGCTTGCGGCCGGTGGGTTCGCGGTGGCCGGCTGCTCGGCCCCCGGCCCGGCCGAGGTCACCTTCTACGCCGACGGCCACACCATCAACACCGCGCCCGTGCTCACGTGCGACTACTCGCAGAAGCTCGCGCAGCCCTGCAACGCGAAGGGCTCGACGCAGACGCTGAAGGTCCGCCCGGGCAAGCCGGTGCAGATCTCGGTGCCCGGCGAAGTCGCGGACTCGCCCTGGCAGATCGTCTACGAGTACGTGACCCCGCAGGGCGAGTTCAAGCAGAGCGCCCCGATCCCGTTCACGTCACTGGACCGCTACGCCTACACGGTCACGCCGCCGACGCCCGCCGACCGCATCTCGGCGGTGGACGTGCAGAAGTACACGGCCGTGCTCAACGCGGACACCGGCGAGTCGGGCCTGCTGCCCAGTGACGTGTGGGGCCTGCGGCTGGAGGCTTAGGGATCGATGTCGCGGGCGACCGCGCGCATGATCTCGGCGATCTGCTTGGTGTGCTTGCGGTCCGGGTAGCGGTTGCGCCGCAGGTCCGGCTGCACCTTCAGCTCGAGCAGCTTGATCATGTCCTCGATCAGGCCGTGCAGCTCCTCGGCCGGGCGACGGCGCGCCTCGGCGACGGACGGCGGCGGGTCGAGCAGCCGGACGGAGAGCGCCTGCGGACCGCGGCGGCCGTCGGCGACGCCGAACTCCAGCCGCTGGCCGGCCTTCAGCCCCTCGACGCCCTGCGGCAGCGCGGCCTTGCGAATGTAGACGTCGGCGCCACCGTCCTGCGTGACGAACCCGAACCCCTTCTCCGCGTCGTACCACTTGACCTTGCCGGTCGGCACTTCCCTCACCAGTCCTTCTGCTGTCCGCTCACGACGAACGCGCCCGGGGCGTACCCAGGGCGCGCTGGGTAAAGGGTATCTCGCCACAGGCCCTGGGGAGAAGCCGATACCGCCGGATACCCTCTTGCGTCATGAAGAGCACGACGAAGGAGGCCGGCGTGGCCACTCCCGGCAAACCGTTCCTGATGCGCGTCGGCATCGGGCTTTTCGGCCTCGGCATGCTTGCCGTGCTGGCGGTGTTCATCATGTTCGCCGCCGGCCTGGAGAACCTGCCGATCTGGCTGTCGGTCGCCGCCGGGGTCATCACGCCGCTGGGCCTGCTGCTGGGCTTGATCGCGCTGGTGATCGAGGCCCGCGCCAAGAAGTAGCAGCGCAGCGCAGCTGCTCCGTTGAGGGCGGCGGCGGGGGCATGGATGGACGGACTAGGGCACCACGCTCCCCGAGAACGTCTTCTCGAACCACTCCGGGAACTCCGTCAGCGACTCGAACACCACCTCGGCGCCTTCGCTCAGCAGGAGCGTGCGATCGCACGGCCCGGTGGTGACGCCGACGGGGATCGCCCCGGCGGCGAGGGCACCGCGGATGTCGCCCGCGTGATCTCCGACATACACGCGGGCGTCGTACGCCAGGAGCGCCTCGGCCTTCTGCGTCGACCACAGCTCGCCGACGACCTCGTCGACGTCGAGCCCGAGCGCGTCCACGTGGAGCTGCGCGTTGGGCCCGTACTTGCCGGTGACGACCAGCGTGCGCCCGCCCGCGGCCCGCACCGCGCGGAGCGACTCGACCGCGCCCGGCAGCGCGACCGCGCTCGGCACGACGACCTCGGGGTACATCGCACGGAACCGGTCGACGAGCCCGGGGATGCGTTCCTCGGGCGCTTCGAAGCCGCGCAGGATGTCGTCGAGCGGCGGGCCGAGGTTGGCCGCGAACGCGTCGCCGTCCAGCGGCAAGCCGGATTCGACGCCGAGCGCGTTCATCGCCGCGGCCATGCCCGGCCGGGCGTCGATCAGTGTCATGTCGAGGTCGAACCCCACGGTGATGCCCACAGCCGACACGGTAGCCGCAGGGACCGACAGTTTTACACCACAACCAAACGTGTACAGCACCTTGACAGCGGAGCGATCTGTGTCAAGGTGAAAGTGTGACCAGCTTCACCGAGCGGACGAAGGCGTCCCTGCGCGAGACGCTGCTCGACGCGGCCGCCGACCTGCTGCCGGACCGCGGCCACGCGGGCCTGCGGATGGCCGACGTCGCCGCGAAGGCCGGCGTGAGCAGGCAGACGGTCTACAACGAGTTCGGGAACAAGGCGGCGCTGACCCAGGCGGTGGCGCTGCGCACCGCGGCGGAGTTCCTCGACGGGATCCGGCAGCGGTTCGAAACGGCGGACGGGCTCCTGGCGGGCATCCACCACGCCGTCGTCTACACGATCGAGCACGCGCGGGAGAACCGCCTGGTCGCGGCGGCGCTCGGCACCGAAGCGGGCGAGGACCTGCTGCCGCTGCTCACGACCCGGGGCGAGCCGATCCTCACCGCGGCCGCGGCCCTCGCCGCCGAGCAGTACCGCGAGTTCGAACCCGGGCTCTCCGCCGAAGCCGCGGCCCTGCTCGCGGAGACCGCCGTGCGCCTTTCCCTGTCGCACCTGGTGCTCTCCACGCACTCGGCGGCCGAAGCGGCCGACGCCGTCACCGTGGTACTGGAACCCGCCATCCGCCAATTCGTCCACAATGGAGTGACACCATGACCGAAACGCTGCCCGAGCTGCGGACCGGCTTCTCCTCGCTGCGCAAGGGCGGGCTGAACTGGGACTCGTTCCCGCTGCGGTTGTTCGTCAAGGGCAACAAGAAGTTCTGGAACCCGGCGGACATCGACTTCAGCCGGGAACGCGAAGGCTGGGACTCCCTCAACCCCGAGCAGCAGCGCAGCACGACCTACCTGGTCGCGCAGTTCATCGCCGGCGAAGAGGCGGTCACCGAGGACATCCAGCCGTTCATGCGGGCGATGTCGGCGACCGGCCGGTTCGGCGACGAGATGTACCTGACGCAGTTCTGCTTCGAGGAAGCCAAGCACACCGAGGTGTTCCGGCGCTGGATGGACGCCGTCGGGCTGACGCAGGACCTCCACCCGTTCGTCGCCGAGAACCCGCACTACCGCAAGCTGTTCTACGAAGAGCTGCCGCAGTCGCTGCGGGCGCTGGAGGACGATCCCAGCCCGCTCAACCAGATCCGCGCGAGCGTCACCTACAACCACGTGATCGAGGGCAGCCTCGCGCTCACCGGGTACTACTCGTGGCAGCTGATCTGCACCCAGCACGACATCCTGCCGGGCATGCAGGAACTGGTCCGCCGCATCGGCGACGACGAGCGCCGCCACATGGCCTGGGGCACGTTCACCTGCCGCCGCCACGTCGCCGCGGACGACTCCCTGTGGGACGCGGTGCAGCAGCGGATGGGCGAGCTGCTGCCGCACGCGTTGAGCATGATCCAGTGGGTGCAGGACCAGTTCGAGGAACTGCCGTTCGACAACGACCCGCAGGAGATCATCCAGTACGCGGCCGACCGGGCCCAGCGGCGGCTGGGCGCGATCGAGTCGGCGCGCGGGATGCCGGTGGAGCAGATCGACGTCGACTATTCGCCCGAGCAGCTCGAGGAGACCTTCGGCGAAGAAGACGCGAAGGCGATCGCGGAAGCCGCCGCGGCGGTTTCCTGAGGCCGGGCCGGGGCGGTGCGGGCGCCGCCCCGGCGTCAGTCCGTCAGCTCGCCGGCCAGTAGACGGCGTGCCAGCCGTAGTCCAGGTCGGACCGGCCGATGATCGTCCCGTCGCGGGCGATCCCGGTCGCCCAGCTGTAGTCACCGCCGGGCAGGGCGCCGAGGATCGTCTCGGTACCGTCGGCCGCCCAGCGGGCCGCCACCGATTCGACGTTGCCGACCGCCGTGCCCGAGTCGTTGATCGCCACCGCCTCGGACCGCCGGGCGCCCTGCAGCACGGTCATCCCGCTCGCGCTCCAGCGCACTGCCCGGTTCTCGGCGAAGTCGACCTCCCCGCTGCCGACGACCACACCGGCGCGGTTGATCGCGCGCGGCGTTGCGGAGGCCGGTGGCGCCGGCCAGTCGAGCCGCACCTGCCGGCCGTCCCGCTTCCAGGCCACCGGGACGGGCCGGCCGGCCTCGGTGACGGTCCCGGCGACCACCCCGAAGTCGTTGATCGCGGCCGCCGTGGCGCCCGGGTTGCCCTGGTTGCCCGGCGAGAGATCGGTGATCGCGCCGGTGGCGCTCCAGCGGACCGCGTGCTGGTTGCCGGCGGCGTCCCAGGCTTCGCCGCTGATCAGCGAGCCGTCGGCAGTGATCCCGGTGACGACGGCCTGCCCGCCGCCGGGCAGCGACGCGAGCTGGGTGACCGAGCCGTCCGGGGCCCAGCGCAGCGCGACGTACGTGCTCTGCGGGTCGCTGCCGCCACCGGCGATCACGCCGGTCCGGCTGATCACGGCGGCGTCGGACGACCCGGCCCACGGCAGCTGCTTGACCGAGCCGTCCGGGGTCCAGCGGACCGCGTGTGTGTCCCCCTGCGCGTCCTGGGCCCAGCCCACGGCCACCCCGTAGTCGTTGACGGCGACCGGCCGGCCCTGTTCGCCGCCCAGCGTCGGCAGGGCGCTGATCCGGCCCTGGCTGTCCCACTTCGCCGGGTGGAACCGCATGCGCACGTCCTGCGGAAGCGACTCACCGACCATGGTGCCGCCGGCGTTGACCGCGTTCACCGTGCTGAACGCGTCGCCCGGCAGGGTGCCGAGGTCGACCGGGCCCACCGTGGCCGCGGTGGCGGTTCCCGGCAGGCCCAGCGCGGCCGCCGCGAGCAGCGTCCCCACGGTGAGCGGTTTCTTCGGGTTGGACAGCACGACTACCCCCTCCCGCGGCGGCTCCCGTCGCTTCCGTCCGGAAGCGCCCCCTCCGCCGCGACGGGACAACGCGTGGCCACCCCGGCCGGTTTAGGCGTGCTTGGCCGCCGCGGCCCGTTCCAGGCCCAGCAGGCTGATCGACTTCTCGCGCATCTCGACCTTGCGGACCTTGCCGGTCACCGTCATCGGGAACTCCTCGACGACGTGGACGTACCGCGGGATCTTGTAGTGCGCCAGCTTGCCGCCGCAGAACTCGCGCACCTTCTCCGCCGTCAACGGTTCCGCGCCTTCGCGCATCCGGACCCAGACCATCAGCTCTTCGCCGTACTTCTCGTCGGGGACGCCGATCACCTGCGCGTCGAGGATGTCCGGGTGTGTGTACAGGAACTCCTCGATCTCGCGCGGGTACAGGTTCTCGCCGCCGCGGATGACCATGTCCTTGATGCGGCCGGTGATGTTGACGTACCCGTCGCCGTCCATCACCGCCAGGTCGCCGGTGTGCATCCAGCGGGCCGCGTCGATCGCCTCGGCCGTCTTGTCGGGCTGTTCCCAGTACCCGAGCATCACCGAGTACCCGCGCGTGCACAGCTCGCCCGGCTCGCCGCGCGGGACTGTCAGGCCGGTTTCGGGGTCGACGACCTTGACCTCCAGGTGCGGCCCGACGCGCCCGACCGTCGAGACGCGGCGCTCGATCGAGTCGTCGGAGCGGGTCTGCGTCGACACCGGGGACGTCTCGGTCATGCCGTAGCAGATCGACACCCCGGCCATCCCCATCCGGTCGATGACCTGCTTCATCACCTCGACCGGGCACGGCGACCCGGCCATGATCCCGGTGCGCAGCGACGTCAGGTCGAACTCGCCGAAGTCCGGGTGGTTGAGCTCGGCGATGAACATCGTCGGCACGCCGTAGAGCGACGTGCACCGCTCGGCCGCGACCGCTTCGAGGGTGGCGCGCGGGTCGAACGCCGGGGCCGGGATGACCATGCAGGCGCCGTGGCTGGTGCAGGCCAGGTTGCCCATCACCATGCCGAAGCAGTGGTAGAAGGGCACCGGGATGCACACCTTGTCCTGCTCGGTGTAGTTGCAGAGCTCGCCGACGAAGTAGCCGTTGTTCAGGATGTTGTGGTGGGACAGCGTGGCGCCCTTGGGGAAGCCGGTGGTCCCGGACGTGTACTGGATGTTGATCGGGTCGTCGGCCGACAGCCCGGCCTGCAGGTGCGCCAGCTGCGCCGGGTCACCCCCGCGGCCGGCGTCCAGCAGCGCCTGCCAGGTCTCGCCACCGAGGATCACGACGTGCTCCAGCGCGGCGCACTTCTCGCGCACCTCCTCGGCCATCGCGGGGTAGTCGGACGTCTTGAACGAGTCCGAAGCGACCAGCAGCCGGATCCCCGCCTGGTTGAGGACGTACTCCAGTTCGTGCGCGCGGTAGGCGGGGTTGATGTTGACCAGGATGGCGCCGATCTTCGCCGTGGCGTACTGCAGCACCGTCCACTCCGCCCGGTTCGGCGACCAGATGCCGACCCGGTCACCCTTGCCGATGCCCTGCGCGACCAGCCCCAGCGCGAGCGCGGCCACCTCGGCGGCCAGCTCCCGGTAGGTCCGCCGCGTTCCGGCGGCCCGGTCGACGAGGGCGTCCCGCTCCCCGAACGCGGCCACCGTCCGGTCGAAGTTGTCGCCGATGGTGTCCCCGAGCAGCGGAACCTGCGAGGTCCCCGAGGCGTAGCTCGGCAGGGCGGGCGCGTCAGGCATGGTGCCTCCTGAAGTCGACGGTGACTGCCGCCGAGTCTAAGAACCAGGTACCGGGTCAGCCAGGTCGGTGGCAGGATCCACCCGGGAACGAGGGAGGGAACCCGATGCGAAGAATCCTGGCTTCGGCGTCCGCCGTCCTGCTGCTCGCGGTGGCCGCACCGGCGTCCGCGGCGACGCGGGTGATCGTGCTGCCCGGTGCCACGTCCGCCGAAGGGATCACCGCCGCCGGCGGCGGTACCTACTACACCGGCGACCTCTTCGCCGGCACGATCTTCCGCGAGGACGTCCGGAGCGGCAAGGCCGAGCGCTTCATCGAGGCGCCGCCCGGCGCCGCGGCGGCCGGGGTGGACCTGGACCGGCGCCACGACCTGCTGTTCGTCGCCGGCGGGGACCACGGCAAGGCGTACGTCTACAACGTCCGCACCAAGGCGAAGGTCGCCGACTACACCTTCGGCGACCCGCAGACGTCCTACGTCAACGACGTGGCGGTGACCCCGCAGGGCGCGTGGTTCACCGACTCGTACCACCCGCAGCTGTTCTTCGTGCCGATCGTGGCCGGCCGGCTCGGCACGCCCCGCACCCTGCCGCTGAGCGGGCCGGGCGCCGGCGGCTCTCCGGGCAGCTTCTTCATGAACGACGTCATCGCCACGCCGTCCGGCGACACCCTGCTCGTGGCCGCCACGATCCCCGGCAAGGTGTACAAGATCAACCCGGTCACCGGGGCCAGCGCGGAGATCGCGGGCGTGGACGCGCCCAGCGTCGTCAGCCTCGTGCTCGAAGGGCACCGGCTCTGGGCGGTGCAGCTCGACGACAAGATCACCCGGTGGTGCCTCGACGGCGACCTGAGCCACGGCACGGCGGCCGGCACGATCACCGATCCGCTGTTCGACCAGCCCGTCTCGGCGGCGAAGATCGGCGACCGGCTCGCCGTCGTCAACTCCCACATCTACAGCGGCACCCCGCCCACCAGCCCGACGTACGAGGTCCTCGTCGTCGACGCGTGAGTTGGTAGGGTCCGAACGGACTTCGAGGGGGCGTTCGATGGCCGGCGAGGGGTTTCGGGACGAGCTGACCCAGTTGCTGCAGGCGCGCTACCCGCTGCTCGTCGTCGAGACGCACGAGGAGCAGCGGGTCCTGCGGGAAATCCGCGCGGTCGCCGAAGACGCCCACCGGCTGCGCACCCCGCGGCGCGTCTACGTCTGGTCGTCCACCACCGGCCTGGCGCCCGCGGGCGGGCCGCCGATCAGCGAGACCCGCGCCGCGGCGGCCGCGCTCGAACGCATCTACGGCTGGGGCGAGCCCGCCGTCTTCGTGTTCGCCGACCTGCACCCCTCGCTGGTGTCCGAGGGCGGCCACCGGCCCGATCCCGACGTCGTGCGCCGGCTGCGGGAGCTCGCCGCCGCGTTCAAGACGCGGCCGGTGCCGCTGAGCCTGATCCTCGTGTCGCCGTCGCTGCCCGTGCCGCCGGAGCTGGAGCACGACGCCACCGTCGTCGACTTCCCGCTGCCCGACCAGCGCCAGATCGGCGAGCTGCTGGACAGCATGGTCGCCGCGCACCGGCAGAACGTCCGGATCACCATCGACCGCGACGACCGGGACATGATCGTCGCCGCCGCGCGCGGGCTCACGCTGCCGGAGGCCGAAAACGCGTTCGCCAGGGCCCTGGTCGAGGGCGGCGGGCTCGACCCGAGCGACCTCGAGCTGATCCTCGCCGAGAAGCGCCAGGCCGTGCGGCGGTCCGGGATGCTCGACATCGTGCCGGCGGAGACGAGCTTCGACGCCGTCGGCGGCCTCGACCGGCTCAAGCGCTGGCTGACCAAGCGCACCGGCACCTGGACACCGGCGGCGTCGGCGTACAACCTCGCGGCGCCGAAGGGCCTGCTGCTCACCGGCGTGCCCGGCTGCGGCAAGAGCCTGTCCGCGGTGTGCGTCGCGAACATGTGGCGGCTGCCGTTGCTGCGGCTGGACCTCGGGCGCGTCTTCGCCGGGCTCGTGGGCTCGAGCGAGAAGAACATCCGCACGGTCATCCGCACCGCGGAGGGCATCGCGCCGTGCGTGCTGTGGGTCGACGAGATCGAGAAGGGCCTCGCCGGGGCCGGCGGCGGGGGTGACGGCGGCACCGCGCGCCGCGTGTTCGGCACGTTCCTGTCCTGGATGCAGGAGAAGTCGGCGCCGGTGTTCGTCATGGCCACGGCGAACCAGGTCGGCTCGCTGCCGCCGGAGTTCCTGCGCAAGGGCCGGTTCGACGAGATCTTCTTCGTCGACCTGCCCTCGGCACCCGAGCGCGCCGCGATCTGGCGGATCCACCTGGCCAAGCGCGTCACCGATCCGTTCGTGGGCAGCGAACTGCGGCTGGACGACGCGCTGTTCGCCGAGCTCGCCGACGTCAGCGCGGGCTACAGCGGCGCCGAGATCGAGCAGGCGGTGCTGTCCGGCCTGGTCGACGCCTTCGCCGAGAAGCGGCCGCTGCGCCGCGACGACCTGGTGCGGGCGGTGAAGTCGACCGTGCCGCTGTCGGTCACCCAGGCCGACGAGATCCTGGCCATCCGGAACTGGGCGGAGACCAGGGCCGTCGCCGCCACGGACACCGCGGTTCCCGGTTCGGAGCCCGTCGCGCCGCCGCCCCCGGCGGCACCGAGTGGGAGGACGATCGACGTATGACGCACCGCGTGACCGTGACCATCGGCAAGGACGGCTCGATCAGCGCCGAGACGCACGGCGTGACCGGCTCGAAGTGCCTCGACTACATCCCGCTGCTGGAGGACCTGCTCGACGCGGAGACCGTGACGTCGGAGTTCACCGAGGACTACCGGCGCACGACCATGTCCGCGGAAGACACCGCTTCGCAGCAGCAGTCGCAATGGAACTCCTGAACCTCCACCGGATCGTCGACACCACCGCCGCCGAGGGCCCCGGCGTCCGGTGTGCCGTGTGGACGCAGGGGTGTTCGGTGCGCTGCCCGGGCTGCTTCAACCCGCAGACGTGGACGACCCGCGGCGGGTTTTCCCTTTCGTGGCAAGAACTCGCGGCGCACGTGCTCGCCGTCCCGGGGATCGAAGGCGTCACGCTGCTCGGCGGTGAGCCGTTCGACCAGCCCGAGCCGCTGGGTCGCTTCGCCGCCGCGGTGCGCTCGGCGGGGCTCTCGGTGCTGACGTTCACCGGGCACGTCCTGGAGGACCTGCCGCCGTCTTCGCTGCTGGATTCGACGGACCTGCTGGTGGACGGCCCGTTCCTGGCGGACCGGCCCGAGCCGTCCCGGCCGTGGGTGGGCTCGGCGAACCAGCGGTTCCACTTCCTCACCGACCGCTACGACGAGTCGATCTTCACCACCCCGAACCGCCTGGAACTGACGATCGCCCGCGACGGCGCGATCGAGCTGAACGGGTTCGCCACCACCGAAGTACTCGAAGCGCTGCTCGAAGGGGAACGCCGATGAGTGTCACGCTCAAGCTGCGCAGTGCGGCACTGGCCCAGCTCGACGCCGCCACGATCGCCGCGCACGCGCAGGCGCAGCCGGGGGTCGTCACCGTGCGGACCCGGATGCGCCACCGCGACCTGCTGGCCCGCGCGCTCGCCGGTTTGCGGGCGCAGGTCACCGACGACGGCACGTCCGTCGTCGCCGCTTGGGAAGGGCGGCGGATCACGTTCGGCTACGGCCCCGAGGGCGTCCAGGTCGCGCACGTCGACGGGCCGGGCCTGGTGCCCGAGGAAGCTTCGCGGCTGGTGTTGTCGGTCGATGAGGCGTACGCGGCCGAAGTGCAGCGAGCGGTGCTCGCGCGGCTGAAGGACCGGGCGGCTCAGGCGGGCATGCGCGTCGAGGCGGAGCGGGTCAACGCCGACCAGTCGATCAGCGTCACGCTGGCCGCCACGTCGTGACCGAGACCAGGGTCGGGCTGATCGAGTTCGGCAAGGCGATCCACGACTCGGTCACCGTCCCCGGCCTCGGGGAGCTGCCGGGCGGGCAGGTGAGCGCGGGGCGCGCGGTCCGCGGCGCCCGCGCGCGGCTCCGCCGGGGCGATCGGATCGTCGAGGACAACCTGCGCCTGGGGATCGTGGTGCGGAAGAAGTACTTCTCCAGCGACGTCGAGCCGGTGACCGACGCCGGGTTCCTGAAGGACGTGTTCGTCGCCGTCGGGCGGCGGGACCTCGGCAACGGCGACGCGCTGGAGCTGTACACCGATGACACCGTCGGCCCGGACCTGAGCCGTCCGGAGGGTGCCGCGTCGGTGGTGGCGCCGGCTTTCGAGCCGCTGACGGGGTTCCACGCGCAAGTGCAGGTCCGGGACGGCGTCCTGCGGTTCGGGGCGTTGTGTTCTTCGACGCGCGGCGGTCAGCCGATGCGGGTGCTCGGGCTGTTCGGGCCGGCCGGGCCGCTCGAGGAGCTGCCATCGGGTCAGGTGGGGACGGTGTTGCTGGGCTTCCAGTGCGACGCGCCCCCGATGGCCGGCGACACGCTGACGGCGTTCCCGTCGCCGGAGTTCGTGGAGCAGCGCGACGGAACGGCGGTGGTGCACGGCGTCAGCGACCTCGGCCAGGGCGCGGTGGTGGCTGCGGTCGAAGTGCCGGAGGGGCGGAGCGCGGCGTTCACGGTGGGAGTGCGTGTCCGGGTGCTGCGGCCGATCGGCACGACGTTCAACGAGCGGAGCACGGTCATCGCCGCGGGGTTGCCGGTGCTTTCCCTGGCGCGCGACGGGATCGCGGTGCGGACGACGGCGGGGTCGCGGGTGTTCACGGTGGGGCTCGGGACGCGCGATCTGCGCCAGAACGACGTGATCGAGGCGTATGTGCCGTCTTCGCCCCCTTTGTCGCCACCTCCGCCGCCACCGGTGGCGGTGGTGGACGTCAACACGGCGCCGGCTTCCGATTTGGCTGGTCTTCCGGGCCTTACGCCATCGCGGGTGGCAACGGCCCTGGAGCTGCGCCGACAGCAGGGCGGTTTCCCGGACGTGGAGGCCTTCGGAGTGGCGATCGGCTTGCAGCCGCACGAAATAGTCCGGTTGCGCGGACGGGCGACGGCCGGTCGGGTGGCGTTGCCGGAGACGGGCGTTCGTCAGCTGGACATCTGAGGGATTCCGCTACGCTCGGGAACGTGCCGGAGGAATTCTCGCTGGGTTTGACGGAGGTCACCGCGGCGGTCCGGCGCACGGGTCTCCCAGCGCACTGGCACCCGTTCGAGATCCCCAGCCCGGGCCACACGCTGGAGGAGCACGAACGCATCCTGGCGGCGGCGTGGGACGCGATGCGAGGGCGTGGGCTGGCCGGGCCGGAGAAGCTGGACATCGAGGTGGAGCAGACGCTGCGCGCCTGGACCCAGCCGGAGGTGCTGATCATCGTCCGCGCGGCGGAGGTGGCGGACGGGCGCCAGGTGTTCTACCGGGCCACGATCGGCCACGGCTTGGGCGTGTACTCGGAGAGGGTGCCGGACGGGATCAACTTCGTCCAGATCCGCCCCGACCACCTGGTCGACGCCCTGGTCGGCATCCTCCCCCGCTACGGGCCGCTACCGGTGGCCCCGGTGACGTCGACGGTGGCCCCGAGCCGGCCACCGGACACCGAAGCACTGCGGGAGTACGCCCAGTGGGCCCCCCACCGCCACGGAACGTTCGAGCTCTCGACCCGAGCCGGCCAGGGCAGCCTCCGCCCGGTGGGCACGGTGACCTTCGTCGACACCGACGCGGGCCGCTACCTGACGTTCACCGAGCCCCTGCCGGGCGACGAGTCCCGGTTGAGGTTCGTCCCCTCGGACGGGGGACACCTGAGAGGGTGGTTGCACGAGCGCATCACGGAGACGACCCAGCGGTGACCCACGTCCTCGCATCGGCGCGTGATCTACCCGTAGTGTTCAGGTTGTGACCCGCGCAGCCACCGTCCTCGCCTTGGCCACCCTGGCGCTCGCGCTGAGCGCCTGTGACAGCAAGGTGGGGGGTACGCCGCAGGCCGCGGGCACGTCTTCGAGCAGCGCACCCACGACCAAGCCGAGCGGCGCGACGGGTGACAACCCGTTCGGGGACATGAAGCCCTGCACCACGCTCGACCAGGCCCTGAACGGTCAGGGCTACCCGGCCTCCGTACCAACCACTGCCGATGCGGCGCGCAGTTGCACGACCGAGAAGAAAACCGGTGACGATTCGATCCGTGTCAGCCTATCCCTGCACGCCGGTCAGACGATCAACGAGAACATCGCCGATCCCAGCAAAGCTTCGACCGGCACGGTCAACGACCGCCCTGCGGTTCAGGAGCGGGAACCCATCGGAGCCAAAGGGCAGTGCTCCGTCGGGATGGAAGTCAAACCGAAATCCCGGGCGCTCGTGGCGGTGACGTTGGGTGTCGGTACCACAGACCAGGCCTGCACGGACGTCAACGACATTTCGACCAAGGTAGAGCCGCTCCTGCCGAAGTAGCGTAGAGCCAACAGTGACATGAGGCCCAGTCACTACTACAGTACTGGTGCGACACAGAGGGTGATCGACGGATAGCCACGCCTTGGGAGGGGACCGATGGCCACAGGAGCGCAGTTCGGGGGGCCTCCCCCCACCCCACCGGCTGGCGATGCCGGGAACAACTTCCTGTCCAGTCTCCTCGACGTCCCACTGGACGCGGAGGGCGCCAAGCGGGTCAACGAAGGCGCCCAGCAGTTCAAGGCTCTCGCCGAGGGTGGCGGATTCGCGATCAACGAAGCCGGGTTCCAGCACTACCAGAAGGTGTGCGACACCTTCATCAACGGTTACGACGACATGAGAAATGACCTCTACATTCTGGGCCACGCAGCCCAGATGGGTGGCAGCGACTACGCGAATCAGGTCGCGAACTTCAACGTCAAGGTCGCAGCCGGCGATCCCGAGTCGCTCGTCCCGAATCTCGAACTGCTCTCCGATGGCTTCAAGAAGGTCCGCGAAGCGCTCGAGATCGCCCGCAAGAACTACCGCGAAACCGAGGACGCGCACAGCCAGACCTTCGCCAAGCTTCGCGGGAGCGAGTGACCATGGCGCACGAGCACGCCGAACATCGCCAGTACGAGAGCGACTTCTACGCGCAGACGCAACAGAAGCTGCAGCAGAACGTGCACCACTTCGGCGCCGAGGACCAAGGGGACGCCCGCGCGGGGGTGACGCCGCAGACGGAAAACCAAGCGGCGCAATACTCCGTCGAGCAAGGCAAGCAGTTGCTGCACAACCAGGCCACCCGCGGCGACGCGCCCGCGCCTGGGCAGAACTACGCCTCCAGCTCGCATGAAGAGCTGTACGGCATGGTGCACGACAACATGCGGCCGGCGGATCTCGACGATCGCGGCCGGGTCGCCAACAAGCTCGGCAACTGGCTCGCCGACGTCTCCAACGCCGCGAACGACGCCGTCAACTCGAGCGAGATCCAGTGGCAAGGCTCCGGAGCCGCCCAGGCGCACAGCTTCTTCCAAAGCACCGCCACCTACACGGGTGACACCGCGAATGCCGCCCAGCTCAGCTCCAACCGCTACTCCCAGCAAGCGGCCGCTGCCGATTATGCGCAGAAGAACATGCCCGAGCCCACCGGGTTCAACCAGCAGGCCGAGATCACCAAGGCCACCGTGCAATACCAGGCTGGGGACGTCGCCGGCGCGACGCAGACCATGACCAACGTTGCCGCCAAGCAGCAGCAGGCTGATGCCGCTCATCAGCAGGCCGTTCAGGTCCTGCAAAACCTCGACTCCACCTACCACGAAACCGCCAGCACCCAGCCCACCTACACCCCGCCGCCGCAGTTGGGGCAAGGGGATTCCACCTCGGTCAGTGGCTTCCACGGCACCAGCGGCACCGGCTTCAGCGGCGCCCCCGCCATCGGCGGCAGCGGGCCAGGCGGGACCGCCCCCGGAGGCCTCGCAGGCACCGGCGGCACAGGAGGACCCGGCGGCACCACCGGACCCGGGATCACCGGAGGGCCCGGCGGACCAGGAGCCCCCAGCGGCACCACCTACGTCCCCCCGGGAACCAGCACCGGCACCGGCACCTTCAGCGGCAACTCCAACTTCCGCGCCACCCCCGCCGCCGGCGGCTTCGGCCGCGTCACGCCCGACGGGCTCGCCATGCCCGGCACCACCACCGGTGGTACTTCCGGCGGCGGCGACGTCACCCGCGGCAAAGGCATCGGCTCCGGCCGGGCCGGGACCGGGTTCGCCGGGTCGCGGGTCTCCGGCAGCGCCGGAAAGGCCGGACCCCAGGAAGCACCCGGCGAAGGCGGCAGCAAGACCGGCAGCAAGCCCGGCGAACGGCTCGAGCGCGGAGCCACCGCGGCCGCCGCGGCCAAGGGCGGGAAAGGCGGCTCAGGTACCGCCGGAGCCGCCGGGGCCGGGAAAAAGAAGGAAGACGACAAAGAGCACAAGAACAAGTACGCCGTCGACGAAGAGGTTTTCGATCTCAAGGCGGAACGCGGTCCGGACGGGGAAAAGATCGTGAAGCCGACCATCGGGGAGACCTCCTAGGGGTCATCCCCGGGATCCGGCCCGGGCCGGGATCAACCGGAAAAACCCCGGCTACATTGGGGACATGCGCTTCTTCATCGTCGACGCCTTCACCGATCGCGCCTTCGCCGGGAACTCGGCCGGGGTGGTCCTGCTGGACGAGCCCGCCGACCCGGCCTGGATGCAGGCCGTCGCCGCGGAGATGAAGCACGCCGAGACCGCCTTCGTCGTCACCACCGACGCGGGACCCAAGTCGCTCCGGTGGTTCACCCCCGCCGTCGAAGTCGCGCTCTGCGGGCACGCCACCCTCGCCGTCACGCACGTTCTCGGCGGGAAGCAGACCTACACCACCAAAAGCGGCGAACTGCGGGCCAACGCCGAAGACGGCTGGGTCGAGCTGGACTTTCCCTCCGATCCACCAAACCCCACCGATGACGACCTGTCGGAAATCCTCCCCGGCGTCGAGATCGAGTACACCGGCCGCGGCGTCGAGAACCTGTTCGCCGTCGTCAAAGACGCCGACACCGTCCGCGGCCTCGAGCCGGACCTCGAGAAGCTCAAGCACACCTGGACCGGGCGGCTCCTGGTCACCGCGCAGGGAGACGACTTCGTCAGCCGCTTCTTCGCCCCCGGCGTCGGCATCGACGAAGACCCCGTCACCGGCTCCGCGCACTGCATCCTGTCGCCCTACTGGTCCGAGCGGCTCGACCGGAAAGACCTCACCGGCGAACAGGCCTCGGCCCGCGGCGGCATCGTCCGGACCCGCCAGGACGGCGACCGCGTCCACCTCGCCGGCCAGGCCGTCACCGTCCTCAGCGGGGAGCTGCACGTCTGATGCGCACCCTGCTGAACATCATCTGGCTCGTCCTGTGCGGCTTCTGGATGGCCGTGGGCTACCTGCTCGCCGGCGTCATCTGCTGCGTCCTGATCGTCACCATCCCGTTCGGGCTGGCGTCGTTCCGCATCGCGCACTACGCGTTCTGGCCGTTCGGCCGCACCGTCGTCGACCGGCGGGACGCGGGCGCCGCGTCGTGCGTCGGCAACGTCGTCTGGTTCGTCTTCGCCGGGTGGTGGCTGGCGCTCGGGCACGTCTTCACCGGCATCGCGCTCTGCCTCACCGTCGTCGGGATCCCGCTCGGCATCGCGAACTTCAAGCTGATCCCGGTGTCGCTGGTGCCGCTCGGCAAGGAGATCGTCGAGATCGCCTAGGACTCCGGCTGATACGGCAGCTCGACGACCAGGCACGGCCCGCCGACGAACAGGCCGCCGTCGACGCCCAGCGCCTTGCCGCCCGCGTACAGGAACGGGCCCTCGATCTGCGTCGGGTGGATGCCCAGCTGATCGGCGATGACGCTGTGGCCGTGCACGATCCGCGAGCCGCCGAGGGCGTCCATCAGCTTCTGGGCGTTTTCCTCGCCGTCCGGGCCACGGAAGGCGTAGCGCGTCGTCATCCGGCGCCAGACGTCCCACCACGCCTCGATGTCGCTGCCTTCGAGGATGTCGCGAGCCGCCTCGTTGATCTCGTCGAGCGACGAGCCCCAGTCGAGGTACTCCAGCGTGTCCGAGTGCAGCAGCAGGTGGTCGGCGGCGAGCGCGGCCAGCGGGCGCGCGCTCAGCCACTCGA
The DNA here is from genome assembly GCF_002904335.1 of Amycolatopsis sp. CA-126428. Lineage (GTDB taxonomy): Bacteria > Actinomycetota > Actinomycetes > Mycobacteriales > Pseudonocardiaceae > Amycolatopsis. The sequence continues at coordinate 82,912 of NZ_PPHF01000021.1, read as the reverse complement.
TGTGCTCCGGGGTCAGCCGGTCCTGGTCCGACAGCAGGCCGCCGTTGATCTCCCAGCTGCGGGCGAAGCTGCGCGGGCCGAAGTCGGACGGCACCGGCTCGTCGCCGAAGTGGTACATCCCCAGCGCCAGGATCTCGTGGTTGCCCAGCAGCGTCTGGACCTGGCCGCCGGCCTCGGCCGCCTGCGCTTCGAGCCGCATGACCAGGTCGATCGCCCCGACGCCGTCCGGGCCGCGGTCGACGAAGTCGCCGAGGAACCACAGCTGGTCCTCGCCGCCGGACCAGTTGTCCTCCTCGTCGACCAGGCCTTCGGATCTCAGCGCGTCGGCGAGTTCGTCACGGTGGCCGTGGACGTCGCCGACCACGTACGTCGACTTGCTCATCCGCTGACGATATGCCCTCTGGCCTCCCGGCTCGCGGTCAGCCTTCGCCGAACGGGTCCCCGGTTCGCCCGATCAGGTCGGCGATCGAGTCGATCACCAGCGTGGGCCGGTACGGATAGCGCTCGGCCGACTCCGGGGTGGAGATGCCGGTGAGCACCAGGATGGTCTGCAGCCCGGCCTCGATGCCCGAGTGCACGTCGGTGTCCATCCGGTCGCCGATCATCAGCGTCGACTCCGAGTGCGCGCCGAGCCGGCGCAGCGCCGAGCGCATCATCAGCGGGTTCGGCTTGCCGACGTAGTACGGCGAGCGGCCGGTGGCCTTCTCGATCAGCGCCGCGACCGAACCGGTGGCCGGCATCGAGCCCTCCACGCTCGGGCCGGTCGCGTCGGGGTTCGTCGCGATGAACTTCGCGCCGCCCTCGATCAGCCGGATCGCGCGCGTGATGGCGCTGAAGCTGTACGTGCGGGTCTCGCCCAGCACGACGTAGTCCGGGTCACGCTCGGTCAGCACGTAGCCGACCTCGTGCAGCGCCGTCGTGAGGCCCGCTTCGCCGATGACGTACGCGGAGCCGTTCGGCCGCTGCGAGGAGAGGAACTTCGCGGTCGCCAGCGCCGAGGTCCAGATCGACTCCTCCGGGATGTCGAGCCCGGTGCGCTCCAGCCGCGCCCGCAGGTCGCGCGGGGTGTAGATCGAGTTGTTCGTCAGCACCAGGAAGTCGATGCCGTTCGCCTTCAGCTCGGCGAGGAACTCGTCGGCCCCGGGGACGAGGTGCTCCTCCTTCACCAGGACGCCGTCCATGTCGGAGAGGTACGTCCACCGGCGTTCGTTCATGGTGCGGAACCTATCACGCGTGCGAGACCCCTGCGTGATACGTCGAAAACGGCTACCATGGGAATTGCCGGTATCGCGAGGGGAGTCGCGCGTCCGGTCACCGAGGGGGTTCGGGGGAATACTTTTCGACGTCGACGGCGTGCGCGCCGCCGCGCAATTCTTCCTGCCCCCGCACCGAAGGGGGAGAACCATGACCGAAATCATCGAGCGCCCGGCGACGACCGGGCCGATCACCGCGCCCAACTGGGGACTCACCAAGTTCCTGGACCCGCTGCGCATTCCACCCGTGTTCCGGCCCCGCAACCGGGAAATGATCACGATTCCGATGATCACGACGCGCCGGCGGCTGCACTCGGAATTGCCCGAAAGTACGTTGTGGACGTACGCGGGACATTTCCCGGGGCCGACGATCGAAGTGCGCAGCGGCAAGCAGCTGCGGATTTCGTGGTCGAACGAAATCGACGGGGAGTTCCCGCTCGTGGCCGTGCAGGGGCCGCTCAACGACGCGCCGACGAGCCGCCCCGGCCGCGAACTGGACAGGCCGGGCTACTCGATCGTCGAGGGTGTCGCGGACCTGCCGGCCTGGACGGTCGTCCACCTCCACGGCGCGCGCACCAACGCGGGCAACGACGGCTGGGCGCACAACGCCGGCCTCGCGGGGACGGCCCAGCTGGCCGAGTACCCGAACCGCCAGCGGGCGATGCCGCTCTGGTACCACGACCACGCCATGGCGATCACGCGCTTCAACGTCCACACGGGCCTGGCCGGGATGTACCTGGTCCGCGACGACGAGGAGGACGCGCTCGGCCTGCCGCACGGCGACCACGAGATCCCGCTGGTCATCACCGACCGGAACCTGGACCTCGACCCGGCGACCGGCGAGCTCACCGGGCAGCTGCTGTTCAAGTTCCCGGTCATCCCGAACGGGCCCGCGATCCCGTTCTCGGGCCCGTTCAACCTGGTCAACGGGGTGATCTGGCCGCACCTGGACGTCGACGCGCGGTGGTACCGCTTCCGGCTGCTCAACGCGGCCAACTCGCGGTTCTACACGCTGAACCTGGTCGACGAGAACGACGTCCCGGTCAACGACGCCGTCCGGCTGATCGGCACCGACGGCGGCCTGCTGCCCGCGCCGGCGCCGCTGCCCACCGGCGGGCTGACCGTCGCCCCGGCCGAGCGCTTCGACGTCCTCATCGACTTCAGCCGCTTCAAGGGCCGGAAGCTCAAGCTGCGTAACGCCGATCCGCGGCTGGGCATCGTCGAGCCGGACCTGATGGAGTTCCGGGTGGACGGCCGGGCCAAGCACGACCCGTTCACGCTGCCGGAGAAGATCTCGACGTCGTACGTCCGGCTGCAGCACGGCACGACGCTGCCGGAGGACCACGACCACGTCTGGATCGCGCTGCTGCTCAACAAGGCCGGCCACCCGGAGCTGTGGGACCTCGAGCAGGTCGTCGCCGACCCGGGCGGCGAGGGGATCATCCAGGTCCAGGACCCGAACGGCGGCCTGAAGACGTTCCGGATGATCGGGCGGGTCTTCGACGACACCACCGGGATCTTCATCGACCACGACCGGTGGGCGGTGTGGAACATCCTGCACGTGGCGAACGGCGGCCCGGCGCACCCGATCCACATCCACCTGACGGAGTTCCAGGCGCTGTTCCGGCGGGCCTTCACGACGACGTTCGACCCGGCGTCGGAGCGGACGACGGCGCCGATCGACGGCTTCACCGACGTCCCGCTGGAGAAGTACGAGGAGGGCTGGAAGGACACGATCATCGTGAACCCCGGCCAGTGGGTGAGCGTCGCCGGGCAGTTCGGCGGCGGCACCGGCGAGTTCATGTACCACTGCCACATCCTCGACCACGAGGACGAGGGCATGATGCGGCCGTTCGTCGTGCACCCGCCCGAGGTGGCGAAGTTCCACGTCCACCCGGGCGGCGGCCACCACCACGACGCCGCCTGACCCACCGGTCGTGAGTGGTAAGGCGGGTTCTAACCCGCCTTACCACTCACGACGGGTCTGGTGGTCAGGAAGCCGCGGCCGGATGGATCGCCACGGTCGCGGCCTTCACCGACAGCGTCACCGCCGAGCCGGGTTCCAGGGCGAGCTCGGCGACGGCGGCCGGGGTGAGGTCGGCGGTGAGGCCGTGGGCCCAGCCGTCACCCTCGGCCCGGACGCGGATCACCGGCCCGTGCGGCTCCAGGGCCGCGACGACCGCGCCGGTCGTGTTGCGCGGGCTGCCGCGGTGCTCGCCGTCGCGGGAGTAGACGGCGACGGCGTTCGGGGGGAACACCGCCACCGCGGCCTCCCCCGGCACCACGTCGGCCGCCGGGAGCCCGCTGACGACCTCGCCCGACGCCGTCCGCAGCCCTTCGGCGACCGCGGTGCCGGCGACGAGGTTGAGGCCGGCGATCCGCGCGGTGAACGCCGTCCGCGGTGCCGAAAGGACCTCGCGGGTGGGGCCGCGTTCGACGATCCGGCCGTCGTTCAGCACCGCGACGTGGTCGGCGAGCGCGAGCGCGTCCAGCGGGTCGTGCGTGACGAGCACCGTCGTCGGCCCGGTCTTGAGCACTCGCCGCAGCAGGCCGCGGATCGCCGGCGCGGCGTCGACGTCGAGGGCGGCGAAGGGCTCGTCGAGCAGCAGGAGATCCGGTTCGGCGGCCAGCGCCCTGGCGATCGCGACGCGCTGCGCCTGGCCGCCCGACAGCTGCCCGGGCCGCCGATCGGCGAGCGCGACGGCGTCCACTTCGGCCAGCCAGTAGAAGGCCCGCTCGCGCGCGGCCTGGCGGCCGGCGCCGGTGGAGCGCGGCGAGAACGCCACGTTGTCCACTGCGGACAGGTGCGGGAAGAGCAGCGCGTCCTGGGAAAGCAGCCCGATCCCGCGGTGGTGCGGCGGCACGCCGGCCAGCGCGCGGCCGGCCACCGTGATCTCCGCCGACGCCGGCGTGATCAGCCCGGCGAGGCAGCCCAGGACCGTCGACTTGCCGGAGCCGTTCGGGCCGAGCAGCGCCAGCACGTGCCCGGCGGGGACGTCGAGCTCGACGTCCAGGTCGAACGAGCCGCGCACGGCGGCGATCCGGGCGGCGAGGCTCACCGGAGGCCGCCTTCCCACGAGCGCGGCCGCGCGACGGCGATGACCAGGACCGCCACGACGATCAGCAGCAGCGAGAGCGCGACGGCGCTGTCGATGTCCACTTCGGCCTGGGTGTAGACCTCCAGCGGCAGCGTGCGGGTGACGTCTTCGAGGCTGCCGGCGAAGGTGATCGTGGCGCCGAACTCGCCGAGCGCGCGGGCGAAGCTGAGGACGACGCCGGAGCCGAGCGCGGGCAGCAGCAGCGGCAGCGTGACCCGGCGGAACACCGTCCACGGGCGCGCGCCGAGCGTCGCGGCGACCTGCTCGTAGCGGTCGCCGGAGCCGCGCAGCGCGCCTTCGAGGCTGACCACCAGGAACGGCATCGCGACGAACGTCTGCGCGATGACGACGGCGGTCGTGGTGAACGGCACGGACTCCCCGGTCAGCGTGGTGATCAGCATGCCGAGGAAGCCCTTGCGGCCGAGCAGGTAGAGCAGGGCGAGGCCGCCGACGACCGGCGGCAGGACCAGCGGCAGCAGCACGATCGGGCGCAGCAGCCGGACCCCGCGGAAGCGGGCCCGCGCGAGCACGACGGCCAGCGGCACTCCGAGCAGCACGCAGGCCAGCGTCGACAGCGCCGCCGTGATCAGCGACAGCCGCAGCGCGTGCCACGACGACGGCGTGACGATCAGCGACGGCAGCCGCGTCAGGTCCGAGCGCACCAGCAGCCCGACGACCGGGAGGACGACGAGGGCCAGCGCGAGCGTGGCCGGAATGCCCAGGACCCACGGAACGCGCGAACGGCCGGCCGGGACGGAACCCGGCCGGCCGCTGGAGAGCCGCTTACTTGGCAGGACCGAACCCGGCCTTCGTCAGCTCGCTCTTGCCCTCGGCGCCGAGGACGAAGTCGTCGAACTGCTTGGCCAGGGCGCTCTGCCCGCCCTTGACCGCGGCGATCGGGTAGCTGTTGATCGCCTGGGCCGCCTCGGGGAAGTCCACCTTGTCGACCTTGCCCGCGGCCGACGTCGTGTCGGTGACGTAGACCAGGCCGGCGTCGGCGTCACCGGAGGCGACCTTGTTCAGCACCTGCTTGACGTCCTGCTCTTCGCTCTTCGGCTTGAGCGTGACGCCGGTGGCCGTCTCGACCTTCTTCGCCGCCGCACCGCACGGCACCTGCGGGGCGCAGGTGATCACGGTGAGGCCGGCCTTGTTCAGGTCGGCGAAGGACTTGATGCCCTTGGGGTTGCCGGGCGCGACGGCGATGGCGAGCTTGTTGGTCGCGAAGACCGTCGGCTGGCCGTCGATCACGCCGCCCTGGACGGCCTTGTCCATGTTGGCCTGGTCGGCCGAGGCGAAGACGTCGGCCTTGGCGCCGTTGGTCAGCTGCTGGACCAGGCCGGACGAGCCGGCGAAGCTGAACTTCACGGTGACGCCGGGGTGCCGGCCTTCGAACGCCTTGCCGAGCGCGGTGAACGACTCGGTGAGCGACGCGGCCGCGAACACGGTCAGCGTGCCGCCACCGGTGTTGCCGGCCCCCTTGGGCGCGGGCGCGGTGACCGACCCGCCGGGCTGCGTGCTGGGCTCGTCCGAGCTGCTGCACGCGCCCGCGAACAGGGCGACGGCCGCGACGGCCAGAGCAAGCTGTGATATCCGGGGCTTCGCCCCGAGCCGGGGGCTCCGCCACCCGGACCCCCGAAAAGCGGGCTTGTTCATCTACTTCCTTCCGGTGTCTCCACCACGACAGTGGTCGCCTTGACCACCGCGACCGCGAGCACCCCCGGGCGCAGGCCCAGCTCGCGGACGGCTTCCGTACTCATCAGGGACACCACGCGGTGCGCCCCGCACTGCAGTTCCACCTGAGCCATCACCTTGTCGGTGATCACCTCGGTGACCAGCCCCACGAACCTATTGCGGGCGGACCGGCCGACCGCGGAGGGGTCGTCGGGCGCGGTGGCCTGGGCCCGGGCGAACCCGGCGAGCTGGGCGCCGTCGACGACCTTGCGGCCGGCGGCGTCGTCGGTCGCGGTCAACTGCCCCGCGCGCACCCACCTCCGGACGGTGTCGTCACTGACGCCGAGCAGGCGCGCGGCCTCGGACAACCGAAATTGCGGCATGCCGCAGACATTATCTCCGCAGTTGAGGAAAAGCTACGCGGGACGCGAATTGCCCATGACTTCGGTGCGCAGCTCTTCGAGCATTGCGGTCTGATAACGCTCGATCACTTTTCGCTCCGCCGGGGAGAACTGCGCGAGCAGCTCGCGGAGGACGTCGAAGGCCGACTCGAAGAGCGGCGCGAAGCGTTCGGCCGTCCCCGGCACCACCTCGACGAGGACCTTGCGCCGATCCTCGGGGTCGCGTACGCGGCGGACCAGCCCGACCTTCTCCAGCCGGTCGATGACGCCGGTGACGGCGCCGGTGGACAGGCCGGTCAGCCCGGCGATCCGGCCCGCGGTGAGCGGCCCACCAGCCTGGATGACCAGGTCGAAGGCCTTGTGGTCGGTGCCGGACAGCCCCATCTGCTCGGCGATCCGGGCGTGCCGCAGGACGGTGAACGTGCTGCCTTGGCGGCCCAATTCCGCGAAGCGGAAGAGTTCCTCTTCGGTGACCGGGTAAGTCTTTTCCGTCACGGGCCCTCGTTAGTTCGTCCACTGAACCACTCTCTGCGCAAAGTATCCTAACGGGCCGTTGCGGAGCTACTCTGTGCGTAATGACAGCAGTGGATCTCGGGTTTCCTCGCGTCCCCGGTACACGAGGATCTTCTCGCGTGCCCCGGCCCGAGAACCCCCATCTCATCGACACCTTCGGCCGGGTGGCCACCGATCTGCGGGTCTCCCTGACCGATCGGTGCAACCTGCGCTGCACCTACTGCATGCCCGCGGAGGGCCTCGACTGGATGCCGGGCGAGCAAGTGCTGACCGACGACGAGCTGGTCCGGCTGATGCGGATCGCCGTCGAGATGCTCGGCGTCACCGACATCCGGCTCACCGGCGGCGAACCGCTGCTGCGGGCGGGCCTCGAGGACCTCGTCGCGCGGATCACGGCGTTGTCGCCCCGGCCACGGTTGTCCATGACCACGAACGGGATCGGGCTGGCCCGGCGGGCCGCGGGCCTCGCCGAGGCCGGGTTGAACCGGATCAACGTCTCGCTCGACACCGTCGACCCCGAGCTGTTCAAGACGATCACCAGGCGCGACCGGCTCTCGCACGTGATCGCCGGCCTCGCCGCGGCGCGGGACGCCGGGATGTCGCCGGTGAAGGTCAACGCCGTGCTGATCCGCGGGCTCAACGAGACCGAAGCCGTGCCGCTGCTGCGGTTCTGCCTCGACGAGGGCTACCACCTGCGGTTCATCGAGCAGATGCCGCTGGACGCCCAGCACGGCTGGAACCGCGGCGAGATGATCACCGCGGCCGAGATCCTTTCGACGCTGAAAGCGGAGTTCGAGCTGACGCCGTTCCCGGCGGCGCGGGGTGGCGCACCGGCCGAGCGCTGGCTGGTCGACGGCGGCCCCGGCGACGTCGGCGTGATCGCGTCGGTGACCCGGCCGTTCTGCGCGGCGTGCGAGCGCACGCGGCTGACCGCCGACGGCGCGGTGCGCTCCTGCCTGTTCAGCAACGACGAGACGGATCTGCGGTCCCTCGTGCGCGCGGGCGCGCGCGATGAGGAGGTGGCGGACGCGTGGCGGGCGACGATGTGGGGCAAGCTCGCCGGGCACGAGATCAACGACGCCGGGTTCGCGCAGCCGATCCGGCCGATGAGCGCGATCGGTGGTTGAGGTGGCGACGGTGACCATCGTGGTCCGGTACTTCGCGGCGGCGCGGGCCGCGGCGGGCGTGGAAGAGGAGAAGGTGCAGCTGCCGGCCGGGGCGTCGGTCGCCGACGCGGTGGCCGAGCTGGCCCGCCTGCACCCTTCTTCTCTGCCGCGGATCCTGGAGGCGGTCAGCTACCTCCTGGACGGCATCGCGGTCCGCGACCTCACCCGCCCCCTCCGCGACGGCGCAGAGCTGGACGTCCTCCCCCCATTCGCCGGCGGCTGACCCCCCGCCCTCGTGATCGAAGGGTCGACTCGCGTGTCTGAACAGTCGACACGCGTGATCGAAGGGTCGACACGGCGAAACTAGGCAAGCCCCTCGTGTCGACCCCCTAATCACGCGTGTCGACCTCCTGATCACGTGTGTCGGCTCTCCAGACACGCGGGCCGACCCTCTGGGTACGCAGGCCGACCCTCTGGGTGCGCAGGCCGACCGCCTGGGTACGCAGGCTGGACTGGGCGGCTTGCGCCGAAGCTTGTAAGCGGGTGGTCCGTTCGGCGGAGGCGTGGCGAGTTCACCCTTCCGGTAACTCGGCGACCGCTCGGGTACGGCGGCCGACCGCTCGGCGACGGGGTTTCGGGCCCTCGGCGTCGCGCGTCACCGGATCCGGGTGTTCGCGAGAAGCTGCTCGCGACCGGCCACCACGCCTTCCGGTGACCTGTTTCACCTGGTCCGTCGCCCTGCGTCGGCATCAGGGCCCGGGCGGGACGGTCAGCTTCTCTCCGACCGGGTCGGGAAACCGCTCGAACAGGTGGGACTGTTGTGACTCCTGGGGCATGTGGGGCAGGATTGTCAAGTCTGGCGCCGTACCCCCGGGGCTCTTAAGATGCGCGCTTCAATCGCGATCGCGGGGGCGCGAATGGCCCATTCGCTCCCCGAAACACGTGATGCAAGCCTCACGATCCGTGTTTTATCTCGGGGAGGAAACGGCCAGATAACGGCCCGCTGACCTGCACAAACATGCATATCGGCCAGGGTTGCGTGCTGTTACTGTGACGTAGGTCACGCCCCGAATAATTTCCGATCACGGCCATCGTTACGTACCGTCGCTTTTCGGTTGGCCCCGACCAACCAGCAAGACCGGGAATCCGTAGCGCCTAGCCCTGTCCGACGGATCCCCGGACCCATACCCCGAGCGAAAGCATTTCCGGACAGGGACGAGGGGACGACGATGACGCGCCGTGCGTCGGACTCGCCTGTCGGCCTGAGATGGCCGGCGCCAGGACCCCGATCCTGACCCTCACAACGGTTCGTAGGCGCTGGGAAACCGAGAAGCATCCAAATGTCTTACCGAGGCAAGCACCGCAAAATGTCCGCTGCCACCCGCACCGTCGCTCGCGTCGCCATCGCGGGCATTGCGGTCGGCGCTCCCCTCGCGATCGCCGCGACCCCCGCGTCGGCGACCAACTGGGACGCCATCGCGCAGTGCGAGAGCAGCGGCAACTGGAACACCAACACCGGCAACGGCTACTACGGCGGCCTGCAGTTCACGCAGAGCACCTGGAAGGCCTACGGCGGCACCGGCAGCGCGGCGAACGCTTCCCGCGACCAGCAGATCGCCGTGGCCGAGCGCGTCCTGCAGGGCCAGGGCATCGGTGCGTGGCCGGTCTGTGGCAAGAAGGGCGGCGGCGGTTCGTCGGCCCCCAAGGCCAGCAGCCCCACCACCAAGAAGGTGACCCCGAAGAAGAGCACGACCGCGCCCGCCCCGAAGAAGGCGGCGTCGGCTCCGGCCGCGGCCCCGGCCGCCCCGGTGGCGACCGGCGTGAGCAGCTCCAACCCGGCCGGTGACTACACCGTCGTGGCGGGCGACACCCTGTCGAAGATCGCCCAGAAGTTCAACGTCCAGGGCGGCTACCAGAAGCTGCAGGACATGAACGCGAAGTACATCCCGAACGCGGACCTGATCCTCGTCGGGCAGAAGATCGCCACCAAGTGACGATCTCGCAGTGATGCGCGGGTCCGGCCTCGAGCCGTGACCTGAAAGGGCTCCCACCGCCGATCCCCCGGGCGGTGGGAGCCCTTCACGCGTTCCGCGGCGCCCGAAACTGTCGGCCCTCGCCGGTAAGCTGGCTATCGGGGGCCGGAGGCCAGGCGAGCGGCCCCAGTCGCCCCAGCCGGAGGCCGGACGCCAACCCAGCGGCCCGCAGCCGCCCCAGCCGGGCGCCGGGCGCCATACCAGCGGCCCCACAACCGCCTCAGCGCGAGAAGCGCGCACAGATTCGCCAGCAGGTCCCAGCCCCTCAGCGCGCCCGGATCCGCTCCGCCTCCGCCAGCTGCATCCGCTCGCCCTTCCGCAGCACCTCGATGACCAGCTCCAGCTGCTCCGGCGCGTACTCGGCCAGCAGCGCCCGTCCCGCCCGCTCGATCGGGCCGTAGACCTCCTCCAGCAGCTCCGCCGCCTTGGGCGTCAGCTCCACCACCGCCCGGCGCCGGTCGTCCGCGTCTGTCCGGCGGGTCAGGTGGCCCGCGTTCGCCAGGCGCTGGATCGCCGTCGTGGTCGCCGCCGGGCTCAGGTTCGCCTCCGTGGCCAGCCGGCCCGCCGCCACCGCTCCCGCCGCCGCCACCAGGCCGATGATGCGCAGGTCCGTGCGGTTCACGCCGAAAGCCGCCGCGGCGGCTTCGTCCACCACGTCGTTCGCCGCGCCGAACGCCGCTGCCGCGTGGGTTGCCTCGGTGACCAGTGATTGCTTCGACACTCGAAAGAGTCTACCTTGGCCGGTAAGTATTTCGATCGTCGAAAGGATTTACCGTGCCGACCACCCTCCCCGCCCTACCCCGCTGGCTGCGCCCCGCCAACCGCCTCGTACGCCTCCTGACGCGCCTGGGGCTGCGCCTGGGCACCGTGCACGTCCTGACCGTCCCGGGCCGCCGCTCGGGCGCGCCACGGCCCACTCCGGTCTCCCCGCTCACCGTCGACGGCCGGCGGTACGTCATCGCCGGCCTGCCGGAGGGCGATTGGGCGCGCAACGTCCGCGCCGCCGGCCGGGGCGAGCTCGCCCACGGGCGCCGTCGGCAGGCCGTCACGCTGACCGAAGTCACCGACGCCGACGAGCGCGAGCGGGCGATGCGCGCCTTCCCGCGCGAGGTGCCGCACGGCGTGCCCATGTTCGTCCGGCTGGGCCTGGTCACCGGCCCCGACCCGGACGAGTTCGCCGCGGCCGCTCAGCGGGTCGCGGCGTTCCGGATCACGGCGAGTTGACCCACTCGTCCGTGCCGTCGGCGAAGTGCTGGTGCTTCCAGACCGGCAGCCGCGCCTTGACCTCGTCCACGAGCTCCGAGCACGCCGCGAACGCCTGCCCGCGGTGCTCGGCCGCCACGGCGCACGCCAGGGCGACGTCGCCGATCGTCAGCGCCCCCAGCCGGTGGCTCACGGCGACCGCGCGGACGCCGGTCCAGCGCCCCGACAGGTCCGCGACGACGTCCTCGATCACCTGGCTCGCGCTCGGGTGGCCCTCGTACGTCAGGTCGCGGACGCCCTTGCCGCCGTCGTGGTCGCGGACCACCCCCGCAAAGGTCACCACCGCGCCCGCGGCGTCGTCCTCGACCAGGCGGGCGTGCTCCTCGACCGACAGCGGCTCCTCGGTCACCAGCGCCCGCGCGACCCGCACCTCGGGCTTTTCGGGGGTCCGGGTGGCGAAGCCCCCGGCCCGGGGCGAAGCTCCGGTTGTCACAGCAGGCGCGGCGGCGGCAGGCCGCGGGTGGTCGCCCCCGGCCAGCTGGTCGACGGCGTGGGCCAGGATGCCGTCCAGGACGCCCAGGCCGTCCTTGACGCCGCCGCTGGAGCCGGGGAGGTTCACGACCAGGGTGCGCCCGGCCACGCCCGCCACGCCGCGCGACAGCACCGCCGTGGGCACCTTCGGCAGGCCGGCGGCGCGGATCGCGTCCGCCACGCCCGGCAGCTCGTGGTCGAGCTGCGCACGGGTGACGTCCGGGGTGCGGTCGGTCGGCGAGATGCCGGTCCCGCCGGTGGTGAGGACCACGGCGACACCGTCGGCCAGCGCGGCCCGCAGCGCGACGCCGACCGGATCGCCGTCCTCGACGACGACCGGCGCCGGCACGTCGTAGCCGCGGTCCGCCAGCCAGGTGGCGATCACCGGGCCGGTCTTGTCTTCGTAGACGCCCTTCGCGGCGCGGTTGGACGCCACGATCACGCGCGCGCTGCGCTTCACGGCCGCTCCCAGGTTCCGGTCTTGCCGCCGTCCTTGCGGAGCAGGCGGACCTCGTCCAGCGTCGCCGCCGGGTCGACGGCCTTGATCATGTCGTGCAGCGTCAGCCCGGCCACGGCCACCGCGGTCAGCGCTTCCATTTCGACCCCGGTGACGTCGGTGGTCTTCGCCGTCGCGCGGATGCCGACCTCGGCCTCGCCGAGCGCGAACTCGACCTTGACCCCGGACAGCGCGATCTGGTGGCACAGCGGGATCAGCTCGGGGACGCGCTTGGCGCCCATGATCCCGGCGATGCGCGCGGTGGCGAGGGCATCACCCTTGGGGAGGCCATCGGTGGCCAGCAGCCGCAGCACCTCGGCGGTGGTCCGCACGGTCCCGGCGGCGAGCGCGGTGCGCGCGGTGGCGGTCTTGCCGGAGACGTCGACCATGCGGGCGGCGCCGGTCTCGTCGACGTGGCTGAGTTCACTCACCAGCCGAGGCTATTCCACCATCGGGGGAACACCGCCGCGGCCGCATGGTTCAGAACCCCGGAATCTGATAATCTGATCTCGTGCTGGAACTGACGGCGTCAGAAGCTTCCCGGTCGTTCTCCGCAGTGCTCGATGAGGCGGAGAAGGGCGAAACGATCGTCGTCACCCGCAACGGCAGGCGGGTGGCGCTGATCGTGCCCGCGCCGCGCGCGAACGGCGCCGAGGTGTGCGCGGTGTTCCACCGCTGGGCCGGAAAGCTCGACGTCGACGACCGGTTCGAGGAGAACGTGGCGAAGGTCCGCGAGACGGCGTCCGCCGAGTTGGACGGCGACCCGTGGCGCGACTGATCCTCGACACCGGCATCCTCATCGACGCCGCCCGCCGTCGGTTGCCGGCGGGCGCGATCGGCGACGAGGACGATATCGCCGTACCGGCGTTGGTGATCACCGAGTACGAGGTGGGCTTGCGGCTCGACCCGAACCCGGCCCGCCGGGCGGCGCACAGCGCGTTCTTGGCCGAGTTCCTGGCCGTCACGCCGGTGGTCGACTACACGACGAACGTCGTCGAGCACCACGCCGAGCTCCTGGCCCACCTGCAGCGGACCGGCCAGGTTCGGGGCGCACACGACCTGATCATCGCGGCCACCGCCCGGGCCACCGGCCGCACGCTGGTGACCACGGACGGCCGGGCCCGGTTCGAGGACCTGCCGGAGGTCGAGGTGAGGCTGCTGGCGCGAACCAGCTGAGGCTCAGCGCTCCGCGAGTCCGGCCTTCCGGAGCCGGGGCCGCGCACCGAGCCCGCAGCGACCGGCCCATCGCCCGGCAGCCACCGCGGAAACGCCGCAAAGCTCAGCGCTCCGCGAGCAAAGCCTTCCGCGCGGCCTCGGCCACCGCGGGGCTGGTTCGCGGCCGGTCAGCGCTTCGCGAGCACAGCCTCCGCGGCCGGGCGGACACCACAAAAGGGCGAGGTCGCTACCCCTCAGCGCTCCGCGCGCACAGCCTTCCGCACCGCCTCGGCCACCGCGGGCGCGACAGCGCTGTCGAACACGCTCGGCACGATGAACGACGCGTTCAGCTTCCCGTTGTCCACCACGTCCGCGATCGCGTCGGCCGCGGCCAGGAGCATCGAGTCGTCGATGTTGTGGGCGTTCGCGTCCAGCAACCCGCGGAACACGCCCGGGAACGCCAGGACGTTGTTGATCTGGTTCGGGAAGTCGCTGCGGCCCGTGGCCACGACCGCCGCGTGCTTCTGGGCCTCCATCGGGTCGATCTCCGGGTCCGGGTTGGCCAGGGCGAAGACCACCGCGTCCTTGTTCATCGTCGCCACCTGCTCGGCGCCGAACAGGTTGGGGGCCGACACGCCGATGAACACGTCCGCGCCCGCCAACGCCTCGTGCAGGGTGCCGCTGACCTGCTGCTTGTTCGTGTGCGAGGCGATCCACGCCAGGTTGTCGTCGAGGTTGCCGCGGGCCGGGTGGACGATGCCGTCGATGTCCGCCGCGACGATGTCGCCCGGGTTCTTGTGCAGCAGCAGGCGGATGATCGCCGAGCCGGCCGCGCCGACGCCGCTGACCACGATCTTGCAGTCCTCGATGCTCTTGCCCACCACGCGCAGGGCGTTGCGCAGCGCCGCGACGACCACGATCGCGGTGCCGTGCTGGTCGTCGTGGAACACCGGGATGTCCAGCTGCTCGCGCAGGCGCTTCTCGATCTCGAAACACCGGGGTGCGGCGATGTCCTCGAGGTTGATGCCCGCGTACACCGGGGCCAGCGCCTTCGCGATCAGGATGATCTCTTCGGTGTCCTGGGTGTCCAGGCACACCGGCCACGCGTCGACGTCGGCGAACTTCTTGAACAGCGCCGCCTTGCCCTCCATCACCGGCAGCGCGGCGGCGGGGCCGATGTTGCCGAGGCCGAGCACCGCGGAGCCGTCGGTGAGCACCGCGACGGTGTTGCGCTTGATGGTCAGCCGGCGCGCGTCCTCGGGGTTGGCGGCGATCGCCTGGCAGACGCGGGCCACACCTGGGGTGTAGGCGCGGGAGAGGTCGTCACGGTTGCGGAGCGCGACCTTGGGGGTGACCTCGATCTTGCCGCCCAGGTGGATCAGGAACGTCCGGTCGGAGACCTTGCGGACCTTGACGCCGGGCAGCGAGTCGAGCGTCTGGGTGATGTCGTTCGCGTGGTTCTCCGACAGCGCGTTGGCGCTGATGTCGACCACGATCGAGTCGGAGTGTGACTCGACGACGTCGAACGCGGTCAGCACGCCACCGACGCGGCCGACGGCGGCGGTCAGGTCACCGGCCGCGGTGACCGAGGCCGGGGCCTCCACCCGGACGGTGATCGAATATCCGGGACCGGGAACCGGCATGGCACTACCCCCGTGTGGGAAAGCTGGGCTGGGACGGGAGGAAACCTACTCCCGTGACCGCCCTCACGAGGGGCCGATACCGGTACTGACCAGTAACTATGCGATCAGCGGTTGATCTCGGTTTCGGGGTGCACGTAGGGCACGGTGTCGAGGGGGAACGTGAGGTCGCCGAACGGCGAAAGCGCGCCCTGGCGGTCGGCCGCGAGCTCGGTCACGGGGTGTTCGCCGTCCTCGCCCGGCCAGGTCGGGTCGATGCCCTTGTGCTTCTTCTCACCCTTGGCCACAACGTCCTCCCACCACCGGTCTTCGGCTGACGCAGACAGTCTGCCTGAGCCCCCGCGGCCGGTCACAACCGCCCGGTATCCTGGTCGTCTATGCCCGCGACCTCCTTGGCGGACTGGCTGCGCGCGGAGTCCGACGACGCACTCGCAGAGCTGCTCCGCACGCGGCGCGACCTGTCGACGCCCCCGCCCTCCGACAGCACGGTGCTGGCCACCCGGGCCGGTACACCGGGCTCGGTCGCGCGCGCCTGCGAGGACCTCGACACCTTCACCCTGGCCGTGCTCGAAGCGTGCCTGCTCGCCGGGGCCGACCGCGACCCGGTGCCGGTCGAAGACGTCGCGAAGCTCATCGGCGCCGACATCGCCGAGCCGCTGGCCCGCCTGCGCGCGCGGGCGCTGACCTGGGGCTCGGACGACGCCCTGCGCGTGCCGCCCTCGGCTCGGGAGGCCCTGGGGCCGTTCCCCGCCGGGCTGGGCTCGTCCTCGCCGGCGCTGGCCGGTGAGGACCTCGGCGCGCGGCTCGCCGAGCTGCCCGACGACGAACGCGGCGTGCTGACCGCCCTCGCCGCGGGCCCGCCGATCGGCCGCACCCGGGACGCCGGGCTGGACCTCCCGCTCGAGAAGGCCGGGACGCCGGTGCAGAAGCTGCTCGCCCGCGACCTGCTGCTGCGGCGGGACGACCAGACCGTCGAGCTGCCGCGCGAACTCGGCATCGCGGTGCGCGGCGGGGCGTTCGCGCCCGGCACGCTCACCGAGCCCGAGCTGCCGGTCCACCCGCACCAGCCGTCCACTTTGGACGAAGCGGCGGCCGGTGAGGCGATGGAGTTCCTGCGCCACACCGAAGCTTTGCTGCGCGCGTGGTCGGCGGCCCCGCCGCCGGTGCTCAAGTCGGGCGGCCTCGGGGTCCGCGAGCTGAAGAAGCTCGCCAAGGACCTGGAGATCGACGACACCCAGGCGATCCTGCTCGCCGAGCTGGCCGTGGGCGCCGGGCTCGTCGCGGACAGCGAGGCGACCGTGCCCGAGTGGGTGCCGACGACGCTGACCGACACGTGGCTCGCGTCGCCGACCGCGCAGCGGTGGATGACGCTCGCCCAGGCGTGGCTGGAGCTACCGCGCCTGCCGGGGATGGCCGGCGGGCGCGACGTCAAGGACAAGCCGATCGCGCCGCTGTCGGAGGACCTCCGCCGCCCGCTGGCCTCGGTCGCCCGGCGGCGGATCCTCGCCGCGCTGGCCGACCTCCCCCGCGGCGCGGGCGTGAAGAGCGTCGACGAGCTCGTCGCGGTGCTGGCCTGGCGGGCCCCTCGCCGGGGTGGGCGGCTGCGGGACGAGACCGTCCGCTGGACGATGGCCGAAGCGAGCGCGCTGGGGATCGTCGGGCTCGGGGGTGTCACGACGGCGACGCGGGCGCTGCTCGCCGACGACCGGCCGGGCGCGGTCGAGGCGATCATGGACGCGCTGCCCGCGCCGGTGGACCGCGTGCTGCTGCAGGCCGACCTGACGGTCGTCGCGCCGGGGCCGCTGGAACCGGAGCTGGCGGCCGAAATCGCCGCCACCGCCGACGTCGAGTCGGCGGGACACGCGACGGTCTACCGGATCACCGAGGGCTCGGTGCGGCGCGCGCTGGACACCGGCCGCACGGCCGACGAGCTGCACGCGCTGTTCAAGTCGAAGTCGGCGACGCCGGTGCCGCAGGGGCTGAGCTACCTGATCGACGACGTCGCCCGGCGGCACGGCCGGCTGCGTGGCGGGGTCGCGGCGTCGTTCCTGCGGTGCGACGACGAAGCGCTGCTGGCCGAGGTGCTGGCCCACCCGGTCGCGGCGGAGCACGCACTGCGGCTCATCGCGCCGACGGTGGTGATCAGCCCGGACCCGCTGCACGAGGTCCTCACCGCGCTGCGCGGCGCCGGGTTCGCCCCGGCGGCGGAGGGCCCGGACGGCCGGGTCGTCGACATCCGGCCCGGCGGCCGCCGGCTGCCGGCGAAGGCGCGGGCGGCGCGCCGCGGCCCGGGTGAGCAGGCGGTGCTGACGGAGGACCAGGCGGCCCGGATCGTCTCCAACCTCCGCGCCGGCGACGCGGCTTCGGCCCGCCGTCGCGGCTCGTCGGTGCGGGCGCCGGTCGGCGGCGGCGCGGACACGTCGGCGACGCTGGAACTGCTGTCCCGGGCGACGCTGGAGCGCCGCGAGGTGTGGATCGGGTTCGTGGACTCCCGGGGCACGGCGAGCCAGCGGGTCGTCCGGCCGGTGCGCGTCGGCGGCGGCGTGCTCGAAGGCGAGAACAACGAGCGCTACTCGTTGCACCGCATCACGTCCGCGGCGCTGGTCGAGGACTGACGCCGGATCCGGTGAATTCCCGCCGGACTGCCTCGGGCCGGTGGTAAGCGTGGTGCATGAAGCGGGGAACACGCGTGACCGCGCTGGTCGCGGCAACGGTGCTGGGCGGAGCCGGAACCGCGGCGGCGGCCGTACCGCCCGGTCACTCCGAGTACACCGTCACCGGCACCACGCACATCGCGAAGCCGGACGCCGACCTCGAGCTCGGGCCGGGGAAGCTCGCCGTGGACATCGGGCGGGGCACCTTCGCCGGCACGTTCACGCTGCCGCCGGTCGAGGTCACCCGGCCGGTGCCGGGCGTGGGCCGGGTCGGCGGCACCGTCACGTTCGGCCCCGGCCACGCCGAGGGCTCGGTGTCCGGCGGCTTCTCCGGCTCGGCGTCTTGGCCGGTGAAGCTTTCCGACGTCCACGTCAACGGGGTGCCGTACGACGTCGGCGCGAAGTGCGGCACGGCCGAGCCGGTGACGACCGAATGGACCTCGGACGATTTCACCGTGGGCAAGGGCGGCCGTGTCGAATCGACCTACACGATCGGTGCCTTCGAGAACTGCGGTTCGGCGACGCCGCTGATCAACGGGTTCGTGCCGGGTGACGGCAACACCCTGACCCTCGACCTCACCCCGGCTTAGAGGGCGCGCAGGCCGGCCAGGACGCGTTCCATGAACTCGCGGGACGACCGGTCGCCGAGGATCAGCTCGGTCTGGTGGATCAGCACCAGGCCGATGTCGGCCATGTCGCCGACCAGCACCTTCACCACGCCCAGGGGCAGCCGCAGGTGCGCGGCGATCTCCGCCACGGACCGGGTGTCCAGGCACAGGTCGCAGATCCGGCGGTGCTCGACCGAGCGGACCCCGCGGTAGCGGCGGCCGTCGTCGGACGTCGAGACCAGCGCCTCCAGCGCCAGGTTGTGGTCCGACCGCGTGCGGCCGCCCGTGCGGGTGTACGGGCGGACCCGCGACCCCGGCGCAGCGACGGGCACCGGGCTCGCCACCCGGGCCGGCTCGTTCCAGGCCGGGTCCTCCCACGGTTCCGGGTGCGGGATCCAGCGGGTCTCCGGGTCCGGCGGGGGCGTCCAGTCGGCGGGCGGCGGCGGGGTCCACGCGGGCGGGGGCGCCGCCTGCCGCGACACGGGTGCGGGCGGGGCCGCCGGGTGCACGGGCCGGGCTACCGGGGCGGGTGGCCGCGGCGCGGGCGGGCGGGGTGCGGGCGGCCGCGGGGCGGCCGGGTGGACCGGCGGCCGCGGCGGAGCGGGCGAGCGGGCACCCCGCGGCGGGGTCCACGCCGGCTCCAGCGGCGGGGGTTCCGGCTCGGACCTGTCCCCGTCCTGCCACTCCGGCTCGACGGGGTCGTAGCCGTCCTCGTCCACCACCGGTGAGTGCGTGCTCTGGTAGCCCAAGGGGTCCGGACGGGAGTAGTCGCCGAACTCCGGCGAGTGCGTGCTCTGGTAGCCCAAGGGGTCCGGGCGGGAGTAGTCGCCGAACTCCGGCGAGTGCGGGCTCTGATAGCCCACGGGATCCGGACGGTAGTAGTCGCCGCCGGACTCCGAGTGCGGGCTCTGATAGCCCACGGGATCCGGACGGGAGTAGTCGTCGCCGGATTCCGGCGAACGGCGGCGGCGGCCCTGGTAGCCGCCGAACGCCGAGCGGGCGGTCTCGTCGCCGGAGGGTCCCGGGCGGGCGTAGTCGTCGCCGGGCTCCGGCGAGTGCTCACCCCGGTAACCGCCGCCGGTGTACTCGGCCGAGCGGCGGCCGGGGAGGGCCCTGGGTTCCGGGCGGACGTCATCGTCGGCGGTGTACTCCCGCGAACGTGCGCGCCTGGCCCGGCGGCCGGTCGGCTCGTCGTCGCCCGCGAAGTCCGGTGCGGGAGCCGCGTAATCCTCGTCGTCGTCGGCCGATGAGCCCCACTCGCGGGTGTCCTCGTCGGTGTAGCCCTGGGGGTCCGGCTGAGGGCGGGCCGGCTTGCGCTTGGGCATGATCATCGACAACGTCGACATGTCGAACTTGCTGGGCGAATCGAAGCCCTCGCGCTCGGTGCCGCGGTGCAGTGCGTCCCAGCCGCTGGAGTCCGGATCGTCGAATCCCGAAATCCTCATCTCGCCCTACCCACGCACGCCGCCCTGGAGCTGGGCGCGCAGCTCGGGGGTGATCTGCTGGCCGACCCGCTCGACGAGCAGGGTCATCTCGTAGGCGACCGTGCCGATGTCGCACGTCGGCGCGGCCAGCACCGCCAGCGAAGAACCGTCCGAAACGGACATCAAGAACAAGTAGCCGCGCTCCATCTCCACCACGGTCTGGTTGACACCGCCCGCCTCGAAGCAACGCGCGGCCCCCGCCGTCAGGCTGATCAACCCGGACGCCACCGCCGACAACTGCTCGGCACGTTCCTGGGGCAGCCCCTCCGACGGTGCCAGCAGCAACCCGTCCGCGGACACCAGAACGGCGTGCGCGGCACCGGGTACCCGGCGGACGAAGTCCGTGATGAGCCAGCCGAACGTGCCCTGGCCGGAAGCCGTCACTACTGCTCCTCCTTGCTCGTGCGGCGTCGCCCGCCGCACCCCGGAGCGCCCGGCACGGCCGGTCGGCGACGCCACGGTAAAGCGTATTCGCACCGCCGATGGTGTCGAGCCCGCCACCGGCCGGCCGCTGCGCACCCTACGTGTGCACCCGGCCGAGTTCCGCGGCAGCCCGGCTCGCCTCCCCCATCCGGGGGACACACCAGGGCGTCGTCCACGGCTCGCACCCGTGGGCTGTCCGCGCAGGTCAACCCGGGTGCGACCAGCCCACGCGGGCACCACCTCTGACGGCGCCACCGGACCGCCCCGCCCGGTTACTCCTCCGGACGGTGACAGCACTCCCCGAAGTGGGTGAAGCACGCGGAGTTCACTCCAACGGCCGCATCCGGATCGGGGCGTCATGGGCTATCCCGCGCGCAACGCCGAATCGTGCGCGATCGCGTGCTGGACGACCGAGATCAGCACCTGCTTCGCGGACTCGCGCTCCCGCGCGTCGCACGCCATGATCGGGACCGACGGCGCGATGGTGAGCGCGTGCCGGACGTCCTCGATCTGGTGGTGCAGCAGCCGGTCGAAGCAGTTGATGGCCACGACGTAGGGCAGCTTCCGGTTCTCGAAGAAGTCGATCGACGGGAACGCGTCGGCCAGCCGCCGCGTGTCGACCAGCACGACCGCGCCGATGGCACCGACCGCGAGGTCGTCCCACATGAACCAGAACCGGTGCTGACCCGGGGTACCGAACACGTACAGCACCAGGTCCGAGTCCAGCGAGATGCGCCCGAAGTCCATCGCCACGGTGGTGGTCGTCTTGTTCGGCGTGGCCGTGGTGTCGTCGTGGCCGACGCTCGCCTCGGTCATCATGGCCTCGGTGGTCAACGGGTCGATCTCCGAGATCGCCCCGACCATGGTCGTCTTCCCCGAACCGAACCCGCCGGCGACCACGATCTTGGCCGACGAGGTCGGACCCGTCACCTGCGGCGCGTTCGCGTCGGAGTCAAATTCTCCGAAGCCCACTGAGCACCCTTTCCATGAACTCGATACTCGGGCGGTCGCCCACGGTCGGGCTGCTGGAGTGCACCAGCACCAGCCCGAGGCCCGCCACGTCACCAATCAACACGCGCACCACGCCGAGCGGCAGGCGCAGCAGCGCCGCCACTTCGGCCACCGACCTGGTGTCGAGGCACAGGTCACAGATCGACCGGTGCTCGGGCACCCGGACCCGGTCGAGCATCCGGCCCTGTTCGCTGGTCGAAATCAACGCCTCGATGGCCAGGTCGAGCGTCGCCTTCGTCCGGCCCCGGGTCCGGAAGTACGGCCGGACCAGGCCCGAAGTCTCCATCTCCGTCGCCGGCGGCTCGTCGACGTACTCCTGGTGGGCCTGCCGCGGCAGCGCCGCGGCCAGCTCCCCGGAGTCCGGCCCCGACGAGAAGTCCCGCTCGGCGCTGTACGCGGCGAACTCGTGCGCGTCGTACAGCGGCCCGCTCGAACCGCCGAACAGCTCCGCGCCCGGACCGCCGAGGAGGCGGTCGCGGTACTCGGTACCCCCGGCGATCGGCCGGATCGGTTCCTGCCCGGCATTGCTGTCGGTCAGCCAGTTCGGCGGCTCCCGCACGGGGTCGCTGTCGGAGGCCTGCACCCGCCGCGCGCGCCACTCGCGGTCGACGCGGTCCCGGAACGACTGCCAGTCCTCCCGGCCGTCGTCCGATTGGTCGGACCACCCGCCGGAGAAGTCGTCACCGAGCCGCCCTTCACCCCTCAAGCGCCCGTCGTCCACGGCTCTCTCCTCGGTTCCCAGGTCCTCAGCGGCGAACTGCCGAACCCTGCAGTTGCGCCCGCATCTCCGGAGTCAGCTGCTGGCCGACCCGCTCCACCAGCAAGGTCATCTCGTAGACGACCAGGCCGATGTCACTTTCCGGCGATCCCAGCACCGCCAGACACGAACCGTCGGAAACCGACATGAGGAAGAGGAAACCGTTGGCCATCTCGACCACGGTCTGCGCCACCGTGCCGCCCTCGAACACCTTGGCCGCACCGCGCGCGAGGCTGGTCAGCCCCGACGCCACCGCGGCCAGCTGGTCCGCCCGGTCCTTCGGCAGACCTCGCGAGGCCGCCAGGAGCAGGCCGTCGGCCGACACCACGACCGCGTGGGCCGCGCCGGGCACCCGGTGCACGAAATCCGTGATCAGCCAAGCGAAGCTGCCGGCATTGTTCGCCTTGGCATGCGCCTGGCCGTTCGGCTGCGCGGAGCCACCCGGCTGCATTGCACCCGCCCGTGTCACTTTCACTCCTCACTGCTGTCTGTGGTGTTGCCACGCCCCGGAACCCTGCTGCCTTGCAGCTGTTCTTCGGCCGGAAGTTCCTTCAAGGCGTGCCGTCCCGAGGTGTAGCCCCGTTGGAAGCTTGCCATCCGGCTCCGCGCCGCGGACGCCGAGCGGGTGATCGCACCCGTTCCGGGCATGCCCGCGGTGTTGTCCGCGAAGCTGTTCTGCGGCGGGGCGTCGGCCGAAGGACTGTTGATCGACCCCGGCACCAGGTAGGCGTTCGGGACGCGTTTCGGCAGCCCGGCCGGGGTGATCTCCTCGTTCTTGGACTCGAGCAGCGACTGCGCCGCCTGCCAGCCGTCGTCGGAGGCGCTGTGCCAGCCGTCGTCGGCCGGGAGGAGTGGGTGCCGGGTCGCCGCGGTCGGCTGGAGCTCGTCACGGGACGGCTCAGCGTGGGACGGCTCGGCGTGGACGTGCGCAGCGGGCGCCGGCGGCGCGAGCGGCTCGTCGGTACCGGTGAGCGGCGGCAGGTTGGGGTCTTCGCCCTCGCTCTGCGCCGGCACCGGGTCGGCTGCCGCGTCGTCACCTTCACTGAACCAGCGTGACAGCACCGACTGGTAGATCGGCAACCGCCGGGTGGGTACATCGTCCTCGAGCGCCGACGAACCGACCTCGTGCACGGGCGGTGGCGGCGGGGGCGGCTCCTCCGGCGGCACGAACTTCGGCTCGCGCTTGGGCAGGACCAGCGGCGCGAACTGCGTGTCCGCGGCCCGCGAGCTCGCCCCGTCGCCGTTCGACGAAGGTGCCAGTGGCGCCAGGTCCTCGGCCGTCGGCCAGGCCGGCGTCTCGGGCTTCGGCAGGTCCGGCGACAGGAACGGGCCCGCCGCACGGCCGCCGCTGACCAGGTCGTCCAGGCTGATCGGCTGGTCGAGCGGCACCAGGCCGCCCTGGTTCGGCACCGGCTCGTGCACCGGGGGCGGTGGCGGTGGTGCCGACGGCGGCGGTGGGGTCTGCGCGAACGACTGCGTCTGGTCGAAGTCCGAGCGCGCGGCCGGGATCGGGATGCTCGGCATCGACATCGACGTCTCGGAGCGGTTCGCCGGCGGCGGGGTCTGCCGCTGCATGCCCGGGCGGAGCTGGGTCAGCAGCTCGGCCGGGACGACGACCCGGGCGATCACGCCACCCTCGATGTCCTCGTTCTCGCGCAGCCGGACCTCGATGCCGTGGCGCTTGGCCAGCCGCGAAACCACGTACAGACCCATTCGCCGGGTCACCGACACGTCCAGGTCCGGCGGGTCGGCCAGGCGCGCGTTGACCTCGGCCAGCCGCTCCTCGCTCATGCCGACGCCGTGGTCGGTGACCTGGATGGCCAGCGCCTTGCGCCGGGTCACCACGGCCCGCACGATGACCTTCGTCTCCGGCTCGGAGAAGTAGGTCGCGTTGTCGAGCAGCTCGGCGAGGACGTGCACGAGGTCGTGGATCGCCAGGCCCTGGACCGCGACGTCGGGCACGATGCCGACCTCGATCCGGGCGTACTGCTCGATCTCCGACACCGCGGCGCCGATGACGTCGGCGGCGGGCACCGGCTTGGGCACCGACTTGGCCAGGCCGGCGCCGGAGAGCACCAGCAGGGACTCACCGTTGCGCCGCAGCCGCGTCGCGAGGTGGTCGAGCTCGAACAGGCTGGCCAAGTGGTCCGGGTCCTGCTCGTCGGCCTCGAGGCGGTCGATGACGCCGAGCTGGCGTTCCACCAGCCGCTGCGACCGCCGGGAGAGGTTCACGAAGATGCCGTTGACGTTCTCCCGCAGGAGGGCCTGCTCGGCGGCCATCTTGACGGCCTGTTCGTGGACGATGTCGAACGACCGCGCGACCTCGCCGATCTCGTCGCGGGTGTTGACGGGCACCGGCTGGACGGCTCGCTTCGAGGCGCCGACGGGATCCGGGTCGTCCAGGATCCCCTGCACGGTCTCGGGCAGCCGGGTGTAGGCGATGTCCAGCGCGCTCTTCCGCAGCACCCGCAGCGGGCGCAGCATCAGGCGGGCGACGAGGAGCATCAGCGCGACCGCGAGCGCCAGGGCCGCGAGGACCACGGCACCGCCGACCCACGCCGAGTTGACCTTCTGCGTGGCGAGGTCGTCGGCGCGCGTCTTGAGCTGGGCGAGCAGGTTCGACTCGACCGCGTGCAGCTTGTCGGCCGACACGGTGCTGTCCTTGCTGAGCGCCGTGGTGTCGATGTTCGGCGGGTCACCCAGCTGGGCGAAGGAGAACGCCGAGGTCTGGATCCGGCGCCGGTCGTCGACCTCCGGGCCGGAGTACGTGTCGTTGTAGAGCTGGCGCTGGTCGTCGTCCGCGTTCGCGAGGAAGGACGCGACGGAGGCGTCCGCGCTGGACGCCGACGCGCGCGTCTGGTCCAGCAGGTCGCCGGGGAAGTTGCCGCGGAACGCGGCGATCTGCAGCTCGGCGTCGGAGCGGGTGGTGAACTCCTTCGCCTCGCTGACCGCCTGCGTGCTCGTGCCCAGGCGCAGCACGTCCCGGTCGGTGACCGCGGTGGTCACCTCGCGGCCGAGCTCGATGAGCGAGTCGATGACGCCCGAGTAGGCGGTGAGCACCGTGATGTCGGGCAGGCTGTTCGAGGTGTTGAACGCCGCCCGCAGCGGGCGCAGGGCGTCGAGGCGCTGGAGACCGCGGGTGTAGCGGTCCTTGGTCGCCTGGTCGTCGTAGTTGAGGGTGCCGGCCGCGCCGCGCAGGTCCTGGACCTCGCGGTCCACCTTGGCGATCTGCGAGTCGAGCCCGGTCTGCAGCAGCTGGTTCTGCGAAGCGATCCGCGCCACGGACAGCGAGCGTTCGTTCTGCAGCTCGTGCACCACTGTGGTGACCTTGACGGCGAACGCCACCTGGTCGGCGGTGCGCTGGAACTCGGCCGCCTCGCGGGCGTCGTCGATCACGCGCACCGCACCCAGTGCGAGCGCGGTGAGGGTCGGGATGATCAGGACCGCGGCCAGCTTGGACCGCAGCCGCCAGTCACGCATGCCGGCGAACAGCCCGGCCTTCCGGCCCGGATCCGCTCCGGGCGACTGCGCAGGGGCCCCTCCCACCCCTGCGGCGTCTTCGTTCGGCACCGCCGCTCCACCATCATCGTTCGTGCTCGGGAAACCCTGGTCGGTCCAGCGCCCGCCAGGGCGCATCGCGTTCTCCTCAGCCACTCGTCTGCACGCTCCCGGCGTTCCGGCGCTCCGGCCCATCGGTAGGAGCCCAGCGCAAGACGCTACCCGTACGGGTGAAAAGATCGTCTCCAGTATCGGTACTGGGGGTTCCTGAACCCCGTCCAGCCGGACGGAATCGGTTCAGCTCGAGCATCACGGTCGGTCCCTGCGCTGGTCCTGCATCGGTCTGTTGGTCGGCCTAACCCACCGGCGCGGCGGTTGTGCCCGGCCAGGCAGTGGTCTTCGCGGGGAAGATTCTCTCAGGAAAAGCACAGTGTGTGCTGGTACACCGAAGTGGGACTTCTTGATCGGCCATCCAGGCACTCTCTCTCACTACATCGGAGGTTGATACCTCCCCGCAGGTGCAGAGGGTAGCGAACGGCAAGGGAAGATGTAACCCTCCCGACAGGACCCACTCAATCTTGCACAGCGTTCGCTCAGTCGACGCACAGCAGCCGTCCTGAATTCAGGAACCTCACCCTACGCTGGGTGAACAGCTACGGCGAGTGGAGCAGTGGGTCTAGACCAGAGGCCTAAAGAGTGACGTGCGCCACTCGGTTCGGTAGTGATTCCACCCATTGTGAGCAAGCTGTCACGTTCTCTACAGTGGCCCGCGTGGCTCCCGGGAATGAGTCACGCACTTCCACCTAAATCGGTTCCCCAACCGTCACTTTCTTCAAGGAGCAGGCCTTGCTTGGAAACGCCATGAGCAGTGGCCGGGTTCGCACTCGCCGCGCCGCGCTCGGGCTCGCCCTCACCGTCGCAGCCGCCACGGCCCTCACCGGCTGCAGTGCGCTCGGCTCGGACAGCTCGAACGCCTCGTCGAGCGGGGGCGGCCTGGAGAAGTCGAAGATCAAGGTCTCGATCATGCCGACCACCGACCTCGGCCCCTTCTGGCTGGCCCAGGACGGCGGCTACTTCAAGGCCGAGGGTCTCGAGGTCGAGCAGGTCGTGGCCAAGAGCGGACAAGAGTCGATGCAGAAGGCGATCGCCGGCGAGGTCGACATCGCCCTCTCGACGTACACGCCGTTCTTCATCGCCAAGAGCAAGGACACGGACATCCAGCTGGTCGCCGACGGCACGTCGGTGAACGCGAAGAGCAACGCCATCGTCACGGTGCCGAACTCGCCGGTGAAGACGGTCAACGACCTCAAGGGCCGCCGGATCGCGATCACGGCCAAGAACACCGCGTCCGACATCCTCACCAAGTCCGTCATGAAGGACCACGGCGTCGACTTCACCGGGGTCCAGTGGACCCTGGTCGCGCTGCCGAACATGGCGGCGGCGCTGAAGGACAACCAGGTGGACGCGGCCTACATGCCGGAGCCGATGCTCACGCAGGCGGCGAAGACCGTCGGCGCGACGCCGGTCATCGACATCAACACCGGCGCCAGCCAGGACTTCCCCCTGACCGGCTACGGCTCGATGACGAAGTGGGTGCAGGGCAACCCGAAGACCCTCGCGGCCTTCCAGCGGGCGATGAAGAAGGCCACCAGCGACGCGATCAACGACCGCTCGAAGGTCGAACCGCTGCTGGTCAAGTACGCGAAGATCGACGAAGACACGGCCAAGCTGCTCACCCTGCCCGGCTACGGCTCCGTCCTGGACGCCCGGCGCCTGCAGCGGGTGCCCGATCTGCTGCTGCAGATGGGTGTCATCACCAGCAAGGTCGACGCCGCGCCGATGATCGCCCCGCAGGCGACCAGCTGACGTGAAGAAGCTGCTTCGCGGCCTGGCCGGCCTGGTCGGTTTCCTCCTGCTCTGGGAGGTCCTCGTCCAGGTCGGCTTGGTCGATCGGACGTTCACCCCGCCGCCCAGCGTCGTGCTGCGCACCGTCGGGGACCTGCTGGGCGACCCCGAGTTCATCCGGGACATCGTCGCGACCATGCTGGCCTGGCTGATCGCCATCGCCGTCGCGATCGCGGTCGGCGTACCCGCCGGGCTGCTGCTGGGCAGCGTCCCGGCGTTGCGCACGGCCACCGCGGCGATCGTGGAGTTCCTCCGGCCGATCCCGATCACCGCGCTGGTTCCCCTGGTGCTGCTGGTGATCGGCTCCGGTCCCGAAGCGAAGATCACCCTCGCGGTCTACGCGTCGCTGTGGCCGATCATGTTCAACACGATCTACGGCATGGGCGAAATCGACCCGGTGCTGATGGAGACCGCCCGCGCGTGCGGGACCAGCCGGTTCCGCATCCTGACGTCGGTCGCGCTGCCGCAGACCGCGCCGTTCGTCTTCACCGGCCTCCGGCTGTCGGCGACGATCTCGCTGATCGCCGTCGTCAGCGTGGAGTTCCTGGCCGGTTCCCAGCTCGGGCTGGGCAGCTTCATCATCGTCGCCAGCACCGGTTCGGTCCGGTTCGACCTGGTCCTGGCCGGCACGGTGGTCGCCGGGGTGCTGGGCTACCTGATCAACGAAGGGCTCGAACAGCTCGGCAAGCGGCTGTTCAAGTGGAGCTCGGTGGACCGGGAGGCGATCGCGTGACGGCGGCAACCCTTTCGGGCCGGGTGGGCCGGCGCGCCGCGCGCGGTGCCGCCACGGTCCTGCGCAACTGGCTGCTGTTCGCGCTCCTGGTGGTCGTGTGGGAATTCGCCGCCCGGGCCGGCGGCAGCACGTTCTTCCCGCCGCCGTCGAAGATCGCGGGCACCGCCGCCAAGCTGTGGTTCACCGGGCCGGCGTCGCACCTGTTCCTCACCGACGCCGTGTTCGACAACGTGTTCCCCAGCCTCGGCCGGACGCTCGGTGGCTGGGCGCTGGCCGCGGTCGTCGGCATCGTCCTCGGCGTGCTGCTCGGCCGGTCGGCGACGGCGATGGACTATGCCGGCCCGCTGTTCGCGTTCTTCCGCTCGATCCCGCCGCCCACCCTGATCCCGGTGTTCGGGGTGCTGTTCGGGCTGAGCTCGGGCATGCAGATCGGGTCGATCATCTTCGGTGCGGTGTGGCCGGTGCTGCTCAACACCGTCGACGGCGTCCGCTCGGTCGACCAGGTGAAGGTGGAGACGGCGCGGTCGTTCCGCACACCCAAGGGGTACTGGCTCGGCATGGTCGTCCTGCCCGCGGCGGCCCCGAAGATCTTCGCCGGGCTGCGGGTCAGCCTGTCGATTTCGCTGCTGCTGATGGTCGTCTCCGAGCTCGTCGGCGCCTACAACGGCATCGGCCGGTCGCTGCTGAACGCCCAGCAGGACTTCGACTTCCCGACCATGTGGTCGTGGCTGGTGCTGCTGGGCATCCTCGGCTACGTCTTCAACACGATCTTCCTGGCCGCGGAACGGCGGGTGCTGGCCTGGCAGCCGGCCCGTCTCGGCCGCGACTGACGCTGGAAAGGCCTCTCCCATGTCCACCATGCTCGAAGTTTCCGGCCTCAGTCACACCTACGGCAGTGGCGCCAAGGCGCACACCGCGGTGAACAACCTTTCGTTCACCGTCGAAGCCGGGCAGCTGGCCAGCATCGTCGGCCCGTCCGGCTGCGGGAAGTCGACGCTGCTGCGCTGCATCGCCGGGCTGACCCCGCCGACCGACGGCACGGTCAATCTGCACGGTGACCGCGTCTCCGGGGTCCCGGACGACCTGGCCGTGGTGTTCCAGGACTACAGCCGGTCGCTGTTCCCCTGGCTTTCGGTGCAGAAGAACGTCGAGTTCCCGTTGCGGTGGCGCCCGATCTCCCGCGCGGAACGCCGGGAACGGGCGGCCGAGGCGCTCGAGCAGGTCGGCCTGTCGGGCGTCGGCGGCAAGTACCCGTGGCAGCTGTCCGGCGGCATGCAGCAGCGGGTGTCGATCGCCCGCGCGCTGGCGAGCCGCCCGGCGCTGCTGCTGATGGACGAGCCGTTCGCCTCGGTCGACGCCCAGACGCGCTTCGAGCTCGAGGACCTGACCCGGCGCGTGCAGCGCGAGCAGGGCAGCACGGTCCTGGTCGTCACCCACGACATCGACGAGAGCGTGTACCTGTCCGACCGCGTGCTGGTGCTGTCGAAGTCACCGGCGTCGATCGTGGCGGACCTGCCGGTGGGCCTGCCCGCTGCGCGGGACCAGATCACCACGCGTGAATCGGCGGAGTTCGTGACCCTGCGCGGCGAAGTGGCCCGGCTGCTGCAGGGCGGCACGCCGGCGGAGGCCGCCACGGCCGCGTCCGACGCCGCGGAGTGGGAGCTGGCCGAGCAGGCACCGAACATGACGAAGACCAAGACCCGCAGCCAGCGTTAGCCCCTGCCGCGGCCCGTCGTGAGTGGTAAAGCGGGTTAGAACCCGCTTTACCACTCACGAGGCGTCAGTACAGCGACTTGGACGATGGGGCGACCCGGACGTGGACCAGCGTCGGGCGCGGGTCTGCTAGCGCCGCCGTGAGGCCGGGGACCAGCTCGGCCGGCTCGGTGATCGTCACGCCGTGGCAGCCCATGCTCTCCGCCAGCGCCGCGAACCCGATGCCGCCCAGTTCGGTGCCCGGCAGCTTCGCGCCGCCGATCGCGTCGCCCAGGATGCGGACCGCCGCGTACTCGGAATTGTCCAGGATCACGAACGTCACGGGCAGTTCTTCGCGCGCCGCCGTCCAGAGGGCCTGGATGCCGTACATGCTCGAACCGTCGCCGATCACGCCGACCACCTTGCGGTCCGGGCGGGCGAGCGCCGCGCCGACCACACCCGGGACGCCGTAGCCGAGCGTGCCGCTGGCCATGGTCAGGAAGCCGGTGTCGGTGGCCGTGATCGGCAGGTGGTCGTGCAGGATCCCGCGGTGGCTGGGCGCCTCTTCGACGACCAAGGCGTTGTCCGGCAACAGGTCCGCGAGCGTCGAGTAGACGAGTTCGCCGGTCAGCGCGTCGCCGGCCGGTTTGGCGGGACGCCGCCGCGGCGCCGGTGCGGGCCGCGTGCTGCGCTCGACGACGTTGAGCAGCGCACGGATGCCCAGCTTCGGCGTGGCCCGGATACCGGTGCCTTCGAAGGCGCGCGCGAGGACCTGCTCGTCGTCGCTGACGATGAACAGCGGCGGCAGCGGAGCTTCCCCGCGCCCGCGGTCGACGTGGTAGGTGAAGGCGGGCGCCCCGAGCACGACGACGAGGTCGTACGGCGCCAGCGTGTCCGCGACCGCACCGCGTTCGGGGTCGAGGAACCCTTGGAACAGCGGGTGGTCCTCGGGGAACGAGCAGCGGAACGACATCGGCGCGACCCACACGGCGGCGTTGAGCCGTTCGGCGAGCGCGACGGTTTCGACGACGGCCGCGTCCTGGTCGACGGCTCCCCCGACGACGATCGCCGGCCGTTCGGCGGCTTCCAGAGCGGTGTTGAGCTCGTCGACGGCCTCGGGATCGGGCGCGAAGCCGCGGATCCGGGGACGCGAGACGATGGGCCGTTCGGTGGTGACAGCCCAGTCATCGGCGGGCACGGACACGAAAACCGGACCGGACGGCGCCTGCGTGGCGACGTGGTAGGCCCGCGCCAGCGCGGCCGGGACGTCCTCGGCCGAGGCGGGCTCGATCGACCACTTCACGTACGGCTTCGGGAACTCGGGCGCTTCCATCGCGCCGAGGAAGGGTTCGTGCGGGATGAGCGACCGGATCTGCTGCCCGGCGACGACGATCAACGGCGTCCGGTTGCGGTAGGCGTTGAACAGGCTGCCGAGCCCGTGCCCGACCCCGCCGGCGGAGTGCAGGTTGACGAGCACGGCTTGCCGGGTGGCCTGCGCGTAGGCATCGGCCATCGCCACGACGGCGGACTCCTGCAGGCCCAGGACGTAGTCGAAGTCGTCGGGCCAGTCGGTGAGGAACGGCACTTCGGTGGTGCCGGGATTGCCGAACACCGTGGTGAGGCCGAGTTCGCGGAGGAGTTCGCGGGTGGCGTCCAGCACCGTGCGCTTGATCATGCGCCCAGGTTAACGCTTAGCCTTGCGAAGAAAAGCCCCCCAAGCGGCCGAACCGACGGTGAGCGTGCCACCCGAGCGGTCCTTGGTGTCCCGGATCTGCGACACCGGACCGAGCTTGACCTCGACGCAGTTCTCTTCGGTCCCGCTATAACTGGACTTACGCCACATCACGCCTCCAAGTCGGCGATCACCTCCCGGATGAGCGCGCAGGATTCCTGCTCGCTCAGGGCCAGTGCCGCCATCGCCCGCTGGGCCGCCCGGTAATCGGCCACCTGCTGCTCATCGTAGAGGTAAGCACTGCCGCGGTACTGCTCCAGGAAGACGATCGGCGGAAGGTCGGCGTAGTCGAAGATGACGAAGGAACCGTTGAGGCCCGGGTGGAAGTCCTCGTTGTCCGGCAGGACCCGCAAACTCACGTTCCGCCGCTGCGCCAGCTCGGCAAGGTGCCTGAGCTGCGGGGCCATGATCTCGGCCCCGCCGCGCCGCTGCCTCAGCGCGGTCTCGGCGAGGAGCGCGGTGTAAGGCGACGGATCTCGGCCGGTCAGCACCT
Source organism: Amycolatopsis sp. CA-126428 (assembly GCF_002904335.1). Classification (GTDB taxonomy): domain Bacteria; phylum Actinomycetota; class Actinomycetes; order Mycobacteriales; family Pseudonocardiaceae; genus Amycolatopsis. The sequence goes on along the minus strand of NZ_PPHF01000021.1, from coordinate 50,822 downwards.
CCTGCCGCATCAGGCGCACCTTGATCCGCAGCTCTTCCTCGGCCCGCGACCGCCCGGCGGCCGCGAGGATCGTCCGCACGTATTCCGGGGTCTGCAACAGCCCGGGGATCAGCAGCGGTTCCCAGGCGAAGATCGCCGAGGCGGTGCGCTCGTACTCGATGAAGGCCGAAAGCCGCGGCGAGATCCCGGGAATGCTGTGCTCGAGCCAGTTGGGCTCGCGGGCGTTCCTCGCCAGCTCCAGCAACCGTTTCCGCTCCGCGGGCTCCACCCGCAGCGCCCCGAGCAGCAGCGCCACCTGCTCGATCTTGGGCACCCGCGTGCCGCTCTCCCAGTGCGAGAGATCCTGCGCCACCACCCCCGCCAGCCGCGCCAGTTCGCGCACGCCGAGGTTGCGCGCCTTCCTCGCCGCGCGGATCCCGAAGCCCAGCGCGCGGGACCTCGGTGTCGCTACCAGTGTTGCCATGCACACATTGTGTCATCGGCCACCGACAAAACCGGGAAACCGGGGCCGTCGCAAACTCGCGACAGCCCCGGCTCCCGGTCACTCACTTGCTCAGCCGATCAGGCCGGACAGCCCGGTGCCCTTGAAGGAACCCCAGCCCGTCACCTGGTCGTACCCCGTCCCCGCACTGAAACCCGTCGTGCCGTGGAGGGTGTTGTTGCCCGAGGTCACGTCGTGGAAACCGGTGCCGTACGACGACCCGTTGCCGATCGAGTAGAACTTCGGGTTCAGGTTGCCCAGGCCGCCGCCGTGCACCTGGTTCTGCAGCGCCGCGAAGGCCGCCCACAGCGGGGCCGCGCCCGACGTGCCGCCGACCGTTCCCCAGCTGCCCGCGCTGTAGATGTAGTACCCCGACGTCGGGGAGGCGTCCGCCGACACGTCCGGCACCTTGCGGTACGTCGTGCTCTGCGACGACTGCCACGACGGCGCCGTGAACACCGTCGAGATGCCGCCGCCGGTCGAACCGCCGCTGTTGCCGTCGTTCCAGGTCACTTCGCTGCTGTAGCCGTTGGACGAGGTCACGCTCAGCTTCGTGCCGCCGACGCCCGACACGTTCGGGCTCGACGCCGGGAAGTCGACGCCCTTCGCCGCCGAACCCGTCTGGCGGTAGCAGTCGGTCGTGCCGTCGTCGCCCGCCGCTGCGAAGTAGGAAATGCCCTCCGCCGTGCCGGTCGCGATCGCGCTGCTGACGCTCTTCGCCGCGCTCGAACCTTCCGCGGATTCGCAAGCGCCCCAAGAGATCGAGACGACGTTGACCTTCGCGTCGGACGCGATCTTCTGGTACATCGCGAGTTCGCCCGCGCTCGAGTTCGGTGCCTCGTAGACGTAGTCGTTGGCCGCCGCCGCGAGCGCGTGCACGACCTCGATGTCGAGCTCGACCTCGATCTGGCCGTCACCCGGCGACGAGTCGTAGTTCGCGCCGCTGACGCCGACCGTCGTCACCGAGCCCGCGGAAAGGCCGTATGTGCTGTCGTACTTGGTGATGTTGGACTTCTGGTAGCCGTCGAACTCCACGAACCCGACGTTGACACCGCTGCCGGTCGCCGACAGGCCACTGGTGCCGTACGCGGTCTTGAGCACCGGCGGGGTGACGGACTTGACGACGTTGGGCTGCGCCAGCGGCTTCGACGCGTGCGTCCGCACCGCGTGGTCGTCGAGGCCGATGACCCCGCCCACGACGTCCGAGACGCTCGCCGGCACGGCCGGGACGGCGTCGTTGGCGAAGAAGTCCCGCCCGGAAGCCTGGTCGCGGTAGGTCCCGATCCGGGTCCGGAACGCCGACTCGAGCTGCGCCGCCGAGCCGGTGAACGTGATCGCCTGCCGGTTGCCGGAAACCTCGATCCCGGACAGCCCCGCTTTCTCGAGAAATGAGACGGCCTTGTCAACGTCTGCCTGGGTCGGGCCGAACCTGGCATTGAACTGCGCCGGGGTCAGAAACCGGTGGTATTGCGGCGAAGCGGGATTTTGCACGTCGGCGAGGAACTTTTCGAGCGCCTGCTGGTTGTGCAGTTTCAGCGAGAGCGCGGCGGCGATCGGCCGGTCGGCCGCGACGTCGCCGGTGCGGGCGCTGTTGATCAGCGGCGCGGCATTGTCGGCCAGCGTGACCAGGGGTTCCGGCGCGGCGGCGGCCGGGACGGCCACGGCGAGGCCGAGCAACGCAGGCAGCGGCACAGCGGCCGCGACGAGCTTGCGCAAGCGCATGGGGGAATTTCCTCTCGGCGGTGGGGACCGGGCCTGCGCGGAATGTTCACTGCAGGTTGCCGAGCAGCATAAGAAGACGTGATCACGCCGAGGAACCTACTTTTGTCTGGGCTTCGACGGATCCCATTTTCATTTTCCGAGAGGTTTACCTTCCCATGGTAAACCGATTATTGTCCGGATTGCCCGACCATTTCGATGCGTTCGATGATCTCCCGGGCGCGCGGGTCGCGCCGGTGGCGGCGGGCCGCGGCCGACAACGTCCGCAGCCGCTGCCGGGTCCGGGGCGAGCGCAGGACGCCGGCCAGCTCGATCGCCTCCCGGCCGGCTTCGGTGGCGACGTCGAGATCGCCGCCCAGCGCGTGCACGGTGGCCAGCCAGATCACCGTCAAGGACCGGCTGCGGGCCATCTCCGGGCCGTAGCCGGCGATCGCGTCGACGAGCGCGGGGATGCCCTCGCGGCCGTGCCGGACGTCGACGACCTGGGCCAGTTCGCCGTGCACCGTGCCGACCATCGCCGCCAGGTCGGTGGGGCCGAAGAAGGCCGCCCACGGCGACGGTGCCACGCCGGCGGCGTCGGCGAACTCGGTGCGGGCCCGGTGCAGGCACGCCACCGCGGCGACGACGTCCGCCTTCTTGGCGTGCGCCCACGCCTGGTTGGCCGAAAGGATCGCCTGGGCCAGCCGCGAGCGCGCCCGCAGCGCCGCCTCCCGGCCCCGCGCGAACTCCGCCAGCGCCGGATCGACGGCGTCGTAGTGCAGCAGCAGCCGCCCGGCGCGGTACCGGATGTTGGCCTGGAGGTCGTCGTTGCCCGCTTCGACAGCCAGTTCCATCGCCTGCGCGAACGATTCCAGCGCGGCCTCGGGGCGGTCGTCGTCGAAACTGGTCCAGCCGGCGAGGTTGTACAGGTCGGCGACGGCGGTGCAGAGCCGCGGCCGGACCTTGCCGCGCACGGTGCCACCCAGCAGTCCGACGGCGTGGGGCAGCACCTCCGCGACGGCTTCGCCACAAGCACCGCCGCCGTAGCGGTAGTCCTGCGCCCGAAGCCGCGCGATGGTGTCCTCGAGCCGTTGCACGTCGGCGAGACCCACGCGTGCGCCGCTGAAGCCGTCCCGCTCGTCACTGCCGGTCATGGCAGCCCTCCGTCCGTAGAGAGCTGCCGATCGGGCAGCTCCGCTCATTCCCCGCCGGGCCAGGCCGGAGCCCGCTCCTTCGAGGGAGTGGCACCGGGCAGCACCCCGGTGGCGGTCAGCACCACACCCGTGGCGGTTTCCGCGATCTTGACGACGGCCAGCAGCCCGGTCAGGGCGAGGGAGCCGCCGAGCCCCAGTTTCGCGAAATCGTCTTCGGCGGTTTCGGTTCCGCGTTGACGCGGTATCGCGCCGGTCACGATTCGGCCCTCCGGCTTGCCGCTGCGGCACTCGGGCGATAGCCGCGGGGAATCAGCCTGCCCCAGGTGGTAGATATCCACCTGATGGCCGGCGTCCTGGTTTCCTGCTGTCCACGCAACGAGTTCTCGAACTGAATACGCGCGCACACGGCGCCGCCTCCCGCACTGTGCAGATCGATTCCTGAAGATCGGCCGGATCGCGAAATGCGGGACAACCGTAGCCAGCCGATCGTCGGAAAATCAGCCACCAACCAGGTCAAACCTGAAACCGCCCGTGCAACCGCACGCGCAGCCCAGCGCGCGACACTGCACACGGCGGATGCAATTTCACGAGCCAGGTCACGATTGTCACCGGCACGCGAAAACATCGGCAGAAATCGTTTCCGCTCCGCCGATCCTTCGTGAAAGGCGCGTAGTCGATCAGGATTTGACGAGGTCGACCCAGGTGCGCACGGTTCCGGCGTCCACGGATGACTGCCAGCCGCCGGGCCGCACCGCGCTGCCGACGTGGAATCCCCGGACGCCACCCGCGCGCAGGAGGTGCACCTGCTGGGCGCGCAGGCCGCCGCCGACGAGCAGTTCCGGCCCGCCGTCGCGCTGCGCGAGCCGCTGCAGCACCGAAAGGCCGCTCGCCACGCCGTTCGGGTGACCGGCGGCGAGCACGGTGTCACAGCCGAGCGAGGCCAGCTGGTCGTACGCGCGCAAGGGATCGCGCGTGCGGTCGATGGCGCGGTGGAACGTCCAGGGCAGGCCGTCGACCTCCTTGATCAGCGCCTCGCAGGCGTCGAGGTCGATTTCGCTGTCGACGGTGAGGAAGCCGAAGACGAACTCCCGCGCGCCCGCGTCGATCAGCCGGGCGGTGTCCGCGCGCAGCCCTTCCAGATCGCCGATGGCGAAGGAACCGTTGTCCCGCAGCATCACCCGCACCGGGAGGTCGGTCGCCGAGAGCACGTCACGCAGCGTTTCGAGCGACGGCGTCAGGCCGTCCTGCGCCATGTCCGCAACCAGCTCGAGGCGGTCGGCCCCGCCCGCCTGCGCGCCTTCGGCATCCGCCGCGTCCAGCGCGATCACTTCCAGCAGGGGCGTCTTCGAGCTCATGCCTCATCCGTTTCACTGGTTCCGGGTGTCGTCTCCCCTCGCGTGCCGCCCTCGCCGGAAGCCGCCTTGAAGGCTCGTCATCCGCTCGCGTACCGCTTCCGGGGAAAGAGAGAGTATCGGCCGCTGCTCCGGCACCGCTCCCGGGCCGGCCGCGGAATCCAGCGGCTGCAGGAACGGCCAGGTGTCCTCCGCGCCGTCCTCCTGCTCCAGTTCGGCCGGGGTGGGCCATTCGTACGAGGGCTCGATCGCGGCGGGCGGCGCGACCGGTGTCAGCCGCGGTTCGGTGTCTTCGTCGTCCGGGGTGCGCACGGGCGTGACGGCCACCGGGGCCGGTGGCGGTGCGGCCACCGGGACCGGTGGCGGCGGTGCGAGCGCCGGCGGTGGCGGTGCAGGTGGCAGTGGCGGTGCGGGCGCCGGTTGCGGCTCGCGGGCCGGCGGCCACGTGGTGGTGAGCGCGTGCCGTGGCTGGGGTTCGACCGGCCGCGGCTCTTCGGCGACCGGACGCGGCTCCGCCGGCTTCCGCGGCTGTTCGGGTGCGGCGGAGGCGTCGAACCAGCGGGACAGGACGTCGCGGTAAGCGGGCATCCGCTCGGTCGGGGCGTCGAGGTCCAGGTGCGCCTCTTCGTCCACGGTCGGCCACTCCGGGGCGTGGTCGCGGGCCACCACCGGGGCCCGGCGCGGCGGCCCCGCCTCGATCGACGGCGGCGTCAGCTCTTCCGGCTCCGGCTCGGGTTCGGGCTCCGGCGGCGTGAGCGGGGCCAGCGGCGCCAGCAGCTCCGGTTCCGGGGCGGCGGACGGCTCGGCGGGCGGCGGCGGTGCCGGCATCGGCGGCAGCTCGACGATCAGGGCCGCGGGCACCAGCACGGTCGCGACCAGCCCGGAGTCCGCGCCCGCGCTCAGGCTGACGTCGATGTGGTGGCGCGTGGCCAGCGTCGCGACGACGAACAGGCCCATCCGCCGCGAGACCTCGACATCGACGTCCGGCGGGTGCGCGAGCCGCGCGTTGGTGCGGTCGATCTCCGCCTGCGGCATGCCGGCGCCGTGGTCGATGATCTCGATCTGCCAGTCGCCGTCGTGGGTTTCGGCGCTCGCCACGGTGACCGTCTCGTCGGCGGAGTAGCGCGTCGCGTTCTCCAGCAGCTCCGAAACGACGTGCACGAGGTCGTTGACGGCCTCGCCGCGGACCGCGACCTGCGGCGCCGGGCCGAGCTCGATCCGCTGGTAGTCCTCGACCTCCGAGAGCGCGGCGCCGATGATCTCGTCGGCCGCCACCGGGCCGGCGTCGTCCCGCGCGGAGTCCTGGCCGGAGAGCACCAGCAGGTTTTCGCTGTTGCGCCGCATCCGCGTCGCGAGGTGGTCGAGTTCGAACAACCCGGCGAGGGTGTCCGGGTCCTGCTCGTCGGCCTCCATCCGGTCGAGCACCGACAACTGCCGTTCGACGAGGTCCTGGCTGCGCTGCGAGAGGTTGACGAACATCGCGTTGACGTTCTCGCGCAGCATGGCCTGCTCGCCGGCGAGCCGCACCGCCTCGCCGTGCACCGCGTCGAACGCGCGCGCCACCTGGCCGAGCTCTTCGCGGGTGAACACCGGCACGGGCGCGACGGCGAGCCGTTTCCGCAGGTTCTCGGGCGCGGGCTCCGGGTCGGTGAGGAGGTTCTGCACGGCCGCGGGCAGCCGGTGCTCGGCCACTTCCAGCGCCGTCCGGCGCAGGATCCGCAAGGGGCGCAACAGGGACCGCGCGATGACCACCGACAGCACCCCCGCGACGAGCAGGACGCCGAGGACGACACCGCCGTCCCACAACGCGGCCGTCCGGGCTTGCGCCGCCAGGCTGTCCGTGCGTTCCTGCAACTGGACCAGCAGCGCCTGCTGCACCTGGTGGGCGAGGTTCACCGTGTGCGTCGCCGAAGTGTCCCACTGGTTCGGGTCGAGGCCCGAGAGGTTCTGGCCGTTTTCGGTGCGGGTGAGCGCGGATTCGACCATGTCGTTGCCGATGTCGACGACCAGGCCGATCACCGTGTCGTCGAACATCCGCTGCTGGTCGGGGGTGGCGAAGGTGCGGTAGTCGTTGCGCGCGGCGGCCAGCTCGGCTTCCGCGCCGAGCAGGGCGCGCGTGCGGTCGCGGTTGAGCGTGCCCGCCGCGAGCGCCTCGGCCATCACCGCCCGCTTGACCGACATCTGGTCCTTGATCCGGGCGAGTGCGTTGCCCGCCAGCCGCATCCGCGCGAGATCCGAATCGGAGACGTCGGCGGCCGCGGAGTCGCTGATGTCGAGCAGGCCGGAGATCAGCTCGCTGTAGGAGCGCAGCACGGCGTCGGCGGGAAACGCGGAATGTTCCGCGGAAAACCGCAGGCCACCGAGCACGCGCAGCCGGTCGTCGGTCTGCTGCAGGCTTTCCGCGGCGTTCGCGTCGAGCCGCGCCTTGCTCTCGGCGAGGGTGCGCTCGAACCCGCCGATGGCCTGGTCGACGCGGTTGCGCTGGGCGGTCAGGTCCGCGGTGTCGCCTTGGCGGTTCTGGGCCACGAACCGGACGGTGAGGTCGCGCTCGCGTTGCAGCTCGTGCAAGGCTTCGGCGACCGTGCTGTCGACGCGGCCGCGCGTGGCGAACTCGGCCAGCTGCCGGGCGTCGCGCAGGTCGGAGCTGATCCGCAGGCCGACGAGCGCGATCACGGCCAGGGCCGGGATGAGGAGGACGGCGAAGAGCTTCGTGCCGAGACGCCAGTTCCGCAACCGCCAGCGGCCGCCCGCCGGACGCGGATCCGCCGCGTCGCCGCCCTTGCGGGGACGCTTGTCGCGACGGGTCACCTGGTTTCCTTTTCCGCCGCGGGCGGGAACCCGCGGATCGAACGACACACGAACCTACTGAACGGTAGCCCGCCCCATGAAGATCCGGAAGCCGCGCTGGCACGATACGGCCCTGCCCGCGATCGTATGGGGCGCGGACCATACGATCCAGCACGAGAACCAGATTCTCGCGGTAGGTGAAGGTTCATGATCAGACGCGGACGGTTGATTCCGCTGGTAGCGGCGCTCCTGGCGACCGCGGGCTGCAACGTGTTCTCTTCCGGCACTCCCGCGCCTCCACCGCCGCTGGAGCGGACCACCCTGCGCGTCGGTGTGGGCAACGCCATCGACACCGCCCCGCTGCGGATCGCCGTCGCGGCCGGGAAGTTCGGCTCCGCGGGGCTGAACGTCCAGCTGGTGGAACTCGGCGCCGACGACGGGCTCGCGAAACTGGCCGCCGGCGACCTCGACGTCACCTTCGCCTCCGACATCGCGATGTTCCGCGCCGCGGCCGGCGGGACGGCGTTGCAGCTGCAGGGCGAGGCCTACACCTCCGGCCCGAACACGATGGCCCTGGTGACGCTGCCCAACTCGGACTACACCGTGCCGACGGGCAAGCGGTCGCCGAAGATCGCGGTGAACATGCTCGACGACGTCGGCGCGCTCGTCGCGCGATCGGTGCTGGTCACCGCGGGCGTGGACCAGGCGAAGATCAAGTTCGTCCCCACCCCGTTCGACCGGATGCCGCAGGCGCTGCAGGCCGGCGACGCCGACGCCGCGCTGATGATCGAGCCGTACACCACCCGCGCCGAGAAGGACCTCGGCGCGCACATCCTGGCCGACGGCGCCCGCGGTTCGACGCTCGACTTCCCGCTGTCGGGCTACGCGGCGGCGAAGCCGTTCGCGCAGGCCAACCCCCGGACGCTCCGGGCGTTCCGCACCGCGCTGGGCACGGCCCAGCAGAGCGCGACGGACCCGGCGATCGTGCGCGACGCGCTGCCGAAGTTCTCCGACATCGACACGACCACCGCGGCGCTGATCTCGCTCGGCTCGTACCCGGTGTCGCTCAACGGCATCCGGCTACAGCGCGTGGCCGACCTGATGCACAACTCGGGCCAGCTGGCGAACCGCCTCGACGTCCAGAGCCTGCTGCCCGATCGGACCGGGTACTGAGGGCTAGATGTTCTCGCCCCGCGGCAGCATGCACACGACCCGCATGGGCGGGCCGTAGTAGATCCGGATGTCGTCGGCGTCTTCGCACTCCTTGCCGTCGCGAGACCTGCTGAAGACCTCGACGCGGTCCGTCGCCGCCGGGTCGGAGCAGTTCACCTTGGCGATCGCGACCTCGTCTTCGATGTCGCGGAGGCAGTCGCCGGTGCGGACGTTCAGGGCCAGGCAGAGCGTCCGCCCGGACTCGGAGCCGCTCGTGGTCCGGAACCGCACGTAGCCGTTGGAGGAGCAGGTCGAGTTCCGGCTGGCGGCGGTCTCGACCTTGTACGTCGCGTTGTTCGCGGCACAGCCGACGCGGTGGTAGGCGAGCCGGCCGGCCGTCTCCTGGGTCAGGTACAGGCAGTCGCCGTCCGACGGCGGGCCGCTGCGGCCGGCCCAGTAGATGCCCATCGCGCCCAGCACGCCCAGGCCCAGCGCGGCGACGACGCACACGACCAGCGTGATCCGCACCTTCGTGGTGAACCAGTGCGGAATCGGCTGCGGCCCCGGTACCGGCGGCATCGGCGCGGGCTGCGGGTAGCCCGGCGACCGGAACGGGTTGCCGTCGAACGGCGGTGTGGTCAACGTGCCCTCCAGTGATCCCCTCGGCACCTCGTCCCACCGGCGGACCCGCGAGCGGAGCGGACCGGAGCGAGGCACGTATAACAGTAGTTGTGACTGATGGCCCGCTGATCGTCCAGTCCGACAAGACCGTGCTCCTGGAGGTCGACCACCCCCAGGCCGGTGACGCGCGCGTCGCGATCGCGCCGTTCGCCGAGCTGGAACGGGCGCCGGAGCACGTGCACACCTACCGGATCACGCCGCTGGCCTTGTGGAACGCGCGCGCCGCGGGCCACGACGCCGAGCAGGTCGTCGACGCCCTGACGACGTACTCGCGCTTCCCGGTGCCGCAGCCGCTGCTGATCGACGTCGTCGACGTCATGGGCCGGTTCGGGCGGCTGCAGATCGCCAACCACCCGGCGCACGGGCTGGTGATGTCGACCACCGACCGCGCGGTGCTGACCGAGGTCGTCCGGAACAAGAAGATCAGCCCGATGATCGGCGCCCGGATCGACGAGGACACCGTCATCGTGCACCCGTCCGAGCGCGGGCGGCTGAAGCAGGCGCTGCTGAAGGTCGGCTGGCCGGCCGAGGACCTGGCCGGGTACGTCGACGGCGAAGCCCACCCGATCGCCCTGGACGAGCAGGACTGGCACCTGCGCGACTACCAGCGGATGGCCGCGGAGGCGTTCTGGGCGGGCGGCTCCGGTGTGGTCGTGCTGCCGTGTGGCGCGGGGAAGACGCTGGTCGGCGCGGCGGCGATGGCTCGCGCGCAGGCCACGACGCTGATCCTGGTGACGAACACGGTCGCCGGGCGGCAGTGGAAGCGTGAGCTGATCGCGCGGACGTCGCTGACCGAGGAGGAGATCGGCGAGTACTCCGGGGAGAAGAAGGAGATCCGGCCGGTCACCATCGCCACCTACCAGGTGATCACCCGCAAGACCAAGGGCGAGTACCGGCACCTGGAGCTGTTCGACTCCCGCGACTGGGGCCTGGTCGTCTACGACGAGGTCCACCTGCTGCCGGCGCCGGTGTTCCGGATGACGGCGGACCTGCAGTCGCGGCGGCGTCTCGGCCTGACGGCGACGCTGGTGCGCGAGGACGGCCGCGAGGGCGACGTGTTCTCGCTGATCGGCCCGAAGCGCTACGACGTGCCGTGGCGCGACATCGAGGCGCAGGGCTGGATCGCCCCGGCGGAGTGCACCGAGGTCCGCGTGACGCTGACCGACGCGGAAAGGCTCGAGTACGCCACGGCCGAGGCCGACGAGCGGTACAAGCTGGCGGCGACGGCGTTGACGAAGACCCCGGTGATCAAGTCGATCGTGGCCAAGCACGCGGGCGAGCCGACGCTGGTCATCGGCGCGTACCTCGACCAGCTGGAGATGCTCGGCGACGAGCTCGACGCCCCGGTGATCCAGGGCGCGACCCGCAACAAGGAGCGCGAGGAGCTGTTCGACAAGTTCCGCCGCGGCGAGATCAAGACGCTGGTGGTGTCGAAGGTCGCGAACTTCTCGATCGACCTGCCGGAAGCCTCGGTGGCGATCCAGATCTCGGGCACGTTCGGCTCGCGCCAGGAGGAGGCCCAGCGCCTCGGGCGGCTGCTGCGCCCGAAGGGCGACGGGCGGCAGGCGCACTTCTACTCGATCGTCTCGCGCGACACGGTGGACACGGAGTACGCGGCGCACCGGCAGCGGTTCCTCGCGGAGCAGGGCTACGCGTACCACATCGTGGACGCGGACGACCTGCTCAGGCCGCTCTGAGCCTCGTTCGGCCTAGCGAATCGTCACAGGAACAACTTGCGCCACAGGAGTTGCGAGCAAGCCTCTGACCAGCGGATTTAGCGATTCACTCGAACGGATGAGCGGGCGCGGTACTGGAAATTGTCGGACCCTCGAACTACTGTTCGACATGCAGCAACCGAACACAAGTTCGAGGGGACGTCCATGACGATCGCACCGCTCCGCCCCGGTACACCCGCGCCGCCGGTCCAGACCCTCCCACCGGGGTCCTGGCACGGCCGGCTGTGGGTGTCCGACCTGCCGCTGACCCGGCCCGAGCGTTATTTGGGCTGCGTGGCCGAGTTCGAGCGGTCCGGCCTGTGGCCGGTGCTGATCCCCCACGACCAGCGCTTCGCGGCGAACGGCGAGGATTGGATCGACGACCGAGGCAGGCTGTCCCCGGCCGGCCACCGGGTGGCCACCGCCGACCCGGCGGCGGCCCTGTCCCGCTGGTGGGACACGTCGTGCTGCAACGGCGCCTGCCTGAGGCCCTTCGGCGCACGGTTCCCGGGGCTGGCCAAGCGCAGCCCCCGCAGGTCCGACCCCCTGGCGGAGGCGGGCAACACGGGCTCGATCCTGGCCACCCGAGCCCCCCACCGGCTCGGCCTGGTCCAGACAGAGCGCCCGGCCGACATCCCGGCCCTGCTGGGCTGGACGGGGATGATCAAGTGCACGGACCAGGTGGCGGAGCTGTCGGCGGTGCTGCGCAGCTGGGAGGAGAGGTTCGGGGCCACGTTGGTGGTCCTGGGGTTCGACGCGATCGAGCTGTCGGTGGCGGCACCCCCGCGGAACCAGGCCCGGGCGTTGACGGTGGCTGCGGAGCACCGGGCGTTCAGTTTGCCCACGTTCGCGGGCCAGCCGGGGAACCTGCGGGAGTACGCGTCGGGGTTGGTTCAGTCGCGGCATTGGCGGTTTTCCTGGGCGTGAGGATGGGGTGAGAGCCGGGCTGGGATGAGCCGGGGCCAGGCAGGGCCGGGCTGGACTGGGCTGGGCCGGGCTGGACTGGGCTGGGCTGGAGTTGGCCGACCCGAGCTTGGCTGGGCTGGGGCCAAGTTTGGGCGAGCCGAGCCGAGCTGAGCCGGGCTCGGGCAGCCAGGCTGGGCGGGCCGGGGTCGGGCTTGGCCGGGCGGACGGGCTTGAGCGAGCCGGGCGGGGCTTGAGTGGCCGGACCGGGCCGGGATTGGCCGGGCCAGGTTTGGCCGGGGGCGGGGGCAGGGGGGCCGGGGACATCATCCGAAGAGCGGGTGGTCATCCCGTCGCCTGAGGCCGTCAAATCACTTTGAGCCAGGCCCGCAACCCGCCCACCAAGGCGAGCCGACAGCGCAACCTTGCGGACCTGGCTCAAAGTGATAGGCCTCCCGCAGGCGACGGGATGACCACCCAGCGACCCCCTCGCGAAGAGGGGAGAACAGCGATCCGGGTGGCCGTCCCAGAGCCTGCCCGTCCGGCGAGGACAGTCTTTTCACCGCGGCAGCCCCGGCAAGACGAGCCATCACTTCAAAGGCCCGGTAAGACGCGCGTCCGCCAAGTTGGGTCGCTTGTCCCACCCTCCGGTCCGCCTGTCCGGCCGCGAGCGCGTTTGGCCGGCCAAGCCAGCGGGAATTCGCGGCAACGGAAAGGCGGTGAGAGCGATCGCCGAGATCCGGATCGGGACCTCTGGGTGGCGCTATCCCCCGTGGCGCGGGGTCTTCTACCCACCCAAGCTCGCGCAGCGGCGGGAACTCGAATACCTCTCGCGGCGGATGAACGCCGTCGAAATCAACGGTTCCTTCTACTCGCTCCAGCGTCCCGAGCGGTACCGGGCCTGGTTCGACGAAACCCCCGCCGGCTTCCTCTTCGCCGTCAAGGGTGGGCGCTTCATCACGCACATGAAGCAGCTTCGCGACGTCGAGACGGCCCTCGCGAACTTCTACGCCTCCGGCGTCCTCGCGCTCGGGGCGAAACTGGGCCCCTTTCTCTGGCAGCTACCGCCGAGACTCGCCTTCGATCCCGATCGGCTCGAGAACTTCTTCGCCCTGCTTCCGCGCACCACCACCGACGCCGCCCGGCTGGCGGCGAAGCACGACGACAAACTCAAGGGCACGCCGTACCTCGAAGCCGGACCAAACCGGCCGCTGCAGCACGCCCTGGAAGTGCGGCACCCCAGCTTCGCCGCACCCGACGCCAAAAAACTCCTCGAAACACACGGCATTGCCCTCGTCGTCGCCGATACCGCCGGGAAGTGGCCGTTCCTCGAAGACCAGACCGCCGGCTTCGCCTACGTCCGGCTGCACGGCGACGAAGAGCTCTACGTCAGCGGCTACTCCGACCGCGCCCTGCGCAAGTGGGCCCGCAAAATCCGGGAGTGGCACGACGACGGGCGGCGTGACGTGCACGTCTACTTCGACAACGACGTGAAAGTCGAGGCGCCCCGGAACGCCGAATGCCTCGCCGACCTGCTCGGGGTTGCCCCCATCACGAACCCCGGCACGGTGGCATGATCGGCCTCGATGAAGGTCTACGCGATCCCCCTGCGCACCCGGTTCCGCGGCATCACCGTCCGTGAGGGCGTGCTGCTGCACGGCCCGGCGGGCTGGGGCGAGTTCTGCCCGTTCGCCGACTACTCCGACGCCGAGAGCGTGCCGTGGCTGCGGGCGGCGCTGGAGGCGACCGAAGCCGGGTGGCCCGCGCCGGTCCGCGATCGGGTCGAGGTGAACACGACGGTGCCGGTGGTCGGGCCGGAGAAGGCGTACGAGCTGGTCCGCGCGTCCGGCTGCCGGACGGCGAAGGTGAAGGTCGCCGACCCGCGCGTCTCCCTGGCCGACGACTGCGCGCGGGTCGAAGCGGTCCGCGACGCACTCGGCCCGGACGGCGCCGTCCGCGTCGACGCGAACATGGCGTGGGACGTCGACACGGCGGTGCGCGCGATCGCGGACCTCGACAAGGCGGCGGGCGGGCTGGAGTACGCGGAGCAGCCGTGCCCGTCGATCGAGGACCTGGCGGCGGTCCGGCGCCGGGTGGACGTCCGGATCGCCGCGGACGAGTCGATCCGCCGCGCGGAGGACCCGCTGAAGGTGGCGGTCGCCGGAGCGGCGGACATCGCGGTCCTGAAGGTCGCCCCCCTCGGCGGCGTCCGGCGGGCGCTGGAGGTCGCCGAGGCGAGCGGGCTGCCGTGCGTGGTGTCGTCGGCGGTGGAGACGAGCGTGGGCCTGGCGGCGGGCCTGGCCCTGGCCGGCGCGCTGCCGTCGCTGGAGTTCGCTTGTGGACTCGGGACGCTTTCGTTGCTGGAAGGGGACGTCTGCGCGGAGTCACTGTCCCCTGTGGACGGATACCTGCCGGTACCGCGGACCGCCCCGGAACCAGTGAGGGCTTTCGCGGCGCCGCCCGAGGTGGCCGCCGCCTGGGAAGCCCGGCTGAGCCGGGTGCGCTCGCTCGCCTGACCCCGAGGGCAAGTTCAGGGTCGGGCTCCGGGCCGTTCCCGATGTGGGCCAGCACCCCCGGGCGACACCATTGAGCCATGACGAACAGCGTGTACACCCCCGAAACCAAGCAGCTCCGCCGCAGCCGGAGCGACAAGATGCTCACCGGTGTCTGCGGTGGCTGGGCCACCTACCTCGGCGTCGACGCCAGCGTCCTGCGCATCGGCATGGTCGCCGCCGTGTTCCTGTCGGTCGGGATCGCCATTCCGATCTACATCGCCGCCGCCATTCTGACGCCCGAAGAGAGCTCCTGAACCGGGCGGGCGCGGGCTCGCAGGGGGAGCCGGCGCCCGCCGGAAGACCGGGGGTGCATGAACCGAACGGCCCGGACGCCAGGGGACGTCCGGGCCGTTCGGCCGCGGCCGTTGGGCCGGGTGGCCCAAAACCACCACGCGGATCCCGTTCGAGGGGTTAGGGTTCGCGCTCGTGGATCACGGAAAGACCGCCCCCAAGGTCGTCGTGGGGATCTTGGGCGGGTTGTACTTGCTCGCGGGGCTGGGGTTGACCGCTTTCGCCGCGTACAGCGTGCTGGCCTCCGGCGACACCGACGGCGTCAAGGCCGCCAAGGTCGTGCTCTACACCGCCGCGGGGCTGGCGATCTGGGTCATGCTCACCGGGATCGGCGCGATCGTCGTCGGGCTGGAAGCGGACCAGAAGAGCACGGCGTGGCTCGGGGGCCTCGGCGTGCTCGCCCTCGGCGTCGTGATCGTCGGCGCTTACGCCGTCTGGTTCTTCACGAAGCCATGAGAAAAGCCCGGTCCGCCGAAGCGGACCGGGCTTCCCCGAAAAGCGCGTGGATCAGAAGTCCATGCCACCCATGCCACCGGACGGGTCGGCGGGAGCGGCCGAAGCCTTCTCCGGCTTGTCCGCCACGACGGCCTCGGTGGTCAGGAACAGCGCCGCGATGGAGGCGGCGTTCTGCAGCGCGGAGCGGGTGACCTTCGTCGGGTCCGGCACGCCGGCGGCGAGCAGGTCCTCGTAGACACCCGTGGCGGCGTTGAGGCCGTGACCCTGCGGCAGGCCCTTGACCTTCTCCACCACGACGCCGCCCTCGAGGCCGGCGTTGATCGCGATCTGCTTGAGCGGGGCCTCGACGGCCACCTTGACGATGTTGGCACCAGTGGCCTCGTCGCCCTCGAGCTTCAGGCCCGCGAACGCGGCTTCGGCGGCCTGGATCAGGGCCACGCCACCACCGGCGACGATGCCCTCTTCCACGGCGGCCTTCGCGTTGCGCACCGCGTCCTCGATGCGGTGCTTGCGCTCCTTGAGCTCGACCTCGGTCGCGGCGCCGGCCTTGATGACGGCCACGCCGCCGGCCAGCTTCGCGAGCCGCTCCTGCAGCTTCTCGCGGTCGTAGTCCGAGTCCGAGTTCTCGATCTCGGCGCGGATCTGGTTGACGCGACCCTGGATCTGGTCGGCGTCGCCCGCACCCTCGACGATGGTCGTCTCGTCCTTGGTGATGACGGCCTTGCGGGCCTTGCCCAGCAGGGACAGGTCCGCGTTCTCCAGCTTGAGGCCGACGTCCTCGGAGATGACCTGGCCACCGGTCAGGATCGCGATGTCCTGCAGGATCGCCTTGCGGCGGTCACCGAAGCCCGGGGCCTTGACGGCGACGGACTTGAAGGTGCCGCGCATCTTGTTGACGATCAGGGTGGCCAGGGCCTCGCCCTCGACGTCCTCGGCGATGATCAGCAGCGGCTTGCCGGACTGGATGACCTTCTCCAGCAGCGGCAGCACGTCCTTGACGGTGGAGATCTTGGAGCCGAAGAGGAGGATGTACGGGTCCTCGAGCTCGGCTTCCTGACGCTCCGGGTCGGTCACGAAGTAACCGGAGATGTAGCCCTTGTCGAAGCGCATGCCCTCGGTGAGCTCGAGCTCGAGACCGAAGGTGTTGCTCTCCTCGACGGTGACGACGCCTTCCTTGCCGACCTTGTCCAGCGCCTCGGCGATCAGCTCGCCGATGGTGCGGTCAGCGGCCGAGATCGAGGCGGTAGCAGCGATCTGCTCCTTGGTCTCGATCTGGACGGCGGCCTTGTGCAGCTGCTCGGTGATGGCCTCGACGGCCGCCTCGATGCCGCGCTTCAGGCTGATGGGGTCGGCGCCGGCCGCGACGTTGCGCAGGCCTTCCTTGACGAGGGCCTGGGCGAGCACGGTGGCGGTGGTGGTGCCGTCACCCGCGACGTCGTCGGTCTTCTTGGCAACTTCCTTGACGAGCTCGGCCCCGATCTTCTCCCACGGGTCTTCGAGCTCGATCTCCTTGGCGATGGAGACGCCGTCGTTGGTGATGGTCGGCGCGCCCCACTTCTTTTCGAGCACGACGTTCCGGCCCCGCGGGCCGAGGGTCACCTTGACGGCTTCGGCGAGGGTGTTCAAGCCGCGCTCGAGACCGCGGCGGGCGTCCTCGTCGAACGCAATCAGTTTGGCCATTGCGGTGTGGTCCTCCGGTATTGGGCGCCACCGCCGCGCTGTCCACAGCGGCGGCAGCAGGACTCTTCCTCGGCCAGGCTCGGTGCCCGCGACGGACGACTGGACCCGGGTGGGGGTCAGCCTCACCGTCCCGACCTTTGGCACTCGACGGCGTCGAGTGCCAAGTTCGTGTTTAGCACTCTCGGGGGGAGAGTGCAAGAAGACCTGCTCAGCGTCGCACTATCAGTTGCCCGGCTTGATGCTGATCGACGTCGGAGGGGCGTTCAGCGACGACGTCGGGTTGGCCTGCGAGTCACCCGGGCCGACCGGGATGTTCGGCGCCGTCGTCTGGCTGCCGCCACCCCCGCCGCCGTTGTCGCCGAAGAGGAAGATCGCGCCGATGACCAGGCCGGCCACGACCACCAGGCCCAGCACGAGGAAGATCCACTTCTTGCCGCCGCTGCTCTTCGGCTGGTGGAACGCACCCGCGCCGCCGGCGGGCAGGGGCGGGCGCAGCCGCATCGGGTCGCCGGGCGGGCCGTAGCCGGGCGGCGGACCCTGCGGGTGCATGCCCGGCTGCTGCGGGTAGCCGTAACCGGGGGGCGGGCCCTGCGGCGGCATCCCGGGCGGCGGGCCCTGCTGCTGGGGGTAGCCGTACCCGGGCGGGGGTCCCTGCGGCGGCGGACCGGGCGGCCCCGGGGGCCCCTGCGGTCCGGGCCCCTGGCCGTAGCCGGGCTGCTGCTGTCCTCCGTACGGGTGCACGGGGGCCCCCTCTCCCTGCGCTGCGCTGTTCTGGTGCGGCCCCTGTTGTACCTGACCAGGACGCTGCGGCGCGGGGATTCCGCCCGAATGGGAGCCCGGCGGGCCCGGCGGGGTGTCCGACGCCGCCAGCGGGCCGAGCGCGCGGCGCGCGGCCGCGATCATCTCGACGCAGCTGGCGTAGCGGTCGGCGGGGTTCTTGGCCATGCCGCGCCGGATCACCTCGTCGATCGCCGGCGGCAGCGAGACGGCGCGGGAGATCGCGGGCGGCTCGCCGTTGAGGTGCCCCTTGATCACCGTCGGGACGTCACCCTTGAACGGCGGGCGGCCGGTGAGGCAGGCGTAGAGGACGCACGTCAGCGCGTACTGGTCGGTGCGCCCGTCCAGCGGCTCCCCGCGCAGGTGTTCGGGGGCCGCGTAAGTGGGAGAGCCGAGGAAGTCGCCACCGCGCGTCCGGTGCCCGGTCGCGCCGCGCCGGGTCAGCCCGAAGTCGGCGACGTACACGTGCTCGCGCGAGGTCTCCTTCTTCGTCACGAGCACGTTCGCCGGCTTGACGTCGAGGTGGACCAGACCACGGTTGTGCAGTGTGTCGAGTGCGTCCGCGACCTGGTCGAGCATCGTCAGGGTGCGCGAAGGGGCGATCGGGCCGCCGGAGATCAGGCCGGCGAGATCGCCGCCGTCGACCATCCGCATGGCGATGTAGAGCATGCCGTCGAGCTCGCCGAAGTCGTACAACGGCACGACGTTGGCGTGGTCGATCGCCGAGGTGTTGCGCGCCTCGTCGACGAACCGCTCGCGGAACTCGGCGTCGGCCCCGAGGTGGTCACCGATGACCTTCAGCGCCACCTTGCGGCCGAGCCGCACATCCGTGGCCTTGTAGGTCACACTCATGCCGCCCTTGCCGAGCACCCCGTCGATGCGGTAGTTGCCCAGCCGGCGACCGGTGAGGTCCCCCGACACATCGCCTGTCACGCCCGCAGCCTAACGCCCCTGGTTCGGCGTCTGCCGGGGGTTCACCGATCAGCTGGAGCGGCCGTGTTACGAAACCTTGCGCACGTCGGCTGCCTGGCTACGACCATCGCGGCCCGACTGCACTTCGAACTCGACGCGATCGCCTTCGTCCAGAGTGCGGAATCCTTCGGACTGGATGGCCGAATAGTGGACGAACACGTCCGGCCCCTCCGTGGATTCGATGAACCCGTAGCCCTTTTCCGAGTTGAACCATTTGACGGTGCCGACAGCCACGGCGCCCTCCCTCAGCACAAAGGATCCGCTGGCCCGAGCGGATGCCAGCGGCGGAGTGCCAATCACGCTACCGGAATTATTCCCCTCGGCAATGGGCAATTCGTCCGAAGATCACGAACCCGAAAGGCGCCGGTTCCGCGCGTGCACGAGCACCGTCCCGGGACCCGCGAAGTCGATCGCGAGCCCTTCGCCGGTGCGCAGCGACTGCGAGCCGCCCGGATCGAGGGCCCGCAACCGGCACTGGACGGAGTCCGGGTAGGCCAGCAGGTAGTCGGGCCGGACCGTGACCAGCTCGCCCTGGCCGAGCTCGAACGCATCCACCGGGCCGGGCGCGGCCAGCACGAGCGGCCCGGTCCCGCTGTAGTGCTCGAGGAATCCCGAATCGGCGCCGAAAAGCTGCTGCAGCGGCACCCACCCGGTGTCGTGACGAACCGACGAAGGTCGCACCAGCACCGCTTCGCGGTGGACCGACCAGCCCGTGCCACCGCTCACGTCGAGCGGGTAGACGTCGCCGGGGCGCAGCGGCGCGAAGTCGATCCAGCCGCCGTCGGACGGCGCGGTGTAGAGGACCGTCGTGCTCTTGCCCGCGCGGACGCCACCGCGGCCCGCCGGCGTCTCGGTGACCCCGAACCGGCTGGCGAGCAAGGTTTCCGGCGCGGCCCGCACGGCCTCGCCCGGTTCGAGCAGAACGCGGGCGACGCCGAACGCGGGCGTGTGCCGGGTCTGGACGCGCATCAGCGTGACGGGACGTGGGAGACGATCCAGCCGACCAGCGCGGACGGGTTGCGCGTCTGCGTCATGATCTGGCCGGGACCGACGAAGTCGAACACCAGGCCTTCGCCGCTCTTCATCGACTGGATGATGCCCTGCGCGACCTTGCGGATCTGGTACTGCACGGTGTCGGCGTACGCGACGACGTGCCCGGTGTCGATGGTCACCATCTCGCCCTGCTGGAGCGTGATGGTCTCGACCGCGCCGTAGCAGCTGACGAGCAGCTGGCCCTGTCCGGTGGCGTGCGTCAAAAACCCGCCCTCGCCGCCCATCAGGTTCTTCATCCCGCCCCACTTGGTCTCGGTCTGCACGCCGTGCGACGAGGCGAGCCAGCAGCCGCGGGTGACGGCCCAGCCGGTGCGGCCGTCGAGGGTGATCACCTGGATGTCGCCGGGCAGGTTGGCGGCGACGTCGACCCAGCCGCCGTTCGGCGGGGCGGTGAAGGTGGAGATGAAGAAGGACTCGCCGGAGAGGAACGCGCGGCCGAGGCCCTTCATGATCCCGCCCTGCGCCTGCGACTGCACCTGCACGCCGTAGCTGGTGGCCATCATCGCGCCGGACTCGACCTGGCACGGCTCGCCGGGCGCCAGCAT
Source organism: Amycolatopsis sp. CA-126428 (assembly GCF_002904335.1). Taxonomy (GTDB): domain Bacteria; phylum Actinomycetota; class Actinomycetes; order Mycobacteriales; family Pseudonocardiaceae; genus Amycolatopsis. The sequence continues at coordinate 30,570 of NZ_PPHF01000021.1, read as the reverse complement.
CAGCCGGGCGACGGCGAACGAAGGCTGTTGACGGATTCCGACCTGCATGCGTGCTCCCCTGAGGCGTGCTCTCGAACGACGCAGAGTCTTGCACGCCCCCTCCTGGGGTGGAGGATGGTCCGGTGATCTCCGTCGACGACTACCGCGACCGCGTTGCCGGGCTCCTCGGCACGGCCTCCGCGACCACCCTGCCCCTCGCCGCCGCGGCCGGGCTCGTCCTGGCCGAGGACGTGCGCGCCGGCGTCTCGCTGCCGCCCTTCGACAACTCCGCGATGGACGGCTACGCGGTCCGCGCCGCCGATGTCGAAACGGCTCCGGTGACCTTGCCGGTCGCCGACGACATCCCGGCGGGCCGGGTCGACGTCCGGCCCCTGGAACCCGGCACCGCGCACCGGATCATGACCGGCGCCCCGCTGCCGCCCGGCGCGGACGCCGTCGTGATGGTCGAGGACTCCTACGGCGGCACCGAAACGGTGACGTTCTCGGCCGCCGCCCGCGAAGGCGCGCACATCCGGCACATCGGCGAGGACGTCGTCGCCGGCGACGTCGCCCTGCACGCGGGAACCGTGCTGGGCCACTCCCAGCTGGGTCTCGCGGCCGCGGTCGGCCTCGCCGAGGTGAAGGTGCACCGGCCGCTGAGGGTGCTGGTGGCCTCGACCGGCACCGAGCTGATCGACGCGCCCGCCCCGCTGCGCCACGGCCAGATCTACGAGTCCAACAGCGTGATGCTCGCCGCGGCGATCCGCGACCTCGGCTGCGAGGTGGAGGTCGTCCGCAGCGTCGTCGACGACGTCGAGGAGTTCCGGAAGGTCATCGAGCCGAAGCTGGCCGGAGCCGACCTGCTGGTCACCTCCGGTGGCGTCAGCGCGGGCGCGTATGAAGTGGTGAAGGACGCACTGACCGGCCAGGGCGTCGAGTTCGCGAAGATCGCGATGCAGCCCGGCGGGCCGCAGGGCAGCGGGCGCTGGCACGGCGTGCCCGTGGTGGCGCTGCCCGGCAACCCGGTGAGCGTGCTGGTGTCGTTCGAGGCGTTCCTGCGCCCGGCGATCCTGGCGGCGCTGGGCCACACCGACGTCTCGCGGCGGCGGGTGCGCGCCCGGCTGACCGAGGCGATGAGCTCGCCGGCCGGGCGCCGCCAGTACCGCCGGGGCGTGTTCACGCCGTCCGACCGGGAGGTCACCGGGGTCGTCGGACCACGCGGCGGCCCCGGCTCGCACCTGCTGGCCGCGTTCACGCAGGCCAACTGCCTGATCGTGCTGCCCGAAGACGTCACGACGGCAGCGGTTGGGGAAGAGGTGGACGTCCTGCTGCTCTGACCGGGAAGTCCCGCAGCTTCCGGTAGGGCGCGAGCAGCGGCAACGCGAGGATCGAAACTCCCGCGGCGACCCAAAGCGTCTCGCGGAGACCGATCGCCTCGCCCAGCACGCCGCCGAGGACACCGGCCAGCGGGATCGACCCGTAGTTGACGATCGACATGCTGGAGTTGACCCGGCTGATCAGCTCGGGCGGGCAGTACTGCTGCCGGAACGTGGTGACCAGGACGTTGCCGGCGACCACGCCCGCGCACACGCCGAACAGCGCGAGCACGAACGGCGTCAGGCCCCAGCCGGGTCCGCTCAGCGGCCCGAGCACCAGCATCGGTGCCGCGAAGGCCTCGCACAGCAGCCACGCGCGCACGGCACCGAAGCGCGCGGCGAGCCGGCCGGCCACGGCCGCGCCGAGCACCCCGCCGGACGCGCCCAGCGCCAGGGCCAGGCCCACGAGACCGGGCGCGGCGCCCAGTGTCCGGGACAGGAACACGATCTGGATGGCGCTGTAGCCGGTGAGCGCGAGGTTCGAGACGGCGCCGAAGGTCATCAGCGACCGCAGGTACCGGTCGCGCACGACGAACCGGAGTCCCTCGGCGATCTGGCTGCGCAGCGGCGAGCGTTCGGCCGGGACGAGGACTTCGCGTGCCCGGATCGCCCGGACGCACAGGACCGAGACGCCGAAGCTGACCGCGTCGGCCAGGATGCCGCTGACCGGGCCGAACGCCTGGGCCAGCAGCCCGGCCAGGCCGGGCCCGGCGACCTGGGTCGCGGACTCGCTGCCCTGCAGCTTCGCGTTGCCTTCGAGCAGTTCGCCGTCACCGACGAGAACCGGGAGGTAAGCGCGGTAGGCGAGGGTGAAGAAGACCTTCGCGACCCCGCCGAGCAGGGCGGCGCCCAGCAGGTAGGGCATGGCCAGCACCCCGGCGGCCGCCGCGAGCGGGACGCTGCCGAAGATGGCCATCGAGGCCGTGTTGCAGACCAGCATCACCGGCCGCTTCGGCAGCCGGTCGACCCAGGCACCGGCCGGCAGGCCGATCACCAGCCACGGCAGCCAGGCCGCCGCCGTCAGCAGCGCGACCTGGAAGGTGCTCGCCTGCAGCGTGACCACCGCGACCAGCGGCAACGCCGTGCTCGCGACCATGCTGCCGAGCATGCTGGTGGTCTCGCCGGTCCAGAGCAGCCGGAAGTCCCTGTTCCCCCAGAGCCCCTTCACGGCTGGCCCAGCGACGCTCGGGCGGCGAAGAAGACCGGGCGGCGCTCGACGCCGTCACCGGGTTCGGTGCGGTTCTCGAACTCGCTGATCAGGAGGAAGATCCGCTCGTTCAGCTCGTCGAGCTCGTCCTTGGACAGCCGGACCCACGTGTCGATGCTGAAGGGCGCACCGCGCCACTCCTCGGGGTAGGTCTCGCGGTTCGCGATCCAGTCGCGGGCGACCGCCGTCTGGTGGTCGAGCACGAGGACCTCGGCGGCTTCGGCGACCGGGTCGCCGGGGAAGTCGCCCGCGGCCCACCGCAGTACCTTCGCACTGCGCCTCCACCAGCGTTCCCGCTGGTCACGGGCCAGTTCCGGGGCCACCTCGACCAGCTTCGCGGCGGCCAGGACCTTCATGTGGTGGCTAACGTTGCCGACCGCCTGGCCGGTTTTCGCGGCCAGCATCGACGCCGTCGCCGGGCCGTCGAGGTGGAGCAGTTCCAGGAGCCGGCGCCGCAGCTGGTGCGACATGGCGGCCAGCACCTTCGAATCCCGGATTTCCCGGATGTCCTCGCTCATGAAGCACAAGAGTAGTTGTACAACAGCTCTTGCGCAATGGCGCTTGTACGTCTGCTCCCGTAAGCTTCGGCCATGGGTTTCGTCGCATGGGTGATCTTCGGCGCGATCGTCGGCTGGGTCGCGAACCTGGTCGTCGGCGGGCGGGAACGGCGCCGGCAAGGTTGCCTGGTCAGCGTGCTCGTCGGAGTCGTCGGCGCAGCCCTGGGCGGGCTGGTCTACCGGCTCGCGACCCGCCAGACGAGGACGTTCGACTTCGGCTTCGACTTCCCCAGCTTCGGCGTGGCCATCCTCGGGGCCGTCGTGCTGCTGGCGATCCTGCGGCTCGCAAGCAGCCTGGCCCGGCGTCCGAGTGACCGTTGGTAACTTTTGCCGGACGAATGGTGATCAACGGGGCCGCCGGCCGCTAGACTGCTTCCTAACACGCATCTCCGGGCGGCCGGGTGCGTGCGCCGTCGGGGGGCGGATGCACCCGGCCCCCTTCCTTCGCCTTTCTCGCCTTCTGCGCCTTCCTCGCTTCGATGACGACCGCGGCCGCGTGCACCGGGTCGACGAGCGAAGGCACGGGCACCTCGTCGATCTCTCGGCGCCACGCACCCAAGAGCTCGCGAAGCCGGGCTTCGGCGGGATCGCGGCGGTCGCTCATCGGTCCTCACAGGTCAGGCGGGGCAGCGCCCCGAACGGCGGCAACTACTTAGCGTTATCGGTGAAATCGACCTTCCGTTACGACGGAGCGATCATTCCCACCCGCCGCGGTGACCCCCTCCCGGAGGAGTCCGGCAGGGGCGCGCGGACACGCTCACCTGGGGCAGCGGTAGCGTGGGGGCGCCCGTACGCGGCTGCCGGACCCCGGCGCCCATCCGATCTTCCGAGACGAAATCAGGGGACCCGACCATGAGCGGCACCCGGCCGGATTCCGCCGGCAACCCCGTCGCCCACGCCCTCCAGCTCGCCCGCGAGACGCTGCCGCCGATGCACCCCGCCGGTCGCCCGTTCGTGGCGGGCGGCGTCGCCGCGACCCTGCTCGCGCGCCGGTTCTCCAAGCGCCTCGGCGTCCTGGGCGCACTGACGACGGTGGCCATGGCCGCGTTCTTCCGCGAGCCGAAGCGGGTCCCGCCGCCTCGTGACGGCGTCGCGCTCGCCTCGGCCGACGGGCTCGTGTCGCTGATCGAGGAAGCCGTCCCGCCGGCCGAGCTCGGCCTGCCCGCCGAGCCGCGGATGCGCGTGTCGGTGTTCCTCTCGGTGTTCGACGTGCACGTCCAGCGCGTGCCGGCGAACGGCGTGATCGAGCGGGTCGCCTACCGGCCCGGCAAGTTCCTGTCCGCGGACCTGGACAAGGCGAGCGACGACAACGAACGCAACTCCGTGCTCATGCGCACCGAAGACGGCCACGAGCTCGTCGTCGTGCAGATCGCCGGCCTGGTCGCGCGCCGCATCCTCTGCGAGATCCGCGAGGGCGACAAGGTCGATGCCGCTTCGACGTACGGCATCATCCGGTTCGGCTCGCGGGTCGACCTGTACCTCCCGCCGGGCTCGACGGTGCTGGTCAGCAAGGGCCAGCGCACGGTCGGCGGCGAGACGGTCATCGCCGAACTCCCTGCCGCGCCTGCGAAAGGCTGATCGATGGTCCGCGTGACCACCCCGGGCGTCCGGCTGCTGCCGAACGCCATCACCGTGCTGGCGCTGTGCGCGGGCCTGTCGGCCGTGCAGTTCGCGCTGACCAAGAACTACGCGATGGCGATCGCCTCGATCGGCATCGCGGCGGTGCTCGACAGCCTGGACGGCCGGATCGCGCGGCTCCTGGACGCGACGTCGAAGATGGGCGCGGAGCTGGACTCGCTGTCCGACGGCATCTCGTTCGGCGTCGCCCCGGCGCTGGTGATCTACGTGTGGCAGACCGGCGCCGACCGGATCGGCTGGGTGGCGTCGCTGATCTTCGCCGTCTGCATGATCCTGCGGCTGGCGCGCTTCAACACGCTGCTCGACGACACCGAGCAGCCCCCGTACGCGAGCGAGTTCTTCGTCGGCGTCCCGGCGCCCGCGGGCGGCCTGCTGGGGATGCTGCCGCTGGTGGCGTACCTGCAGTGGGGCGAGGGGTGGTGGTCGTCGCAGTACGTCGTGTGGGCGTGGACGGTCGCCATCGCGGCCCTGCTGATCAGCCGCATCCCGACGCTGTCGCTGAAGACGGTCAAGGCACCCCCGAAGGCGATCGCGCCGCTCCTGCTCGGCGTCGCCCTCCTGGCGGCGGCGATCATCCAGTTCCCGCTGGTCGCGCTGCTCGCGGCGATGGTGCTGTACCTGGCGCACATCCCGTACTCGATCTACCGGCACCGCTGGCTGGCGGCGCACCCGGAGGCCTGGACGGTCCCGCCGAGCGAGCGCCGCGCGATCCGCCGCGCCCGGTCCCCCCGCCGCCTCGGCCTGCGCCGCCCGCTGCGCCGCCGGGTCGCGGGCGCGGCAATGCGCGCGGTCCGCCTCCCCCGCACCGGCGAGACGGTCCGCACCCCCCGCGTCACCTCGGAAAACGGCAACGGCCAGCGCCGCCGCTCCTGGCGCCAGATCGGCCTCCGCCGCAAGTAGCCGTGTCGACCCCCCAATCACGCGTGTCGACCCGCCAATCACGCGTGTCGACTCCCTAATCACGCGAGCCGACCCTCCAGGCACGCGAGCCGACTCTCCAGGCACGCGAGCCGACTCTCCAGGCACGCGAGCCGACCGTCCAGGTACGCGAGCCGACCCTCCGGATACGTGATCCGGCGGACATCACCCGTGATTGAGGGGTCGACTCACGTGATTGGGGGGTCGACACGGGGTGGCCCGTCCGGGAGCCCCGGGGAGAGCGGTGGATCGCTAGGGTGAACGGCGTGAGCCACCCGCAGATCACGCTGACCGTCCGGCACACGCCGTCCGCGCTGGACACGCGCCGCGGCGTTGTCCGGCTTCATCCTGAAGTCCTCGACGCGCTCGGCCTGCGGGCCTGGGACGCCGTGCACCTCACCGGGGCCCGGGTCAGCGCCGCCCTCGCCGCGCCGACCGACGAGGCCGATGTGCCCGGGGTCGTCCTCACCGACGACGTCACCATGTCGAACCTGGGCGTCACCGAGGGCTCGGAGATCGTCGTCGCGCCGGCCGACGTCGCCGCGGCGAAGACGGTGACCGTCGCCGGGTCGCGGCTGGCCAGCGTTTCGGTCAGCCCGCACATGCTGCGGCTCGCGCTGATCGGCAAGGTGCTCACCGTCGGGGACGCCGTTTCGCTGCTGCCGCAGGACCTCGCGCCGTCGCCGGGGTCGGACCCGGCCGGCCTGCGCGGCCAGCTGTCACGCGCGATCGGCGCGACCTGGACGAACGAGCTGCTCACCGTGACCGCGACCGAGCCGGGCGGTCCCGTCGCGGTGGGACCGTCCACAGTGGTCACCTGGCGGGACGGCGCCCGGCCGGGCACCGCCGAACCGGCCGCGCCCCGGACGGCGACCGCGCTGGTCCGCACCTCCGCCGTCACCGCGGCCGAGGAGTGGATCGACGCCGAGGTCGTCGAGGAGGAGGCCGCCGCCGCGGAAGAAGAGCCCGTCGTCCCGCTGGCCGACCTGATCGGCGCCGAGGCCGCCGCGCGCAAGCTGGACGAGTGGTTCGACCTGGCCTTCCACCGGCCCGAGCTGCTGGCCCGGCTGGGCGCGCCCGCCCACCTGGGCGTCCTGCTGTCCGGCCCCGAAGGCGTCGGCAAGGCGACGCTCGTGCGGTCGGTCGCGAACGAAGCCGGCATCCGCGTGATCCCGCTGGCCGCACCCAACCTCGCCGTGCTGGACCCGAACGTCGCCGTGGCACGCCTGCGCGAGGCCGTCCGCGCCGCCGAAGGCCCCTCGGTCCTCCTGCTCACCGACGTCGACGCGCTGCTGCCCGCGACGACCCCGCCGCCGGTCGCCACCGTCGTGCTGGAAGAACTGCGCACAGCCTTGCGGCGCGAGCGCTTCGCCGTGGTCGCGACGACGGCCCGCGCGGAATCGGCCGACCCGCGGCTGCGCGCCGCCGACCTGCTGGACCGCGAGCTCGGCCTCGCCCTCCCGGACGCCAAAACCCGCCGTGAGCTGCTGAACGTCCTGCTCCGCGACGTCCCGCTCGACACCGGCATCGACTGCGGCGTCCTCGCCGAGCGGACGCCCGGCTTCGTCGCCGCCGACCTGATCGCGCTGCGCCGGGACGCCGCGCTGCGGGCGGCGCTGCGCCAGCGCGACACCGACGAGCCGCGCATCTCGCAGCAGGACCTGCTCGACGCGCTGGCCACCGTCCGGCCGGTCTCGATGTCCACTTCGGACACCCTGGCCACCGGCGGCCTGACCCTGGACGACGTCGGCAACATGGTCGACGTCAAGCAGTCCCTCACCGAGGCCGTGCTCTGGCCGCTGCGGTACCCGGACTCGTTCGCCCGGCTCGGCGTCGAGCCGCCGCGCGGGGTGCTGCTCTACGGGCCGCCCGGCGGCGGCAAGACGTTCCTCGTGCGGGCGCTGGCCGGCACCGGCGCGCTGAACGTCTTCGCGGTCAAGGGCGCCGAGCTGATGGACAAGTGGGTCGGCGAGTCCGAACGCGCGGTGCGCGAGCTGTTCCGCCGGGCCGCGGAGGCCGCGCCCGCGCTGATCTTCCTGGACGAGATCGACGCGCTGGCCCCGCGCCGCGGCCAGTCGTCCGACTCGGGGGTCGCCGACCGCGTGGTCGCCGCCCTGCTCACCGAGCTCGACGGCGTCGAGCCGATGCGCGAGGTCGTCGTGCTGGGCGCGACGAACCGGCCGGAACTGGTCGACCCGGCGCTGCTGCGGCCCGGACGGCTCGAGCGCCGCGTCTACGTGCCGCCGCCGGACGCCGAAGCCCGCGCGGCGATCCTCGCGGCCAGCTCGAAGAACACCCCGCTGGCCGGCGACGTCGACCTCGCCGCGGTGGCGTCCACTCTGGACGGTTACTCGGCGGCCGACTGCGCGGCGCTGATCCGCGAAGCGGCGTTGACGGCGATGCGCGAGTCGCTGGAGGCCCGCGAAGTCACCGCGGCGCACCTGGAGGCGGCCCGGAAGAAGGTCCGGCCGAGCCTCGACCCGGCCCAGCTGGCCACCCTCGAGGCGTACGCGAAGACGCAGTCCGGGGAATGAAAAGAGGCGGCCGTCGGCGACGGCCGCCTCTTGGCGGAACTCAGCTGCCCTTGTGGCCCGACTGGTATTCCTTCGTCACGATGACGATCACCCCGGGGCTCGCGCTCTGGATGCCTTCGAAGCGCGGCTCGGCCTTGATGCCGAACTCCTGCGCGAGCTGCTTGGCCGCGGCTTCCTCGTCGGTGCCCGGGCGGTAGAACGCCGTCGTCGTCGGGATGATGCCCTGGGAGTAGTTGCTGACCTCGTTGACGTTCCAGCCGCCGCCGCGGAAGTCCTCCGCCGCCCGGTCCGCCAGGCCCTTGATCGTCGAGTTGTTGAACACCCGGACGGTCACCCACTTGTTGGACGCCTGCTGGTCACCACCCGGCTGACCGGGGCCGCCGGGGGCGGCCGACGTCGCCTGGCCGGGCGGCGGCGAGCTCGGCGACGGCGGTGTGGGCGACGAAGAGCTCGTCGAGTTCGACGGCGGTGTCGCCGAAGACGAAGACGACGTCGACGACGGCGCCGCCGACGACGGCCCGCCGGAGGTGCCCGGCTGCGTCGACGTGCCGCTCGGCCCGGCTTCGTTCGACCCGTCGCCCCCGCCCAGCGCGGTGATCCCGCCGATGACGGCGGCGATGAACGCCACGCCGATCAGCGCGACACCCGCGGCCTTCATCGGCCGGGACATTCCCGAAAACACACTCATTGCAGCTCGATCCCCAGTCGCCGGGCGCCTCGCTTGCGCTGGCGGGCGGCGCGGGTCTTGCGCAGCCGCTTCACCAGCATCGGGTCGGCTTCGATCGCCTCCGGCTTCTCCAGCAGCTTGTTGAGCAGCTGGTAGTAGCGCGTCGCAGACAAGTCGAAGCGTTCGCGGATGGCGTTCTCCTTCGCCCCGGCGTGCCGCCACCATTGGCGCTCGAAGGCGAGGATCTCGACCTCGCGTTCGGTCAGGCCGGGCACGGGCTTCGGCGGCGACGGCTGCGGCTCAGCCATCGACTCCGCGGCGTCCATCCGAGTCCCTCTCAATCGGGCGTCATGGCGAATCAGATCCAGCTCTTCCGCGGGCGCCATTCAACCACGGAAGCAGCCGCCGACGTGGGCATCGACGTCGGCGCGTCACGGTCTGATGCAGGTCTACCAGAGGGGTCCGACTAAACTGGCTCGCCGTGACCATCCACCCCATCGTTATCGCCGGCGAACCCGTGCTGCACCAGCCGACTCGGGAGATCACCGAGTTCGACGAGAAGCTGCGCACGCTCGTGGACGACATGTTCGAGACGATGTACGCCGCCGAGGGAGTCGGCCTCGCGGCCAACCAGATCGGCCTCGATCTGCGGGTGTTCGTCTACGACTGCCCGGACGACGAAGGCGTGCGGCACAAGGGCGTCGTGGTCAACCCGAAGCTGGAGACGTCGGAGATCCCGGAGACCATGCCGGACCCGGACGACGACTGGGAGGGCTGCCTCTCGGCGCCCGGCGAGTCGTACCCGACGGGCCGGGCCAGCTGGGCGAAGGTGACCGGCTCCGACGTCGAGGGCAACCCGATCGAGGTCGAGGGCACCGGCTACTTCGCGCGCTGCCTGCAGCACGAGACCGATCACCTGGACGGGTACATCTACCTCGACCGCCTGGTCGGGCGGCACGCGCGCGCCGCGAAGAAGATGCTGAAGTCCAACAAGTGGGGCGTCCCCGGCAACTCCTGGCTGCCACCGCGGACCCCCGAGGACGACGGCGCCGTCATCTGACCGGCTCGCCGTCGTGAGTGGTAAGGCGGGTTAGAACCCGCCTTACCACTCACGACAAGCCGCGGCAGACCTCAGCAGCCGAGGAAGTGGCAGCGGACCACCCGAGGCGTCTCCAGCACCGAGCCCGCCTTGACGTCCCAGGCGAGCCGGACGTACTGGGCGTGCGTCCAGGCCAGCGGGGTCGCCGACGTGTTCGGCGTGCCGGTCGGGAAGCCGGTCTGCCCGGACGGCGGGTTCTCGTCCCACACCTGCTCCGGCATGGTCTCCGCCGAGCTGCTCACCCGGCCGAGGTCACGCAGCCGCCGCGCGGCCGAGGCGCTGTCGCCGAGCGTCAGCTCGTACTCCCCGCGCTCCCCGGCGAGCAGCGGCCACAACCGGCCGAACGTCGTGCGGCTCTCCGCCGGGAACGTGTAGTCCCACGGCGAGCCGTCGGCCTGCTCGCCGTAGCCGTCCTTCGTGTACCGGTGCCAGAACTGGCCGGTCGGCGTGGTGAAGGCGATGTCCTTGTCGGTGACGCGCACGCTGTTGCGGATCACCGGGTCGTCGGCCCGGTAGACGCCGAGCCGGACCAGGTCGAGGAAGCCCGCGTCGGTGACCGCGCGCTGGTCCATCGTCACGCTCGAGTTCCCGAGGTTGTACGTCGTCCCGGCGTTGGCGTCGGCGTCCTTGGTGAGCCGGACGAAGTACGGGTCCTTCGACAGCGGCCCGTTCGTGGTGATCGTCTGCTTCGGCAGGTCGGCCTTCATCTTGTCGGCCGCGGCGAGGTAGCGCGCGGCGTCGGCGGCCGCGCCGTTGTGCGAAGCGATGTCCGCGGCGCAGACGAGCCCGGCGATCACCGAGGCGATGGTCGACGGGGACCAGCCGTCCTGCTCCTCCCAGCGCTCCTGCTGGGTGTACGGCGAGGCCTGCCCGTTCGGACCCCGGTAGCCGAGGATGAAGTCGGCGGCCTTGCGGACGCCGGGCCACAGGTCGTTCCGGCCGAGCTGCTGGGCCAGCACGATCGGGAACGCGCTCTCGTCGAGCTGGATCGACGTCCAGTACGGCACGCCGTCGACGCGGCTGTTCTGCGGCAGGTGCCCGTCGGCCTGCTGCTGCGTGCCGAACATGTAGCTCACCGCGCGGTTCGCGGCGGCCGTGTCGCCGCCCGCGGCCAGCCCGGTCGCGATCTGGTAGAGGTCACGCGGCCAGACCAGGTGGTAGGTGCCCGACGGCGACCACTCCGGGTCGTTGTTCCCGAACCGCCACGGCATGCTCGGCGACGCGATGAAGGCACCGGGGTGGTGCTTGTCCTCGCTGGCGGCGAGCGTCAGCATCGACGCCTTGTAGAGGTCGCGCTCGGCGCCGCTCTTCAGCGACGACGGCGGCTTGGCGACCCCGCGCAGGTACTGCTGCCAGCCGCGGTCGTAGGCACGCGCGATGTCGCGGAAGCCGCGCCGCTGCGAGGCCTGCGCGCTCTTGAGCGCGTCGACGGCCTTCGCACCCATGCCGAGGGCGACGGTGACGTGCCGGTTGCGGACGCCGTCGGCGTTCGTCCGGCCGGTCAGCACGACGTTGCCCTTGGTCGCGGTGTCGTACCGGTCGAGCTTGAAGGTCTTGGCGAGCTGGGTGTTCCCGTCGGAGACGCCCGCGTAGCCGACGCTGGTCGTGGTGAACGCCGGCTGCGCGGTGAGCGCGGCGGCGTTCGTGGCGTCCTGCGCGGTGACGGCGTCACGTGCGCGGGCGGCCGAGTCGTCGGAGCCGTCGTTGGTGAGGTCCGGATCGGCGACCGCGTAGAGCTGGTAGGGCCGGCCGGTGAGCGACTGGAAGTCGACGTCCACCAGCACAGTCGTGGCAGCCGGGTCGGTCACGTAGGTCTTGCGGAGGCGCCAGCGGTGCTGGTCGTCGGTGATGGTCTGCTCGTACGTCAGGCTGTCGTCGTCGGTCCGCCGCACCTGCTGCGACTTCGCCGAGTAGTCGGTGACGGCGAAGCTGCGGCCGTCCGTGACGACGAAGTCCATCGAGCGGACGCTGGGCGTCGACAGGTCCGGGTAGTAGACCTCGGACAGCTGTCCGCCCTGGAGGGTGAACCAGACGTTGCTGGACCGGTCGTGCGCGGTCCCGAAGCCGGTCTTGTTCGCGGGTAGCCAGCTGGGATGGGTCCCGGGGGCACCGGGAGCCTCCCCCTGCGCCGCCGCGGTCGCCGGGATCAGGCCGGTGACCAGCAGCCCGGCGAGGGCGCCGAAGATGAGTTTGCGCATATCAACCCCACAGAAAAGTCGCCTCTGCACCGTTACAGAAAGGCGCCTGGCAGTCTGCCGCCGATTTCTGCCCGATGCATGGGCTGATCCGGTGAACCACTGACCGTCACTGGTCCACCGGGCCGGTTCACCAGCAGCGAACGGACTTCCGGCCGAACCGGGCGCAAGATTGTAGTACCTGCAACGCTGTAATCGAGGTATCTCCATGGACGAGGCGATGGACGCCTACTCGCGCGCGGTCAGCACGGTCGCCAAGACCGTCACCCCGCACGTCGCCGGGGTGCAGCTCGCGCGGGGCAGTGGCTCGGCCGTCGTCTTCGCCGAGGACGGCCACCTGCTCACCAACGCCCACGTCGTCAGCGACCACCGGCGCGGGGTCGCCACCTTCGCCGACGGCAGCGAAGTGCCCTTCGACGTCGTCGGCGCCGATCCGCTGTCCGATCTCGCCGTGCTGCGGGCGCGGGGCGCGACGCCGGCGGCCGCCGTGCTCGGCGACGCCGACCGGCTCGTCGTCGGGCAGCTCGTCGTCGCGGTCGGGAACCCGCTCGGCTTCTCCGGGACCGTCACCGCCGGGGTCGTCAGCGCGCTCGGCCGGGCGCTGCCGGTCCGGCAGGGGCGCACCACCCGCGTGATCGAGGACGTCATCCAGACCGACGCCGCCCTCAACCCCGGCAACTCCGGCGGCGCGCTCGCCGACTCCGCCGGCCGGGTCGTCGGCATCAACACCGCGGTCGCCGGGATCGGGCTCGGGCTCGCGGTGCCGATCAACGCGACCACGCGGCGGATCATCGACACGCTCGTCGTCGAAGGCCGGGTGCGGCGCGCGTACCTCGGCGTCGTCGGCGTGCCCGCGCCGCTGCCGGACGACGTCGCCGAGCGCACCGGGCAGCGCGCCGGGCTGCGGGTGCGCGAAGTCGTCTCCGGCGGCCCGGCCGACCGGGCCGGGCTGCGTGCCGGCGACCTCGTGCTGACCGTCGGGCGCACCCGCGTCTCGGACGCCCAGGGCATCCAGCGGCAGTTGTTCGCGGAAGTGATCGGCACCGCACTGCCGATCACCGTGCTGCGCAACGGCGCCATGGTCGACGTCTACGCGACCCCGGCCGAACTGGTCGGGTGAGGTGAGGAGACTTGAGTATCGCGCTTCGGCGTGGCATGGTCGGTGGCACAACACCAACGCGGGAGCTCGCGCCATGGCGGGCTGAGAGGGTGACTTGCGTTTCGCAGGCGTCACCGACCGCATGAACCTGACCGGGTAATGCCGGCGTAGGGAGTGAAAGTCGTTGACGACGCTTGAGAACAATGCTGCCGTAAAGGTGACCACCGGGCCGATCACGGGCTCACACAAGGCTTACCAGCAGACCGAATCCGGGCTCCGCGTCCCCGTGCGGCGGATCGATCTCTCCAACGGTGAACAGTTCGACGTCTACGACACCTCCGGCCCGTACACGGATCCGGACGTCGAGATCGACGTCCACAGTGGACTTCACCGGCTGCGCGCCGGCTGGGCCGACGGGCGTGCGCACAACACTCAGCTCGGGTGGGCCAAACAGGGTGTCATCACCCGCGAAATGGAGTACATCGCCGCGCGGGAACGGGTTTCGCCCGAATTCGTGCGCGACGAGGTCGCCCGCGGCCGCGCGGTGATCCCGGCCAACCGCAAGCACCCCGAGACCGAGCCGATGATCATCGGCAAGAACTTCCTGGTAAAGATCAACGCCAACATGGGCAACTCGGCCGTGTGGTCGTCGGTCGAGGAAGAGGTCGACAAGATGGTGTGGGCGACCCGCTGGGGCGCCGACACGATCATGGACCTCTCCACCGGCAAGCGGATCCACGAAACGCGGGAGTGGATCATCCGCAACTCGCCGGTGCCGGTCGGCACCGTGCCGATCTACCAGGCGCTGGAAAAGGTCGACGGCGAACCGGAAAAGCTGTCGTGGGAGGTGTACCGCGACACCATCATCGAGCAGTGCGAACAGGGTGTCGACTACGTCACTGTGCACGCCGGCGTGCTGCTGCGCTACATCCCGCTGACCGCGCGGCGCGTCACCGGGATCGTCAGCCGCGGCGGGTCGATCATGGCCGCGTGGTGCCTCGCGCACCACCAAGAGTCCTTTTTGTACACGCACTTCGCGGAGCTCTGCGAGATCCTCCGGGAGTACGACGTCACGTTCTCCCTCGGCGACGGCCTGCGCCCGGGCTCGATCGCCGACGCCAACGACCGCGCCCAGTTCGCCGAGCTGGAAACCCTCGGCGAGCTGACGCACATCGCGCGCTCGCACGACGTCCAGGTGATGATCGAGGGCCCCGGCCACGTGCCGATGCACAAGATCAAGGAGAACGTGGAGCTCGAGGAAAAGCTCTGCGGCGAGGCGCCGTTCTACACCCTCGGTCCACTCGCGACGGACATCGCGCCGGCGTACGACCACATCACGTCGGCCATCGGCGCGGCGCAGATCGGCTGGTACGGCACGGCGATGCTGTGTTACGTGACGCCGAAGGAGCACCTCGGCCTGCCCAACCGCGACGACGTCAAGACCGGCGTGATCACGTACAAGATCGCCGCACACGCCGCGGACCTGGCCAAGGGGCACAAGTACGCGCAGGAGTGGGACGACGAGCTGTCGAAGGCGCGGTTCGAGTTCCGCTGGAACGACCAGTTCAACCTGTCGCTGGACCCGGACACCGCGCGCTCGTTCCACGACGAAACGCTGCCCGCCGAGCCGGCCAAGACCGCGCACTTCTGCTCGATGTGCGGCCCGAAATTCTGCTCGATGCGGATCACGCAGGACGTCCGCAAGTACGCCGAAGAGCACGGACTGTCCACTGTAGAGGCGATCGAAGCCGGCATGGCTTCGAAGTCGGCGGAGTTCACCGAGTCCGGCGGCCAGGTTTATTTGCCGGTGGTGCAGCCGTGACACCGAGGACCGCCCTCACCATCGCCGGCTCGGACTCCGGCGGTGGTGCGGGCATCCAGGCCGACCTGCGGACCTTCTTCGCACACGGGGTGCACGGGCTGGTCGCGCTGACGGCGGTCACCGTGCAGAACTCGCTGGGCGTGCAGGGTTTTACGGAGATCCCGGCCGACGTCGTCACCGCGCAGATCAAGGCGGTGGCGTCGGACATGGGCGTCAACGCCGCGAAGACGGGCATGCTGGCGACGGCCGAGATCATCCGTTCGGTGGCGAAAACCCTGGACGAGGTCGAGGTCGGCCCGTTCGTGGTCGACCCGGTGGCGGCGTCGATGACGGGCGACCCGCTGCTGCGCGAGGACGCCCTGGAGGCGATCCGCACGGAGCTGTTCCCGCGCGCGACGCTGATCACGCCGAACCTCGACGAAGTCCGGTTGCTGACGGGCGTTTCGGTCGTGGACCCGGCTTCGCAGCGGGCCGCCGCCGAAGCTTTGCTGGAGTTCGGCTCGCGGTGGGTCCTGGTGAAGGGCGGCCACATGCAGGGGACGACCGACTGCGTGGACCTGCTCTCGGACGGCCGCGAGTTCATCTCCCTCAGTGGGCCGCGGTACGAGACGGAGAACACCCACGGCGGCGGGGACACGTTGGCGTCGGCGATCACCGCGTCGCTGGCCAAAGGCGCCTCGGTGCCGGACGCCGTGGCGGCAGGGAAGAAGTTCATCGAAAGGTGCGTGGCGGAGGCCTACCCGCTCGGCGCGGGTGTGGGCCCGGTCTCGCCGTTTTGGGTGCTACCGCAGTTGTCGTGAGTGTTTAGGCGGGTTAGAACCCGCCTAAACACTCACGACCAGCCGCGGCAGACCGCTCAGCCGCGAGCGAGCACCTGCGGGAGGACCGTGGTGAGGCCGGTCCAGTCCGCGGTGACCACCGATGCGTGCTGCTTCGCCAGGTCGGCGACGCGCTGGTTGGCCTGGTCGACCGTCGGGTTGTGGGCGTCGATGGCCGGCGCGACGTTCTGCGCGTCGGTCATCACGACGTAGTAGTGGTTGGCGTCGTACCACCAGGGCCCGGTCTGGGTCACCCACGCGTTCGCGTCGCCGTCGAAGACCACGAACCACGGCTTGAGGTCGGCGGTGTACTTGTCCCGCGGGTCACCGCCGGCCGCGCCGTGCACAGTCGGGAAGATGTTCGCGTCGCCGAGCTTGCCCGCGTTCTTCAGGCCGATGAGGTAGCGCGCGTACTCGACGTCGGTCTTCAGCGTGTCGGTCGGGTTCCCCTCCTCGACCGTGCCCGGGATGACCTCGGTGATCACCCGGCCCCGCAACGCGTCCACGGACGGCCAGTTGTCCGCTTTGGCCGCGTCGTCGAGCGTCGCGTAGCTCCCGAGCAGTTCGGCCGGGCGGAAGGCGACGCTGCCGAGGTGCGAGCGGAAGGTGGCGTCCAGTTCGTCCGGCCCCAGGCCGGTGTTGTCCGAGAAGCCGGTCTTCATTTCCAGCTTGAGCGTGATCGGCGTGTGCCCGGGGTGGGCGGCCAGCCAGATCCGGATGTCGTCGAGGCAGTACTCGAGGTTCTTGTTCTTCCCACCGGAGTACAGCTGCGACGCCGAAGTCGCGGCGACGCAGTTGTTCTGGTTCCCCAGCGGGTTCGAGTGGCTGACCTTCCATTCGTGGGTGAAGAAGTCCGGCCAGACGTCGAGCTCGATCAGCGACGACCCGGCGTCGAGGGCCCGGGCGAGGTAGTCGTAGGCCGCCGGGTCGTACGTGTTGTGCACGCCGACGGTGGTGACGTGGGAGAGCTGGGGACTGTCCGCGCTGGCGGCGGTCGCTCCGGAGAGCGTGAGAGCAGCAGTGAGGAGGACCACCGAGAAGAGCTTCATCCAGGCTCCTTCGCCCGTGAACTGGTGAGTAGCCCCCACAATGTGCCACCGTGGTTGACTGCTTATGAAGGAAAAGCGGCCGATTGGCCTAGACCAGAAGTCGGGATGACCATGACCACGAGCCCTCCCTCCGCGCTCACCATCGCGGAGTCGGACTCCGGCGGCGCCGCCGGGCTGCAGGCGGACCTGCGCACGTTCCTGACCTGCGGCGTCCACGGCCTGGTCGCGGTCACCGCCGTCACCGTGCAGAACACCCTGGGCGTGCACGACCGCGCCGACCTGCCGCCGCACATCGTGGCCGGGCAGATCGAAGCCGTGGCGGCGGACATGGGCGTCGGCGCGGCGAAGACCGGCATGCTGGCCTCGGCCGAGATCATCCACGCCGTCGCCGCGGCGTGCGACACCGCCGAAATCGGCCGGGACGCGAAGATCCCGTTCGTCGTCGACCCGGTCGCGGCGTCGATGCACGGCCAGCCGCTGTTCGACGAAGCCGGGCTCGTGGCGCTGCGCGACGAACTGCTGCCGCGCGCGACGGTGCTGACCCCGAACCTCGACGAGGTCCGGCTGCTCACCGGGATGACGGTGAAGGACCGCGAGGGCATGCACACCGCGGCCGTCGTGCTGCACCGGATGGGCCCGCGGTACGTCCTGGTCAAGAGCGGGCACCTGCAGGCCGACCCGGAGTGCGTGGACCTGCTGTTCGACGGCTCGACGTTCGTGGAGCTGCCGGGGCGGCGGTACCCGACGCCGCACACGCACGGCGCGGGCGACACGATGGCGTCGGCGCTCACCGCGGGCCTGGCCAAGGGGATGTCCGTGGTCGAGGCCGCGCGCTACGGCAAGTGGTTCGTCTCGCACGCGGTCGAGCACGCCTACCCGATGGGCGCCAAGGTCGGCCCGGTCTCGGCCTTCTGGCGGCTGGCGCCCGAAGAGCGCTGAGTACCGACCCGGATACCATCCCTGCGTTTACTGATCCTTGACCGAAGCAGGGGGCCGCCTTGACCGGGCGCGAGCGGGTGGCGAAGTTCCTCGAGAGCCGCCGCTTCCAGAACTTCATCATCGCCGTGATCGTCTTCAACGCGGTCACCCTCGGCATGGAGACGTCCACGTCCCTCATGAGCGGGTACGGCGATCTCCTGCACGTCCTCGACCACCTCGCGCTGGGCATCTTCGTCGCCGAGCTGCTGGCCAAGTTCTACGCCTACCGCGGCGGCTTCTTCCGCGACAACTGGAACGTCTTCGACCTGCTGGTGGTCGGCATCGCGGTGATCCCGGCGACCGGGCCGTTCGCGGTGCTGCGATCGCTGCGCGTGCTGCGTGTCCTGCGGCTGATCTCCGTCGTGCCGTCGATGCGGAAGGTCGTTTCCGGACTGCTCGCCGCGATCCCCGGGATGGCGTCGATCGCCGCGCTGCTCGCGCTGATCATCTTCGTGGCCGGCGTGATGGCGACGAAGCTGTTCGGCACCATCGACCCCGGCGACTTCGGCGACCTCGGCACGTCGCTGTTCACCCTGTTCCAGGTGATGACCGGCGAGGCGTGGCCGGACATCGCGAAGACGATCATGGAACAGGCCCCGATGGCCTGGATCTTCTTCGTCGTCTACATCCTGGTGTCCAGCTTCGCGGTGCTGAACCTGTTCATCGCCGTCGTGGTCAGCGGCATGGAGGACGAACTGCGCCAGGACATCCGCGAGGAAGAGGCGAAGCAGGCCGAAACGCAGGCCGCGGCCAACCAGGAAATCCTCGACGAGCTCCGCGCCCTGCGCGCGGAACTGGCCGAGCTGCGCCGGAACGCGGCTTAGTCGTCCGCGATCAGGGCCTCGAGCGCCGGGATCGCCGCCGTCAGGGCTTCGCGGTGCTCGGGCGAGAGCCGGTCGAGGCGCCGGTTCAGCTCCTGCACCCGCGTCGACCGGACGCCGGAGACGAGCCGCTCGCCCTCTTCGGTCGCCTTCGCCAGCCAGGCCCGGCGGTCGACCGGGTCGGACTCGCGGCTGACGTACCCGGCCTCGACCAGGGACGCGATGATCCGCGACATCGTCGCCGCGGCCACGCCCTCCTTGGCCGCGAGGTCACCGAGCCGCAACTGGCCCGCGTGCACCAGCGTCGCCAGCGCGGAGAGGGCGCCGTGGCCCGGCCCCGGGACACCCGCCTGCCGCAGTGACCGGGACAGCCTGCCCACGGCGAGGTACAACCTGCCCGAGACGTCCTGGACCGATGTGCTCGTCACGGCTGGCTCCTTCTGCCCTCACCCCGCCGCAGGTGCGCCGGAAATGCCGTCCACCTTACGGGCTCGCCGTGCACACTCGGTGTTAAGGCGCCACAGCGTTGTACCGGGGCCCCCGAAAAGCAGTGTTCCACCGTGGCTTCGCCCCGGGCCGGGGGCTCCGCCACCCGGAGCCCCCGAAAAGCAGGGTGGTTCTACCGGGGTGGGCTCGACGCCTGCGCCCAGAACCGCTGCGGCACGCGCCCGGCCTCGCGGGCCAGCCGCCCGGCGACGACCGCGGCCCGCATCGCCGCGGCCATCCGCTCGGGATCGGCGGCCCGGGTGACCGCGGTGGAGAGCAGGACCGCGTCGCAGCCCAGCTCCATCGCCAGCGTCGCGTCCGACGCCGTGCCGATTCCGGCGTCCAGGATCACCGGGACGCCCGCCCGCGAAACGATCAGCTCGATGTTGTGCGGATTCCGGATGCCGAGGCCGGTGCCGATCGGCGCGCCCAGCGGCATCACCGCGGCGCAGCCGGCTTCCTCCAGGCGCAGCGCGAGCACGGGGTCGTCGTTCGTGTAGGCGAACACGGTGAACCCGTCGGCGGCCAGCCGTTCGGCGGCGTCGAGGGTCTCGAACGGGTCCGGCAGCAGCGTCCGGTCGTCGGCGTGCACTTCGAGCTTGATCAGGTCGGTTTCCAGGGCCTCCCGCGCGAGCTGAGCGGTGAGCACGGCCTCGGCGGCCGTCCGGCAGCCCGCCGTGTTCGGCAGCAGCTCGATGCCGAGCCGTTTCAGGAGTTCGAGGACGCCGGAGCCGCCTTCGGCGTCGGCGCGGCGCATGGCGACGGTGGTCAGCTCGGTGCCGGACGCGACGAGCGCGCGTTCCAGGACGGCGAGGTTCGCCGCGCCGCCGGTGCCGATGATCAGCCGGGACGTCAGCTTGCCGGGGCCGATGACCAGTGGTGCTTCGTCCACTTCAGCCTCCCTGGACCGCGGTGAGCACGTCGACGCCCGCCCCCTTGGGCACGGCGGTGGCCGCCCAGTCGGCGCGGCGGACGACGACGCCGTCGACCGCGACGGCGATCCCGGGCCGCTGCCCGCCGGTGGCGTCGAGGACGTCGGCGACGGTGGCGCCGTCCGGGAACGCCGTCCACTCGCCGTTGAGCTTGATCTCCATCACACGTGCTCCTTCTGGTGCAGGCGGGCGGGGGACGCGGCCGCGGTGCCTTCGGGCGGCGCCTCCCCCTCGAGCCAGGCGACCACGGCGTCCGCGGTCACCGGGGCCATCAGCAGGCCGTTGCGGTGGTGCCCGGTCGCGGCGAAGACGCCGTCGTCCAGGACGCCGAGGTACGGCAGCGCGTCCCGGCTGCCCGCCCGCAGGCCGGCGGCGGTCTCGGTCAGCTCGTACTCGGTGATCGCGGGGAAGACGCGTTCGGCGCCTTCGAGCAGCTCGCGCACGCCGCGGGCGGTGACGGCCCGGTCGAAGCCGGCCTCGTATTGGGTGGCGCCGAGGACCAGCTCCTGGTCACCGCGCGGGACGAGGTAGATCGGGCGGCCTTCGACGACGGCGCGGACGGTGTGCGTGGGCGGCGGCAAGCAGCCGCGGCGGAGCTTGAGCCGGAGGATTTCGCCCTTGAGCGGGCGGACGGCGCCGGCGAGCAGCGGGTGCAGCCGCCCGGTCCAGGCGCCCGCGGCGAGCACGACGGCTTCGGCGTCCGGGAGTTCTTCGACGCGCTCGCGCACGAACCGGACCTGGTGGCCGACGCAGGCCGCGTACAGCGCGTCGAGCAGTTTCCGGTTGTCCACGGCCAGGTCGCCGGGCACGTGGAGTCCACTTCGGACGGACCCGGTGCCGGGTTCGAGCCGCTTGACCTCCCGCCCGGTGAGCCGCTCGGCCGCGCGGCCGAGCGAGTGCAGGTGACCGGCCAGGATGGCCAGGTAGCCGGCGTCGGCGCTGTCGAAGGCGACGACGAGCGTCCCGTGGCCGGCCAGCCCCGGGTCGTGGCCTTCTTCCGCCAGGTCACGCGCGAAACCGGGCCACCGCTTCAGCGAGGCTTCGCCGAGGCGGAGGACGTCCTCCTCGCCCGGCCACGCCTCGGTGACGGGGGCGAGCATGCCCCCGGCCAGCCAGGACGCCCCGCCGCGCGCGGGTTCGGGGTCGTAGACGGTCACTTCCCGGCCGGTGCGCGCGGCGCGCCACGCGGCGGACAGGCCGATCACGCCGCCGCCCACCACTGCCAGGTTCGTCATGGAATCACGCTCCCTGCGCCGGCATGACCCGGATCAGGTTCCACGGTCGGAGCGGCAGCTCCCTCTCAGCCCGTGCCTCGGGCTCCCGTGCGGACACACCCACCTTAACCGGCCGGGTACGGTCGCCGCTATGCCCGCCCTCTCCGGTGACAAGATCCGCGCCCGCCTCGACGGCGCGCGCCTGTACCTGTGCACGGACGCCCGCACCGACCGTGGCGACCTGGCCGCCTTCGCCGACGCGGCCCTCGCGGGCGGCGTCGACATCATCCAGCTGCGCGACAAAACCGGTGCGCTGGAAGCGGCCGGCGAGATCGCGGCGCTGGAGGTGCTGGCGGAGGCGTGTGCCCGCCACGGGGCGTTGCTGTCGGTGAACGACCGGGCCGACGTGGCGCTGGCCGTCGGGGCCGACGTGCTGCACCTGGGCCAGGACGACATCCCGGTGCCGCTGGCCCGCCGGATCCTCGGCGACGAGGTGGTGATCGGCCGCTCGACGCACTCGCTCGACCAAGCGCTCGCGGCGGCCGCGGAGCCCGGGGTCGACTACTTCTGCACGGGCCCGTGCTGGCCGACGCCGACCAAGCCGGGCCGCCCGGCACCGGGCCTGGACCTGGTGCGCGCGACGGCGGCCTGGACCCCCGACCGGCCGTGGTTCGCCATCGGCGGCATCGACGGGCCGCGGCTCCCGGAGGTCCTCGACGCGGGAGCGTCCCGGATCGTGGTGGTCCGGGCGATCACCGAGGCCGAGGACCCCGAGGCCGCGGCGCGCGAACTGCGAGCCCGCCTGCCCTGAGTCACGGGGCCGGCGTCGTCGGGGCGACCTTGCTGGTCGGCGGGGTCGCCGACGTCGCCGGCGCCGAGGCCGACGGCTGGCCGGTTGTCGTGCTCGGAGTCGTCGCCGGGGTCTCCGACGACGTCGCCGGGGCGGTCGAACTCGTCGAAGGCGGCGTTGTCGTCGTCTCCGTCGGGGACACCTGCGTGTCGTTCGTCGAGGTCGGCGGGGTCGTCGACGGCGTCCGGTCCGGGTGGCCGCCGCCCGTGAAGATCTTGCCGAGGCTCGGGCCCGTGCCGCCGCCGATCTGGGTGCCCGTCGCCGACTCGAAGCCGACGATCGACAGGATCGCCACCGCGAACGCCGCCAGGCTCGTGGCGATGATCAGCGGCCAGCGCAGCTTCCGCAGCCGCGCGGACAGCCGTGACGGCTCTTCCTCCGGCGGTTTCAGCTGGACCGTCGGCTGGTCGGTGATCGGCACGTCCGACGGCTCGTCGGCCGGTCCCCGCCGCCGGATGCCCGACGTCGCCAGCTGGCGCGCCCTGAGCGCCGCCTCGCGGGTGCGCTGCAGCGAGCGCAGGTACAGCTCGCTGCCGACCGTCGACACCACGCTCGCCACGCCGGCGCCGACCACCGTGCCCGCCACGCCCAGTGTCGAACCGAGCAGCGCCGCGGTCACCGCCGCCAGCGCCGCCGCCAGGACCTGCGCGATCCGCAGGCCCGACTTCTCTTCTTTCGCTTCCGAAGCCGCTACGTTCTCCTTGCTCATGATCCCGATCTAGGTAGTCCGTGTTCTCCCCTGTCCAACGTCTGAGGCGCATGAGGCACTCCCCTCGTTGCCGCAGCGTGAGGAGGACCACTCTCTCTGTCCATAATGGACACTCCGGGTCGAACGTTTTCTTGACATACTCGGCACATGGAACTGGTGACGATCTCTGACATCGAGGCCGCCGCGAAGCGCGTCGAAGATGTCGCCGTACGCACGCCTCTGCTGCTCCAAACCTGGGATCCCCGCGGAACCCTGTGGCTTAAACCCGAAAGCCTGCAACCGGTCGGGGCGTTCAAGGTGCGCGGCGCGTTCAACGCCATCGCCGCCCTCGACGACGCGGCCCGCGCCCGCGGCGTCATCGCGTACTCCAGCGGCAACCACGCGCAGGCAGTCGCGTACGCGGCGCAGCGGTACGGCGTGCCGGCGGTGATCGTCGTGCCGGACGTCGCGCCGCGGATCAAGGTCGAGGCCACCCGCGCGTACGGCGCCGAGGTGATCGAGGTGCCGATCGGCGAACACGAGGGCAAAGCGCGTGAACTGGCCATAGAGCGCGGGCTGACCCTTGTCCCGCCGTTCGATCACGCGGCCATCATCGCCGGGCAGGGCACGGCGGGGCTGGAGATCGCCGAGGACCTGCCGGACGTCGACGTCGTGCTGGTGCCGATCAGCGGCGGCGGGCTGGCGGCCGGCGTCGGCACCGCGATCAGGGCCCGCTGCCCGCGGGCGCGCGTGATCGGCGTCGAGCCCGCGCTGGCCGCGGACGTCGCCGACAGCCTCCGGCAGGGCCGGCTGGTCCGGTGGCCGCAGGCCGACCGCGCCCAGACGATCGCCGACGGCCTGCGCTCGCAACCGTCGGAACTGACCTTCGCCCATTTGCGGGAGGTCGTCGACCGGATGGTGACGGTGACCGAGGACGAGATCCGGGAGGCCGTCCGCGTCCTCGCCCGCAAGGCCCGGCTGGTGGCCGAGCCCAGCGGCGCGGTGACGACGGCGGCGTACCTCTTCCACGCCGGCGAGCTGCCGGCCGGGAAGACCGTCGCGCTGGTCTCGGGCGGCAACGCGGACCCGGCGCTGTTCGCCGAGATCCTCGCCGGTTAGGAGCCGGCGACCGGGGTCCCGCCGCCGCGGATGTGCGTCGGCGGGCCCTCGACGCCGCAGTGGTAGCACTTGCCCAGGTGGGGGCACTCGTCGTCGGGCTTGGCCTCCGCCGGGGGCGCGAGGACGCCGTTGTGGATGCCCAGCGCGATCAGCCCGCCGGCGATCGCCAGCGCCGCGCAGATGACCAGCGCCGTCCGCCAGCCCGCCGTCAGCGCGACCGGGTCGGTGTACGCCTCGCCGGTCAGCCCGGCCGCGGCGGGCAGCACCGCCACCGCCAGCAGGCCGCCCGAGCGCGCGATGGCGTTGTTGACGCCGGACGCGACACCGGCGTAGCGGTCCGGGGCCGCGGCGAGCACCGTCGCGGTCACCGGGGCCACGACCGTCGCCAGGCCGAGCCCGAACACCACCACCGCGGGCAGCACCGCGCCGAGGTAGGACGCGCCGGGCGCGATGCGCAGCATCAGCAGCATCCCGATGCCGACGACGATCGGGCCCACCACCAGCTGCGCCCGCGGGCCGATGCGCTGCGCGAGCGCGCCGGAGCGGCCCGAGAGCAGCAGCATGATCACCGTCAGCGGCAGGCCGGCCAGCCCGGACGCGGTCGGCGAGTAGCCGAGCGAGACCTGCAGCTGCATGACCAGCAGCATCATCACGCCGCCCAGGGCGGCGTAGACGACGAACGTCAGCGCGTTCGAGAGCGTGAACGTGCGGTCGCGGAACAGCGACGGCGGCACGAGCGGCTCCGCCGACCGGTG
Organism: Amycolatopsis sp. CA-126428; assembly: GCF_002904335.1. Taxonomy (GTDB): domain Bacteria; phylum Actinomycetota; class Actinomycetes; order Mycobacteriales; family Pseudonocardiaceae; genus Amycolatopsis. The sequence continues at coordinate 5,769 of NZ_PPHF01000021.1, read as the reverse complement.
CTGGACGGCGACGAACGCGGCCAGCCCCGCGATCCCCAGCAGGCCCGCGACCAGCACGATCGGATCGCCGACGCCGCGGGCGGGCGCCTCCACCAGTGCGCCGGTGATCCCGGCCAGGCCGACGGCGCCCAACGCGGCGGCCCCGAAGTCCGGGTGCCCGGTGGCGTCCGGGTCGCGGGATTCGGGGACGAACTTCCGCGCCATGAGCACCACCACGACCGCGATCGGCACGTTGATGAGGAACGCCAGCCGCCAGGACCAGACCTGCACGAGGAAGCCGCCGAGCAGCGGCCCGGCGGCGGCCGCGATGCCGCCGAGGCCGGACCAGGCGCCGATCGCGCGGGCGCGGGCGTCGTGCGCGAAGGACGCCTGGAGGATCGCGAGCGACCCCGGTGTCAGGAGCGCGCCGCCGATGCCCTGCAGGATCCGCATCGCGACGAGCATCTCGGTGGACGTCGCGGCCGCGCACAGGCCGGACGCGACACCGAACCAGACCACGCCGACGAGGTACATGCGGCGCCGGCCGTACCGGTCGCCGAGCGAACCGGCGACCAGGATCAGCGCGGCGAGCGCCAGCAGGTAGCCGTCGAGGATCCACTGGAGCCCCGCGACGGAGGCGTTGAGCTCGGCGCCGATGCGGGGCAGGGCGACGTTGACGATCGTGCCGTCGAGCATCGCCATGCCGGAGCCGAGGATGGTGGTCGCGAGGACACCGCGCGCGGCGCCGGTCCCCCATCGGATCCCGGTGTCTTCGGTGGCAGTCACCCGGTCACTTCACCTTGACCGGCGACCCCCGTCAACCCGGCTGTCGTGAGTGGCAAAGCGGGTTCTAACCCGCCTTACCACTCACGAGCCCTACGGCAGCAGCGTCGTCACGAACTTGTAGCGGTCGCCGCGGTAGACCGAGCGGGCGAACTCGACCGGCTTGCCGTCGGTGGCGAACGAGTGGCGGGTCAGCATCAGCACCGGCATGCCGACGTCCGCGCCGAGCATCTCCGCTTCCTGCGGGCCCGCCAGCGACGTCTCGATCGTTTCTTCCGCGCGTTCGAGTTCGACGCCGTAGTGCTCGCGTAGAACGGCGTACAACGAACCGCCGGCCGAGACGTGCTTGCGCAGCCCGCGGAAACGGCCGAGGGGAAGGTGCGTCGTCTCCAGCGCCATCGGCTGGGAGTCCGCCAGTCGAAGTCGTCGAAGGCGAAGGATTTTCGCGCCGGTCCGGATTCCGAGCAGCTTGGCGAGGTCGCCCTCGACCGGCATTTCTTCGACCTCGAGGAGCTTCGAGGACGGCTTCAGGCCCTGCTTGCGCATGTCCTCGGTGTAGGAGGACAGCTGCAGCCGCTGGGCGAGCTTCGGCTCGGCCGCGAAGGTGCCTTTTCCCTGCACCCGGTGCAGGCGGCCTTCGGCGGTGAGGTCGGCCAGCGCCTGGCGCACGGTGGTGCGGGAGACCGTGAACTCGCCGGCGAGCGCGCGTTCGGTCGGGATCGGCGACCCCGGCGGCAGCACGTCCAAGAGGTCGAGGAGGTGCTGTTTCAGCGCCCAGTATTTGGGCTCGCGCTGCCCGCGCAGCCCGGCGACGGCGCCCGCCTCGCCCGTGGTGGTGGTCTCCAACATGCCCGGCTCCCTATGTCTTCCCTCATCGCACGCCACGTCCCCGTAAGAAACGTACCCTTTTCCCCAAACGCGCCGCCCCTATAACATTGGTCTAGACCTGACCGACGCCGCCTGAGTCCGGTACATAATGCCGGAGGTGGAGAGGAAAATGATGACCGAACAACGGCCCGGCGTGCACATGGCCGCGGAGATCGCCCAGCAGCCGGACGTCCTGGCCGGACTGGTGGCGCGTCAGGCGGAAATCGCCGAAGTGGCGGAAAAGATCTCACAGAGGCCCCCGCGGTTCGCTTTGCTCGCCGCGCGTGGATCGAGTGACCACGCAGCGTTGTACGCGAAGTACCTGATCGAGGTACTGCTCGGCCTTCCGGCCGGTCTGGTTTCCCCCTCGACGGCGACGCTGTACGGCGCGCGGCCCGATTTGCGGGACGTGCTGTTCGTCACGGTCAGCCAGAGCGGCGGCTCGCCCGACCTGATCGAGGTCACCGAAACGGCGCGCCGCCAGGGCGCGCTGACGGTGTCCGTCACCAACACGCCGGACTCGCCGCTGCGGGCGGCGTCCGAGCTCGGCGTCGACATCGGCGCGGGCGTCGAGAAGGCCGTCGCGGCCACCAAGACCTACTCCGCGACGCTGATGGCGCTGTACCTGCTGATCGACGCGGTGCGCGGCGGCAAGGCGGCCGACGCCGAGAAGATCGGCGAACTGGCGCAGCAGACCCTCGACGGCGCCGAGGAGGGCGTGCAGCGCGCGGTCGACCGGTACCGCTTCGTGGACCGGGTCCTCACCACCGGCCGCGGCTACTCCTACGCCAGCGCGCTCGAGGGTTCGCTCAAGCTCGCCGAGACCAGCTACCTGGCCGCCCGCGCGTACAGCGGCGCGGACCTGCTGCACGGCCCGGTGGCGGCGGTGGACGGCGAGACCGCCGTGCTCGCGGTGACCAGCGCCGGGCACGGCGGCCGGGCGATGCACGAGGTCCTCGAGGCCGTCAGCAAGCGCGGCGCGGACGTGCTCGCGGTCGGCTCGGCCGCCGCCGAGGTGCCCGCGGCGCTGCGCATCGACGTCGCCCCGACGGTGGAGGAGCTGGCGCCGATCCTGGAGATCCTGCCGATCCAGCGGATCGCGCTCGGCCTTTCGCTGGCCCGCGGCGGCGACCCGGACAGCCCGCGCGGCCTGCTGAAGGTGACCAAGACCCGGTGAGCTTCGCGGTGGGCGTCGACGCCGGCGGCACGTCGACCAGGGCCGCCCTGGTCGACGCCGCCGGCGCGGTGCTGGGCACCGGGCGCGGCGAAGGGGCCAACCCGAACGCGCACGCGCCCGAGGTCGCCGCGGGCCGGATCGCCGGCGCGATCACCGCGGCGCTCGGCGACTGCGACCCCGGCGCCGTGCGGGCGTGCGTCGTCGGCATGGCCGGGGTCAGCAAGCTGAGCGACCAGGCGGTGGCGGCGGTCTTCGCCGCGGCGTGGACGCGAATCGGTCTCACGTGTGCCGTCCGGACGGTCGCCGACGCCGAAGTGGCGTACGCGTCGGCGACGCCGGCCCCGGACGGGACGGTCGTCGTCGCCGGCACCGGCTCGATCGTGGGCCGGATCCGGAAGCGGCGGCTGGCCGGCACGACCGGCGGCTACGGCTGGCTGCTCGGCGACGAAGGGTCGGCGTTCTGGCTCGGCCGCGAGGCCGTCCGCTCCACTTTGGAGGCACTCGGGCGCGGACGGCCGCTCGACGGGCTGCCCTCGGCGGTGCTCACCGCCGCGCTCGGACCGTCCGGTTTGGACGTCCGCGACGACGACGCCGCCCGGCTGGCCGCGGCCCGGGCGTTGATCACGGCGGCCAACGCGGAGGCACCCGTCCGGCTCGCCCGGTTCGCCCCGTTGGTGAGCGCGGCGCACGACGCGGGTGAGCCCGCGGCCCGGGAGATCGTCGCCCGCGCGGCCGGCTTCCTGGCCGAGAACGCCCTCGCGGCGCGCGAGCCCGGCGAGTCGACTCCCATCGTGCTCGTCGGCTCGGTGCTCACCGGGGCCAGCCCGGTCGGCGAGCTCGTCCGCCGCCGGTTGACCGGCCTCGAGGTGCTGACCAGCTCCGATGGGGTGCTCGGAGCGGCGTGGCTGGCCGCCGTGGACGCCTTCGGCGAGGGCGCGCCGCGGCCCCGGCCGCAACGATATTGAGCAAAACGCGGCGCAAAGACGCGAAAACGTCGACTGAACCCGGGTAGTCCGGGTACCGTAGGCAGTGGCCCCCGGACCCTCCCCCCTCGCCGGGGGCCGCCTTATGCCCCGGGTACGTCGTCCGAGCGGGTTTCCGGCACCAGGCGCAGGCCGGGATGCTCCGGCGGCAACGCCCGGTAGAGCACCCAGCCACTGACCGCGACGGTGAGCGCGACGAGCGGCCACGAGAGCACCGTGCGGGCCACGCCGAGCGCGAGTACCTGGCCGGCCGACCACAGCAGGCCGTAGACGACCACGCGCAGCGTGTACTGGAGCACCCACACCCAGCTGGCCCGCGAGTAGGCCTTGAGCAGCACGGTGTCACGGCGCCAGCGCGTCTTCTGGCCCAGGAGCAGGCCGACGACCACCCCGAGCAGCGGCCACCGCACGACGATGCTGGCCGCCCACAGCAGGGCGCTGGCCACATTGGACATCAGCTGCAGCAGGAAGAAGTCCTGGGCGCGGCCGGTGTGCAGGGCGATCAGCGCGGCGGCGACGACGGCGGCCAGGCTGACGACCAGCGCGCGCACCTTGCCACCACGGGCCAGCCGGTAGATCCCGACCGCGACGGCGACCACGACGGCGGCACCGGCACCCCAGGCGACGGACTGCCCGGCGGCGAGCCAGCCGGCGACGAAGCCGACGGGCGGGATGCTGGCGTCGAGCGCGCCCCGGCGGCCACCGAGGATCTGCGTGAGCGATTCGCGGGGTTCTCCGGGCACGTGTCCAGCCTGCCGGATCGGATCCGGGACACCCCGGGCAGGGAGATTTTCGCCACATCGGGTGCCGGGTTTGCCTTCGAGTGTGCGGTTTCACGGCATGCCGAAGGTGAAGACTGCGTAATAAAGAGGCGGAGAAGGCCGACAAGATAAGACACTGTTACCGCAGGCTGAACACCCGGGGGAGAGCGGGTTTGCGGCCGATGGTTAGTTGAGGTGTACAACTACATGTCGGGGTGTGTCGGTCGCAGGATGGGAAGGGGACCCACGTGTACGGATTCGACAGCTACGTAGCCCTCGGTGACAGCTTCACCGAGGGCCTCAACGACGACCTGCCGGACGGCACCTTCCGGGGGTGGGCCGACCGGCTGGCCGAGGTCCTGGCGGGCGGCCGCAGCGACTTCCGCTACGCCAACCTGGCGCTGCGGGGCAAGATGCTCGACGAGATCCTGGACGAGCAGCTCCCGATCGCCCTGGAGCTGAAGCCCGACCTGGTCACGCTCTGTGCCGGCGGCAACGACATCATCGTCCCGGGCGCGGACGTCGACGCGGTCACCGAGCGCCTGGAGGAGGGTGTCGCGAAGCTGCGCGAGGCGGGCATCCCGGTGCTGATGTTCAACGGCCCGGACACGAAGGTCCTGTCGGTGATGTCGGTGCTGCGCGGCAAGGTGGCGATCTACAACACGAACCTGTGGGCGATCGCGGAGCGCCACGGAGCCCGCATGGTCGACCTGTGGACGATGGCCCCCCTGCACGACCGCCGCGCCTGGAGCGACGACCGCCTGCACTTTTCCCCGGAGGCCCACGGCCGCATCGCCATGAAGGCGGCGGAGGTCCTGGGCATCCCGGTGGAGAGCGACTGGCGCGAGCCGTGGCCCCTGGAGGAGGCCCCGAACCGCTGGATCGACTCCCGGCGGTCGGATTTGACGTGGACGAAGGTGCACCTGCTGCCCTGGATCCGGCGGCAGCTGCGCGGCGAGTCGATGGGGGATGGGTTGTCGCCTAAGCGGCCTCAACTGGCGCCGCTGGTGCCGTTGGATGTGCTCGAGGTGCCGGACAGCGCTCCGCACCAGCAGGCCAGCTGAGGATCGCCCCCCGGGTCGCGACAACCGGGGCATGAGCCGCGGCGGCTTGCGGCTTGCCGGGCTCGCTCAAGGGCGCGCAATCGCGCCCGCTGCCCGCTGCCCGCTGCCCGCTGCCCGCTGCCCGCTGCCCGCTGCCCGCTGCCCGCTGCCCGCTG
>NZ_PPHF01000020.1 GCF_002904335.1 Amycolatopsis sp. CA-126428 | reverse complement strand
CGTTCTGGACGCCCTGGCCGCTGATTGAGATCTGCGCTTGGTCGCTGTTTATGGAGATGCCGGCGGGTCGTCTATGGGGTTTGAGCTGGGAAGACAGGAGGACGGGCCGGGTGGCCGCAAGCAAGGTGTGAGTCGGGATCGATGTCGGCAAGGGCTTCCATCACGCGTGCGCGGTGGATCAGTCCGGCAGGATCGTGTTTTCGCGGAAGGTGGCCAACGGCCAGGCCGCGATCGAGCAGCTGATCGCCCGGACCACCGCGAAAGCCACCGGCGGGGTGGTGTGGGCGGTGGACATGACCTCCGGCCCCGCTGGGTTGCTGATCGCGTTGCTGCGCGCGACCGGGCAGCCGGTGCTGTATGTGCCGGGCCGGTTGGTCAACCGGATGGCCGGCGCGTTCGCCGGTGAAGGCAAAACCGACGCCAAGGACTCCCGCACGATCGCCGAAACGTTCCGCAGCTCCGGGCACCTGGCCGCCTACGCCGGTCTCGCGCCGGTACCCCGAGACTCCGGACGGGTGCGGGGCAACCTGCACCGCCCCCACCGCTACCACCGCGGGCTGCGCCGGGTGTTCTACCTGGCCGCCCTGTCCGCGATCAAACGCCCCGACAGCCCATCCCGATCCTTCTACCGGCGCAAACGCGAGGAAGGGAAGCGGCACACCCAGGCTCTGATCGCCCTGGCCCGCCGCCTGGTCGACGTCATCTGGGCACTGCTGCGCGACGGCCGCGAATTCCATCCCTCACCACCGGTCACAACCACAGCTACTGCTTGACACGATCATTGAGACTCCTTCTGCTTCGCGGATCGACGGAGGAGGACGCCAAGCCGGTGGAAGCCGCCTTGGATGCCCCGCGGGAAGGCGAGCACGACGACGATGAGGATCACGCCGTACACCGCGAGCGGGAGGTTGTTGGCCACGTCGGTGTTCAGGTGCAGGACGTCGGCGAGGTCCTCGGACCAGGCCTGGAAGTACACGAGCGCGACCGCGCCCCACAGCGCGCCCCACAGCGACCCGAGGCCGCCCAGCACCACCGCGGCCAGCAGGCTCAGCGACAGCGCGGGCGTGAACGAGCCGGGCGCGGCGGTGCCGAGCAGGAACGCCTGCAGGCCACCGGCGAGGCCGCCGCACACCGCGCTGACCAGGAAGGCGAGGATCTTCGTTCGCCCGACGGGGATCCCGCTCAGCGCGGCGGCGACCTCGTCGTCGCGGACCGCGCGGAAGTCCCGCCCGAGCCGGCCGCGGACGATGTTGACCACCAGCACCAGCGCCAGCAGCACGCTGAGCCAGACGATCCAGGTCTGCCAGCGCAGTTCCGGGACGCCGACGCCGGCCGGTCTGCTGTGGACGGTGAAGCTCAACCCGTTGCTGCCGCCCAGGAAGTCGGGGAACTTCCGAGTGAGCGCGGGCAGTCCGACGGCCAAAGCCAGCGTCGCCCCGGCGAGGTACGGGCCGCGCAGCCGGGCCGCCGCCGCGCCGGCCAGCAGCCCGGCCAGGCCGCCGGCGACCGACGCGAGCAGCAGGTCGGCCCACAGCGGGAACGACGGCACCCGGCGGACCAGCAGCGCCACCGTGTAGGCGCCGATGAACATGAACGCGCCGTGCCCCAGCGAAACCTGGCCGGTGAGGCCGGTCAGCAGGGTCAGCCCGGCCACCGCGACCAGGTAGTAGCCGATCGTCGCGATGCGCAGGTTGGTGAACTCGTCGGTGACGAGGGTCAGCAGCACGATCACGGCGAGCGCACCCAGCGCGGCCAGCGCGTGGACGAGCAGCGGTGGCAGCGTGCCGCGCCGCTTCGGCGTTTCCACGCGGGTTTCGGGGAGTTCCGTGCGCACGCTCATACCCGCCTCACCTTGGCCCGGCCGAACAACCCGCTGGGCCGCAGTGTCAGCACCACCACCAGGATGGCCAGCGCGGCGATCGTCACCATCTCCGGTCCGAAGTATCCGGACACATAGGACAGTCCGACGCCGAGGACGAACCCGCCGGCGATGGTGCCCAGCGGGTTGTCGAGGCCGCCGAGCACCGCCGCGGTGAGCGCGTAGACGAAGACGCCGTCCAGCACGTTCGGGAAGAGGAACGGCGGCGTGGCGAGCAGCCCGGCCAGCGAGCCGACGGCCGCGGCCAGTCCCCAGCCGGCGGTGAGCATCAGCCCGACCCGCACGCCGAGCGTCCGCGCCACTTCGGGGGCGAACGCGGCCGCGCGCATCCGCAGCCCCAGCGGTGTGTACTTGAACACCACCAGGACCAGCGCGGCGATGGCGACGACGACGAGCACGACGAACAGGTCGTTGGCGGAGAACCGGCCGCGGAAGTCGAAGGCGTACGGGAACGCCAGCGGCTCGTTGGACCAGATCATGCCCGCGACCGCCTGCAGCACCAGCAGGAGGCCGAGCGTGACGATGATCGAGCTGAGCTCGGAGCGGTGCCGCAGCGGCCGGATGAGCAGCCGCTCGGTGGCGACGCCCAGCACGGTCCCGGCGACGATCGCGACGGCGAACCCGAGCCAGTAGCTGCCCGTCGCCTTCGTCACCGAGTACGCGAGGTAGGTCGAGATCAACGCGAGGGCGGGTTGCGCGAAGTTCACCACCCGGGTGGCCCGGTAGATGATGACCAGGGCGAGCCCGAGCGCCGCGTACACCGCGCCGGCCGAGATCCCGCCGAGGGTCAGATCGAAGAAGTCCTGCATACCGGACCACTCACCTCCAGTAGTTCAGAAACCCAGGTAGGCGTGGCGGAGGCCGTCGTCGGCCAGGAGTTCCGCGGCGGTGTCCACGGCCACGACCCGGCCGAGCGCGAGGACGTACCCGCGGTCGGCGATGGACAGCGCGGAGTGCGCGTTCTGCTCGACGAGCACGACGGTGAGGCCGGTGGTGGCCCGCAGGTCGCGCAGGATGCCCATGATCCGGGCGGTGATGAGCGGCGCGAGGCCGAGCGACGGTTCGTCGAGCAGCAGCAGCGACGGCCGGCTCATCAGGGCGCGGCCGATGGCCAGCATCTGCCGTTCGCCGCCGGAGAGCGTCGAGGCGGGTTTCGCCGAACGTTCCGCCAGTGCGGGGAAAAGCTCGTACATTTCCCGGCGCGCGGCCGCCCGGTCGGCGCGGTCCCGCCGCCACAGCGCGCCCAGCCGGAGGTTCTCGTCGACGGTCAGTTCGGTGATGACCCCGCCGCCTTCGGGCACGTGCGCGACCCCGCCGCGCGCGATCCGGTCGGGCGCCAGCCCGGTGAGTTCCCTGCCGTCCCATCGGATCCGGCCCCCACGGGCAGGCAGCAGGCCGCCGATGGTGCGCAGCAACGTGGTCTTCCCGGCACCGTTCGCGCCGAGCACGGCGGTGATGCCCCCGCGTTCGACGGTGATCCCGACACCGTCGAGCGCGCGGACCGCGCCGTAGGCCACGGAGAGGTCTTCGATCTCAAGCACCGGGCGCCTCCTCGCACGCGTCGCCGAGGTAGGCCTCGGCCACGCGGGGGTCGGCCTGGACCTCGGCCGGGGTGCCCGCCGCGATCACCTCGCCGAAGTTGAGCACCACCACGCGGTCGCAGACCTCCATGACCAGGTCCATGTGGTGTTCGACGAGCACGACCGCCATCTGCCGGCGCAGGGAGACGATCAACGTCGACAGTTCGGCGAGTTCGCCGGACGACAGCCCGCTCGCGGGTTCGTCGAGCAGCAGCAGGTCGGGTTCGGCCACCAGGGCCCGCGCGAGCGCCACGCGTTTTCGCACGCCGTAGGGCAGCACGCCGGGCAGCCGGCCGGCCAGGTCGGCGATCCCGAGTTCGCCGAGGGTTTCGCGGGCCCGCCCGGCCAGCTCGGCTTCGTCGCGCGCCGAACGGCCCGCACCGGCGAGGGCCGGGAGCAGGCCGGTCCGGGCGTGCCGGCCCGCGCCGGCCAGCACGTTCTCGAGGACGGTCAGGCCGGGGAACAGGCCGAGGCCCTGCAACGTCCGGACGATCCCGAGCCGGGCGAGGTGCTCGGGGCGGTGCCGGACCAGCGGGCGTCCCCGCCACAGCACGCGGCCCGCCTGGGGCCGGACGAACCCGCAGATGACGTTGAACAGCGTCGTCTTGCCCGCGCCGTTGGGGCCGATGACCCCGACGACGGTGCCGGCGTCGACGCTGAGGTGGACGTCGTGCAGGGCGGTGAGACCGCCGAAGCGCACGGTGAGGCCGTCGACCACGAGCAGGTCTTCACCGGGCACTGCCTCACCGGGAACCGTCATCGATGACTCTCCTATCCCACCATGTGGACAACGTCGTACCGCGCGGTCGGTATGAAGAGGGTGGGCTGCGGCGGCGGTCGTGTCAAGGTGCGAATCACCGAAACCGGACCGGGGTCGGGCGGTCCGAAAATTTCAGCATCCCCGCCGGTCGGGGAAAGTTCTCACAGTCCGGCTGTGGCACGAAAGAAGGGGCGGGTGCGCTTTCGCGCACCCGCCCCTGCAGTGATCGGGCGCCGGCTCAGCCGTTGCCGCTCTGCGGGGCGATCATCGACGAGGCGTCGAGCTTCGTCTGGACCACGCCCAGCTGCTGCAGCAGGTCCGGCACCCGCTGGATGCGGCGGGCGTCCAGCGAGGACCCGAAGGCGGGCATCACCATCAGGCTGGCGACGTCCTGGTCCACCTTGGCGTTGCGGACGACGAGCGGTTCGATCCGGGCCCGGTCGACCGCGGCGCGGGTGGCGTTGAGCATCGCGCGCTGGAACGCCCGCAGCGTCTTCGGGTGGTCCTGGACCCACTTGGCGGTGGCGCCGTAGCCGGTGAGGGGGAAGTTCTGGGTGCTGCCGCTGGCGGCGTCGATGACCGGGTACGCGCCGGCGGTCCGCGCGGCCTGGGTCAGGAACGGTTCCGGCTGGTAGGCCGCGTCGATCCGGCCCTGCGCGAGGGCACCGCTCATCTCCGTCAGCGGCATCGGGACCCACTGCACCTTGCCGGGGTCGACGCCGTGGTCGCGCATCACCGACCGGGTCAGCACGTCCGAAGCGGCGTTCTTCGAGCTGATGGCGATCCGCTTGCCCTCGAGGTCGCGCACCGTCTTCACCGGCGAGTTCGGCACGGTGACGACCTCGTTGCTGCGCGGGCTCGCCGAGGTGCCGTCGGTCACCAGCTTCACGTCCGCGCTGCCGCTGCTCTTGGCCAGGAAGAACAGGGTGTAGGTGGACAGCGCGATGTCGTCCTGGCCGCTCGTCATCCGGCTCAGCGTCTCCTGGCCGCTGGTGCCGACGTCGGTCTGCACGTCGAGCCCCTCGGCCTTGAAGTACCCGCCCTCCTGGGCGAGCCACAGCGGCGCGAGGTCGACGGTGGTGAGGATCGCCACCCGGATCGACGGCTTTTCGACGGCACCGGCGGTGGAGGAGCCCTTGAGCTGGCTGCACCCGGTCAGCAGGACGGCGACCAGGGTGAGCACGGCGAGCCGGCGTGTCGAGGCGCGATGAAGCATGCCACTCCTCGGAGAAGATTATGGGGATCACGGAATACGGCTCGGTCGGCCGTGATCAGCCGGACTGTAGATGACGATTTCCCGGGTCGCAAATGTGTTGCCGAGAAATACGTCACGTCATGTTCACGCGAAAGAGTGACAAGGGCGGAACGCGTAACCCACTGACAGGGCTGCCGGAGCAGACGGAAAGAAACCGACGTCGAGCTGCCGGGTTTCGTGATCTTGCCACCCCAGGTGACAGCCACCGCGGCCGGGTTCGAGCCGCCGGACCGCGACACCGAAGCGGTCGCGATCTCCGAAAGTGGACGCCACCGAATCGCGGAGCATCCCGTGCGTCATCGATCATGCGACCGCGAAATCAATTATCTGACAATTTCCGTTCACCGCGGACGAACCATTCCGGATTCACGCCATATGCCGGACACCGGGCCGTTGAAGTGCCGCCGGACCGAACGGAAAGCCCGCATTCACCGCGGCAGCCACCATAGGGCCGAACGGCCGTACCCACTGCGGGCTGATCGGCTCATCCACGGAAACCACTTGCGGGACAACGAATGGCGGGTCGTCGCGGGCGGTGTTCCCTCGGCCTTGGCGGGCGGGCAGAACGCATTCCCCCGCCTTCGCCGGGCCGCCGCCGCGTGAATTCGCCGAAATCGAAGACCGGCGCGGAGAATCAGCTCTTCGCGGTCTCGGCGGGGGTCGCGAACCGGCGCAGGCCGGGCGTCGCCGCGCCGACCAGCGCCACCGCCACGACGCACAGCACCCCGCCGCTGACCAGCGCGAACGTTCCGGACGTCGCTCCCGCGACGAGACCGCCGCGCACGTTGCCGAGGTCCGGGCCGGCCTGGCCCACGATCTGCTCGGCCGCCGCCACCCGGCCGAGCAGGGCGTCCGGGGTCGCCAGCTGGACCAGCGCACCCCGCGAGACCACCGACACCGTGTCGGCCGCCCCCGCCAGGACCAGGCAGGCCAGGCCGAGCCACGGGTCCGGCGCCAGGCCGAAGCCAGTCAGCGCGGCGCCCCAGACGGCCGAACCCGCCAGCATCACCCGGCCCGGCCGCGACCGCCGCGTGAACGTCCCCGAGAACACCGACGCCACGACTCCGCCGACCGCCACGGCCGAGAGGAACAGGCCCAGCGTGCGCGGGTCGCCGGCGAAGCGTTCGGCGTTGACCAGCGGGAACAGGCTGATCGGCATGGACAGCACGGTGGCGGCGAGGTCGGTGAGCAGCGCACCCCGCACGACCGGCGTCCGGACGAGAAAGGCCAGCCCGTCGAGCACGCCGTGCAGCCCGGGCCGCGACGGCTCGCCGCCGGGCCGCATCGCCGGGAGGCCGAAGACGCCGTAGAAGCCCATGCCGAACGTGAGCGCGTCGACGAGGTAGCAGCCGCCGACGCCGAACCACCCGAGGACGAGCCCCCCGAGCGCCGGGCCGAGCAGCATCGCGCCCTGGAAGGCGATCCGGTTCAGCGCGAGCCCGGCGGACAGCTGCTCCGGCGGCAGCAGCCGCGGGATGAAGGTGCGCGCGGCCGGTCCGCCACCCGCGACGAAACACGACTGGACGGCCACCAGCCCCAGCACCGCGACCACCGGCACGTCGCCGAGAAACCCCTGCACCGCGAGGAAAACCGAGCAAACGGCCTGCCCGGTCGTCGCGACCAGGGCGAACTTCCGCCGGTCGACCCGATCCACGAGCGAACCGGCGAACAACCCGAACACGATGACGGGCAGCGCTTGCGCGAGCCCGACGGCACCGGTCCACACGGTGCTCCGGGTCTGCTCCCAGACCTGGAACATCACGGCGACGAGCGTCATCTGGGAGCCGAAGCCGGAGAAGACGCGCCCCACCCAGAGCCGCCGGAACGGCGCCGAGGCACGCAGCGGGGCGAGGTCGACGAAGGCGCGAGTCAGGGGCATGGCCGGATCACGGGCAAACCATAACAGCGCTTACATATTTTTCGCACTGCTCGATGCGGCCGCTTCCGTGCGGGAACTCAGTGCGAGAACTCAGTGCGGGAACATGGTGTCCCGCACGATGGTCCCGTCCGGGCCGAGCTGCAGCACCTCCAGGCCGCCGCCCGTCACGACGTCGCCGTCGAGCCGCACCGGCTCCCACTCGAACTTGACCACGTCGCCGGCCCGGACCGCCCCGCCCCGGGCGCGGAAGGTGTACTCGCCGGTGGCGACGACCCGGGCGTGACTGCGGTTCACCCGCGTCTCGATCGCCGCGTGGCCGTGTGCTTCCAGGGTCAGGGCGTCGAAGCCGAGTTCCGCGGCCGCCCGCACCATCTCCTCCGGCGGCCGGAGGAAGTGCGCGCCGTCCGGCGCCCACAGCGCCCGGACGGCCGCTCGGCGGCGGTGCTCGTCGGGCTCGGTCCACAGCGCGATGTAGCGCTCGGCCAGGGTCAGCGCGTCGAGTCCGGACACCGGGTCCGTCGGCATGGTTTCCACCCGGTCATCCTGGGCGGGCCGGCGCCACCGGCCAATTCCCGGCGGGGAATCGAGAGCCGGCTCTACGCCCCGGTCAGCTTCGGCGCCGGCCCTTGCCCCTGCCCCGCCATGGCGGAGATCAGGTGGGCGGACCGCAGGACAGCGTCGCGCAGCAGGGCGGCGCTGTCCTGCGCCCGCGCCGGCGTCAGCACGAACCCGGCGTTCGTGTGCTCCCCCCAGCCGGTCATCACGTGCGGCTCGCCGAAGCCGCGGATCGGGCACGGCAGCGGCGGCGCCACCGGCAGGTGCGCGTCGCTGGCCAGCAGGCTGACGTCGGCGCGTCCCGCCTGCTCCGGCACCGCCCGCGCGGCCCGTGACGGCGGCGCCTGGTGCGCCACGACGAGTGCCCGCGAGACCCCCAGTCCCGCGGCCACCCGGCGCTGGGCCAGCCGGTAGGCGACCAGGGCCCCGAGTCCCGCACCGAACAGCACGTGCGGGCTTTCGAGCGCCCCCGCCAGTTCCCCGGCCAGGGCCTCGACCAGCAGCCACATGTCCCGGTAGGGGTGCTCGTCCCGGCGTTCGCCCCGGCCCGGCAGCTCCACGACCTGCACCGCAATCCGCGGATCGCGCCAGGCCCGGTAGCGGCCGGCGGCTTCCCCGGCGTCCGGGAAGCAGACGAACAACAGACGCTGCACGTCGTCTCGGTCCACCCGTGGCCTCCCTAGCTGCCTGCCCGCCGTTGCCGATCCGACCGAAGGCAGGCGGAAACGGACGAGAGCCGAACCGCTTACCGGCACCCTCGTTCCGCCGTGACTGCCGGTCTGATCGGCAACCACCGGCACAGTAGGGTCGCCCCTGGCACTTCCCTTTCGCTTCGGTCCGTCTTCCGGGGGGCATCTCGTGCGCTACCGCCTGCTCGGACCGGTCACGGTCCTCGGCGACACGGGCCCGCTCCGCCCCGGCGGCCAGAAACAGACGTCCGTGCTCGCCGCGCTGCTGCTGAACCCCAACCGGGTGGTCACCGAGGACCGCCTCATCGACCTGACCTGGGGCGAGAACGCGCCGCCGAGCGTCCGGGGGCGGCTCCAGGTGCACATCTCGGAGCTGCGGAAGCTGCTCGGCCGCGACGTCATCGTGCGGCGCGCGCCCGGTTACCTCATCGAAGTCGCCCCCGGGGACCGCGACCTCGACGTCTTCGACGAAGAGGTCGCCAAGGCCAGGGCGACCTCCGGGGCGGACGCCGTCACGCACCTGCGGGCCGCGCTGGCGCTGTGGGAGGGCACCCCGCTGGGCGGGGTCAGCGAGGCGCTGGCGGGGTACGAAGGCCCGGCGCTGGCCGAACGCCGGCTCGTCGTGCTGGAGGAGCTGTACGAGCAGGAACTCGCCGCGGGACGGCACGGCGAGGTGGTCGGGGAACTGCGGCGGCTCGTCGGTGAACACCCGTTCCGCGAGCGCCTGCGGGCCGCGCTGATGCTCGCGCTGCACCGCTGCGGCCGCACCCCGGAAGCCCTGGAGACCTACACGCGGGCGCACGAACTGCTGGTCGGCGAACTGGGCATCGAGCCCGGCCAGGCCCTGCAGGACCTGCGGATGCGGATCCTGCGCGGCGAGGGCGAGCCCGCCCCGCCCGCCGCCCCGGTCGCCCCGCGGCCCGCCGAGCTGCCGCTGGACGTCCGCGGGTTCGCCGGCCGGGCCGCGGAGCTGGCCGCGCTCGACGAACCCGGGGAGGTCTGGGTGATCACCGGCACCGCCGGCGTCGGCAAGACCGCGCTGGCCGTGCACTGGGCCCACACCGCCCGGACGCGCTACCCCGACGGCCAGCTGTACGTGAACCTGCGCGGTTTCGACGCCGACGACGAGCCGCTCACCCCCGCGGCCGCGCTCGCGCAGCTGCTGCGGACCCTCGGCGTCGACCTGCGGGACGTGCCGCCGGGTGTCGACGACCAGAGCAAGCTCTACCGGTCGCTGCTGGCCGACCGGCAGGCCCTGGTGGTGCTCGACAACGCCCGCGACACCGCCCAGGTGCTGCCGCTGCTGCCGTCGTCGGGGCGGGTGCTGGTGACCAGCCGCCACCGGCTCGACGAGCTGGTCGCCCGGGTCGGCGCGCGGTCGCTGGGCCTGGCGCAGCTGCGCGAGGCCGACTCCCGGGCGCTGCTGACCGCCCTGCTCGGCGACCGGACCGCCGCCGAGCCGGAAGCGGCCGCCGAGCTGGCCCGCCTGTGCGGCCACCACCCGCTGGCCCTGCGGATCGCCGCGGCGAACACCGGCGTCGCCAGCATCGGCGAGCTGGTCGACGAGCTGCGCGGCGATCCGCTAGCCCACCTCGGCTTCGACGGCGAAAGTGCGGTCGCCAAAGCCTTTTCGGTGTCCTACCAGGCGCTGCCGCCGGGGCTGCGGGAGGCGTTCCGGCTGCTCGCGCTGGTGCCGGGGACCGACTTCACGGCGATCGCCGCGGCGGCGCTGCTGGAGGTGCCGGTCGAGGAGGCGACCCGGCGGCTGCGTGGGCTGAGCGCGGCGAACCTCGTGGAAGCGCACGCGCCCCGCCGCTACCGGTTCCACGACCTCGCCCGCCGCTACGCCGAGCAGTGCGTCCGCGCCGAGGAAGACGAGCCCGCGCGCGACCGGGCGTGGGAGCGGCTGTTCACCGGCTACTGCGCGGCCGCGGACGCCGCCGTCGCCCTGCTCGGCGCCCGGATCGTGGCACTCCCCCGCGAAGACGCGCCCTCGGCGCCGAGCCCGGTGGTCTTCGCCGGCGCCGCGGAAGCCGTGGCCTGGCTGGACGTCGAGGTGCCGAACCTCGCGGCGGCGCTGCGGCAGGCGGCGACGCGCGGGCCGTACCCGGGCGCCTGGTACCTCGCCGACGCGTTGCGGCGGTTCTTCCACGACCACGGCCGCCGGGCGGAGTGGCTGGAGCTGGCCCCGATCGTGCTGCGCGCGGCGCAGGACCACGGCGCCCGGCCCGCCGAAGCGCTGGTCCAGCTGTCCATCGGCGGGGCGTACTTCCGCGAGGGCCAGCACGAAGCGGGCATCCGGCACTCGGAGAAGGCGGTGCTGGCCAGCCGCGCGTGCGGCTGGCGGCAGTGCGAAGCCACGGCCGTGGCGAACCTCGGGGCGATGCTGGAGTGGACGGGACGGCTGTCGGAAGCCGTCGAGCACAGCCGGCGCGCGATCCAGCTCTTTCGCGAGCTGGCCAACCGGTCGGGCGAGGCGCTCGCGCTGAACTCGCTGAGCTGCCACTACCGGCAGCTGGGGCGCCTGGAGCAGGCGGAGGACTGCCTGGTCGAGGCGATCGCGCTGGCCCGCAAGGAAGACCTGGCGTTCTGGGAGGCGGCCAACCTCGCCGACCTCGGCTGGGTCCTCATGGCCACCGGCAGGCTGGCTTCCGCCGGCGAAACCCTCGACCAGGCCCTGCTGGCGTTCCGTGACCTGGGCTCGAGCTTCGGCGAGGCAACGGCCCTGAACGTCCTGAGCGCCCTCCAGATGGCCCGCGGCGACCACTCGGCGGCCGCGGCAACGGCGGAGGCGGCCTTGGCGTGCGTCCGCCGAGACGGCGACCGCCAGGTGGAGGCGGCGGCCCTGATCGCACTGGGCCGCGCGGAGGAGAGCCGCGGCGACCTCGCGGCGGCGGAGCGGGTCTTGCGCGAGGCCCGATCCCTGACGGCGGAGTCAGGCCTCCGAGGCCAGCTGGCCGAGGCGGCGGCCACGTTGGCCAGGGTCCTGGCGGCCGACGGGCGCGCGGGCGAGGCGGGCGAGCACGCCCGAACGGCCCTGGACGCGGCCCGCGCGGGCGGGTTCCGGGTGGTGGAGGCGGAGGCATTGCTCGGACTGGCGGCGGTCCAGGCCGCAGCGGGCCGCTCGACATTGGCGGCCGGGACGGCCCGGGAGTCCCGAGCCCTTTACCGCGCGGTGGGGCACGTGACGGGAGAGACCTTGGCGGCGGAGTTCCTCGAGCGGCTCGGGGACCGGGCCACCGGCTGAGCCGGGCGCGCCGCGGGGCGGCTCGCGGATTGCCATACTTACCTCGCTGACCAGGCCACCCGCGCCACCGAATTCGCGCGGCCGAAGCGGCAGCTCGATCGGGGCGGCGAGCCAAGCCGCGCGACTCCGACCGGCGAAATCGCCACCTGCACCACCAGGCCCCTGACCGGAAGCCCCGCCGCAGACTCCCGCACCCACCTCGGCGACCAGCCCACCACCTCAGCCGCGCCGGGTGTTACCTCGCCGGGCGTTGCGCGACATACTGAAGGCATGCCCCGTCCGAAACACGTCGCCGCGAGCGATCTGCGCCTTCCGGACGCGCTGCAGCCGGGGCGGCCCAAGGGCGATCAGCTGCGCGAAATCCTGGAAAGCGTCGCCACGGAGGCCGGGCCGGGGCGGCTGATGCCGTCCGAACGGTTCCTCGCCGAGCACTTCCAGGTCGCCCGCGGCACCGTGCGGCAGGAAGTCAACCGCCTGGTCGCGGACGGCGTCCTGTACCGCCAGCACGGCACCGCGACCTTCACCGCCGAACGGCAGGCCGCGCACATCGACATGCTGACCTCGTTCACCGAGGACATGCAGGCCCGCGGCGTCGTGCCGAAGACGAAGGTGCTGCACGCCGAGGTCGAAAGCGCGGGCCCGCGCATCGCCGGGCGGCTGAACGTGCCGCCGGGCGCGCGGGTGTTCCGGCTGGAGCGCCTCCGCTACGTCGAAGACGAGCCGTTCGCGGTCGAGCGCACCAACCTGTCCGTCGACCGCTTCCCGGACATCGAGCTGTTCGACTGGGAGACCCAGTCCCTGCACCGGACGATCGAGGAACGCTGGGGCGTGCGCCCGGAGTGGAACGACACGGCGATCTCCGCGGTCCTGCCCAACAGCAACGACGCCGCCCTGCTCGGCATCGAGGCCACCCAGCCGTGCCTGATCATCGAGGGCACGCTGCACGACCAGAGCGGCGGCGTCATCGAAGCGGGCCGGTCGCTGTACCGGGCCGACCGCTACACGGTCTTCACCCAGGCCCGGCGCAGCCCGCCCTCCTGAACCGGCCGCCGGCTCAGCAGCTGACCTGGTGCGCCCGCAGCACCTTGAGGCAGTGCTCCACCAGCGCGTCCGCGGCCTCCGGGCCGAACAGCGTCACGTACGACTCGTAGATCCCGTCGCGGTGGCCGTCCGCGTCCGGCAGGTACCCGAGGTACCCGTCGGTGTAGCCGATCACCCGGGTGTGGCGGAACGGGCTGCCGCGGCGGATGCGCAGGCCCAGGGACGCGAACAGCTCGAACGGGGTGTGCAGCCAGGCGATCTCACCCAGCGACACCACGCTGACCGGTACCTCCGCACAGCCCGTCGGCCGGCCGCCGGCCGCCATCGTCGCCAGCATCGCGCAGCCCTCGTAGCGGGTCTGCGCGATGCGGACCGCCGGGTGGTCCTCGCCGTGGTGGGCCAGCTCGCGCTGCCACTCCTCCTCCGCCACCTGCCGCAGCTCCAAGCTGTCCTCCAGCGACGGGATGTCGCGGTAGGGCAGGTGCAACGTCGAGCGCGTCAGCCGCACCGGGCCGGACGTCGCGGGCGGGGGCGACACCGCCGCCAGGGTGCGCGCGATCGACGTCGCCAGGTGGCCGCCGAGCGTGCGGACTTCGGCGTGGTCGCGGCCGCGGCGGACGAACCGGGAGCTGGCGTCGCCCGCCGCGCCCTGCAGGAACGCCGCGACCGGCTGCCCGACCAGCGTGGCCAGCTCGCGGCGGGTCGCGCCCGGCCAGTCCGCCGACCAGGCGAGGTTGTCCGGGCCGAGCACCGTGGGGTGGCTGGCGTAGTCGAACAGCAGCGCGGCCGGCGTGCCGTCGTCGCGGCGCAGCTCGAGCACGCCGAACGACGTGTCGTGCGGCCCGTCGGGCCGGTAGCGGTTGCCGCCGACGGCTTCGGTCGATCCCGCGTGCCAGCGGGCGCGGACCTTGCCGCGGCCGGCGCGCAGCCGCAGCGCCGCGCCGGTGACCTTCTCCGCCATGCCGCCGACCAGCCCGGCGTCGCGCTGCCCCGGCAGGCCGGGGTGCAGCTGGCCGGTCCAGCCTTCGGGCCCGGAGTGCGTGTGGGACGCGCAGACGAGCACCCGGTCCGGGTCGATGCCCACCGCCGCGGCGACCGCGTCGGCCAGGGTGCGGGTCAGCCCGGCGTCGACCGCGAGGGCGTCCAGCGCCACCCACACCACGCCGGGGTCGTCCTCGGTGGACAGCCAGATCAGCGACGCCTCGAGGTCGTCGTGCGTGCCGGTGGCGACGCCGTGCCGGGCCAGGTAGCCGCCGAGCGGGTGCCCGGGCCCCGGCGTGATCCGGACGTCTTGCGCGGCGAGCAGCAGCGCGGCGGTCACCAGGTCGATTCCAGGACGTCGACGACGCCGTCGCGCCCGGCGGCGCGGGCCACCCCGGCGAGCGCGGTGACGTCGTCGGTCGTGTGCAGCAGGACTTCCAGCAGCATCGGCAGGTTCAGCCCCGAGACCAGCTGGATGCGCGGGTGCCCGGCCGCGAGCGTGCGGACGGCGTTGAACGGCGACCCGCCGTGCAGGTCGGCGAGCACCAGCACGCCGTCGGCCTCGCCGGCCAGCTCGAGCACGCGGTCGCCGAACTCCTCCGGGCTGTCGCGCGGGCTCAGCTCGCAGACCTTCAGCCGCTCCTGCGGGCCGAGGATCATCTCGGCGGCCTCCCCGACGCCGGAAGGCAGGCGGCCGTGTCCGGCCAGGATGATCGGAACGGTCATCGCGGACTCCTAACTCTTCGCCGGGGCCGATGGCGCGAACCAGCCGAGCCACCCCAGGACGACCCCGGCGACGACGACGATGCCGATGACCCAGACCGGCCGCAGCCGCGCCTTGACCGTCAGCAGGTACACCCCGGCGGTCACGAGCACCGGGAGCAGGAACGGGAGCAGCTCGTCGAGCCGGTCCTGGATCGCCACCGACTGCGTCACCGGCTGCCCCTGGACCGTGGTGGTCTGCCGGTAGGTCAGCGTGGTGACGACCTTGACGATCGACGGGATGAACCCGCCGAGGACGACGAACCCGAGCACGGTCGCCCCCTGCGCGACGCGGGCGAGCGAGCCGGCGGCGAGGTGCCCGGCCAGCCGCTTGCCCTCGCGGTAGGCGAACCCGAACTGCCAGCGCCGCACCAGCGCGTACGGCACGAGCACCATGACGGCGGCGAAGGCGGGCCCGAGCCAGTTGCCCTGCAGCGCCCACGACGCGCCCATGGTGAAGACGATGCTGTTGTACAGCGCGAAGACGACGGTGTCGCCGATGCCGGCCATCGGCCCCATCAGCGCGACCTTCGTGCTCGCCGCCGACTTCGGCGTCCCGGCTTCTTCGAGGGCGACGCTGGAGCCGAGGATCAGCGGGCCGCCGACGAGCACCGAGGTGTTGAAGAACTGCAGGTGCCGCTGCAGGCCGGCGACGTAGTCGGCCTTCTCCGGGTACAGCCGGCGCAGCACCGGCTCCATCGAGTACGCGAACCCGAGGGCCTGCATCCGCTCGTAGTTCCAGGAGATCTGGCTCGACCAGAAGTACCGGCGGAACACCCGCCGCAGGTCCTGCTTCGTCAGCCGGGGGTCCACTGTGGACTCCTCGGCGGCGGGTTCGGGGACGGCGAGCACCGGCTCGTCGCGTTTCAGCGTCACGAACAGCATCGCGACCGCGACGCCGATCAGCGCGATCCCCAGCACCGGGAGGTGCAGGTAGGCGAACCCGACGAACCCGATGAGCAGCAGGTACCAGTAGCGCGACAGCTCCATCATGCCGAGCAGCAGCGCGAAGCCGACCGCCGGCAGCAGCGACCCGGCCAGCGTCATGCCCTGCACGAACCCGGCCGGGATGCTCGCGGTGATGTCCTTGACCAGGCCGCCGGACGCGGCGAGCGCGGCGAGGAACGTCGGCACGGCGCGCACGGCCACCCACGGGATCAGGCTGACCCAGTGGATCATCGCCAGGCCGCGGGCGTTGCCGTCGGCGGCGTAGCCGTCGGCCCGGTGCACCAGGCCGGTGGTGACCATCTTGCCGACCGGGTCCAGCGCCGAGAGCAGGATCGCGGCCGGCAGCCCGACGCCGATGCCGATCGCGGCCTGCGCGGCCGGAGTGCCGGCGGCGCCCGCGGCCAGCGCGGTGCCGACGATCGCGCCGGTCTGGTAGTCCGGGATGGTGGCGCCGCCGTAGGTGTAGACGCCCAGCGCCGCGAGCTCCAGCGTCGCGCCGATCAGCAGCCCGAGCAGCGGGTGGCCGGTGATCAACCCGGCCACCGAGCCGGCGATGAGCGGGCGCTGGGCGTAGATGAGGAACGGGCCGAGCCCGTCGTAGGTGCAGTAGATCGCCCACAGGGTCAGGGCCAACGCGACGAGCATGCTGGGGCTACAGCCCTTTCCGGTCGAGCAGCGAGACGAAATCGGCGGGCTTGTCCTGCGGCAGCAGCTGCGTGACCAGCGGGACGCCCGCGGCGGCGAGCTTGCGGTAGGCGCCGGCCTCGTCCGCGGTGACCGCGACCGAGCGGGTGACCATGGTGTAGGAATCACCCGGCCGGGGGGCCACGTTGCCGACGTTGACGACCTCGGGCCGCAGACCGCCCTCGACGAGGCGGAAGACGTCCCCGGGGTGCTTGGCGATGATCATGACCTCCGCGCCGGCCTCGGTGGCCAGCGTGGCCTCGACCGACAGCACGTCCGTCGGCAGTCCGCGGGCGGCTTGCGGGAGCAGCACCCGCTGCAGGTCATCGGCGGCGACGTCGTCGTTGCAGACGACCAGCCGGCGCACGCCGAGGCGGCGGGTCCACGCGACGGTGACCTGACCGTGGATCAGCCGGTTGTCGAGCCGGAGATGTGCCCCCGTCATGTTTCTCCTCCCGGACGGCAGGAGACATACTGGTTCGTACCAGTATCTGTGTCAACACTGCCGGTGACCGGCCTTCGCGCGGCCGACGGAAGGACCCCTCAGACCTTCCGTCGGCCCACGAGCGCGAAGTCCCCCTGGATTTTCTCCCGGACCCTCCCATAAAGGTATATACCAGTATGGACGGTCGTGATCGACTGTCAAGACCTTTGGCCCCGGAACAATCGGAAAAGTTCTCCACCGTTCAGTTGACAGAAATTGGAAGAATTCCCGGGAGCCTCCGCGCAACCTGGCCCGGCCACCGTCGTTAACCGCATCGTCCGTTCAGGGGAGGAAAGCATGCCGGCCGTCAGATCGAACATCGTCCCGCTCCGGCACGCGCGGCCGGGAGTCGTGGCGTACGTGAAGAGCCCGGCCGAGTGGTTCGTCGCCAACAGCGGCTGGATCCAGGGCGCCGAGGGCGTCGCGCTCATCGACACCTGCGGCACCGAGCAGGCGACCCTCGAGCTGCTGCGCGACGTCCGCAAGTACGCCGGCGACCAGGAGCTCACGGTCGTCATCACGCACGCGCACGGCGAACACCACAACGGGCTCGGCGTCGCCCTGCGCGACGGCGGCACCGCGCTGGCCGCCCCCGGCAGCCTCGACCTGGTCAAGGCCGGGCCGCAGACCTACGGCAACGTCTTCACCTACACCCGCTGGGGCGTGCTCGAGCCGCCGGAGCCGGACGCGGTCCGCCCGGTGACCGGCTGGCACCGGCTCGACCTGGGCGGCGCGGCCGTCGACGTCGTGGCGGTACCCGGCGTCGCGCACACGGCGGGCGACCTGGTGGTGCACGAACCGCGTTCGGGCACGCTGTTCACCGGCGACCTGGTGGGCATCGGCGACACCCCGATGGCGGTGCAGGGGTCGATCCCCGGCTGGCTCGACGCGCTCGACTGGCTGCAGGACACGTTCCGCCCGCGCACCCTGGTGCCCGGCCACGGCCCGGTGGCGAACCCCGGCCACACGGCCGTCCACGGGATGCGCGTCTACCTCGAGTGGCTGCTGGAAGTGACCGTTCGCCAGTCCAACTTCGGGAAGCTGGCGAAGCAGGCGTCCTTGCGGTGGCCGTCGTGGCGCAACCCGGAGCGGCACATCGGGAACCTCATGCGCGCGTACGCCGACCAGCACGGCCGCAAGCTCGATGTCGATTTGGCGATCGACGCCGTGCTGGCCGCCGCGGGCGGGCGGATCGACCTGGACCTGCTGCTGGAGAGCGAGCCGGTCCGGCAGATCTCCTAGGAGACCGAGCCGCCGAGGCTCTCCAGCAGCGTCCGCAGCGTGGCCGCCAGCCCGTCGCGCTCACCGGTGTCCAACGCGGCCAGGATCCGATGCTCGGTCTCGACGTGCTCGGGCAGCGCGCGGTCGATCAGCTCGCCGCCGGCTTCGGTCAGCCGCACGCGGACCCCGCGGCCGTCCGCCTCGTTCGGGGTGCGCTCGACCAGGCCGCGCGCCTCCATCTTGTCGAGGCGCTGGGTGATCGCCCCGGACGTCACCATCGCCGAGCGCATCAGCTCCGTCGGGGTCAGCCGGTAGGGCGGCCCGCTGCGGCGCAGGGTCGCGAGGACGTCGAAGGTCGCGCGGTCGAGGCCGTGGCGGGCGAACGTGCGGCGCAGCTCCGCGTCGACCAGTGCGCTCAGCCGGGAGAGCCGGCCGATCACCGCCATCGGGGAGACGTCGAGGTCGGGACGCTCGGCGTGCCACTGTGCCAGTACCCGGTCCACGTGGTCGGCCATCGCCACAGCGTAGCCGATGTCTTAGTGGTAAGCGAAAGGGTAGCCAGTTGCCTTAGCGCTGAGGTAATCTAACTTAGTGCTAAACAAACAGCTCCTCCTCACCGCACTGGCCCCGGCCATCTGGGGCACCACCTACCTCGTCACGACCGAGTTCCTGCCGCCCGACCGCCCGCTGCTCGCCGCCGTCATCCGGGCGCTGCCGGCCGGGCTGCTGCTGGTCGCGCTCACCCGCCGCCTGCCGAAGGGCGACTGGTGGTGGCGCTCGCTCGTGCTCGGCACGCTGAACATCGGCGCGTTCCTCGCCCTGCTGTTCGTCGCCGCCTACCGGCTGCCCGGCGGGGTCGCCGCCACCCTCGGCGCGCTGCAGCCGCTGCTGGTCGCCGGCCTGTCCACCGGCCTGCTCGGCGAACGCCTGACCCGGCGCACCGTGCTCGCGGGCGTCGCCGGGGTGGCCGGCGTCAGCCTGCTGGTGCTGCAATCCAGTGCGCGCCTCGACGCGATCGGCGTCGCCGCCGCGGCCGGCGGTGCCGTCGTGATGGCCACCGGCGTCGTGCTGAGCAAGCGCTGGACCTCCCCCGCGCCGCTGCTGGCGACGACCGGCTGGCAGCTCGTCGCGGGCGGCCTGGTGCTCGTCCCGGTCGCGCTGGCCGTCGAAGGCGCTCCGCCCGCGTCGCTGTCCGGCGCGAACCTCGCGGGCTACGGCTACCTGGCACTGATCGGCGCCGCGTTCGCGTACGCCCTGTGGTTCCGCGGGATCCGCGCGCTGTCCGCGACCCAGGTGACGTTCCTCGGGCTGCTGAGCCCGGTCGTCGCCACCCTGCTCGGCTGGCTCGCGCTCGGCCAGCGGCTGACACCGTGGCAGCTGCTGGGCGCCGCGATCGTGCTGGCCGCCGTCGTGACCGCGGGACGGCGGCCGCTGGTCCGGACGGGGGCTGATAATTATCAGCCTTTGACAACCGCTCACCGGGCCACCGACGCTGAAATGGTCTGAACAACTTGCGATCATCAGCCTCGACGAGGAGGCGCCCGTGCGCACGAAAAGGTCCGTCTGGCACCGGCTTGCGGTTCTGGGAGCGGCGCTCGCGGTGGTCACCGCGACCGCCCCCGCCGCCGAGGCGGTGCCGGCCACGATCCCCCTGAAGATCACCAACAACTCCGGCCGCGGCGACCCCGTGTACGTCTACGACCTCGGCACGAACCTCGCCACCGGCCAGCAGGGCTGGGCCGACGCGAACGGCACGTTCCACGCCTGGCCCGGCGGTGCGGTGCCGCCGATCCCGGCACCCGACGCGTCGATCCCCGGCCCCGCGAACGGCCAGTCGATCACCATCCGGATCCCGAAGTTCTCCGGCCGGATCTACTTCTCCTACGGGCAGAAGCTGGTCTTCAAGCTCGCCACCGGCGGCCTGGTCCAGCCGGCGGTCCAGAACCCGTCGGACCCGAACGTCAACATCCTCTTCAACTGGTCGGAGTACACGCTCAACGACGGCGGGCTCTGGATCAACAGCACCCAGGTGGACATGTTCTCCGCGCCGTACGCGGTCGGCGTGCAGCCCGCGGGCGGCACCACGAAGAGCACCGGGCACCTGAAACCGGGCGGCTACAACGGTTTCTACACCGCGCTGCGCGGCCAGCCGGGCGGCTGGGCCAACCTGATCCGGACCCGCTCCGACGGCACGGTCCTGCGTGCCCTGGCCCCGAGCCACGGCATCGAAGCCGGCGCGCTGCCCGCGACCGTGCTGCAGGACTACATCAACCGCGTCTGGACGAAGTACAGCTCGTCGACGCTGACCGTGACGCCGGTGGCGGACCAGCCGAACGTGAAGTACTCCGGCCGGGTCTCCGGCAACACCATGAACTTCACGAACACCTCCGGCGGGTTCGTGACGGCGTTCCAGAAACCGGATTCCGACAGCGTCTTCGGCTGCTACAAGAACCTCGACGCGCCGAACGACGTCCGCGGCCAGATCTCGCGCACGCTCTGCGCGGGCTTCAACCGTTCGACGCTGCTGACCAACGCGAACCAGCCGGACACGAGCTCGGCGGGCTTCTACCAGGACGCCGTGACCAACCACTACGCGCGCAAGATCCACGCGCAGATGGCCGACGGCAAGGCGTACGCCTTCGCGTTCGACGACGTCGGCCACTACGAATCCCTGGTCAACGACGGCAACCCGGCGACGGCCTACCTGACGCTGGACCCGTTCGACTAAAGCTTCACCACGGCTGTGCCCGGCACCACCGGCGTGTCCCCGAGCAGATCGCCCGGGGGCGCGCCGGTGCTCGCCGGCACCGGCTGCGCCCGGCCCTTCACCTCCACCACCGGCTGCCCGCAGGCGACCAGTTCCACCACCAGCACCGGCACCACGAGCAGCACCCGAATGCGCATGACCGGCTCACCCCGATCCGTCTCCACCACTCCCACCGGGCACACGACGGCCACCGGGGACCCGGTTCAGGTATTTCGCGCGCTCTCACCGGATCGGAGGAGTGGGGGGAAGACGCGAAGGAGTCCCCCGATGGCGTACCGGTCCGAAGGGCTGCTGTTGGCTAGGCTGAGTGGGTCAAGCGGAGGTGAAGTGGACACCACGACCCTGCTCGAAGCGGCCGCGCGCGGCGACCAGGAGGCGTGGCACGCCTTGGTCGACCGGTACGCCAGCCTGCTCTGGTCGATCGCCCGCGCCCACCGGCTCTCCGACGCCGACGCGGCCGACGTCGTCCAGACGACCTGGCTCAAGCTCGTCGAAAACCTCGGCCGGATCAAGGAACCGGAGCGGCTGCCCGGCTGGCTGGCCACCACCACCCGGCACGAGTGCCTGCGCCAGCTCCGCCGCACCGACCGGGAGCGCCCGGCCGACGACCAGGTCTGGCAGAGCGAGCCGGCTCCCGGCCCGGCCGTCGACGCGGCCCTGCTGCTGGGCGAGCGCGACGCCGCGCTCTGGCGGGCGCTGGACAAGGTGTCCGACCAGTGCCGTCGGCTGCTGCGCGTGCTCATGGCGACACCCCCACCGTCGTACGCGGAGGTCGCGGACGCCCTCGGCATGCCGGTCGGCAGCATCGGCCCGACCCGGCAGCGCTGCCTGGGCCGGCTGCGCGAGCGGGCGGCCCAGGCCGGGCTCGGAACGGAGGACCGGGCATGACCACCGACGACGAGCTCATGGACGTCCTGCGCGCGGCCGCGGCGGAGGCGGACCCGGTGCCGGACCTCGTGCTGCGCCAGGCCCGCGCGGCGCTGACCACCCGTGACCTGGACGCCGAGCTGGCGGACCTGGCCTTCGATTCGGACCTGGCGGAAGCCGGCACGGTCCGCGCGGCGGGCGACGACGTCCGGCTGCTGTCGTTCGAATCGCCGCGCGTGTCGGTGGAGCTGCAGGTGGAGTACGCGGGCGGCCGGGTTTCGCTCCGCGGCCTGATCACCGGCGCGACGGGCGAAGCGCTGATCGAGGCGGCGGGCGAACGGCACACGAGCCCGATCGGCGCGGAGGGCTGGTTCGCCGCGACGGGCCTCGCGCGCGGCGCCACCCGCGTGACGGTGACCGCCACCGACGGCACAACGGTCACCACCGGCTGGGCAAGCCTCTAGCCACCCCCACGTGTCGACCTCCCCATCACGCGTGATGCCCCTCCGATCACACGTGCTGCCCCTCCGATCACACGTGATGCCCGCCTGATCACGGGTGCTGCCTTCCGGGCGCCGGCCGGGTCATCATGGAGCTGTGCGGATCACGGCTTGGTGGAGCGGGCTCAGCCCGCGGCGACGGCTGATGCTGAGCGGCGTCGCCGTCGCGGTGGTCGCCGTGGTCGTCGCCACCGTGATCGCGACCTCGGGGGCGAAAGCCGCGCCCGAGGCCGGGACGCCGGACCAGAACAAGCCCGGGCCGGTGCTGCTCGTCCCCGGCTACGGCGGCGGGCGGGGTGCGCTGGAGACCCTCGCCGAGCGGATCCGGCAGGCCACCGGCCGGCCCGCCGAGGTGCTCACCCTGGCCGGCGACGGCACCGGCGACCTCGTCGAACAGGCCGGCGTCCTCGCCGAAGCCGTCGAAAAGGCCTACGAACAAGGCGCGCCTTCGGTCGACGTCGTCGGGTACTCCGCCGGCGGGGTCGTCGCGCGGCTGTGGGTCGACCGGGAGGGCGGCGCCCACCAGGCCCGCCGGGTCGTGACGCTCGGCGCGCCCATGCACGGCACCGGCCTGGCCACGGCGGGCGGCGCGCTGGTCCCGGGCGGGTGTCCCACCGCGTGCGTCCAGCTGGCCCCGGGCAGCAGCCTGCTGCAGGAGCTGGCCAAGCAGCCGCTCCCGCCGGGCCTGCCGTGGCTGTCGCTCTGGACCGACCACGACGAGACGGTGACCCCGCCGGATTCCGCCCGGCTCGACGGCGCCGTCAACGTCTCGCTGCAGCAGGTCTGCCCCGAAAACCCGGCCGGGCACGGCGACCTGCCCACCGACCCCGCCGTCACCGAGATCGTCCTGCAGGCCCTCGGCACCACCCCGCTCGAAGCGCCTGCCGACTGCCTCAGCTCGTGACGTCCTTCGTCGCGAAGTTCGCCCACGCGGCCCCGAAGAACACCACGATGTAGCCGGCCTGCAGCAGCAGCCCGTGGTCGATGTTGCGCCACAGCACCGGATCGCGGAAGAAGTCGATCCAGGACAGCCAGTAGTGCGTCGGCAGGTAGGGCCGCACGGACGCGGCCGCGTCCAGGGTCTCCAGCACCGTGCTCGTGATGAGCACGGCCAGCCCGCCCAGCGCGGCCCCCAGCGCCGAGTCGGACACCGTCGAAAGGAAGACGGTGATCGCCGCGAAGCCGAGCATCGACACGACGATGTAGGTCACCGCGCCCAGCAGCCGCAGGCCCAGCGCGGACGAGCTGAGCGACTGCCCGGACAACGACGTCACGCCGGTCGGCTGCCCGCCCGGCCCGGCGACCCCGGGCGTACCGCCGGTGCCGAACAGGATCACCCCGAGCACCAGCGACGTCAGCACGACGATGACGATCGCCGCGGTCACGTACACGGCGAGCGCGACCATCTTGGCGCCCAGCAGCCGCGTCCGGCCCACCGGACGCACCAGCAGGTAGCGCAGGGTGCCGGTGGCCGCCTCGCCCGCGATCGCGTCGCCCGCGGTGACGGCGACCGCGATCGGCAGGAACAGCGGCAGCACCAGCGCGAGCGCGGCGGCCGGGTACAGCGCGCCGTCGTTCACCACCGCCGAGAGGAACGCCCCGCCCTGCCCGGGCGGCGGCGCGAAGTCGGCCGTGGCCAGGAAGACGCCGACGATCGCGGGCAGCAGGCACAGCAGCAGCACGCTGAACCACACCCGTGGCCGCAGCGCGAGCTTCCGCAGTTCGACGCCGATCATGCGGGCGTCCCGAACCGGTCCGAGCCCGGACCCGTCACGTCGAGGACGACCTGTTCCAGCGTCCGCTGCTCGGCGTGGATCGACGTCACGCGCACCCCCGCCTCGACGAGCAGCGCGTTCAGCGCCGCCGGATCGGCGTGCCGGATGACCAGCCGGTCGCCGTCGCGGGCTTCGAGCTGGCCGTCCAGGACCGCGGCCGCCGCGGCGGCGTCCGGCGTGCCGACCAGGATCCGGCCGGTGGCCGCCCGCAGCGTGGCCAGGTCCTCCTCCAGCACGAGCCGGCCGCGGTCGACGACACCCACGCGCGTGCACAGCTGCTCCACCTCGGCCAGCAGGTGGCTGGACAGGAACACGGTGGTGCCGCCGGCGTTCAGCTCGACCAGCAGCTCGCGGATCTCCTTGATGCCCTGCGGGTCGAGCCCGTTGGTCGGCTCGTCGAGGATCAGCAGCCGCGGCCGCCGCAGCAGCGCGCCGGCCAGCCCGAGCCGTTGCCGCATGCCGAGCGAGTACGCCTTCACCGGCCGCTGGTCGACCCCGCCCAGCCCGACCTGCTCGAGGGCGTCGTCGATGCGCCGCCGCCTCGTACGCCGGCCGCCCCCGCGACCGGCGGCGTCGAGCAGCGCCAGGTTCCGGCGCCCGGACAGGTGCGGGTACGCGGCCGGGCCCTCGACGAGCGCACCGACGTCCGGCAGCACCTCGGCGACCCGCTTCGGCACCGGTTTCCCAAGCACCTCGATCTCCCCGGCGGTCGCGTAGACCAGGCCGAGCAGCATCCGGACGGTGGTGGTCTTGCCCGAGCCGTTCGGGCCGAGGAAGCCGTAGCGGTCGCCTTCGCGGACTTCGAGGTCGACGGCGTCGACGGCGACCGTGCGGCCGTAGCGCTTGGTCAGCGCGCGCGTGACGATCACGGGCCGCTCCGGCGCAGCCGGGACAGCTCGTCGGCCACGGCCTTCAGGACGCCGGGTGTCACCGTCCCGGCCAGCAGGTAGGAGCGCCGGGACACCGACGACCGCACGATGCCCAGCGACAGCGGCGTGATCGACAGCTGCACGACGCTCCCCGCGGCCAGCTTGACCTGGACCGCACCGGCCTTCCCGGCGGCGTCGCCCGCCGCGTTGGCCACAGTCCGCGGCACGGCGATCACGGCGAAGGCGGCCAGCCCGCGCCCGTAGAGCGCGGCGCCCTGCACGCCCCCGAAGTTCGACGACACCACCGGGCGCCCGGCGAGCGAAGAGGGCAGCGGGACCTGGCCGAACGTGCCGAGCGTGTCGGCGACGTCCGGGGCGCTCGTCACGCCGAACCCGGACCCGAGCGCCGGCCGCGGTGCTTCGACCACCGGCGTCGTCTGTTCGAGCTGCTGGAACTCGGTCACCAGGATGGGGGCCTCCTGCCCGCGCGCGGTCACTTCGACGCGCACCGCCACCCCGGTGGCCGGGTCCGCCCAGACGTCGACCCGCCCGACGGTCGTGTCCGGATCGGCGGGCACGAGCCGCACGCCGGACGCGGCGACCCCGGCGACGTTCCGCCCCGGCAGCGCGCTGACGGGGTCACCCTTCGCCGCACCCAGGATCCGCCGCGCGAGCTCGGGCGGCAGCAGGTCCGCGGCCCGCGGCAGCCGCAGCGCGGGCTCGCCGATCAGCTCGGTCAACGTGTTGTCGCCGTAGTCCCAGGTGTATTCGCCGTCGGGCAGCCGGTAGACGTCGTGCTCGCCGGCGGTCCCGAGGATGTCGACGCGGTACCGGTCGGGCCCGGCGTACCAGGCCCGCATCGGCGTCCGCATCGAGAAGAGCGCGGTGACGGCGGCGAGGTTCGGCAGCTCCGGCAGGGCGAGCGAACCGGCACTTTCGGCGTACCCCTGGTACGGCTTCCCGGCGGAAGCCAGCACAAGGGCCCGCAGCCGATCCGGATCGGCCGCGGCGCCGGCCGGAGCGAGCGCGGCAACAACCGACGGCGCGCAAACGAGCACGGCGGCCACCGCGGCGACGACCGCCCACCGGCGCCGCTTCTCGTGCCGCACCACCGAGGGCGTCATCCGGCATCACCTCTTCGTCCTTTGTACGCCATGGCCCGGGGTCCCCAGCTAGGGTCGAAGGGTGACGAATCCCGTTCATGCTGCCGTCCTGAGCTAGTTCCCGCTCCGGTCCTTCGCACACCCCGCACGTCTCGCGGGTGCTTCGTCGTGCCCGCAGCAAGAACGGAAACCCCTTACCGTGGCTCGTCTCGTCCTGCCCGGCGAACCCGATCGCCGGCTCTTCTCACCCCCCACGCGGCACGCGGCCGCCGCCGACGACCGGCTGTCCGCCGACGCCGCCCTCCGCAAGATGTCCACCGGCACCGCCCTGCTCTGGCGCGGCAGCTACCCCACCGCCCGGCGCCTGCTCGACGCCGTGAACCGCCGGATCCCACCGCCCCCACCGGACGACTACCCCCGCTACCGCGCGGACCGGGCCCGCCGGGCGCGGCTGCTCTCCCTGCTGTACGTGCCCCTGGACGCGGGGCACGTCATCCCGCTGCACCGGGCGCCGGACGTGCACGCCGCGTGTCTGGCGGTCTACGGGCCGCTGCGAGAGCCCGCGGCGGTGCCGTTGCGGGAGCTGCTCGGCGTCCTCGGCGCGGCGGAATGGCGCCGCCGCGGTGTCGCCGTCCCGGCGCTCGGGGCACGGATCCACCCGCACTACGGCGTGTTCGCACCGGTGCGCCAGGAGTACGTCGACCTGGTCGCGCAAGCACCGCTACCGGGCACGGACCTGGCGTTCGACATCGGCACCGGCACCGGAGTGCTCGCCGCCGTCCTCGCCCACCGCGGAGTGGCACGGGTGGTGGCGACGGACAATTCGCCCCGGGCTCTCGCGTGCGCGGCCTCGAACCTGGCCCGGCTCGGCTTCGCCGGCCGCACCGAAGTGCTGCCGGCCGACCTGTTCCCCCGCGGCCGGGCCCCGCTGCTGGTGAGCAACCCGCCATGGCTACCGGGCCGGCCGCGCACCCCGCTCGACCACGCGGTGTACGACCCGGGCAGCCGGATGCTGCGCGGCTTCCTCGACCGGGCGCACCGGCACCTGACCCCGGGTGGCGAGGCATGGCTGGTGCTGTCGGATCTCGCGGAGCACCTCGGCCTCCGCACGCGCGCGGAGCTCCTCGCCTGGATCACGGCGGCGGGCCTGCGGGTGGTGGGCCGGACGGAGGCGGCGCCACAGCACCCGCGCGCGCTCGACCCCGCCGACCCACTGCACCGGGCGAGGGCAGCCGAAGTCACGTCACTGTGGCGGCTCAGCCGGTAGAGCCAGGAGGACGCCACCGCGAACCGGCGGCCGGACAGGTGGCGAACCGGCGGCCGGCAGCGCAAGCCGACCAACGACGTCACCAGACCACCTCCCCCGCCCCCGCCTTCTCTTCAGTCGGCGGGCGGACTGGCGGCCGGGAGCGCAAGCCGGCCAACGACGTCACCAGACCTCCCCCGCCCCTCATCCCAGCCTTCCCTTCAGCCGACGGTCGGGTTTGTCAAGGCACGCTTTCCCGCCTTGACGAACCCGACCGGCGGCTGAAACTCCTACCGGAGGG
>NZ_PPHF01000002.1 GCF_002904335.1 Amycolatopsis sp. CA-126428 | reverse complement strand
GTGGTCATCCCGTCGCCTGATTGAGGCCTATCACTTTGAGCCGGGCCCGCAAGCCTGCGCTGCCGTCTCGCGTTGCGCTCTGTGTTGCGGGCCCGGCTCAAAGTGATTTCACGGCCTCAGGCGACGGGATGACCACCCCGCTCCTTGATTGGGTCAGGCTCGTGGCCACCAGACCCCGCGCTACCGGCGGATCAGCTCGTCCGCCACCCACTGCGCCACTCCCTCGGGATAAGGATTCCCCAACCCGAGCACGAAGTGCCCGAACCCGGCGTCCGCCGCCTCGGCGATCTTGCCGCGCGTCACCTCCGGCCGGTCGTAATCCACCGGCAGGAAGATCGACCGCGTGATCTCGGCCGGGTCGCGGCCGATCTCCGCGCAGTACTTGTCCAGCAAGCGGCTGCGCCCCGCCAGGTCCGCGATGTCGCCGCCGCCCGGGATGTTCCACATGTTTGCGTGCTCCGCGACCACTCGCAGCGTGGCGCTTGCCCGGCCGCCGATCATGATCGGGGGGTGCGGACGCTGCACCGGGCGGGGGTTTCCGAAGGCACCGGTCAGCCGGACGTGCGATCCCGTGAAGTCGAACGGCTCCGGAGATGTCCACAAGCGACGGATCACCGTGCACGCCTCCGCCAGCGCCGCGACCGCGTCGTCCTGATTGTGGTACGGCAGGCCGTGTGCGTCGTACTCGCGCCGGGCCAGCGGGTGGCTGGGCCGGGAACCCGCGCCGATGCCGAAGTCGAGGCGGCCGCCCGAGACGATGTCGACCGTTGTGGCGATCTTCGCCAGCATCGCCGGTGGGCGGAACCGGTTGCTGGTGACCAGAAGCCCGATGCGCAGGCGGGACGTCTGGGCCGCCAGGGCCGAAAGCAGCGTCCAGCCCTCGAAGATCGGGCCGTCCGGGTCGCCGGCGATCGGCATCAGGTGGTCGAACAGCCACGCGTGCTCGATCTCCGGCACCGTGTCCGCTTCGCGCCACACGCGCAGAATCTCGTCGTACCCCACCTGCTGAGGTGCGGTCATGATGCCGAACCTCATCGGCGCCGCCGCAGCGACGGGTCGAGCAGGGCCGGCGGGGTGTCGAACTTCTCGCCCGGGGCCAGGTCGGTGCCCGGGGCGACGATCGCGTCGATCTCGTCGAGGACGTCGGCGGGCAGCACGGTGCCGGCGGCGTCGAGCTGCGAGCGCAGGTGGTCGAGCGTCCGCGGGCCGATGAGGGCGCTCGTCACGCCGGGGTGCGCGGTGACGAAGCCGAGCGCGAGCTGGATCAGGGTCAGCCCGGCCTGCTCGGCGAGCTTGGCCAGCTGTTCGACGGCGTCGAGCCGGGCCCGGTTGGCGGGGACGTCGAGGTCGAAGCGCTCCGGCACGACCTTCGCCCGGTTACCACTCATCTCCCGGCCCGCGCGGACCGCACCCGACAGCCAGCCCGAAGCCAGCGGGCTCCACGCCAGCACACCCATGCCGTACTCCTCGGTCACCGGCAGCACGTGGGCTTCGATGCCGCGCTGCAGGACCGAGTAGCTCGGCTGCTCGGTGACGTACCGGCCGAGGCGGTGTTCGCGGGCGGCCCACTGCGCCTGGACGATGCGGTACGCGGGGAACGTCGAGGACCCGAAGTAGCGGATCTTGCCCGCGCGCTGCAGGTCGGTCAGTGCGGAAAGCGCTTCCTCGTCGCTCGTGGTGGGGTCCCAGCGGTGGATCTGGTAGAGGTCGACGTGGTCGACGTCGAGGCGGCGCAGGCTGTCCTCGAGCGCGCGGACCAGCCAGCGGCGCGAGTTGCCGCGGTGGTTGCGCTCTTCGCCCATCGGCATGGTCGCCTTCGTGGCCAGCACGAGGTCGTCGCGGCGGCCGGCGATCGCCCGGCCGACGATCACCTCCGACTCGCCCTGGCCGTACATGTCGGCGGTGTCGACGAGGTTGATCCCGGCTTCGAGCGCGGCGTCGACGATGGCGGTGGCCTCGTCCTGGGGGACGCGCCCGATGGCGCCGAAGTTCATCGCGCCCAGCGCGAGGGTGCTGACCTGGACGCCGGTGTGGCCCAAGGTGCGGTACTGCATGGGGGGTGCCTCCGTGGCATGATGAGCAAACGGAACGTTGCTCCGCTAACGATATGGAACATTGCTCCGCTTAGCAAGGAGGGGTCGTGGGCGAACTCAAGCCCAAGCGGGCGGATGCCCGGCGCAACGAAAAGGCGCTGCTGGATGCGGCGGCCGCGGTCTTCGTCGCGTCCGGCGTGGACGCGCCGGTGCGGGACATCGCGGCGAAGGCCGGGGTCGGGATGGGCACGATCTACCGCCACTTCCCGACCCGCGCGGACCTCGTCATCGCCGTCTTCCGGCACCAGGTGGACGCCTGCACGGAGGCGGGCCCGGCGCTGCTGGCCGCCAGTGAATCGCCGTACGCCGCGCTGGCACAGTGGATCGACCTGTTCGTGGACTTCCTGGTGACCAAGCACGGGCTCGCCGGGGCTCTCCAGTCCGACAACGCCGGCTTCGAGACGCTGCACGCGTACTTCCTCGACCGCCTGGTGCCGGTGTGCGGCGAGCTGCTCGACGCCGCCGCCGCGGCCGGCGAGATCCGGGCCGAGGTGGCGCCCCTGGACCTCATGCGCGGCGTCGGCAACCTCTGCATCGGCGCGGACGACCCCCGGTACGACGCGCGCCGGATGGTGAAAGTCCTCGTCGCCGGGCTGCGGTGCGGCACGATGGGCGCATGACGGCGTGGCGGGAGTTCGAAGCGGCGGAGCCGGAGTTCGCGCGGCGGGTGCGGGCCCTGTTCGACGCGCACAAGCACAAGACGATCGCGACCCTGCGGGCCGGCGGCTCGCCGCGGATCTCGGGAATCGAAACGGTCTTCGAGGACGGTGAGCTGGCCTTCGGGTCGATGCCGAACGCGCGCAAGGGCGCGGACCTGCGGCGGGATCCGCGGTTCGCGCTGCACAGCGCCACGGTGGACCCCGTCGAGGGCGCCGAGGCGCAGTGGCCGGGGGAGGCGAAGATCGCCGGACGGGCGCGCACCGAGGACGGCGAGCGGTTCCTGGCCGACGTCGCCGAGGTCGTCCACACCCACCTGAACGAGGCGGCGACGTTGCTGGTCGTCGAGTGGTGGACGCCGGAGGGCGGTCTGCGCAAGGTCGAGCGCGAATAACGCCGGTTCGGGCGGTTTCGGGCGTCGGCGTCTCCGGTAATTAAGTCAACTGCTTGACTTAAGCATGGATCGTCGCCATGCTCGGGACAGGGGACATTCACCAACGAGAGGCCCGTGATGAAGCCCAGCCACACCGACCCGTTGCCGCGCTTCCCGTTCGAGGCCGCCACCGCGCTGGCGCCGCCGGCCGAGTGGGCCGAGTTCCGGGAGAAGTGCCCGGTCGCGCGCGTGGCGCTGGCCAGCGGGGACGAAGCCGCCCTGATCACCCGCTACGACGACGTCAAGACCGTCCTGTCCGATCCGCGGTTCACCCGCCCGACCCCGGCGGACAACGCGGCCCGCGTCGCGGACACCGAGTCGGGCGGGGTGTTCAACAGCGAGATGGCGACCGTGCTCCCGCAGCATGGCGAAGCACACCTGAAGTGGCGGCGCCTGCTGGGGAAGTGGTTCACCGCCAAGCGGATGAACGCGCTGCGGCCGGGCATGGCGGCGATGGCCGGGCAGCTCATCGACGAACTGGTCGCGAAGGGCGCGCCCGGCGACCTCAAGGCCGGCCTCGCCTTCCCGCTGCCGGTCTGGGTCATCTGCGACATGCTCGGCGTGCCGGACACCGACCGCGACCGGTTCGCCCACTGGTCCGACGTCATGCTCAGCATGACCCGCTACACCCAGGCGGAGTTCGACGCGGCGCAGGCGGAGTTCGGCCGGTACATGGGCGCGCACATCGCGGCCAAGCGGGCCGAGCCGGGCGAAGACATCCTCAGCGCGCTGATCGCCGAGGGCGCCGGCTGGTCCGACGCGATGCTGACCGCCACCGGCATCGGCCTGCTCATCGCCGGCCACGAGACCACCGCGAACATGATCGCGAAGATGACCGCGATGCTGCTGGCCGACCGGAGCCGGTGGGAGCAGCTGCTGGCCGACCCGTCGCTGGTGCGCACGGCGGTCGAGGAGGCGCTGCGGGCGGACGCCAACGCGGGTGTGGGCATGCAGCGCTACCTCACCGAGGAGTTCGAGGTCGGCGGCACGGTGCTGCCGGCCGGGACGACCGCGATGTGCAGCATGGCCGCGGCCAACCGCGACGAGGACGCCTTCGAGAACGCCGCCGAGCTGGACCTGACCCGCAGCCCGAACCCGCACCTGGCCTTCGGCGCCGGCGCGCACGCGTGCCTCGGACAGCCGCTGGCCCGCACCGAGCTGCAGGTCGTGCTGGAAGTGCTGCTGCGCAAGCTGCCGAACCTCGAGCTCGCCGTCCCGGCGGACGAGCTGCGCCGGGTCGAAGGGCTCGCGGTCGGCGGCCTGCGGGAACTGCCCGTCCGCTGGTGACGGACCGGGCGCGGGCGACGCGGGAGCGGATCCTCGTGGCGGCGGAACGCCTCTACGCCGAACACGGCGTGCTGGCCGTGTCCAACCGGCAGATCAGCGAGGCGGCCGGGCAGGGGAACAACACCGCCGTCGGCTACCACTTCGGCACCCGGGCCGAGCTGGTGCGGGCCATCGTCCGCAAGCACGCCGGGTCGATCGAACGGCTGCGTGATCGCCGGCTGGGTCGCGGCCCCGCGGAGCTGCGGGACTGGCTCGGGTGCCTGGTGCACCCCACGACCGAGCACCTGGCCGGGCTGGGCACGCCCACCTGGTTCGCCCGGTTCGCCGCCCAGGTGATGACCGAGCCGTCGCTGCGCGCGGTCATCGTCGAGGAGACGCTGACGTCCCCGTCACTGGCGCGGACCCTCGCGGGCCTCTACCGGTGCCTGCCCGGGCTGCCCGCCGAAGTCCACGCCGAACGCAACGACATCACCCGCCTCGTGCTGATGCACGCGATGGCCGAGCGGGAGCGCGCCCTCGCCGAAGGCGCGGGCACCCCGGCGGCCGGCTGGCGCGACACCGCCACTGCCCTCACCGACGTGCTGGCCGGGCTGTGGCTCGCGCCGGTCACCGAGTAACTCCAGGGAAAGGAACCACCATGAAGGTCACCGTGGACGAAGCCAAGTGCTGCGGGGCAGGCACCTGCGTCATGCTCGCCCCGGACGTGTTCGACCAGCGCGACGACGACGGCATCGTCATCCTGCTCGACGAGCGCCCCGGCGAAGCGCTGCACGGAGTCGTCCGCGAGGCGGCGAGCGTGTGCCCGGGTGTGGCGATTTCGGTCGGCGAGCAGGGATGACCGGCGGCGTCCTGGTCGTCGGCGCCTCGGCCGCCGGGCTCGCGACCGTGGAAGCCCTGCGCCGCAAGGGGTACGACGGGCGCGTGACGGTCCTGGGTGCCGAGGCGCACCTGCCCTACGACCGGCCTCCGCTGTCCAAGCAGGTCCTCGGCGGGAGCTGGACGCCCGAGCAGGCGCGGCTGCGGACGCCCGCGGCACTGTCCGCATTGGACACCGAGTTCGTGCTCGGCGACCCGGCGGTGCGCCTGGACGCCCGGGCGCGGACCGTCCACACCGCGGCCGGGCGGGCCCTGACCGCGGACGCGGTCGTGCTCGCCACCGGGCTGCGGCCGCGCACCCTGCCCGGGCAGGACGGCCTCGCCGGCGTCCACGTGCTGCGCACCCTCGACGACGCGCTGGGCCTGCGCGCGGACCTCGCGCCGGGCAAGCGGGTGGTGGTCGTCGGCGACGGTGTGCTCGGCGCGGAAATCGCCGCGACCGTGTGCGCGGCGGGCGTGCCGGTCACCCTCGCGGGCCCCCAGTTCGCGCCGCTGGCCTACCAGTTCGGCTCCCTCGCCGCGGGCCTGCTGGCCGAACTGCACGCCGCTCGCGGTGTCGAGCTGCGGCTCGGCTCCGCGGTCACCGGGCTGGCCGCCGAGGACGGCCGGGTCGCGGGAGCGCGGCTGGCCTCCGGCGAGGTGCTGCCCGCCGACGTCGTCGTGGTCGCTTTCGGGGCCGCGCCGGCGACGGAGTGGCTGGCGGGCAGCGGGGTGCTGTGCGACAACGGCGTCGTGTGCGACTCCCGCTGCCGGGCGGCGGACGGGATCTACGCGGCCGGCGACGTCGCCCGCTGGCACCACGAGGGCCTCGATGCGCTGCTGCGGCTGGAAAACCGGACCAACGCCACCGAGCAGGCGGTCGCCGTCGCGGGGAACATCCTCGGCGAAGACCGCCCGTACACGCCGGTGCCCTACTTCTGGACCCACCAGTTCGACGCCCGGATCCACGTGCACGGGACGCTGTCCGCGGACGCCGAGTTGTCCATTGTGGAAGGTGACCCGGGCGCGGGCCGGTTCGTGGCGCAGTACCGCCGCGGAGGTGCCGTCACCGGCGTGCTCGGCTGGAACATGCCCAAGCAGGCCCGGCTGCGACGCCAGGACATCGCCAGCCGGGTCTGCCGCGGCGCGTCGTGAGTGGTAATGAGGGTTCTAACCCTCCTTACCACTCACGACCACCCCCCGTCCGTCGGTTGACGGCCGCCGGCGGGCTGGCCAACCACGACACCGGCTACGTCTACAGCGACGACCGCGGCCGGACCTGGCGTAACAACGCCGGCACGGTCGTCGCGACGACGGGCGGCACACCGGTGGCCGTGTCTTCGCCGGGCACGGTCGTCGACCCGCTCGGCGTCGACCACGCGCTGATGAACCAGGAGAGCCAGGCCGTCGACTCCGCCGGGCAGCCGCACGCAGTGATCAGCTACGTGCCCGGCCGGTTCACCCAGTGCGTCACGAGCTACTCCGCGCAGCGCAAGCAGGACGGCCGGACCTTCTTCCTCAGCCGGGCGGCCGACGGCGGCTGGACCCAGCGCGAAGTGCCGGTCGCGCCCGAGTCCACCCAGCGGACGAAGCTGGTCTTCGACCGCACCGACAACGCCTACCTCGTCATGCCGTACGGGCGGATCGTCGCGGCCACCAAGACGAGCGGCTGGACCGACTGGAAGACGGTGTACAGCCCGGACCTGAACGCGTTCGGCGAGGTCGACGTCGACGACTCGCGGCTGGCCACCGACGGCGTGCTCTCCGTGATGTACCAGCAGGCTTCGAGCGGGACGACGCCCTCGCCGATTCGGGTGGCCGATTTCCGCCTGAGCTCGAGTGCTACTCGACTGTGACAGACTTCGCCAGGTTGCGCGGCTTGTCGATGTCGTAGCCCAGGGTCAGCGCGGCGTGGTAGGCGAGCAGCTGCAGCGGGATGGTCAGCAGGATCGGGTCGAGCTCCGGCTCGGTCTTGGGCACCACGATCCGCGGGACGTCCAGTTCGCCGAAGTCGACGTCCGCGTGGGTCACCGCCAGGACCGCGCCACCGCGGGCCTTGATCTGCTGGACCGCCGCCAGGTTGCGGCCGGTCAGCTCGTCCGACGGCACGATGGCGACCGTCGGGAGTGCTTCGTCGATCAGCGCGAGCGGGCCGTGCTTGAGCTCGGAGGTCTGGTACGCCTCGGCGTGGCGGTAGGAGATCTCCTTGAACTTCTGCGCGCCCTCCCGGGCCACCGGGTAGCCGCGGACCCGGCCCACGAAGAACAGGCTCCTCGCGGCGGCGACGGTCTTCGCGTGTTCGGCGATCTCCGGCTCGAAGTCCAGGACGGCCTTGATCCGGCCGGGCAGCGCGCGGATCGCGTCGATGATCCGCTGACCGTCCGCATTGGACAGATCGCGCACCCGGCCGAGGGCCAGCGCGATCAGCGCGAACCCGACGGCCATGTTGGTCAGCGCCTTGGTCGAGGCGACCGCGATCTCCGGGCCGGCGTGCAGGTAGACGCCGCCGTCGCAGGCGCGGGCGATCGTCGAGCCGACGACGTTGACCAGGCCGACGACCCGGCCGCCCTTGCGCTTGATCTCCTCGACGGCGAAGGCGGTGTCGATCGTCTCACCGGACTGGCTGACCGCGATGTAGAGGGTGTCGGCTTCGATGATCGGGTTGCGGTAGCGGAACTCGGAGGCGGCTTCGGCGTCGGCCGGGATCCTCGCCAGCTCCTCGATCATCGTCGCGCCGATCTGGCCGACGTAGTAGGCGGAGCCGCAGCCGAGGATCTTCACGCGGGCGAAGCCGCGCAGCTCCCGCGGCGTCAGGTTGAGCCCGTCCAGGCGGGCGACGCCGAACCGGTCGTCCAGCCGGCCGCGGATGATCCGCTCGACGGATTCGGGCTGTTCCTGGATCTCCTTGGCCATGTAGTGCGGGTAGCCGCCCAGGTCGAGGTCCTCGGCGTCGATGTCGATCTCGGTGGCGGGCTTGGTCGTGTCGCTCTCGTCGACGGTGAAGGTGCGGTAGCCGGTGGCGAAGACGGTCGCGAACTCGCCGTCGTCGAGGTGCGCGACCTGCGAGGTGTGCCGGACGAGCGCGGCGAGGTCGCTGGCGACGAACATCTCCCGCTCGCCGACGCCGATGATCAGCGGCGAGCCGTTGCGCGCGATGACCAGGCGGTCCGGGTGCGCGCTGTCGGTGACGGCGATCGCGTAGGTGCCGGTGATCCGCGAGACCGCCTCCACGACGGCGTCCTCGAGGTTTTCGGCGGTCGACCGCGCGATCAGGTGGGCGAGGACTTCGGTGTCGGTCTCGGAGGTGAGGGTGACGCCGGCGTCGGCGAGCTGGGCGCGCAGCGTGTCGGCGTTGTCGATGATGCCGTTGTGGACGACGCTGATCCGGCCGTCTTCGGACGTGTGCGGGTGGGCGTTGGCCTCCGACGCGGGCCCGTGCGTGGCCCAGCGCGTGTGTCCGATGCCGGCCTTGCCGGCGAGCCGCTTGGGCAGCGCCGCGGTGAGGTTGCGCACCCGGCCGACGACCCGGTGGACCTGGGTGCCGCCCTTGGCGCCGAGGACGGCGATGCCCGCCGAGTCGTACCCGCGGTACTCGAGCCGGGTCAGGCCCTCGAGCAGGATGGGGGCGGCGTTCTGGCCGCCGATGTAGCCGACGATCCCGCACATGGCGAACCTCTTCCTAGCCGTAGACGATGCGGCGCAGCTGCCGCTCGGAGAGGACCGGCGCGGCCACCAGCCGCCCACGGAGCTCGGCGGCGATCAGCGGGAAAATCTCGGGGTTCTTCCGGCCCCGGGCCTGCAGCTCGGCGTGCCGGTGGCGCACGTAGTCCTCGGTGGGAGTCCGGTAGAAGGCCAGGACATCGTCGACGACCCGGGCGGCGACCCCGGGCGGCAGCCCGGTGGACGCGGCCACGCGCTCGACGATGTCGGTGTCCTCCACGCGGGCCATCATGCCTCTTCGGGCGGTGAACCCCAAATTCCTGCCCGAAATCGGGCAAGTTCGGATTCGTTGGACAGTTTCACCCACCGCGGGCGAGGGTGGCGGGGTGCCACGGGGTATGGGGGACGCCGAAACGGCCGAGCGGTACGACAGGCCGGGTAGCGGCAGGTTCGCCCCGAGGTCGCCGGGACCGCGGTGGACCGCCTGGCCGGGCTCGCCGGCGGCGGGCGGGCGCTGGAATTCGCCATCGGCACCGAGCGCATGGCTGTCCCGCTCGCCGGGCGCGGGGGCCCGTCACCGGCATCGAGCTTTCCGAGCCGATGCTCGACCGGCTGCGGCGGAAGGCGGCGATCCCGGTCGTCGCCGGGGACATGGCGACGGCACGGGCCGAGGGCGGCGGGCGCGGGTGGGCCGCTCGCCGTACCGCTACCTCCGGCCGGTCGGGCTGGACCTGATGGGCCGGCCGGGTTCGAGCTGGAATCGCGGCACGCGGACCGGGCCGGCGCGGAGTTCACGACGGTGCCGGGGTCCCACGTTCCGGTGTACCGGCCGCGCTGATCGCTCCGGCCGGGGCCGCCGCGGGGGCAAGCTCGGCCGGGGCAGCCGTGGGGCCCAGTTCGGCCAGTACCGCCCGGATCGCCGGGCTCGCCTCCGCGCTGCGCCGCCACACCGCGTGCACCTCCCGCTTCGGCGGCCGCCGCAACGGCCGTGCCACCAGGTCCTCGCCCAGCGGCGGCCGCGCGAGCCGGGGGATCAACGCCACCACCGCACCCGGGACCACCAGCGACAGCTGCGTCGCGAAGTCGTCCACCGAGTGGCGCACGTCCGGCTGGGCCTGCGCGAACAACCGCCGGAACCACTGGTGGCACACCGTTCCCGGCGGGCTGGTCACCCAGGCGTGTCCGGCCAGCGCGGCCTCGTCGAGCGGCGCGTCGAGCCGGGCCAGCGGGTGCTCGCGGCTCATCACCACGTCGCCGAGGTCCGTGTGCAGCCAGCGCCGCACCAGCGATGGCGGCAGCGGCGCCGGCAGCAAGCCGTCGGCGTCGTGGACGAGCGCCAGGTCCGCCGTCCCCGCGCTGACGCTGTGCAACGCCTCGCCGGGGTCCTGCTCCGTGAACTCCACGCGCAGCTCCGGGCACCGCGCCGCCAGCCGGGGGACGACCGGCGCGAGCAGGCCGCGGATGGCCGTCGAAAACGCCACCACCCGAAGCGTGCCGCGCGGTGCCGCCGCCGACACCGACCGGGCCGCTTCGGCGCAGCGTTCCAGCGCCTGGAACACCTCCGGCGCCGAGTCGGCGATCGCCTGCCCGGCCGGGGTCAGCACCACCCCGCGGCCCGCCGGGGCCAGTACCGGCACGCCGATCTGGCGTTCCAGCCGCTTGATCTGCTGCGACACCGCCGACGCCGTGAACCCGAGCTCCTCGGCCGCCCGGGCCAGCGTCCCGAGCGCCGCCACCGCGCGCAACGCCCGCAGCGCGCCCACCTCGATCATGAAGCCAGGCTACGCAATACCCGCAAAAAAGCATCGCTGGACCGCAGCAGTCGCACTGGGCAAGGTCGGGGCATGACCGAATTCGGCGCCAACCTCGTCGCGATGGTGACTCCCATGCAGCCCGGCGGCGCGCTCTGCGAGCCCGGCCTCGCCCGGCTCGTCGACCACCTGCTGGCCACCGGGTGCGACGGCCTCGTCGTCGGCGGCACCACCGGCGAGTCCCCGACGCTGTCCGGCGCCGAATCCGCCGGCCTGATCCGGGCGGTGGTGGCCCGGACCGGAGACCGCGCGCGGGTGATCGCCGGGGTCGGCACCCACGACACGGCGACGAGCGTCCGCCGCGCCCGCGAAGCCGAGGCGGC
This sequence comes from Amycolatopsis sp. CA-126428, assembly GCF_002904335.1. Lineage (GTDB taxonomy): Bacteria > Actinomycetota > Actinomycetes > Mycobacteriales > Pseudonocardiaceae > Amycolatopsis. The sequence continues at coordinate 35,639 of NZ_PPHF01000002.1, read as the reverse complement.
CGGCGCCGACGCCCTGCTGCTCGTCTGCCCCTACTACTCGCGGCCGACGCAGGCCGGGGTGCTCGCCCACTGCCGGGCCGTGGCGGACGCCACCGAGCTGCCGGTGATGCTCTACGACGTTCCCGCGCGCACCGGCCTCGCGATGACGCCGGCCACCCTGATCGAGCTGGCCGGCCACCCGCGGATCCGGGCGGTCAAGGACGCCAAGGGCGACCTGTCCGAAGCGATGACGGTGATGTCCCGGACGTCGCTGGCGTACTACTGCGGCATCGACGAGCTCAACCTGCCCTACCTCGCGTGCGGCGCCGCGGGCCTGGTCAGCGTCGTGGCCAACGTGGCCGCCGGGCGCACCGCCGACCTCATCCGCACCGTCCGCGACGGCGACCTCGAGCGGGCGCGCGCGATCAACGCGGAGCTGATCCCGGTGACGGACCGCTTGATGCGCTCGGGCACGGGCGCGGCGAACGCCAAAGCCGCCCTGGCGGACCTCGGGATCATCCCGCACGCGAGCGTGCGGCTCCCGCTGGTCGAAGCGCAGACCGCCTGATCAGCCCGCCGTCCCGGTCGGCGAGGCGCTGCCCTGCTCGTCAGTCCCTGAAGGCGTCTTCGGCGCTCGGGTACGTGGGGAAGAAGTCCGCGAGGCCGATCAGCCCGAACGTCCGGCTCAGCCGGGCGGGGAGGGCGGCCAGCGCGACGGCCGCTCCGGCCGCCTCGGCGACGTTGCGGGCCGCGATGAGCGCGGAGATCCCGCTGGAGTCGCAGAACGTCACCCCGGCCAGGTCCACCACCAGCACCTGACCGGGCTTCAGGACGAGCGCCGCCACCTCGGTGCGCAGGCGCGGTGAGGTGGCCACGTCGAGCTCGCCCTCGACGGTCACCACCGCGCCGCCCGCGGCGGTGCGCGTCGCGACGGAGAACGGGGTGCCGGTCACGGTCGTTCACCTCCGGGAAGCGGGATGCTCAGCGCCAGCAGGGCCGTGTCGTCCTCGACGCCGTCGCCGAAGCCGGCGAGCAGGCCGGTGACCGCCGTGATCACCGCCGGTGCCGTCGTCGGCGCCAGGCCGGTCAGGTGCTCCTGCAGCTGTTCTTCGCTGTAGCGGACGCGGCCCTGCGTACGGGCTTCGGTCAGCCCGTCGGTGTACAGCAGCAGGGTGTCGCCCGGGGTCAGCAGGACGTCCACCGCGGCGAAGCGCGCGCGGGGCAGCGCGCCCACCAGCTGGCCGCCCGGGACGGGCAGGAACGCGGACGTGCCGTCGGCGCGGATCAGCAGCGCCGGCGGGTGGCCGCCGGTGGCCAGGGTGATCGCCGCGCCGCCGTCCCCGGGCCGGAGGTGGCCCTGGATGACAGTGCAGTAGCGCGGGTCCGGGCCGCGGTACTCACGGTGCAGCACGGTGTTGAGGTGATCCAGCACGGCGGCCGGGTCCGGGTCGTGCACCGCGGCGGTGCGCAGCGTGTAGCGCGCCAGCGATGTCACCACCGCCGCGGCGGCGCCCTTCCCGGACACGTCGCCGAGGAAGAACCCCCACGTGTCGCCGGTCAGCGGGAACAGGTCGTAGAAGTCGCCGCCGACCTCGTCGGCCGACGCCGGGTGGTAGTAGGCCGCGACCTGCACCCCGGGCACCTCGGCCAGGGTGGGCGGCAGCAGGGTCTGCTGCAGCGTCCGCGCGAGCCGCTGCACCCGGTCGCGTTCGCGCTCGGCTTCTTCGCGCGCCCGCAGCAGTTCCTGCTCGTAGGCCCGCCGGTCGCGCGCGTCGAAGATCGTGGTCCGGATCAGCTGTGCCTGGCCGTCGGAGCCGGTCTTGACCGTCGAGGTCACCAGCACCGGCAGCCGGCTCCCGTCCGCGGCCTTCAGCTCGAAGGCGACCCCGCCGAGCTGACCCTGCATGCGCAGGAGCGGCGCGAAGTGCGTCTCGTGGTAGATCCGGCCGCCGACGGTGAGCAGGTCGGCGAACCGGCGCCGGCCGACGACGTCGTCGCGGGCGTAGCCGAGCCAGCCGAGCAGCGTCGCGTTGATCTTCGCGATCGTGCCGTCCAGCAGTGTCGAGAGGTACCCGCAGGGGGCGTGCTCGTAGAGGTCTTCCGCGCTGTCCTCCAGCAAGGCCGAGAATTCCGGTGCGGCGCTTTCCTGACCACCCGGGCCCGGGTGGTCTTCGCACATCATGGCCCGCCCACGAACGCCGTGATCGCGGCGGCCGTCGCCCCCGGCGCGCTGAGCTGGGGACAGTGCCCGGTCGCGGCCAGCGTCACCAGGGTGCTGCCGGTGATCTGCTCGTGGGTGAACCGCCCCACCTCGGGCGGCGCGATGGCGTCGTTCGAGCATTCGAGCACGAGCGTCGGCACGGCGACCTTCGCCAGATCGGCCCGGTTGTCGGAGAGGAACGTCACCCGGGCGAAACTGCGCGCGATCGCGGGATCGGTGCGGCAGAAGCTATTCGTCAGCTCCTCGCCCAGCTCCGGCCGGTCCGGGTTGCCCATGATCACCGGCGCCATCGTCGCCGACCAGCCCAGGTAGTTCGATTCGAGCGAGGCGAGCAGCTCGTCGATGTCTTCGCGGCTGAACCCGCCGCGGTAGCCGTCCTCGTCGAGGTAGCAGGGAGACGGCGTGAGCAGCACCAGCTTCGCGAACCGCTCCGGTTCCCGGTTGGCGGCCAGCACCGCGATCATCGCGCTGACCGAGTGGCCCACCAGCACGACGTCCCGCAGGTCCAGCTCGTGGCAGATGGCCAGGACGTCGTCGGCGTAGCCGTCGAGGCTGCCGTAGCGCTCGGGCGTCCAGGCGGCCAGGTCCGAACGCCCGGCGCCGGTGTGGTCGAACAGCACGACCCGGTACCGCCGCGCGAGTTCGGGGACGACGAGGCGCCACAGGTTCTGGTCGCAGCCGAAACCGTGGGCGAGCAGGACGGCGGGGCCGTCTTCCCGGCCGGTGACGGTCACGTTGTTCCTGGCGCGCATGCTCACCGCGCACATCCTGCCATCGACCCGGCGCCGCCGTGGGCTGAGCGCGGTGCCGGCGGTTTCGTGTTCACCGCCGCCGCTGGGCGAAGCCGTCGAGCAGGCAGTCCAGGCCGAGCTCGAAGCGGGCGTCCGCGGTCAGGTCCGGCAGGTCGGGGAGCCAGGCGGCGAGCGAGTCGTCGGCCATCTCGCCCGCGTACGACTCCAGGTCCTCGGTCGAGCCGATGCCGAACCGCTCGAGCATCACGAGCTCGCGGCTGACGCTCATCGCCGTCCCGGTGACGTAGTTGTCCAGCAGGGAGGCGTAGGCGATGGCCGGCGTGAGGCCCGCGCCGTCGAGGACCGTCAGCAGGAAGGCGGCGCGCCGCATCGTGCGGGGGCCGAACGGCGGCCGGCCGTCCACGAGTTCGGCGTACCAGCGGTGCCGGCCGATCATCGCCCACAGGCTGGTGGCGAGCCCGCGCAGGTCGCCCCGCCAGTCGCCGCTCGGGGTGGCGGGCACCGCGACCTCGGCCGACACCTCGTCGAGCATCAGGTCGACCAGGCCGTCCTTGTTCAGGACGTACCGGTACAGCGACATCGGCGCGGAGACGCCGAGCGCGTCCGCCACCGCCCGCATGGTCAGGGCGGCGACCCCGCCGGTGTCGGCGACCTCGATGGCCGCGCGCACGACCGACGCGCGGGTCAGGGCGTTCTTCCGGCCCGGCGGCTCCGGGTGGTGCCAGATGAGGCGTGGCATGTGTGGAGTGTACGGCGTACATTCGAGTGTACGGCGTACATTCCGGGAGGGCGGATGCAGCTCAGGGGGATCAACTACGACACCGGCTTCGGCGGTGCGGTCGGCGACCGGCCGCGCCGGGACTTCGAGCCCGCCGTCGTGCGGCGGGAACTCGAAATCATCGCGACGGACCTGCACTGCGACGCGGTCCGGATCAGCGGCGACGACCCGGACCGGCTCGCGGTGGCCGCGCACGCCGCGATCGACGCCGGGCTGCGCGTGTGGTTTTCGCCGTTCCCGATGGACCGCACGCCGCCGCAGCTGACGCCCTACTTCGCCGAATGTGCCCGGCGAGCGGAGGAGATCCGGGCGCGGGACCCGGAAACGGTGCTCGTGCTCGGCTGCGAAATGTCGCTGTTCTGCGCCGGGTTCATGCCCGGCGCCTTCCTGCTGGAGCGCTTGCGCAACACGACGGATCCCGCCGCCTGGGCCGGGTTCTCCCACGAGTGGGACTTCGCCGCGGTGCTCCGGGAGCTCGCCGGGGTCGCGCGGCGGCACTTCGGCGGCCGGCTCACCTACGCGGCCGGCGAGTGGGAGGAGATCGACTGGGCGGACTTCGATTTCGCCGCCGTCAACCTCTACCGCTCGGCCACCAACGCCGACGACTTCGCCCAGCACATCCGGGCCCACCGGAGCCACGGAAAGCCGCTGGTCGTCACGGAATTCGGCTGTTGCACCCACCGGGGCGCGGCCGACGCGGGCGGGCTGGGGTGGACGATCGTCGACTTCGAGGCCGACCCGCGGGCGCTGAACGGCGACTACGTCCGCGACGAGGCCGGTCAGGCGGCGTACTTCACCGAACTGATGGACGTCTTCGAGGCCGAGGGCGTGCACGGCGCGTTCTGGTTCACCTTCGCCGGCTACGAGTACCCGTCCGGTCCGGAGCCCCGGCACGACCTCGACCTGGCGAGCTACGGCGTCGTCAGGGTGCTCGACGGATCGGACGGCCCGGCGTACCCGGGTCTGACGTGGGAGCCGAAGGAGGTCTTCCACGCTGTCGCGGCCCGGTTCGGCCGGCCTTGATCAGCCGAGCGCGTCGTCCCGGTTGGCGGCGACCGCCAGCGCCTCGTGCAGGCCGGTCAGCCGGAGGGTGCGGTTGACCACCCCGCCTTCGGGGGCGACGACCCGGACCCGGGTGCCGGGACCGGCCTCGCGCCGGGCCTCGAGCAGTGCCGTGATGCCGATGGACGCGAGGAAGGAGACGTCGGACAGGTCGATGACCAGCAGTTCCGGCGCGTCGGCGAGGGCGGTGGTGACGCTGTCGCCGAGCACGGGGGCGCTGAGCAGGTCGATCTCGCCCGCCACCGCCAGCACGACCGCGCCGCCCGAGTGGTGGGCCGTCACGCGCAGGAGGTCCTGGGGCCGGACGCGGTTGCCCTCAGCGGTCACGATCGCCCCTGGGCTGCATGCGGAAATCCCTTCTTCGCCGAGCGGCCGGTCCGCTCCGGATCGGTGGTACCCCGGGTTCGCAATGACGAAACATCGGGCAACGACCCGAACGGAGTCACGTTCGCGGGAGCGGCGGTGCCGCCGGGCCTCATCGGGCCGCGCGTCGAACGCGGTCACGGTGATCGGGGAGGCGTCTCGCGTGATCGGAGGGGCATCACGCGTGATCGGGGAGTCATCTCGCGTGATTGGAGGGGCGACACGGCGGGGGCCGGGTCCGGAGGTCAGATCAGCGGCTCCGCCCGGTACCGCTCGATCCGGTCCACCAGCGCACCCACCGCCGCGTCGCCGCGATGTGCGCGCAGGAGCCGCTCCAACGGCGCCAGCCGGTCCTTCGGCCGGACCGAGCCCACGTGCCCGGCCAGCGTGACCGCCTCCTCGCCGATCCGGGTGGCCTCGTCGAGATCGCCCCGGAGCGCGTGGTTCTGGGCCAGCATGATCAACGTCAGCGACCGGCTCCGGGCCATGTCCGGGCCGTAGCGGTCCGCCGCTCCGGTCAGCTGGGTGATCGCTTCGCCGCTGTGGCGGGCCGCCACCACGGTGGCCAGCTCCGTCAGGACCGTGCCGCGCATCGCCGCCATGTCCGTCTCGCGGAAGAACGCCTCCCAGGGCCTCGGCTCCGCCCACGAACCCGCCGCCGCGAACGCCGCCTCGGCCTCCGCCAGCCGGGTCAGGGCCGTGTGCTCGTCGCCGCCCATCGCGAACGCCCACGCCTCGTTGGCCGCCAGGATCGCCTGGGCCCGGCCGGAATCCGAGCGCCGCGCGGCCGCCCGGCCCCGGGCGAACTGGCCCAGCGCACCGGGGACGTCGTGGTGGTGCAGGTGCACGCGGCCGAGCCGGTAGCGGATGTTCGCCACCAGGCTGTCGTTGCCCGCCTCGGCCGCGATCTCCAGCGCGCGTTCGAAGCGGCGCCGTGCCGGTTCCCCGCGTCCGATGTCGAACTCGGTCCAGCCCAGCAGGTTGTGCACGTCGGCCAGCACTGTGGACAGCCTGGCCCGCAACGGATCCGGGACCGTGCCCCAGTGCAGCAGCAGGCTCGCCGTCTTCACCACCCGGACGGCGTCGCGGCAGAACCCGCCGCCCTGCCGGTAATCCAGCGCCCGCAGGACACCGACGGCCGCTTCCAGCTCGCCGACGTCGGTGGTCTCGATGTGGATCGGAAGGGATTCGCCATCGCCTGTCGTCGTCACCATGACCTCACCTCGCGCAGTACGCACGCATGGTCGGGGTTGCCGGCGCCAGGGAGATACCCACGACGAGCCCGGCGGAAACGGCCGTCACCCGTCGAGGGACGTCAAGGACGCAGGAACCGCGCGAGCGGCAACCGGGCCTCGGCCATCGCCCGCGCGACGAGCGTGGCGAACTGCTCGGCGCCGTACCGGCTGAGGTGGGTCGCGTCGTCGACGCCGTCGTGCGCAAGTGTCAGGTACAGCGGCCAGGACGCGGCTTCGCCCAGGCTTTCCAGCAGCGCCTGGCTGCGGGCGGTGAGGTCGAGCAGCGGGAACTTCTGCTGCCGGGCGACGTCCCGCAGCACCGCGGGCAGGTCCACGCCGAGGTTGTTGACGACGAGTCCGAGCGGCGTGAGCTTGCCGTCCGCGCCGAACCGGTGCCGCACCGGGGGTGTGACCATGACCGGCAGCCCGCCCTGGTCCCGGACGCCGGTGATCAGGGTGGCGAGGTTGGCGCGGTAGACGTCTTCGGTCGTCTGCTTGTCGTTGTGCGCCAGCTGGATCAGGACCGTGTCCCCGCGCCGGATCATCAGCCGCACCCGGGCGAAGTAGAGCGGGTCCGCGAGGTAGCTGACCGTGCTCGCGCCGGATTGGGCGTAGTTCCGCACGCTCGGCCCGGCGCGGAAGAACTCCGGCAGCGCCTGGGCCCAGCCGTTCTTCGGCAGGTACGCCCAGTCCGACGCGGTGGAGTCGCTGATGACGAAGACCCGCGGTGCCTTCGGTTCCGGTGTCACGGCGATCCGGACCGGCTGCGGCGCCGGGCCGGTGAGGTGCACCTGCAGGCCCGGCGTGCCCGGGCCGTCCTGACCGCTCGGCATGCCCTCGGGCGTGCGCACCTCGACCGTCACCGAACGCTCGACGTGCTGTCCGGCCCGGGTGGACACCGGGGCGAGCGCGATCCGCCGGGCCTCGACGTCCAGCCCGGTCGACCCGGCGTCCCGGCCGCCCAGCACCACGTCGATCCGGTAGTCGCCCGCCGGGACGTCGAACGAGCACGAGCCGGTGCACACGGTCCACCGTGGAGCCGCGTCCGCGACGGCCGGGAGAGCGCCGAGCGCGAGGGCGGCCACCAGGACGAGGATCTTCACGGCGCTTCCTCCGGGGCGATGGCGAGCAGGGCGATGGTGGCGAGGTTCCGCTGGGCGAAGTCGTTGGTGGCGAACGTGGCGAAGTCGCCGGCGGGGTTCGTCGTGGTCCGGGTCGGGATCTCCGTCACCGGAGCGGTGACGGCGGAACCGGTGACGCGTTCCGCGGGCGGCCACGGCTTTCCGGCCGGGTCGCTGGTGAACTGGTCCCAGCCGCGCTTGCGCAGGCTCGCGTCGCCGAGCTGCTCGCCCGCCCAGGCCGTCACGCGGGAGTAGATCGTCTTGAACAGCCCGGGGTTGAAGTCGCGGCCGTACCGGGCGATCTTCTCGGCCGGCGGCGCCTGCGCGTACCGGGCGAAGTCCAGGTAGGTCCGGCGGAACTCCGGGACGTCGACCAGGTCGAGGGCTTCCCAGAGGATCTGCTCGCCGAGGAAGGCCATCGAGAGGTTGTAGCCGCCGTCGAAGTCGCCTTTCTCCAGGTTCACCAGGTGGCCGGTCGCCGGGTCGAAGCCGACCGCGCCGCCCGCCTCGCCGGTGAACAGCCCGGCGGGGAACGTGGCGATGTCCTTCATGCCGGTGACGATCCGGTCGCGCCAGCGGACGTCGCCGGTGCGTTCCCACTCCGTCAGCCAGTTGCTGACGAGCGCGTACCAATCCGGTCCGATGCGGACGCGGGCCGGCGCTTTCGTCTGCGGGGGCAGGACTTCGCGTAGCGGGTCCACCGTGCGCAGCGTCTCGTCCACCTGCAGCGACGACCGGATCAGCTCGCCCAGCAGCTCGTCGGCGGTGAGGTAGTAGGAGAACCGCTTCGTGAACGACTCGCCGACCCGCGCCTCCTTGGCGCCGTCGCCCCAGTGCACGACGGCGTGGCGCGACCCGAGCCCGGCGAACCGGCCGCTGTGGTGGGTGTCCACTTCGGACACGTGCTGGGTCATCGCGTGCGCCAGCCGGAACGTCCGGGGATCGCCCGAGCGCAGGAAGGCGTACCAGAGCAGGGCGTCCGTGCCGAGCTCGGCGTTGTCCCAGGCGTACCCGCCGACGTCGTAGCGCCATTCGTGGCGGTCCGCGTCGTAGGTGTGCATGACGTCGCCGTAGTGCCAGAACCCGTACCACTCGCGCTCGTCGACCTGGTCGGCGTAGAAGCCGATCTCCCGCGCGATCCCGTCTTCGAGGGCCGCGCGGGCGGGTGTGCTGCGGTCGGGCAGGCTCCAGCGGCCGAACACCCCGGCCGCGTGGTAGGTGGCGGGGTCCGTGACGAGCTGCGGCGGCGCGGTCAACGTCGCCGAGAACGCGGCGACCGTGTCCCGGGGCGGGGTGGCCGCCAGGGCCCACAGCCGCAGTTCGGTCGAGCGCACCATGCCCTGCGGCGTCGCGAAGCCTTCTTGGACGTCTTCGTAGGACAGGTCGAGCCCGTGGGCGACGGTGTCGTAGGTGCGCAGGTCCATCGCCGGGGCCAGCGGGGAATACGACCAGAGCGTCACCGACGCCGTGTCCGTCGCCGCACCGCGGACGTCCAGGGAGCGCGGGGCGCGCTGCCAGAAGTCACGCAGCCCGAAGCCCAGCCCGCCGGCGGGACCGCCGACGTAGCCGAAGCCGGACGCGCGGTCGCCGTGACCCGCGTGCTTGAGCCAGCTGCCCGCCGCGCTCGTGCGCTTCCACACCGCGAAGTGGCGGGCGGACTCCTGGAACAGCGTGAAGTCGTTCCACAGCGCGAGGTTCTGGTAGCCGTCGCGCACCTGCTGGCCCCACTGCGCGACCGGCGGGGTGGCGGTGCCGTCGGTCTGGGCCTTCCGGACGGCCGCGCCGGGGTCGCGGCGCAGGCCGGTGAGCACCCGGACGGGCTCGCCCCAGACACCGCCCGCGGCCGTGCCGAAGCGGACGTGCCGGTTGTGCGGCTCGTCGGTCAGCGGAACGGCGAACCGCAGGCCGAGCCCGCGGACGAAGTCGTGGTTTTCGTCGGCGTCCCAGCGGAAACTGTGCACCACGCGCAGGGACTCGTCGCCCGCGCCGAGGTAGACGCGCAGGGTCCAGGGCAGGATCGCGCGGGTGCCGCGGCCGCGGTCGCGCCGGTACCGGCCGGTCAGCTTGACCACCGCGCGCACCGGGCCCGCCTGCTCGACCTCGGCGCGTTCGACGATGCCCGTCCAGTCCTCGCGGCGGGGTACCCGGGTGTCGCCGTCGTCGTCCGGCTGGTCCTGCAGCCGCAGCACCAGCTCGCCGTCGCGGGCCACGACCCGGCCGCCCCGGGACAGCGACGGCAGCGCGACGGCGCCGGTCGTGGCGAGCTTCAGCTCGACCGTTCCGTTGGCCACGACGATTTCGCGCGGCGAGCGGCGGACGGTGACCGGAACCGGTGGCGGCGCGGGTGCGCCGGGCGCCAGCGCGAAGGTGTCCGCGGTGGCGGCCGACGGCACGGCGTGCCCGGTCCACTTGACCGAGCCGTCCGGCCAGTACGCCAGCGGCCACGACTGCAGCGGGACTTCGCTGCCGTCCCCGGCGTGCAGGGCCAGCGGGACGTTCCGGGACAGCGTTCCCCGCGGCCACGGGACGCCGAAGGCGCAGCCCACCGGGGCGGCGGGGCGGCCGTCCAGCCAGTGCAGGCGCACTTCGCCGCCGCCGGACGCCGGGGCGGTGGCCGCCGCGGCGGCCGCCGGTGGGGTGACGGCGGTGGCGGCCAGTGCCGACACGCCGCCGAGGAAGACTCTGCGGGAAAGGGGGAACTGCGGGGACATCGTCGGCCTCCGGATCAGCTCGTCGCTGCCGCGATGAACCGATTCAAGCCAGACCGTTCCCGGGTTGTCAACCCGGTCGACCCGATCAGTCCAGTCCACGAGTAAGCGCTTTCTCGATGATCGGAGGAACGCCTGCGGCCGTTCGATCGATTCGAAAGTTTCGGCGCTTTCGGGGCGATCATTGCTGGTTGACGCCGCCCGCGCGCGGACTTACCGTGCTTGAACCGATTCAAGACCGAATTCCGGTGAGCTCGCCCGGGTGGTGGTCGCCAGAAGGGAAATTCGATGAACGGACGGTTCGGGGTGCGCGCCGGCTGGGCGGCGGTCGTGGCGGTCACGCTGGCGGGACTGGTCACCGGCTGCGGTGGCGGTGGCGACGCGTCGGGACCCACGACGATCCGCTTCGTCTGGTGGGGCAACGAAGACCGCGCCAAGGTCACGAAGGCCGCGGTGGACCTGTTCATGAAGGACAATCCGGGCATCACGGTCCAGACGGAGTACGCCGCGTACGACGCCTACTTCCAGAAGCTTTCGACCCAGGTCGCCGGCGGCGCGTCGCCGGACCTGATCCAGCTGGACCGCGCGACGCTCGGCGAGTACCAGCACCGGCACGTGCTCGAAGACCTGAGCCCGTACGTGGGCAAGGCGGTCGACGTCACCGGGATCGCGCCCGCGCTGCTGGCCGGCGGGAAGATCGACGGGAAGCAGTACGCCGTGCCCGGCGGCCAGACCACGCAGATGCTCGCCTACGACGCGGGCGTCTTCACGAAGGCGGGCGTCGAACCGCCGTCCGGGCCCGGCGGGACCTGGACCTGGGCGCAGTTCGGCAACGGCCTGCGCAAGGTGGCCGGGACCGGGGTGGCCGGGACGACCGACTTCGGCTGGGCGATCGACTGGTTCGAGGTCTGGCTGCACCAGCACGGCAAGCAGCTTTACACCGACGACGGCAAGCTCGGCTTCACCGCCGCCGAGCTGACGCAGTTCTGGACGCTGACCGGCGGCCTGCGCGCGGCCAAGGCCGTCACCGCGCCCGAGGTCACCACGAAGATGGACGGCTCGATGCCGAACTCGGGCCTGGTCACCAAGCGCGCCGGGTCGGAGATCAACTACGACTCCAGCCTCAGCGCCTACCTCTCGAGCTACGGCCCGGGGATCAAGGCCGCGCCGCTGCCCACCGACGGCACTTCGTCCGGCATGGCCGCGATGCCGCCGGTCACCTTCGCCGTCGCGCAACGCTCGGCGCACAAGGAGGCCGCCGCGAAGCTGCTGAGCTTCCTGGTCGACAACCCCGAAGCGGGAAAGCTGCTGGGCGTGGCGCGCGGGCTGCCACCCAACACGGCGATTCGCGAGCAGGTCTGCGGCGCGGCCCAGGCCGCCACGAAGGCGGTGTGCGACTACGAAAAGTCGGTCGCCGACCGGATCGGCCCGGCCACCGGCCTGTGGCCCACCGGGTCCGCGGCGGTGAAACGCGACTTCCAGCGCGTCTACGACGACGTGATCTTCGGCCGCACGAATGTCGCCGACGGGGCCGCGCGCGTGGTGCAGACCGCGCAGCAGTCACTCGGGTCCTGAGGGAGAACGCACGATGACGCAAGCTGTGCTGGACCGGCCGGTGGCGCCGGACCGGGCCGCGCCCCGCCGTCGCCGCGCCGGCCAGGGCACCGGCTACCTGTTCCTGTCGCCGTGGCTGCTCGGCGTTGTGGTGCTGACCATCGGCCCGATGATCGCGTCGCTGTACCTGTCGTTCACCGACTACGACCTGTTCGACGCGCCCCGCTGGGTCGGCCTGGACAACTACACCACGATGTTCACCCGCGACGAGCGGTTCTGGCACGCCGCCGGCGTCACCGCCCGGTACGTCGGGCTCTCGGTGCCGCTCAAGCTGGGGCTGGCGCTGGCCGTCGCGATGCTGCTGAACCGCGCCCGCCGCGGCGCCGGGCTGTACCGCTCGGCGTTCTACGCGCCGTCGCTGCTCGGTGCGAGCGTGAGCCTCGCCCTGGTGTGGCGCGCGATGTTCTCCACCGGCGGCACGGCGGACCGGGCGCTCGCCGCGTTCGGCCTCGGCACGGGCGGGTGGGTCGACCAGCCGCAGTTCGCGCTGCTGGCCGTGATCGCGCTGGCCGTCTGGCAGTTCGGCGCGCCGATGGTCATCTTCCTGGCCGGGCTCAAGCAGATCCCGAAGGAGCTGTACGAGGCGGCGGAACTCGACGGCGCCGGCGCGCTCCGCCGGTTCCGGTCGGTGACGCTGCCGATGCTGTCCCCGGTGCTGCTGTTCAACCTGGTGCTGGAGACGATCCACGCGTTCCAGTCGTTCACCGGCGCGTTCGTCGTCAGCAGCGGCCGCGGCGGGCCCAGCGACTCGACCCTGCTCTACACCCTCTACCTCTACCAGCGCGGCTTCACGGACTTCCGGATGGGCTTCGCGTCGGCGATGGCCTGGATGCTGCTGGTGGTGATCGGCGTGCTCACCGCGCTGCTGTTCCGCGGCTCGCGTCGGTGGGTGTTCTACGCGGGTGAGGGGCGATGACCCGCCGGTCGTGGGGGTGGCACCTGCTGATGCTGCTCATCCTGGTGGTGCTGCTGTACCCGGTCGGCTGGCTCGTCTCGGCGTCGTTCAAGCCCGCGGAGGAAGTGCTGGCCGGGCTTTCGCTGCTGCCGTCGCACGCCACCGGGGACAACTACACGCAGGTGTTCGCCGGTGTGGCCGGGTACAGCGTCTGGCACTACTTCGCCAACTCGCTGGTGATCTCCGCCGGCGCGGTGATCGGCAACGTCGTGTCCTGCTCGCTGGCCGCCTACGCGTTCGCCCGGCTGCACTTCCGGGGCCGCGGGCCGATGTTCGGCTTCATGCTTTCGACCATCATGCTGCCGCAGCACGTCGTGCTCATCCCGCAGTACGTGATCTTCCAGAAACTCGGCCTGGTCAACACGTTCTGGCCGCTGGTCCTGCCGAAGTTCCTGGCCACCGACGCGTTCTTCGTCTTCCTGATGGTCCAGTTCATCCGCGCCCTGCCCGGCGAGCTGGACGAGGCCGCGACGATCGACGGCTGCGGGCCGGTGCGGACGTTCCGGTACGTGATCGCGCCGCTGCTACGCCCGGCGCTGATCACCACCGCCATCTTCACCTTCATCTGGACCTGGAACGACTTCTTCTCGCAGCTGATCTACCTCAACGACCCCGGCCGCTTCACCCTGCCGCTGGCGCTGCAGATCTTCGTCGACCAGACGAGCCAGTCGGCGTTCGGCCCGATGTTCGCCATGTCGGTGCTCGCCCTGCTGCCGATCGGGCTGTTCTTCTTCGCCTTCCAGAGATACCTCGTCGAAGGCGTGGCGACGTCGGGGCTGAAGGGATGAAGACGCAGTACCGCTCGCTGACGCTGCTCGCCGAGGTCCTGTTCGTCGGCCTCCTGGTCTGTGCGGCCTCAGTGCTCGTCGTGCCGTCCTTGGCCGCGGCGGCCGCCGGTTCGGTCCTGGTCACCGAGGTCGCCGCGGACGCCCGGACCCCGAGCGTGCGCCGGTTCGCCCGGCTGTTCCGCACGGCGCTGGCCCACCCGGTGGCCGTGCTGGCCCCGGTGGGTCTGCTGGTCATCGGAGCCGTCGACGTCGTCGCGGTGCTGGGCGGACTGCCCGGCGGCCGGGTGTTCGGGGCCGTGCTGGGCCTGGTGCTCGCCGCGCTCCTCGCGGCCGGCCTGCGGGGCGCGGCGGCCTGGCGGCCGGACCGGCGCTGGCCGGCGGTGCTGGCGATGGCCGGCCGGGAAACGGTCCTGGACTGGCGGGGCAGCCTCGGGCTGGTCACCGCGATCGTCGTCGTGGCGGTCGTCGTGGGGCAGGCGCCGGCCTTCGCGGTTGTCGCTCCGGGCCTGCTCGTGCTGGCCGCGGTGGCGGTGGGCTCCCGGGACCGCCGGTGAAGCCGCCGATCGGGATCCGGGACGTCGCCGTCCGGGCCGAGGTGTCGGTCGGGACGGTGTCCAACGTGCTGAACCGCCCCGACGTGGTCGCCGCCGCCACCCGCGCGCGGGTCCTCGCCGCCATCGACGCCCTCGGGTACGTCCGCAACGAACCGGCGCGCCAGTTGCGTTCGGGCACCGCCCGCACGATCGGCCTGGTGGTGCTCGACGTGGGCAACCCGTTCTTCACCGACGTCGCCCGCGGTGTCGAAGAGGCGGCGAGCGAGGCCGGGCACGCGGTGATCCTGTGCAACAGCGGCGAATCCGTGGCCAAGGAACGCGGGCACGTGGAACTGCTGGCTTCCCAGCGGGTGCACGGGGTGCTGATCACGCCGGTCGAGTCCGGGCCGGCACCGGTGCGGTGGCTGCGGGAGCGGGGCATTTCGGTGGTCCTGCTCGACCACCCGACGGCGGCGGAGGACCTGTGCTCGGTCGCGGTCGACGACCGCCACGGCGGCGAGCTCGCGGTCACCCACCTGCTGGCCGAGGGGTGCGAGCGCATCGTGATGGTCACCGGCCCGGCGGGCATCCACCAGGCCGCCGAACGCCACCGCGGTGCCCGCGACGCGATCCGGCTGGCGGGCCGGCCGCCGGACGTCCTCGAGGTGCTGCCCGCGCCGGCCCTCAACGTGGCGTGCGGCCTGCGGGCCGGCGAGCAGCTGCTGGCCAGGACGGTGCTGCCGGACGCCGTCTTCTGCGCGAACGACCTGCTGGCGCTGGGCCTGCTCCAGGCCGCGGTGCGGGCGGGCGTGCGGGTGCCGGAGGACCTGGCGATCGTCGGCTACGACGACATCGACTTCGCGGCGGCGGCCGCGGTGCCGCTGACGTCGGTCCGCCAGCCGCGGCACGCCATCGGCCGCGCGGCCGCGGACCTGGTCATCGCCGAATCGCTGGCGCCGTCCGAACACGAGCACCGGCACGTGGTGTTCACGCCGGAGCTGGTGGTCCGCGAATCGAGCCGCCGCCCCCGGCCGCGCCGGACGACTTCGAGAACTCGATCAAAGGAGATCGGATGATCCTGTCCCGTACCGGCCGCCTCGCGACGGCGGCCCTGACCCTGGCGACCCTCGCCCTGCCCGTCCCGGCGGCTTCGGCCGCGAACTCCCTCGGCATGCTGGGCGCGGACGTCTCGACCGCCCAGCGGGCGCTCGACCTCGGCGCGAAGTACACCGACGCCGCCGGGGTGGCTCGCGATCCCCTCGACATCCTCAAGGGCGCGGGCGTCAACTACGTGCGCCTGCGCGTGTGGAACAACCCGCGCAGCGGCTACAACAACAAGGCGAAGGTGCTGCAGTACGCCCGCGCGGTGAAAGCCAAGGGGCTCAAGCTCCTGGTCGACTTCCACTACTCCGACACGTGGGCCGATCCCGATACGCAGACCAAGCCGGCGGCCTGGGCCGCGCACCCCATCGGCCGGCTGCAGACCGATGTGTACGACCACACCTACGACGTCTGTTCCGGGCTCAAGGCCCAGGGCACGACTCCGGACAGCGTGCAGATCGGCAACGAGATCAACGTCGGCATGCTGTGGAACGACGGGAAAGTCGTCAACAACGACTTCACCAACCTCGGCCTGCTCCTCAAGGCCGGGTACAACGCCACCAAGGCCTGCAACAGCGGTACTCAGGTGATCATCCACACCGCGGACGCCGACAGCGACGCGCACGCCCGCTGGTTCTACGACGGCATCCGGGCTCAGGGCGTCCCGTGGGACATCACCGGCCTGTCCTACTACTGCTACTGGCACGGCACGATGGCGAACATGGCCGGCGTGGTGTCCGACGTGCGGTCCCGGTACGGCAAGCCGGTCGTCCTCGCCGAAACGGCGTACCCGTACACGACGGCCAACGACGACAGCACACCCAACGCCGTCTCGGCCGCACAGCCGTGCGCGGGGTACCCGGCCACCCCGGCCGGGCAGGCCGCGAACTTCACCGCGGTCCAGGACACCGCCCGCGGCGCCGGGGCGATCGGCGTCTTCTACTGGGAACCCACCTGGTACGCGGTGAACGGCAACGGCTGGGACCCGGCCGACATCTCCGGGTCCGGCGACGGCTGGGAGAACCAAGCCGTCTTCGACCGCTCCGGCCGGTTCAACGGCCAGGTGCGCTGGCGGGCCTGACCGACCATCGTGAAAACGCTTTCTCGAACTTCGGGCCCGGCAGCTTAACGTTCAGCGGTTTGGCCGGTTTCTGTCTCGCCGCCGGTGTTCCGCCCGGGGGTCCCGTGTTACCGTGGGAGCGCTCCCAGCCTGAAACTTTCCTGTCGAGTGGTTCTCCAGGAGGTCGGTAATGAACTGGCGATTCCTCCGCGCGCTCGTGGCCGGCCTCCTGGTGGCCGCCTGCGCTGTCGTCGCCCCCGCCGCGGCCGGGGCGGCCACGCCCACGCGGATCATGGCGCTCGGCGACTCCATCACCGGGTCGCCCGGCTGCTGGCGCGCGCTGCTGTGGAAACACCTCCAGGAGACCGGCCACACCGACATCGACTTCGTCGGCACCCTGCCCGCGCAGGGCTGCGGATTCACCTACGACGGTGAGAACGAGGGCCACGGCGGGTTCCTGGCGACCGGGATCGTCCGGGACAACCAGCTGCCCGGCTGGCTGTCGTCCACGCACCCGGACATCGTCCTGATGCACCTGGGCACCAACGACGTCTGGAACAACATCCCGGCGAGCACGATCCTCGACGCCTACACCACGCTGCTGGGCCAGCTGCGGGCCGCCAACCCGGCGACCAAGCTGATCGTCGCGAAGATCATCCCGATGAACCCGGCCACCTGCGCCGCCTGCGGCCAGCGGGTGGTGGACCTCAACAACGCCATCCCCGGCTGGGCGCAGGCGCACTCCACGGCCGCGTCGCCGATCACCGTCGTCGACCAGTGGACCGGCTTCGACACCGCCGCCGACACCGGTGACGGCGTCCACCCGAACAACACCACCGGCATCCAGAAGATGGAGAGCCGCTGGTACCCGGCCCTGGTCGCCGCGCTCGGCACCGGCACGCCCACCGCGACCGGCCTGCACGTCGACGGCACCCGGATCCTCGAGGGCAACGGCTCGCCGTTCGTCATGCGCGGGGTGAACCACGCGTATGTCTGGTACCCGAGCCAGAACCGTGCCTTCGCCGACATCAAGTCCTTCGGCGCCAACACGGTCCGGGTCGTGCTCGGCAGCGGGCAGCGGTGGGGACCGACCCCGGCCGCCGAAGTCACCAGCGTCATCGGGCAGTGCAAGCAGAACCGGCTGATCTGCGTCCTGGAAGCGCACGACACCACCGGGTACGGCGAGCAGAGCGGGGCCGCCACCCTCGACCAGGCGGCCAGTTACTGGATCAGCGTGGCCGACGCGCTGAAGGGCCAGGAAAACTACGTCGTCATCAACCTGGGCAACGAGCCGTTCGGCAACGACCAGCAGGTCAGCGCGACCTGGACGAGCGCGACGAGCAACGCGATCAAGCGGCTGCGGGCCGCCGGGCTGCAGCACCTGCTGATGGCCGACGCGCCGATGTGGGGCCAGGACTGGCAGAACATCATGCGCGACAACGCCTCGGCGGTTTTCGCCGCCGACCCGCAGCACAACACGGTCTTCTCCATCCACATGTACGGCGTCTACGACACCGCCGCCGAGATCAACGCGTACTTCGACGCCTTCCGCACCGCCGGGCTGCCCCTGGTCGTCGGCGAGTTCGGCAACATGCACACCGACGGCAACCCGGACGAGGACACGATCATGGCCCAGGCGCAGGCCCGCGGCCTCGGCTACCTCGGCTGGTCCTGGAGCGGCAACAGCAGCGACGTCGCCTACCTCGACATGACGAACAACTTCGACCCGGCGAGCTTGACGGCGTGGGGCGAGCGGTTCCTCAACGGCGCCAACGGGATCCGGCAGACGTCGAAGGAAGCCACGATCTACGGCGGCGGCCAGGCCGACACCCAGGCCCCGTCGGTGCCGGGCACGCCGGCCGTGTCGGGCGTGACGTCGAGCGGTGCCACGCTGAGCTGGGCCGCGTCGACCGACAACGTCGGCGTCACCGGCTACGACGTCCTCCGGGCGCCGGGAGCGAGCGGGGGCGCGTTCGCCGTGGTCGGTTCGGCCGCGACGACGTCGTACACCGACAGCGGCCTGACAGCGTCGAGCACGTACCGGTACCAGGTGCGGGCGAGGGACGCCGCCGGGAACACCTCGGCCGGCTCCGGGGTCGCGACGGCGACGACGAGCGCGGGCGGCGGGTCCGGCGCGTGCAAGGTGGCCTACACCGCCTCGAACTGGGGCGGGGGCAACGGGTTCACCGCCAACGTCACCATCACGAACACCGGCACGAGCGCGGTCAACGGCTGGACCCTGGCCTTCACCTTCGCCGGCGGCCAGCAGGTGACCCTGCCCGGCTGGGGCGCCACCTTCGCCCAGTCCGGCGGCGGCGTCACGGCCAAGAACCTGAGCTGGAACGGCACGCTGGCGCCGAACGCTTCGACCGGCATCGGCTTCAACGGCACCTACAACGGCACCAACCCGGCCCCGGCGGCGTTCACGCTCAACGGCAGCGCCTGCACGGCCGGCTGACACCCCTGGTCGTGAGTGGTAATGAGGGTTAGAACCCTCATTACCACTCACGACCAGCTGCGGCAGACTGATCCATTCAGGACAAAGGAGTCCTCATGTCCCTCAGGCAGCGAGCGGTCATCCTCGCCGGCCTGGCCGCGGCCACCCTGGTTCCCGTGCCGGCGGTGGCCGCGGCCGTCCAGAAAGCGCTTCCCGCCCAGTGCTCGGGCAGCGCGCCGATCAAGTGCCACTTCGCCGTGGCGCCGGGGAACTACGACGTCACCGTGGGGCTCGGCAGCACGACGAAGGCGGCCAGCACGTCGATGTCGGTGGAGGCGCGCAGGCAGGTCCTGAACGCCGTCTCGACGAGCGCGGGCCAGGTCGTCCCCACGACCGTCACGGTCAACGTGCGCAACCCCGAGGGGCAGCCCACCGGCCAGGGCGGCACCGGCACCGCGGGCCTCGACATCACCTTCGGCGGCAGCGCCCCCGCGATCGGCTCGCTGACCGTGACCGCGGCCCAGGCCCCGCTGGTGACGTACCTGGCCGGCGACTCGACCGTCTGCGACCAGCCCACAGCGCCCTACACCGGCTGGGGCCAGGTCCTGCCCACCGCCGTCCGCTCCGGCGCCGTGATCGCCAACTACGCGGACTCCGGCGAAAGCTCCGGCAGCTTCCTGGCGAACAAGGCGTTGTTCCCCACGCTCAAGCCGCTGATCAAGAGCGGGGACCTGGTGCTCATCCAGTTCGGGCACAACGACAAGCAGACGTCGGCGACGGCGTTCCGCGACAACTTGACCAAGCTGGTCGACGGCGTCCGGGAACGCGGTGGCGTCCCGGTGCTGGTGACGCCGCCGGTGCGGCGGCTGTTCAGCGGCAGCAAGCTGACGCCGACCGCCCTGCACGTCAACGGCGTGGGCGCCGACCTGCCCGCGGTCATCCGGGCGCTGGGGAAGAGCGCGGGCGTGCCGGTGATCGACCTGACGGCGAAGAGCAAGGCCCTGGTCGAATCCCTCGGCCCGGCGGCGTCGCAGCAGATCTACCTCACCCAGGCCGCCGACGGCGTCACCGACAACACGCACTTCTCGGCCTACGGCGCGAACCGGATGTCGGACCTCGTGCTGCAGGGCGTCCGTGAGCTCGCCCTCCCGCTCGTCGCCTATCTCCGCTGAACCCGGAAGGGAACAACCATGCGCAACTTCGGCAGGCGGCTCGTCGTGGCCGCCGCGGGCGTGGTCGTGGTGGGCCTGGTGCCCGCTCCGGCCACCGGCGCGGCCGTGGCCGCCGCACCGCAGATCGACAAGCTGAACCGCGGGGTGGTCAGCGTCCACACCGCACAGGGCAACACCGTCGGCTGGCGCCTGCTCGCCGACGACCCGGCCGGGGTGGCGTTCAACGTCTACCGCGACGGCACGAAGGTGACCGCGGCCCCGGTCGGCGGGCCGACGAGCTTCGTGGACGCGGGCGCCCCGGCGGGGGCCCGGTACACCGTGCGCGCGGTGACCGGCGGGGTCGAGCGGATGTCGGCCTTCGCCGCGGAAGACTCGCTGACGTTGCAGAGCGGTGCCGCTGCAAGCACCCGCGACGTCCCGATCCAGCCGCCGGCCGGCGGCACGACCCCGTCCGGGGAGAGCTACACCTACACCGCGAACGACGCCAGTGCCGGTGACCTGGACGGCGACGGCCAGTACGAGCTCGTGCTGAAGTGGGACCCGACCAACTCCAAGGACAACTCGCAGTCCGGCTACACCGGGAACGTCTACGTGGACGCCTACCGGCTCGACGGCACGCGTCTCTGGCGGATCGACCTCGGGCGCAACATCCGCGCCGGCGCGCACTACACGCAGTTCCAGGTCTTCGACTACGACGGCGACGGCAAGGCCGAGGTCGCGATGAAGACCGCGGACGGCACCCGGTCGGGCACCGGCCAGGTGCTCGGCAGCGCGAGCGCCGACTACCGCAACTCGAGCGGGTACGTCCTGTCCGGCCCGGAGTTCCTGACGATGTTCAACGGGCAGACCGGTGCCGCGGTGTCCACGGTGAACTACGACCCGCCGCGCGGCACGGTGTCCTCGTGGGGTGACAGCTACGGCAACCGCGTCGACCGGTTCCTGGCCGGGACGGCCTACCTGGACGGCTCCCACCCCAGCCTGATCATGAGCCGCGGTTACTACACCCGGACCGTGATCGCGGCCTGGGACTTCCGCGGCGGCGCGCTGTCCGAGCGGTGGAAGTTCGACTCGAACTCGGCCGGCTCGCAGTACACCGGCCAGGGCGACCACCAGCTGGCCATCGCGGACACCGACGGCGACGGCCGCGACGAGATCGTCTTCGGCGCCATGGCGATCGACGACAACGGCAGTCCACTGTGGAACACCCGGCTCGGCCACGGCGACGCCATGCACGTCGGTGACCTGATCCCGGGCCGTCCGGGCCTGGAAGAGTTCAAAGTGGACGAAGACAAGTCCAAGCCCGCCGCCTGGATGGCCGACGCGAAGACCGGCCAGATCATCTGGCAGAACGCCTCCTGCAACTGCGACAACGGGCGCGGCGTCTCGGACGACATCTACGCCGGCAGCCCCGGCGCCGAGTCGTGGTCGTCCGCGGTGTCCGGGCTGCTGAACACCAGCGGCCAGAACATCGGGCGCAAGCCGTCGTCGACGAACTTCGTCATCTACTGGGACGGCGACGCCCAGCGCGAGCTGCTGGACGGCACCCACATCGACAAGTACGGCACCGGCGGCGACACCCGGCTGCTGACCGCCTCCGGCGTGCACGCGAACAACGGCACGAAGAACACGCCGTCGCTGCAGGCCGACCTCTTCGGCGACTGGCGCGAGGAGGTCGTCTGGCCGACCTCGGACAACCGGGCGCTGCGGATCTACTCGACCACCGACTCGACGAGCATCTCGCACGTGTCGCTGATGCAGGACCGGCAATATCGGGAGGCCGTGGCGTGGCAGAACACCGCGTACAACCAGCCGCCGCACCCGAGTTTCGCGATGGCCCGGTGATGACGGTGTCGACGCTGCGGAAAGTCCTCGTCGGGGTACTGGCGCTCGTGCTCGCGCCGCTGACCGTGGTGTCCGGTACCGCCGCTGTCAACCACTACCGGACGGTCACCGACTTCGACGCCGGCTGGCTGTTCAATTACGGCGACGCCAGTGGTGCCGGGGGTTCGTCCTACAACGACGGCGGCTGGCGCAAGCTCAGCGTGCCGCACGACTGGAGTATCGAGGGCAAGAACCCGCCGGCGAGCCCGTTCTCGCAGTCGGCGCCGAGCACCGGCCGCGGCGGATACCTGCCTTCGGGCATCGGCTGGTACCGCAAGCACTTCTCGCTGGCCGGGGTGCCCGCGGGCCGGAAGATCTTCCTCGAGTTCGACGGCGTGATGGCCAACGCGAGCGTGTACGTCAACGGCACGCTCATCGGCACCCACCCCTACGGCTACACCGGTTTCCGCTACGACGTCACGGCGGCGGCGAAGCTCGGCGGCGACAACGTGGTCGCGGTCAAGACGGACACGACGGCGCAACCGGCGTCGCGCTACTACACCGGGGCCGGGATCTACCGTGACGTCCGGCTGATCGCGACCGATCCGGTGCACGTCGGCCAGTGGGCCACGCACGTCACCACCCCGAACGTCAACACCGTGCACGCGGAAACCACGGTGGTCAACGAAGGGGGCGCGGCGGCGAGCGTCAGCGTCCAGGGCGTGCTCGGCGACCCGGGCGGGGCCGCGCTGCCCGCGGTGACCACGGCGGCCAAGACCGTCGCCGCCGGGGCGTCGGCCACCTTCGCCTTCGACGTGCCGGTGAGCAACCCGAAGCTGTGGGACCTGGCCAACCCGAACCTGTACTCGCTGGCCACCACCGTCCTCGTGGGCGGGACCGCGGTGGACGACGACGTCACCTCGGTGGGTATCCGCACGCTGACGTTCAGCGCTTCGACCGGGATGAGTCTCAACGGCAAGAACGTCAAGTTCCAGGGTGTCGCGCTGCACCAGGACCTGCACGGGCTCGGGATGGCGGCCCCGCAGCGGGCCGTGCAGCGGCGGCTCGCCCAGCTGAAGGCCCTCGGGGTGAACGCCATCCGCACCGCGCACGACCCGCCGAGCCCGGCGTTCCTCGAGCTGACCGATCGGATGGGGTTCCTGGTCCTCGACGAGTTCTTCGACGTCTGGACCCAGCACAAGTACTCCGACGTCGGTGACTACGCGACTTACTTCAACCGGACGGCGGCCGCGCCGACCGGAACGCCCGCGGTGCCCGGCGCGAGCGGCTCGGTGCCCTGGTACCAGGTGGACACCACGAGCGTGGTCCTGCGCGATCGCAATCACCCCAGCGTGGCGATGTGGAGCACCGGCAACGAGATCCGCGACCCGATCGCGACCCGGACGCCGCTGCTGACCCGGATGGCCGCGATCGCGCACGCGCTGGACCCGGGCCGTCCGGTCACCCAGGCGCTGTTCCGGCCGGCCGACAGCGGCGACGTCACCGGGACCACCCGGACCCTCGTCGACGTCTTCGGCGGCAACTACCGGCCGGACGAGGTCATCCAGGCCGCGAAAACGTCGCCGGCGCGGGCCGGGCTCTTCACCGAGATGGGCACCGACACCTCGGCGTGGACGACGGTCCGGAACAACGCCATGGTGACCGGCCTGTTCCTGTGGACCGGCGCGGCGTACCTGGGCGAGGCGGACGGGCTGTGGCCGCGCGGTGAGCCGGACTTCGGCCTGCTGGACGGCGTGGGCACGGTCCGGCCGATCGGGTATTCGTGGCAGCGCACGTGGGGCGCGCCCACGACGTCACCGCCGGCGACCGGTACCACGGCGAACCGCGTGCTGCTTACGCCCGACCACGCCACCGTGTCCACGGACGTCGACGACGTCTCGTACGTCAAGGCCACCGTGGCCGATGCGTCCGGCCGCGTGGTGACCGGCTCGTCCGCGCCGATCACGTTCAGCGTCAGCGGGCCGGGCGAGCTGGTCGCGGTCGACAGCGGGAGCCCGGTGCAGGAAACCTTCCGCGGCCCGGTGCGGAAGGCCTACCAGGGTGTCGCGTACGGCCTGGTGCGGGCGACGGGCGCGGGCACCGTCACGGTGACCGCGAGCTCCGCCGGGCTGACGCTCGGCACGACCACGCTGACCGGCACCACGGCACCGTTCGTGCCGTGTTCCGGCAGCTGCGACTGACCTTTGGAGTGCCGATGAAACTCGCAATCTCCCTCGTGGTGTTCGCGACCGCGGCGACCGTCGCCGGCGCCCCGGCCGCCGCGGGCAGCCCGGCGGCCGGGACGACCTACTACGTCGCTCCGGCGGGCAGTGACAGCGCCGCCGGGACGCAGGCCGCGCCCTGGGCGTCGGTCGCGCACGCCCAGGCCGTCGCGCAGGCCGGTGACACGGTGTACCTCCGGGGTGGCACCTACGCCTACTCCCGGGCGAACAAGGCCTGCGCGAGCCAGACCGACCGGGTGGACGCGATCACGCTGAACAAGAGCGGCACCTCCGGCAACCCGATCCGCTACTGGGCCTACCCCGGCGAAACGCCCGTCTTCGACT
Organism: Amycolatopsis sp. CA-126428; assembly: GCF_002904335.1. GTDB lineage: Bacteria > Actinomycetota > Actinomycetes > Mycobacteriales > Pseudonocardiaceae > Amycolatopsis. The sequence continues at coordinate 11,372 of NZ_PPHF01000002.1, read as the reverse complement.
TCTCCCGCGTCAGCGACGACTGCCGGATCAAGGGCTTCGACGTCACCGGCAACTTCATCCACCTCAAGGGGCTGGAAGTCAAGGGCGTGCCGCAGAACAACACCCTGAACCACGAGTCGTGGGGGATCTGGATCTCCGGGAGCGACAACACGTTCGAGCTGCTGAACCTGCACCACAACATGGGACCCGGGTTGTTCGTCCAGGACGGTGGCGGCAACCTCGTCCTGAATTCCGATTCCCACGACAACTACGACCCGCGGACGTCCAACGGGGCGGGTGAAAGCGCCGACGGGTTCGGCGCGCACATCTCCGCCGGCCACCCGGGCAACGTCTTCCGCGGCTGCCGCGCGTGGTGGAACTCCGACGACGGGTTCGACCTGATCAACGCGTTCTCGCCGGTGACCATCGAGAACTCGTGGGCCTGGCGCAACGGCTACCTGCCGCAGACCACCACGGCATCCGGCAACGGCAACGGCTTCAAGATGGGCGGCTACGGCGGCAAGTACGTCAGCAACGGCGTCAAGCACACCGTCCGCACGTCGGTGGCGTTCGACAACCGCTCCGCCGGCTTCTACGCCAACCACCACACGCTGGCCAACGACTACTTCAACAACACCAGCTACAACAACCACCCCGACTACAACATGCTCGGCATCACCGCGAGCGGCGCGGCCACCGGGCTGGGCAACCTGCGCAACAACATCGCCTACGCGGGCACCCTGACGTCGAACATGTCCGGCACGAGCGCTTCGTACAACTCGTGGAACCTGGGCGGCACGCTGTCGGACGCGCAGTTCCGGAGCGTGTCGACGGCCGGCTGGGACGCGCGCCGCCCGGCCGACGGCAGCCTCCCGGTGCTGCCGAACCTGCGCCTGGCGGCGGGCAGCCGGCTGATCGACAAGGGCACCAACGTCGGCCTGCCCTACCAAGGCAGCGCCCCCGACCTCGGCGCCTTCGAATCCTGAGGACGGAGCGGTGGTGACGACCCGGGGTTCACCGCCCGGCCGAGCGGGTAGCCGGGGGGCACCGAGCGGCAAGACGGGGAGACGACCATGGCCATCCGGCTGGGCAGCACCGTGATCAACTGCGCCGACCTGGACGCCATGACCCGCTTCTGGAGCGCGGCACTGGGCCTCGAGCCGACATCCGGGGCCGACGACTTCCGGTTGCTGCGCGGCCCGCACGTCAATCTGTCGTTGCAACGGGCCTCGGCGCCGGTGTCGGCGCGGGACCAGATGCACCTGGACCTCTACACGGACGACCAGCGGCACGAGGTCGACCGGCTGGTCGGCTTGGGCGCGCGGTTCGTCCGCCACGTCGAGGACGACCCGGCCGACGACTGGGTCGTCCTGGCCGACCCGGAGGACAACTTGTTCTGCGTCTGCGCGAAGCCGGCGGCCGAGGTCCGCGACCCCGCGGCGTGGCCGGGAGCGGGCCCGGCGGCGTAGTCTCGGTCCGTGCTGATGCCGACCGAGCGGGAGAGCGGACCGTTCTCGCCGGCCCGTGACCACGTCTGCCGGGGGTACCGGCGGCGGGGCGAATTCGTGGCCCACGCGCAGGAGTTCCTGGCCGAGGGCCTGGCGGCCGGCGAGCGGGTGCTCTACGTCGCCCCGGGCGACGACGCCGCGCTGACCGGGCAGCTGCGGGCGGACGAACGCTGCGACGAGGGCCTCGAACGCGGGGCCGTCCAGGTCGCTTCGATCGACGCGACCTACCGCACGGGAGCCGTCGTCGACCCCACCGGCCAGGTCGAGCACTACGCCGCGGCGACGTCCGAAGCGCTGGCGGCCGGGTTCACCGGGCTGCGGGTCGCGGCCGACGCGACGTCGCTGGTGCGCACGCCGGCCCAGCTGGACGCCTTCGCCCGCTACGAGCACCTGGTGGACCGCTACATGGCCGAACACCCGATGTCCGCGATGTGCGGCTACGACGTGGCCGAGCTCGGCGGCGAAGTCGTCGCGCAGCTCGCGTGCATGCACCCGCCCGCCCCCGGCGGCGGGGCACCGTTCCACCTGCACGGTCACGTGCGCGACGGCAGCGCCGCGGCGCTCGACGGGGACCTGGACCTGGAGTCCCGCCGGCTGTGGCCACTGGCGCTGGAGCGCGCCGGCCTGCGGCCCGAGGGCGGCACGATCGCCATCGACGCCGCCGGCCTGGACTTCGTCGACCACCGCAGCCTCGTCGATCTGGCCGGCTACGCCGAGCGGCACGCCACCACGGTGGTCCTGCGGACGCGGTCGTCCACGGCCGCCCGGCTCGTCGAGCTGCTGGACCTGACCGGCGTGCGCGTGGAGCGTGCCGCATGAGCGTCGGCCAGGACCGGGGTTACGACCACGCCGCCGTCCACTACGACCGCGACGAGGAGCTGCTCGCCGTCGCCGTGCCGTTCCTCGAAGGCGGGCTGGCCGCCGGCGAGCCGACGCTGGTGTCGATGGAGCCGGAGCGCGCCGAGCTGCTGCGCGGCGCCCTGCCGCCGTCGGCGCGGGTGGAGTACCTGTCCACCCGCGACCTGTACGCCCGGCCGGCGGCGGCGATCAAGTCCTACCGGGAGCTGATGGCCCGGTTCGTCGCCGGCGGCGCGGCCGGGATCCGCATCTTCGGCGAGATCCCGCCGGCCGCGATCGACACGTCGTGGGACTGGTGGGCCCGCTACGAGTCGGCGGTCAACCACGCCTACGACGAGTTCCCGCTGCGCAGCATGTGCGCGTACGACACCCGCACGACCCCGCGCCACGTCCTCGACGACGTCGCCCGGACGCACCCGTTCGTGGCCACCCCCGGCGGCGGCCACCACCCGAACACGGGCTACATCGACCCGCTGTCCTTCCTGGCCGGCCCCCGGCCGATGACGCCGCTCCCGATCGAGCGCACCCCGCCACTCGCGGACCTGGCCGACCCCCGGCCCGCGGACGCGCGCCGGGCGGTCATGGCGATCGCCCCGATCGACCTGCCCGCGGCCGAGGTCGACGACCTGGTCCTGGCGGTGAGCGAGATCGTGGACAACGCCCTGCGCCACGGCCGACCACCGGTCCGCGTCCGGATTTGGGCGGACGTGGGACAGATGGTGGTCTCGGTGCACGACACGGGCGAAGGGCCGGCCGACCCGTTCGCCGGTCTGCTGCCGGCGGCCCACAGCATCGGGGGGCGGGGGTTGTGGATCGCCCACCAGATCTGCAGCCAGGTGACGTTGCACCGCGACGAAACCGGCTTCACGGCCCGCCTCACGGCGGGCCGCCCCTGGTAGCGGGCCCTGCCGCACAACGGCTCACCCGGCCTGCGGCGGCTCACCCGCTGGCGGCGGCCGGCGGCTTACCCGGTCAGCGGTGGTTCACCCGGCCGGCGGTGGTTCACCCGGCCGCCGGCGGTGGCTCACCCGGTCAGCGGCGCCTCAGCCAGCCAGCGGCGGCTCACCCCGCCGGCCGCGCCGCACCCGATCAGCGGCGCCTCAGCCGGCCAGCGGCGCCTCAGCCGGCCGGCGGTGGCTCACCCCGTCGGCGGCGGCCGGCGGCTTCCGGAGGCCGCGGCAAACTGTCGGTGCCTTCCGGTAGCGTGGAAATCGGGGGCGGCGCCCCAACGGCTCAGCCCGCGTTCCCGGCCGGCCCGCCGAGCATCGCGAACCGGCCGCCCGAGCCAAAGTGCCTTCGAGCGCGGCAGCGGCGTCCAGCCGCACGACCGGCGGCTCAAGCGCAGCGGGGCTGTCCCGGGCAGCTGCGCAGCAGCTTGACCACCGGCGCGGCCGGGATCGTCCCGTCCGAGCCCGGCATCCCCAGTGGCCACGCGATGGCCAGGGCCACCGCCGAAGAGTTGTTGCCGTAGTTCGTCTCCAGCAGCGTCCGGTCGGCGTTGACCGTGTTCACCAGGTCGTACGTGCCGGTCGGGACGTGGGTGATGTCCAGCCACTGGAAGTCCACCGTGTACTTGTAGTCGTCGCCCGCCCCGACCGAAATCCCCTCGAGCACCTCGAGTGCCGTGGGTTCGTGGTGGCGGCACATGTTGCCGCGCAGGTTTTCGGCGAGGTCGGCGTCGGCGCCCGTGTTGCCCGGCACGTTCTTCAGCCGGTCGACGTCGTGGACGCGGAACCGGTCGCCGAGGCAGAAGCCGTTCTTGCGGTCGGTGACCACCGTCTCGCCCTGCGGGGAAACCAGCGCGAAGTGCTCGAAGTTCATCAGGTGCCAGTGCTGGTGGGCGAGGGCCGGCTCGTAGTACGTGAAGGCCCCGGTGGCGCGCTGCGCCGCCTCGTAGCTGCCCGGGATCGAACCGTCCGTGCCGTTGCGCAGCGCCTGCCGGACCGTCATGGTGTCCTGCTTCGTGCTGTCGCGGCGGCCGTACAGCAGCAGGGGCCCGTCGCCGACGTTCTCCTCCGCGCTGGTGAACCGCAACCGGACGGCCTTCGCCACCGACGGCGCGACGCAGCGGCCGTTGGGGGCGGCCGCGTCGACCACCGGGCACACGTCCCAGGCGGTGCACAGCGGGAGTTCGCCGGAACTGCCGCCGGCGCACCCCGGCACGGCCTGGCGAAGGTCGGGGAGCAGGAGGTTCGGGGCGGCGTCGGCACGGGGAGCGGAGGCGGAAACGGTGGCCGAAAGCGCCACGAGCGCCAGAATCGCGAATTTCTTCAGCAAGAGCGGGCCGTCCTGTCCGGTATTCCGATCGGCCCCATCTTAGGGCGTCCGCAATTCCCCGGTGCGACACCGCGGCGTCACACGATCGACTGAGTCGCCCCCGGTTTCGCGGTTCCGGTCAGTAGCGTGCGGCGAACTCACCGCCCGAAAGGACCGCGCCGCATGCCGACGACCACCGTAGATTTCCGTGCCGCCACCGGGAGCGCCCCGGCGGTGCGGCCCGCCGGAACCGGCGGGATCACGCTGGTCTGCGGCACGCGGCCGGAACTGATCAAGCTCGCCCCGCTGATGCGGGTGTTCGGCGACGAGTGCGCCGTCGTCTACACGGGACAGCACTACGACCGCTCGCTGTACGCGCGCATCCGCGCGGACCTGCCGCCGTCCGACCGGTTCCACGAGCTCGGCGTGGGCGCCGGCCGCCGCGGCGGCCAGCTCGGCCGGACCGTCAGCGCGGTCGACGAGGTCCTGGCGGAGCGGCCCGGCCGGGTGGTGGTCGTCCAGGGCGACACGACGTCCGCGCTCGCCGGCGCGCTGGCGGCCAACGCGCACGACTTGCCGCTGGTGCACGTCGAAGCCGGGCTGCGCAGCCACGACCGGGCGATGCCCGAGGAGCACAACCGGGTGCTGATCGACCACCTCGCCGACCTGTGCTGCGCGCCGACCGAACTCAACCGCGCCCACCTCCTGGCGGAAAACGTGCCTGACGAACGGATCGCCGTCACCGGCAACACCGTCGTCGAAGCACTGCAGGCCGCGCTCCCGTCCGCCGAAGACCGGCGGGCGGTGCTGGCCGCCCGCGGCCTGGAGCGGGACCGGTTCGTGCTGGCCACGATCCACCGCCCGGAGAACGTCGACGACGCCGGCCGGCTCGCGGTGATCCTGCGCGAACTGGGCCGCCTGCCGCTGCCGGTGGTGTTCCCGCTGCACCCCCGCACGGCCAAGAGCGTCGAGCAAGCCGGCCTGCGGCACCTGCTCGAGCCGCTGGTCGAGCTGGAACCCCAGGCCTACCCGGCGTTCCTCGCGCTCGCCGCCGAGGCGGCGGTGATCGTCTCCGATTCCGGCGGCATCCAGGAGGAAGCGAGTGTCCTCAAGCGACCGGTGGTCGTGGTCCGGCGCAGCACCGAGCGCCCCGAGATCGCCGGCACGTTCGGCACGCGGGTGGTGCCGGGTCCCGGGATCGGCCCGGAGGTGGCGCGGTGGCTCGACGACGTGGCCGGCCACCGCGAGCGCCTCCGCCACCTCCCGTCACCGTACGGGGACGGGTCCGCCTCCGCCCGGATCGTGACGGCGCTCGGCGCCCTCCTCGATCAGCGGGCCGGTTCGGTGACCGCGGGCTGATCCGCCACCAGGGCGACGACGTCGTTCGCCAAGGCGACGCTCGAGTTCCAGCTCGTCACGTCCGGGTAGACGTGGGCGGTGGTGGCCAGCAGGAGGCCGGTGCCGTCCACGGTCACCGGCGGCCGCGCGGCCAGGTACCCCAGCGGGTACACCGGTTCCACGAACGGCGCCTTGAACACCCGCACCTCTTCGATGCCGTCGGCACCGAGCTCCGGGTACAGCCCGCGCAGCTGCGCCGACCAGCGGGCCGCGATCGCGGTGTCGTCGTCGAGGTACAGCTGCGAGTCGCGGTCGGTGTAGTGCATGACGTACACGAGGTGGCGGCCGTCGCGCGGGCCGGCGAGCGCGGACATCGCGACGACCCCGTCGAACTCCGTGCCCGAGTGCAGCACCGGGGTCCAGTAGTGCTCGGTGACCGGCTGCCGGAGGAAGAACACGCCGGTGACCACGCCCTGGTAGGGCAGGTCGGTCGCCGGCAGCCGGGCGGCGAGCGCGTCGTCGGCGATGCGCCGCAGCAGGGGCAGCGGCACGGTGGAGATCACGTGGTCGGCGTCGAGGACCTCGCCGCCGGTCAGGGTGAGGACCGAGCGGCCGCCGGTGCTGTGCAGGCGCCGGACGGGGGTGGCCGTCCGCACCACCCCGCCGGCCTGCTCGATCGACGCCCGCAGCCCGTCGATGATCGTCTTGTAGCCGCCGTCCGGGTAGCCGCGGGTGGCGACGTTGCGCTCGCGGCCGAGCCGCTGCCACAGGTACAGCGCCGGGACGTCCCCGAAGGACGGCCCGAACTTCGAGCCGAACATCGGCGCGAAGAGCCGCTCCCAGACGACGTCGCCGTAGAGCCCGCGCAGCCAGTCCTCGGTGCGCAGCGCGTCGAGGTCGCGGCCGCGCCCCAACCGGCGCAGCAGCAGCGAAACCACGCCGAAGCGCACGCGGTCGGGCAGCCGCAGCGGCGAGAAGCGGAGCAGGTCGAGCGGGGAGTTGAACGGGTGACGGCGGCCCTCGACGACCATGCCCATCGTCGTTTCGCGCCACCGCACCGCGTCCCGGAGACCCAGTTCGCCCAGCAGCGCCAGCAGGCTCGCGTCGGACGGCATGATGCAGTGGTAGAAGCGTTCGATCCACTGGTCGCCGTGGGCGAAGAAGGTGCCGAGGCCGCCGAGCTGGTCGCTGCTTTCCAGCAGCGTCACGCGGGTGCCGCGGCGGACGAGGCGGTGGGCGGCGGCGAGGCCGCAGATGCCGCCGCCGATCACGGCGACGTGCGCGGAGTCGGGATGGGTCACCGGGTCACAGCTTCCGGTAGGGCGCCGGGCTCAGCCGGTCGCGCGCGAGCAGTTTCAGGTATTGCACGACGGTCCGCCGCAGCTTCAGCTTGCTGGGTCCCTGCTTGCGGTCGTACCGCAGGGCCAGCGGGACCTCGGTGATCACCGGGCGGCAGTGGCGCAGCTTGAGCAGCAGCTCCACCATGCAGGCGAACCCCTGCTCTTCGATGAGCCGCTCGCCCCAGTGGGCGGAGGCGCGGGCCAGCAGCGACGCCCGGTAGGCGCGGTAGCCGCTGGTGAAGTCCCGGACGCCGTCGACGTCGAGGGTGCGGTGGAACAGCTGCGCCGCGCCGCGGGAGAGCAGCCGCCGCCCGAAGGGGGCGGTCCGGTCGTCGCCGCCCGGGACGAACCGGGAGCAGATGGCGACGTCCGCGCCGGCGGTGATCTCCGCCTGCAGCGCGCGGATCAGTTCCGGGTCGTGCGTGTCGTCGGCGTCCATCACGACGACGACGTCGTCGGGACCGGCGTCCTCCAGCGCCGCCCGCAGCCCCGACTGCACCGCGCGGCCGAGCCCGAGGTTCACCACGTGCCGCACGACGCGGACGTCGAGCCCGCCGTAGCCCGCCTCGGCCACGGCGACCGTGGCGTCGGCGGAACCGTCGTCGACGACCCAGACGGTGACCTGCTCGGTGCGGGCCACGTCGGCGAGCCGGTGCAGCAGCGGCGGCAGGGACGCTTCTTCGTTGAACGCGGGCAGCACGACGTGCGCGCGTCCGCCGGTCCGTCCCCCGGTGGGAGCCGGACCGGTGCGATCCGGTTCGGACAGTGTGGCCAGGGTGGTTTCTTCGAGCGCCACGATTCCCCTCGTCTGGTAGTCCTCGTTTTGGGCCGTCACCCGTCCGGACTCGGGTTTGGTGCGGCCGTCCAGTCCTATTCGGCTATGTTGTGTGGTTTCTTTAGTGGCCCCGGAAGTCCCCCGGAAGGATGCGCGTCATCGGAACTACTTGGTGTTTCCTGAAATCACCGGATCGGGTTCGCTGGACGCCCCGATCGAGTGCATTTCTGGGCTTTCAAGGAAAAAATCACCCGATCGTGCCGGTGTTGCCTCGAATGGCTGAGTCGTGAAGAAAGCGAGAATGGAATCCTCATGTCAAGTAGAGGTCGAGACCGGTGACTGAACTCAGGGACACGATCGTCACCGAAGCGGTGCCGGCGCAGCGGCGGATCCGGCCGGGCGACCGGCCGCGAGACGCCGTGCGCGCCCGCCCGCTGCTCGCCCGGGTCAACGCCGTGGCCGTGCTGCTCGTCGCCGTCGACGCCGCCGCCTGGCTGGCCGCGGTGCTGCGGACCGGGCCCGGCCCGGCGTGCGCGGCGGTGACCGCGGCGGCCCTCGCGGGAGCCCGGGTGGCCGGCCGCGTCCACCGCCGCCGCCTCTGGCTCTCCTGGCTGCAGGACCTGCCGCGCTCGGTCACCGCCACCGCGCTGGCGTTCGCGCTCGTCACCGGCTTCGGCCTGCTGGCCGGGATGGACGGCGACGCCACGGCGCGGATGCAGGAACTGGTCCTCTGCTTCGCCGTGCTCAGCGAAGCGGCCCGGCCGGCGGTCTTCGCCTTCGGCCGGTGGGGCCGGCGCCGGCTGCGGCGCTGCGACCGGGCCGTCGTGGTCGGGGCCGGCCGGATCGGCGGCGAACTGGTCCGCACCATGCTGGAGCACCCCGAGTTCGGGCTGCTGCCGGTCGGCGTCGCGGCGTCCGGCCCGGAGGCGGTCCCGCCCGGCCTCCCGGTCGAGCGGATCGACGGCGACCTCGCCGGCGCCATCGCCCGGCTGCGCGCGGGCACGGTGGTCCTCGCCCCGGCCGACGACCGCGAAAGCGCGATCGTCGACGCCGCCATCACCGCGCACCGCCTCGGGTGCGTCACCCTGGTGCTGCCGCACCTGTTCGAGCTCTGCCCGGACGGGCCGGGCGTCGACCGGCTCCGCAGCTACCCGCTGGTGTGGCTGGGCGGCGCGCCGACCCGGCGGCCGAGCTGGTGGGTCAAGCGCGCAGTGGAGACGGCGCTGGCCGCGGCCGCGCTCGTCGTCCTCGCGCCGGTCATCGCGGTCTGCGCGCTCGCGGTCGCGGTGGAGAGCGGGTTCCCGGTCTTCTTCCGGCAGGTGCGCGTCGGGATGGACGGCGGGACGTTCGTGCTCTACAAGCTGCGCAGCGTGCGGCAGGCCGCCGTCGACGATTCGCAGACCCGCTGGTCGGTCGTGGGCGACCACCGCGTCGGCCCGGTCGGCCGCTTCCTGCGCCGGTCCTCTTTGGACGAACTGCCGCAGCTGTGGAACGTCGTGCGCGGGGACATGTCGCTGGTCGGCCCGCGGCCGGAGCGGCCGGTGTTCGTGCACGAGTTCTCCGCCGTCCACGACCTGTACTGGGCCCGGCACCGGGTGCCGACCGGCCTGACCGGCCTGGCGCAGGTGCACGGCCTGCGCGGCGACACCTCGATCGCGGACCGGGCGCGCTACGACAACTACTACATCGCGAACTGGTCGTTGTGGCTCGACGTCAAGATCATCATCCTCACGGTGGGAGAACTGCTGTGCCGAAGGCAACGCTGATGCGCCACCACCCGGTGGCGTGCTGGACGGCCGCGTTCGTGCTGCTGGCCGGCTGCCTCGCCGGCTGCGTCGCCAGTTCGGCGCAGGACCTCGCGGCCCCGCCGCCGAAGCCGCTCGCGCCCTGCGCGTGGTGGTACGGGATCGGCCAGCCGCCGACGGCGCAGGAGATCGAGCTGGCGGCCAAGCGCTACCAGGTCGTCGTGCTCAACGCCGACCAGGGCGCGGCCATGCGCCGCCTGCACCAGCTCAACTCGCGGGTGAAGGTGCTGGTGTACAAGGACCTTTCGAGCACGCGCAACTACCCGGGCGCGGTCGACGGCGGCCAGGACGCGGTCTTCCTGCCGAGCGGGATCGGCTACGTCGCCGCCCAGGAGCACCACCCGGACTGGTTCGCCCAGGACGTCAACGGGCGGCGGATCGAGTGGCAGGGCTACCCGCGGCACTGGCAGATGACGGTGTGGAACCCGGACTACCAGCAGGCCTGGACCGACGCCGTCGTGGCGGAGGTGAAGCGTGAGGGCTGGGACGGGGTGCTCGCGGACAACGACTTCAACTCCCTGAGTCACTATTCGTCCGCCGTGCTCGCGGGCACGGCGAACGTCACGGAGACCGACCGCAAGCTCCGCGACGGCCTGGACGCGTTCCTGGCCAAGGCCGGCGACGCCCTCACGAACGCGCAAAAGCTCCTGGTGCCCAACGTGTCCGAGACGCACCTGGTGCCGGGCCGCTGGACCGCGCATTCGCGCTTCGGCGGCGCGATGGAGGAGAACTTCGGCTTCCGCGAGGACGGCGGCACCGGTGGCCTGCTGACCTTCCGCGGCAACGAGTTCCAGGAGCTGCGCGCGCAGGCCGCCCTCGGCGAGTCCCTGCTGCTGCTGGTCACGCGGACGCACAACGCGCGCGAGGAGCGGTCCGGCTACGCGAGCGCGGCCCTGCTCGCCGGACCCCGCACGTGCTGGACCCGCGCGACCACCGACGACTACCGCGACCCGGAGTGGTCGACGTTGCAGGATTCCGGCCTGGGCGAGGCGATCGACGCGGCGAGCCGGCTGGCCAACGGCGTCTGGACCCGGACGTTCACCCACGGCTGGGTCGCGGTCAACACGACGGCGTCCACCCAGACGGTGGTGCCCCCGGAGGGCCTGGTCGCCCCCGGCGCCCCCGCACCCACCGCAACCCCCACCCCGACCCGGACCATACCCCCGACCCCCACCCGGACCTCGGCACCCACCTCGACCCCGGCGTCACCGACGTCGACCCCGGCTCCGCCCCCGCTCACCCTGCAGGCCGCGGACGCGGTGGTCCTGGTCGACCCGCAGCAACTCGTGAAGCGGGGAACCTGGCGGATCACCCGCGACGAGCTCCGGATCGGCCGCCTCTGGGCCCGCTGACTCGTGTCGTCCCCCCAATCACGTGAGTTGACCTCCCAATCACGCGAGATGCCCCCTCGATCAGGGACTGTCCCGTGATCGGTGTTTCTGGCGTTGTTGATCAGTAGGTCTCGGCTGCCGGCCAGCGGTCACCGAAGGTGATGGCGAAGGCGTTGATCACG
>NZ_PPHF01000019.1 GCF_002904335.1 Amycolatopsis sp. CA-126428 | reverse complement strand
CCGGCCGATCACCCAAGCCCAGCGACCGACACACCCCGATCCCTCACCAACTAAAACACCAGCCACCTAGCCCGCCGAGAGGACCGTGCGGGAGCCCAGCCGGCCCTTCTCGGGTTCCCGCGTGAGCTGGCCGGCCGCCACGGCGGCGGTCAGCGCACCCACGGCGTCCTCGGCCCGGTAGATCGTCTCGAGCAGCGTGAACCGCTGCAGCTCGGCGACCGTGCGGGAACCCCGCCGGGCCAGTTCCGCCAGCAGTGCCCGCCGCAACGGCAGCAGCTGCGGGGTGAGCGAGATGTCCACCAGCGCTCCTTCGGCGTCACGCGGGTCGCGGTAGCGGATGCCCGCGAACTCGTCCACCGCCCACAGCTCGGTCTTGAACGTCGCCAGGTGCCGGGTGTCCGCCGTCGCGAACACCAGCGTCCGCGCGGTTCCGTCGTCGGCCACCAGGTCCACCGCCACCACGCACCCGAGGCCCACCGCCCACAGCCGGTCCCGGTGGTCCGGGTCCGGCTCGGCCGAGAGCAGGACCTCGTGCGCCTTGCCCCGCAGCAGCGCCGGCGGCCAGGCGCCGGACAGGTGCGCCAGCATCGGCCCGGGCACCTCGACCTCCCCGAGGTCGGCGACGGTCCGGACGGCCAGCCCGGCCGGAGCGCCGCCCGGCGGGATCGGCCGTCCGACGAGGACCGCCTCCAGGGGGTGACCGGCCAGCCGGTCGGCGAACTCGCCGAAGACCCGGAAGGCATCGGCGGCGAAATCCCCGCATTCGACGTACGTGGCGCCGCGCGGAGACCGCAGCACGGTCGCCGTCCACGCGTCGAGGTACCGCACCAGCACGTCACGCTCGACGGAAACGTGCGGGTCAGGACGCCGGACGCGCTCGGCCACGCTTCCGGTTGTACCGCACTCCCCCACCGGTCACCAGCAGGACCACCCGGTCGCGACGGCCGGCCGGGGCGGTTCAGTACAGGTCGAGGAGGGCGAGGGTGCTTTCTTCCACGGAGGCGTGCCCGGCTTCGACGAGGTCGGCGGCGCAGGTGAGGAACGCGGCGAGCGACGGCGCCTGGGGTGCGCCGAGGTCCGGCACGTCGGGGCGGAACACGACCTGGCCGGGGGTGCCCCGCTCGCCGGGGTCGAGGTCCACCAGGTAGCAGTCGCCTTCGAAGGCGAGGAACGGCAGCCAGGACGGCGACACGGTCCACCAGTAGCAGGCGGGTTGCCCGACGGGGGTGGCCAGGTCGCCGACGGCGTCGGTCAGCATGCGGTGCATCCCGATCATCTCGTCGATGGTCAGGAAGTGGTGGAAGTTGAGCGGGCCGCACAGCCGGTCGGGGTCGTCCTGGCCGGCCGAGACGCGGAGCAGCGCGCAGAGGTCGTCCGGACCGGCGCTAGGAAAGGCCGAGTGAGCGCGAGAGGTGCGCGGCCCACCAGCGCAGCTGCGGGCCGCTGGCCGTGGCCGCCCGGCCCGTGACGCCGGCACTGCGGCGGAACACGGGACCGTACAAGGACTCGGTGACGAGGGCCTGGTGAAGAGCGGCCACGGCGAGCCGGGTGTCCTCGAAGTCCGCCGCGTCGGTCCGCATGGCGTGCAGCGCGTCGACGACCGGGGCGAGCATCCCCGAGCCCCGGTCCCGCCACCCGGCGGCGTGCAGCGCCACGGCCAGTTCGCCGTAGCCATCGCGGTAGAACGCGGCCAGCGTGTCGACGAGCTCACCGAGGTCGGCGCCGCGATCGAGCCAGGACCGCAGCACCGCCGCCACCCCGGCGCGGATCTTCCGGCCGCCGTGCCGCAGCAGCGCTTCCAGGAGGTGGTCGCGGCCGCCGAAGTGGTGGCTGATCCCGGCGTCGGTCATGCCGACCCGCGCGGCGACGGCCCGGACCTGCACCGCGGCGACGCCACCCTCGGCCAGGATCCGCTCGGCGGCGTCCAGGATCAGGCGCCGGGCCTCCTCGGGAGGACGGCGCACACGCGGAGAGGTCACGCCGCCACCATACCTTGACTGGTCAAAGTACGGGGCCTACGGTCCTACCTTGACACCACAAGGTAGAGGGGGGCCGCCGTGCTCGTTTCGGAGCGACGCCTCGCACGTCCGGACGCGGTCCTCATCGGACACGAGACCGGCGCCGGACCGACCGTTCTGCTGCTGCACGCCGGCGGTGAGCGGCGCCGGGTCTGGACGCCGGTCACCGACGTCCTCGCCGAGGCCGGGTTCCGGTGCGTGGCCTTCGACCAACGCGGGCACGGTGAGAGTGCCGGCTCGCCGCGGACGCTCGCGCTCTGCGCGGACGACGTCGCCGCCATGCTCCACGCCGAACCGCCGGGCTGCGTGGTCGTGGGCGCCTCCCTGGGCGGGCTCGCCGCCATCGCCGCCCTCGGCGACCCGGCGGTCCGGGCCAGGGTGGCGGGTCTCGTGCTGGTGGACGTCGTCCCCGGTCTGGATCCGGGCCGGGTCCGCCGCTTCCTCGCCGCCGGCGGCCTGCTCGACACGCACGCCGGACTCGTCGAAGACATCCTGGCCGGGGTTCCCCGGCTGCGAGAGATCACCGCCCGGCTCGACCTGCCGATCCTGCTGGTGCGCGGCGGCGACGGGTCGCCCGTCACCGACGACGACGTCGACCGCTTGCTGCGTCAGGCTCCGCACGCCGTGGTGACCCGCATCCCCGGGGCCGGGCACCTGATCGCCCGGGACCAGCCGGTGGCGCTGGCCGAAACCCTCGCCGCCGCCACCACCGAGTGGCCCGCGCTCGCGCTCCTGCGCGAGCTCGGCGCGGAGCGGGCCGGCCACCCCGGCGGCCATCTCCTCGACCACCTCCGGCGCGTCCGCGATCAGGTGGCCGAGTGGGGCGGGAGCCGGCGCGCCCGCCTCGCCGCGCTGTGCCACGCCACCTACGGCACCGACGGTTTCCCGCACCCGCTGCTGCCGCCGGATCGCCGGGCCCGCCTGCGCGCGGCCATCGGCGACGACGCCGAGGCCCTCGTCCACCTCTACGGCGGGTGCGACCGGAGCAGGACCTACGCCCACCTCGGCACGACACCGCTGCCGCTCACGGACCGCTTCACCGGCGAGACCGTCCCCCTGGCCGCCGACGACCTGACCGACTTCGCTTTCCTGACCATCGCCAACGAACTCGACGTGGCCCGCACCGCTGCGCTGACCACCGAAACCCGCAGCGGCATCCGCAAGCTCGTCGCCGCGCTGGGTGCCTACGTCCCCGACGTCAGCAGCCGGGCCCTCGCCGACCCGGCCCTGCTCTGACGGCGTGCCCTCTCACACCGCCCATCAACTTTCGTCGCCCCCGATGTCCACCTTCACCGCTTACCCCGGGACAGCCCGGCGCGGTTCCCTGGGCGTCATGACGAAAACACGGCATTCCAGGCGCACGGCGTTGCGCGCGGCGGCACTCGGCGTGACGGCCGGCGGGCTCACCCTGGCCGGAGGCGGCGCGATGGCCCAGGCCCGCACCGGCCGGGGCCGCACGACGACGTTCGTGGTCGTCACCGGTGCGAGCGGGAACCCGGGCGGGATCGACGCGCTGTCGCTGCGTGGGCACCGCACCGTGGGGGTGGACCTGCCGGGGCACCGCGCCACCGACGCCCAGTTCGCCCTCGACTACCAGTGCCCGCAGGACCCGGCGTCCCTGGCGACCCGGCCGTCGCCGATGGCGGGTGTCGGCCTCGACGCGTACGCCGCGGCGGCGATCGAAACGGTCCGCACGGTCGCCGAGTTCGGCCCGGTCGTGCTCTACGGCGGCAGCATGGGCGGAGCGACGCTGAACCGGGTCGGCAACGCGGTGCCCCACCTGATCGACCGGATCGTCTACGACAGCGCGTTCTGCTGCGTGGACCTGGCCTGCCCGGAGGACTACCTGACCACGCCGGAGGGTTCGACGACCCTGGCCGGCGAGGTCGCCGCCCTGGTGGTCGCCGACCCCGCGGTCATCGGCGCGGTGCGGGCCAACTACCGCACCGCCGACGTCGAAACCCTGACCAGGCTGAAAAAGGTGCTGATGGCCGGCGCGAGCGACGCCGAGTTCCACGCCATGCTCGCTTCCCTGCACCCCGACGAATCGCTGACCGTGGGCCGGGAGAACTCCCAGGTCCGGCCGGACACTTGGGGCCGCATCCCGCGGACCTACATCCGGCACACCGCGGACCGGATGATCCCCCTCGCGCTGCAGGACCGGATGATCACCGAAGCCGACCGGCTGACCCCGGACAACCGCTTCGACGTCCACTCGGTGGACGCGGGGCACGCCGCGACCGCCGAGCAGTTCCGGCGGATCGTCGAAATCCTGCACCGCCTGCCGGAGTGCCACCGGTGACCGAGCCTGGAGTGGCGCTCTCGACGGCCGTCCGAGGCCCGCCCGTGGCGTACTCTCGGCGCGTGGGGATCACGAAGTCCGGCAGGAACCCGATCCGGCCGGTGGCCGCGCTCCGGGAGCTGCGGCGCACGCAGGCACGACCCGAGCCGGTTCCCGGCGATCCGGGAACCCCCGCCGTGCCACCGGATGAAGACACGGTCGTCGTGGCGGCCACGCGCGCCCGGGTGCGGGCTTCCCGCGCCATCGCCGGCATCTGCGCGGTGCTGTCCGCCGCCTTGGCGGCGCTCACGCTGCTGCCGGACGGACCGTGGCGCGCGCCGCTCGTCAGCTCGGCGTTCATCGCCGGTTTCGCGGCGGTGGCCGCACTGGTCGACTCGGTGCGCTTCCGCTCCCGGCTCCCGGCAACGTGGACGGAACTACAGGTCATCGGCCCGGCGGCGGCCGAGCCCTGGCGGCTGGCCCGAACTCCCGACGGCACCGAGCTGGCGTTCAAGTTGACCAGCACCGACGACGTCCTGACCCGCCACATCGAGCGGACGGGCCACCTCCGCGTGCTGGGCGAACCCCGCATCGGCGGCCCGGTCCGGATCGCCGTCCCGGGCCACTCCCCGCTGGGCCTCGCGTTCTTCAGCCTGCCCTGAACACCACCCCCGGCGGCAAGCTCAGTAGCGCAGTGGTCGGAGGGCGCGGTGGCGCAGGCCGCCGCCGTGCCGAAGATCTCCGCCCGGTGGGGCTGCCCGGCCCCACCCCGGTGGACCAGGTGTGTCCAGGGCCGGCACCGGCGAATCCCCAGGCGTCGTGCCAGCACGTCCCGGCGCCCGAGGCGCGGCCGGTGAGCATCCCACGCCGATGAGTGTGTCGTGGTCGTGGTCTGCCGGGTCATTCCCGGAGCCGGGCGAACAGTTCCCTTGCCTCCCGGGATCGGGCTTCGGCCTCCTCATCCCGGCCCAAGGCGCGCAGCGGGGCGACCATCCTGTCCAGGGTATTGGCTCTGTGCCGGAGATATCCGTGGGAACGGCGCAGGGTGAGGGCTCGCTCGTAGTGCTCGATCGACTCGGCCGGCCGGTGGGCGAGGTACTCGATGTGGGCGAGGGTTTCCCGGCAGGACGCCTCGCCCTCCGGATTGGGCCCCAGGGCGAGAGCGGCCTCGCCGAACGACCGGGCCCGATCGAGGTCGCCGAGCCGGGCGGTGAACCACGCGACCGCGTTCAGGGCGTGGGCTTCGCTGATCGTGTCGCGGAGTTCCCTGGACAGCCGCAGGTTCTCCTGAGCGTGGTTCACCGCCTCGGCGTTCTCGTCCTGGCGGCCGAGGGCCCAAGCCAGCGCACGATGTGTGTGCGAGAGCTGGTACAGATCCCCCGACCGCGCGGCGAGGACGCCTGCTTCCCTCAGGTGTGTCAGCCCTTCCGCATTCCGGTGGGCACGAGTGAGAGCTTCGCCGAGACGTCGATGGGAAGTGATCAAGGCCGGACTCGGCGTTCGGGCGCGCAGGGCAAGTCCCCAGGTCCGGATGTCGGCGTCGGCGTGGTCTCGTCGGTGGTGGTAGGTCGTCAACGTTCGCGCCAGGTGCCAGACCACGTCGTGCCACCCGTGCTCCGCGGCGGTGTCGACCGCGGCAAGCAGGCACTGGTGTTCCGCGTCGAACCAGGCCAGCGCCGCATCGACGCCACTGAGCGCCTCCGGCCGGCATCCCCGCGACATCGGCGGCAATTCCGCGGGTGCACCGTACGGCTGGAGCCGGCGGTCCGCCGAGTCGGCCGTGTACAGGTAGTGGTCGATCACCCGGCGCGTGGCCTCGACGTCTTCGGCGCGGACTTGGGCACGGAGCAGGTCGTGCATGCGGTACCGCCCGCCGGCCACCCGTTCCAGCAGGCAAAGGCGCTCCAGAGCCGGCAGGTCGGATTCCGGTCCGGCGAGGCTCGCCAGGGCGGCGAGCCCGATGTCCGGGCCTGGGGCGGCGGCAAGCAGCCCGAGGAGACGCGACTGCGTCTTGGTCAACGCGCGCAGCGACCACGACAGCGCCGCAGGCACGCTGTTGGCCGGGTCTTCGTCATCGAGCCGGCCCAGCTCGTCGGCGATCCGTGCCAGCGACGTCTCCGGGTCCATCTGGCCGCGGCTGCCCACGACCGCCAGGGCGAGCGGCAGTCCCGCACAATGCTCCACGATCCGCCGCACAGCCGCGGGATCCGAGGCGACCCGGGCCGATCCGAGTCGCGCGGCCAGCAAGTCGCGGGACTCGGCGTCGCCGAGCACGCCGAGCCGCAGGTGCACGGCGCCGTGCCGGGTGTTCAGCGAGCTGAGTCGACGGCGGCTGGTCACCAGGACCGAGCAGGATGACCCACCGGGCAGCAGTGGCTCCACCTGGACCGCGTCAGCAGCGTTGTCGAGGACCACCAACAGCCGCTTGTCCGCGGTCAAGCTTCGGTAGAGCGCGACTTGAGCATGCGGATCAGGTGGGACGTCGACGGCTCCGAGAGCGTCGAGGAACCCCCGCACCGCGACCGCGGGAACCATCGGTCGATCCGGCGAAAACCCGCGCAGATCGACGAACAGCTGACCGTCCGGAAACCGGTGCCGGTGGGTGTGCGCCCAGTGCACCGCCAGCCACGTCTTGCCGATTCCGCCGATCCCGGCTATCACGTGCACCCCGGGGCCGCCGGCCAAATCGGCCAAGTCACCGGCCCGGCCCACGAACCGTGCCGGCGCGGCAGGCAACTGCCGAGGCGGCGGCGGCACCCGGGCGATGACGACTTCTCCGGCCTGCACAACCATTCCCGTCACATGGCCGTTGACGACGTTGTGCACCCGCGGCTGGTCAGGCATGTCAACCAGGATGCACCGGCCGGCGCGTTACGACCAGATCTGCCTGGTCCTGGCTTGTTCGAGCCGCAACCAGCGAACTGATCCACATCCCAGGCCCGATCCGGTCCACAGTGGACACCATGGTGGCCGCACGCCCGGCCCGGCGATCTCCGAATCGCCGGTGCCGCCGGCAGCAGGCCGGCCGGAAAAGATCTCCACGCACCCTGGCCGGCGTGGTACGGTTGGCACGTTTCAGCGACCCTGGGGGGAAACAAATGCGTCGCATCTTGGTCGTTTGTGCTGCGTTGGTGGCACTGTCCGGGGGATCCGTTCCCGCTCAAGCGCGAACTCTGGATCAATGCACCTGGACGTCGTCGGCCCTGCCGTTGCCGGCGGGTGCCACGAGCGGAGCGGTGTGGGCCGCGGGCGCGGACGGCTACCTGGCCGGTCAAGCAACCGACGGAAGGGTCTTGCTGTGGCACCACGGTGCCCTCCTCGACGTGAACGCGCCGGCCAGCAGGTCCATCTACGTTCTCGGGGTCAACGGCAGCGGCGAGATCGTGGGCTACAACGGGCTCTCGAACGCGGCCTTCGTGTACCGCGACGGCACGTTCCAGACGCTCCCCGGCCCCGCCGGGGCGAGCGTGTCCGCCACGGCCATCAACGATTCCGGTGACATCGTCGGTACCTCTTTCGCCGCCCCTGGTCCCTACCAGAGCGTCGTGTGGAAACGAGACCGGCCGGGCACCTACCAGATCGTCGCCGACGACGTGGCGGTCGGCATCGACAACGCGGGCAACGTGGTGACCGAGAAGGGATCGGTGTGGTCGCCGGACGGGACCACCCACCGGCTCGCCGGCTCTCCCGACCTCCAGGTCCAGAAGTTCCAGGGCGGTTACGCCCTCGGCCAGGCCTTCGGCGACTACACCAGCCTGCACAAGTGGGACGCGACCGGAAGCCTGGTGTACCGGTACGAGGCGCAGGATCGCCCCTCCCCGCGAGGGATCAACTCCCACGGCCTGATGGTTGCCTCGTACACGCCCGTCGGCGGCACCGCGCGGGAACTGGGTGTGTGGCGCGATTCCACGTTCACCGGCAACATCACCTCGGAACGCTGGGTCCAGGTGGTGACGGAGGACGGCGAACTCGCCGGACAGCGCCCCTCGGCGGACGGCAAGACGTTGGTGCCGGCCAGCTGGACCTGCGCCGGCTGAGGGTTGCCCGAAAGGGCGACGCGCCCCGCCTGCAAAGGCGCGTCCGGTCGGTAAAAGCCGACGGGTCACCGTGGACCGGTGCCCGAGCACTTGCGCCACCCCGATCATGCGGCCGAGGTCGCGCGCGCCCACGAGCCGGTGCACCCGCGGCCACCCGCGGTTGCCCGGCTCGGGTCGGCGATCGGCAACCGCAACCTCACCGCGTTCCTGCGGCGCGCCCTCGTGGTGCAGCGCCAGTCCGCTCGTGAGAACTACGACACCGAGGTCGCCAAGGCGGCACCGAACTGGCCGGATGCGGCGCGCCGCCCCTGCTCAGCGAGTTCGCGGGCAGTTTCCGCGACGCGGCGGAGCTGGTCAGGCGCGGTGACGAGGCGCTGCGGCTGGTGCGCGAGGCCGAGGCCGCGGGTGGAGCGAACCTCTTTTCGGTGTCAGGTGGGCGTTCCCGGCCGCTGCGCCAGAGCGTCGAAGGCCGTCGTCGCTTCGTGGTCCAGCTCGATCCGGGCGACCGCGACGTTGTCGGCCAGGTGGGCGAGGTCGCGGGTGCCGGGGATCAGCAGCGTGGCCGGGCTGTGCCCGAGCAGCCAGGCCAGCCCGGCCTGAGCCGGGGTGATGCCGAGGCGCCCGGCGTGCGCGACGACGACCGGGTGGTCGGTGACGCTGGGCAGCCGGTCGAAAGCCGATCCGAGCGGGCAGTACGGCACCCAGGCGATGCCCCGCTCGGCGCACTCGGTCAGCACGTCTTCGTGGCCCCGGGTGAGGACGTTGTACAGGTTCTGCACGCAGACGATGCCGGCGGGAAGGGCCTGCCGCAGCTGGGCGAGATCGACGTGGCTCAGCCCGATGCCGCCGACTTTGCCGAGCTGCCGCCGCCCGCAGCCCTGCGCGAATGGATGCGCCGCTACCAGGACTTCGTCGCCACGAAACGCGGCATGGCCGAAGCCCTGCGCGCGGTGATCGCCAGCGGCGCGATCAACTCCGGCCACACCCGCGAGCGGCTCGAGGTCGCCATCGCCACCATCCTCGACGCGGGCCGCGCGGACGGCACCCTGCGCACCGACGTCCGACCGGCCGACATCTCCGCCGGCATGGCCGGCATCATGCTGACCGCCGCCGACACCGACCAGGCCACCCGCATGCTGCAACTCCTCGTCGACGGCCTGCTCGCCCGCGACTCCGCCTGAAGAAACCCGTACGTGGGCAGGATGTTTCAGGGACACACCGGCACTGGATCGCCGCGATTCGGATTCCGCCGGTCCCCTATTGCCTTGCCCCCTCGTGGCGGCGGTGTCTACGTTCCGGTGATGCGTTCGCGACTGCTGGCGGTGACCTTCGAGGCGGACAACCCGGCCGAACCGGCGCGCTTCTGGGCCGACGTTCTCGGCCGGGAAGTCATCGAGGACACCGGCGGGTTGCTGCTACCGGGCGCGAACACCCAGCTCGGCCTGCGGTTCATACCGGGCCGCGCCGGGCAACTCGGCGCGAACCGGATGCACCTGCACCTGACCAGCGCCGACCTCGACGACCAGCGGCACACGGTCGCCACGGCGATCCGGCTCGGTGGCCGCCACTTCGACGTCGGGCAGCGACCCGAGGAGACGCACGTCGTCCTGGCCGACCCGGCAGGCTACGAGTTCTGCGTGATCGAGCCCGGCAACGACTACCTCGCCGGGTGCGGCCCGCTGGGCGAGCTCACCTGTGCCGGCTCGCGGCAGGCCGGCCTGTTCTGGAGTGAGGCGCTGGGCTGGCCCCTGGTGTGGGACCGCGGCGAGCAGACCGCGATCCAATCACCGCGCGGCGGCACGAAAATCGCCTGGGACACCTGGGAAAGCACACCCGAGGGGCCGAACCGGCAGCGCTTCGAGCTGCTCCCGGCGGACGGCGACCAGCGGGCGGCGGTCGACGCCCTGATCTCCCTCGGCGCCACTCGGCTCGACGCCGGCCACGACGGCACCGTCGTACTGGCGGATCCGGACGGCAACGAGTTCCGGGTGCGGGCGACCGGTCGGCCGCCGGGATAACCGGCTACGAACCGTTTTTCGATCGGGCGAGCGCGCGCCGCCACACTGCGCGCGCTTCCGCGTTCATGCCGTTGACGGCGTGCACTTCGCCGACTCTGCTCAGCGTGTCGGCCTCGTTGTAGGTGTCGCCTTTGGTGCGACGGATGGACAACGCCTCGTGGTAGTAGGTCAGCGCCTGGCTGTTTTCGCCGGCGTGGAGGGCGATGTGCCCGAGACTGTCCAGGACCGCGGATTCACCCGCGTGATCCTGGTGCCGCCGAAACAGGGCGAGCGCGGATCTGCAGTAATCGTGCGCCTCGCGGAGTTTGCCGGTTCTGGCGGTCAGCCAGCCCAGTGCGGCATAGGCGTCGGCTTCCCAATGCGTATCGTGCACGGATTGGTAGAGGTGCAGGGAATCGGCGACGAGCTGGATGATGTCGTCGATGGCCTGCCGATCCGCCGGTGTCCACGCCAGCGACGCCCGAACCGGCGAAGTGGCCGCGCTCTTGCCGAGGGCAACCGCTTCCTGGAGGTGGTGGACCGCTTCGGTTTCCCTCCCCAAGCCGAGCCGCGCGCACGCATGGCTGAGGAATCGATGCGCCCAGGCCTGGAGAGTGGTATCGCCAAGGCGTTGCGTGGCAACCAAACCGGCGCGCCACGCACTGATGTCGGCGTGGATGTGCCCGCGACGCCGGTGGAACGCACTCAGCGACCAGGCGATCTGCCAGACCAGCTCGTTCCACCCCTTCTCGGCGGCGAGGTGCTGGGCAGCGAGGATCAACGAATGCTCGGTGTCGAACCACGCCAGTGCCGCCGGCTCGTCGGGCAGAAGCACGGGAACGCAGTCCGCCGCAGGCGGCGCCGGGGCGATGGGCAAGCGATGCGGGTACAGCAACCGTTCACCGGAATAGGCGGTGTGGAGGTAGAACTCCACCCAGCGCCGCAACGCGGCATCGTGGTCGGCCGGCGGTTGTTCCGCGGCGTACAGGTGCACCAGATCGTGCATCCGGTAGCGACCGGGCACGTACTGCGACACCAGGGACAACGCCTCGAGTTCGCGGAGCACCCGGCCGGCTCGCCGGGCGGGGAGACCGGCGAGTGCCGCGAGCGCCGAGGTGCTGATGCCGGTCCCCGGCACGAGACCCAGCAAGCTGAACACAGCCGCTGCTTCGGGACCGAGTCCCCGAAACGAGCAGCCCAGGACGGTGCGCAGATCGCTGCCGAGCTCACCGGCGCTGAGCGCGTCCAGGCGCGTCGACGGGTCGATGACCTCCTCGGCGAGCGATGCCAGTGTCAGGGAAGGATTCGATCCGGCGCGCGCCGCAGCGATTCCCAGTGCGAGTGGGTGGCCGCCACAGCCGGCGACGAGCGCGGTCACCGCGTCGGGCTCGGCGGTGACGCGGTCCTCGCCCAACTGCAAGCCGAACAGGGTGCGGGCGTCGGACTCGTCGAAAAGGCGTGGTTCGGTCCGGACCGTGCCGTGCGCGACGACGAGGTCTTCGAGCCGGTGGCGGCTCGTGATCAGCACGGTGCACGACGCCGAGCCGGGCAACAGGGGCGTGGCCTGCTTGCTGTCCCGGACGTTTTCCAGCACGACCAGCAGGCGCTTGTCCGCGACCAGGCTGCGGTACAGGCCGATTTGGGCGTGCGGGTCGGGCGGGATCAGCTGCGGGTCGAACCCGAGCGCGGTGATGAACCCGCGCACCGCGGTCGCCGGGTTCATCGCGAGGGCGGCCGGAGAGTAGCCCTGGAGGTCGACGTACAACTGGCCGTCTTCGAAGCCGGCGGCGTGCCGGTGGGCCCAGTGCAGCGCCAGCCAGGTCTTGCCGATGCCGCCGGCCCCGGTGATCGTGGAAATCATCACCGTGCCGGCTCGCCTCGCGCGGTCCAAGGCGCCGGTGAGCGCGGCGAGTTCGGCGTCGCGTCCGATGAACCGCACCGGATCCGGCGGCAACTGCCGCGGTACCGGGACCGCCACCTCGCCGGGCCGTGACCCGCTCGGCGCCGGGGCGTCGGTGAGGAGCCGCAGGTGGAGGTCCTGGAGCGCGGTTCCGGGATCGGCACCCAGCTCCTCGACCAGCCTGTCCCGCACGCGCTGGTAGTGCGCCAGCGCCGAAGCCGTCCGGCCCGCGCGGTGCAGGGCCAGCATGTACTGCCCCGCGACCCGCTCGTCCGACGGCCACCGGACGGCGCGCCGGGACAGCTCGGCGAGCAGGTCTTCGCCGTGTCCCAGCCGCAAGAGGACGTCGGTGAGGTCGTGCTCGGCCTCCTGCCGCTCGTTCGTCAGCCGGTCGCGTTCGGCCTCCGCCCAGTCGCCGTCGAGCCCGGTCAGCGCCGCTCCGCGCCAGAGCCCCAGGGCTTCTTCCAGCAACGCCCTGGCCCGCTCGTCCTCCGCGCCCCGGCTGCCCGCGCACAGGCCACGGAACCGGTGCACGTCCACCACGCGGTCCGCCTGCTCCGCCACCAAGGCGTAGCCACCCGAACGCAGGACGATCTCGACCGTGGCGTCCGCGGCCAAGGCTCGGCGCAGTCGCGAAAGGTAGCTCTGCAGCGTCGCGCGCCCCCGGCGGGGCACGTCCGTCCCCCACACCCGCTCGGCCAGCCGTTCCACCGGGACCAACCGGCCGGCGTCCACCGCCAGCGCGGCCAGCACGCACCGCTGCCGCGCGGGTCCGAGATCCACCGGCCGCCCGTCGACGTGCGCGGTCACCTCGCCCAGCAGCCTGAACTCCGCCGCCATGCTCCCCCCTCCCCCTCCAGGGACCTGCATACCGGTCCGCGTCGAGGAACGTGGAAGAACGCGCGCGATTCACACGAACGGTCGCAACGTCGGCGACCGTGGCCTGACCAGCGGAATGCAGTGCCTTGCAGGCGTTTCACAGCTGCGGCGGATCAGGGTGACTTCGACCGGGAACCATTCGAAGGAGAACTGCCATGACCCACCGCTTCAAGAGATTCGCTTCCGCGCTCATCGCCGGTGCCGGGCTCTGCGCCCTGCTGCTGAGCGGTAGCCCCGCCACCGCGGCGACCAGTGACCAACCGGCCGTCCACGTCCTGTCGCCGGCGGCGTTCGCCGCCGCCTCCGCGAACGACTGCGTGGACTACCGCATCTGTTTCTGGACCGGTGACTACTACTCCGGCACGTTCGTCGCCTTCAGCGGGAACTACGCGCCCTGCGAAGGGTGGCGGTTCGAAGGCACGAGCCTGCAGGACCACACCTACTCGTTCTGGAATCGCGCTTCCGGCCCCGTCTCGGTCTGGGACCGGTTCGCCGACGGCACGTACCGCTACAACAAGCTCGGCCGGTTCGGCCGCAACTTCGCCGACGACTACCGCTTCAGCTACCGGACCGACGCCTGGGTCTACGACCCGAACGGCACCTGCACTTCGCTGAACCTCCATCAACTGCAGGGAGTCTGACCACCCGGTCATCGCGGGTCTTCCGGCGGCGGGCAGACGGATGCTCGCCGCCGCGTCCCCGAACGCCGGGCTCGGCCAGGGACCTCGGCGATCGATTTCCGGCTTGTATGCTGAGCTCCGTTCGAAATCGACCGGGGGTTGGCGAGTGCGGATCGTGATGACGTTGCTGGTGCGCGACGAGGCCGACATCGTGGCGGCCACGGTGGAGCACCACCTCGCCGCGGGGGTGGATTTCGTCGTGGCGACGGACAACGGGTCCGTCGACGGCACCACCGAAATCCTGGAACGCTACCGCGAAGCCGGGGTCCTGGAGCTGTGGCACGAGCCGGGCCGCGACTACGAGCAGAGCCGGTGGGTCACCGCGATGGCCCGGCGCGCCGCGGAGGCGCACGGCGCCGACTGGGTGATCAACGGTGACGCCGACGAGTTCCTCTGGCCCGGCGCGGCGACCGATGTGGACCGGACGGCGATCCCGGACGCGCTGGCCGCCGTCGACAGCCGGTGCGGCACCGTGGAGATGGTCCGCGACAACCTGGTGGCCGATCCCGCTCGCGGCGGTCCGTGGCCGTCGACGCACGTCCTGCGCGACACCCTGGCGCTGTCGGCGCGCGGCACGCGGATCGGGAACAAAGTGTGCCACCGCGCCGATCCCGGGGTGACGGTCGGCGTCGGCAACCACAGCGCGACCGGCGCCGCGCTCGGCGAACTCGCCGCCGAGCGGCCCCTGGGGATCCTGCACGTGCCCGACCGCGGACTGGCGCAGTTCACCCGCAAGGTCGCCAACGCGGGATCCGCCTTCGCCGCCAACACTCGCCTCGATCCGGGCATCGGCTGGCACATGCGCGAGGACTACCAGCTCCTGCTGGCCGGTGAACTGGCGCGAACCTGGGCTCGGCGGCAGCCGGACGCGGCCGCCGTCGGCGCCGGCCTCGCCGCGGGAAGCCTCGTCCGCGACAGCCGGCTCACCGACCGGCTGACCGCGATGCTGCCGACCGCGGTCATCCCCGACGCACTCAAGGACGTTCTCCGCGGAGAGTAGCGCCGGGATACCCAAGCGGAAGTTCGCGGCGGCGCCGACCGGAACACGGGAAGGGCTCGCCGTCCCACCCCGATGTCACTGACTGGCAGCCGTCGGCCCTGCGGGGTAGTCCAGGCCGGTGGACAGCAGGTCGAACGCCTGCCCGGTCAGCTCGGATTCCGGCGCCTGCCGGCCGGCCGCTCGCCACGCGACGACTGCCGTCTGCACCGCGCACAGTGCCACCGAGGCCACCAGGTACGGACGGGGGTCCACGGCCGGGTCCACACCCATCCGGGCGCCGATCAGCCGCGCCACCTCGTCGAACCGGGCGGTCGCGCGCTCGATGCGTGCGGCCGTCAGCGCCGGGCTGACCGAGATCACCTCCTGCAGGCTGTGGAAGCGCGTGTCGGCCTCGGACGTCCGGATGACTTCGACCGCGGCCGTCCGCAGCGCGGTCAGCACCGGCCGGTCGGCCGGTTGCGCGGCGAACGCCTCGAGCACCGCCGTGATCTGGTCGTCCGCGAGGGCCAGCGCCACGTCTCCCTTCGAGGTGAAGTAGCGGAAGAACGTTCGCGAGGAAACTTCGACCGATTCGGCGATCTGGTCGATGGTCGTGGCCTCGAAGCCGTGGGCGCAGAACAGCGCGTGGGCCGCGTCGATCAACGCTTCCCGCGTCCGCTGCTTCTTCCGTTCCCGCAGGCCGAGCTTCTCCATGCCGGCCAGCATACGACAGCCGCGTCACGGACAGGCTTTTGTCAGTTGACGACACTTGTCACTATGTGACAGTGTGCCGGCATGAAGCCTCCCCCGCCGACGTCCCGCTACTGGAAGCTGCAGCGCCGCCTGGCGCGGCTCAACACGTTCCTGTTCCGCACCACCGGCGGCAGAGTGGGCGGGTCGTTCTTCGGCGGCGCGCCCGTGCTGCTGCTGCACCACGTCGGCCGCAAGTCCGGCGAGGCCCGGATCAGCCCCCTGATCTACGTCGACGACTCCCCGCGCCTGGTCGTCGTCGCCTCGAAAGGCGGCGTGGACGCCCACCCGGCGTGGTTCCACAACCTGACGGCGATGGCGGCCACCGAGGTGGAACTGCCCGGCGGCGAACGCCGGCGGGTCCGCCCGCGCGTCGCCGAAGGTGCGGAGCGGGCTCGCTTGTGGGAGCGAGCGGTGGCGGTCTACAAGCCCTATGCGACCTATGCGACCTACACCGAGCGCAAGATTCCGGTGGTCGTCCTCGAACCCGCCGACGCCTGACCCGCCGGCCGCAGAGTCACCTCAGCGCCAGAACGGCAGGCAGGCCCAATAGCCCGCTGCCACCACCAAGAACAACACCTCACACTCGATGCCGCCGAGAAGGCTCAAGCCGCCGGACCAGGGTGCGGCGACGCGCTCCCCGCAGAGGCGGTCCGCGACCGCCGCAATACCGGGAAAACCCGTTCAGCGCAGCGAATCCGGCGCGACCGGCCGGACTCGCCGCGGATCCCGGCTTCACCGCGGCGATTCAGGACCGTCCCGGACGATGCGGTAACGCAGATGCGTGGCGTTGCGGCCTTCGAGCCGCCGGACGGGTTCCAGTTCGACGGGGCCGAGCCCGGCCGGCTCGAACAAGCGGCGGCCGCCGCCCAGCAGGACCGGGATCAGGTGCAGTTCGAGCTCGTCGAGCTGGCCCGCCGCCAGCAAGGCCCGCGCCGCACCCGCGCCGTGGACCAGCACGGCCCGGTCTCCCGCCGCTTCCCGGGCCTCGCCCGCACACGCGGTGACGTCGGTGTAGAACTTCGCGCTGCCCGGCGGCTCGTCGGCCGGGTCGATGCGGTGGGTGAGCACGTGGATCGGCACGCCGTCGTGGTGGTCGCCCTGCCACCGCCCGGCCAGCTCGAACGTCCGGCGGCCGGACACCACCGCGCCGGTCGACGAGGCCTCGGCGTACACCTGCCCGTTGACGCCCTCGGACATCCGGTCGTCGAGCCAGTCGAACAGCCGCCCGCCGCCGCGGCCGAGTTCCTGGCCCGGCCGGTCGTCCGGCCCGGCGATGTAGCCGTCGACCGACATGGACATGTACAGCCGCAGTGGTGTCCTGGCCATCTTCGTTCCCTTCGTCCGGACAGTCGGCGGCGGCGTGACCCTCGGGCACGAAGTCGCTCTCACCCCTGCGTCGATCGCGCGACACCGGATTCGACAGCCGGCCGAAGAACTCGAAACCTTCGTGTTACATCTTGACGCGGCCGACGTAATCGTTCACAGTCCTCCTACTGCGTTCAGCCGCACCGCCGATCGACCACCCACCCCCTGCCCTTTCCTGCTCCCCCACCGCATCCGCCACAAAATGTTAACGCTAACAGTGCGCGGGCGGTCCCACGCCGAAAGGAAAGATGCCATGTCGCTTGGACTTGCGCGTACCGCGAGGTGGCGCCGCCGGGCGGGGTCGGCCGCCGCGGCGGTCGTGGCCGTCGCGGGCGGGCTGCTCACGGTGGCCCCGGCCACGGCGTCGGCCGCCACTGTGGACACCAGCGCCTGGTACGTCCTGCTGAACCGCAACAGCGGCAAGGCCCTCGACGTCAACGGCGCCTCCACCGCCGACGGCGCCAACCTCATCCAGTGGACCCGCTCCAACGCCACCAACCAGCAGTTCCAGTTCGTGGACGCCGGCGGTGGCAACTACAAGCTGCGCGCGCGGCACTCCGGCAAGCTCGCCGACGTGCTGGGCGCGTCCACCGCCGACGGCGCCAGCGTGGTGCAGTGGACCGACAACGGCGGCGCCAACCAGCAGTTCGGCCTCGCCGACTCCGGCAGCGGGTACGTCCGGCTGGTCAACCGCAACAGCGGCAAGGTGGCCGGCGTGCAGGGCGCTTCGACGGCCGACGGCGCCGGCGTGGTGCAGGCGAGCAGCGGGACCGGCAACGACCAGCAGTGGCAGCTCGTCCAGGTCGACGGGGGCGGCGCCACCTGCACGCTGCCGTCGACGTACCGCTGGTCGTCGACCGGCCCGCTGGCGAACCCGAAGGCCGGGTGGGTCGCGCTCAAGGACTTCACCAGCGTCGTCTACAACGGCAAGCACGTCGTCTACGGCACGACGCACGACACCGGATCGAACTGGGGATCGATGAGCTTCGCCCCCTTCACGAACTGGTCCGACATGGCCACCGCCGGCCAGAACACGTTGTCCATCGGGGCCGTCGCGCCGACGCTGTTCTACTTCGCCCCGAAGAACATCTGGGTGCTCACCTACCAGTGGGGCTGGCCCGACACCTTCTCCTACCGCACCTCGAGCGACCCCACCAACCCCAACGGCTGGTCCGCGCAGCAGACGCTGTTCACCGGCACCCTTCCCAGCGGGGCCCCGCTCGACCAGACCATCATCGGCGACGGCACGAACATGTACCTGTTCTTCGCCGACGACAACGGCGGCATCCACCGCGCCACCATGCCGATCGGGAACTTCCCGGGCAGTTTCGGCTCGAGCTACACGAAGATCATGAGCGACACTCCCGTCAACCTGTTCGAGGCGCCCGAGGTCTACAAGGTCCAGGGCCAGAACCAGTACCTCATGATCGTCGAGGCCCAGGGCGCGAACGGGCGCTTCTTCCGGTCGTTCACCGCCACCAGCCTGGGCGGCTCGTGGACTCCGCAGGCCGCCACCGAGAGCAATCCCTTCGCGGGCAAGGCCAACAGCGGCGCCACCTGGACCAGGGACATCAGCCACGGCGACCTGGTCCGCACCAACCCCGACCAGACCAAGACCGTCGACCCGTGCAACCTGCAGCTGCTCTACCAGGGGCGCGATCCGAGCTCCGACGGCATGGACTACGGCCTCCTGCCGTACAAGCCGGGCGTGCTGACCCTGCAGCGCTGATCGAGCGGGAACGGTGAACCGGAGCGGGCGGGCTCGGCGCAAGCCGGGCCCGCCTTTTCCTGTCCCAGTGTCTTTTACACCAGGCGTGCCAGCGCCCGGCGCGCGCGAGCCGGCGCCTGCCGGTCGCCGTGCAGCTGCAGGAAGTGGTTGAGGGCCAGCATGATCGCGACGATCTCGTAGAGCAGCTGGTCGATGTCGGTGTCCGGCGGCAGTTCCGCCAGGCTCACCGCCCGCCAGATGTTGAGCCGCAGCTCGCGCTGCCAGAGCTGGTCGGCCCGCACGATGGCGTCGCGCACCGGCCCGTCCCGGCCGTCGAACTCGGCCGCAGCCGCGGTGAAGAAGCAGCCGCCGGGCAGGAGTTCCCGTTCCAGGTGGGAAATCCACGCCTCGCAAGCCGCGCGGAGGTACGGCAGGCCGCGCGCCACCCCGCGCGCACGTTCTGGTACCTCGCGGACGAACATCGCGGTGGCGGCGTCGACGACGGCCAGCTGGAGGCTCTCCTTGGTGCCGAAGTGACCGATCACGCCCGCCTTGCTCATCCCCAGCTCGGCGGCGAGCCGCCCGATGGTCAGCCCTTCCAGCCCCTCCGCCGACGCGATCACCAAGCCGGCGTCGAGGATGCGCTGCCGGGTGAGCCGGGATTCGGCCAGGGACTTCCGGGGACTCATGGAAACACTATAGATTACGAACGATCGGTCGCTATTTTGCCCGGCTCCTGAGGAGGACCCATGCCCGGCTCCCGCCTGACCGCGCTCGGCCACCACCAGCCCGCCCGCGTGCTGACCAACGCCGACCTGGAAGGCATGGTCGACACCTCCGACGAGTGGATCCGCCGCCGCACCGGTATCGCCACCCGCCACATCGCCGACGGCTCGGTGGCCGACCTGGCCACCGAAGCCGCGGCGAAGGCGCTGGCCGCGGCCGGTCTGGACCCCGGCGAAATCGGCCTGGTCACCGTGGCCACCTGCAGTGCGATCGACCGCTGCCCGTCGATCGCCGCCCAGGTCGCGGGCCGGCTGGGCATCCCCGCCCCGGTCTGTTTCGACCTCAACAACGGCTGCGCGGGCTTCTGCACCGCCTTGGCCACCGCGGACCACGCCATCCAGGCCGGAGCCGCCCGGCACGCGCTGGTCATCGGCGCCGAGAAGATGTCGGACGTCACCGACTGGACCGATCGCGGCACCTGCGTCCTCCTCGGCGACGGGGCCGGCGCGGCCATCCTGAGCGCCGCCGACACACCGGGGCTCGGCCCGGTCGTCTGGGGATCCGACCCTTCACGCAGGCACCTGGTCCGGCTCGTGGACGCTTGGCAGCCCGCGTTCGCCCAGGACGGCCAGTCCGTGTTCCGCTGGGCCGCCCAGGAACTGCCCGCGGTCGCCGCGGAGGCCTGCCGCCGCGCGGACATCGCCACCACGGACCTCGCCGGAGTCGTCACCCACCAGGCCAACCTGCGGATCGTCGAGGCGCTGACCGGCCGGCTCGATCTGCGCGACGACGTCGTGATCGGCCGGGACGTGGTCGATTCGGGCAACACGTCGGCGGCGTCCGTGCCGCTCGCACTGTCCAAAATGGTCGCCCGCGGCGAGCTGCCGTCCGGCGAGCCGGTCCTGCTCTTCGCCTTCGGCGGCGGGCTCTCCTGGGCCGGCCAGGTCGTCACCTGCCCGTGAGTGACGACGAGCACTCGTCCCCGCAGGCGACGTTTCAGACCTGGCTGAAACGGGTTGTCGGTGCCTTGGCCCTCTTCTAAGCTCGTCTTGTCCGGCGCATTCCGGAATCGACGAATCGCTCCGTCAGAAAAATTCGCCGTACCAGGAATTCGCTCCGGTACTCTGAAAACGCAATCTGGAGGGATTCAGTATGTTGACAAAGCTTGCCGCCAAGGCCGGCGCAGCGACCGCCGTCGCCGCGACCGCGGGCGCACTGCTGCTCGGCGCCGCCGCCCCCGCCTCCGCCGCAACGCCGGCGAGTGACGCGGGTACGCAGGCAATCTGCGGCTACTACTCGTCCGGCGGCAAAGGCTACTACAACCACTGTGGTCCGACGAACATCACCATCCACGTCGAGTACACCGTCGGCAGCGACAACCTGTGCGTGACCCCGGGCGTCACCAGCCTCGGCTATTTCGCGGAGAACGCCTGGTACACCGGCCTCTGCTGATTCGCAAGAAGCATCGATCCCGTGTGGCGGAAACCCCGCCACACGGGATCGTTGCGTTCTGCGAGGTGAAGCCAGATTCCGCCATACATCCGTGTATAGCATCTGAATGGCACACTTTGTGATCATTTCCGGTCATGGGGGTTCACCAGAATACTTTGCGCGTTCATTTCGAGGCCGAAGATCTTGCCCGCACCCGCGTCCAGCACACGCCGGATCCGTTGTGGGAGACGCTGCTGAGCTTGCACCTGCTGCAGGGCGGTACCGGGCAGCCGGTGTTCGGCGAGTGGCGGTCCTGGGTCCGGCAGCGGCTGGACCGTTCGGTGGGATTGCTGCTCACCCTGGCGCCACCGCGCGGCTACTCGGTGGACTTCCTGACCCCCGGGGCGGGCGCGACCGACCTCGAAACGGGACTCGACGCCGTGCTCAGCACTCCTCGCTCGCTGCTGGCCGCCGATCGCACCGAGCTGGCCGCCTCCCGGCCCCTTCCGTCGTGGGCGCCGTCGCTCGCCGCCGGTGAGCTCGACGTCCTGCACGAACTCGGCGACGCGGTGCGGCGGTACTTCTCGGTCGCGGTCGAACCGTACTGGCCTGCCATCGTCAGCCAGGCTCGGGCGGACAGGCTGCAACGCGGCGAGATCGTGCTCGACGGTGGTGTCGAGGCGCTGCTGTCCACCCTGCATCAGCAGGTGCGATGGCAGTCCCCGGTACTCGAGATCGACTACCCGGTGGACCAGGAACTGCGGCTCGGCGGCCGCGGTCTCCTGCTGGTTCCTTCGCTGTTCTGCTGGCAGTCGCCGGTCACGCTGCTCGACGCGGCCCGGCAGCCGGTGCTCGTCTACCCGATCGACCGGCGCCCCGGCTGGTTCACCGGGGTCACACCCATCAGGTCCGCGACCGCGCTGCTGGGCCGGACCCGGGCCGCGGTGCTGGACATCATCTGCGCCAGACCGCTGGTCTCCACGACAGAGATCGCCGCCGAGCTCCGGATTTCCGCGGCGGGGGCCAGCCAGCACGCCACTGTCCTGCGCGATTCGGGGCTGATCGTCACCGATCGCGCCGGCGGCGCGGCGCGGCACCGGCCGACGACGTTCGGCTCCGCGCTCCTCATCGTGAGCGCATCCTAGGTATGCCGCCCGCACCCGGGTGCCACGCCTGCTTCGGTCGACAGGAGGGTTCGCACCTCGACGGCGATCGGCGCCGCGCTTCCGAGGTCGAGCAGTTCCCCGGCCGCGAGCCAGTGTTCTCGCGCACCCACGTGGTCGGCCTGGTATGACCGGACGGCGCCCAGGACGACGAGGGCACGCGCCTCGCCGAGCACATGCCCGCTCGCTCGCAGGTCCTGGAGACCTCGCGAAGCGTGCTCGTCGGCCGCGACCGGGTCGCCGGCCGCGAGGACCGCCTCCGCGAGGCCGATCCGGGCCTGCCCGGCGAGGAGACCGAAGCCGCCCCGTTCGGCGGTCCGCAGCGCGATGGAGGCGTAGTCGGCTGCCGTCCGAGGGGCGGCCGAGGAGAGCCCGATCGCCGCCACGATCTCGCCCCGGCGGTAGCCGATCCGCTTCGCCAGACGAAGCGCTTCGAGATAGTGGCCGTGCCCGGTTTCCTCGCCACCGACCTGGACGTGGACGTCGCCGAGTGCGCACAGCGCGTCGGCTTCGAACCTGCGGTTGTCCGCGTCTCGGGCGGCGCGCAGCGCTTCGTGGGCGCATGAGTGCGCGTCCGGGAAGCCACCGGTGTCCAGGTGCACGGCGGCCAGGCGCACCAAGACGTCCGCTTCGTCGTCGCGTGAGCCCAGTTCCCGGAGGATCTCGCGGGCCTCGGTGAGGACCTCCAGCGCACGGTCCAGGTCGCCGGTCACCCGATAGCCGTGACCGAGGTTGCACAAGGCGATGGCCGCCGCGTGCGGAGAACCAAGCCGGCGGCAGACCTCGAGTGCGCGCTCGTTGTGCCGGATGCCCTCGGCCAGCCGGCCGCGTTCGATGAGCACGGCACCGAGGTTGATCAGGCCGTTGGCGATGCGGAGCGGGGCGCCACACTCCTCGGTCGCGGCGAGCGCGGCCGTGAAATGGTCCGTGGCCCGGTCGAGCCGGCCGAGGTCGAGGTGGACGACACCGAGGGCGTGCAGCACCGAATCCTCGCCGGCGCGCGCCCCGCTGACGTGATAGGACTCCTTGGCCGCGTCGAGTTCCGCGAGCGCCCGGCCGTAGGCGCCACGGCTCCACGCCAGAGCGCCGAGGCTGTGCCGCATGGCGCCGGCCGCGTGCCGGTCGTCCGCCTTCTCCGCGGCCGTCAGCCCGGTGCCCGCCGCCGCCTCCCAGTCCGCGTCCAGGCGGTGCGAATGGTAGAAGCCGCGCAGGACGTCCGCGAGCCGCCAGGCGTAGGAAATCGGGCCGTGTTCGGCGGTCCACCGGATCGCGGCCAGTATGTTCGTGTGCTCGGCCAGCAGCCACTGCCGTGCCTCGGCCGGATCGAACGGCCGCTCGCGCGGTTCGCCGACCGGCAGCCGCAGCATGTCGGGGTAGAGGGCGGTCGCCGCGCGGTCCGCGGTCCGCAGGTAGTGGTCGAACAGCCTGCCCAGCGCTTCGTCCCGGATCGCCGCAGGGATCCGCTCGCCGGCACGTTCCGCTGCGTAGTCTCGAAGGAGATCGTGCAGCCCGAACCGTTCGGAAGCCCGGTACTGCACGAGGTGACTGGCGACGAGTTCGCGGAGCACCTGCCGCGTCGCCCTGGTGTCCAGGCCCGCGAGGGCTGCCGTGGCGATCAGGCTGACGTCGGCACCCGGCACGAGGCCGAGCAGGGAGAACAACCAAGCGCCCTGCTCCGAGACGGCGTCGTAGGACATGTCGAAGGCGCGGCGAAGGCCGAGCCGCTCGTCGCCTGGCACGCTCAACCGGGCGACCAGACCGGCGCCGGCCAGCTCCGACCGGTAGTCGGCAAGGGTTTGTCCGGGCCACAGCACCAGGTTCGCGGCGACGATTCGCAGGGCGAGCGGGAGCCCCGCGCACAGCTCGGTCAGTTCCCGGGCCGCCGGCACGTCGGCGGCGATCCGGTCCGCGCCGACGACCGTGGTGAGCAACGCGAGGGATTCGTCCGCCGACAGCTCGTCCACCGTGAGCGACGTAGCGCCGAGTGTGATCTCCACGCCGGCCAGCCGATGCCTGCTGGTGATCAGGACGGAACATCCCGAGTCCCGGGCAGCAACCACCGGACTTGATCGGCGAGGGCGGCGTTGTCGAGCACGACGAGGAGCCGCCGGTCGGACAGCACCGAACGGTACAGTGCGGCCGCGTCGGCGAGATCCTTCGGCACGCGGGCGGCCGGGACGCCCAGTGAGTGCAGGAACCGGCTGAGAACCTCGAGCTGATCGAGCGCGGGCGTGGACGAATAGCCGTGGAGGTCGACGAACAGCTGGCCATCGGGAAATGCCGGTGCGACGCGGTGGGCCCAGTGCAGGGCCAGGGTGGTCTTGCCCACCCCGGCCGGTCCGACGACCACGGCGATCGGCGGGGTACCACTCGTCTCCCGCCGGATCAGCAGTTCGTCCAAAGCCGACAGTTGCGAGGCACGACCGATGACGACGGCCGAGTCCGGCGGGAGTTGCCGCGGACGGATCCAGCCGTTGTGCTGCGGCACCGGTGCCGGTTCGATCGCCGGGGCGTCGGTGAGGATCGTGCGGTGGGTCCGGCGCAACGCTGGTCCGGGCTCGACACCGAGCTGCTCGACGAGCATCGCGCGGGCTCGCTGGTAGGTGGCGAGTGCCTCGTCGGTCCGTCCCCCGCGATGGTGGGCCAGCATCAGCAATTCCCATGGCCGCTCCCGCAGCGGCGCCTCGCCGGTCAGCACCCGGAGGTCGGCGGCAGCGACGTCGTTGCACCCCAGATCGAGCCATGCCCGCGCGCGTTCCTCGGCGACTTGC
Organism: Amycolatopsis sp. CA-126428; assembly: GCF_002904335.1. Classification (GTDB taxonomy): domain Bacteria; phylum Actinomycetota; class Actinomycetes; order Mycobacteriales; family Pseudonocardiaceae; genus Amycolatopsis. The sequence continues at coordinate 191,431 of NZ_PPHF01000019.1, read as the reverse complement.
AGGCGCAGCTCGTCGAGCCGTTCGGCTTCCGGACGCAGTAACTCGGGCAGTTCCAGACCACCGAGGACCGGCCCGCGCCAAAGTTCGAGAGCAACGCTGAGGTGTTCGACCGCGGTGGCCGGCATCCCCCGGCCGAGCTGATCGGTGCCCAACCGGGCGAGCCGTGCGAACCGCTCGGCGTCGAGCTCTCCATCGTCGACCGTGAGCTGGTATCCGCCGCGGTACGTCCTCAGCCGGTCCGCCCGGGTGGGATCCGCGGCGCCGAGGACGCGGCGCAGCTCGGCCACGTACGACTGCAGGTTGGCCACCGCGGACTTGGGCGGAAACTCGCCCCATAGCTGATCCACGAGCGAGTCGGCCGACACGGCCGAGTTGGCCTTGAACAGGAGCACCGCGAGCAGCGACCGGGCTTTGCGCCGCGTGATGGTCAGGGCGCTCCCGTTGCCATCGAGGACTTCGAGAGGACCGAGCACACGAAACCGCAGCGTGCTGCACGCAGGCGAGAAAGATTTTCTCATCGTTCCCCCAGAGTTCACTCCCGATCTTGCCCGGTTCGGGTGTCTTGTCGCAAACAGGACAACTTGGCCACGAGGACGCCCGGGCCATGCCTGCGCGCCCCCGGGTGGACGTGGGGGCAGACGAGCGTGGGCGCATCAGCACCCAGTGACGGGTGGCGGCAGACCTCGCCCATGCTCGTCGGCACGGCGAAGGGGTGGCCTGGGCCAGCCCACTCGAAAAAGTCAAACCGCAGGTCAGCGCCCGGTCAGCCGGGCTTCCCGTGCGGGACAGCGCCTGGTCCACGCGCGCATGCCCATGCCGCACGCAACGCGCTACCGGGGCGGCCGAAACAACTCCGGGGAACTTCCCGACGGCTTCACCACCACCGTCCACGCGATGTCCGACGCCGCCCGCTACCCCCGGCGGGAAGTGTCCAATGTGTACAAGGTGGCGGGCGGCAACCCGTACCTGCCCATCGTGGCGGCGATCGGGGTCCCGATGATGGCCGGCGCCGTCGGGGCCGCGGCACCGCATCGGATCCGGACCGGTGCTGGGCAGGATCTGCACCTGGACCCGCGGAAGGCGGTGCACCACGAGCCAGGTGAGTCGACCGGAATCGAGCCGGGTGTGCACGCCTGACGCGGCATGACATCCCCCTTCTCGGGGATGATCCCCGGCTCCGCTGACAAAGCGCCCGCTTACAATGGGCACGACCGGGCCGGCCGTCGTGGCCGCCGTCCGGGCGCGCGAGCGGGGAGGACCACCGGATGACGATGTCGCTGTCGGCCGAGCTCTGGCCGGACGTGCAGCCGGAGACCGCCCGGCGGCTCATGCTGGCCGGCGTGGAGGCCTTCGCCCAGCGCGGCTACCACGCCACCACCACGCGGGACATCGCCGGCGCCGCGGGGATGTCGCCCGCCGCGCTCTACGTGCACTTCCCCTCCAAGGCCGCGCTGCTGTTCGCGATCAGCCGGTACGGCCACGAGCAGACGCTCTCGCTGGTCGAGAACGTCGTCGCCAAGGAGTCCGATCCCGTCGAGCGGATCCGGCTGATCGTCGAGGACTTCGTGGCGTGGCACGCGCGGCGCCACACCGTCGCGCGGGTCGTCCAGTACGAGCTGCAGGCGCTGCCCGAGCAGGAGTTCGAGGTGGTCGCCGAGCTGCGGCGCCGGATCGAGCGGATCGTGCGCGAGGTCATCGCCGAGGGCGTCGAGAGCGGGGTGTTCACCGTGTCCGACCCGCACGTCGCCGCCCGGGCCGTGCTCTCACTCGGCGTCGACGTCGCCCGCTGGTACAGCGAGCGCGCCCGCCAGACGCCCGCGGCGCTGGGCAAGGAGTACGGCGGGCTCGTGCTGCGGATGCTCGGCGTCGGCATGGCGCCCCAGTAGCGGTCACAACCTGTCCGCTACCTCTGCCACGCTGGCCTCGTGCACCCCGTCCTCGACGCGCGAGCCCTCAACCGCGCCACCCTCGCCCGGCAGCTGCTTCTCGAACGGGCCGGCCGGCCCGTGCTCGACGCCGTCGCCCACCTCGGCGGCCTGCAGGCGCAGGAGCCGCAGGAACCGTTCACAGGGCTGTGGTCGCGGCTGCGCGCGTTCGACCCGGCCGCGCTGGACGCCCTGCTGACCGGGCGGCAGGTCGTGCGGACCCACCTCATGCGCCGCACCGTGCACCTGCTGACCGCCGTCGACGTCCTGGCGTGGCGGAGCCGGTTCGACACGATGCTGCGGCAGCGGGTCGTCGGCACCTACCGCCGCGAACTGGCGACGGTGGACATGGCCGAGCTCGCCGCGGCGGGCCGGGCGGTGCTGGCCGACGGCGAGCCCCGCTCGATGGGCGAGCTCGCGCGGGCGGTCGCCGACCGGTGGCCCGCGCCGGGCCACCGCCCGCTCGGGGAGCTGCTGATCGCCGCGTTGATCCCGTCGGTGCAGCTGCCGCCGCGCGGGCTGTGGCGCACCAAGGCGGGCGTGCGGAACCTGCCGCTGGCCACGTGGCTCGGCCGTGACGCCGACCCGATCGACCCGGCCGACGGCGTCGGGCGGACGCTGGTCCGGCGCTACCTCGCGGCGTTCGGCCCGGCGGCGACGGCGGATCTGCGCGCGTGGTCGGGCCTGGCCGGCCTGCCGGCCGCGGTGAAGGCGGTGCGCGAGGAGCTGGTGGTCTTCCGCGACGAGCGGGGCCGCGAGCTGCTCGACCTGCCCGAGGCACCCCGCCCCGACCCGGACACGGTGGCGCCGGTCCGGTTCCTGCCGGCGTTCGACAACGCGATCCTCGGCTACGACGACCGCTCCCGCATCATCGACGACGCCCACCGCGGGCTCTCGGTCGCGGGCGAGCGGGTGGTCCTGGTCGACGGCCGCGTTTCCGCGACGTGGACGACGGAGAGCGACACGGTCGTGGTCCGGCCGCTGCGGCGGCTGACCGGGGCGGAACGCGAAGAGCTCGCGGCCGAGGGCAGCGCGCTGGCGGGGTTCTTGAGCGACGGCGAAAGCGCTTGCGTCCGGGTCGAACCGAGCTAGCACGACGGCCGCCGAGGCACGACGCTCGCCGGCGCTCAGCCGACCGCCCGGGCGAAGCGTTCCGCCACCTCGCGCAGCCGCTCGACCAGCCCCGGCGGCGCCTCCTCGACCACGAAGTCGAAGCCCCACTGGGCCAGGTAGTACGGCACCGTGTCCAGGGTGTTCGCCCCGGTGCGCACCCGGCAGCGGTGTTCGTCGATCGCCTCGACCACCCCGGCCGTCGGCGGCACGCGCCGGGCCACCGCGTCGGCCGGGGCGGCCACGCGCAGGACCAGCTGGTGCGGGTAGACCGCCGTCGAGATCTGGCGGGAGACGTACTCCGCGAGGTCCGGCGCCGGGGGCTCGCGCGGCGTGAACCGGAAACCCACCGCCGGCACCCCGGCGATCCGGTCCACCCGGAAGGTGCGCCAGTCCGCGCGGTCGAGGTCGAAGGCGACCAGGTACCAGCGCCGCCCCGTGTGGACCAGCCGCAGCGGCTCGGCCGACCGCTGCGTCGCGGCCCCCGACCGGTCGCCGTAGCCGAACCGCAGCCGTTCCTGGTCGCGGCAGGCGGCGGCGATCGTCGTCAGCACCGAGGCGTCCACCGTCGGGCCGGCTCCGGGCAGGGACACCGTCGCCGCCTGCAGCGCGCTCACCCGCGGCCGCAGCCGGGCCGGCAGCACCTGCTCCAGCTTCGCCAGCGCGCGCACCGACGTCTCCTCGATGCCGCTGACCGTGCCGCTCGCCGCCGTGCGCAGGCCGACTGCGACCGCGACCGCCTCGTCGTCGTCCAGCAGCAGCGGCGGCAGGGCCGCGCCCGCGCCCAGCCGGTAGCCGCCCGCCACCCCCGGCGTCGCGTGCACCGGGTAGCCGAGGGAGCGCAGCCGCTCGATGTCGCGGCGGATCGTGCGGACGTCGACCTCGAGGCGGGCCGCGAGGTCGGCACCCGGCCAGTCCCGGCGCGCCTGCAGCAGCGAGAGCAGCCTGAGCAGCCGTTCCGAAGTGCCGTACATGGCACGCAGTGTGCCAGACATCGCGGACAGCTCCTGTCCGCAATCGGCCGGAAGGTGCAGTCCGGGCTTCAAGCACTTGCCAGGCACCACCCCGGGCGGAAAGAGTGACGCATGCCGATCGATCCGCACACCCTGCTCGCCGTCGCCCGCGAAGAAGCCGAGCGGGGCAAGGCCGAAGGGGGCGTGCCGATCGGGGCCGCGCTGTTCGACTCCGCGGGCACGCTGCTGGGCCGCGGGCACAACCGGCGCGTGCAGGACGGCGACCCGTCGATGCACGCCGAAACCGCGGCGTTCCGCAACGCCGGCCGCCGCCCGCACTACCGGGACACGATCATGGTCACCACGCTCTCGCCGTGCTGGTACTGCTCCGGGCTCGTCCGTCAGTTCGGTATCGGGCACGTCGTCATCGGTGAGGCCGAGACGTTCCACGGCGGTCACGACTGGCTCGCCGGGCTCGGGGTGGAGATCACCCTGCTCGACGATCCCGGCTGCACCGCGCTGATGACGGAGTTCATCGCCGCGCGCCCGGACCTGTGGTTCGAGGACATCGGGGTGGAAAAGTCCGAATAGGACAGTAGCGATCGGGCTCGCTCGACCGGACATGCTTGACCAACAGCGCTTTACAGGAGCCGGTATGCCGTCATCCGTTCCGCTCGTGGACCTTTCGCCGTGGTTCGCGGGCACGTCCGAGGGCCGGGCCGAAGTGGCGGGCCGGATCGACCAGGCGCTGCGGGAGTCCGGCTTCCTGCTGGTCACCGGGCACGGCGTCCCGGACGACCTGCGCCACCGGACGCGCGAGCTGGCGCGGCGGTTCTTCGCGCTGCCCGAGGACGTCAAGCAGCGCTACGCCGTCACGGTCGGCGGCCGCGGCTGGCTGCCGCCGGGGGTCGAGGCCAACGGTTACGCCGAGGGCACCGAGACCCCGCCGGACCTCAAGGAGTCCTACTCGGCGGGTGCGGACACCCGCACCGGCGTGGCCGAGGTCGACGGGTTCTGGTTCCAGCCCAACGTCTGGCCGCACGAGGTACCCGGCCTGGGCGAGGTGGCCACGGAGTACATGCGCCGGATGCGGGCGCTGGCGGACCACCTGCTGGAGATCTTCGCCGCGGCGCTCGGTCTCGCGCAGAGCCACTTCACCCGCCACACCGCGCACCCGACGTACACGTTCAACATCAACTGGTACCCGCCGATGACCCACGTCGGCCCGCCGGCGCCGGACCAGTTCCGGATCGGCCCGCACACCGACTTCGGCACGGTCACGGTGCTCGACCGCCAGGCCGGCGTCGGCGGCCTGCAGGTGTGCACCGCCGACGGCGAGTGGGCGGACGCGCCGTTCCACCCGGAGGCGTTCACGGTCAACATCGGCGACCTGATGGCCCGCTGGACGGGCGACCGCTGGCGCTCGACGCGCCACCGCGTCCTCCCCCCACCCGCGACGGCGCCCGACGAAGACCTCGTGTCGTTGATCTTCTTCTACGAGACCGACCACGACGCGCGGATCACGTCACTGGCGCCGCCGCTGGGCACCCGGACCTACCCCGAGGTGATCGCGTCGCAGTACCTGAAGGAGAAGTTGGACGCGATCACGATGAGCTGACGTCCGGTTCGGCGCAGACCGTCCGGTTGCGGCCCGCCGCCTTCGCCCGCAGCAAAGCCGCCTCCGCCGCCAGCAACGCTTCATCGAGAAGCCCGGCCGAACAACCCGCCACACCGATCGACACCGTCACCCCCACGAACTGCGGACCGTCACCCGAAGCCTTCAGCGCCACCAGTGTCGAGGCGATCCGCAGGCGGATGCGCTCGGCGATCGCCATCGCGTCGAAGGGGCCGGTGCCGGGCAGCAGCACCGCGAACTCCTCGCCGCCGGAGCGGCCCACGAGGTCGGCCGCCCGGACCTCGTCGCGCAGGGTGCCGGCGACCGCGCGCAGGACGGCGTCGCCGATCCGGGCGCCGTAGCGGTCGTTGAGCAGGCGGAAGTGGTCGAGGTCGAGCAGCAGCACGGCCGGGTCGGATCCGCCGGGGCGGTCCAGCCGGGCCTCGGCCGCGCCGCGCCAGGACGCGGCGGTCAGCACGCCGGTGCCCGGGTCGAGGGTGACGTGGTCGCGGCGGCCGCCGCCCAGCCCGCCGCGGTGCAGCACGACGGTGGCGCCGGCCAGCACCGGAACGAGCAGCGGCGCGGCCACCGCCGCCCAGGCGAGCGGCAGGCCGAAGGCCGTCATCGCGGCGTCGAAGGCGTACGCGGGTGCGGCTTCGGGTGGCCGCCGTGGCCCGTCGGCGCCGGTCACGAGCGCGGCGTTGACGGCGAGGAACACCAGCCCGGCCGCGGCGAGCAGGAGGACGGTCCGGGAGCCGAGCACCTCACCGAGGGGCCGGACGCCGGTCGCGGTGAGGAAAGCCCCCGCGACGAGACCGGCCAGCGCCGTCGCCGCGGCGCCGAACGCCTGCCGGTGAACGGGTCTTCTGCGGACCCGGAACCATTGGTGCAGCGCGGAGAGCACGACCAGCGCGACAGCGAGACCGGGGCGGAGCACGAGCACCCCGGCGAAGATCCACGGCGTGTCGACGCCGGGGCCGAGCAGGGTCTCCTCGCGGTGGCGCTCGACCGGCCGCACGAGCTCCGCCGACACGAGCATCCCGGCCGCGAGCAGCGCGAACGGCGTCAGCATCGCGGCGAGCGGCGGGAAGCGGAGGGCGGCGAGCACGACGGCGGCGACGGCGAGGGCGTCGATCCCGACGAGGTAGCAGACCTGGCCGCGGCGCGGCAGCCGCCACAGCGCCCACCGCCGCGGGGCCCAGCGCTGCGGGACGAGGGCGGCCAGGAACCGGCCCGGGCGGCCTTCCCCGCCGGCGGCGACCGTGGAATCCCCCACCATTTCGGCAAAGTAGCCGGAATGCGGGCCCGTGTCGATCCGCCTTCAGGGGAATTTAACACCGTCGCGAGCTCCGGGCACCGTGGGTCATTTTCCGACCGACGGAGGGTTGACACACCACATTGGTCTAGTCCACTGTGTGGTGGCACACAGCACTCCTCCCGGGTTGATCCCGCCGCCTCAAACCGGAGGTGCTCCACCTGCGCATTACGGAGGACCCCCATGCTGCTTCGTTCATCGTCGATCCGCCCACAGTCACGGCCGAACACCTTCGTAGCGACGGTCGCCCGCCGCTCGGGGGGCGGCCTGCTTTCGGCCGGATCGACGAACCCGGTGCGCCGTCTCGTCACCCTCGCGGCCGCGGCTTCGGCCGCCCTGGCCACGACGGTCGGGTTCGCCCCGCAGGCCATGGCCGCGGCCGACCCCGTGCTCGCCTCCCCGTACCTGTACCAGTGGGGCGGGCAGACCAGCCCGACCGCCGCGATGTCCGCGACCGGCGTGAAAGCGTTTACGCTCGCGTTCGTCCTCTCGGACGGCTCCTGCAACCCCAAGTGGGACGGCAGCCGGTCGCTGACCGGCTCCGACAAGACGATGATCCAGAACATCCGCAACGCGGGCGGGGACGTGATCCCGTCCTTCGGCGGCTGGTCCGGCACGAAGCTGGGCTCGAAGTGCACGTCGGCCTCCGCGCTGGCGGGTGCCTACCAGAAGGTGATCGACGCCTACGGGCTCAAGGCGATCGACCTCGACATCGAGAACACCGACGAGTTCCAGAACAACACGGTGCAGGACCGCATCCTCAATGCGGTCAAGCTGACCAAGCAGAAGAACCCGAACCTGAAGGTCGTCATCACCATCGGCACCACCACGACCGGCCCCGACTCGTGGGGCAAGCGCCTGATCAACCAGGCCAAGGCGATCGGCGCCCCGGTCGACGTCTGGTCGGTCATGCCGTTCGACTTCTCCGGCGGCGGTGACATGGCCGCCTTGACGAAGTCCGCGGTCGACGGGCTGAAGAACCAGCTCAAGACCACGTTCGGCTGGAACGACGACACCGCCTACCGGCACAGCGGCCTCTCCTCGATGAACGGCAAGACCGACAACGCGGGCGAGACGGTCACGGTCGCCAACTTCAACTCCATCCGCGGCTACGCGACGAGCCACCACTTGGCCCGGTTCACGTTCTGGGCCACCAACCGCGACTGCAGCGGCGGTGGCGAGTGCAGCGGGATCAGCCAGGACAAGTACGCGTTCACCAAGATCGTCGCCGGCTACACCGGCTGACCCACCGGACCCGTAGTGGGGCTGTCGGGGGCCCTCTCACCGGCATCGGGGCCGGTGAGGGGGCCTTCGCGGGTCAGCGCCGCGGCCCACCGGGGTAGGGCCCGCAGGAGTACGGGGAGCACTGGTAGGGGTTCCAGATCACCGGCGGCGGGCTCGTCTTGGTCGTGGACGGGGGCGGCGGTGGCGGCAGCTCGATCGTGACGGTCGGCGTCGGAGTGGGCGTCGGCGTCCGGCGCGCGTGCATCACCGCCGGCGACGGCGTGGTCGTCTCGGTCGGGACGGCCAGCACGGTCGAGGACGGCACGGCGGTGGCCGGCTGCAGCTGCGGGAACTGCGTGGAGCCGGGCACGGAGTCCGGCTGCGCCGCCAGCACGACGACCAGCCCGCCCAGCACGACGATCACCACCGACGCCAGCGCCAGCCGCGCCGCCCCCCGCGGCCCGGCTTCCGGCTCGACGTCCCGGCGCGCCGCCAGTTCGGCCGCCCTCGAGCCCGGTTTGCGCGGCCGCGCCCCGGTCTGCTTGAGCAGCTCGTCGACCGTGATCCGGTCCCGTCGCCTGCGCGCGCTGCGCGTCATGCACGACCTCCACCCGATTCCCCCACGCCGCGCTCGCCCGCGACGCATGATCCCGGTGGATAGTAGAAACCCTTGCGGCAATTGTAAACGCGCTGATCGCCGCGCTCTCGTTATCGTTTCGAGACAACCGGATCGGCTTTCCGGCCGTAGCTGTCAACGAGCCACCAACCGCCGCCGCAATCCCGCCACCCGCCGGGTCACCGGGGTGAACTCCGGCAGCTTCAGCAACGCCAGCAACCCGAACGGCACGGCCATCCCGAGCAGCCCCTGCACCGGCAGCTTCACCCACGCCCCGGGAATCACCCCGAGCGACGCGGGCACCGCGCGCCCGGCGAGCACCGCCGCCACCACGCCGAGCCCGCTCACCGAGAGCGTGATCAGCCCGACCCGCAGCGACCGCTTGCTGCGCAGGTGCCCGAGCCGGACCCACAGCCAGACCTGGCCGAGGACGGCGCCGACCACGAAGCCGGCGCCGTTGACGAGCATGACGCCGTAGACGACGTGCTCGCCGTCGAGCAGTCCACGGCACAGGAGCAGCAGCGGGATCTTCACCGCCGTCATCACGAGCATGATCAGCGTGGGCGTGCGGGCGTCCTTCATCGCGTAGAACACCCGCAGCTGCAGCATGACCAGCGCGAAGGGCAGCAGCCCGACCGCCGACACCGCCAGGGTCTGGCCGAGCCGCTCGGCGTCGTCGAGGGTGCCGCGGCCCCAGGTGAAGATCGCGATGCCGATCGGCGTGCCGACCACGGCCAGCACCGCCGAAATGGGTACGAAGAGCACCGTGGACATGCGGGAGGCGAGCGAGAGGTCGCCGACGAGCGAGACCGTGTCGCCGTCCGCGGCGGCGCGGCTCATCCGCGGCATCAGCGCCGTCAGCAGCGAAACGCCGAGGATGCCGTACGGGAGCTGGAAAAGCAGGGACGCGTAGCTGTAGGCCGTCACGCCGCCGCTGTTGCCGCCGGTCAGCACGCGGGTGGTGATGACGAACCCGACGTGGCTGACGACGACGTAGCCGAGGATCCACGCGGCGAGCCCGCCGAACTCCTTGATCCGCGGGTCGAAACCCCAGCGCCAGCGGAACCGGAACCCGGTGCGCAGCAACGCCGGGATGAGCACGACCGCCTGCGCGACGATGCCGAGCGTGGTGCCGAGGCCGAGCACGAGCAGCTTGGGGTCGCTCATCCGGACCGGGTCGAGGGTCAGCTCCCCCGGCACGAACGCGAACACCACGAGCGTGCCGGTGACGACGACGTTGTTCAGCACCGGCGCCCAGGCCGGCGGGCCGAAGACGTTCTGCGCGTTGAGGATGGCCGAGAGCAGCGCGAACAGGCCGTAGAACAGGATCTGCGGCAGCAGCAGGTACGCGAGCGCCGTGGTCAGCCCGGAGTTGGCGGACTCGGACGATTTGTCGACGTAGAGCGCCGTGAACAGCGGGGCGATCGCCACCGCGACGGCCGTGCCGACGGCGAGCAGCACCAGCGCCATCGTGATGAGCCGCTGGGTGTAGGCGCGGCCGCCGTCGGGGTCGTCGTGCGAGCGGACCAGCAGCGGCACCACGACGCTGGCCAGGACGCCGCCGAAGAGCAGTTCGAAGACGATGTTGGGCAACGTGTTGGCGACGGTGAAGGAGTCGTTGACGACCCCGGCCCCGACCACGGCGGCGAGCAGCAGCTTCGCGACGAACCCGGTGACCCGGCTGACGGCCGAGGCGACCGCCATCCGGCCGCTGGAGCGCGCCAGCGACGAGCCGGCCCCTTCCCCGCGCCCGGCGCTGACCGGCGACGCGGGCGGCCGCGCGACGATCTGGCCGGCGAACTCGTCGTAGGCCCGCCGGGAGACGTCGGGGTCACGGGTCGGCCAGTGCGGGCCCCGCAGCTCGCTCGGGAGGAAGACCGTCGCCTCGTTGTCCGCCGGTGGGGGGTGCTCCGCCATGGGGACAAGACTGCCAGGTCAGCGGCCCGCGCGGGAGACCGAACACCTGTTCGCCCACACGACGCTGCGTGACAGCGGCCGGGGAATCAGGCGGCGACGGCGATCGCCAGCGCCGCGCGGCCCGCCTCGGTCAGCTCGGCGGCGACGCGGCCGGTGGCCCCTTCGGCGCCGGGGCGGAGGTAACCGCCGTGGGCCAGCGCGTGGGCGGTCATCTGATCGCAACAGGCGAATCCGTCGATGAAAAGGTCGGGCTCACAGCTGCACGACATCTGCGCACGGCCCGCGGCCACCGCCCTCAGCATGGCCATCGCGCGGTGGGTGAGCTCGACTCCTGAACCGGACACCGGACTGCCTTCCCTTTTTTTGCCACTACAACGGGTTATTCGCCCGTTGGGCCGATTGTGTTACTTACGGCACTATGACGTTCGGGGTGCGGGTGAGGTTCCGTCTTGGTCGCCATCCCGGAAGGAGACTGCCGGGTCTGCCGGGGTTCTCAAGCGTGTCCTCGCCGGACGGGCAGGCTCTGGGATGACCTCGGGTCTCGCCGTTGTGTCACCTTCTCGGGTGGGCCGCGGGAGGTCATCCCGTCGCCTGACTGAGGCCTATCACTTTGAGCCGGGCCCGCAAGGTTGCGTCGTTGTCTTGCGTTGCGCTGTCGGTTGCGGGCCCGGCTCAAAGTGATTTTTGCGGCCTCAGGCGACGGGATGACCTCGCCGCTCCTTTGTGTGGGGGCTCAGGCCAGGCGCAGCTCTAGGGTGCGGGCCCACTCGCGCACGATCTGGCGCCTCCGGCGGGTGTCGTCCGTCAGGAGGTTGGCCAGGCCTAGCCCGCGGGCCAGGTCCAGGGTGGCCTGGACCAGTTCCCGCACCCCCGGCCGGGACTCGTCGACGCCGAGGAGCTCCACCGTCACGCGGTGTGCCTCGCGGCCGACCCTGGCCTCCAACGGCACCAGCACGTCCCGCAGGGCCTCGTCGGTCGCCGCCACCGACCACAGCTGCAGGGCCGCGCGGAACAGCGGGCCGGTGTACAGGTTCAGCACCATCTCCACGACGCGCTCGATGCGGGACGCCCCGCTCGGCAGGCCGGCCGCCTGGGCGCGCAGCTCGTCGATCTGGGCTTCGCCGAGCAGGTCGACCGCCGCCACCACGAGGTCCTCGCGGGCCGGGAAGTGGTGCTGGGCCGCGCCGCGGGAAACGCCCGCCCGCTCGGCGATCCCGGCCACCGTCACGCCGTGCCAGCCGCGCTCGCCGAAGCTGTCGAGGGCGGCCTCGACCAGGCGCCGCCGCGTGGTGCGGCTGCGCTCCTGCTGGGGTTCGCGGATGCCGGTCAAGCCGGGTCCACCCAGAAGTCGAGCTGCAGGTCTTCCTCCGCGGTGCCGCCGATGCGGTACTTCGCGAAGTCGGTGACGCCTTCGGCCCGCAGCACCTCGTCGTCGAGGAAGAAGTGGCCGGTGACCTCCCGGCTGGGCTTGGTCAGGATCGCGTGGGCGGCGTCGGCCATGATCGCCGGCGTCCGGCTGCGCGACGCCAGCTCCGCGCCGACGACGTTGCGGATCGCGGCGGTGTCGATCGTGGTGCGCGGCCACAGCGAGTTGACCGCGACACCGTCCTGGCGGAGTTCCGCGGCGAGCCCGACGGTCACCAGGCTCATCGAGTACTTGGCGATGCTGTAGGCGAGGTGCCCGGCGGTGAACCACTTCTCGTCGAGGCTGATCGGGGGCGACAGGGTCAGGATGTGCGGGTTCGCGGCGGCACGCAGGTGCGGAATGGCCAGTTTGGACAGCAGGAACGTGCCGCGCGCGTTGATGTCCTGCATCAGGTCGTAGCGCTTCATGCTGACCTGGTCGGTCGGCGTCAGGTCGATCGCGCTGGCGTTGTTCACGACGACGTCGATGCCGCCGAACTGCTCGACGGTCTTCGCCACCGCGGCGGCGACACCTTCGTCGTCGCGGACGTCGCCGAGGATCGGCAGTGCGTGCCCGCCGGCCTTCTCGATCGCTTCGGCCGCCGTGTAGATCGTGCCGGGCAGCTTCGGGTGCGGCTCACCCGTCTTGGCCAGCAGCGCGACGTTCGCGCCGTCGGCGGCCGCCCGGAGCGCGATCGCCTGGCCGATGCCGCGGCTGCCGCCGGACATGATGATCGTCTTGCCGTCCAAAGCAGACATGCCGGCTCCTAGTAGGACTTGGGGAGGCCGAGGCTGTGCTGGCCGACGAAGTTGAGCACCATCTCGCGGCTGACCGGCGCGATCCGGCCCAGGCGCACCGCCGTCACCAGCGTGCCGAGGCCGTATTCGGTGGCCAGGCCGTTGCCGCCGTGGGTCTGCACGGCCTGGTCGGTGGCCCGGATGGCGACCTCGGCGGCGGCGTACTTCGCCATGTTGGCCGACTCCCCCGCGCCGAAGTCGTCACCGGAGTCGTAGAGCGACGCCGCTTTCTGCGTCATCAGCTTCGCGAGTTCCAGCTCGATCTTGATCTCGGCGAGCGGGTGGGCGAGGCCCTGGTGGGTGCCGATCGGCGCGCCCCAGACCCGCCGCTCGTTCGCGTAGCCGACGGCCTTGGCCAGCGCGTACCGCGCGATGCCGAGGGAGAACGACGCGCCCATGATGCGTTCCGGGTTGAGGCCCGCGAACAGCTGCGCGATCGCCGCGTCCTCCTCCCCGACCAGCGCTTCCGCGGGCAGCTTGACGTCGTCGAGGAAGAGCGAGAACTGGTCCTCCGGCGCGACGATGTCCATCGGGATCTTCGTGTGTTCGAAGCCCTCGGTCCCGGTCGGCAGGATGAACAGCGCGGGCTTGAGCTTGCCGGTCCTCGAGTCCTCCATGCGGCCGACGACGAGCACCGCGTCGGCCTCGTCGACGCCGGAGATGTAGACCTTGCGTCCGTTGAGGACCCAGCCGTCGCCGTCCCGCTTCGCGGTGGTGGTGATCTTGTGCGAGTTCGACCCGGCGTCGGGCTCGGTGATCGCGAAGACCATCCGCTTGCTGCCGTCGGCGATGCCGGGCAGCCACTGCTTCTTCTGCTCTTCGGTGCCGAACCGGGAGATGACGGTGCCGCAGATGGCCGGCGAGACGACCATGAGCAGCAGCGGCGAGCCCGCGGCGGCGAGTTCTTCGAGGACCGCGGCGAGGTCGGCGATGCCCGCGCCCCCGCCGCCGTACTCTTCGGGGATGTTGACGCCGAGGTAGCCCAGCTGGCCGGCCTCGTCCCAGAGTTCGTGCGTCTTCTCGTCCGCGCGGGCCTTGCGGGCGTAGTACTCGTGGCCGTACTTGGCGCCGAGTTCGGCGACGGCCTTGCGGAGCGCGATCCGCTCTTCCGGCTCGATGAAGTTCATGGCGTTCATGCTTCGTCTCCCACCACAGCTAGGATCGTGCCCACTTCGACCTGTTGACCCACGGTCACCGGCAGCTCGGTCACCACGCCGTCGGCGGGGGCGGCGATCCGGTGTTCCATCTTCATCGCTTCGAGCCAGAGCAGCGGGTCGCCGGCCTTGACCGGGTCCCCGGCCTGCACGGCCAGCCGCACGACGGTGCCCGGCATCGGCGCGACGAGCGAACCGGCGGCCAGCGCCGCGTCCGGGTCGGCGAACCGCGGGGCCGCCGTCAGCGCGACCGAACCGAGCGCGGAGTCCACATAGGACGTCCCGTCCCGGCGGGCGACGTCGAACGCGCGCCGCACGCCGGCGACGGCCAGGACCACCCGTTCCGGCGCGGCCGACACCAGCTCGGCTTCGAACCCGTCCGCCTGCAAGCCGTCGCGGGTGAGCGAGTAGACCACTTCGTACTCGCGGTCCGCCACCGAGAAGACCTTGCGCTGCCCGGCCGAGCGGACGTTGCGCCAGCCACTCGGGAGCCTGCTCTGCGTGGTCGCCGACGCCCGGTTGGCCGCCGCGTCCGCCAACGCCGCCGCGAGGGCCGAGAGCCGTTCGGTGTCCACTGTGGCCAGAGGGGCGGCCAGGGTGTCGAGGCCGTGGCGGTCGAAGAACGCCGTGTCCGTCTCCCCGGCCAGGAAGGCTTCGTGGCGGAGGATGTTCACCAGCAGGTCGCGGTTGGTTACCACACCGTGGATCTTCGACGCCGCCAGCGCCTTGGCGAGCCGCCTCGCCGCTTCGACGCGAGTGGGTGCCCAGGTGATCACCTTGGCCAGCATCGGGTCGTAGTGGACGCCCACCACCGACCCGTTCTCGAAGCCGGAGTCGAGCCTGAGGCCGGGTCCGTGTTCGAACGAACGGTCCACATCGGGCACGTCGAACGTGTGCAGGGTGCCGCTCTGCGGCTGCCAGCCCGCTGCCGGGTCTTCGGCGTAGAGCCGGACCTCGATGGAGTGCCCCACCGTGGGTGGCGGGTCGGCCGGGAGGCGCTCGCCCTCGGCGATCCGCAGCTGCAAGGCGACCAGGTCGAGCCCCGTGACGTTCTCGGTGACCGGGTGCTCGACCTGCAGCCGGGTGTTCATCTCGAGGAAGTAGAACCGGCCGTCGGGCCCGGCGAGGAACTCGACCGTGCCCGCGCCGACGTAGTCGATCGCCTGGGCGGCCTTGCGCGCGGCGTCGAACAGCTCCGCGCGCATGGCGTCGTCGACGAACGGGGACGGCGCCTCCTCGACGACCTTCTGGTGGCGGCGCTGGATCGAGCACTCCCGCTCCCCCACCGCCCACACCGTGCCGTGCCGGTCGGCGAGCACCTGGACTTCGATGTGCCGCCCGGTCTCCAGGTACCGCTCGCAGAACACGGTGGGATCGCCGAACGCCGAGGCGGCCTCCGCACTCGCGCCTTCCACCGCCTCGGCCAGCTCGTCGAGCGAGCGGACCACGCGCATGCCGCGGCCACCACCCCCGGCGGACGCCTTGACCAGCAACGGCAAGTCTTCCGGGGTCACCGCCGCCGGGTCCAGTTCGGACAGGACCGGCACCCCGGCCGCGGCCATCAGCCGCTTCGACTCCACTTTGGAGCCCATGGTCTCGATGGCCTCGGGCGGCGGCCCGACCCAGGTGAGCCCGGCGTCGAGCACGGCGCGGGCGAACGCGGCGTTCTCCGACAGGAAGCCGTAGCCGGGGTGGACGGCGTCGGCGCCGGTCTCGGCCGCGGCCTTGACCAGCAGCTCCGCCTGCAGGTACGTCTCGGACGGCGCGTTGCCGGGCAGCCGGACGGCCGCGTCGGCTTCCCGGGCGTGCGGTGCGGCGGAATCGGCGTCGGAGAACACCGCGACGGTGCCGATCCCGGCGTCGCGGCAGGTGCGGAAGACGCGGCGGGCGATCTCGCCGCGGTTGGCGACCAGCAGGTTCTGGATCATCGCTCGCTCACATCCGGAAGACGCCGAAGCCCTCGGCGCCCTTCACTGGTCCATTGTGGATCGCGGACAGGCTCAGCCCCAGCACGGTGCGGGTGTCGCGCGGGTCGATGATGCCGTCGTCGTAGAGCATGCCGGAGAGGAACATCGGCATCGACTCGGCCTCGATCTGGCCTTCCACCATGGCACGCATGGCCTTGTCGTGGTCCTCGTTGTATTCCTGGCCGCGACTCTCGGCCGCCGCGCGGGCCACGATGGACAGCACGCCGGCCAGCTGCGCCGGGCCCATCACCGCGGACTTCGCGCTCGGCCAGGCGAACAGGAAGCGGGGATCGAAGGCGCGGCCGCACATCCCGTAGTGCCCGGCGCCGTAGGACGCTCCCATGAGGACGGACAAGTGCGGCACCTTCGAGTTCGACACGGCGTTGATCATCATCGCGCCATGCTTGATGATGCCGCTCTGCTCGTACTCCTTACCGACCATGTAGCCGGTCGTGTTGTGCAGGAACACCAGCGGCGTGTGGATCTGGTTGGCCAGCTGGATGAACTGCGCGGCCTTCTGCGACTCCTCGCCGAACAGGACACCTTGCGCGTTCGCCAGCACGCCGACCGGGTAGCCGTGGATGCTCGCCCAGCCCGTCACCAGCGACGAGCCGTAGAGCGGCTTGAACTCGTCGAAGTCGGAGCCGTCGACGACCCGGGCGACGACCTCGCGCGGGTCGAAGGGCACCTTGAGGTCGGTCGGGACGATGCCGAGCAGGTCCTCGGCGTCGTAGAGCGGCTCTTCGTAGTCCGGCTTGGGCGAAGGCCCCTGCTTGGTCCAGTTGAGCCGCTTGACGATGTTGCGGCCGAGCCGGATGGCGTCCTGCTCGTCGGCGGCCAGGTAGTCGGCCAGGCCCGAGGTCCGCGCGTGCATCTCGGCGCCGCCGAGCGACTCGTCGTCGGACTCCTCACCGGTGGCCATCTTGACCAACGGCGGCCCGCCGAGGAACACCTTCGCTCGTTCCTTGACCATCACGACGTAGTCCGACATGCCCGGCAGGTACGCGCCGCCCGCGGTGGAGTTGCCGAAGACCAGCGCGATCGTCGGGCAGCCCGCGGCCGAGGCCCGCGTGATGTCCCGGAAGATCCGGCCGCCCGGGATGAAGATCTCCTTCTGCGTCGGCAGGTCCGCGCCGCCGGACTCGACGAGGTTGATCGACGGCAGCCGGTTCTGCGCGGCGATGTCCGCGGCCCGGAAGCTCTTCTTCGTCGTCCACGGGTTGCTCGCGCCACCCTTGACCGTCGGGTCGCTGGCCGAGATCAGGCACTCGACGCCTTCGACGACGCCGATGCCCGTCACCAGGCTCGCGCCGACGCGGTAGTCGGTGCCCCACGCGGCCAGCGGCGACAGCTCCAGGAACGGCGAATCCGCGTCGAGGAGCAGCTCGATGCGTTCCCGCGCGAGGAGCTTGCCGCGCTTGCGGTGCCGCTCGACGTACTTCTCGCCGCCACCGGCGACGGCTTTGGCGTGCTCGGCGTCGATCTCGGCGAGCTTCTCCAGCATCGCCTCGCGGTTCGCGCCGAACTCGGCGGCCCGTGTGTCCACTGTGGACCTAAGAGCAGTCACGAGGTGTATCCCAATCGCTTCGCGGCCAGGCCGGTGAGGATCTCGGTGGTGCCGCCGCCGATGCCGAGGATCCGGACGTCGCGGTAGTGGCGCTCCACTTCGGACTCGCGCATGTAGCCGAGCCCGCCGTGCAGCTGGACGGCCTCGTTGACCACCCACTCGGCGGCCTCGACGGCGGTGTTCTTGGCGAAACAGGCTTCGGCGATGACCTCTTCTCCGGAGACGTGCCGGATCGCGGCCTGCCGGGTGTAGGTGCGGGCGAGGTCGATCTTCCGCGCCATTTCGGTGAGCTTGTGCTGGACGACCTGCCGCGAGATGAGCGGACGGCCGAACGTCTCGCGCAGCCGGCACCAGTCCAGTGTCAGGTCGAGCGCGCGCTGGGCGTGCGCGTACGCCTGCACGG
Source organism: Amycolatopsis sp. CA-126428 (assembly GCF_002904335.1). Lineage (GTDB taxonomy): Bacteria > Actinomycetota > Actinomycetes > Mycobacteriales > Pseudonocardiaceae > Amycolatopsis. The sequence goes on along the minus strand of NZ_PPHF01000019.1, from coordinate 173,463 downwards.
CCAGCGACAGCCGTTCGGTGACGAACTGGGTGGCCACCTGCGCGAACCCGCTGTTCTCGGCGCCCACCAGGTGCTCCACCGGCACCCGGACGTCCACGTAGGACAGTTCGGCGGTGTCCGAGCAGAGCCAGCCCATCTTTTCGAGCTTGCGGCTCACCGTGAACCCCGGTGTCCCGCGTTCGACGACGATCAGCGAGAGCCCGTGGGCGCCGTCGCCGCCGGTGCGCACCACCGTCGTCACGAAGTCCGCGCGGCACCCGGAGGTGATGAACGTCTTGGCGCCGTTGATGACGTACTCGTCGCCCTCGCGGACGGCGGTGGTCCGGATCCCGGCGACGTCGGAACCGCCGTCCGGCTCGGTGACGGCGAGCGAGCCGATCTTGGCCCCGGCCAGGGTCGGCCGCACCCAGCGTTCGAGCTGCACCGGGTCGTTCGCCTCGGCGATGTGCGGCACGGCGATGCCGCAGGTGAACAGCGACGCGAAGAGGCCGCCGGAACCGCCGGCGTAGTGCATCTCCTCCGCGACGACCAGAGCGTCGAGGTAGTTGCCGTCGCCACCGCCGATCTCTTCCGGGAAGGCGACGCCGAGCAGGCCGAGGTCGCCGGCCCTGCGGTGCAGGGCCCGGGGCAGTTCGCCGGCGCGCTCCCAGTCGTCGAGGTGCGGCAGGACCTCCTGCTCGACGAACTTCCGCACGGTCTTGCGCAGTTCGGCCCGTTCGGGCGTCCGGAACGGGTCGGTCACAGCAGGACCTCCGGGACGTCGATCTCCCGCGACCGCAGCCACTCGCCGAGCGCCTTGGCCTGCGGGTCGAACCGGGCCTGCGACGCGACCCCCTCGCCGAGGAGGCCTTCGACGACGAAGTTCATCGCCCGCAGGTTCGGCAGCAGGTACCGCGTCACCGGCAGGTCCGCGGTCTCGGGCAGCAGCAGCTTGAACTCGGCGACGGTCAGCCGGTGCACCAGCCAGCGCCACGCCTCTTCCGACCGCACCCAGACGCCGAGGTTGGCGTTGCCGCCCTTGTCGCCGCTGCGCGCGCCGGCGATCGCGCCGAGGGGCACCCGCCGCACCGGTCCGTGGCCGAGGGGTTCGGGCAGCGCCGGTTCATCCACTTCGGACAGGTCCTGAGTGGACGTGGAGGGCGCTATGTCGACCCGCATCCCGTCCGGCAGCACGGCGACGTGCGGGACCTCGCCCGCGTCCACGTAGGCCGCGGTGTAGACGCCGTACGGCGAGGCGTCCGACGGCGGCGCCGTGACGTGGAACCCGGGGTAGCTGGCCAGCGCGAGTTCGACGGCCGCGCCGGTGAACGCGCGGCCGGCGACCTTCGGGTCGGCGTCCTTGACGGCGACGTGCAGCAGCGCGCTCGCGGTCTGCTCGGTGCCGGCGTCCTGGTGGTCGGTGCGCGCGAGGGTCCAGCGGACGTCGGCCGGCGGCCGGTCCTTCATGGACGCTTCGAGCTGTTCCCGCACCAGCGCGGCTTTCGCCTCGATGTCGAGTCCGGTGAGGACGAACGTCGTCTCGTTGCGGAACCCGCCGAGGGTGTTCAGCGCGACCTTCAGCGTCGGCGGCGGAGCTTCCCCGCGGACGCCGGAGATGCGCACGCGATCGGGTCCGTCCTCGGTCAGCGAGAGCGTGTCGAACCGGGTCGTGACGTCCGGCCCGGCGTACCGCGCGCCGGTGATTTCGTACAGCAGCTGCGCGGTGACCGTGCCGGCGTTGACCACGCCGCCGGTGCCGGGGTGCTTGGTGATGACGCTGGAGCCGTCGGCCTCGATCTCGGCGATCGGGAACCCGGGCACGCCGAGGGAGTGCTCGGTGAAGAAGGCGTAGTTGCCGCCGGTGGCCTGGGCACCGCATTCGATGACGTGCCCGGCGGCGACCGCGCCGGCGAGGGCGTCGAAGTCGTCACGCGCCCAGCCGTAGTGCGCGGCGGCCGGGCCGACGATGACGGAGGCGTCGGTGACGCGCCCGGTCACGACGACGTCGGCGCCCGCGTTGAGGCATTCGACGATGCCCCAGGCGCCGAGGTAGGCGTTGGCGGTCAGCGGTTTGCCGAGGTCCAGCTCCTCGGCCCGCGCCACGAGGTCGTCGCCCTCGACGTGCGCGATCTTGACGTCGAGCCCCAGTTTCCCGGCCAGCTCGCGCAGCGCGTCCGCGAGCCCGGCCGGGTTCAGCCCGCCCGCGTTGGCGACGATCTTGACGCCGTTTTCCTGCGCCAGCCCGAGGTTTTCCTCCATCTGCCGGAGGAACGTCTTGGCGTAGCCGCGGTTCGCGTCCTTCATCCGGTCGCGGCCGAGGATGAGCATGGTCAGCTCGGCCAGGTAGTCCCCGGTGAGCACGTCGAGAGGGCCGCCGGTGAGCATCTCGCGCACGGCCGAGAAGCGGTCGCCGTAGAACCCGGACGCGTTGCCGATGCGGTAGGTCATGCAAACTGCCCCGGCTTGCGGCCTTCCCCGGGCGGCCCGGCGAAGGCCTGCGCGATGGTCAACCATTCCTCGACGTCGGCGCCGTGGGCGACCAGACCGGTGTCGGCCGGGTGCCGCCGCCGGGTGACGACGAGACAGAAGTCCACCGCGGTGCCGGTGAGCTTCTGCGCGGCGTCCACGGGGCCGAACGCCCAGGTGGAGCCGTCGGGCGCGGTCAGCTCGACGCGGAACTCCTCGGGCGGCGGCGCGAGCGCGTGGACCTTGTAGGCGAAGTCGCGGGTCCGGGTGCCGAAGCGGGCGATGTGCCACAGCCGCGCGGTGGGCTCGCGGGTCAGGCCGAGGGCGTCGAAGACGTCCTGGCCGTGCGCCCAGGTCTCCATCATCCGCGCGGTGGCCATCGAGGCGGCACTCATCGGCGGCCCGTACCAGGGCAGCTTCTGCCCTTCAGGCACGGCGGCGAGGGCTTCGGCGAGCAATGCGCGCCCTTCGCGCCAGCCTTCGAGGATCTCCCCCGGCGGCCGCCGCGCTTCGGCCGCGGCCCCGTCGTCGACGTAGGTCTCCCCGCCTTTGAGGAGCTCTTCGACCTCGGCCGGCCAGTCTTCGGGGTGCGCGGCCGCGATCAGGGCCTTGCGATCGGTCCAGGCCAGGTGCGCGATCTGGTGCGCGATCGTCCACCCTTCGGCCGGTGTCGGCCGCGCCCAGTCCGCCGCGGGCAGGTTCGCCACCACGTCTTCGATCGTCCGTGTCTCCGCGTCGAGATCCCCGAGGATCACGCCGAGATCCGCCATCGCCCGCCTCCTTGCGTCTCGGGCCAGCGTGACACCGGCGCGGAGAAAAATCAAGCACGCCTGATTGTTTCGCCACGGGCGTCCGAGACCACCGGACCGCAACCTCCGTCGGCGTGGTCCGGACTAGCGCCGTTCCAGGGAGAACCGGCGGAGAACTTCGAACGCCCGGCCGCGATCAGCTCTCGGCACCCGGCGATCGCGGCTCAGGTCGTCGATCAGATCGATGATCGTGACCCGGTCCAGGTCGACGTGGCCGACGGGATCCACCCGGAAGTCTTCCGAGGTGTGCGTCCGGACGTCCACCGCGTCCGGCAGCCGCGCGTGCTCGCCGAGCAGAAAATGGGCGAGCAACTCGGCCGCGTCGACCCGGGCCGCCCCCGCCACGCTCCGATCACCGATGAAGTCGAGGAGGGTGCGAACCGCGGCGGGCCGATCGACGGATCCCTGGAGGCCCGCGACGAAGACGCGGGCGCGGTCACCGAGAGAGCGGTCACCGACCAGCGAATTCACCGCGTCGGCTCCGCGACGGCCACCGGTCTCGAGCATGATCTCGAGGATCCGGAGCCGGCCGTCGTCGTCGAGTGTCGTGTCCCGGACCAGCAACTCGAGCAGCTCCATCGGGTGGTACTCCCCCAAGGCTGCCAGCATTTCGACCGCACCGATCCGCACGTTGTGATCACTCAAGTGCTGCGTCGCGATGCGCTCGAGCTCCTTCAGCGCTTCCTTGTCGCCGTGTTCGGCCAACGCACCGGCAGCACGGATCCCCACGTGGGGATCGATCGAACGGTCCGAGGCCAACTTCGACAACGCGTTCTCCGCCTTGGAACCACCGTGCTTGACCAGCGCACGCACCGCCTCCTCGCGCACGTAGACCGGAAGGTCCTCGGCCCGGGCCAGTCCGTCGAGCAGTTCGATCCCGCGCACGTCCCCCGCACCGGCCAGGACGCCGGCGGACCGGACCCGCGAGTACCCGCTCATCCTGGTGTCCAGGGCGAGTTCGGCGAACAGATCCGACGCCAACGCGGCTTCGTGGCCGCGCAGGGTCATGACCGACGCGACCCGTTCCCGCCCGGCCAGCGTGGCGTCCCGGGCGAGATCGGCGAGCAGGCGGGACACGTGGTCCGGATCCAGCGACTCGACCCGCGCCGCCAGGGTGGCCCGCATCCGCGAGCCGATCGACTTGTTCCTCGCCAGCTCGTCCAGGAGCCCGACCGCGGCAGTGACATCGACGTCGAGGTCGACGACGGCCTCGGCTGCCCTCGCCCGGACAGCGGGGTGGAGGTCGGCGTCGCGGGCGATCGAGCGCAGCCGGTCGAGCGCGTCCTCCGCACCGATGGAAGCCAGCAAGCGCAGGGCCAGGAAAGCGTTTTCGAACCGCTCATGATCACTGCGCACCACTCCTCGAGCGCGCCGGGGAGGTGCGGGATTCGAGGTGTTGCCCAGGACCCAAACCAGGTCCACCAGCTTCCTCGCCATCGCCAGGATGACGCGGCGCGGAACTTCGGTGCCGAGACGGAGTAGCACGGCGATGAACCCGCACCCGGCCAAGCCGCCGCGGTCGACAAGCCGGAGCAAGTGATCGGCGACCGCGTCCTGGACTTCGCCACACTGGTCGAGCACGAACCCCGTGAACGAGGTGTCCACCTCCGGCGGCGGCGGGACGCGCCGGCCGAGCACCTGTTCCAAGAGGGGAACGCGACGTTTCCTCCCGAAGAGAGCGGCCAGCGACTCCAGGCTGGCCGGCGCCGATCGCGTCGCGTGGGTCGCGGCCAGGAACTCTTCGACCGTCTGGTGGAAGAAGGACAGCTCCCCGCCGCGCAGGATCACCAGGCCGCTGCGAAGCAACAGGCTTTGCAGGTACTCCTTCCAAACGGTGGCCGGTACTCGTTGGGGGCACGCGGCACCGGGCAGCCCGGAGATGATGTCCAAGATCGAAGCCGGACAACCACCGCGTAGCTCTGCCGCCGATCGGGCGATCAGTTCGGGCAGCCGCTCGAGGGTCCCCCAGCCGTCCTTCAGTGCCTCGTCCCCGTAGCGTGCCAAGCCGGCTCGCACCTGAGCCTGGACGCCCGACAGGTCCGCGCTCTGCATACGTCGGGTCAGCTGCTCCACGTACTTGCGGTAGATCTCGCCGCGACTGGCCGGCAACGGAGCGTCCGGGTTCGCACCGTGCAGCTGACAGAGCAGCGCCGCCATCAGCGGCGTCCGGGCCAGCCCGAACACCCTGGTCCGCCGCACCGCGCTCGCGAACCGCTCGGCCACCCGGTCGGGATACGAGAGTCCAAGGACCCGGAACCAGTCGGCGGAAACGCGGTTCAGATCCGACCAGGTGAACGGTTCCAACTCGTACACCGGAGCCTGCGCCCCGAGGACCGCCAACTCCCAATCGGGCAGGGGACGTGTGGCGATGACGAACCGGTACTGACGTCCACGGGTGCCGTCGGAGATCTGCTCCAGCGCGGCCAGGAGGTTCCGGCGGGCGGCCGGGTCGGTGATTTCGTCGAGTCCGTCGACCATGACGAGCCACGGCACGTCGTCGTACGGGCCCTCCTTGAACAAGGCGTCCGGCAGCTTCTCGAGCAGGCCGAAACTGCTCAGTTCGGCGGTCACCGCCTCCGCGAGCGCAGCCGCCAGTGGTTTGCCCGACAAGGCGGCCGCGGGCACCAGGATCGGCAGCGAAGTTTCGAGTTCACCCGCCCTCCTCGCCTCCACAGCACGGATCAAGTGAGTGCGGAAGAGACTGGTCTTGCCTCCGCCAGGGGTGCCGACGACCACGCAGATGCGATCTCTGTCCAGGATCTCTTCGGCGGACATCCGGCCCGAGACCCGCCGGGGCGACGGCGCGGACGTCCACGAAGCCGCGTCGCCGACCAAGGCGGAGACCGGGCCCGTGAGTTTCCCGGGTGCCGTCGATCGCGCGCGCGGCTCTCCCACCCGCACCCGCTGACGGACGTAGACCTCGGTCAGCGGCGGCGTGTTCCCCGGCAGCACACCCGGGTACGGGTGTTCTCGAGCCGCTCGCACGGCCGCCGCGATGTAGTCGTCGATCAGGGCGTGGACCGGACTGTCAGCCGGCTCGGTCCGCGTCCGGCTCTTGGCGGATCGGTCGGGCTGGGCAGCTTCCAGCAGGTCGGCCCAGTACCGCTCGGCGGGCGCGGTGACGCCGGCCTGTTCGCTCCAGACCCGTACCAGTGCGAATACGGCGGCCAAACTGCCCGCCGATGGCGTTTTCACCTTCGAAAAATCTTCTGCCAGCCAGTCGCTGAGCCGCTGCCCCCGAAAATCGGCGACGAGATACGGCGACTTGCGCAGGATCCGTTCGGTTTCGTCCTGCGACAACGGACGGAGTCCGGCTTTGCGCCGCACGGCGTCGGCCTTACCCCTGAGAGCGCGCAACTCGTCGTACAGGCGCCGCTCACTCCGCGTAGCGATATCTCCCTCCCCGCCGCTATTCCTCCCCCGCAGCGGGTGAAATCGCCACCCGAAGCAGCGTGCAGCGTAGCCCACGACCTGCCCGCTTCACCCGTTCGATACCCCGACTCGCCGGAGCCCGACGAAGGATCTTCCTCGACCACCCCATGGCCGAGGAGGACCCGTGCACAACCGGAAACGCGAACGCGACGAGAACGCGACAACAACGGAGCAGATCGACGCCATCTCGGGCGAAGAATTGCGCAGAGGTCCCATGGACACCGGTTCTCCGTTGCTCACTCGGGTGATCGGCCTTGCGGTCACCGGCGACCGGGAAACCTTTGTCAGGATCGTTTCGCTGTTCATCCTGGTGGTCGGCGCCGTGGTCCTGGTTGGCACGGTGCTCCCCTGGGTCGCCGCCGCCGCAGCCGGAGGCGGTTCGGCCTGGGCGAGCCGCCGGACTCGCCGCCGGTATCGCCGGGAGGCTGCGAACCCACTATTGACATCTTGCCAGTAGTGCCGGACTGCAATAGCTTCGTCGCATGGCCGACTACGCCGAGATCACCTACGCCGTCGCGGACCGGATCGCCACGGTCACGCTGAACCGGCCCGAGGCGCGCAACGGCTACACGATCCGGATGGCCGACGAACTCGGTGCCGCCATGGACCGCGCCGATCGTGACGAGGACGTCCGGGTGGTCGTGCTGACCGGGGCCGGGCCGGACTTCTGCGTCGGGGCCGACCTCTCGCAGGGCGGCTTCGACTTCGATCCCGACGAGGGACCGGGCCGGGAGTGGCAGGAGCCCGCCGGCCGGTGCTCGAAGCGGATCTTCACCATGAACAAGCCCGTGATCGCCGCCCTGCACGGGGCCGCCGTCGGCGGGGGCATCACCATCACGCTGGCGTGCGACTACCGGCTCGCGTCGGAGGACTCGCGGTTCGGGTTCGTCTTCACCCGCCGCGGCATCTACCCCGAAGGCGCCTCCGCCTGGTTCCTCCCCCGGCTCGTCGGGATGGGCACCGCGCTCGACTGGATGATCAGCGGCCGGGTGTTCGGGGCGGTCGAAGCCGGCGAAAAGGGCCTGGTGCACACGGTCGTCGAGACCGGGACCGTCCTCGACGCGGCGTACGAGCTGGCGCGGGAAATCGTCGAGAAGACCGCCCCGGTGTCGGTCGCGGTGACCCGCCAGCTGCTCTACCGGATGGCGAGCGCCGGCTCGCCGTTCCCGGTGCACGAGCTCGACTCGAAACTGATCGGCGGCCTCGGCACGAACCCGGACGCCGTCGAGGGTGTCCTGTCGTTCCTGCAGAAGCGGCCGCCGTCGTTCGGCATGCGCGTCGAGAAGGACCTGCCCGACTACCTGCCCTGGCTGGAGAAATGACCCCGTACCCGCCGCAGCCCTGGAACCTGGTCGCCGACGCCCACGTGTCGATCTGGCGGGTCCCCGCGCGCGAGGTGCACCCGGGCGCCCTGTCCCTCGCCGGGTACACCACGGTGTTCACCGCCTGGATCGTCTACCGCGAGCCCGGGCAGCTCAGTTACCACGAGCTGCTCGCCGCGGTCCCGGTGCGCGGGAAGCGGACCACGTGCACGATCACGCAGATCTGGGTCGACTCCGAGGTCTCCCTCGCCGGCGGCCGCGAGCTGTGGGCCATCCCGAAGGATCTCGCGGCCCTGCAGTTCACCGACCGCACGTACACGGCAGCGACCGGCGACGACTGGATCGCCACCGCGGCCTTCACGCCGAGACCGGGTTCGCCGCTCGCCTTCCCCAGCCGGTTCGACGTCCTCCAGGACCGCGACGGCACCCCCGTGCGAACCCCGGTCGCCGCAAAGATCCGGCCCCGGCTCGCCGCGGCCGACTGGACGGTCAACGCCCGCGGCCCGCTCGGCTACCTGGCCGGCCGGCGCCCGTTCCTGAGCCTCGCCCTGCCCGGCAGTGAGCTGGTTTTCGGGGCTTGAGCAGCACCTCTGGGTGATCACGCGACCCCGCCAGAGTGAACTCGCGACACGCCATCTGGGGTCCCGCGCGCACATCGACCCCAACATGTAGTCTCCTAACACCGGCAGCCCCCAGCGACGGGGAGACCGCTGCAGAGGGCGGCCGGGCAGCTTTCACGAAACCGCAGCGCACGGCCTCATGACGCCGTGTGGCGATCGAACGCGCCCGAAAACTTGGAGACACGCATGTCAGTCGAAACCGGTCAGCGGCCCTCCGCCGCGGACACACCCACCGCGATCCGGGTCATCCGGCGGGACGGCAGCGTGTCGCCGTTCGACGCCGGGAAGATCTCGGTCGCGCTGACCAAGGCGTTCCTCGCGGTCGAGGGCGGCGACGCCGCCGCGTCCTCCCGCGTGCACCACGTCGTCGCGGAGCTGACCCAGCAGGTGGAGACCACCCTGCTGCGCCACGCCGGCCCCGAGACCGCCCTGCACATCGAGCAGATCCAGGACATCGTCGAGCTCGCCCTCATGCGCGGCGAGCACCACAAGGTCGCCCGCGCCTACGTCCTCTACCGCGACGAGCGCGCCAAGGCCCGCGAGGCCGCCAAGCCGGCCGCGACCGAGGTCTCGCTGAACGTCAAGGGCACCGACGGCGTCCTGCGCCCGCTCGACTGGGCCCGCGTGTCCCACGTCGTGGGCGAGGCCGTCGCCGGTCTCGAAGACGTCAGCGCCGAGCCGGTGCTGGCCGAGGCCAAGCGCAACCTCTACGACGGCATCAGCGCCGACGAGCTGGCCCTGGCCCAGGTCCTGGCCGCCCGCGTGCTGGTCGAGCAGGAGCCGAACTACTCCTACGTCTCCGCCCGGCTGCTGCTGGACAAGCTGCGCGGCGAGGCGCTGAGCTACCTGGCGAAGAAGCCGCGCCTGGCCAGCCAGGACGAGATGGCCGGCGAGTACCCCGCGTACTTCCGCGCCTACCTGCGCCGCGCCATCGAGCTGGAGCTGGTCGACGCCGAGCTGCAGCGCTTCGACCTCGACAAGATCACCGCCGCGATCCGACCGGAGCGCGACCTCGACTTCGGCTTCCTCGGCCTCCAGACGCTGTACGACCGGTACTTCCAGCACCACGAAGGCACCCGCTTCGAGCTGCCGCAGGCGTTCTTCATGCGCGTCGCCATGGGTCTCGCGATCCGGGAAGACGACCGCGAAGCCCGGGCCATCGAGTTTTACGAGCTGCTGTCGAGCTTCCACTTCATGGCCTCGACGCCGACGCTGTTCAACTCGGGCACCACGCGCCCGCAGCTGTCGTCCTGCTTCCTGACCACGGTGGACGACGACCTGGACTCGATCTTCCAGGCGTACAAGAACAACGCGCTGCTGGCCAAGTACTCGGGCGGCCTCGGCAACGACTGGACCCCGGTCCGCGGCCTCGGCGCGCACATCAAGGGCACCAACGGCCAGTCCCAGGGCGTCGTGCCGTTCCTCAAGATCGCCAACGACACCGCCGTCGCGGTCAACCAGGGCGGCAAGCGCAAGGGCGCGGCCTGCGCGTACCTCGAGACGTGGCACGTCGACATCGAGGAGTTCCTCGACCTGCGCAAGAACACCGGTGACGACCGCCGCCGCACCCACGACATGAACACCGCGAACTGGGTGCCGGACGAGTTCCTCCGCCGCGTCGAGGCCGACGCGCAGTGGACGCTGTTCTCGCCGAACGAGACGCCGGACCTGCACGACCTCTACGGCAACGAGTTCGCCACCCGCTACCGCGAGTACGAGGCGATGGCCGACCGCGGCGAGATCAAGGTGTTCCGGCGCATCCGCGCGGTCGACCTGTGGCGCCGCATGCTGACCATGCTGTTCGAGACCGGCCACCCGTGGATCACCTTCAAGGACCCGTGCAACCTGCGCTCGCCGCAGCAGCACGTCGGCGTCGTGCACTCGTCCAACCTGTGCACCGAGATCACGCTGAACACCACCGTCGACGAGGTCGCGGTCTGCAACCTCGGCTCGGTGAACCTGCTCAAGCACGTCACGCCCGAAGGCCTGGACACCCAGCGCCTCGAGAAGACCGTGCGCACGGCCGTCCGCATGCTGGACAACGTGATCGACATCAACTTCTACACGATCCCGGAAGCGCGCCGCTCCAACCTGCGCCACCGCCCGGTCGGCCTGGGCATCATGGGCTTCCAGGACGCGCTGTTCGAGATCGGCGTCCCGTTCGCCACCGACGAGGCCGTGAAGTTCGCCGACGTCTCGATGGAGCACCTCTCCTACTACGCGATCTCGGCGTCGACCGACCTCGCCGAGGAGCGCGGGCAGTACCAGTCGTTCGAGGGATCGCTGTGGAGCAAGGGCATCCTGCCGATCGACTCGCTGCAGCTGCTCATCGACGCCCGCCAGGGTGACGGCCTCGACGTCGACACCTCGTCCACTTTGGACTGGGCGCCGCTGCGCGAGCGGGTCAAGACCGTCGGCATGCGCAACTCCAACGTGATGGCGATCGCGCCGACCGCGACGATCTCCAACATCTCGGGCGTCGGCCAGTCGATCGAGCCGCTGTTCCAGAACCTGTTCGTCAAGTCGAACATGTCCGGTGACTTCACCGTCGTCAACCCGCACCTGGTCCGCTCGCTCAAGGCGCGCGGGCTGTGGGACGAGGTCATGGTCAGCGACCTCAAGTACTTCGACGGCAGCCTCGGCCAGATCGACCGCGTGCCGGACGACCTGAAGGCGCTGTACGCGACGGCGTTCGAGATCGAGTCGAAGTGGATCGTCGACGCCGGTTCGGTGCGCCAGAAGTGGATCGACCAGGCGCAGTCGCTGAACCTGTACATCGCGGCGCCGAGCGGCCGCAAGCTCGACCAGCTCTACCGCTACGCGTGGCACAAGGGCCTCAAGACCACGTACTACCTGCGCGCGCAGTCCGCGACGCACGTGGAGAAGAGCACCCTGCGCGGCACCGACGGCAAGCTGAACGCCGTCTCGGCGACCCCGGCCCCGGCGGCTCCCGCCGCGGCCGCCCCAGCCCCCGCGCCGACGCCGACACCGGCGCCCGTGCCCAAGCCGGAGCCCGACGTCGACTTCGTCGCCACCGAAGGCGCCGCCTGCCGCATCGACGACCCCGACTGCGAAGCCTGCCAGTAAGCCTCCCGCGGCTTGTCGTGAGTGGTAAGGCGGGTTAGAACCCGCCTTACCACTCACGACCCCGCCTGCCCGAAGTGAGTGATATGACCAACGTGGAGACGACGGGCGCGACCGGCCTCGGGGAGATCGAGGTCGGCGCCGCCCGGATCAACGTCGACGACAAGCGCATGATCAACGCGCGCGCCGACGTCAACCAGCTGCTGCCGATGAAGTACACCTGGGCCTGGGAGAAGTACCTGGCCGGCTGCAACAACCACTGGATGCCGACCGAGGTCGCCATGCAGGCCGACATCGCGCTGTGGAAGTCGAAGGACGGCCTCACCGAGGACGAGCGGCAGATGCTCAAGCGCAACCTGGGCTTCTTCGCGACCGCGGAGTCCCTGGTGGCCAACAACATCGTGCTCGCGGTGTACCGGCAGATCACCAACCCCGAGTGCCGCCAGTACCTGCTGCGCCAGGCGTTCGAGGAGGCCGTGCACACGCACACCTTCCAGTACATCTGTGAGAGCCTCGGCCTGGTCGAGGGCGAGCTGTTCAACATGTACCGCGAAGTTCCGTCCATTTCGGACAAGGACGCGTGGGCGCTGAAGTACACGCAGCACCTGGAGGACCCGGACTTCGAGACCGGCACGCCGGAGGCCGACCAGGCCTTCCTGCGTGACCTCGTCGCGTTCTACGTGATCTTCGAAGGCATGTGGTTCTACACCGGTTTCGCGCAGATCCTGTCGCTGGGCCGCCGGAACAAGATGGTCGGCATCGCCGAGCAGTACCAGTACATCCTGCGCGACGAGTCGATCCACCTGAACTTCGGCATCGACTGCATCAACCAGATCAAGATCGAGAACCCGCACCTGTGGACTTCCGAGTTCCAGGAGGAGGTCCGCGGGATGCTGAAGGAGGCGTGCGAGCTCGAGGTCAAGTACGCGCGCGACACGATGCCGCGCGGCATGCTCGGCCTGTCGGCCCAGTTGTGCGAGCAGTACATGCACTTCATCACCGACCGGCGCGCGCAGCAGATCGGGCTGGCCCCGATCTTCGGCGAGACCGAGAACCCGTTCCCGTGGATGTCCGAGGCGATGGACCTGAAGAAGGAGAAGAACTTCTTCGAGACCCGCGTCATCGAATACCAGTCGGGCGGCGCGCTCGACTGGGACTGAGCTCCCGAGGCATCCGGCCCCGCCCTGGTTCGCCAGGGCGGGGCCGGTTCACGTCGTGGCCACTCGCGCGGCCAGCTCCGCGTCCAGGGGGCTCATGTCCGCCTCGACGGGGTCGCCGGGCGACCACCAGCGGAAGCCGAGCCCTTCGTCGCCGAGGGTCAGTCGCGGCGCGGCGATCAGTCCGGTCCGGTAGACGGCGAGGGATTCCCGGCGGGCGGGTGCGGTCAGGGCGAAGTCGGCCACCACGGCGAAGGTCAGCGCCACGCCGCGGATGCCGGTCTCCTCGGCCAGCTCGCGCACGGCGGCTTCGCGGCAGGCTTCGCCGGGCTCGCGCATCCCGCCGGGCAGTTCCCACTGCCTGCGACGCTTGTCGAACATCATCAGGACGGCGCCGGCGTGGACAGCCACCACCAGCGCCGCGGGCAGCGCCGGCAGGTCCCGTTCCGCGATCGGGCGTACGGCGAGCAGCGCGTTGCCCGCTCGATCGTGGAGGGGCAGCTCGGCCACGTCGGCATCGTCTCCCGTCAGTAGGCGTAGCGGCGCACGGTTTCCGGGTGGATCACCAGGCGCAGCAGGTCGCCCTTCAGAATCGCTTCCAGGTCGGCGGCGCGCACCGGGTCGTCGAGATCCCAGTACCGGGCCGCCAGGCGGGCGGCGAGGTCGTGGGCGCCGCCGGGTTCCACCGAAACCCGGCCCGTCACCGACACCCACCGTTCCCGCTCCCCCACCGGCGCCGCGACCACGATCGACGCCCGCGGGTCGCGGCGCGCGCGGCGAACTTTGAGCGCGTCCGGTTCGGTGAACAGCTGGATGAGGCCGTCGCCGGTGGCTTCGAACCACACCGGGCGGGGCTCGCCGGCGGAGACGGTCAGGAAGCCGTGCAACGGGCGCTGGAGGAACTCGAGGTCGTCGGAAGTCAGTGCGGTCATGACCTCCATTCAACCGGGTGCATCCGGACGATCCCATGGGTGAGAAACCGGATTCCCTGTCCATTCGTCTAATCTCGAGGGCGTGGACGACCTCTTCCGCGGCGTGCGGGCCCACGGCTCGCTGTTCGGCAGCTCGGCCCTGTCGCCCCCGTTTTCGCTGCACTTCGTCGACGGCGCGCCGCTCACCCTGTGCACCGTGCTTTCCGGCGGCGGCTGGATCGTCCCCGAGCGGGGCGCCCCCGAGCCGCTGCGCGCCTACGACACCGTCGTCGTGCGCGGCCCGGAGACGTTCACCTTCGTCGACGAAATCGGCACGGCCGCCGAGCCCGTCGCGTACGGCGAGTACTGCGCCGCACCGGAACTGGGCGGGACGCGGTACCGCCGCGGCTGGCGCGACGACGGCGAGGGACCGACCACGCTGATCGTGGGCGCCTACCCGGCCGGCGGGGAGGTCAGCCGCCCACTGCTGGACGCCCTGCCCGCCGTGCTGCGCGTCGGCGGCGGGGGCACCGGCGACGCCGTCCTGGACCACCTCGCCGCCGAGGTCGCCACCGACACGCCCGGGCAGCAGGTGGTGCTCGACCGGCTGCTCGACTGGATGCTCGTCTGCACCTTGCGCGAGTGGTTCGACCGGCCCGGCGGCGAACCCCCGGCGTGGTGGAGCGCCCAGCGCGACCCGGTGGCCGGCCCCGCGCTGCGCCTGCTGCACGACGAGCCCGCGGCGCCGTGGACGGTCGCCGCGCTGGCCGCGCGTGCCGGGGTTTCCCGCTCGACCCTGGCCAAGCGGTTCGCCGAGCTGGTCGGCGAACCACCCCTGACCTACCTGACCCGGCGCCGGATGGCGCTCGCGGCGGACCTGCTGGCCGAGCGGCCGGACGCGACCGTCGCGGAGGTGGCCCGTGCCGTGGGGTACGCCGACCCGTTCGGCTTCAGCGCGGCGTTCAAACGGGTCCGCGGCGTGACCCCCAGCGAGTTCCGCCACGGTCCACCCGAAAGGACGTCCGCCCAGGTGTTGTCAGACCGTCAACAAGAGGGCATCGTGAAGGTGTAGCCGATCTCGACGCAGGAGGTGGTCACTTTGCCGGGCACCGTGAGCCGAGCCGCCGAAGCGCTGCGCGAACGCGTTCCGACGCTGACCGCACTCCCCCTGCCGCCCAAGGTCGATGAACGCTGGCTCCGGTCGCGGTGGCCCGTCAAGGAACTCGCGGCGCCGCCCGCGGGCAGCGGCCTCAAGCCGGTGCTCGGCGACGAAGGGCCGCCGCTGGTCGGGCACATGCTCGAGATGATGCGTTTCGGCCCGGCGTTCGGGCTTCGCCGCTACGAGCTCTACGGCCCCGTGTCGTGGACCGGCGGGTTCGGCCGCCGGATCGTCGCGCTGTCCGGGCCCGACGCCACGCAGATCGCGCTCGTCAACAAGGACAAGGCGTTCTCGCAGGAGGGCTGGAAGTTCTTCATCGAGAAGTTCTTCGAGCGCGGCTTGATGCTGATGGACTTCGGCGAGCACCACCTGCACCGCCGGATCATGCAGGAGGCCTTCACGCGCCCGCGGCTGGCCGGCTACGTCGGCGAAATGGGGCCCGCGCTGCGCGAAGGCGTCGCGAGCTGGGGCTCGAGCGAGCGGCCGCGGCTGTACTGGGCGCTCAAGCAGCTGACCCTCGACGTCGCGACCCGCGTGTTCATGGGCATGCGCAGCGGCGGCGACGCGGCCCGGATCAACCGCGCGTTCGTCAGCTCGGTGCGGGCCGGTACCGCCTTCGTGCGCTTCCCGGTGCCGGGCGGGCGCTGGTCGGCCGGGCTGCACGGCCGGAAGGTCCTCGAGCGCTACTTCGGCGAAAACCTGCCCGCCAAACGACGTTCGGGCGGCGACGACCTGTTCGCCGCGCTCTGCCAGGCCACCACCGAGGACGGCGACCGGTTCTCCGACACCGACGTCGTCAACCACATGATCTTCCTGATGATGGCCGCGCACGACACGACGACCATCACCAGCAGCGCCATGGCCTACTACCTGGCCAAGCACCCGGAATGGCAGGAACGCGCCCGCGCGGAGTCCCTGGCCCTGGGCGACGACCTGCCCGACATCGCGGCGCTGGAGCGGCTGGAGACCCTCGACCTCGTGATGAAGGAGGCGCTGCGGCTGGTCGCGCCGGTGCCGTCGCTGACCCGCCAGACCGTCAAGGACACCGAAGTGCTCGGCCACTACATCCCGGCGGGCACCCTGGTCGGCGTCTCGCCCACGGTCAACCACTTCGCGCCCGAGTGCTGGACGAACCCCTTCGCGTTCGACCCGGAACGCTTCGCCGAACCGCGGCGCGAGGACAAGTCGCACCGGATGGCGTGGATGCCGTTCGGCGGCGGCGCGCACAAGTGCATCGGGCTGCACTTCGGCGGTCTCGAGGTGAAGTTGCTGATGCACGAACTGCTGCGGGCGTACCGCTGGTCGGTTCCGGAGAGTTACACCGCGCGCTGGGACTACGTCTCGCTACCGGTGCCGGCGGACGGTCTGCCGGTCCACTTGACCCCCCGCTGACCCGGCATCCGTCCACCACCGCATACACTAGGTAACGAAAAGTTACCGTTTGTGGAGATTCGTTCACTCGTTCAGCCGGTAGACACCCCGTTACGCACATGATGGCGTGGCATCGATCGTGGGCGAAGGCTGCCTGGTGTGGCTTCACGATCCCCGACACCGTGTCCGACCTGGCCATACCTGTGCGTGAAGAGGTGGAGTGTGCCTGAACCCGGTGCCGCGTCAGGGCTACTGGACGTGGCGCGCCGGTGGGCGGCGACGTTGGCCGACACCAAAGGAGTAACGCTTCCCCCGGAGGAGCTCGAGGCCCTGCTGCTCGAAGTCGCGAACGAAGCCGTCGACCAAGCCGGCTCGCAGCACGACGGCGCGCTGCTGCGGTTCACCGCGCTGTACGCCGCGTCGCCGATGGGGATCGCGCTGGCCGACCCCGACGGCGCCATCGTGGAGGCGAACCTCGCCCTCGGCCAGCTGCTCGGCTGCTCGCCGGAACGGTTGCGGGGCAGGCACATCACCGACCTCGGCTCGACCGACCACGACGTCTCGCGGCTCAAGGCGGGCTTGGAGCAGGTGCGCACGGGCCGCGACCGCTACCAGGAGCGGATGCTGCTCGACCACACCGAAGACGGGCAGCTCTGGACCGACGTGACGCTCGCCCGGCTGCCCGGCGACCGGCCCGGCTCGGTCTACCCGGTGCTGATGGTGTCGGACGCCAACGAGCTGCACCTGCTGCAGGAGCGGCTGCTGCACCAGAACGTGCACGACCCGCTGACCGGGCTGCCGAACGCGTCGTCGTTCACCACCAAGCTCGAAGCCGCGCTCGGCGCCGGCGCGCGCGACGACATCGCGCTGATCTACCTCGACGTCGACGGCTTCAAGGTGATCAACGACGGTCTCGGCGCCGGCGTCGGCGACCAGGTGCTGCGCGGGGTCGCCAGCAAGCTTTCGGCGGTGTTCACCGGCCACCACGACGGGTTCGTCGCCCGGTTGTCCGGCGACGGCTTCGCGGTGCTGCTGCGCGGCGAGCTGGCGGCGACCGAGGTCGTCCGGCTGGTCGAGCGGGCCCTGGAGGACCTCAACGAGCCGATCTACCTGGGCGGGCACGGCATCGGCGTCAGCGCGAGCGCGGGCATCGTCGTGCGCGCCGCGGTCGAGGGCGGCGCCGCGGAACTGCTGCGGGCGGCGGAGATCGCGCTGCACCGGGCCAAGGAGGCCGGCAAGGCGCAGTGGATGCTGTTCGACCCGGAGCTGGACGCCCGCGACCGCGGCCGCTACCAGCTGGGCGCGGTCATCGCCGGCGCGCTGGAGAACGGCGAGTTCTCGCTCGTCTACCAGCCCACGGTGAAGCTGTCCCGGCCGGACGAGCTCGCCGCGGTCAACGCCGGGCTGCGCTGGAACCACCCGGAGAAGGGCGAGCTCGGCTCCGACGAGTTCTACCCGCTCGCCCAGACCACAGGCATGACGGTCCCGCTGGGCCGCTGGCTCCTCGCCGAATCCCTGGCGGCCACGGCCCGCTGGCGCACGCACCTGGGCGACGCGGCACCGGACGTCTGCGTGCGGCTCCCGGCCCGGCTGGCCATCGACCCGGACCTGGTGCTGCTGGTGAAGGAGCAGCTGGACAAGCACGAGCTCCCGGCACGGGCACTGAGGCTGTGCACGGACCGCGACTCGATGCTCGACCCCCGCGGCGAGGTCCTGGACTCCCTGGCGGTCCTGGCCGACCTGGGCGCCCAGCTGGTGCTGACGATCTCGGGGTCGGCGGACCTGGAGCTGATCCCCCAGCACCGCCTCCCGGTGCGGCACGTGATCCTCTCGGGCCCGGTGGTCGACGCGCTCGACACGGACGACCCGGCGGAGCCCGACCTGCGCCACTTGACGCAGCTGATCACCCGGGCCCGCGAGCTGCACCTGCGGGTGGGAGCGGAGGGAGTCCGCACGCACGAGCAGGCGGCCCGGCTCCGCCAGCTCGGGGTGATCGCGGCCCGCGGCCCGTTCGTGGCGGATTCGGCAACGGGCGACGAGGTCGACGAGATGATCGCCCGCCACCCACGAACCTGAGCGAACCACCGCCTGCCGGGCCAGCCCCGGCCCTCAACCGCACCCACCCACCCGACCGGACCAGCCGGCCCCCAACCGCACCCACCCACCCGACCGGACCAGCCGGCCCTCAACCGGCACCCGCCCTCAGAACTCAACCACCCGCCCTACACCTCCCCGCCCCTCGTCCCCGCCGCAGTCAACACCGGAGAGCCGGGGTCAAGGGTGGGCTTGCCCATCGCGAAGCGACGCCGAAGGCGCCCTTGAGGCCGGGTCTCCGGTGTCGAACAATCAAGGACGAGGAGCGGGGAAACCACGCAACCAGCAGGCACGACCAAGCCGGCGAAGCGACGGCTCCGAAGACCCGGCAGGATGGGTTCTACCGCCGACGAGAAAGGACGTCCATGGACGCCGGAGACCTCGCCCCCGATTTCACGCTGCCCGACGACGAGGGCCAGGAGCGCACGCTCTCGGACTTCCTCGCCACCGGGCCCGTGGTCCTGTTCTTCTACCCGGCCGCGATGACCGGGGGCTGCACCGCCGAAAGCTGCCACTTCCGCGACCTCGCGGCGGAGTTCGCGGCGGTCGGCGCGCACCGCGTCGGGATCAGCCCGGACGCCATCACCAAGCAGCGGGCCTTCTCGGCCGCCAACGGCTTCGACTACCCGCTCCTGTCCGATGTGGAGGGTGAGGTCGCGAAGCAGTTCGGCGTGTGGCGGAAACTCCTGCCGCTGCACACCAAGCGCGCCACCTTCGTCATCGGCGAAGACCGGAAGATCATCGCGAAGATCAAGAGCGAGCTGAACTTCACCGTCCACGCCGACGAGGCGCTCAAGGCGCTGCGGGAGCGGAACAAGGTCTCCTAGCGGGGAACGAGCCGCCACACGTGGTTGGTGCCCGTGCACGCCGGGGCCAGCGGCTTCTCCGCCGGTTCCGAGCGCACCCGGGTGAAGCCGAGGCGCGCGGGCACCGCTCCACTTCGGACGTTCCGCTCGTCGTGCTTGATCTCGACGTACCCGGCGCCGAGGCGGAACGCCTCCTCCGTCAGCAGCGTGACGGCCCGGGTCATCAAGCCGCGGCCGGCGAAACCGGCCGCGAGCCAGTAGCCGATCTCGACGCCGCCGTCGCGGGTCATCACGCCGATGCCGCCGGCCACTTCCGAGCCCAGCCGCAACGCGTAGTCGTACGCTTCGCCGCTCTCCCAGTGCTTCGCGGTGCGCCGCAGGAACTCCGCCGAGTCGTCGTCGGTGTACCCGTCGGCGACCCAGATGAGGAACGGCCTCAGGTGCGCCAGTGAGCCGCTGACGACCGTGGTCAGCGTCGTCCGGTCGCCCGGGTGCCAGCGGGTCAGCGTCAGGTCACCTTCGCGGTAGGTCTCGGCCGGGGTTTCCATGCAGCTCATGGTGCCCCGGCCGGGACGTCACGCGCGAATCAATTCACGATCACGCTGTCGGGGACCTCGGCGTCGTTCTTCAGCGCGTCGAACAGCTGCTTCGACTTGGCCTTGTCCCAGTTCTCCGCCGACCCGCTGGTCACCGGCACCGTCGTCGTCACCACGCCGCCGGAGGAGATCCCGCGCATCGCGATCGCCAGGCCGGCGAGGTTGTGCACGTGGTCGCCGGAATCCATGGTCAGCGCGTCCGGGGCCGAGGACAGCAGCGGGAAGAAGTCGAACGGGTTCAGCAGCGTGCCGGGGCTGGCGATCTGGCTGACCAGCGCGCCGATGAACTTGCGCTGGTTGGCGACGCGGTCGAGGTCCGACCGCGGCGTCGCGTCGCTGTGGCGCATCCGGACGAAGCCCAGCGCCGACCGGCCGTCGAGCGTCTGGGGGCAGCCCGCCTTGATGCTGATCCCCGTCACCGTGTCGTTCATGTCCTTGTCGATGCACATCTCGACGCCGCCGATCGCGTCGACGATCTTGGCGAACCCGCCGAAGCCGATCTCCGCGTAGTGGTCGATGTGCAGGCCGGTCGCGCCTTCGACGGTCTGCGCGAGCAGCTTCGGGCCGCCGAGCGAGAACGCCGCGTTGATCTTGTTCTTGCCGTGGCCGGGGATCGACACCTGCGAGTCGCGCGGCAGCGACAGCAGCGTCGGCTTGGTGCTGTTGTCCGGCAGGTGCGCGACCATGATCGTGTCGGTGCGCTGCCCGCCACCCGCCGCGGCGACGTCGCCCGTGGCGAGCCGCTCCTCGTCCTCCGCGGTCAGGCCTTCGCGGCTGTCCGAGCCGACGATCAGCCAGTTGGTGCCGGACGCGGCCACCGGGCGGCCGGAGTAGTCCTCCAGCGCGTCGACGCGCTTGATCGAGAACTCGAGGTACACCCAGATGCCGGCGAGGAACACGACGAACACGAGCACCAGGGCGCCCAGGACCTTGCCGATGCTCCAGCGGCGCCGGCGCGGCGGCCGGGACGGCGGGTAGTCGTCCCGGGCCGGGCGGCCGGGCGGGTCCTGCCGCGGCGGCGGGGGCGGGGCGTACTCGGGGTCGCGGGTGCCCATCGGGCGGGTGCGCTCGTCGTACGGGCTGCGGCCCCGCCCGGGCAGCGGCATCATCTGCGCGCGCTGGTGGTCCCGGGAGCGGCCGCCGGACGGCCGGGGCGGCGGCATCCGGCGCCCGCCGTCGTCGCCACGGTACGTCATCACCATCACCCAATCCCGATCCGGACAAACTGTCGCCGTCAGTACACCGCACGTCCTCGAAAGGAGGACGTGCGGCACCGGGGTCGGGTTGCCGCGACCGGTTACCGGCCGGTCGCCTCGTAGCCGAACTGGTGGACCTTGAGGTACCCGGACCGGAACCCGGCCTCGGAATAGGCCAGGTAGAACTCCCACATCCGGCGGAAGACGTCGTCGAACCCGAACCCGGCGATGTCGGTCCAGCGGTGCAGGAACCGTTCGCGCCACCACCGTAGCGTGCGCGCGTAGTCCTGGCCGAACTCGCGCATCCCGGCCAGCTTGAGCCGGGTGTCCGCCTTGATGCCCTCCTCGATCGACCGCACCGACGGGATGAGGCCGCCCGGGAAGATGTACTTGTGGACCCAGCCGTACGCGCGTGACGCCGCCATCATCCGGTCGTGGTCCATCGTGATGGCCTGCAGGCCGAACCGCCCGCCCGGGCGCAGCCGGTCCCCGATCGTGGCGTAGAACGCCGGCCAATAGGACGCGCCGACGGCCTCGATCATCTCGACGCTGACCACGGCGTCGTACCGGCCGCTCGACTCGCGGTAGTCGCACAGCTTCACCTCGACGCGGTCGGAGAGCCCGGCCGCCGCGATGCGTTCGGTGGCCAGCGCGCGTTGCTCCTCGGAAATGGTCAGCGACGTCACGTGCGCGCCGCGGGCCGCGGCGCGGATGGCGAGTTCACCCCATCCGGTACCGATTTCGAGGACGTCGCTGCCGGCGCGGACGCCGGCGTAGTCGAGCACGCTGTCGATCTTGCGGTGCTGCGCGGTGGTGAGGTCGTCGCCGGGACCGAACAGCGCCGAGGAGTACGTCATCGACTCGTCGAGGAAGGCGCCGAACAGGTCGTTGGACAGGTCGTAGTGGCGGTGGATGTTCGCCCGCGCGCCCTCGAGGGTGTTCTCCTCGGACGGCGGCTGCGTCCGCTCGGCGAGCCGGCGGAACTTTTGCAGCACCGGCGGCACGAGCGTGGCCATCCGCTCGGCGAACGGCGTGAGCACCTCGGCCAGGTCGGAGGCGGTCCAGTCACCGGCCATGTAGGACTCGCCGAAGCCGATCTTGGCGTCGACGCCCATGCGGTGGAAGAACGCCTCGGGGCGCAGGATCCGCATCTCGGGTGCCTCCGGGCCGCCGGCGCCGAGCACGGTGCCGTCCGGGAAGGTCGCCCGGACGTCGAGCGGGCGGATCGCGTGGCGGAACAGCGCGGCGGCGATCCGCGCGCGCAGCGCGGAGTGCGGCGGGGTGGCCAGGCCCGGCCACCGGGTCCCGTCCGGGACGTCCCGGGCCGACGCCCGGTCAGCGCTCGAAGTGGTCACGGGTACTCCCTCCGGCCGGCCAGGTTCGCCGGTGATCGATCGTAGTCGCCGCACCCCCGCGGCGCGTTTCGGCGAATGCCCTGTTCGGGGCACGTTCACACCGGTATCCGCAGCCGGTCGGGCCCGCTCGCGGCCCACGCCCCGCGGAGGGTCCCGCCGTCGTCCCCGGCGAGCAGATCCAGGGTGAACGCCACCGCCAGCCGGGTCCAGACGCGGGCCCGGCGCAGCATCGCGTGACCCTCGTTGGCGATTTCGAACCGGGCGACGCGGGCGGCGACGTCCGCGGCCCGTTCGGCGTAGGCGTGCGATTCCGCCGGGCTCGTCATCCGGTCGAGGGTGCCGTGCACGACGAGCACCGACTTCCCGGCGACGGCCTCGACCGGCTCGCCCCGCGGCGTCCACGGCGCCAGCGCGCAGACGCCGCGCACGGCCGGGTCGTCGGCCACGCGCAGCGCGACCCGTGCCCCCATCGAGTGACCGACCAGCACGACCGGCAGGCCGGGGTGGTCTTCGCGGATGCGCTCGAGGGCCCAGCGGGCGTCCTCGATCGGGTCCTCGGCGGGCGCGTTCCAGCCGTAGCGGCGGTTGCGCAGCAGCCGCACCTCGACGCCGTCTCGACGGCCGGCCCGGTGCAGGGCCCGCGCGATCGGGACCATCCTGACGTAGGCCAGCTTCCAGGGAGCCACGCTGCCCGTGCCCCGCTCCGCGCCGCCGTGCAGCACGAGCACGACCGCCCGGGTCCGCCCCCGCGCCGGCCACACGGCCACCGCCGGATCCATCTCGCCCACCCGCGTCCTCCTGTTCCCCCGTGCCGGGGTCAACCTCGGTCCCCCACCCGGCTATTCCACCGCGCGAAGTGGTCCGCACGGTAGATTCGGCGCCCGATCCCCGACGGAAGGGTGGGTGTGGTGAGCGCCACGGACATCACCGGCAGCGTCGCCCGGCAGCTGGCCGAAGTCGAGCAGGTCAACGCCGAATCGGTGCGGGCCGCGGCGGACCTGGTGCTGGGGGTGATCCGGGCCGACGCACTGGTCTACACCGCGGGCGCCGGGCACTCGCTGGCCGCGGTCGCCGAGACGTTCTACCGGGCCGGCGGGCTGGCCTGCGTCTATCCCCTCTACCACCCGGAGCTGCTCCCGCTGCACGGCGCGGTCTCCAGCACGCGGACCGAGCGGCGCAGCGGCCTGGCCGCGGAGGTGCTGGCCGAGCGCGCGCCGGGGCCGGACGACGTGCTGGTGGTGTTCTCGACGTCCGGCGTCAACCCCTACCCCGTCGAGCTGTGCATCGAGGCGCGCAAGCGGGGTGCGGCGGTCATCGCGGTGACGTCGCGGGCGTGCGTGGCCGCGGCGCCGAAGCGGTCGTCGAGCACCCTGGTGGAGCAGGGCACGGTGGTGCTGGACTCGCTGGTCGTCCCGGGTGACGCGAGCTACCCGCCGGACGCCCCGCGCACCGCGCCGCTGTCCACTGTGGTCAACGCGTACCTGTGGAACCTGGTGCTGGCCCAGGTTTACGACCGCGGAACGGCCGAAGGCCTCGACGTCCCGCTGTGGCGGAGCTCCAATGTGGAGGGTGGCGACGAGGCGAACGCCGCACTGCTGGCCAAGTACGGCGAAATCGTCCCCCGGCTGCGGTAGTTCCTGCTGAGCATTTCGTGAATAAGCACCGGCCGGGCACGTCTTGACGGACGTGCCCGGCCGTTTTAGCGTCGACATACCGACTGGTCGGTGTGGACCGGTCGCTCCCGGAGGAGGTCCGATGGACAGCGCCACGGCGACCGTGCACGGCGAGTGCGCGCCCGGCTTCGAACCGGTGCGCGAGGCCTTCGAGGAGAACTTCCGCTCCCGCGGCGAGCTGGGGGCCGCCTTCACCGCCATCCGGCACGGCGAAGTCGTGGTGGATCTGTGGGGCGGCTGGTCCGGACCGGAGCGCACCCGGCCGTGGCAGCCGGACACCCTGGCCAACGTCTGGTCGACGACCAAGGGCATGACCGCGCTGTGCGCGCACAAGCTCGCCGACGCGGGCGAGCTCGACGTGGACGCGCCGGTCGCGAAGTACTGGCCGGAGTTCGCCGCGGCCGGGAAGGCGGAGATCCCGGTGCGGTGGCTGCTTTCGCACCGGTCCGGCGTGCCCGGGATCGGCCTGGACCGGCCGGTGCGGGTCGAGGAGCTGTACGACTGGGAGCTGATGACGTCGCTCTACGCGGCGCAGGAACCGCTGTACGAGCCCGGGTCCGCGGGTGGCTACCACGCGCTGGCCTACGGCTGGCTCGTCGGCGAAGTCGTCCGCCGGGTCGCCGGGCAGGGCATCCGCGAGTTCTTCGCCGAGCAGGTCGCCGGGCCGCTGGGCGCGGACTTCTCCATCGGCCTCGCCTCGGCCGCCGACCTGGACCGCTGCGCGACGCTGGTCGACCCGGTCATGACCGAGGAGATGGCGAACGCGCTGGCCACGGCGTTCGCGGCGGCCGGTCCGGTCGCGCAGGCCGTGTTGATGAACCCGCGCGTCCAGGGCCACGACGCCAACGATCCGGCGTGGCGGCAGGCGGTCATGCCGGCGTTGAACGGCCACGGCACGGCCCGCGCGATCGCGACGATCTACGCCGCAATCGCCGACGGCACCCTCCTGTCGCCGGCAGCCCTCGCCCGGGCCCGCGAAAGCCAGGGCAAGGAGATCGACGCGATCCTCGGCCTCCCGAACGAGTGGGGCCTGGGCTTCTACCTCGGCAGCGACGCCCGCGGCTTCGGCCCCAACCCCACCGCCTTCGGCCACGACGGCCTCGGCGGCTCCACCGGCGCCGCCGACCCGGAGAACGGCATCGCCTTCGGCTACACCCTCAACCAGCTCGGCCCCCTCATCCGCGACGACCCCCGCAAAATGGCCCTGGTCACCGCCCTCTACACGTGTCTGGAAGGTCGACACGCGTGATCCAGAGGTCGACACGCGTGATTGAAGGGTCGACACGGCACTTGCACCGTGTCGACCCTTCAATCACGTGAGTTGGCTCTCCAATCACGCGTGATGACCTCTGGATCACGCGACGGCGGGTTCTTCGTCGGCGAACTGGGTTGCGTGGAGGGTGGCGTAGCGGCCGTTGGCGGCCAGGAGTTCGTCGTGGGTGCCGCGCTCGACGATTTCGCCGTGTTCCAGGACCAGGATCTGGTCGGCCGCGCGGACCGTCGAGAGCCGGTGGGCGATGACCAGGGCCGTGCGGCCGGCCAGTGCGTGGGTCAGGGCCTCGCCGACGGCGGCTTCGGACTCCGAGTCCAGGTGCGCGGTCGCCTCGTCCAGGATGACGACCTTGGGCTGGGCCAGCAGCAGCCGGGCGATGGTCAGCCGCTGGCGTTCGCCGCCGGAGAGGCGGTAGCCGCGCTCGCCGACCGTCGTGTCGAGGCCGTCGGGCAGCGAGCGCGCCAGCTCGCCCAGCCGGGCCCGCTCCAGCGCTTCCCAGATCTCGTCGTCGGTGACGCCGGGGCGCGCGTACGCCAGGTTGGCCCGGATCGTGTCGTGGAAGAGGTGCCCGTCCTGCGTCACCACGCCGACGGTTTCCCGCAGGGAAGCGAAAGTCAGCTCCCGGACGTCCACATCGGACAGCCGCACCGAACCGGAGTCGACGTCGTAGAGCCGCGGCAGCAGCGACGCGATCGTCGACTTCCCCGCGCCCGAGGACCCGACCAGCGCGACCATCTGCCCGGGCTCGGCCCGGAACGAGATGCCGTGCAGCACCTCTTCCCCGCCGCGGTGGTCGAGCGTGGCGACGTCCTCCAGCGAAGCCAGCGAGTACCGGTCGGCGGCCGGGTAGCCGAAGCGGACTCCCGCGAACTCGACCGAGACGCCCCCGGAGACGGAAAGCGCACGCGCGTCGGGCTTCTCCTTGATCATCGGCTCCAGGTCGAGCACCTCGAAGACCCGCTCGAACGACACGAGCGCCGTCATGACGTCGACGCGGACGTTGGCCAGCGCGGTCAGCGGCGCGTAGAGCCGGGTCAGCAGCAGCGCCAGCGCCACGACGGTGCCGGGCGCGAGCTTGCCGGTCAGCGCGAGGTAACCGCCGAGGCCGTAGACGAGCGCCTGCGCCAGCGCCGAAACCAGGGTCAGGCTGGTCATGAACCAGCGGGTCAGCATCGCGGTCCGGACGCCGATGTCCCGCACGCGCCCCGCGCGCACCCCGAAGTCGTCCGCTTCCTGCACCGGCCGGCCGAAGAGCTTGACCAGCGTCGCGCCCGGCGCGGAGAACCGCTCGGTCATCTGCGTGGTCATCCCGGCGTTGAGGTCCGCGGCTTCCCGCTGCAGCCCGGCCATCCGGCGGCCGAGCCGGCGCGCGGGGATGACGAAGATCGGCAGCAGCACCAGCGCGATCAGCGTGACCTGCCACGACAGCGTGAGCATGACGGCCAGCGACAGCGCCAGCTGGATGACGTTGGTGACCAGCCCCGACAGTGTCGCGGTGAAGGTCCGCTGCGCGCCGATGACGTCGTTGTTGAGCCGGGAGACCAGCGCCCCGGTGCGGGTGCGGGTGAAGAACGCGATCGGCATGCGCTGGACGTGCTCGAAGACCGCGCGCCGCAGGTCGTAGATGATGCCCTCGCCGATGCGCGCGGACTGCCAGCGCTCGATCAGGCCGAACCCGGCGTCGGCGACGGCCAGCGCGGCGATCACCACGGCGAGCCAGATGACCAGCGTGACGTCGTGGCCGCCGACGATCGCGTCGACCACCTTGCCCGCCAGCACGGGCGTCGACACGGCGAGCACGGCCGAGACCACGGTCAGCACGAGGAAGGCCAGCAGGCGCCGCCAGTGCGGCCGGGCGAAGCGCGCGACGCGGTTGAGCGTGCCGCGGGTGAGCGCCTTCGGGGTGTCGCCGGCGCGCATCGCCGAGCTCCACAGCCCCCACATGTTGTCCACGGGAAACCCCCAGGATCAGAAACCTCTACTTTAGCTGAGGTTTTCGCCGGATATGACCTGGACAACGCCCTCGCTGTCCCGTTGCTTCCCGAACTCGTTCACTCCGCGCGAACGACCTGGTGCAGGGCGGCGCGCAGCCGCTCGGCGTCCTCGGCCGACAGCGGTTCCAGCAGGAGCGCCTCGGCCTGCCGCGTGACTTCCGTCCCCGCCTCGCGGACCCGCTCCCCCTCCGGAGTCAGCAGCACCAGGCGCTTGCGCCGGTCACCCGGCGCCACCTCGCGCCGGACCAGGCCCTTCGCCTCCAGTTCGTCGACGAGCGCGACCATCGTCGTCCGGTCGACGCCGAGCCGGCCCGCGCCGTCCTGCTGCGACCGCGCCGGCCCGTCACCGAAGAGCGTGAGCAGCGCGAGCTGCCGGCCGGTGACGCCGAGCGGGGCGTACAGCGGCTCGGCCAGCTCGGCCAGCCGCAGCTGGGCGTGCTTGAGCAGGTAGCCGAGCCGCTGCGTGACGGCGAGGGGCGCGCTGGACATGCGCAGACTCTACACCTACGCTGATCGTCAGTTTTGCTGATGATTTTATCTACTGACGATCAGGAGTGCCCCATGACCACCGTCGGGCTCAAACCGCCCCAGCAGCACATCGGCATCGCCGCGCTCCGCGAGATCTGGGCGATCGCCGACGACGCCGGCTTCGACGGCTGCTGGGTGTTCGACCACCTCGCCCCGATGGGCCCCGATCGCACCGGTGACGTCTTCGACGGCTGGAGCCTGCTGGCCGCGATGGCCGAAGCGACGAAGCGGGTGCGGATCGGCTGCCTGGTCTCCGGCAACACCAACCGGCACCCGGGCACCTTCGCCAAGATCGCCGTGACCGTCGACCACCTCTCCGGCGGCCGGCTCGACGTCGGCCTCGGCGCGGGCGGCGACACCCTGACCGACGCGATGATGGGCACGCCGACGCCGCCGGCGGCGGAACGCGTGGAAAGGCTGGCCGAGACCTGCGAAATCCTCCGTCTCCTGTGGACCGAGCCGGTCACCGACCACCGAGGCCGCCACTACCGCCTCACCGGCGCGATCAGCGATCCGAAGCCGGTGCAACGACCGAAACCCCCGCTGTGGCTGGGCAGCAGCGGCGAAAAGCGCGGCCTCCGCGTCGTCGCCGAGCACGCCGGCGTCTGGCTCAACGCGGCCCTGCCCGGAACGGGAATCGCCGAGCTGCAACGGCTTTCCCGCGTCCTGGACGCGCACTGCGCGGCGGTGGGCCGTGATCCGGCGACCGTTCGCCGCGCCGTGCAGTTCCGGCTGCCGGCCGACGCGGACAGCGCCCTGCGTCTCACGCAGAGCTACCTCGCGGCCGGATTCACCGAGCTGGTGCTGATGCCCACCGGCCGCGACGACGTCGTCGCGGCCTCCGAAGCGGCCGCGAAGCTGCTGCCCCGCATGCGAGACGTCGGCTGAACCGGGCGGCGGCCCCCTCGGTAGCCTGGCGACGTGGGAACGGAGGTGGGCCAGGCGCCCGCATGGCGGCGCGCGGCCCGGCTCTTCACGGCGCCGTCGCGCACCAAAGAGGCCGCCCCCCTGCGCTGGGACCTGGGGTTCTACCTGGCCTGCCTGGCTTTCGCGCTGCCGACCGCGCTGGTGTCCGAGTTCTACGGCTACCGCGTCTGGGGCAACTTCGCCACCGTCGCGTACGGCTTCGGCGCGGCACACAGCGGCTACCTGCTGCTGTCCGCACGAAGCGGGCGTACGCCGCGCGGCGTAGCCGGTTCACGCTGGTGCGGGATCGCCGCGGTGGCCCTGTTGGCGATGATCCTCCCCTTGGCGCTTCTGGTGATTCGGCGCCTGACCGGAGTGGACTGGCTGATCACGCCGTTCTCGTGGGCCGCGCAGCCCGAGGTCTGGGTGATCGAGCGGTCCGCGGATCTGCTGCTGCACCACGGAACGCCGTACGTCGACGTCACCGCGCTCGGCCGGCCGCCCGTGGTAAACGATTACACGCCGTACGGGCCGGTCATGGCGATCTTCGGGCTGCCGCGGGCGCTGTTCGGCGGCACGCCGCTGACCGACGCGCTCACCGACGCCCGCTGGATGTTCGCCCTGGCCGCCTGCGCGTGCGTGCTGGGCACGCTGAAGCTGCTGAAGTGGCCGCGGGTGCCGGTCGGCGCCGCGCAGCTCGCCCTGGCCTGTCCGCTCACCGCGCTCACCTGGGCCGTCGCCGGCCCGGACCTGGCGATCGTCGGCCTGCTGGTGCTCAGCTGCGCGCTCGCGGCCACCGGGCGGGTCGCCTGGTCGGGCCTGGTGCTGGCGCTGGTCGTCAGCGCCAAGCTCATCGTCGCGCCCGCGGCCGCCGTGCTGGCGGTGCTCGTGCTGGTGCGCCGGGGACCGGATCGCCCCGGAACGGGCCTCGACTGGGCGGCGCTGGGCCGGTTCGCGGCGGCGCTGGTGGCGACGACGGCCGCCCTGCACCTGCCGGTGTACCTGGTGGATCCGGCGGCGTTCGTCGAGCACGTCGTGCGGTTCCCGCTCGGGATGGGCGTGGTGCGATCGCCCGCGGCCAGCCCGCTGCCGGGCCACCTGATCGCCGAGACCGGCCCGGTCGGCCAGGTGGCGGCGTTCGTGCTCGTCGGCGCCGCGGCCGTGGCGATGGTGGTCTGGCTGGTGCGCCGGCCCCCCGCGAACGGCTCCGGCGCACTCCTGCGCACCGCCGTCGGACTCGGCGCGTTGATCCTGCTCACCCCGGCCACCCGGTACGGCTACCTGGTGTACCCGCTGGTCCTGCTCGGGGCCCACCTGGCGTTCCGCGTGGCCGAAGTTCCCGCTGCGCCCCCCGCGCAGCAGTCCGCGACTACTTCTTCTTGACCCTGGTGGCCCCGCCACGCCCCCGCAGCTGGACGCCGGACTCCGACAGCACCCGGTGGACGAACCCGTAGGACCGCCCCGTCGACTCCGCGAGCGCCCGGATGCTCGAGCCCTTCTCGTATTTCTTCTTCAGGTCAGCGGCTAGCTTGTCGCGCGTGTTGCCGGTGATCCGCGCGCCTTTCTTGAGATCAGCCACGTCGATCGCCTTCCCGCCGAGAGTGTTCTGGGCCACATATCGGCCCCTGCCGGGGCAATGATCGAACACTGAGCGCCGGAATGCCAGACGACAGACGCGAAACAGCCGAAATTGCGATCACATTGGGCCATTCCAGTGCTCTACGGCGAGTGATCTTGCACCCGAATGGACGCACGCCTCAGGCGAGCTGGACAAGTTCGAGGTAGTCCGCCGACCAGTGGTCCTCGGTCCCGTCGGGCAGCAGGATGACCCGCTCGGGCTCCAGCGCCTCGACCGCTCCCGGGTCGTGCGTCACCAGGACGACGGCACCGGCGAAGCTGCGCAAAGCGTCCAGGACCTGGGCGCGGCTGGCCGGGTCGAGGTTGTTCGTCGGCTCGTCGAGCAGCAACACGTTGGCAGCACTGGAGACCAGGCCCGCCAGCGCGAGCCGGGTCTTCTCGCCACCGGAAAGCGTGCCGGCGGGCTGGTCGAGTTGTTCACCGGCGAAGAGGAACGAGCCGAGCAGGTTCCGCAACTCCTGCGCACCGGTGTCCGGAGCGAGATGTCGGATGTTTTCCCACACCGACGCATCATGATCAAGAGTTTCGTGTTCCTGTGCGTAATACCCCAAGCGCAATCCGTGACCCGGAACGACCGATCCGGTGTCCATGGTTTCCATTCCGCCCAGGAGCCGGAGCAAAGTCGTCTTTCCCGCGCCGTTCAGCCCGAGTACGACGACCTTCGAACCGCGGTCGATGGCGAGATCGACGCCGGTGAAGATTTCCAGCGAGCCGTAGGACTTCGAGAGACCCTCGGCGGTGAGCGGGGTGCGGCCGCAGGGCGCGGGCTCCGGGAACTTGATCCGGGCGACCTTGTCGGCGTGGCGGGTGTCCTCGAGGGAGGACAGCATCTGCTCGGCGCGGCGCGCCATGTTCTTGGCCGCCACGGCCTTCGTCGCCTTCGCGCCGAGCTTCGCGGCCTGCTGCTGCAGGGCCGACGCCTTCTTCTCGGCGTTGGCGCGCTCACGGCGGCGGCGCTTCTCGTCGGTGGCGCGCGCGTCGAGGTAGCGCTGCCAGCCCATGTTGTAGAGGTCGAGCTCGCCGCGGGTGGCGTCGAGGAACCACACCTTGTTGACCACGTCGGCCAGCAGCTCGACGTCGTGGCTGATCACGACCAGGCCGCCGTCGTGCTGCTTGAGGAAGCCGCGCAGCCAGTTGATGGAGTCGGCGTCGAGGTGGTTGGTCGGCTCGTCGAGCAGCAGGATCGTCTCGGACTTGCCGCCGGCGCCGGCTTCGGCCGCCGCGAACAGGATCCGCGCCAGCTCGACGCGGCGGCGCTGGCCACCGGAAAGCGTTCCCAGCGTCTGCGCGAGGACGCGGTCGGCGAGGCCCAGGTTGGAGCAGATCCGCGCGGCTTCGCTCTCCGCGGCGTAGCCGCCGAGGGAGGCGAAGCGCTCTTCGAGGCGGGCGTAGCGGTTGATGGCCTTGTCGCGCGCGGCCTCGTCGACGAGCTCGGCCATCGAGGCCTGCGCCTTCTCCATGTCGCGCATCAGCTTGTCCAGACCACGCGCGGAGAGCACGCGGTCCTTCGCCGTGACCGACAGATCGCCTTCGCGCGGGTCCTGCGGCAGGTAGCCGAGCTCGCCGGTGCGGCGGACGTCGCCCGCGTGCGGCTCGCCTTCGCCGGCGAGGACCTTCAGCGAGGTGGTCTTGCCCGCGCCGTTGCGGCCGACGAGGCCGATGCGATCGCCGGGCTGGATGCGGAGGGTGACGCCGTTGAGCAGGATGCGCGAGCCCGCGCGCAGCTCAAGGCCGGTGGCCGTGATCAAGGAAACTCCCGTGGACGGGGGTGAACGGAGGACAGCGCTCGAGAAGGGAGCGTTTTGGAGGACAGCGTCAGGCGGCCGCTCGGGCCGCGGCGTCACTCCAGCTGGATATCCACGGAACCCAGTGTACGGGCTGGGCGCCAGCGGATTTTCCGGACGTGTGCGGACTCACCCGTCGCGCAGCGTGACCTGCACGGACAGCGCGCGGACGGCGGCCTCCTCGAGCACGGCCCGGCTCGGTTCGCCGACGTCCAGCACGCGGGCTTCCGCACGGGAGAACAGCGGGGCCAACCGGCGGTCCTCGCGCAGCTCGTCGAGCGCGCGCCGGTCACCTCCGAGCACCACGGCATCCACTTCGGACAGCCGGGGCACGAGCACTTCGAAGACGTCTTTCGCCGCGTCCTGGAGCGCGTGCCGGGCCTGCCCCGCGCGACGCCGGGCGAAGCGCTGCTGCGACCAGCCGCCCGCGGCGGAACGGCCCTGCACGAGGTGCCGGTCGGTGCGCGAGACCTCGATCCGGCCGTTCCGCGCGATCCCGACGCTGTGACTCCCCCGCCGCACCACCACGAGCGCGATGCGCCGCGGCACCAGCGCGTGGGCGACGAGCCCGGCCACGGACGGTTCTCCGAGTGGCCCGAACGGGACCGCGGCGGTCGCGGAGGTGCCGTCGGCCGCGGTCACGCGGACCTCGTGCGCCGTTCCCGAGGTCGCCGTGATCCCGCCGTGCCGCTCGGCGAACCGCGTGAAGAACCCGGCCAGCCGCTCGGGCGGTACCTCGACCGCCCGCCCGCCGCCCGCGACTTCCCGTGGCTTCACGGGGAAAACGGTACGGGGCCGCCGCGATCACCGCGACGGCCCCGTACTGCTGGTGGTGCGTTACAGCGGGTGCACCGGACCGTTGTTCGTCACGCTCCGCACGTTCGACGGCGCGCCGGCCGCCGGGGGCTGCACGAAGCCGTTGATGTGCAGCGCGACCGAACGGATGAAGCCGGCGTCGCCGCCCGCCGCGTCGACCACGCCGAACGTCCACGTGCCGTCGGCCGCCGCGCCGGCGAGGTTGCCGGTCAGGGCCTGCGTCGGCCGCCACGAACCGGTGAACGGCGCGTTGGCGGAGGTCACCGTGCTGAACGCCGCCGCCGCGTTGTCGGCGAAGACGACCTGGCACAGGTTCTTGCCCGAGCCGCCGTTGCGCTGGAACACCGTGGCCTTCGCGCCCGAAGGCGACGTCAGCGTGCCGATCAGGTCACCGACGTAGGAGTGGTTGAGCCCCACCGTCGTCGAGGTCGGATCGGTGCTGCACGTGGTGCCGTCCACGGAGAACGTCACCTTGGACGCGCGGCCGACCCCGGTGACCGGGATGGTCACCGATGCCCCGACCGGGCTGTTGTCCGGGATCGCCACCGGCGCGCCGGCGTAGGCGAAGTCCTGCGCGACCGGCGACGGGGTGCCGACCGGGAGCGCGAAGGACGTCGTCGTCGGCGAGTGCGCCCCGGCGAAGGTGACGCGGGCGTTCAGCACCACCGGCACGCCGAGCTGCTGGCTCGCCGGAACGGTGATGGTGAAGTCGTTCACGCCGGTCTGTCCCGGGCTGATGGTGCCGTAGGACTTCGAGCGGGGCGCCACGGTGACACCCGGGGTCGGGCTGGTGAGCACGACGCTGGTGGACACCGCCGTGCCGTCACCGTCGTTGGTCACCGGCAGCGTCACCTTGGCGGTGTCGCCCGGGTCGAGCGCCGAGCCGCCGTCGGCCGGGGTGACCGTCGGCTGCTTCGCCACCGCGAGGGGCTGCGGGCTGGCGCCGGTGTAGGCCAGCACCTTGTCCGCGAGGATGACGCCGGACCCGGTGAAGTTGTCGCGACCCGGGGTCTCGATGTCGATCGCGGTGTTGATCAGCGCTTCCCGCACCTCCGCGGGCGGCAGGCCGGGGTTGCCGGACAGCACGAGCGCGGCGATGGCGGCCGCGTGCGGAGCGGCGGCCGAGGTGCCGAAGAACGGGTTGAACCCGCTCACGCTGGTCTGCACGCCGTCGGCCGCGGTGATCTCCGGCTTGTTCCGGACCTCACCACCGGTCGAGGACACGTTGCCCGGGGTGATCGGCGTGCCGTTCGCCTCGTAGAACACGCGACGCGGACCGTCGGAGGTGAACCGCTCGGCCTTGGTGGCACCGCTGAACGAGCCCGGGTACGGGCCCGCCGGGTTGGCCGGGTCGCCCGGCTCCAGGGCCCGGCCGAACGCCTTGGCCGCCGGGGCCGCCGCGACGCTGAAGGCGTCCCGCGCGGCCGAGTGGCCGACCGTCACGCCCGGGGTGTTGTAGGCCTTGAGCCCGTCGGCCGAGTCGGAGAACCGGCCGCGCAGCGCCGAAAGCGACAGGTAGCGGTTCGCCCCGGAGAACTTCACGACCGCCAGGCGCAGCCCGGTGCCGCCGAAGGTCGGCGTCTGCAGGATCTCGTACGGGTCCTGGGTGCCGTCCTGGACGTTCTGGCTGAAGCTGACCACGGCCCCCGCGGAGTTGAGCAGGTAGAGGTCGTAGTCGTTGGCGGACGCGCCGAGCGGGTCCGACCAGTGCAGCGTCACCGGGACGCCGGCCGAGGACGCGTTCGAGATGGGCTCGTAGATCTGGTTGCCCGCCGCGCCGGCGAAGTTGTGCGCGGTGCCGGCGAACTTGCCGACCGACTTGCCGGAGTCGACGAAGTCGCCTTCCCAGTGCGCGGCGGTGCCGCTGGCGACGTTGCCTTCGTTGCCGGCGGACGAGAAGTACAGCGCGCCGTCGGCGGTCACGTCGTTCACGGACTGGGCGATGATCCAGTCCTGGAACGGCGATTCCTTGAAGTAGATGACGTCGTCGACGATGACGTCGCAGTGCGACTCGAAGCGCAGCTTGCGGATGTTGTCCGCGAAGCTGGCGTCCGAGTTGAACGCCGAGGCGAAGCCGAGCGCGGCGCGGGGCGCGAGATCGTGGATGATCTCGAGCATCGCGGTGCCCTCGTCGCCTTCGCCCTCCTGGCCGGCGATGACGTCGACGTCCGGCGGGAGTTCGCCCTTGGCCTGCGAAGCGGCCAGGGAGTCGACGCCGTCGGACAGGGCGCACGCCTTGACGCCGACACCGGTGACGCCGAACTGCTGGCGCGCGAGGTCGGCGTTGTGGGCCCGGTCGCCTTCGCTGACCAGCGGCGCGGCCGCGGCCGCACTGCGCTGGGTCTTGGCGCTGACGGCCTTCTGCAGCTCGCCGGCGATGCGGTCGGCCTTTTGCTGCTTGGTCTCGGTCTTTTCCGGCGTCGTCGCCGGCGTGGCCAGTTCCCGGGCGGTCATCGCCTGGTCGGCCTGCTCGACGCGCTTGACGTCCCCGCGCGCGGCGATCTCGCCGACCTTGCCGAGCGGCACCTCGGCGCGGACGCTGCCGTAGCGGTCGGACACCGCGCGGATGCCCGCACCGGCCTTGGTGAGCCCGGCGAGGAGGTCCGGCGAGACCTTGCTCGCGCGGATGTCGACCAGGACGGTCCCGGCCGCGGAAACGGCGGCCCCGGACTGCAGTGCGTTCAGCTGCTTCCCCACGCCCTTGGCGGCGACGAGCAGCTTGCTGTCCAGTTTGGACTCAGCGGCGGTGCGGCCCGCCTTGACCGCCTGCAGGGCGGCGATTTGCTGTTGCGCGGTTTCACTGAACGCGTCCGGACCGGACGCGGGTGCGGCCCCCGCGACAGGCGGGGAAACCAGCCCGAGCGCGGCGAGCAGTGCCGCGGCTCCGGCAGTGAGCACAGTGGATCTCGATCTGTTGGAACGGGTACGGCGCACGGGCGCCCTCCGATTCTCCAGGCGCGTGCCCCGACTCACGCTGACCGACGCCGGTGATCACCGGCGGGACCCAGTCAAGTACCGGTAGTTCTCCGTAAACATCAGCCGTTCGAGTGACAAAGGACGGATAATTTCCGGAATGGGACGGATGACGTAGGCCGTTCAGCGCAGCGGTGAACCGGTCACCGGACACGCAGCGGACAAATGATCGTCCCACCACGGTCGGCAAGGGTGACCACGGAGTGGGAAGTCCACAAGCGCCAGACCGGACTGTGCAACCGGGGAAGCCACGGGCGAAGTTCGTTACGGCACATGGGCGGCGGCGGTGCGGTGGGCGGCGGGTGCGGTGCGCGGCATCGCGGGCGGGGGCGTGGCCGTGCGGGGCGCGGCGGTGCGGGCGCGGTGCGGCGGTGCCGGGGGCATGCGGCACCCTAGGGCGATGCGGCGCGCGGCGGGCGCAGTCCGAGGCGGGCGGTGGGCAGGGTGCGGCGCGCAGCGGGAGGCGATGCGGTGCGCGGTGCGCGGCAGCGCGGCGCCCGAGCGAACCCGAATCCGGCCTCAGCCCAGCCCCCCGACCACCCCGCTCAGAGCACGAACGAATCCGACCACGGCTGCGAAGCCCGCCCGGACAGCGCATCCAACAGCGTCACCGCCTGCTTATCAGTCAGCGAGGCCACAAAGTCGACCACCGCCCGCCCGCGCGCGAGCCCGCGCACCGCGTCCGCTCCCGTCACCGGCTCGCCCGTCGCCCCCACCAGCAGCTCCGGTGCCGAGCGCGCCAGCCCGGCGTACTCCGCCCGGGCCAGCTCGACCAGGTCGTGCAGCCGGCGTGGCAACCGGGACACCTCGTCGCGGTCGAGCAGCCACGCGTCGAGCGCGTCGACCAGGCTCGTCACCACCCCCGCCTGGCCGCGCTGGTGCAGCGCGAGGTCGGGGCGCAGCAGCACGAACCGGCGGTGCACGAACTTCAGCACCTGGACCTCGTGCCACTGGGCGGGCCGCAGCGAGACGTGCCCGGTGCGGGTGGACGGCGAGGGCAGCAGGAACACGCCGTCGACCAGGCGGGCCGTCCAGTTCGCGGAAAACGCCGCCGTGGCCTGCTCCGCCTCGATCGAGCCGTCGAACTCGCCGGCCAGGAGCCCGTCGACCAGCTCCGCGCGCACCCGCGCGACCGCGGCGGCGAACGCGTCGTCGTCGACTATCCAGGCGTCCTTGGCGTGCATGCGGCGGCGGAGGCGTTCGAGCGAGCGGCCCGGGCGGCGCAGCTCCGCGTGCAGCGTCTCGTCGTCCAGCGACGCCAGCTCCCCCGCGTGCTCGAGCCACTCCCCCAGCTCCGCGGCGACCGGCGCGTGCTGCAGGACGCCGATGCGGTGGAAGTCCTGCAGGTCGTGGATGGCGTAGGCGATGTCGTCGGCCGTGTCCATCACGGACGCTTCGACCGTCTGCTGCCAGCTTTCGACGCGGCCCGCGAAGGCCGCGCGCGCCTGCTCGAAGTCGTCGAGTTCGGTGGCGTAGGCGGAGAACTTGGCCGCGCCGGTGCCCGGCAGGCCGTCCGGCTCGGCCGCCCCGCGCGGGGGCACCGCCAGCTCGGACGGGTGCGGCGCGGGGTGGTGCAGCCGCAGCCACGGGTACTTGAGGACGGCGGCGCGCACCGCGGCGGTCAGGTCCAGCCCGATCGCCGACGGCCCCCGCACGTCGGTCGTGGTGATGATCCGGAACGTCTGCGCGTTGCCCTCGAAGCCGTCGGCGAGGCCGAAGCGGTGGCGGGCGATCCGGTCGAGCGTCTGCTCCCCGAGGTGCCCGAACGGCGGGTGCCCGAGGTCGTGGGCGAGCGCGGCGGCCTCGGCGACGTCGGGGTCGCAGCCGCCGAGCTTGTCGGCCAGCCCGGCGTCCGGCCCGCTGGTGACGCGCTCGGCGATGGCCCGCGCGACCTGCGCGACCTTGAGGCTGTGGGTGAGCCGGTTGTGCAGCAGCCCGGCGCCGGCGGCGCTGACGACCTGCGTCACCCCGCCGAGCCGCGCGAAGAACGGCGACGCGGCGATCCGGTCGCGGTCGATCCGGAACGGGCTGGTCGCCAGGTCGGTGAACCCGCCGACGTTCGCCACGGGATCGCGCCGGGCCGTCCGCGGGTCGGTCTCCTGATCCATGCGCCCGACCTTATCCGCAGGTTCACCTGAACGGCGGGCAGGCGCGTGGGTACCCCGG
This sequence comes from Amycolatopsis sp. CA-126428, assembly GCF_002904335.1. Classification (GTDB taxonomy): domain Bacteria; phylum Actinomycetota; class Actinomycetes; order Mycobacteriales; family Pseudonocardiaceae; genus Amycolatopsis. Next base: position 135,355 of record NZ_PPHF01000019.1, on the reverse strand, counting down.
AGGCATGTCCCGACGGATGGTCACGACACTGGCGGCGCTCGCTTTCACCACGGCCTCGTGCGGCACCCCGCCCGGCTCACCCGGCACGACGACCTCGACCTCGACAGCGACCTCGGTGACGACCTCGGCCTCGGCGACGGCGAAGCTGATCAAGGTCCCGGACGTCTCCGGCATGAACCACCAGGACGCCCAGAACGCGATGCAGCGCGCCGGCCTCTACAACCTGCGCGAGGTCGACGGCACCGGCCAGGGCCGCGCCCTGGTGATCGACCGCAACTGGCGCCAGACCGGCCAGGACCCGGCGCCCGGCACGGAGGTCCCCGCCGACGCGGTGATCACCCTGACGGCGGTCAAGTACGACGACCGTTAACCCTCCGGCGGAGTCGTGTACGCCTTCAGCGTGCGATCGGCGGCCGCGCGGGCCTGGGCCGGGTCCGCGCCCGCCGCGACGTCGGCCTCGTACCAGGCCTCGTTCGAAGCCGTCATGAAACGGATGCCGTCGGCCGACATCATCCACGCCATCGCCGCCTCCGGGTCGACGGCCGTGCCCGGCGCGGACAGGTGCAGGACCAGGCCGACCAGCGCCCCGTCCCAGCCGATGCCGACCGCGCCCGGGCCGAACTCGTCCCAGCGCTCGTCGACGTGCGCCACGTGCTCCAGCTCGAACCGCGTGCCCTGCCCCTCCGGCGTCAGGCGGACCTCGATCCAGCTGACGTTGCCGCCGAACTCCCACGTCGCGGCGAAGCTCTTCGGCGGGTCGCAGCGCTCGACCGTGCCGCCCGCGTTGCCCTCCAGCTGGTACTTCCCGCCGAGCTTCAGCTCCCCGCTGACCGGCAGGAACCAGCGCGGGATGCGCTCGGGGTTCGTGCAGGCGTCCCACAGGTCGTCGACATCGGTGTCGTAGACCTGGCTGATCGTGAGGACGCGGGCCTCCTTCCCCTCGAGCACCCGGTCGCCGAGCGTCCGGCGGACGGCGCTGATCTGGTGGCTGACGTCGATCACGAGCCTTCTCCTTCTTCGGGGTGGCGCCGGGCCCGCTTGCCCCGGGCGATTTCGGTGGCCAGCGCGTCCAGCGGTGGCGTCCAGTACCGGCGGAACTTGCCGAGCCAGTCGTCGACGTCCCGCAGCGGGGCGTGGCCGACCGCGTACAGCCGCCTCGTCCCGTCCTGGCGGACGACCGCGAAACCGTTGTCCCGCAACACCTTCAGGTGCTGGGAGACGGCCGGCTGCGAGATGCCGAACTCGGCCCGGATCACCTCGGTCACCGCGCCGGCGGCCCGCTCGCCGCCGGCCAGCAACTCGAGGATCCGGCGGCGGACCGGGTCGCCGAGGACGTCGAACGCGTGCACCTGGCCAAACTACAAGCTTCGACTTATATAAGTCAAGGCTGAAACAGCTACGCCGATGTGGGTAATCCCCGGTGAACATCAGCCGACATCGGTTCCGCTGCGCCGCGCGACCCGCGACGATCGGGGCCGTGAAGTCGCCACGCGCGGTCCGCTTCGCCTTCCAGCCGCTGTACAGCCTCCACACGGGAGGTGTCGTGGCGCACGAAGCGCTGGCCAGGCCCGGCCGCGGCACCGTCCCCGAACTGCTCGCCCAGGCGCGCCGCGACGGCCGGCTCGCCGAGGCCGACCTCGGGCTCGCGGTGGCCGCCGTCCGGCAGGACGCCGAAAACCCGACGTCGCTCTCCCTGCACCTGAACCTCTCCGCCCGCACCCTGGCCGCGCCACCGGCGATGTACGACGACCTCCTCGAAGAGCTCGGCGACGCGGGCCGCCGCACCCGCGACGTCGTGCTGGAGATCGGGCCGCCGTTCGCGGCGCTGCCGGCCGGCCGCGCGCTCGCCGGCCTGCGCGAGCTCACCGAACTCGGCTTCCGGCTCGCGCTCGACGGTCTCGGACGCGGCGACCTGCCGCTGGGCCTGCTGGTCGAGGCGCCGGTCGACCTGGTGAAGCTCGACCGGACCGTGCTGCGCGGGCTGCCGGACGACCCGGCGTCGGCCGCGGTGGTCGAGGCGCTGCTGCACTACACGAACCGCACCGGTACCCGGCTCGTCGCGACCGGCGTGGAGACCGACGCGCAGCTCGACGCCGTCCGCGGCCTGGGCGTCCGGATCGCGCAGGGACACCTGCTCGCGCCGCCGACCGCCGCCGGGCCCGCGCCGGCCCTGCTCACCCGCGGCCGTCCCTCGAGCGGGGCGCCGGCACCGTGCGTCGGCGACTTCCTCCGCCCGGCGACGACCCTGCCGGAAACGGCGACGTGCGACGAAGTCCGCGCGGTGCTCGCGGCGGCGGACGCGCCTTCGGGCGTGGTCGGCGTGGACGAGCTGCACCGGCCGCGCTGGTCGGTCGACCGGACCCGGTTCCTGGTGGCCGTCACCGGCCCGTACGGGCACGCGTTGCACGCGAAGCGCCCGGCGGCCCGGCTCGCGGACACCCCGCACACGATCGAGGCCCGCGCCGGCGCGATGGAGTTCCTCGAGCTGGTCACCGACGCCGACTGGGGCCGCACGGGCGACGACGTGGTCGTGGTCGACGAGCTCGGCCGCTGCCTCGGCGTGGTGCTGGTGACGGAGGTGGTCCGCGGCGTGGCCGAGGCGAAGGTCGAGGCGGCCGCGGCGCTGAACCCGCTGACGCGCTTGCCGGGCAGCGACACGATCGCCCGCGACGTCGCCCGCCGCATCACGATCGGCGAGCCGTTCGTCGCGGCCTGGCTGGACATCGACAGCTTCAAGGCGATCAACGACACGGCGGGTTTCGCGGCGGGCGACAACCTGATCCGCGAGCTGGGCGCGGCACTGACCGAGCTGGCCGGCGGCCTGCGGCGGATGCGCGTGAGCCACGTGGGCGGCGACGACTTCCTGGTGGTGTGCGACGTCGACGAGATCGCCACGGTGGCGGGGGCGTTGCTGGACCGCGCGTGGTCGGCGGAGGGGCGGCCGGTGACGGTGTCGCTGGCGACGCTGGTCTGCGCGAGCGGGGCGATCGGGTCGTACCACGAGGTTTCGCGATTGCTGGCGCCGCTGAAGAAGCGCGCGAAGGCGGTGCCGGGGTCGAGCTGGGTGCTGAGCCGCCCGGGTGCGGAGCGGGTGGAAGTGCTGCGCGGCATCGGAACCCGCGGCCTGCAGGCCGCCGCGGGCTGACGCGCTCACTCCCAGTCGAGCGACAGCTGCGCCGGGACCGCCAGCACCGCCCAGGCCACGTACTCCTCGTGCGCCCAGCCGCACACCTCGGTCAAGTGGTCGTACGCCTCGTGGGACATGATCAACCCGATCGCGTCGGCCAGGCGGCCGATCGCCCCGCCACCGGCCAGCCCCGCCGCCACCAGGCGCTCGGCGATCTCCGCCCGGCGCACCACCGCCTGCTCCGCGCGGACCGCCGCCACCGCCGGGTCGGCCGCCGCCGCTGTGGTGAACGCGCGCCAGATCGGCAACGACCTGCGCACCCCCGCCGCCACCCGTGCCACCACCGACGGCAGGTCGGCCGGTCCGGCCGGGCCCGCCAGGGCATCCAGGTTCACCGCGTCCGGGTCGCCCGCGAAGCCGTCGCGGAACGCGGCGATCAGGAGCTCCGGCTTGCGGCCCGTCTGCGTCACCGTCTCCAGGCTCACCCCGGCCTCCGCGGCGATCTGCCGCATGCTCGTGCCCGCGTAGCCACGCGAAGCGAACAACTTCCCCGCCGTCGCCACCACATGGGCCCGGGTGCGCCGGGCTCGGGCTTCGCGCACCGGTGATTCGTACCGGCGCCGCGAACCTTCGGGTATCGTCATTAATTCGATAGTACAGCGTATCGATCAAAGGGGGAGCCATGACCCGGGTACTCGTCTGCGTGCAGCCCGCCCGCGGGCACGTCGGGCCGACCAAACCGATCGTCGAGGCGCTGGTCGCCGCCGGCCACGAGGTCGCCGTCGTCACCGGTGCGCTTTACCGGGAGACGTTCGAGAAGCTGGGCACCACCGTCGAACTCCTGCCACCCGAGGCCGACTTCGACGAGACCGACCTGGACGGCACGATCCCCGGCCGCGCTGGGCTGCGAGGCCTGAAACTCGCCCGCTTCGAGCTGGCCCACTTCGTCCGCGCGATGCCCCACCAGCTGAGCGTGATCGACCGGCAGCCGGCCGACGTCGTGCTGTGCGACCCGCTGATGATGGCCGGGCTGGCCCTGGTCCGGCGCGAGCGGCGGCCACGCCTGCTGACACTGGGGTTCCTGCCGTTCATGCCGCCGGTGCCGACCGGCCCGCCCGGACACGCGGTCAGCGGCGCGATCCTCCGGACGCTGGCGCCGTGGGTGACCGGGCCCGCGCAGAAACTGGCGGAAGACCTGCTCGGCGGCGACCCGGGCATGCTCTTCACTGACTGGCCCCTGCACAGCGACGGCGTGCTCCAGATGACCTGCCCGGGCTTCGAGTACCCGCGCCCCGGGGTGCCGCTGCACTTCATCGGGCCGACGACGGTCAGCGCGGCGAGCGAGCACCCGCTGCCGCCGTGGTGGGCCGACCTGGCCGGCGGCCGGCCGGTGGTGCACGTGACCCAGGGGACGGTCGCGAACGACGACCTGAGCCGGCTCGTCGAGCCCACCATCGAGGCGCTGGCCGGTGAGGACGTCCTGGTCGTGGCGACGACGTGCGGCGCGCCCCTGCGGCCCGGCCCGCTGCCGGAGAACGTCCGGGTGGCCGGGTTCCTGCCTTACGACGAGCTGCTCCCCCGCTGCGCCGCCGTGGTCAGCAACGGCGGGTACGGCGGCGTCAACCACGCCCTCCGCTACGGCGTGCCGCTGGTCGTGGTCGGGGCGAGCGAAGACAAGCGCGAGGTCGCCGCCCGGGTCACCTGGTCCGGGGCCGGGATCGGCCGAGCCCGTGCCTCGGCCTCGCCGCGGACGCTGCGGCGGGCCGTCCGCACCGTCCTCGACGACCCGCGCTACCGCACCCGAGCGCGGGAGCTGGCGGAAGAGATGGCCGCCGGGCCGGCGATGGACGAAGTCCTGAACCTCATCACCGCCCCCTGCCGCGGCTTGTCGTGAGTGGTAAGGCGGGTTCTAACCCGCCTTACCACTCACGAGCCGTGGGCTGACAGGTAGCTCGCGAAGCGCTCGTCGACCTCCTCGGCCGTCAAGCCGAAGTCCGCGAGGCGGTACCGGTGCACCGGTTTCCGCTCCCCGGTCCGGCTCGCCCCGTGCACCGCCGTCATCGCCGCCCGCGCCTCCGGGGTGAACTCCAGTCCGAAGTGGTCGTACACAGTGGACACCGTGCCGATCGGGTCCGCGACGAAGTCCTCGTAGCGGACGTCAAAGAACTGCGCCGGGTTGTGGCGCGCGCGGGCCCAGCCGAACTCGTCGGCGCCGCGTGCCCACAGGTCGAGCTGCCCGCGCCCGATCACTTCGCCGCGGAACTTCGCGGACCAGCCGTCCGCGGCCTTCTCGGCCAGGCTGCACATCGACGCCATGATCGTGCTCGGCGCCCGGTGCGTCTGGATCACCAGCGCGTCCGGGTAGTTCGCCATCAGCGCGTCCAGCGCGAAGAGGTGGCTGGGGTTCTTGAGCACCCAGCGCTTGCCCGCGTCCGGCAGCCCGATCAGCTGCAGGTTGCGCTTGTGCCGGGCGTAGGCGTCGGTCCAGTCCTGCTTGGCCAGCCAGCGCGAGTACCGCGGCAGGTGCGCGAGGCATTCGAAGGACACCGACCGCATCGACTGGCGCAGCAGCTGCCAGCACTCCTCCACCTGGTCGGCGGACATGTGGTGCACACCCATGAACTCCGGGTGCTCGACGTGGTGGCGTTCGTAGCCGGCCTGGATCCCCCGGAAGATCGGGTTGCCCGCCCACGTTTCGCGGGGCGGCCTCGGTTGCGGGACCTCGGCGAGCCACACTTCGAGCCCCTGGTGCGCGGGGTCCTCGGCGAGCAGCCGGTGCAGCGCGGTCGTGCCGGTGCGCGGCAGCCCGGTGACGAAGATCGGGCGTTCCAGGCGGACGTCCGCGTACCCCGGGTTCTGCTTCCACGACGCCTCGCTGAGCAGCCGCGCCACGAGCGCGCCGCGCAGGAACGCCCGGTGCACCTTGTTGCCGTACGGCGTCAGTTCTTCGTCCGCCTCGTACGACTCCAGCAGCACGCGGAGGCCTTCGAGGTACTCGTCGGCGCCGAAGTCGTCGAGCCCGGTGAGCTTCGACGCCGAGGCGTGCAGGTCCTCGGCGGTGCCCACGTCTTCGCGGCCGGGAAGCATCGATCCTCCTAGTGGTGGTACTCGCCGCCGTTGACGTCGAGGCACTGCCCGGTGATCGCGCGCGCCATCGGCGAGGCGAGGAACACCACCGCGTCGGCGATTTCGTCGGGCTCCGGCAGCTTGCGCAGGTCTGTTGTGGACGCCGTCTCGGCGTAGACTTCTTCCGGCGTGATGCCGCGTTCCTTGGCGAGGTAGCCGAAGTACCACTGGAGGTTCGGGCCCCAGATGTACCCGGGCGCCACGGTGTTGACGCGCACGCCGTCCGGCCCCAGCTCGCTGGCGAGGCTCTGGGACAGCGAAAGCAGCGCCGACTTCGCCATCTTGTAGGCACCGAACGTGCGCCGCGAGTGCCGCAGCACGGCGGAGTTGATCATCACCAGCGAGCCCTTGCTCTCCTTGAGCGCGGGCAGGAACAGCCGGGTCAGCCGGAGCACGGAGATGGCCGCGGTCTCGAAGCCCGCGCGGACGGCGTCGAACTCCACCTCGGCCAGGTCGGTCAGCGGCGGGACGGCGAAGGCGTTGTGCACCACCGTGTCCACCCGGCCGAACGCCTCGACGGCCTCGCTCACCAGGTTCGCGGCGGAGTCCGCGTCGTCGATGTCGGTGCGGACCGCGACCGCCCGGCGGCCGAGGTCGGTCACCTCCTTCGCGACCTCGGCGAGCCGCGACTCGGTGCGCGCGGCGAGCACGACGTCCGCGCCCGCCTGCGCGCTGCGCACGGCGATCGACCGGCCGAGCCCGGGCCCGATCCCCGAGACGACGACCACCTTGCCCTGCAGCACGTTCTCCACGCTCACCCCAGCATCCGGGCGGCGACGGCGTCCTGCCGAGCCGCGATCCTCGCCGTCCACTGCTCCGGCGTCACGCGCGCTTCGGCGTGGTAGGGCAGCCGGTCGGGCAGTTCGTCGGTCTTGACCACCTCGACGACCGGGCCGTCGTCCGGGCCGAGGTCGCGGGCGAGCCGCTGCCAGCGGATCTGCACGTACCCCCGCTCGTGCCCGGTCAGCTCCAGCCAGTTCGCCAGGCCGGGGTCGCGCTCGGCGAGCACGAACCGGATCTTGCCGTCCGGGTCGACGCGGGCCTGGTCGGCGGTGAGGCTCGTCTGGTGGTTGACGTAGTCGAGCGAGACGTACCAGAGGCTGCCGAGCTGGATGCCCTGGTACGGCGCGTCCGCGCAGCGCGGCACGGTGACGATCATCGCCTCTTCGGCGCCGAGCTCGTAGTGCCCGGCGGAGGAGAACTGGGTGGTGAGCCCGCCCGGGGTCGAGCGCGGCTCGGTCATCGTGTTCACCGGCAGGTTGTCGTAGAACCACTTCGGGAAGGCCAGGAACGTCTTGAGCCGGCTCAGCAGGATCTTGCCGGTGACGCCGTAGCGCTTGGCCAGCGCGGAGCGGTCCGGCACCGGCGGCGCCTGACCCGCGGTGTCGACGCACCGGATGCGGATCTCGCCGCGGCGTTCGGTGGCCCAGTCGCTGTGGACCTCGCGGACCACGAGCATCGACGAGCCCTCGCCGAGGACGAAGTAGTTCGGCCCCGGGTTCTCGCGAGCCGGGCCGAACCGCAGCTCGAACCGGCCGTCCGGGCCGATCTCGATCGCCCGGTCGTCGAACGCGGCGAGGCTGTCGGGCACCTCCACCGGCGAGTAGTCGCCGTTGAGGACCTGGAAGCTCAGGTCGGCGGTGGTGCCGCGGACCCCGGTGACGAGGTACTCGCGATCGGCGCGGATGTTCGCGTTGAAGTACAGCGTGTCCGGGTTGTCCAGGCCCATCTTCGTGTAGGGCCCGGTGGACGCGGTGAAGTACGGGAAGTCGCGCTGGTAGGCCCAGGCCATCTGCAGCGACGCCCGGACGCTGCCCGCGAGGTAGTCGTACCCCTCGAGCAGGCCCTGCTCGGTCTGCGCCGGCGGGGCTCCGGCGATGAGCTTTTCGGCCTCGACGATGGCGTCGGCGAACGACCGGGTCAACGAGAACTCGTTCTCGATCATGCCGGAACGGCCCAGCGGTTGGCGATCAGCTTGAAGCCCGGGATGGCGTCGAAGGACGTCATCGATTCGTAGGTACGGACGTACCCGATGTGCGACATCCGCCAGGCGCCGTCGCTCTCGCGGCGGTAGGTGTCTTCGTAGAACGCGGCACCTTCGATGATCACCTTGTGGTCGGGCACGATCACCCGGTCGGTGAACGACCACCGCCCGGTCGCGGTGTCGCCGTCGACGTCGATTTCGGGCTGAGTCGCGTGGTGCACGGTGATGATGCCGTTACCGAGGCTCTGGGTGAGGAATCCGACGATGGCGTCGCGGCCTTCGAACTGCTTCCCGTCCCCGCCCACGGCGTGCGTCCCGTAGTTCGCCGTGGCGTCGGCGGTGAACGTGCCGGCCACCTCGTCCCACAGTTTCAGGTCCACCCCGCGCAGGTACCGGTACTTCAGCCGCTTGATCTCTTCGAGTACGACCAGGTCCATGCCCCCAGGGTCCCCCACCGCTTGACCGATGACAAGAACATGTTCTACTTTTTTCCGGTGTCCGTGACCTCGTACGAGCTCTCGCACCTGGCCGCGCTCGAAGCGGAGGCCGTGCACGTCTTCCGCGAAGTCGCGGCGACCTTCGAGCGCCCCGTCCTGTTGTTCTCCGGCGGCAAGGACTCGGTGGTGATGCTGCACGCCGCCGCGAAGGCGTTCTGGCCCGCGCCCCTGCCGTTCCCCGTGCTGCACGTCGACACCGGCCACAACTTCGACGAGGTGCTGCGGTTCCGCGACGAGACCGTCGCCGCTCTCGGCCTGCGCCTGGAGGTGGCGAGCGTGCAGGAAGACCTCGACGCCGGCCGCGTCGTCGAGGAGACCGGGCCGCGGGCCAGCCGCAACCGGCTGCAGACGGTGACGCTGCTGCGGGCGATCCGCGAGGGCGGCTTCGACGCCGTGTTCGGCGGGGCCCGCCGCGACGAGGAGAAGGCCCGCGCCAAGGAGCGCGTGTTCAGCTTCCGCGACGAGCACGGCCAGTGGGACCCGCGGGCGCAGCGCCCGGAGCTGTGGAACCTCTACAACGGGCGGCACCGCCGCGGCGAGCACATCCGCGTCTTCCCGCTGTCGAACTGGACCGAGCTGGACATCTGGCAGTACATCCGGGACGAGCGGATCGCGCTGCCGCCGCTGTACTACGCGCACAAGCGGTCCGTGGTCCAGCGCGACGGCATGCTGCTGGCAGCCACGCGATTTCTGTCTCTTTTGGACGGTGAGACGCCCTACGAGGCGACCGTGCGCTTCCGGACCGTCGGCGACGCCACGTGCACCGGCTGCGTGGAATCCTCGGCGGCGACACCGTCCGAAGTGGTCGCCGAGGTGGCCGCCACCCGCGTCACCGAGCGCGGCGCCACGCGCGCCGACGACCGGATTTCCGAGGCCGGCATGGAAGACCGCAAGCGGGAGGGCTACTTCTGATGCAGCTGCTGAGGATCGCCACGGCGGGCAGCGTGGACGACGGGAAGTCCACGCTGATCGGCCGGCTGCTGTTCGACTCGAAGGCGATCTTCACCGACCAGCTCGCCGCCGTCGAACGCGCCAGCCGGGACCGCGGCGAGGACTACCCGGACCTCGCCCTGCTCACCGACGGGCTGCGGGCCGAGCGCGAGCAGGGCATCACCATCGACGTCGCCCACCGGTACTTCGCCACACCCAAGCGCAAGTTCATCATCGCGGACACGCCGGGGCACCTGCAGTACACGCGGAACATGGTGACCGGCGCGTCCACCGCCGACCTGGCGCTGGTCCTCGTCGACGCGCGCAAGGGCGTGCTGGAGCAGTCGCGGCGGCACGCGTTCCTGGCGTCGCTGCTCGGGATCGGGCACCTCGTGGTGTGCGTGAACAAGATGGACCTCGTCGGGTGGTCGCCGGAGCGGTTCGACGAGATCCGCGAGGACTTCCGCCGGTTCGCGATGAAGCTCGACGTCGCCGACCTGACGTTCGTGCCGGTCTCGGCGCTGCACGGCGACAACGTCGTCCACCGCAGCGCCAGCATGCCCTGGTACGAAGGCACTTCGCTGCTGCACCAGCTCGAAGAGGTGCACGTCGCTTCCGACCGCAACCTCATCGACGCGAGGTTCCCGGTGCAGTACGTGATCCGCCGGTCCGACTTCCGCGGCTACGCGGGCACCATCGCGGGCGGGGTGTTCAAGCCGGGTGACGAGGTCGTGGCCCTGCCGTCGGGGTTCACGTCGAAGGTGCGCGCGGTCTGGGGCCCCGGCGGGCAGCCTCTCGAAGAGGCGTTCACCGGCCAGGCGGTGGCGGTGGAGCTGGCCGACGACCTCGACCTCGGCCGCGGGGCGATGCTGTGCCGCCCGGGCAACCGCGCGGAGTCGGCCCGCGAGGTCGACGCCCTGGTCTGCTGGTTCTCCGAGCGCGCCGCGCTGACGCCGGGCGCGACGTACGCGGTGCGGCACACGACCACCGAAACGCGGGGCACGGTCGAGCGGCTGGAATACCGCCTCGACGTCACCACGCTGCACCGCGACGAGACGGCGGAAGCGCTGTCCTTAAACGACATCGGCCGCATCCGGCTGCGCACGCGTTCGCCGCTGCTGTTCGACCCGTACCGCCGCAACCGGGCCACCGGCGGCTTCCTGCTGGTCGACGAGCACACCGGCGACACGGTCGCGGCGGGCATGATCACCGGCGCACCGGTGTCCCCGGTCGTCTGGCACACCGCGGCGGTGCGGCGCGAGGACCGCCCGACCCACGGCGCGACCGTGTGGCTCACCGGGCTTTCGGCGTCGGGCAAGTCGTCGGTGGCGGTCGAGCTGGAACGCCGCCTGGTCGCGGCGGGCCGCCCGGCCTACCTGCTCGACGGCGACAACCTGCGCCACGGGCTCAATGCCGGGTTGGGATTCAGCCCCGAGGACCGGGCGGAGAACGTCCGGCGCGTGGCGGAGGTGGCCCGCCTGTTCGCGGACGCGGGCGTGGTGGCGATCGCGTCCCTGATCAGCCCGTACTCGCAGGACCGGGCCCGGGCCCGGGCGGTCCACGACGGGCTGCCGTTCGTGGAGGTCTTCGTCGACACGCCCCTGGAGGTGTGCGAAGCCCGCGACCCGAAGGGCATGTACGCGAAGGCGCGCGCCGGGGAGATCACCGGCTTCACCGGCATCGACGCCCCCTACGAGCGCCCCGCGTCGCCGGACCTGGTGCTGCGCCCGGGCGACGGCGACCCGGCCGCGATGGCGGCGGCGATCCAGGCGCTCCTCGACGACCTGGGCTGAATTCGCTTGCTCGCGCACCTAGGGTGGGCTGCATGACGTCGGTCAGGCAGGTCCAGGTCACCTTCGACTGCGCGGAACCCGAGCGCGTCGCCCGGTTCTGGTGCGAGGTGCTCGGGTACGAGCTGCACAGCTCGGGCCTCGCCTGCACCGACCCCACGGGCGTGGGCCCGCGGCTGTACTTCCAGCGCGTGCCGGAAGGCAAGGTCGTGAAGAACCGCGTGCACCTCGACGTCCGGGTCGGGACCGGGCTCGTCGGTGATGAGCGCCTCGCCGCGCTCGAGGCCGAGTGCGCACGGCTGATCCCGCTCGGCGCGGTCCGCGGGCAGCTCGGTTCGCTGACGACGGCGATCCGGAAGCCCGCCGCGGTGAAGGCGTCGGTCATCGCGTGCAGCGGCTTGTTCCAGAAGGTCATCCGGGCTTTCTCGCCGTGGAGCTCGAACTCGTCGGTCCAGGTGTAGGCCGCGAAGTAGTCGGGCCGGGGCCCCTCGTGGCGGTGCGTCAGGTTGACCATCATCGGGTGGTTGACCGACGCGATGAGCCGGCCGCCGGGCTTCAGGACGCGCCGCAGCTCGGCGAGCACCGGGTCCCAGTCCCGCAGGTAGTGCAGCACCAGGGACGCCACGACGTCGTCGAACTCGCCGTCGGCGAAGGGCAGCGGGCCGGCCAGGTCGGCGACCCGCAGGTCCGCGCCGTCGCCGAGGCGTCGCCGGGCGTGCGCCAGCATTTCGGCGCTCTGGTCGATCCCGGTCACGACCGCGCCCTGCTCCCCCAGCGCCGCGAACAGCGGGCCGGAGCCACAGCCGGCGTCGAGGATCCGCCGTCCGGTCGCGTCGCCGACGAGCGCCAAGGTCGCGGGCCGTTCGTAATAGGCGTTCATCAGGCTGTTTTCGTTCTCGGCCGTGTACGCCTCGGCGAAGTCGTCGTATGCGGCAGTCATGCGGCCCATCTTGCCCGAATCAGCGCGACGGCGTCACGAAGCCCGAGTCGTACGCCCGGATCACCGCCTGGGTGCGATCCCGCGCGCCGAGCTTCGCCAGTACGTTGCCCACGTGGGTCTTCACCGTCTGCACCCCCACGTACAGCTCGCCCGCGATCTCCACATTGGACAGTCCGGCGGCGACCAGCCGCAGCACTTCGCGCTCGCGTTCGGTCAGCCCGGCCGAGGCCAGGCCGTCACCGGCCGGGCCGGGGGCGCGCTGGGCGGCCAGCCGGCGGATCGCCGCCGGGAACAGCAGCGATTCACCGGCCACGACGGTCCGGATCGCCGCGACGATCTCCTCCGGCCGGGCGCGCTTGAGCAGGAAGCCGCTGGCTCCCGCGAGGAGGGCGTCGTAGACGTAGTCGTCGTTTTCGAAGGTGGTCACCACGATCACCTTCGGCGGCTCGTCCACAGTGGACATCAGGTGGGTGGTGGCGCGGATGCCGTCCACCGCGGGCATCCGCACGTCCATCAGCACGACGTCGGGGCACAGCCGGGCCACCAGCCCGGGCACCTCGGCGCCGTCGGCGGCCTCGCCGGCCACGCTCAGGCCGTCCTCGCTGTCGATGATCGCCCGGAGCCCGGCCCGGATCAGCGGCTCGTCGTCGACCAGCAGCACCCGCACGCTCATCGCCCGCTCCCCCACGGCACCCGCACCACGACCTCCCACTGCCCGTCCGCCGGCCCGGCCGACAGCTCACCGCCGAGCACCGCCACCCGCTCGGCCATCCCGCGCAGGCCCCGGCCGCCCCCGGCCCGGCGCGGGCCGCTGCCCAGCGGGTTGGCGACCCGCGCGCGGAGCTCGTGCGCCGCGACACCGACGACCACCGTCACCGGGACCCTACCGGCGTGGCGCACCGCGTTGGTCAGGCATTCCTGCAGGATCCGGTACACCTCGCGGGACACCACGGGCGGCACGGCGGCCAGGTCGCCACCGAGGTCGGCGGTGACGTCGGTGCCGGCGAGCCGGGTCGTTTCGAGCAGGGCGGGCAGCGCGGCGAGCGTCGGCAGCGGCGTCCGGCCGGCCGCCTCCTCCCGCAGCAGGCCGAGGACGTGGTCGAGGTCGTCGAGCGCGGTGCGGGCGGACTCCTCGATGGCGCCGAGCGCCCGCTCGGTGAAGTCCGGGTCGGTGCGCAGCGTCCGCCGGGCGGCGCCCGCCTGGACGGTGACGACGCTCAGCGCGTGCCCGACCGAGTCGTGCAGCTCCCTGGCCAGGCGGTTGCGTTCGGCGAGCTGCTCGGTCCGCCGTTCCAGCAGGGCGATCCGGTCGGCGGCGGTGGCCCCGAGCAACCCGGTCGCGGCCCGGCGCAGCAGCCCACCGACCGCCCAGACGGCGTGGATCAGCAACACCACGCCGAACACGAAGACCACCGGGAGCCACACCGACGCCCAGCCCTTCGGCACGGTGACGTCGTCGCCCTCGGTGGTCCGCAAGAGGTACCCGGTGAACACGGCACTGATCGACACGCCGATCGCGATGGGCGCGAGGAGGCTGAAGAAGCTGACCACCAACCCGGCGACGACGTGCAGGACGAACATCGTCGCGGCGTGCAGCCTCCCCTGGCGGGTGTGCGGTTTCGCGGGCGCGTCCGGTACCGGGTCGTCGAGCAGCTCCCGGATCGCGGTCGTCTCGAGGACGTGGACGGCGGGCAGGAACGCCGTCCCGGCCAGGATGGCCAGGGTGAGCAGGCCACCGACGAGAATGGCCCGGTCCGGCGTGGTGACGAACGGCAGCAGCGACGGCACGGCGACCGCGGCGAACAACATGTAGGGCACGCTGATGGCGCCGCCGAGGACGAGGTAGACCCAGCGGCGGTAGGTCGCCTTGCTCGTCAGGGGCCCGAAGGTGCGCACCGCCCGATCTTCGCAGCCCGGCACCCGGGCGCGCCTCCCTCTCGCGGTGGGACCGCCTCACCCCTCGCCGTCGGACGGCGTCACCACGGTGCGGCGGAAGTGGTTGAAGATGACGGAGGTCCGGACGTCGACGATCTCCCGGCGCTGGGTCAGCCGGTCGAGGACGAACCCGCTCAGCTGGTCGTTGTCGGCGACCGCGATGTGCAGCAGGAAGTCGTCGCTGCCGGACATGACGAACACCGAGAGCACCTCGGGCAGGCCGGTCACGAAGGCGCGGAAGGACTCGATCACGGCCCGGTCGGGCGGCCGCAGCCGCACGGCGACCATCGCCTGCACGGGCCGGCCGATCTTCTTCAGGTCGACGTCGACGGTGTGCCCGCGCACGATCCCGCGCCGGGTGAGGTCCCGCACCCGTTCCAGGCTGGTGGACTGCGCGATGTGCAGGCGGCGGGCGAGTTCCTTGTTGGTCTGCTTGGCGTCCTCCTGGAGGAGGGTCAGCAGGGCCGTGTCAAGTTCGTCCATCGGGCTCTTGCTCTCGGTTTCTCATCGTGCGATTCGGCATTTTTGCGGTGCCGCCGAATCTAACACGGCGTTCGTCGTAGTGGTGCTGGCTGTTGTTTACCGTCGGCGCCATGATCACCGATTCGCCTCGCGTGGGTTCGTCCGTGTCCGCCGTCCTGGGCGCGGCGCTGATCTGGAGCAGTTCGTTCGCGGTCACCAAGGTGGCGCTGGCGGAGATCCCGCCGATGACGCTGGGCGCGCTGCGGTTCGCGCCGGCGGCGGCGGTCCTGGGCGTGGCGGTGCACACGGGCCCCGACCGCTGCCGGCTGCCCTCCCCGCGGCAGCGGCTGGCCATCGGCGCCGCGGGCCTGCTGGGGATCACGGCGTACTTCGCGCTGGAGAACGTCGGCGTCGACCTGGCGACGGCGTCCGACGCGACGCTGATCGTCGCTGCGTACCCGATCTTGACGCTGGTCCTGTCCGGCCGCGCGGCCTTCTCCCACGCCCGGCTGACGGGCATGCTGGTGGCGGTCGCGGGCGTGTGGCTGGTGGTCCAGGGTCAGCCGGGCGGCTCCCATTCACTGTGGGGCGACCTGTTCCTCATCGCGGGCGGCGTGGTCTGGGCGGCGTACAACATCCTGGCCCGGCGGGACGGCTCCGGCGCTTCGCCGATCGTGGTGACGTACTACCAGACCCTCGCGGGAGCGGGCGGGTTCGTGCTGCTGTCACTGTCCGAAATGGACCGGTGGAGTGTGCCCAGCGGGGGAAATGTGCTGCGGATCGGGTTCCTGGCCGGCTTGTGCTCGGTGGCGGCGTTCCTGCTGTACAACCACGGGCTCCGGGGCCTCGAACCGAGTGTCGCGGTGAACTTGCTCAACGTCGTGCCGGTGGCGGGCCTGGTCTGGGCGGTCGTGCTGGCCGGCGAGACGCTCACGATCACCCAGGTGCTCGGCGGCGCGGTCGTCATCGCCGGCGTCACCGTGGGCCTGCACCGCAAGAACAGCGGTGGCCTCCGGCGCACCGGAGGCCACCACGAACCGGCTCAGTAAGCGACCGCGCGGGTTTCGACCGCCGCGGCCACCAGCCCGTTCACCCACAACGACTGCACCTTCGCCGCCTCGGCCGCCGACGGTTTGGCGTTCTTGCACGCCGTGCCCGGGCCGTGGCCCGACATCAGCTCCGTGCACGGGCCGCTGTAGTGGTCCGGCAAGCCCAGGTTGTGCCCCAGCTCGTGCGCCGCGATGCGGGTCGGGTCGAAGCCCTCCGCCACCTGGCTCGTGTCCAGGTAGATCTGACCGCGGCCGTGGCCGTTGGTGTTCGTGTACGAGCCGCCGCTGTGGATCTCGTGGAACACGATCGTGGCGCTCGTGTTCCGCTTGACCAGCTTCACGTCGGTGACGGCGGCGTTCCAGTTGGCCGCGCCCTGGTCGATCTGGGCGAGGTAGTCCGGGGCACCCGACGAGCTGTAGTACAGCGTCGTGACCGCGGCCGCCGAGGCGGCCGGGGCGGTGGCCAGGCCCAGGCCGAGCGGGGCCGCGACGGCCGTGGCCAACGCCACGACGCGGCCGATCACGCGTCCGTTCATTGAGACTCCTTCGTCCGGTTCAGGAAGCACTTCACCGTGGTTCGCGCGATCAGGTTAGAAGGCAACCATCGCCGGGGCCACGGCCGAAAGTCGTTCCCCCACGGGAGGGAGACCCCTCCCGCCGCCGCGTGAGCCGCCGGTGGGGGCCGCCGTGGTCTGCTCGGTCCCGGCGAAAGGGAACCGATGGACATCCTGCTGGGCCTGCTGACCCTCCCCCTGTACGTGCTGCTGCTGTGGCCGCTCGTCGCCGCGGCCCGGCGCGTGCTCGGCGTCCGGATCGGTGCCGTGCGCGCCCTGTGCGCCGCCGCGTTCGGGTGGCTCGTCGCCGGCGGCATCGCGCAGGCGTTCCCCGGTTCGCTGCTGCGCCACGGCGGTGCGGCGATCGGCCTGCTGATCCCGTTGGCGGGCAGCGCTTTCCTCGCGACCCTGATCTTCCTGTTCGTCGTGGAGATGGCGCTGCCGCACGGCGCCGGGCTCGGCCGGCTGCGGGGCCGGTTTTCCCGCGCCCGCCGGTACGCGCAGATCAGCCGGATCGCGGTCAAGCACGGCCTCGGCCGCTACCTCACCGGCCGGCGCGAACCCGGCCTCGCGCGGGGGCGGCACGCCAAGCTCGCGCGGTCCCTGCGCCGCGCGCTGGAGGAGGGCGGGGTGACGTTCGTGAAGCTCGGCCAGCTGCTCTCCACCCGCGCGGACCTGCTGCCCCCGGTGTTCGCCGACGAGCTCGCCCGGCTCCAGGACCAGGTCGCGCCCGCCCGCGCCGACGCCGTGTGGGCCCTGCTGGCCGACGAACTCGGCGGCTCCCCCGACGACGTCTTCGCCGAGTTCGACCCCGAACCGCTGGCCGCCGCGTCGGTCGCGCAGGTCTACCGCGCGAAGCTGCACAGCGGCGATGACGTCGTGGTCAAGGTGCAGCGGCCGGGGGTGCGGGAGCAGGCCGAACGCGACATCGCCATCGTCCGGCGCGTCGCCGCCGCCCTGGAGGACCGCGCGGACTGGGCGCGGTCGCTCGGCGTCGCCGAACTGGCCGACGGGTTCGCCGCCGCGCTGGCCGAGGAGCTCGACTTCACCATCGAAGCCCGCAACATCAGCGCCATCGCCGCCACCGGCTCCCCGGACGTCGGACTGCCGAAGGTCCACAAGGGACTCTCCACCGACCGCGTCCTGGTCATGTCCCGGCTGACCGGCCGGCCGCTCACCACGGCGAAGGACACGCTGCCCGCGGCCGAGCGCAAGCGGCTGGCGCGCTCGCTCCTGCGCTGCCTGCTCGACCAGGTGATGATCGGCGGCGTCTTCCACGCCGACCCCCACCCGGGCAACCTCATGCTGCTGAGTGACGGCCGCCTCGGCCTGCTCGACTTCGGCTCGGTCGGCCGGCTCGACAGCGGGCTGCGCGGCGGCCTGCAGAACCTCCTGCTCGCCCTGGACCGCGGCGACCCGGCGGGCCTGCGCGACGGGCTCCTCGAAATCGTCGACCGCACCGGCGAAATCGACGAACAGCGCCTCGAACGCGCCCTCGGCGCCCTGGTGGCCCGGCACTTCGGCCCCGGCCGCACGCCGGACCTCGACCTCTTCACCGGCCTGTTCCGCGTGGTGGCGGACTTCCGGCTCAGCGTGCCGCCGCCGGTGGCCGCGGTGTTCCGCGCGCTGGCCACGGTCGAGGGCACGCTGGCCGCGCTGGACCCCGGCTTCGACGTCGTCGCCGAGTCCCGCGCGTTCGCCGTCGAGCAGGCCGGCGCCGGGCTGCGGCCAGGCTCGCTCGGCCGCACGGCGGTCGGCGAACTGACCGCGCTGCTGCCGGTGCTGCGCCGCATCCCCCGCCGCATCGACCGCATCGGCGCGGCATTGGAGGAGGGCCGGCTGTCGGTGAACGTCCGGTTGTTCTCCGACGAACGCGACCGCGACGTCGTCACCGGCCTGGTCCACGAAGCCCTGCTGGCCTTCGTCGGCGCGGCCACCGGGCTGATGGCGGTGTTCCTGCTGACCGGTTCGGGCGGGCCGCGCATCGCCGCGGACCTGACGCTGCACCAGGTGTTCGGCTACAACCTGCTGGTGATCAGTGCCCTGGTGGGCCTGCGGCTGCTCTTCGTCGTCTTCCGGCGCTCCGGACGAGCGTCACGATCAGCCCGATGAAGCCGGCGAAGAACAGGACGGCGCCGCCGAGCAACCACCAGCGCAGCGCGGGGTACACCCGGTCTTCGAACGGCGCACCCGGCAGGCCCGCGTCGGTGAAGGCGGTGGTGCGCGGCAGTGGCGCCGGGCGGAAGGCACTGCCGGTGCCGACCACGAACCCGGTGACCGCGGAAAGCGGCACGACGCCGAGGAAGCGCGAATCGCGGGCTCTGCCCCGCTCGTCCCCGAGCAGGAACACCTGGCCTTCGTGCATGCGCACGAGGTACGGCAGGGCGGCCGCCGCGTCGTGCGCGTACTCGTCCTGGCTGAGGTAGGTCTCGGTGATCGGCCGGCCGTCCACCGACAGCCGCCCCTCGGTGCAGCAGGCGACGACGTCCCCGGCGACCGCGACGACCCGGAAGACACTCGACCCGGAACTGTCCGGGTGGGCGAACGCACCACGGTCGAACATGACCACGTCCCCGCGGTGGACCTCTTCGCCGCCGCGGGCGCGCACCACGGCCTCGCCGCCGGGCTTGAGCGCCGGGCTCATCGCCGGACCCGGAACCCGGTAGGCCCGGTAGCTCAAGAATCCCGTGCCCACCCCGGCCACCGTCACCCCGAGGCCCAGCAGGGCGACGACGATGCCCACCACGAGGGCGGGCGAGATCCGGCGCGGCTTCGGCAGTTCGGGCGGCGCGGGCGGGAACGCGAGGTCGGTCACGACGATCTATCGCCCGCCCACCTGCGGCGTTACCCCGCGCGCGGGGCGTACATGATCACCGCGACCCCGGCCAGGCCCAGCAAAGCCCCGATGACGTCGTAGCGGTCCGGGCGGTAGCCGTCCGCGACCACGCCCCAGGCCAGCGACCCCGCCACGAACACCCCGCCGTACGCGGCGAGGATGCGGCCGAAGTGGGCGTCCGGCTGGAGGGTCGCCACGAAGCCGTACACCCCCAGTGCCACCACGCCGCCGCCGATCCACAGCAGACCCCGGTGTTCGCGGACGCCTTGCCAGATCAGCCAGGCGCCGCCGATCTCGCACACGGCCGCGGCCAGGAACAGGACGATCGACCGCAGGACCACCCCGGGATACTAACCCGGTGCCGTTCACGCTGAGTCATCCTGCCGCCGTGCTCCCCCTGGCGCGACGCCCGCTGGTGCCCTCGGCGCTCGTCGCCGGGTCGGTCGCGCCGGACGTCTTCTGGTTCGTGCCGCGGCTCCACAGCGTGGGCCTGACGGAGACCCACGAGTTCACCGCGGTCCTCTGGCTGGACCCGCTCATCGCGCTCGTCCTGCTGGCCGTGTTCCACGTGCTGCTGAAGCGGCCGCTGCTGGCGCTGGCGCCCGCAGCGCTCGCCGGCCGGCTTCCCCGCCGGTTCAGCTGGCGGCGACCGGGCTGGATCGCCCTCTCGCTGGTCCTCGGCGCCGCCACGCACGTCGGCTGGGACGCCTTCACCCACGAAAGCGGCGGCCCGGCGTTCCTGCGGACCCCGCTCGTCACCGGCGTCGACGTCGGCCGGCTGATCCAGCTGGTCAGCACCATCGCCGGTGCCGCCGTCCTCGCCTGGTGGCTGTGGCGCTGGTACCGCACCGCGCCGGTCGCGCCGGCGCCGCCGGGCACCCGCCACCGCAAGGCCGTCGCCGCGTGCCTGGCGGCCGGCACGCTCACCGGCGGGCTCGCCGAAGCGCTGCCGTTCCTGGCCCACCACGACCCGATGACCCGCGCCGGGGTGGTCGGCAACGCCACCTACCTGCTGGTCACCGGCGCCTGCAGCGGGTTCTTCGCCGCGCTCGGGCTGTACGCGCTGGCCTGGCACGCGCGGTATAGGGCGTTATACGCAAAGCGGGCCACCTCGGAAGGTGACCCGCTCGACGCGAACGAACTCAGACGGTGAAGCCGAGGGCGCGCAGCTGCTCGCGGCCGTCGTCGGTGATCTTCTCCGGGCCCCACGGCGGCATCCAGACCCAGTTGATCCGGAAGTCCTTGACCAGGCCGCCGGAGGTCAGCGCCGCCGACGTCTGGTCCTCGATGACGTCGGTCAGCGGGCAGGCCGCCGACGTGAGCGTCATGTCGATGGTCGCCGTGTTGTCCGGCTCGACGCGGATGTCGTAGACCAGGCCGAGGTCGACGACGTTGATGCCGAGTTCCGGGTCGACGACGTCGCGCATGGCTTCTTCGACGTCTTCGAGCTTGGCGAGGTCGAGGTCCTGCGTCGCGGTGGTTTCCGCGTCCAGGTCGGCGGCGGTCCGGCCCTCGCGAGCGTCGGTGGCGGTGTCTTCGGTCATGCCTGTCCATCTCCACTGGTCGTCCGGGCGACGGCGTCCTTGAAGGCCATCCAGCCGAGGAGGGCGCACTTCACGCGGGCCGGGTACTTGGCGACGCCCGCGAAGGCGACCCCGTCCTCCAGCACGTCCTCGTCCGGCTCGATCTTTCCCTTGCCCTGCATCAGTTCCACGAAGGCGTCCATGGTGGTGAACGCCTCCTCAAGCGTGTGGCCGACGACGAGATCCGTCAAGACCGACGTCGAAGCCTGGCTGATCGAGCAGCCCTGGCCGTCGTAGGAGACGTCGGCGACCTTCCCGTCGTCGATCTTCACCCGCAGGGTCACCTCGTCGCCGCAGGTCGGGTTGACCTGGAACGATTCGGCGTCGAACGGGTCGCGCAGACCGCGTCCGTGCGGGTGTTTGTAGTGGTCCAGGATGATCTCCTGGTACATGCTCTCCAAGTTCACTGCGCAACCCCGAAGAACTTCTGCGCCTCGCGGACCCCGGCCACCAGGGCGTCCACTTCGGACAGGTCGTTGTAGAGGTAGAACGACGCGCGCACGGTCGCCTGGGCGTTGCAGGCCCGGTGCAGCGGCCACGCGCAGTGGTGGCCGACGCGGACGGCGATGCCGAGGCTGTCGAGCACCTGGCCGGCGTCGTGCGGGTGCACGCCGTCGATCACGAACGACACGGTCGCACCGCGGTCCGCCAGGTCCGTCGGCCCGATGATCCGGACGCCCGGGATGGCGCCGATGCCCTCGATGGCCGCCGCGGCGAGTTCCTTCTCATGGGCCGCGACACGGTCCATGCCGATGGCCGAGAGGTAGTCGACGGCCGCGCCGAGGCCGATGGCCTGCGACGTCATCGGGACACCGGCCTCGAACCGCTGCGGCGGCGGCGCGAAGGTCGAGCCCTCCATCCGGACCATCTCGATCATCGACCCGCCGGTGAGGAACGGCGGCATCGCTTCGAGCAGCTCGGTGCGCCCGTAGAGGACGCCGATGCCGGACGGGCCGAGCATCTTGTGCCCGGAGAAGACGGCGAAGTCGACGCCGAGGGCGTGGAAGTCGACCGGGAAGTGCGGAACGGACTGACAGGCGTCGAGCACGGTCAGCGCACCCACCGCGCGAGCCTTCTCGACCAGGAACGACACCGGGTTGACCGTGCCGAGCACGTTCGACTGGTGCGCGAACGCGACCACCTTGGTGCGCTCGGTGATCAGTTCGTCCACATCGGACAGGTCGAGGCGGCCGTCCGCGGTCACCTTGAACCACTTCAGCGTCGCCCCGGTGCGCTGGCACAGCTGCTGCCACGGCACGAGGTTCGCGTGGTGCTCCATCTCGGTGATGACGATCTCGTCGCCCGGGCCGACCACGAAACGCGAAGCTTCGGGCCCGGCCGTGGCGGCGTTGCTCATCGAGTACGCGACGAGGTTGATGCCCTCGGTCGCGTTCTTGGTGAACACCAGCTCTTCGGGGTCGGCGCCGACGAACTCCGCGATCTTCGCGCGCGCGGACTCGTAGGCGTCGGTGGCCTCTTCGGAGAGCTGGTGGGCACCGCGGTGGACGGCGGCGTTCGAGGTGAACACGTACTCGCGTTCGGCCTCGAACACCGCGGTCGGGCGTTGCGAGGTCGCCCCGGAGTCCAGGTACACCAAGGGTTTCCCGTCACGAACGGTGCGCGACAGGATGGGGAAGTCGGCCCTCAGGGCCGCCACGTCGAGTGGCACAACCGCCGAAGCGCGCTTCTCAGCTGAGGCGGCATCAGCACTGCTGGCCGAGGTGGTGGTCATCGGGCCGACTCCTCTCATTCTCGGTGTGTACTGGCGAAAGTCAGAGCGCGGCCGGCTCGGGCTTGCCGACGTACTTGACGTAGCCGTTCTCCTCCAGCTCGTCCGCCAGCTCCTTGCCGCCCGACTCGACGATCTTGCCGCCGGCGAAGACGTGCACGAAGTCCGGCGTGATGTGCCGCAGGATCCGGGTGTAGTGCGTGATCAGCATGACGCCGACCTCGCTCGAAGCCTTGTAGGCGTTGACACCCTCGGACACGACGCGCAGGGCGTCGACGTCGAGACCGGAGTCGGTCTCGTCGAGGATGGCGAACTTCGGCTTGAGCAGCGCCAGCTGCAGGATCTCGTGGCGCTTCTTCTCGCCGCCGGAGAAGCCCTCGTTGACCGAGCGCTCGGCGAACTCCTGCGAGATCTCGAGCTTGCCCATCTCCTCCTTGACCTCCTTGACCCAGTGGCGCAGCTTGGGAGCCTCGCCACGGACCGCGGTGGCCGCGGTGCGGAGGAAGTTGGACATGGACACGCCGGGGACCTCGACCGGGTACTGCATGGCCAGGAACAGGCCGGCGCGGGCGCGCTCGTCGACGCTCATCTCGAGCACGTTCTCGCCGTCGAGCAGCACCTCGCCGGAGGTCACCTGGTACTTCGGGTGACCGGCGATCGCGTAGGACAGGGTGGACTTGCCGGAGCCGTTGGGGCCCATGATCGCGTGGGTTTCGCCCGACTTGATCGTCAGGTTCACGCCCTTGAGGATCTCCTTGGCGCCTTCGTCGGTGTCGACCGAGGCGTGCAGGTCCTTGATTTCCAGGGTAGCCATTTCTTCGTTTCCTAAGTCAGAGAGCGGTCAGGCGCCAACGGCTTCGAGCTCGGCCTCGATCGCGGCTTCGAGGCGCTCGCGCACCTCGGGGACGTCGATCTTCACCAGGATCTCGTGGAAGAACCCGCGCACGACCAGCCGGCGGGCGGCTTCTTCGGCGATCCCACGCGACTGCAGGTAGAACAACTGCTCGTCGTCGAACCTTCCCGTCGCGCTCGCGTGGCCGGCGCCTTCGATCTCGCCGGTCTCGATCTCGAGGTTCGGCACCGAGTCCGCGCGGGCCCCGGGCGTGAGCACCAGGTTGCGGTTGAACTCGTAGGTGTCGGTGGCCTCGGCCGCGGCGCGGATCAGCACGTCGCCGATCCAGACCGTGTGCGCGCCCTCGCCCTGCAGCGCGCCCTTGTAGCCCACGCGGGACTTGCAGTTCGGCACCGCGTGGTCGACGAAGAGGCGGTGCTCCTGGTGCTGGCCGCCGTCGGCGAAGTAGACGCCGAGCATGTCGACGTCGCCGCCCTTGTCGGTGAAGGTCGCCGTCGGCGAGACGCGGACCAGGTCACCGCCCAGGGTGATCACGGTGTGCCGCAGCGCGGCGTCGCGGCCCAGCTTCAGGTGCTGCTCGGAGACGTGCACCGCGTCGTCGGCCCAGTCCTGGACGCTGACCACGGTGACCTTGGCGCCGTCACCGATGACGAACTCGACGTTGTCGGCGTAGGTGCCGGAGCCGACGTGGTCGAGCACGATGACGGCCTCGGCGAACGGCTCGGCGCGGACCTGCAGGTGCCCATAGGCGACCTGGCCCTCGCCCGGGCCGTGGATGCGCAGCACCGACGGCTTGGACGCCTTCGTCTCCTTGGGCACCGTCACGATGGTGGCCTTGGTGAACGAGGAGTACGCCTGGGCGGCGATCCGGTCGCTCGGGACGCCGGCCTGGCCCAGCCGCGGGTCGTCGCGGCCGACGGTCACGACGCCCAGCTCGGGCGCGGCGTCGGCTTCGAGGGTGATCTCGCCGGTGGCGACCGCGCTGCCGTCGTGCAGGCCGCGCAGCCGCTTCATCGGCGTGAAGCGCCAGTTCTCCTCACGGCCGCTCGGGACCTCGAAGGCCTCGACGTCGTAGGAGGTGAAGCGCTCCGCGCGGGAGGCCGCCGGAATGACGGCACCCTCGCGGAGCGACTCCGAAACGTTGTTCTCGGTAACCGACATGACTAGCCGACGGACCCTTCCATCTGGAGCTCGATCAGGCGGTTCAGCTCGAGCGCGTACTCCATCGGCAGCTCACGCGCGATCGGCTCGACGAACCCGCGCACGATCATCGCCATGGCCTCGGCCTCGTCGAGACCGCGCGACATCAGGTAGAACAGCTGCTCTTCGCTGACCTTCGACACGGTGGCCTCGTGGCCCATGGACACCTCGTCGTTGCGGATGTCCACGTACGGGTACGTGTCCGAGCGCGAGATCGTGTCCACCAGCAGCGCGTCGCAGACCACGCTGGAGCGCGAGTGGTGCGCGCGCTTCGCGACGCGGACCAGGCCGCGGTACGAGGTGCGGCCACCGCCGCGCGCCACCGACTTCGACACGATCGTCGAGGAGGTGTACGGCGCGAGGTGCTCCATCTTGGCGCCCGCGTCCTGGTGCTGGCCCTCGCCCGCGAACGCGACCGAGAGGACCTCACCCTTGGCGTGCTCGCCCATGAGGAAGACCGACGGGTACTTCATCGTCACCTTGGAACCGATGTTGCCGTCGATCCATTCCATGGTCGCGCCCGCTTCGCACTTGGCGCGCTTGGTGACGAGGTTGTAGACGTTGTTCGACCAGTTCTGGATGGTCGTGTAGCGGCAGCGGGCGCCCTTCTTGACGATGATCTCCACGACCGCCGAGTGCAGCGAGTCGGACTGGTAGATCGGCGCCGTGCAACCCTCGACGTAGTGCACGTAGGCGTCTTCGTCGACGATGATCAGGGTGCGCTCGAACTGGCCCATGTTCTCGGTGTTGATCCGGAAGTAGGCCTGCAGCGGGATCTCGACGTGCACGCCCTTCGGCACGTAGATGAACGAGCCGCCGGACCACACCGCCGTGTTCAGCGCGGAGAACTTGTTGTCGCCGGCCGGGATGACCGAGCCGAAGTACTCCTGGAACAGCTCCGGGTGCTCCTTGAGCGCGGAGTCGGTGTCCAGGAACAGGACGCCCTGCTCCTCCAGGTCCTCGCGGATCTGGTGGTAGACGACCTCGGACTCGTACTGCGCGGCGACCCCGGCGACCAGGCGCTGCTTCTCCGCCTCGGGGATGCCGAGCCGGTCGTACGTGTTCTTGATGTCCTCGGGCAGTTCCTCCCAGGAGGTGGCCTGCTTCTCCGTGGACCGCACGAAGTACTTGATGTTCTCGAAGTCGATCCCGGAGAGGTCGGCCCCCCAGTTGGGCATGGGCTTCTTCTCGAAGAGCTTGAGCGCCTTCAGTCGCGCTTCGCGCATCCACTCCGGCTCGGACTTCTTCGAGGAGATGTCGGTGACGACGTCCTCGTTCAGCCCGCGACGGGCGCTGGCGCCCGCCTCGTCGGAGTCGGCCCAGCCGAACGCGTACTTGCCAAGGGACTCGATGGTCTCTTCCTGGCTCAGTGGCGCGGTGGTGGGAGTGCGCTGCTCGGCAGCGGCAGTCATGCGGGTTTCCCTCCATTCGGGATCCGTGCTTCCTCCGGGGACCGCAGCTGGGCCGCCCTCGGAGGCTCTGTGCTTACCGGCTCGGGATGGGCCGGCTGACCCGCCGTGACGGGTACGTGGGTGGTGCACGCGGAGTCACCGCGCGCGATGGTCGCCAGCCGCTGGACGTGGGTGCCCAGCAGCTTGGCGAACGCCTCCGTCTCGGCCTCGCACAGCTGCGGGAACTCCGCGGCCACGTGGGCGACCGGACAGTGGTGCTGGCAGAGCTGGGCGCCGGTGTTCTGGCCGGGTCCCGGCTTTTCGAGCGCACCAGCGCCGATCTGGCGGGTCGACGCAGCGTAGCCTTCCCTGCTCAGCGCGGTCGCGAGGGCCTCCGCGCGGGCCGCCGGATCACCCGGTCCGGTGATCGCGGAGCGGTGCGGGCCGACCAGCTTCTCGATGCGCTGCTCGGCGAAGGCGCGAACGGCGTCTTCACCGGCGTGCTCGGCCAGGAAGCGGATGGCGGAGACGGCCAGGTCGTCGTAAGCGTGCCCGAAGCGGGCGCGGCCGGGCTCGGTCAGCAGGAAGAGCTTCGCCGGGCGGCCCCGGCCCCGGGGCCCTCGCCGCGGCGCGTCCCGCGTCTCGGCTTCGCCATCCGCGAGAAGCGCGTCCAGGTGCCGGCGGACGGCGGTGGGGCTGATCCCGAGCTGCTCGGCGACCACGACGGCGGTCATGGGACCCTGTTCCAGCAGCAGCCGGGCGACCTCCTGGCGGGTCTTGCCCTCGGCGCTGACCTGCGACGGAACGTGCGGGTGCGCGGCACGCGGCAGATCGCCGCCCGCCTGCTCGCCCGCCGCCGTCTTTTTCACAACACAAGTGTGTCTTATTTCCTGGGGACCCGCAAAGGCGGGGTGTCCGGCAGTGACCCGACTCACTCGGGGGCGGACCGATACCCTGCACGCGTGGCAGTGGGCGAACAGGAGCAGCAAGTGGCACGGCTCGAAGCCGGGAGTGCCCACCCGGTGACGCTCTCCCCGGTCCGCCCCCGGGAACCGCTCCCCCTGGAGGCCGGTGAGCAGCGCGGGCTGAACGTCGTCCGCCGCTTCGGCACGGTCGGGTCGCTCTTCCTCGCGCTGGGGTCCCTCGGCGCCGGCGCCGCCCCGGTGATCAACCCGGTGCAGGAGATCCCGGTGCTGCGGCTGTTCACCCGGATCCCGACGGTGTCGCTGGCCATCGCCATCTCCGGGATGGGCATCCTGGTGCTGAGCTGGCTGATGCTCGGCCGGTTCGCCCAGCCCAGCCGCACGCGCCTGGCGTCGCAGGGCCAGCTGGCGCGCACCATCGCGCTGTGGGTGCTGCCGCTGCTGGTCATCCCGCCGCTGTTCTCCCGGGACGTCTACAGCTACCTGGCGCAGAGCGAGATCGTGCACCGCGGGATGGACCCCTACACCCTCGGCCCGGCGCAGGCCCTCGGCGTCGCGGACAAGTTCACCGCGGGCGTGTCGAACATGTGGCGGGAGACGCCGGCGCCGTACGGGCCGGTCGTGCTGCGCCTCGGCGGCTGGCTCGCCCCGCTGGCCGGCAACAGCATCGCGGTCGGCGTGCTGCTGCAGCGCGTGCTCGCGCTGGCCGGCGTGGTCCTCATCGTCTGGGCGCTGCCGCGGCTGGCGCGGCGGTTCGGCGTCCAGCCCGCGACCGCGTTGTGGCTCGGTGCCCTGAACCCGCTGCTGATCTTCCACTTCGTGGCCGGCGCCCACAACGACGCGCTCGCCGTCGGCCTGATGCTCGCCGGGCTGGAGGTGGGCATCCGGCGGCTGCCGATCCGGGTGAAGGGCGACACCCCGCCCCCGCTCGCGCGCGGGGAGCTGCTGTACATCGGGCTCGGCGTCGCGATCATCACCCTCGGCGTCGCGGTGAAGCTGCCCGCGGTGTTCGCGCTGCCGTTCTTCGCGGTGATGGTGGCCCGGCGCCGGCACGGCCGGCTCAAGGACCTGTTCGTGGCCGGCGTGCCGATGGCGCTGTGGTTCGGCGTGGTCCTGGTGGCCGTCTGCTTCGGCACCGGGCTCGGCTTCGGCTGGTTCGGGGCGACGTTCAACACCCCCGGCCTGGTCCGCTCCTGGATCTCCCCCACCGCCGAGCTG
Organism: Amycolatopsis sp. CA-126428; assembly: GCF_002904335.1. GTDB lineage: Bacteria > Actinomycetota > Actinomycetes > Mycobacteriales > Pseudonocardiaceae > Amycolatopsis. Next base: position 107,228 of record NZ_PPHF01000019.1, on the reverse strand, counting down.
GCCAACCTCTCCGGTGTCCTCGGCATCGCGCTCGGGCTCGGCAACCACACGAACGCGCTGGTACCGATCCTCGGCGCGCTCGGCTACCTCGTCGCCGTCGGGATCACCTTCAAGTTCCTGTGGGACAGCTTCAAGTGGCGCTACCGGCCGATCATCGGGCTCGGCGTCTCGATGGGCGCGGTGATGATCCTGCAGATCAACCTCCAGCCCTGGTACGTGCTCTGGGCGGTGATCCCGCTCGCCGCCGCGGCCGGGACGTCGCGGTTCCGGGTGGCGGCGGCGGTGCTCTCGGCCGCCCTGCCGTTCCTCCTCCCGCCCACCGGCAGCACCTTCGACGGCCGCCCGTACGTGCTGCCGTTCGCCTACGTCGCGGCGATCGTCGTCTGCGGTGGCGGGATGCTGATCGTGCGGCGGCTCGCTCCCGCGTTGCTCGCCAAGCCGTCCCCGCGGGTGCCCGAGCCGGTCGACGCCGTATCGTGACCCGATGTGAGTGTCCCCGCCGTCGAGATCACCGGGCTGGTCAAAAGCTACGGCTCCACCCGCGCGGTCGACGGCCTCGACCTGCGGATGGAGCGCGGCAGCCTGCTCGCCCTGCTCGGCCCGAACGGGGCCGGCAAGACCACCACCGTCGAGATCTGCGAGGGCTTCCTCAAGCCTGACGCGGGCACGGTGCGCGTGCTCGGCCTCGACCCGGTCCGCGAGTCTTCGGCGCTGCGTCCCCGCGTCGGCATCATGCCCCAGGGCGGCGGCGCGTACCCCGGCGTCCGCGCCGACGAGATGCTGCGCCTGGTGGCGTCCTGCGCCGCCACCCCGCTGGACCCGGCGTGGCTGCTGGACGTCCTCGGGCTGGCCGCGGTGCGGCGGACGCCGTTCAAGCGCCTCTCCGGCGGCCAGCAGCAGCGGCTTTCGCTGGCGTGCGCCCTGGTCGGGCGCCCGGAGCTGGTGTTCCTCGACGAGCCGACGGCGGGCATGGACCCGCAGGCCCGGCACCTGGTGTGGGACCTGCTGGGCGCGCTGCGCGCCGACGGCGTCTCGGTGCTGCTGACCACGCACCTGATGGAGGAGGCCGAGGCGCTGGCCGACACGGTGGTGATCGTGGACCACGGCAAGGTCGTCGTGTCCGGCGCACCGCAGTCGCTGACGACGGACGAGACGGGCAACGCGGGGCTGCGCTTCAAGGCCCGCACGCGGCTCGACACGGCCCTGCTGGCCGCGGCGCTGCCGGAGGGCTACGCGGTGCGCGAGTCGACCCCGGGGACGTACACGGTGGTGGGCTCGGTCGACCCGCAGGTGGTGTCGACGGTGACGGCGTGGTGCGCCCAGCAGGGCGTGCTGCCGGAAGAACTGCAGGTCGGCAAGCGGACCCTGGAAGAGGTCTTCCTGGAGCTGACCGGACGGGAGCTGCGGGCATGAGCGTCTTCGAGCCCGGCGTCTTCACACCGGCACCCGGCCGGGGATCCCTGGGCCGGATGCTGCGCACGCACGCACGCGTCGAGGTGAGCCTGACGTTGCGCCACGGCGAGCAGGTGCTGCTGACGCTGCTGATCCCGCTGGCGCTGCTGATCGGGCTGTCCCTGCTGGACATCCTGCCGGCGTCCTCGCTCGGCTCGACGTCCAAAGTGGACTGGATCACCCCCCGGGTCCTGGCGCTGGCGGTGATGTCGTCGGCGTTCACCGGCCAGGCGATCGCCCTCGGCTTCGACCGGCGCTACGGCGTGTTGAAGCGCCTCTCGGCCACGGCGTTGCCGCGCTGGCTGCTGGTGGCGGGCCGGCTGGCGGCGGCGCTGGTGGTCGTGGCCCTGCAGTCGGTGATCATCGGCGTGGTGGCGGCGTTCCTGGGCTGGTCGCCGTCGCTGTCCGGGCTGCTGTCGGCGGTGCTGCTGCTGGTGCTCGGGACGTTGGCGTTCGGGGCGCTCGGCGTGCTCTTGGGTGGCGCGTTGCGCGCGGAAGCCGTACTGGCGCTGGCGAACATCGTGTGGTTCGCGCTCCTGCTCGCGGGCGGGATCCTGCTGGCGCCGGCTTCCCTGCCTTCGGGGCTGGCCCAAGTGGTGGAGTTGCTGCCGTCGGGCGCGCTGGCGGAGGGGATGCGCGCAGCGCTGGTGGACGGGTCGTTCGCGCCCGGACCGATGGCGGTGCTGGCGGTGTGGGCGGTGCTCGCGGGGGCGCTGGCTTCGCGGACGACGAAACTCACCTGAGTCCCGGTCCTCGCGTGACCTAGGTCCCTTGTGGCGGCTGCGCCGTTCTGGGCGCCCGGACCTGCCGAAAGCGCGTTTTCCGCGCGCTCTACCATCGATGCCGTGCCGTTCACCAGCCTCGTCGCCCGCCTGCCGTACCCCTCCGCCGCCGTGCAGCGGGCCGTCGGGATCGCCGCGGTCCTCGCGCAGGCGCTGATCGGCGTCACCGGGTCCATCGTGCGCGTCACCGGGTCCGGGCTCGGCTGCCCGACCTGGCCCGAGTGCGTCGCCGGCAGCCTCGTGCCGAAGCACGACTCCGGGATCGACGCGCTCAACCAGTGGATCGAGTTCGGCAACCGGCTGCTCACCGGCGTCGTCATCCTGGTCGCCGCCGTCGCGGTCGTCACGGCGTGGCGCGTGCAGATCGACCACCCGGGCCGCAAGCGCCTGGTCAAGCTGGCCTGGACGATGCCCGGCGGCGTCGTGCTGCAGGCCGTCGTCGGCGGGCTCACCGTGCTCGCGAAGCTGGAGTGGTGGACCGTCGCGATCCACTTCCTCGCGACGACCCCGCTCGTCTGGCTGGCCGTCCTGCTGCTGCGCGCGTTCCGCGAAGGCGACGAACCCGCCCGCCCGCTGGTCCCGGCGGCCGGCCGCACGATCCTGGTCCTGCTGGCCGCCGTGATGTGGCTCGTGCTGGCGGCGGGCACCACGGTGACCGGCGCCGGCCCGCACAGCGGTGACATCAACACCCACCGCCTCGACGCCCCGGTGGAGGCGCTCGCCCAGGTCCACGGCGGACTGCTGGTGCTCTACCTGCTGCTGCTCGCCGTGTTCGGCCTCCAGCTGCTGCGTGTCGGCGCCCCGAAGAGCCTCTGGCGGCGCTACACGGTGGTGTGGGTGGTCGCCGTCGCGCAGGGGGGTCTCGGCTCGCTGCAGTACGCGCTGGGCGTGCCGGAGGCGATGGTGTCGTTCCACGTCCTGGGCGCGATGGCGGTCATCATCGCGACGGCGTCCCTGTGGACCGGCAGCCGCGATCGCGGCCCGGTGACCTCGCTGACAGCGGCGCCCCGGGAGCTCACAGCCGCCTGACGTCAACGCGGCCTTCATTCCGCGTCAGCGTGCGCGTCCCCGGCCGTGTATTAATGTTCGCGCCATGACGTCGCGCACCGCGCCCAAGCCGCTGATCTCCCACCGCCGCGGCACCGGCGAGATGATCGTGCTCAAGACCTTCCTCCTGGTGCCGTTCGCGGCACTGCTCATCGCGGTCCCGCTGGTGTGGGGCTGGGGCATGAGCTGGATCGACCTCATCCTCGCGGCCGCGTTCTACACGTTCGCGACGCTCGGCGTGACGGTCGGCTTCCACCGGTACTTCACCCACGGCGCGTTCAAGGCATCGCGGCCCCTGCGGGTGCTCCTGGCCATCGCGGGCAGCATGGCGGTGCAGGGCTCGGTGATCTTCTGGGTGTCCAGTCACCGCCGCCACCACGCGTTCGCCGACCGCGAGGGCGACCCCCATTCGCCGTGGCTGTTCGGCACCTCCCCGTCGGCCCTGCTGCGCGGCTTCTGGCACGCGCACATGGGCTGGATGTTCGGCCGCGAGGTGACCAACGCCGACCGCTTCGCCCCGGACCTGGTGGCGGACTCGGACCTGCGCTGGGTGAACCGCTACTTCTGGCTGTGGATCACGTTGAGCCTGGCCCTCCCGGCCATCCTCGGCGGCCTGATCTCCTGGTCCTGGTGGGGCGTCGTGACGGCGTTCTTCTGGGCCGGCCTGGTCCGGATCGCGTTCCTGCACCACGTGACGTGGTCGGTGAACTCGGTCTGCCACCTGATCGGCGAGAGGCCCTTCGCCAGCCGCGACAAGGCGGCGAACTTCTGGCCGCTGGCGTTGCTGTCGATGGGCGAGTCCTGGCACAACTCCCACCACGCGGACCCGACTTGTGCCCGGCACGGGGTGCTGCGAGGGCAGGTGGATGTTTCGGCGCGGGTGATCTGGGCGTTCGAGAAGTTCGGGTGGGCGACCGATGTTCGGTGGCCGCGGGCCGATCGGCTGGCCGCGAAGCGAGTGGGGACCACGAACCAGTAACGCGCTGCCCCGCTCCGAGGCGGCAATCGGACGCCGGAGCTGACTCACGGCCAGCGGAACGCGATCCCATAGTTCCCCCGCGGCTGGCATTGTTCGGGGAAAGTGTGCTCCACGAAGCCGTCACCGATCTCGAGGAGGCGGGGATCTCCGGCCGGCGGTCGCCTCAGCCTTTCGATTTCGGTTTGCTCCGCATACCACCAGCAGGCCTCCGGCAGGCAATGCGGATCAAAGGTCACCTGGATGGTCAGCCCGGCGACCGGCCGGCCGGCCTCGTCGCGGATTCCCCGCGCGATGCCGTGGTGGTCGACGTCCACGGCGATCCAGCTGTGCCAGTCTTCGAGGTTGCCGTCCCAAGTTTCGGACACGAAGTAGTACCGCTCGCCTTGACGAAGCACCTTCCGGAACCGCAACCGGGCCACGGTCGGATCGCCGGGCCACGCGGGAGGCCGCGCCACGACACGGCAGGCCCAGACCGCCTTCACCGGCAACTCGGAGGAGTCGCCCGGCCAGCCCGTCCACGCCAGGGTGTCGAACGCGTCGACTCCGTCCTCGCGGGCGACCACGTCGCGCTCCGTCGTTCGGCGCAGCACCATCTGGCGGTGCATGACCACCCTGACGACCATGCGCTCGAGGAACACCGGTTGCGCGCCGGGCGACGGTGCCCGGTATCCCGTGTCACCGCACTGCCCGCCGACGAGGCGACCGCGCGGCGGCTGGCCGGCCTCGCTCCGGCCGATCTCGATGTAGTCCAGCCATTCCCGGCCATCGCGCCGGAGCAGCTCCAGCTTCCGCAGCACGCAGTCCGCCAATTTGGCGACCGCTCGCCGCCATGCTTTGTGCATCGGCGTCGCCGTGATGGGCGGAGGATCGCCGAAGACTCCGGGAAGATCGATCAACTGGAGGAACCGATCATTGAGAGTGGCCTTCCACGCGGTGTGCCCCGCGGGAACCGATGACAGCCGGAAAGCGGCCATCAACGTGTTACGGCGACGCGAAGCGTCGCCCGACCCCAGTTTTCGGATCTCATCGACGATCAATCCCCACACCGCGAAAGCACGCGATTCAGGTGTAGCCACCACCAGAACCCCGGTCGGTTCGACCAGGCAGCCGAGCGCGAGCGCCGACTCGCTGGCCGGTTCTTCGATCGCATAACGGAGGAATCGCAGCGGGGTTCCGTCCTTGCGGATCGCCAGCCAGCGCAAAGCGGCTTCGATCTCCACTTGCGTCACTGTGCCGTCTCCGTATGCCTCGGCCTCCCGGATGATCACGGAGTCTCCCTCCACTTCGTCGTGCCTCCGACGATGATCGACAATCCCCGACAAGGGCAGACGACGACGCGGACAACGAGGTGACGACGAAAGACATCGACCGGACACGAATGACCATCCCCGGCGCCGGTCTTCATCGGCCATCATCTGCTCAAGGAGTACTAGTACACCACAAACGAGGTGACACAGTGACCGAGAAAGGCACGAAAAAGCCCGCCCGCAACCGAGCGGTCTCACGGGACATGCGGGAATTGATCAAAGCAGGCCTGACCGGAATCGGTGCGCTCTATCTCACCACCGGATCGGCGACCGTCACCACGATCGGTGCCATCGTCGCCGTGGCGCTGGCCGCCACGCGGCGGGCCGGCCGCTGACTACGCCAGCTGCTGCCGCACCGCCGAGGCGAACCTCAGCGCCGCCGCCGGGTCCGTCTGGCGGAAGCCCAGCGACGGCTCCGTCAGCTCCAGTTCCAGCAGCAACGGCTTCCCGTCCGCCCCGCGCACCAGATCCACCCGCGCGTACAACAACTCAGCCCGCAGGATCCCCAGCAACGCCGAAGCCGCATCCAAGACGTCCTCCGCCAGCGCCACCGCGTCAACAGGCGGCGTGGCCGGCGCCAGCTTCTCCGACCGGTACAGCCCCGACTCATCCATTGTGGACTCGAGCATCGCGGCCTTCGTGAACGCGTGGGAGTAAATCCCGCCCAGGTACACCAGCGCGAGCTCACCCGAACTATCCACACTGGACTGATACGGCTGGATCAGTGCCCCGTGCCCCTCCGCGTGCAACGCGGCCACGTGCGAAGAAGCATCAGCACCCGCCGCGAACCGGGCCACACCTCGGGAACCCGCGCCCACCGATGGCTTCACCACGAAGTCCGACGACGGGAAGGACGCCGGTGAGCCGGGTGAAACCAGCGAAGTCGGGACCACCGGCACGCCCGCGTCCAGCAGCTCCACCAGGTACGACTTGTCCGTGTTCCACCGCACCACCTCCGCGGCGTTGAACAGCGACGGCACCGACTCGCACCACGCCAGGAACTCCGTCCGCCGGGCCGCGTAGTCCCACGTCGCGCGCAGGACCACCGCGTCCGCCGAGGAGAAGTCGGCCGGCGAGTCCCAGGGCGCCGACGAGACCGAAAAGCCCAGCGCGGTCAACGCGGGCACGACAGCGTCGTCGTCGCCGTCACCCGAAGGGAGTTCCGCGCAGCCGGCCAGGATCGCTGTGGGGCTCACTTGCCCGCCATCTTGCGGCGGTGCTCCGGGCCGATCTTCGCCTGGTTGACCGTCTCCGCGTCCCACGTCGCCGGCGCGAGGTCCTCGACCGCCTCGACCAGGGCCTCGCCGGTCGCCACCGACGGTACGACGACGTCGCCGAGCGCGCCGTCCGCGCCGACCAGGACCACGCGGGCGCCCGCCCGGCCGATGTTCTCCACCACCGCGCGGGACGGCTTGCCGTGCGCCTTCACGAACTTGCGGGCCGCGCCCAGCTGCGCGCTGGTCGGCGAAACGACGGTCTCTTCGGAATCAGCCACGCTCCGAACGATAACCAACAACCCGCCGGAACGCGGAACAGCGTGGCCTCGGCCATAGTTGCACCGGGAGAACCCGATCCGAGGAGGACCCATGCCCACCGCAGTGCAGGTGACGAAGACCGGCGGCCCGGAAGTGCTCGAACCGGCCGAAGTGGACGTCCGCGCCCCGGAGGCCGGCGAGCTCCTGGTCGACGTCGCCGCGGCCGGGGTCAACTACATCGACACCTACCAGCGCCAGGGCATCTACCCGATGGAGCTGCCGGTCGTGCTCGGCCTCGAGGGCGCCGGCACGGTCGTGGAGGCCGGCGCCGACACCGGCTTCGCGCCCGGCGACCGCGTCGCCTGGCAGGGGTCGATCGGCAGCTACGCGGCCCGCAAGCTGGTCCCGGCGTCGGTCGCGGTGCGGGTGCCCGAAGGCGTCTCGCTGGAGACCGCGGCCGCGACCATGCTGCAGGGCATGACCGCGCACTACCTGGTCGCCTCCACCTTCGAGGTCAAGCCGGGCCACGACGTGCTCGTCCACGCGGCCGCCGGCGGTGTCGGCCTGCTCCTGGTGCAGCTGGCGAAGGCGCGCGGCGCCCGCGTCATCGGCACGGTGTCGACCGAGGAGAAGGCGAAGCTCGCCCGCGAAGCCGGCGCCGACGAGGTCATCCGCTACGACCGCGACGACTTCGCGAAGCTCACCCGGGAGCTGACCGGCGGCGAGGGCGCCGACGTCGTCTACGACGGCGTCGGCAAGGACACCGTCGACGGCAGCCTGGCCAGCCTGAAGGTCCGCGGCCTGCTCGCGCTGTTCGGCGCCTCCAGCGGCCCGGTGCCGCCCCTGGACCCGCAACGCCTCAACTCGGGCGGCTCGCTGTACCTGACCCGCCCGACGTCCGTGCACTACACGCGCACGCGCGAGGAGATCGACTGGCGGTCGAAGGAGCTGTTCGACGCCATCCTCGCGGGCCAGCTGAACGTCCGCATCGGCGGCAAGTACGCCCTCGCCGACGCCCGCCAGGCCCACGAGGACCTGCAGGCCCGCCGCACCACCGGCAAGCTCCTGCTCATCCCCTAACGCGCCGAAGGCCGCCACGGGGAACCCCCGCGGCGGCCTTCACGCACGTCAGGCGGCGGCGACCGAGACGGCGTCGGTGACGAACACCAGCGTCTCGTTCGGCTTCATGCCGTTGCCGCCTTCGCCGTAGGCCAGGTCCGGCGGGATGATCAGCAGCCGGCGGCCGCCCTGCTTGATGCCCACCAGGCCCTGGTCCCAGCCCGGGATGACCTTGCCGGCGCCGAGGACGAGGTCGAACGGCTTCTGGCCGAACGAGCTGTCGAGCACCTGCTTGTCCGACCAGGTCACCAGGTGGTAGTTCATCTGCAGCTGCTGCCCGGCCTTCGCGCCGTCACCGGTGCCCTCGGACAGGTCCTTGGTGATCAGCTTCTTCGGCGGGTCGCAGTCGTCCGGGATGGTGATTTCGGGCTTCTCGCCGAACTTCCCCGTCGTCTTGATGTCGTCCGCGGTGCACTCGCGGCCCTTGCTCTGGGTGGCCGGCGCGGCGCTCGGCGACGGCGCGGCCGACGAGGGCGGCGCCGCCGTCTGGGTCTGTTGGGCCTGGCCGCACGCGGCCAGCGACAGCGCCGCCACGGCGACGACCACGATCTTCCCGATGTTCTGCATGCCGGGCACCCTAGCCAAGCACGGAGAGTGCCGGGACGTCGTCACCGGTGGCGACCACGCCGAGCCGCCGGGTCGCGCGCGTCAAGGCCACGTACAGGTCGTTGAGGCCCCTCGGCGAGCCCGCGACGACCTCGTCCGGCGCGACCAGCACCACGGAGTCGAACTCCAGGCCCTTCGACCGCTCGACCGTCAGGACGCTCAGCCGCTCGTCGTGGTCGGCGAGCAGCGCCGACACCGCGTCGAAGCGGGCCGCGGGCACCAGGACCGCCACCGTACCCACGTCCACTTCGGACAGTTCGCGGGCGGCCAGCCCGGGCAGCTCCGCGGCCAGGTCCCCGGTCCGCACCGACCACGGCGGGAGCCCGGTCTCCCGCACCGAAGACGGCGCCGAGAGGGAAGGATCCACTTCGGCGAGGACCCGCGCGGCGACGGCCATGATCTCGGCGGGCGTGCGGTAGTTCACCGTCAGCTGCTCCAGCCGCCAGCGGTCCTCGACGTACGGCGAGAGCACCTCGCCCCACGACCGCGCCCCGCCCGCCGCGCCGGTCTGGGCCACGTCCCCGACCAGGGTCATCGACCGGTTCGGCGTGCGCCGCATCAGCAGCCGCCAGTCCATCGCCGACAGCTCCTGGGCCTCGTCGACGATCACGTGCCCGAACGTCCAGGTCCGGTCCTGCGAGGCCCGCTGGGCGGCGGTCAGCTCGCTGCGCTCCTGCTGGCGTTCGGCGAACAGCTCGGCGTCGAGGACGTCGGAGACGCGCAGCAGCTCCTCGTCGATGATCTCTTCGTCCTGCTCCAGGATGTCGAGCACGCCCTCGGCGTACGCGCGATCCTCGCGCTCACGGCGCTTGCGCTCGACGCGGGCCTCGGTGTCGTCGACGCCGATCAGCTCGGCGAGCTCGTCGAGCAGCGGCACGTCGGCCGGCGTCCAGCGGGCGTCGCGGCCGCTCTCCAGGAGCGCGAGATCCGCTTCCGGCAGCAGCTTGCGGGCGGCGCTGCCGAGCCGTTCGCGGTCGGCGAACAGGTCGTCGAGCACCCCTTCCGGGCTCAGCACCGGCCACAGCGAGTCGATGGCGGCGGCGACCCGCTCGTCCGCGGCCAGCTCGGCGCGGATGTCGGCCAGGTCCTGCCCGTCGAGGAGGTCCTCCCCCAGCTTGCGGGCGGCCTGGCGGGTCAGCGCGTCGAGGACGTCGGAGACGAACAGGCGCCGCGCCGGGTTGTGCGGGCGCCGCGAGCGGCGGGCCCGGGTGCGGGCGTCGGTGCACGTCTTGCGATCCAGCCTGAGGACGTCGTGCTCGTACTCGATCTCCAGGACCGGCTCGGGCACGCGCTGGCGGTCGCGGACGGCGTTGGCCAGCACGTCGGCCATCACCAGCCGGCCCTTGACCTCGGTCGCTTCGCGCGGCTCGACGCCGTCGGCGGTCAGGCCGGGGTAGAGCTGGCCGACGGTGGCGAGCAGCACGCCGGTCTCGCCGAGCGAGGGCAGCACCTGGCCGATGTAGCGCAGGAACGTGCTGTTCGGGCCGACGACGAGCACGCCGCGGGTGGTGAGCTGCTGGCGGTGCGTGTAGAGCAGGTAGGCCGCGCGGTGCAGCGCGACGGCGGTCTTGCCGGTGCCCGGGCCGCCCTGCACGACCATGACGCCGCCGAGCGGGGCGCGGATGATGCGGTCCTGCTCGGCCTGGATGGTCGCGACGATGTCGCTCATCTCGCCGGTGCGCCGCTGCTCCAGCGCGGCCAGCAGCGCGGCTTCGCCGGCCAGCCCGAGGTCCTGGCCCTGGTCGGCGGCGGTGAGGTCGAGGATCTCGTCGTCGAAGCCGGTGACCTTGCGGCTCAGCGACCGCAGGTGCCGCCGCCGCCGCACCCCTTCGGGTGACGCGGCGGTGGCGAGGTAGAACGGCCGCGCGACCGGAGCACGCCAGTCGACCAGCAGCGGCTGGTAGTCGTCGTCTTCGTCGAACAGCCCGAGCCGGCCGATGTAGGTGGTCTCCTCGGCGCTCCCGGGGACGAAGTCGAGCCGGCCGAAGGCGAGGCCCTGCTCGACGGAGCCGAGCTGGGCGAGCCGGTCGGTGTAGAGGGTGGTGGCGACGTCGCGCTCGGTGCGTGCCTGCGGGGTGCCGCCGGTCTGCCGCAGCGTCTGGTCGAGGCGGCGCTGGGCTTCGAGGCGCTCGGCGTCGAGCTTCGAGTAGAGGGTGGTGACGTACGCCTGCTCGCGGGCGAGCTCGGCGGAGAAGTCGTCCGAGGAGACGGACAAGAGCATCCTGCTTTCGCCTCAAGGGAAAAAGAGCCAACGAAGTGTAACGGCGGCCGCCGCGCGATCATTCCGCGCCGAGGGCGCAGTACGGGTAGACCTCGCTGCCGGGAGCGACGCCGGCCGGCAGCTCCTTCTCCCCCACCGCGCACGACACGCTCGCCGGGGGCAGCTGTTCGCCGCCGGTGATGCGCCCGGCGGCGTCGCGGTGGAGCACGGCGGCACCCCGGCTGGTCAGTGCGCGGCAGTTCCCGGAGCGGTAGCGGACCCCGCCCGGCACGACGGTGGCGGTGACCGGGGTGAAGCCGCCCAGCGCCTCGGCGGGGAGCCAGCCGGCCGCGCCGGCCACGGGCCGGTCGAGGACGACGCCGATCCGCTGCCCCGGCGTGAGCACCGGCACTTCGACGGTCCGGGAACCGGCCGTCACGGCGATCCGGTAGGCGGCGAGGGTGCCGGTGTTCTCGAGCACAGCGGCGCCCGGTCCCGCTTCGGAGACGCGGACGGTGCCGCCGTCGGGGGCCGGGCCCGGGACCGCGGTCACCCGGGACGGGATCGCGCAGGCGCCGGTGAGCAGGGATTCGTCCAGGGCGGGCAGCTTGCCCCGGCCGAGGAGGACGAGCAGGCCCAGGACCACGACCGCGGCTACCGCGGTCCCGATCCGTCTCAGAACGGGAGGCCGAGGGTCGGCAGGCCGATCGCCGAGTCGACGGCCAGGGCCACGAACACGATCATCAGGTACGTGTTCGACCGGTGGAACAGCGCCATCGGCTTCGTCTCCTCGCCCCGCCGCACCGCCGCCTGCAGGCTGTGCGCGTAGAAGAGGAACCAGCCGCCCGCCAGGATCGCGAACGTGCCGTACAGCCAGGACGTCACCGGGAGCAGCAGCAGCGTCCACGCCACCATCACCCACGAGTAGATGACGATCTGGCGGGCGACGTGCTGGGCGGTGGCGACCACCGGCAGCATCGGGACGCCCGCGCGCTCGTAGTCGTCGCGGTACTTCATGCCCAGCGCCCACGTGTGCGGCGGGGTCCAGAAGAAGATCACGCCGAACATGACGAACGCCGGCCACTGGACCGTGCCGGTGACGGCGGCCCAGCCGATCACCACCGGCATGCAGCCCGCCGCGCCGCCCCAGACCACGTTCTGTGACGTGCGCCGCTTGAGGCCGAGCGTGTAGACGAAGATGTAGAAGAGGATCGTCGCGATCGCCAGGATCGCCGAGAGCAGGTTCACCGTGAGGTAGAGCACGACCGCCGAGGCGACGCCCATGACCAAGCCGAAGATCAGCGCGCCGCGGCGGGGCACCGAGTCCTTGACCAGCGGACGGCGTTTCGTGCGGTTCATCACCTTGTCGATGTCCGCGTCGATCACGCAGTTGAGCGCGTTCGCGCTGCCCGCGGCCATCGTCCCGCCGACCAGCGTGGCCAGGACCAGCCACGGCGAGGGGATCTGACGGCCGGCGAGGAACATCGCCGGGATGGTGGTCACCAGCAGGAGCTCGATCACCCGCGGCTTCGCCAGCGCGGCGTAGGCACCGACGACCCGGCGGAGGCTTCGCCGGTCACCGTGCGGTCGTTCACCGGTCGGGTGCACGGCGCTGGTGTCTTCACTGCGGCCGTGCGCAGCGTTCACCGGCGACATTTCACTCCCTGCGTCAGGTTCGGGCGGGTCCGTCCGGAAGGCCGTGGTGGAACGCCGGTCTGAACCCTCGAACGATGTTAGACGTGGTGAATCCCGTGGGTGATCGCGGGTCCTCGACCGGCCCAAGCACTAGGCTGGCCGCGACGGGCCGCGATTGCCCCTGCGCATGGCCGCGAGCAGGAATATCGTCCCTTCGGGATCGATTGAGATAAGCAGCCGCGTGTACGGGTAACCGGAACGAGGAAGACCAGCCGCAACCATCATGACCGGGAGTTGGAGTTCAGTGTCCGAAACCGCCACTACCAGCGAGAACAACCCACTCCTCCGGCGCAACACGCCCGCCGACTGGACCGACACCGACACCCGCGCCGTGGACACCGTCCGGGTGCTCGCCGCGGACGCGGTCGAGAACTGTGGCAGCGGCCACCCCGGCACCGCGATGAGCCTGGCGCCGCTGGCCTACACGCTGTTCCAGCGGGTCATGCGCCACGACCCGAACGACCAGCACTGGCCGGGCCGCGACCGGTTCATCCTCTCGGCCGGCCACTCGAGCCTCACCCTCTACATCCAGCTGTTCCTCGCCGGCTACGGCCTCGAGCTCGAGGACCTCAAGCAGCTGCGCAAGTGGGGTTCCAAGACCCCGGGTCACCCGGAGTACCGCCACACCGACGGCGTCGAGACCACCACCGGCCCGCTCGGCCAGGGCCTGGCCAACGGGGTGGGCATGGCGATGGCCGCCCGCCGCGAACGCGGCCTGCTGGACCCGGACGCGGCGCCCGGTGAGAGCATCTTCGACCACCACATCTTCGTGATCGCCTCCGACGGCGACATCGAAGAGGGCGTCACCTCCGAGGCCTCGTCCATCGCGGGCCGCCAGGAGCTGGGCAACCTGATCGTCTTCTACGACGACAACAAGATCTCGATCGAGGACGACACCAACATCGCGCTGTCCGAGGACACCGTGAAGCGCTACGACGCCTACGGGTGGCACACCCAGGTCGTCGAGGGCGGCGAGGACGTCGTCGCGATCGAGGAGGCCATCAAGGCCGCGAAGGCCGAGACGCAGCGGCCGTCGTTCATCGCGGTGCGCACGGTGATCGGCTACCCGGCCCCCAAGAAGATGGGCACCGGCAAGGCGCACGGCGCCGCGCTGGGCGCCGAAGAGGTCGCCGCGGTCAAGAAGATCCTCGGCTTCGACCCGGAGCAGTCCTTCCAGGTCGACGACGACGTGCTCAAGCACACCCGCCAGGCGCTCGAGCGCGGCAAGGCCGCCCACGCCGAGTGGCAGGAGAAGTTCGAGGCCTGGGCCGCCGCCAACCCGGAGCGCAAGAAGCTCGCGGACCGGCTGGCCACCCGCACGCTGCCGGAAGGCTTCGCCGACCACCTCCCGCACTGGGAGCCGGACGCCAAGGGCATCGCCACCCGCAAGGCCTCCGGCGAGGTCCTCAGCGCGCTGGCCGACCCGCTGCCGGAGCTGTGGGGCGGCTCGGCCGACCTGGCCGAGAGCAACAACACGACGATGAAGGGCGCCGACTCGTTCGGTCCCGAGAAGGCCGCCACCGAAATGTGGCAGGCCAACCCGTACGGCCGGACGCTGCACTTCGGCGTCCGCGAGCACGCCATGGGCTCGATCCTCAACGGGATCGCGCTGCACGGCGGCACCCGCCCGTACGGCGCGACGTTCCTCATCTTCTCCGACTACATGCGCCCGCCGGTCCGGCTGGCCGCGCTGATGAAGGCGCCGGTCACCTACGTGTGGACGCACGACTCGATCGGCCTCGGCGAGGACGGCCCGACGCACCAGCCGATCGAGCAGCTCTCCGCGCTGCGCGCGATCCCGGGCCTCAACGTCGTCCGCCCGGCGGACGCCAACGAGACCGCGTACGCGTGGAAGGCCGTGCTGGAGGACATCCACCACCCGTCCGGCCTGGCGCTGACCCGCCAGAACGTGCCGGTGCTCGAGGGCACCAGCGCCGAGGGCGTCGCCAAGGGCGGGTACGTCCTGGCCGACTTCGGCAAGGCGGACGACGAGCACGTGGTGCTCATCGCCACCGGCTCCGAGGTCCAGCTGGCCGTCGAGGCCGGCAAGAAGCTGGCCGAGGAGGGCATCGCCGCCCGCGTGGTCTCGATGCCGTGCGTCGAGTGGTTCGACGCGCAGGACCAGGAGTACCGCAACTCGGTCATCCCGCCGTCGGTGAAGGCCCGCGTGTCCGTCGAGGCGGGCATCGCCCAGTCGTGGCACCGCTTCACCGGTGACGCCGGGGTGAACGTTTCGATCGAGCACTTCGGCGCCTCCGCCGATGCCGCCACACTGTTCCGTGAGTTCGGGTTCACCGCGGAAGCAGTCGTCGAGGCCGCCCGCCGCTCGATCCAGAACACCAAGAATTCCTGAAGGGGATGACAGTAATGAGCAACGACAAGCTCGCGGCACTGTCCGAGGCCGGTGTGTCCATCTGGCTCGACGACCTTTCGCGTGAACGCCTGAACACCGGCAACCTGGCCGCCCTGATCCGCGACAAGCACGTCGTGGGCGTGACGACCAACCCGACGATCTTCGCCAACGCGATGTCCAAGGGTGACGCCTACGACGAGCGGACGCGGGAGCTCGCCGCCCAGGGCGCCGACGTCGAGGCCACGATCCGCGACCTGACGACGACCGACGTGCGCAACGCCGCCGACCTGTTCCGCGACGTCTACACCGCCACCAACGGCGTCGACGGCCGCGTCTCCATCGAGGTCGACCCGCGCCTGGCCAAGGACTCCGACCGGACGGTGGCCGAGGCGCAGGACCTGTGGAAGACCGTCGACCGGCCGAACGTGCTGATCAAGATCCCGGCCACCGAAGAGGGCCTGCCGGCCATCACCAAGACCCTGGCTGAGGGCATCAGCGTCAACGTCACGCTGATCTTCTCCGTCGAGCGCTACAAGAAGGTCATCGAGGCCTACTACGCCGGCCTGGAGCAGGCGAAGGCCAACGGCCACGACCTGCGCGGCATCCACTCGGTGGCGTCGTTCTTCGTGTCCCGGGTGGACACCGAGATCGACAAGCGCCTGGAAGCCATCGGCACCGACGAGGCCCTGGCCCTGCGCGGGAAGGCGGCCATCGCCAACGCGCGGCTCGCCTACGCGGCCTTCGAGGAGCTGTCCGCCACGGACCGCTGGAAGGCACTGGCCGCCGACGGTGCCAACGCGCAGCGTCCGCTGTGGGCGTCGACCGGGGTGAAGAACCCGGACTACTCCCCCACGATGTACGTCGACCAGCTCGTGGTGAAGAACACCGTCAACACGATGCCGGAGAAGACCCTGGACGCGGTCGCCGAGCACGCCGAGATCAAGGGTGACCAGGTGTCCGGCCGGGCCGCCGAGGCGCAGGAGGTCTTCGACAAGCTGGAGGCCGTCGGCATCGACATCACCGACGTGTTCCTGGTGCTGGAGAACGAGGGCGTCGAGAAGTTCGAGAAGTCGTGGACCGAGCTTCTGGAGACCGTGCAAGGGCAGCTCGAAAAGGCGAAGGGCTGACGCACGACATGACGACAGGCGAAAAGACCGGCGTCGAGATCGTGGACGCCGCACTGGCGGAGCGCGCCGCGCCGCTGGCCGGGCAGCTGGTCGCCGACCAGGCCGCCTCGAAGCTGGCGGCGCAGGACCCGACGCTCTGGGGGCCGGACGCCGAAGCCGAGGCGTCGATCCGGCTGTCGTGGACGACGCTGCACAAGTCGTCGCGGCCGCTGATCGGCGAGATCGAGGCGCTGCGCACCGAACTGCGGTCCGAGGGCGTCGACCGCGTCGTGCTGGCCGGCATGGGCGGCTCGTCGCTGGCGCCGGAGGTGATCACCGCGACCGATGGTGTCCCGCTGACCGTCCTCGACACCACCGACCCCGGCCAGGTGGCCGACGCGCTGGCCGGCGATCTCGAGCGGACGGTGATCGTGGTGTCGTCGAAGTCGGGCGGCACCGTCGAGACCGACAGCCACCGGCGGATCTTCGCGAAAGCGTTCGCTGACGCGGGCATCGACGCGGCACGGCGGATCGTGGTCGTCACCGACCCCGGCTCGCCGTTCCAGGAACTGTCCGAAAAGGAGGGATACCGCAAGGTGTTCCTCGCCGACCCGCACGTCGGCGGCCGCTACTCGGCGCTGACCGCGTTCGGGCTCGTCCCGTCCGGGCTCGCCGGCGCGGACGTCGCCCGGCTGCTCGACCAGGCCGCTTCGGTGGCCGACGAGCTGGCCGCGGACTCGGCGGACAACCCAGCGGTCAAGCTGGCCGCCGCGTGGGCCGCCGCGCACGAAGCGGGCGCCGAGAAGGTCGTCCTGGCCGACAGCGGTTCCGGCATCAAGGGTTTCCCGGACTGGGCGGAGCAGCTGATCGCCGAGTCCACCGGCAAGCAGGGCACCGGCCTGCTGCCGGTCGCGGTCGAGGGCCCGGAGGCGCCCGGCTTCGCCGACGCCAAGTCCGACGCCACGCCCACCGCGATCGGCAGCCCGCAGGGTGCGGCGAAGCTCGCCGTCACCGGCTCGCTGGGCGCGCAGTTCCTGCTCTGGGAGTTCGCCACGGCGCTGGCCGGCCGGCTGCTCGGGATCAACCCGTTCGACCAGCCCGACGTGGAAGCGGCGAAGAAGGCGGCCCGCGCGCTGCTGGACGACCCGGAGAAGCTGAAGGGCGGCGAGGAGCCGTCCAATGTGGACGGATCGGTCGAGATCTTCGGCAGCGACGGGGTTTCGACCGAGGGCAGCCTCACCGACGTGCTGCGCGCGTTCTTCGCTTCGGCGCCGGACAAGGGCTACATCGCGGTGCAGGCCTACCTCGACCGGCTCGAGGACGCCTCGACGGCGGTGCTGCGCGGCGAGATCGCCAAGCGCACCGGGCTGCAGACGACGTTCGGCTGGGGCCCGCGGTTCCTGCACTCCACCGGCCAGTACCACAAGGGCGGCCACCAGAACGGCGTCTTCCTGCAGCTGACCGGCGCGGTCGAGCACGACCTCGACGTGCCGGACCGGCCGTACACGCTGGGGCAGCTGCAGCACGCCCAGGCCCTGGGCGACGGGCAGGTGCTCGCCGAGCACGGCCGCCCGGTGCTGCGCCTGCACCTGACCGACCGGGCCGCGGGCCTCGCGGCGGTCGCCCGCGCGGTACAGGAGGTCGGCGCATGACGTGGACCAACCCGCTGCGCGATCCGCGGGACAAGCGGCTCCCGCGGATCGCCGGGCCGTCCAGCCTGGTGATCTTCGGGGTCACCGGCGACCTGGCCCGCAAGAAGCTGATGCCCGCCATCTACGACCTGGCCAACCGCGGGTTGCTGCCCGCCGGCTTCTCCCTCGTCGGGTTCGCCCGGCGGGACTGGGAGCACCAGGACTTCGGCGAGCTCGTGCACGACTCGGTCAAGGAGCACGCGCGGACGCCGTTCAAGGAGTCGGTGTGGAACCGGCTCGCCGAAGGCATCCGGTTCGTCCAGGGCACCTTCGACGACGACGACGCCTTCGACCGGCTCGCCGACACCCTCCGCGAGCTGGACAAGGAACGCGGCACCGGCGGCAACACGGCGTTCTACCTGTCGATCCCGCCAGGCGCGTTCCCGGTGGTGACCAAGCAACTGGCCCGCTCGGGCCTGGCCCACGCCGACGAGAACAGCTGGCGGCGCGTCGTCATCGAGAAGCCCTTCGGGCACGACCTGAAGAGCGCCGAAGAGCTGAACGCGATCGTCAACGACGTCTTCCCCGAGGAGTCGGTGTTCCGCATCGACCACTACCTCGGCAAGGAGACGGTGCAGAACATCCTGGCGCTGCGCTTCGCGAACCAGCTGTTCGAGCCGATCTGGAACGCCAACTTCGTCGACCACGTGCAGATCACCATGGCCGAGGACATCGGCCTCGGCGGCCGCGCGGGGTACTACGACGGCATCGGCGCGGCCCGCGACGTCATCCAGAACCACCTGCTGCAGCTGCTCGCCTTCACCGCCATGGAGGAGCCGCTGTCGTTCGAACCGCGGGCCCTGCGCGCGGAGAAGATCAAGGTGCTCTCGGGCACCAAACCGGTCGAGCCGCTGAGCAAGACCACCGCGCGCGGCCAGTACACGGGCGGCTGGCAGGGCGGCATGAAGGTGCCGGGCCTGCTGGAGGAAGAGGGCTTCGCGAAGGACTCGAAGACCGAAACCTACGCGGCGGTGACCCTCGAGGTGCAGAGCCGCCGCTGGGCCGGGGTGCCGTTCTTCCTGCGCACCGGCAAGCGGCTCGGCCGCCGGGTCACCGAGATCGCCGTCGTGTTCAAGCGGGCGCCGCACCTGCCGTTCGATTCGACGTCCACCGAGGAGCTGGGGCAGAACGCCCTGGTCATCCGGGTCCAGCCGGACGAGGGCATCACGCTGCGGTTCGGATCGAAGGTGCCGGGGACCACGATGGAGGTCCGCGACGTCACGATGGACTTCGGCTACGGGCACGCGTTCACCGAGTCCTCCCCCGAGGCCTACGAGCGGCTGATCCTGGACGTCCTGCTGGGCGAGCCGTCGCTGTTCCCGGTGAACGAAGAGGTCGAGCTCTCCTGGAAGATCCTCGACCCGATCCTCGAGAACTGGGCGAAGGAAGGCGCGCCCGAGCAGTACCCGCCGGGCACGTGGGGTCCGCAGTCCGCCGACGAAATGCTGGCGCGCACCGGCCGGAAATGGAGGCGCCCGTGATCATCGACCTGCCGTCCACCACGACTTCGGCACTCAACAAGAAGCTGGTGGAGATCCGCGAACAGGGCGGGCAAGTCGCGCTCGGGCGGGTGCTGACGCTGGTGATCGTGACCGACGACGACGCCAAGCTCGAAGAGGCGATCGAAGCGGCCAACGGCGCGAGCCGCGAGCACCCGTCGCGGGTGATCGTGGTGGCCAAGGGCGCCCGCACCGCGGCGCCGCGCATCGACGGCCAGATCCGGGTCGGCGGCGACGCCGGCGCGAGCGAGGTCATCGTGCTGCGCCTGTACGGCCAGCTGGTCGGACAGGGCCAGAGCGCGGTGGTGCCGCTGCTGCTGCCGGACGCCCCGATCGTCTGCTGGTGGCCCGGGGCCGGGCCGAAGGACCCGGACAAGGACCCGCTCGGCGAGCTGGCCCAGCGCCGGATCACCGACTCGGCCGCGGAGAAGAACCCGGTCAAGGCGCTGACCACGCGGGCGAAGGCGTACACCGAGGGCGACACCGATCTGGCCTGGACGCGCCTGACGCACTGGCGCGCCCAGCTCGTTTCGGCGCTCGACCTGCCGCCGTACGAGAAGATCACCGCCGCGACGGTGACGGGCGAGGCCGACTCGCCGTCGACCGAGCTGCTGGCCGCCTGGCTGGCCGAGTACCTGAAGGTGCCGGTCAAGCGGGTCAAGAGCTCGGGCGCGGCCGGGATCATCTCGGTGCGGCTCGACCGCAAGTCGGGCCCGGTGGAGCTGCACCGCCCGGACGGCCGCGTGGGCACGCTGACCCAGCCGGGCCAGCCGACCCGCCGGATCGCGCTGCAGCGGCGCAGCACGCAGGACTGCCTGGTCGAGGAGCTCCGCCGGCTCGACCCCGACGAGGTCTACGAAGCGGCCCTGCAGGGCCTGGGCAAGATCACGTCGGGCACGAACGGCAAGACGGGCGCGCCGGCCAAGGCGGACGTGACGTCCCCGGCCGCGGCCGCCGGTTCGGCTGCGGCTTCGGGCGCGGCTTCGGGCGCCAAGAAATGAGCAAGACGGAAGTCGTCGTCTACGCGAACCAGGACATCCTGGCGGCCGCCGCGGCGGCTCGCCTGGTCACCCGGCTGGTGGACGTCCAGGCGGCCAAGGGGTCGGCGTCGCTGGTGCTGACGGGCGGCGGCACGGGCATCGCGGTGCTGTCGGAGCTGCGGGCCTCGTCGGCCCGTGACGCGATCGACTGGTCCCGCCTGGACATCTACTGGGGTGACGAGCGGTTCGTCCCGGCGGATTCGGACGAGCGGAACGAAAAGCAGGCCCGCCAGGCGCTGCTGGACCACGTTCCGCTGGATCCGAAGCGGGTCCACCCCATCGCGGCCTCGGACGGCGAGTTCGGGGACGACGTGGACGCGGCGGCCGCGGCGTACGCGGAGGTCCTGGCGTCCCAGGCGGGCCCGGAGGACCACGGCGACGTGCCGTCGTTCGACATCATGCTGCTCGGCCTCGGCGAGGAGGGGCACACCGCCTCGGTGTTCCCGGAGTCCCCGGCGGTGTACGAGACCGAACGTTCGGTGGTGGCGGTGCGCAACTGCCCCAAGCCGCCGCCGACCCGGGTGTCGCTGACGCTGCCGGCCATCCGGCGGGCGCAGGACGTGTGGCTGCTGACGGCCGGCGAGGCGAAGGCGGACGCGGTGGCGCTGGCGCTGGCGGGAGCCGGCGAAGTCCAGCTGCCGGTGGCCGGGGCGCGCGGGCACCGGCGGACGTTGTGGCTGCTGGACCGGGCCGCGGCGGGCAAGCTGACGAAGGTGTACCAGCCGCCCACGGCTTGAGTGTGCCGGTGTCGGTTTGAGCCTGTCGGCTCGAGTGTTCCGGTGAAGGCCCTCTGCTTCGGCAGGGGGCCTTCGCTCGTTGGCAGGTCGCCGGAGGTTTCCGGCCGCGGGCCGGCGAACTTCCGCCGGGCGACCACACGTGGGTAACATGATTCCCACGATGTGGTCGTCTTGGCGCACGGTGGGAAACAGAACTTCCACCCTGGGTAGCACCCGTCGCCGGTTCTCCCCCGGACGGCCCAGCCGATTACGGAATCCGGACGCCGGAGCATCGACCGCGGGTGAAACTAACCGTCTCCGTACGTGACCTCGTTAGCATCCGCACATTTGTCTGCCCCGGCGCGTCCCGATCGGGCCCTGAGCGCCTCTCACCATCAAGTCCACAAGACGAATGGGGTCGCCAGCGATGAGTACAGAGGGACTCTCGATTCCAGGCATCTCGATCGCCGGCTCGGGGCCATCGGCCGCCGAGCGGGTGCGCAAACGCGGACTGAGCCTGTTCGGCTCGGTGCCCCGCCCCGCTGTGGTCACGTTCGCCATCGAGGCGGCCGCGGTCATCCTGGCCGTGCTCGACGTCTGGCTGGTCATTCCGGAGAAGGCCCAGCCGTACTCGATCTACCTGTCCGGCGCCGCCTGCCTCGCGGTGGTGTTCCGGCGGAAGTTCCCGTTCCTCGCCGTGCTCGTCGCGGTCCCCGGCTTCCTGGCCGGCTGGGCGCAGCTCGCGTCGATGATCACCCTCGGCATGCTCGCCACCCGCCGTCAGCTGCACTGGCAGACCTGGGTCGGCGCCGCGCTGGTGTGGATGTGCCGGTTCGTGCAGTGGCCGTTGGAGGACTTCGCCGAGCTCAGCTGGCGCGAGCACATCCTCGACGGCATCTACGGCGTCCTCGTCGCCGGCATGCCGATCGCGATCGGCCTGCTCATCGGCGCCCGCACCGAGATTTCGAACAAGCTCGCCGAGCTGGCCACGAGCCGCGACCGCGAGCGCCGCTTCCACGCCGACGCCGTCCGCGCCGAGGAACGCGCCCGGCTGGCCCGCGAGATGCACGACGTCGTCTCCCACCAGATCACCCTGATCGCCATGCAGGCCGGCGCGCTGCAGGCCCAGACCACCGACGACCGCGCGCTGGAGACGGCGCAGGTCATCCGCACGTTGTCCAAGCGGACGCTGGAGGAGCTGCGGTCACTGGTCAGCGTCCTGCGAGCCGGCTCGGACGACGACGGCCCGCGGGCGGGCATCAACGAGCTCGACCGGCTGATCCGCACGTCCGACGTCCCGGTGCACCTGACGGTGGAGCACCTCCCGGAGGCCCTGCCCAACCAGGTGTCGGCGGCGGCCTACCGGACGGTGCAGGAGTGCTTGACCAACGTCCACAAGCACGCCCCGGGCGCGACGGCGACCATCCGCATCCAGGGTGAGCACGGCGCGCTCAAGATCGAGGTCCGCAACGAGCGGGCCAGCCGCCCCACGGAGGGCTTGCCCTCGGGCGGCCACGGCCTGACGGGCCTGGCCGAGCGAGCCCGCCTGCTGGGCGGAAGCTTCGAGACATCGGGAACGGAGGACGGCGGCTTCCGCGTCCGGGCCCGGTATCCGCTGGACCGCTGACCTGCGGCCCCCGGAAAAGTCCGGTTCTCGACATCGCCGGTGCGCGCCTGCGGGCGGGTGGGGCGTGATCGGCGGGGCATCTCACGTGTTCCGAGGGGCATCTCGCGTGATCGGGCGGGCATCTCGCGTGATCAGCGGGGCATCACGATGCCGCCCCGCCAGATACAGGCGATGCCCCGCTAGACACGGGCGATGCCCCGCCAGACACACGTGATGCCCTGCTGATCACGAGTGATGCCTCGGGAGCCGGGGCGGATGGGTGGTTGGGCGCGCGAAAAGCCACCTCGAGGGGTCCGCTTTCCCTCGGGGTGGCTATCGGCTGCAGACGCTAGATGATTTCCCGGCGCTTGCGCAGGCGGTCGAGCGCCTCCGCCAGGATGGCCTCGCCGTCGGCGTCGCTGCGCCGCTCCTTCACGTAGGCCAGGTGCGTCTTGTACGGCTCGGTCCGCGGCGCGGCCGGTGGGTTCTTTTCGTCCTGCCCGCCCGGGAGCCCGCAGCGGGGGCAGTCCCACTCGTCGGGGATTTCCGCGTCGAGCGCGAACGATGGTCGGGCCTCGTGCCCGTTGGCACACCAGTAGGAAATACGGCGTCGCGGCGCCGACTCACCCCGTTCCGATTCGCCCGTAGGACCGGCACCCACCCGGGTGCCTCGAATCGCGTTACCGCCAACCATGAATCCTCACACCTAGGAATCGGCGGCGCGCCCCCCAATAGGCACGCCGAATCGCTGCGCACCGCCATCCGGACCCGGTCGCGGCCGACGACGGAACGCCGGACGCCTCACACCTTGAGCAGCAGACCCAGGCCCACGATGCTGATCAGCCAAACCGCGCCCAGCCCCAGGGTGATCCGGTCGAGGTTCTTCTCGGCCACGCTCGACCCGGCCAGGCTCGACTGCATCCCACCGCCGAACAGCGACGACAGGCCACCGCCCCGGCCCCGGTGCAGCAGCACCGCGACCACCAGGAAGACGCTGGTGACGATCAACAGGATTTGCAGGAACAGCTTCATGTCATCCTCTGGGCTCTAGGAGAATGCAGGGGTACGGCATGGTCGTTTCCGACCACCACCGTACCCCTGGACTCGTCCACTGCTGTGTGACGGACCGGATACACAGGCTACCCGGTCGTGGCCTCGATCAGGGCAGCGGCCCGCCCGCAGCGAGTGCGCAGAGTTTCGTGAACTCCTCACCATCCAGGCTCGCTCCGCCGACCAGGGCACCGTCGATGTTCTCGCAAGCCATCAGTTCGCCGATGTTGCCCGACTTCACCGATCCCCCGTAGAGCACCCGGACGGACGAAGCGACCTCGTCGCCGTACTTCTCCTGGAGGGTCGCCCGGATGGCCTTGCAGACCTCTTCGGCGTCCGCGGACGACGCGACCTTGCCGGTGCCGATCGCCCAGACCGGCTCGTACGCGACCACCACGCCGGAGACCTGCTCGGCCTTGAGGCCCTTCAGGCCCTCGATCAGCTGCGTCGTGGTGTGGTGGATGTGCTCGCCGGCCTCGCGGACCTCGAGCTTCTCCCCGATGCAGAGGATCGGCGTGATGCCGTGCTTGAGCGCGGCCTTGACCTTCTTGTTGACCAGCTCGTCGGTCTCGGCGTGGTATTCGCGCCGCTCCGAGTGCCCGACGGCGACGAACTTGCAGCCCAGCTTCGCCAGCATCGGGCCCGAGATGTCGCCGGTGTAGGCCCCGGCGTCGTGCGGCGAGAGGTCCTGCGCGCCGTAGGTGAGCGACAGCTTGTCGCCGTCGACCAGGGTCTGCACGCTGCGGATGTCGGTGAACGGCGGCAGCACCGCCACGTCGACCTTCGCGTAGTACTTCTCCGGCAGCGCGAAGGCGATCTTCTGCACCAGCGCGATGGCCTCGAGGTGGTTCAGGTTCATCTTCCAGTTGCCGGCGATGAACGGCTTGCGTGCCACTAGTTCTTCTCCTCCAGGGCGACCACGCCCGGCAGTTCCTTGCCTTCGAGGTACTCCAGGGAGGCACCGCCGCCGGTGGAGATGTGCGAGAAGCCGTCTTCGGGCAGGCCCAGCTGCCGCACCGCGGCCGCCGAGTCACCGCCGCCGACCACGGTGAACGCGTCGCTCTTCACGAGCGCCTCGGCCACGGCACGCGTGCCGCCCGAGAACGCCTCGAACTCGAACACGCCCATCGGGCCGTTCCAGAACACGGTCGCGGCGTCGGCCAGCTTGCCCGCGAAGAGTTCACGGGTCTCCGGGCCGATGTCGAGGCCCTCGCGGTCGGCCGGGATCGCGGTCGCGGCGACGACCTCGTGCTCGGCGTCGGCCGCGAAGCCCGTCGCGGCCAGGACGTCCACCGGCAGCACCAGTTCGACGCCGCGCTTCTCGGCCTCGGCGAGGAAGCCCTTCACCTGGTCGAGCTGGTCGGCCTGCAGCAGCGAGTTGCCGACCTCGTGGCCCTGGGCCTTGAGGAAGGTGTACGCCATGCCGCCGCCGATGAGCAGCCGGTCGACCTTGGTCAGCAGGTTCGCGATGACGCCGAGCTTGTCGGACACCTTCGCGCCGCCGAGCACGACCACGTACGGCCGCTTCACGTCGTCGGTCAGCTTCTTCAGCACGTCCAGCTCGGCCAGCACCAGGCCGCCGGCGTAGGCCGGGAGCACCGACGCGATCTCGTAGACCGAGGCCTGCTTGCGGTGGACCACGCCGAAGCCGTCGGAGACGAAGGCACCGCCCGGCACGAGCGCGGCCAGCTCGGCGGCCAGCTCGGAGCGGTCCACGGCGTCCTTGCTGGTCTCGCGCGCGTCGAAGCGCACGTTCTCCAGCAGGACGACGCCGCCGTCGGCCAGGCCGGCGGTCAGCGCCTTGGCGGACTCGCCGACCACGTCACCGGCCAGCGCGACCTCGGCGCCGAGCAGCTCCGAGAGCCGCTTCGCGACGGGCGCGAGGGTGTACTTCGGGTCCGGCTCGCCCTTCGGGCGGCCGAGG
The DNA here is from genome assembly GCF_002904335.1 of Amycolatopsis sp. CA-126428. Taxonomy (GTDB): domain Bacteria; phylum Actinomycetota; class Actinomycetes; order Mycobacteriales; family Pseudonocardiaceae; genus Amycolatopsis. The sequence goes on along the minus strand of NZ_PPHF01000019.1, from coordinate 81,581 downwards.
TGCGCGGTGACGACGACCTTCGCGCCCGCGTCGGCGAGCTTCTTGATCGTCGGCAGCGCGGCGCGGACCCGGCCGTCGTCGGTGATGCGACCGGAGTCGAGCGGGACGTTCAGGTCGCTGCGCACGAGTACGTAGCGGCCCTGAACGCCTTCGCCCAGCAGGTCGTCGAGGTTCTTGACGGTCATCGGTTCAGGAGAGCTTCGAACCGACGAGCTTGACCAGGTCCGCGAGGCGGTTGGAGTAGCCCCACTCGTTGTCGTACCAGCCGACGACCTTGACCTGGTTGCCGATGACCTTGGTCAGCGGCGCGTCGTAGATGCAGGACGCCGGGTCGGTGACGATGTCCGAGGAGACGATCGGGTCCTCGTTGTAGCGCAGGTAGCCCGACAGCGCGCCCTCGGCGGCGGCCTTGTACGCGGCGTTGACCTCTTCGAGGGTCGCGGCCTTGGTCAGGGTGACCGTGAGGTCGGTGGCCGAGCCTGTCGGCACCGGGACGCGCAGCGCGTAACCGTCCAGCTTGCCCTGCAGCTCCGGCAGGACCAGGCCGATGGCCTTCGCGGCGCCGGTCGAGGTCGGCACGATGTTCAGCGCGGCGGCGCGGGCGCGGCGCATGTCCTTGTGCGGCGCGTCCTGCAGGTTCTGGTCCTGCGTGTACGCGTGGATCGTGGTCATCAGGCCCTGCTCGATGCCGAAGGCGTCCTGCAGGACCTTGGCCAGCGGGCCGAGGCAGTTGGTGGTGCAGGAGGCGTTCGAGATGATGTTCTGCGAGCCGTCGTACTTGTCGTCGTTGACGCCCAGCACGATGGTCAGGTCCTCGCCCTTGGCGGGCGCGGAGATGATGACCTTCTTGGCACCGCCGGCGATGTGCGCCTTGGCGGCGTCGGCGTTGGTGAAGAAGCCGGTCGACTCGACCACGACGTCCACGCCCAGGTCGCCCCAGGGCAGGTTGGCCGGGTCGCGCTCGGCGAGGGCCTTGATGGTCTTGCCGTCGACGACGATGCCCTCGTCGCTGACGCTGACCTCACCCGGGAACCGGCCCAGGATGGAGTCGTACTTCAGCAGGTGGGCCATGGTGGCGACGTCGCCGAGGTCGTTGAAGGCGACGACCTCGATGTCGTGGCCGCTGGCCTGCACGGCGCGGAAGAAGTTGCGGCCGATGCGGCCGAAGCCGTTGACACCTACGCGAACGGTCACTGCTGCCACTCCTCTGAGGATCGGCCGGGACCCCCGGCCGTGACTTGCGGGCTCGCGGCCACCCTAGCGTGCGGGCATGCGCGTCCCTGACTGCCCTGACGAGACTTCCACCACTTGGCGAACGGGTCAAGAATCGATTAAGAAGCGCGGGCGTCACCTCGGGTGTCCCGAAGCGGACCACGGCGGACCACCGGCGGCGGGAAATCCGGGCGCCGGGACCGGTTCCGGCTGATCGCGCCGGGTGTGCGACAGCCGGGCCGAACGCCGGTGCCGAGCCGAAGACCGCCGCTTGACCGATTCAGCCCGAAGTGGTCTCCAGCCGGGCGCGGCAGCGGTCCGCGGGTCGGCACGTGAGGTCGATGACTCGACCGATCCAGCGACGCCCTGTGGGCCGCCCGGCCGCGGGGATCGCCGCCACGAAGACGGCGGGAACCTCCGGCCGGAGGTTCAGCGGCCACCTGCGCACCCTCAGCCCGTCAGCTCCCGTTCCAGCGGAGTTCGGAACCGCGGCACCGCACGAACCTCACCGAACCACTCCGCGCACTTCGCCGCCTCCGCTTCCACCCTCGCGCGCGTCTCCGCGCCCACGTCTTCCAGCAGCCTGACCACCACCTCCCCCGACGCTCGCTGGGCCCAGCCCCCGACCACCCGCCCGGACGCCCACACCGTCGGGCCGACGTTGCCGCTGCGGTCGAACAGGGCCGCGCGGTGCGGGCCGAGGAACCAGTCGCGGTCCTGCCAGCCCATCGGGGTCGGGTCCAGCGCCGGCAGGAACGCCACCCACGGGGGCGGCTCCGGCACCGGGGCCACGTCGTCCGCCAGCACCACCCCGGGCACGCCGCCGAGGTCCACCTCCACCGGGGACACCGCCGCCAGCGCCTTCTTCGCCTGGCCCGCCGTCCAGCCCGTCCACCACCTCAGGTCGGACACCGGGGCCGGGCCGTACGCGCGCAGCCACCTCCGGGCCAGCTCCGCCCGGGCCTCGTCCGCGCTCCACGGCGGCAGCCCGCCCGGGACCCACTCGTCCAGCGGGTGCCAGACGTACTGGGTGCTGAGCCAGCTGCCGCGCGGCCGGCCGCGGACGATCCGGCCGCCCGCCGCCAGCAGGAACAGCACCCGGCTCGTCACGTTGCCGATCGCCTCGTACGGCTTGCCCGCCGCCATCAGCAGCTGCTGGCGCAGCCGGGGTTCGTCCTCGCTCAGCTGCTGCGCCGTCGCCGAACCGCGGGCGCGCAGGGCCGCCTCGACCGACATCTCGACGTCGGCCAGCCACTTCGCCGGCTCCGGCACGTTCTCCGGGTGCCCCTGCTGCCCGAGGTGCTGCTCGAGGAGTTTCCGCTGCTTCACCAGGATGTCCGCCGAGCAGCCCGCCTGCACGAGCGCCGCCGTGTCCAGGTCCGTCACGAACACCGTGCGCCGCATGCCCAGCAGCCTCAGCAGTGAACGCTCTTCGTAGAGCGCCCGCTCGACCTCGGAGACCGCCGGGGACGCGAGGCGGGCGGACGCGGACAGGTGGACGGTCGCCGGGTCGGTGGCGTGCAGCGCGACGACCCCGGCGACGGCGTCCGCCACCGAGGCCGCGGGCGCGGCGAGGTGGTGGCGGACCGCGAGCCGGGCCCGGCGCTGCTGGGTGCTGATCTTCGGAGGCACCCGTTTTTCCTACCACCCGGCACCGACAAAAACTCCTGGTCGTGCCGGGTGACCAGGCGATAGCCTCGCGAGATGGTCTCTGGCACGCACTTGGCGGCCTTCGCCGCGCTGACGTTCCTCATGGTCGTGGTCCCCGGGCCGAGCGTGCTGTTCACGATCAGCCGCGCGCTCACCGTCGGGCGGCGTGACGCGCTGCTCACCGTCGCGGGCAACTCCGTGGGCGTGTACACGCAGGTGGTCGCGGTCGCGTTCGGTCTCGGCGCGCTGGTGACGACGTCCGCGGCCGTGTTCACCGCGATCAAGATCGCCGGCGCGTGCTACCTGGTGTACCTGGGGATCCAGGCTCTGCGCCACCGCCGCAGGCTGACCGACGCGATGGCCGCGAAGGTGCGTGCCGCACCCGGCCGGGTCCGGACCGTGCTGCGCGACGGCTTCGTCGTCGGTTTCGCGAACCCGAAGTCGATCGTGTTCCTGGCGGCCCTGCTGCCCCAGTTCGTCGACCCCGGCGCCGGGTCGGTGCCGGGGCAGATGCTGGTCCTCGGGCTGTGCCTGCCGGCGATCGCGCTGGCCACCGACAGCGCGTGGGCGCTGGTCGCCGGCACCGCCCGCACGTGGTTCGCCCGCTCGCCGAAGCGCCTGGAGCTGGTCGGCGGCACCGGCGGCCTCGTCATGATCGGCCTGGGCACCACCCTCGCCTTCACGGGCCGGGGTGACTGAGCACCAGGTCGAGCAGGCCCGGGAAAGCCGCGTCGAATTCGGGGCGCCGCAAGCGGTTCAGCCGCCGCGGGCCTTCGTCGCGCTGTTCGATCAGGCCCGCCGCGCGCAGCACGGCGAAGTGGTGGCTGCGGGTCGCCTTGGCCACCGGCAGGTCGAACGTGCCGCACGCCTTCGTCCATTCCGGCACGGCGGCCAGCTCGCGCAGGATGCTGCGGCGCACCGGGTCGGCGACCGCGGCCAGGGCGTCCTGCAGCGAAACCGCCGCCGGGAGCGCGTGCGTGAGCCCGCGCGCCCGCGCAGTGTTCGATGATTGTCGTACACTCATCTGGTCGACCTCCATCGAACACTCTACTGAGGAGCAGCCGTGCCGCCACACCTCGACACGACCTTCGGCACCGGCGCCCGGAACCGCCTGGACGCCGCCACGGACCCCGGCCGCGAAGGCGCCCTGGCCGCGTTGGAATCGTTCTACTACGCCTTCAACCAGCGCGATCTCGACGCGTTGCGCCGCGTCTGGACGACCGATCCGCTGGCCCAGCTGAACAACCCGCTGGGCGGCATCCTGCGCGGCGGCGAAGCGATCACCGCGTTGTACGGCCGGGTGTTCCACGGCCCGGCCCGGGTCACCGTCGAGTTCGGCGACATCGTCGAGTACTCCGGCGAAGGCCACGCGGTTTTCGCCGGTCGCGAAACCGGCGAGTACCGCGTGACCGAAACCGTCCCCTTGAGCATCCGCACGACGCGGATCTTCGCCTACGGGAACGGCCGCTGGGTGCAGGTCCACCACCACGGCAGCATCGACGACGCCGAGGCGCTCGCCGCCTACCAGGCCGCGATCCGCGGCTAGTCCAGTGCCTTCACCAGCTCCGGCCACCACTCGCGCGGGAGGGCGCCGAGCGGGACGACGACCTGGTCGGCTCCCGCGGCCCGGTACTCCCGCAGGCGCGCGACGACCGCATCGAGGTCGCCCCCCACGGTCAGGCCGTCGACCAGCCGGTCCGACAGGTCCGCGATGTCCGCGTCGGTGAAGCCCATCCGCCGGAAGTTGGCCGCGTAGCCCGGCATCCCGGCCAGGAACTTCAGCGAGCCACCTCGCGCGACTTCGCGCACCTCGGCCTGGTCGGTCGCCGCGACGACGTTCATCAGCACCACGAGCTGCCGGTCGGCGCCCAGGATCTCGCGTGCCGAAGCGACGTAGTCCGTCGTCACCAGGTACGGGTAGGCGCCCGCCGCGCGGTCCCGCGCCAGCTCCAGCATCCTCGGGCCGAGTGCCGAAAGGATCCGCGCGGACGCGGGCACGGTGTCGTCGATCTCGTCGAGGTAGTCGTTCAGCGTCGCCAGCGGCCGCGGGCCGTGCGCCCCGCCCAGGCCGACGACGAACCGCCCGGCGGGCAGGTCCGCGTACGCGCGCGCCACCTCGGCCGCCGGTACGCGGTCGACCGGCAGGATCCCGCTGGCCACCGGGATCGTCGCGGTCCCGTGGACCACCTCGGCGATCAGCGGGAGGTTGTTCCCCTGGCCGCCCGGCAGCCACAGCGTGGCGTAGCCCAGTTCCTCGAGTTCGGCGGCGGCCGCGACGGCCTCCGCTCCGGTCGTGTTCAGCGTTGCGCCCAGCGGCCCCGGCTTCGTCATGCGCGGAGGAACCCGGAAGCAAGCGGCGTTGTTCCCGTCAGGCCGTTTGTTCGTCCTCGGCGGAATCGGCGTCGGAATCGGCAGCGGCATCGAGAGCCGCTCGCGTGAACATCCGGGTCGCCGACAGCCGCGCGACGCCGTCCGGCTCGCCCAGGTCGTCCAGGGAGTTGCGGATCGTCGAGTCCACCGACAGGTACTTGCGGCCCGCCCGCAGGTCGGCGTCGTTGCGCAGCCGCACGATGAGCGGGAACTCCGACAGCGCGCCCGCGTCGAACAGGCCCGTCGTGTAGATCAGCTGCACGCCGAGCGCTTCGGCCACCGCCCGCTGCAGCTCCAGCAGGTAGCCGGCCGACGCGCGGCCGATCGGGTTGTCCAGGAACAGCACCCCCGAGTGCCGGTTGCGGACCTTGCCGCGGTTGTTGGCCCGCAGCGCCGCCAGGGTGCAGTACAGGATGATCGCCGCGGTCAGCTGCTGGCCGCCCGAAAACACGTCGCGGATCTCCGAGACGCGCTGGCGTTCGGTCCGCAGCACCGAGTCCGGCTTCAGCATGTCGACGCGGAACCCCTTGGGCGCCGCGGCCCGGACGCCGCGCAGCACCAGGGAAAGCCCGTCGCGCTTGACGTCCCGGCCGTCGGCCGTCTTGCCGACGGCGGCCTCGTCGACGACCTCGCCGAGCTTCTCGGTGAGCGCGTTGTCCTCCAGCTCGGTGAAGCGGATGCGGAGGAACTCCTGCCCGGACCAGTCGCCGAGGCCGTCCGGCAGCCGGGACACGCGTTGGGCCGAGCGCAACGTCCGCAGCGCGCCGTCGACCATGCCCTGCAGGCGCGTGATGATGCCGCCGCGGTGCCGGTCGATCTGGGCGAGGTCGTCGGTGAGCGACCGCAGCCGCGGCCGCAGCGCTTCGGCCCACTCGGCGGCGTGCGCCGGGAGCTGGTCGCGCTTGACCGAGATGACCTGCTGCCGCACCGGGGTGCTCAGCTTCTCGAAGCGCTTCTCGGTCGCGTACTGCGCGAGCTGGTCCGCGGCCGCGCGCACCCGCCGGTCGCCGGCGTCGGCGGCGTCCTGGGCCTGGTTGAAGGTGGCGTTCAGCCGCGCGTGCTGGGCGCGCGCGGTGTCGACGTCGCCGTCGTAGGCAGCGGCTGTGTCCTTCTCGGTGTCGGTCACCAGGTGGCCCATCGACTCGGCGAGCAGCGCGAAGCCCGAGGCCGAAGTCCGCGCCGAGTCCAGCGTCGCTTCCGCGGCCGCCCGGCGTTCCTGCAGCTCTTCCCACTTGCGCGCGGCGGCCGACGCCTCCAGCCCGGCCGCGTCGATCAGCTCCAGGCCGTGCTCGATGTCCCGCGGTTTCTCCCCGTTGACGCCGTTCTGCAGCGGCAGCGCGTCCAGCTCGGCGCGCCGCGTCGAGACGAGCCCGATCGCTTCGGTGCGCTCGTCTTCGAGGCCGTCGACGACCCGGCGGGCGCGGGCCAGCGCGGCCGCCCTGGCCGACGCGTCGGAGCCGTCGGGCGTCTCCAGGAGCTCGGCCGCGCGGGCGCGGACGGCCTCGTCCATGGACTCGACCGCCGAGGCCGCGGCGGCTTCGGCGGACTCCGCCTGCTCCAGCTCGCCGCGCAGGTCGCTGCCGACCTCGACCTTCGCGTACGACTCGGACGCCGACAGGTAGGTCCGCCGCAGCGCGTCCACCGGCTCGGCCGGCGCCGGGCCGTCCGCGGCGTCGGCCGCCCCGGGCACCTCGGCCAGTTCGGCGCGCGCCGTGCTCGCGGTCCGGCGGTGCCCGTCGGCGGTGCGCTGCTCCTCCCCCGCCTGCTCGCGCAGCCGCGCGGCCTTGCCCGCCGCGTCGGACGCCTGGAGGTCGGCGCGCTCGGCGATCTCGGTGGCGCGCTCGGCCTCTTCGGACCACTGGGCGATCCGGGCGCTGCGGACGCCCAGCTCACCGAGCCGCCGCGCCTTCTCCTCCGCCTCGGCGGCGGCCGCCCTCAGCTCGGGGACGCGCTCGCGCAGCGAGACCGCCTTTTCGCTCAACCGCGCGAACTCCGCATCGGCCTGCACCAGCGCGGTCCGCGCGGTCTCCCGCGCGGTCCGGGCCGCCTGGGCCTGCTCGGCCAGGGTGGCGACCGCCCCGGCCGGGTAGTCCTCACGCCACGTCGTGAGCTTCCACGTCAACGCGCCGTCCGCGGCCAGCTTGGCGGACAACGCTTCGAGGCGCCGCTGCCGCTCGGTGTGCCGCCGCGCCACGGCTTCCCGCTCGGCGTCGGCGGCTTCTTCGTCGTACATCGCCGGGTTCGGCGGCACGAGGAACTCGACACCGGGCGCGGCAGGCGCCGGCGCCTGCAGTGCCTCGGTCGTGCCGACGGCGATGATCGCGCTCGGCAGCAGCCGCCGCGTCGTCAGCACCTCGCGGGCGCGGTCGGCGTGCGCGGCGTCGTTCAGCAGCACGCCGGACACCAGCTGCGGCAGGCTTTCCAGGACCTCGGCGCGCCGGGCAGCGTCCAGTTTGGACAGGTAGCGCCAGCCGGACCACGCGGTGATCCCGGCCTCTTCGAGAGCGTCCAGCGCGGCCTGGACGTCCTCGGGGGGCGGCAGCAGCCCGCCGGACCCCAGCGCGGCCAGCGCCCGCTCGTCGGCGGACTCCTCCATCCGCAGCGCGGTCTGCTCCTTCTCGACGGCCGCGCTCGCCTCGCGCAGCCGTTCCAGCAGCACCGGGAGGTCGCTCTCCAGGTTGACGTCGTCGGCGCCGAGCAGCTCGACCAGCCGGCTTTCGGCGGCGAGGGCGTCGGTCCGGCGGTGTGCGCGGTCGAGGTCCTCGGCGGCGCGTTCGAGGCGGTCCTGCGTGGTGCCCGCGAGCTGGTGCGCCTCGTTCACGGCCCGTTGCGCCGCCTGGAGCTCCGCGCCGACGCGGTCGAGTTCCTGCTCACGGCGGGTCAGCTCCGCAGCGGCCTGCTCGGCGGCCGCACGCGCGGCCCGCGAAGCTTCGGCGACGTCGGCGCCCGAAGGCAGCAACCCCGCGCGGACGGCGGCCTGGACTTCTTCGCGCAGCTCGGTGATCCGCGTGGTCAGCCCGCGCGCCTCGGCCCGGCGCGCGGCCGCGAGGTTCGCGGCTTCGTCGCGCTCGGTCTGCGCCTTCTCGGCTTCGGCACGCAACGCGCCCGCGTGCGCTTCGGCCTTGTCCGCCTGGCGCTGGGCGTCCTGCGCCAGCGCGTGCAACCCGCGGGCGAGCGCCGAAGCGGCGTCGTTGCGCGCCTTCAGGGCCGGCCGTGCCTTTTCCTCCCGGCTGCCGACGAGTTCGCGCAGGTCCTTCGCCTTGCGCGCGGCGTTCAGCTGGTTGAGGACCGTCGCCGTCTCCCGCCAGGCCTCCGCCTCGGTTTTCGCCTCGGCCAGCTCGGCGTCGACGCGCTTGCGGCCCTCCTGGGCCTCGTCCAGGCGCAGCACCGCGACCAGGCGGCGCAGTTCCGTGACGGCCGCGGCGAGCCGCCGGTGGTCGCCCTCGGCGAGCTTCTCCGCGGACTTGACCTCGGTGACGTGGTCTTCGAGGCCGGACAGCCGCGCGTTCTCGAGTTCGTTGCGCGCGACGACGCGGCCGGCCAGCCCGGCCATGTCGGCCTTGGCCGACTCCGCGATCTTCCGCGACTCCGCGGCGACACCCTCTTCGGCGGCCAGCGGCCCCAGCAGGTCGAGCGCACCCGCGACGAAATCGCGTTCCGACAGCAGGTCCCCGCGCTGCGCGAGGTTGTGCGCATACGTCGAAACGACCTCGGCGAGGTCCTTCGGCTCGTCCTCGGAGATCACCGCCTTCAACAGGAACTCGACGAACGCGTCGTCGGTGCCGAAGGCGAACGCGTCCGCCGCTTCGCCTTCGCCCGCGTTCATCGCGCGCTGGTAGCGGAACAGCTCGGTGTCGAGGCCGAGGGAGTCGAGCCGGCCGGTCCACTCGTGGTGGCGGCGGGTCCAGGAGAGCTCCAGCTCGGGCTCGGCCAGCTGGGCCGCGGTGAGCTTGTCGTGGAAGCCGGACATCGTCAGCAGCCGGCCGTCCTGCGTCATCGGCAGGGCATCGAGCCCCAGCGCGGCGGTCGGGCGGAAGCAGTACCAGGAGTCGACGAGGTTCTCGGAGTCGGCGGACACGACGTGCCCGCGCCATTCGGAGACCTTGCCGGTGATGATCCGGTGCCCGCTCTCGACGTGCAGCCACTCCAGCACGACGTGCGAGACGTCCTTGGCGGCGACGAACTTCTCCAGCACCTTGGTGCTGGTCGTGCCGACGACCTGGCGGCGGCCGGGCAGCATCACCGAGAAGATCAGCTTGATGAGCACGGACTTGCCGCCGCCGTTCTCGAGGAACAGCACGCTCGCCGGGGACGGGCGGCGCAGCTCGGCCGGGCCGGTCGCGTGGATGCCCGCGCTGAACAGCGCGTCCTGCTGGGGCGCGGTGATCTTGGCGCCGACGCCGCTGAAGTCGAGCACGACGTCCTGGTAGCGGGCACCCGCCGGGCCCACCGAATGCAGGCGGACCCGCGAAAGCTCGTACATCGATTCCCCTCTACAGCGTGTCTCTACAGCGTGTCGGACGCCGCGGCGCGCAGCGTGCCGCCGGCGGTCGCGACGGCCACGACGTCGAGCGCGAGCAGGTCGTCGAAGGCGGCGTCCGCGGCGAGTTCGCGGACCTGGATCTGGTAGCGCGGCGTGGTCCGGTAGGTGCCGCCCTGCTCGTCGCTCACCGGGACCAGGAAACCCTGGTCGGCGAGGAAGCGCAGGGCGCGGCTGACCATGCCGCGGGTGGTGTCGGCGGCGAGACGGCCGTCCTTGGTGGCCGCCGCCGCCGGACGCCGGGTGTAGGCGCGCCAGGCCTGTTCCAGCTCGGGCGCGTCGGCCAGCGGGTCGTTGTTGGCCTCGGCCGCCGCCGCACGTTCGTCGAGCATCCGGGCGGCTTCGCGGACCATCGCGTCGACCTGCTCGACGCTGACGCGGCCGATGTAGGTGTCGTTGGCGAGGTCGTCCGGGCGCGGGTAGCCGAGCGCCGCGGTGGCCAGGTGGATCAGGCCGTGCAGCACCTTCTCGGTCTCGCGGCGCTCGCGGATCTTGGCCTGGCGGGCGTAGGAGTCCATCTTGATCTCGAAGACGGATTCGTCGGTGGCCGCGAGGACCGCGCCGGCCTGCTGGTTGACCTCGAGCACCATCAGGCCGAGCCCGGCGGCGACGGCGTGGGTGAGCGCCTTGAACGCGTTGTCCTCGCCGTAGCGGCGGACGAGGTCGCCGTAGACGACGTCACGCGCGGGCAGCTGCTTCGGCCGCATGCCGAAGGCGACCAGCCGGGCCGCGGCCTCGGCGTCCACGCTGCTGTGGGACAGCGCCATTACGCGACCTCCTCGTTCTCTTCTTCGTCGGCGCGCTCGACGGCGGCGGTGGACAGCAGCAGGTCGGCGCCGCCGAAGTCCGGGTCGTCCAGGAGCGTGCCGTCGTCGACGGCCACCAGCACCTGCCGGTCGCCCTGGCGCCGCGCGGCGCCGACCCCGGGACTGTAGGCGTGCACCGCGCGCAGCGCGACCAGGGCCGGGAGGCCGGGCTGGCGGCTGCGGCGGGCTTCTTCGAGCAGGCCCGACAGCCGCCGCGGCACCTCCGGAAGGTCGAGGAGTTCGTCGGCGGCGCGCCAGACGTCGTCGCCGAACTTGTCGGTGACCTCGGCGGGCATCAGCTCGGCTTCGGGGATCTCCCCGACGAGCTGGTCGCGTTCCGGGGCCGGCCGCAGCAGCAGCGAGACCAGCGACGACAGGGACGGCACGACCGGGGCGGAGATGCCCGCGACGGCGTGGAAGAAGTGCTCGGCCGGCGCGACGGCGTCGGCCAATGGAAGGCCCAGGGTGGGCACGAGGAGCTGGCCGAAGAGATCCAGGGTCGCGCGCTGGGGCGGGCCGGAGAACTGCTGGCGGTCCTGCTCGGCGCGGAAGACCGCGCCCGCGTCGGCCAGCCGGGACTGCAGGCGCGTGTGCCGCCGGATGCAGTCGCCGACGATGTCGACGAGCTCGGCGGCGCGGCGCTTGCGGTCGAGGTCCTCGGTCTCGTCGCGGGCGGTGGTGATGTTCTTGAGGATGGCGTTCTCGGCGCGGAAGCGGGCTTCGATGTGGCTGAGCGCGCTGTCCAGCAGCTCGGGGACCTCGCGTTCCCAGTCGACCGAGCGGACGTCGCGGCGGGTGGCGTCGAGTTTCGCGCGCAGGGTCTCGCCGTACTGGACGGTCCGGTAGCGGGCCTGCTCGGCGGCCAGCTTCGCGTCGGCCAACCGACCCCGCGCGATCAGGTTCTCCAGCTTGACCTCGGCGGCGATCTGCGCGGATTCGACGTCGGTGTCGAGGGCGCCGACCAGGACGTTGATGGCCTCGTCGGTGGCACGCAGGTAGACCTCGCCGTCGCGGGCGGCCAGCTCGACGAGCAGCTTGAAGTCGAACTGGCGGCGCTGGTAGCCGCCCGGCCCCACGGAGCCGTAGACGCGCCGGAAGCCGCGCTCGGTGGTGCCGACGTTGATCAGGTTGTCCAGGACCCACTTGGCCACCCGGACGTGTTCCTCGGGCATCCGTGACGGCGCCTGCTGGGCGATGAACGGCAGCAGCCGGTCGATGACCTCGTCGTGGCCGGCGCCGGTGTCGAAGTCCATCGCGATGGTGACCTGGTCGATCGTGTGCAGCGCGATCTCGGCCATCTGGTAGATCGTGGCGTCGGCCCAGTCGAGCTTCGCCTTGCGCGCGTCCAGGTCGTGCAGCGGCGCCGTGCAGGCCAGCGCCTTGAGGCGGCGCGTCAGCCCCTCGTCGGCCAGTCCCATCGCGGCCCTGTCGTCGTCTCGCACAGCAGGCCAGGCTAGTCGGCCACCCTCTGCGCACGCGCGGGTGACTCCATCCATGCCCCCACCACCACCCTCAACGGTGGCGCTGACGCGCCGCAGTGCTTGTATTAACGTCCCCCTCATGCGTGAGATGAGCCGTGACGAGTGGTGGAAGTTCGCGTCCGAAGGCACCCGGACCGGCATGTTGGGCCTGGTCAGGGCCAACGGCGCCCCGATCGTGACGCCGATCTGGTTCCTGCTGAACGAGGGCCCGGACGGTGACGAGCTGATCTTCACCACCGGCACCGAGACGCTCAAGGGCAAGGCCATCGCCCGCGACGGGCGCATCTCGCTCGCCGTCGACGACCAGAAGCCGCCGTTCTCCTACGTCCAGTTCACCGCCGAGGCGCGGCTGACCCACGACTACGACGACATGCTCGAGTGGGCGACGAAGCTGGGCGGCCGGTACATGGGTGACGAGCAGGCCGAGGCCTACGGCAAGCGCAACGCCGTCCCGGAGGAATCCCTCGTCCGGGCGAAGATCACCCGGGTGATCGCGCGAGCCGACATCGCCGGCTGACCCCGGTTCGCTGGTAATCTGCCCCCGGGGGTGGGGGGTATGCCGTCAGGGGACAGACGCGACGCCGTCCAGGCGATCGTCAACGCGGGCCAGCGGGAGCTGGTGGCCGAGCTGGAACGCCTCGACGGCGGCGGGCGCTTCGGCCGCTCGGGCCGCACGCGGCGGCTGGAGAACGGTGACGTCTTCGAACGGGCCGTCGTCAGCGCGGCCTTCTCGGACGAGTTCTTCGCGGCCGGGCTGTCGGTCGTGCTCCACCCGCGCAACCCGTACGTCCCGGCGTTCCAGGCCCACTTCCGCTACCGCGAAACCGCGGACGCGTGGTGGTTCGGCGGCAGCGTCGACCTGCTCCCCTGCTACGGCTTCGCCTCGGACGCGACGCACTTCCACCGGGTGCTGAAGAACCACTGCGACACGCTCGACCCGGCGTTCCACGCGCAGGCGAAGCGGGCGTGCGACGACCGTTTCCGGCTCCCGCACCGCGACGAAGCCCGCGGCATCGGCGGCATCCTCTTCGACCACCTGCACCTGCCGGGCCCGGACGGCTGGCGGCGCTCGGCGGCGTTCACGGCGGCGGGCATCGCCGCGATCGTCCCGGCGTACGTCCCGATCGTGCGACGGCGCAAGGACCTGCCGCACGGCGAGCGCGAGCGGCAGTGGCAGCTCTACCGCCGCGGCCGGTACGTGGAGTTCACGCTGGTCCACGACGCGGCGACCGCGGTGCAGGCCGACGCCGAGGCGATCCTCTCGGCGCTGCCGCCGCTGGCGCGGTGGGAAGCGGGGTTCACGCCCGAGCCGGGGAGCGCGGAGGCGGAACTGGCGTCGTTCCTGGTTCCGCGCGATTGGGCGGCCGAAACTGTCGGTGCCCGTCGGTAGAGTCGAAAACGGGGGGCGCCCCGCTGAGCTCGGGGATCCGGCAAAGGAGTAGCGCCCCAGGTACCTCACCGCCCGTAAACGGCAGGCGGCCGCATAACCGGCACCCCACCCAGACCCCCTCCCCCACCCCGATCCGAAGCCTGCACGCGGACGGTGGTGCCGGGTCAAGGCATCTTTCCCGCCTTGACGCGGTACCACCGTCCGTAGTGACAATCGGGCTTCGGGGTGGTGGGCCCTGAGTGGGCTTCGGTGGTAGGCAACCGGGGACGCCCCGCTCAGCGGGAAACCATTGGCACGGTGGGTAACCCATCGTGTCGAGTATTGACAGGGCCCGCTCGGAGGGTGTGTGATCTGACCCATAGATAGGAAACTTTCCTAACTATTACCGCCGGTGGTCCGCCGACCATTCCGCCCCGGTCACCCCCTGTCCCCCGACAACGCAGGAGGCTCCCAGTGGCACCCCGTCCACCGTGGCGTGCGGTACTGGCCGGTACCGCGGTCGCGGCGCTCGGCCTCACCGCGCTCACCCCGGTAAACGCTTTCGCCGCGGACACCGAGTACGAGTCCGAGAACGCCACCATCGTCCAGGGCGCGGTCGAATCGAACCACGCCGGCTACTCAGGCACCGGGTTCGTCAACTTCGACAACGTCGTAGGCAGCTACGTCGAATACTCCGTGAACGCGGCCCAGGCGGGCACGCACACGCTGACCTTCCGCTACGCCAACGGAACCGCCGACAACCGGCCGGTCAAGCTGACCGTCGACGGCGGCGACAAGGGCACCGTCGACTTCCCCGCCACCGGCGCGTGGACGACCTGGAAGACCGTCACCGCGACCGTGCAGCTCACCGCGGGCGTGAACAAGGTCCGGACCACCGCGACCACCGCCAACGGCGGCCCGAACGCCGACAAGCTCACCGACACCTTCACCGCGCCGGTCGACCCCGAGCCGCCGACGCCGCCGACGAACCTCAAGGCGAGCAACATCCTCCCCACCGCGGCCACCTTCTCCTGGACCGCCGCGACGGACAACGTCGGCGTCGTCCGCTACGAGATCAACCGCGGCGGCAACATCCTCAAGACCGTCGACGGGAACACCACGAGCGCGACCGTGGACAACCTGACCCCGAACACGGCCTACGACATCTCCGTCGGCGCGTACGACGCGGCCGGCAACCCGTCGCAGCAGAGCAACGTGGTCACCTTCACCACGCCGCCGAGCAACGACACGACCCCACCCAGCGTGCCGGGCAACCTGCGCTCCACCGGCGTCACCGCGAACAGCGTCTCCCTGGCGTGGAACGCTTCCACGGACAACAGCGGCACCATCTCGGGCTACGACGTCTACCAGGGCGCCACCAAGGTGGCCACGACGACGTCGCTGAGCACGACGATCACGAACCTCAACCCCAGCACGTCCTACACCTTCACCGTCAAGGCCCGCGACCCCGACGGCAACACCTCGGCCGCCAGCAACGCCGTCACGGCGAAGACCAGCGCTCCGGGCGGCGCCGGGGGCATCCCGGAGTACGACAAGGACATCGCGAAGGTCGACCTCGGCTGGGCGGTGGACTTCCTCCCGAACGGCAACGCGCTGGTGACCGAGCGGGACCGCTTCGAGGTCCTGCTGGTGACGCCGTCCGGCCAGAAGACCACCCTGGGCAAGGTGCCGGGCGCGGTCGGCACCAACGGCGAAGGCGGCCTCCTCGGCCTCGCGATCTCGCCGAACTGGGCGTCCGACCACGCGATCTACCTCTACCACACCGCTTCCGGCGACAACCGGATCGTGAAGATGACCTACGACGGCAGCACGCTGTCGTCGACGTCGACGCCGGTGCTGACCGGGATCGCGAAGAACCGCTACCACAACGGCGGCCGGATCAAGTTCGGTCCCGACGGCAAGCTGTACGCCACCGTCGGCGACGCCAAGAACAGCGACAACGCGCAGAACAAGAGCTCGCTCAACGGGAAGATCCTGCGGCTCAACCCCGACGGCTCGGCCCCGAGCGACAACCCGTTCTACGCGACCGGCGGCAACGC
Source organism: Amycolatopsis sp. CA-126428 (assembly GCF_002904335.1). Lineage (GTDB taxonomy): Bacteria > Actinomycetota > Actinomycetes > Mycobacteriales > Pseudonocardiaceae > Amycolatopsis. The sequence goes on along the minus strand of NZ_PPHF01000019.1, from coordinate 66,093 downwards.
CCGGTACGTCTGGAGCTACGGCCACCGCAACCCGCAGGGCCTGGCCTGGGACTCCCGCGGCCAGCTGTGGGCGGCGGAGTTCGGCGAGAGCAGCCAGGACGAGCTCAACCTGATCCAGAAGGGCGGCAACTTCGGCTGGCCCAGCTGCGAGGGCACGCAGGGCAGCTGCAGCGGCTACATCGCCCCGAAGAAGACCTGGTCGACGTCGCAGGCCGGGCCGAGCGGCGTGGAGATCGTCAACGACTGGATCTACATCGCCGGCGTCACCGGTGAGCAGCTGTTCGCCACGCAGATCAACGCCGCGGGCACCGGCGTCGGCACGGTGTCGACGCTGTTCTCGGGCCGCTGGGGCCGGCTGCGCTCGGTCACCAAGACCCCGGACGGCGGGCTCTGGCTGACCTCGACGAACAACGACAAGAACGGCGGCACGCCGTCGGTGCTGGACAACGTGATCGTCCGGTTGAAGTTCCCGGGCGGCAGCACCCCCGGCGGCTTCAAGCTGACCAGCTCGGCCTTCGCCGACAACGCCACCATCCCGGACAAGTACACCTGCGCCGGGGACGGCACGGCGGGCCAGGACCCGTCGCCGCCGCTCGCGTGGGGCGAGTCCACGGGTGCGAAGGGCTACGCCGTCGTGTTCGCCGACGTCGCCAACAGCGGCACCAAGCTGCACTGGGCGATCTGGGACGTCCCGGCGGCCACGAAGTCGCTGCCGGAAGGCCTCGGCGCGGGCTACACCGTGCCGGACCAGGGTGGCGCGAAACAGAAGGCGATGGGCAGCGGGGCGAACGCGCAGAAGTTCTTCGGCCCCTGCCCGGGCGGCTCGAGCCACCCGTACACGTTCACGCTCTACGCCCTGAACACCGCCACGGTCCCCGGCCTGACGTCGTCCTCGACGATGGCCCAGATCGAAACGGCGATCAAGGGCGCGTCGACGGCGAACGTGGTGCTGCGCGGCAAGTCCAGCGCCGCCGCCTAGAAGCCGCGGCAGGGGTGACCGGAGCGGCGCCGGTCACCCCTGCCGCGCCCGCTCAGCCCGGCTCGGAAATCCGGCGCAGGTGGGCGTCGACGTCGAAGCCGTGTTCCTCCAGCCGGCGGCGGGCCAGCAGGAGTTCGTCGGGGGTGAACAGCTCGGCGTACTCCTCGCGGAGCATGACCGCCTCGGAACTGCGGCCGAGCTGGTTCTTCTCCCAGAGCACGGTGAACCCGCCCGCGGTGCCGGCCCCGCGCAGCAGCAGCCGCGCCGCCTCGACGCCGCCGTGCTCGCGGACCATGCGTTCGAACTGGGCGGGCCGGTAGCCGTAATCCTTGGCCAGCACCCGGCAGCCGTCGAGCAGGTCCTCGGTGAACCGCGCGGCGAGCCGGGGATCGGCCGGGATGGATGCGGCTGGTTCGGGCATGGGGCAACCTCTCGACGGGACGGCTTCCCAGATTAATCGCGAACCGGGGCGGTTTCGCTACGCCATTCGAGCAACGAATTCTCGAAGAGCACTCTCCGTGTCGACAAAAGCGGGCAAAAGCGGCAAACCGAAACTGGCAGTATCTTCTGGGGCTTCGCACCCGAAGCTGGCCGCCATGCGAACCGTGGTCCACGGCGACGTTCACGTCCACTATGGACAGATCTACGTCCACGACGACGAGGCGGAGCCGGTCGAGGGTGACCTGGCGGCGTGCTTCGCCGGCCAGCGCAACAGGCTGTGCGGCGCCGCCTTGCCCGGACATTCGTTCCTCATCACCGGGCTGTGCGGTTCTGGCCCGCGCCGGCGGCTCCGGACGTCGTCGTCCGCGAATCGAGCGCGATCGCGGCTTACTGGCACGGTTTCGCGCAGGATCTGCCCACGCCGCCGACCGGCCGCAGAGGTACGTGCCGCCTTGGCCGAGCTGAGCGGGAGCGGGAGCGGCTGACCCGATCGGCGCCCTGGCCGCAGCCGGACCTCACCAGCCGAACAGGCCGCCCATGATGCGGGCGCAGCGGGCCGTCATCGCGTCGGCGTCTTCCTCCGGCCGGTCGATCCACCAGCTGATCAACGAGTCGACCACCCCGGTCCACACCTGCGCCACGGCCTCGATGTCCGCCGGGTCGGCCAGTCCGCGGGAGGTCAGCAGCTGCGTGGCGCCGAGCACGGCGAACGCGTCCAGCCGGCGGCGGTAGTCCGCGGCCGCGGCGGCGATGTCGCCCCTCGACGGGACCGTCGCGTCGCGCAGGAGGCGCCACGCGTAACGGTCGTGGTCGAACGTCGTGAAGATCGCCGCGAGCACCTTCAGCGGCATCTGGTCGGGCTCGCCGCCGGCCGCCATGGTGGTCGCCACGCCGTCGGTGAGGCGGCCGCCCGCGCGGTGCAGGCAGGCCAGGTACAGGCCGTCCTTCGAGCCGAAGTACTGGTACAGCAACGGTTTCGTGACCCCGACCCGGCGCGCGATCTCGACCATCGACGCGCCCGCGTACCCCGCCCGGCCGAACTCTTCGGTGCCGGCCACGACGAGCTGGGCCTCGCGCTCTTCGCGGGGCATCCCCTTGGTCCCGACCGCCCTTGACTCCGTCACAGGCCAGAGCCTACCGTGCGTAAAGTGACCCAAGGGTAAGTTACCGCATGGTCAGATGAGAGGAGGCGACGTGGCCGAGTTCCTGGTGCACCTGCGCGACCCCGTGCTGTTCGCGATTCCGGTGTTCCTGCTGTTCGTCACGATCGAAATCGTCGCGGTGCACGTGCTCGGCCACGACGACGGCGTCATCGGCTACAGCGTCGCCGACACCCGGACGAGCATGCTGATGGGCACGGTCGCAGTCGGCGTCAACGCCCTGTTCCGGCTGGTGATGCTGGTCGTGTTCGCGGCGCTGTTCGAGCTGGCGCCGGTGAAGTTCGACCCGCGCGACTGGTGGACGTGGGTGCTCATGCTGCTCGGCCAGGAACTCGTGTTCTACGCCTACCACCGGGCCAGCCACCGCGTGCGGCTGCTCTGGGCCGGGCACCAGGTGCACCACTCCAGCGAGCACTACAACTTCTCGACCGCGCTGCGCCAGAAGTGGACGCCGTACTTCCAGCTGCCGTTCTGGTCGGTGCTGGCGCTGGCCGGCATCCCGCCGTGGCTGATCCTGACCGGCCTGTCGATCGACCTCGTCTACCAGTTCTTCGTGCACACCGAGAAGGTCGGCAAGCTGCCGCGCTGGTTCGAGTACGTCTTCAACACCCCGTCCCACCACCGCGTCCACCACGGCAGCGACGCCGAATACCTCGACGCGAACTACGGCGGCATCCTGATCATCTGGGATCGGATGTTCGGCAGCTTCGTCCCCGAGGGCCGGCGGCCGACGTACGGGCTGACGAAGAACATCGGGACGTACCACCTGCTCAGCGTCGGCTTCCACGAGTACGGCTCGATCCTGCGCGACCTCCGCACGGCCCGGACGTGGCGAGAGCGCGCGGGCTACGTGTTCGGGCCGCCCGGCTGGCAGCCCGAACACGTGCCCGCGTGAGACCTACGCCGTTTCCTGCAGGGCGTTCTCCGGCCGGATCGACGCCGGCAGGCTCTCGAGCGGCGGGCGCTGCGGCGAGGTCAGGTCGGTCAGCACCAGTTCGCGCTCGACGCCGTCGGCCGACGTGCCCCGCTGGAACTGGGCGAGCAGCGTCGCCGGCGGCACCGCCGTGACCAGCCGGTCGTAGCGCTCCAGGCGGTCGAACAGCGTCAGCATGATCTGCCCGGCCATCCGCCCCAGCGCCTGCGTGCTCTGGTGCCGGTGGACGCGGTGGCCGAGGTCGACCTGGGCCAGCGCGTCGAGACCGCGCAGCTCGGTGAGGTCGATCAGGTGCCCGATCTCGACGCCGTAGTTGACGACGAACGGGATGCTCTCCAGCACTTCCCGGCGGCCCGCGTACTCGCCGGCCAGCGGCTGCACGAACCCCGACAGTTCCGGCCAGAACATGTTGAGCAGCGGCCGTGCGACGAGCTCGGTGACGCGGCCGCCGCCGTCGGCCTGGTCGCCGAGCGGCCGGTGGTAGAAGCCCTTGACGTAGGCCACCGACGGATCGGTGAGCAGCGGGCCGAGCAGGCCGGTGACGTAGCTCGTGGTGAAGTCGTGGAGGTCGCCGTCGACGAAGACGACGAGGTCACCGGTCGTCGCCGCGACGCCCTTCCACAGCGCCTCGCCCTTCCCGGCCAGGCCTTCGAGGGCGGGGAAGACGGCGTCCTGCGCGACGACGTCCGCCCCCGCGGCCGCCGCGACCTCGGCGGTGGCGTCGGTGGAGTGGCTGTCGACGACGAGGATCTCGTCGACGAGTGCGTGGTGTTCCTGCAGTTCTTCGCGGATGGCGGCGACGATCGCGCCGACGGTCGCTTCCTCGTTGCGCGCCGGGATGACGACCGAGACCGTGGTGCCGCGCTTGGCCGCGACGAGTTCTTCGGTGGTCCAGTCCTCGGCCTTGCTGCTGCGCCGGGCCAGCCAGGTGCCGACCGCGGGCGTCACCTGCAGGTGTGCGTTGCGCATGATCTTCCCCTTCCCTCGGTCGTCTCCGAGGCTGGGGGCTGCGCGTTTCCTCGGCTTCTTCGGAGTGCTACCGGGGTGTTACGAGATGGCCCGGACGGCACCGATCCCGTTAACCTCCGGCGGCACCACGAACGGGCGACCGCCGGCCGTGCGAGCTGGTCAGGCCTCTTCTTCCTCGAGCATCTCGGGCGTGACCGCCGACTCGGTGTCCGGGATGTCGAGGTCCTTGGCCCGCTTGTCCGCCATCGCCAGCAGCCGCCGGATCCGGCCCGCCACCGCGTCCTTCGTCATCTGCGGCTCCGACAGCTGACCCAGCTCCTCCAGGGACGCCTGGCGGTTGGACAGCCGGAGCCGGCCGGCCGCCAGCAGGTGGTCCGGGGCCGTCTCGCCGAGGATCTCCAGCGCCCGCTCCACCCGGGCCGCCGCCGCCACCGCCGCGCGGGCCGAGCGCCGCAGGTTCGCGTCGTCGAAGTTGGCCAGGCGGTTCGCCGTCGCGCGGACCTCGCGGCGCATCCGGCGCTCTTCCCACTGCAGGACGCTCGCGTGCGCGCCCAGGCGGGTCAGCAGCGCCCCGATCGCGTCGCCGTCGCGGACCACCACGCGGTCGGCTCCGCGGACTTCGCGGGACTTCGCCTGGATGCCCATCCGGCGCGCCGCGCCCACCAGGGCGAGCGCCGCCTCCGGGCCCGGGCAGGTCACCTCGAGCGACGAGGAGCGGCCCGGTTCGGTCAGCGAGCCGTGGGCGAGGAACGCGCCCCGCCACGCCGCTTCCGCGTCGGCCACTCCCCCGGACACCACGGCCGCGGGCAGCCCGCGCACCGGGCGGCCGCGCTGGTCGATCAGCCCGGTCTGCCGGGCCAGGCCCTCGCCGTCCTTCACCACGCGCACGACGTACCGGGTGCCCTTGCGCAGCCCGCCGCTGGCGGTGATGACGTGGACGTCCGAATGGTGGCCGTACAGCTCGTGGATCTCCTTGCGCAGCCGTCGCGCGACCGAGCCCGTGTCCAGCTCCGCCTCGACGACCACCCGGCCGGCCACGATGTGCAGCCCGCCGGCGAAGCGAAGCAGCGACGCGACCTCCGCCCGGCGCGGCCCGATCTTCGTGATCTCCAGCCGGCTCAGCTCGTCCTTCACCGCGGCGGTCATCGCCATTACTGCCCCTCCCTGCCTTTCGCTCCTCCCCCGTGCTCCCCGTCCCCGACGAGACCGAGAGCCTCCCGCATCGTTCGCGCGAGCGCATCAGGATCATGCCGTCCCGGCACTCCGGGGTCGGCCACCGCCCCCAGGTGCGCCCGGCCGCCCAGCCGTTCCGCCGCGCGGCGGAGATTCGCCGGGTCGGGGACGGAATCGCGGTCCGCGATCACCGCGTCGACCCGCAGATCGGGGGCGTGTTCGAAGAGTACGTCGAGGTGACGCTCCGGCGAGAATCCCGCGGTTTCCCCCGGCTGGGGGACAAGGTTGAGCACGAGCACCTTCGTCGCGGCCGTGTGCACGAGCGCGTCGTGCAGTCCCGGCACGAGCAGGTGCGGGAGAACGCTCGTGAACCACGACCCCGGCCCGAGGAACACGACGTCGGCGGCGAGCACCGCCTCGACGGCCTCCGCGCACGCCTGCGGCGGCCGCCCCGACCGGCCCGGCGTGTGCAGGCTGACGCGCTGCACCTGCCCCGGCGTCGAGGCCACCGCGACCTGGCCGCGGATCGTGCGCACCGCGGCCGGGTCCTCGCTGTCGAGGCCGCTGACCCGCCCCTCGATTTCCAGCGGCTCCGGCGACATCGGCAGCACGCGGCCCGAGACGCCCATCAGGCGGCAGGCCTCGTCGAGCGCGGCGACCGGATCGCCGAGCACCTCGAACAGCCCGGCCAGCAGCAGGTTCCCCACCGCGTGCCCGGCCAGTGCGCCGTCGCCGCCGAAGCGGTGCTGGAAGACCTCGGCCCACAGCGTGCCGCCGTCTTCGGCGGCGAAGGCGGCGAACGCCTGCCGCAGGTCGCCCGGCGGCAGCAGGCCGAGTTCGCGCCGCAACCGGCCGGAGGATCCGCCGTCGTCGGCCACGGTCACGACCGCGGTCACGTCGGGGGTCACCCGCCGCACCGCGGACAACGTGGCGTGCAGTCCGTGGCCGCCCCCGAGGGCGACCGCGCGCACGTTATTCACGACCAAGGTCGCGGTGCACCACCTTCACGGCCATCCCGTCCTCTTTGGACAGACGCTCGGCGAGCTCGACGGACAGCGCCACGCTGCGGTGCTTGCCGCCGGTGCAGCCGACGGCCAGCGTCAGGTACCGCTTGCCTTCGCGCTTGTAGCCGGCGCCGATCAGCCGCAGCAGCTGGTGGTAGCGGTCGAGGAACTCCTCGGCGCCCTCCTGCGAGAGGACGTAGTTGCGGACCTCGCCGTCGAGGCCGGTGTGCTCGCGCAGCTCCGGGATCCAGAACGGGTTCGGCAGGAACCGGACGTCCATCACCAGGTCGGCGTCCATCGGCAGGCCGTACTTGTAGCCGAAGGACAGCACGGTGACGCGGGTCTGGGTGCTGGCCTCGGAGCCGAACGCGTCTTCGATCTTGGCGCGCAGGTCGTGCACCGACAGCGACGACGTGTCGAGCACCAGGTCGGCTTCTTCGCGCAGCGGCTCCAGCAGCGTCCGCTCCGCCGTGATGCCGTCGGCCAGGCGGCCGTCGCCCTGCATCGGGTGGCCCCGGCGGACGGCCTCGAACCGCCGCACCAGCACCGCGTCGGTCGCCTCCAGGAACAGCACCCGCGGCTTGTAGCCCCGGGCGTCGAGGTCCTTGATCACCGAGGCCAGGTCGTCGGTGAACGCGCGCGAGCGCACGTCCATCACCACCGCCACCTTCGTGATCGCGCCGCGCGCCTGCGCGCCCAGCTCGACCATGGTGGCGATCAGCTCCGGTGGCAGGTTGTCGACGACGAACCAGCCCAGGTCCTCCAGGCACTTGGCCGCCGTGCTGCGGCCCGCCCCCGACAACCCGGACACGACCGCGACCTCCATGCCGGAGCCGCGGATCTCCTCTTGCGCACTCACTGTGTTTCCCTACTCCCCTGCTTCTGTGCCGTGGCCGGCGCCGGACTCCCCGGCCAGCGCGGCGACCACGGCTTCCGCGGTGCGCCTGCCGAAGCCGGGCACCGCCTCGATCTCTTCGATCCTGGCCTGCTTGAGCTTCTTCACCGAGCCGAAGTGCTTGATCAGCGCGGTGCGGCGAGCCTGCCCCAGCCCGGGCACACTGTCCAATTCGGACGTCACGAGCCGCTTGGACCGCTTCTCGCGGTGGTAGGCGATGGCGAAGCGGTGGGCTTCGTCACGCAGCCGCTGCAGCAGGTACAGCCCCTCCGACGTCCGGGGCAGGATGACCGGATCGGGGTCGGCGGGCAGCCAGACCTCTTCGAGCCGCTTGGCCAGCCCGATCACGGCGATGTCGGTGATGCCGAGCTCGGCCAGCACGTCGGCGGCCGCGGTGGCCTGCGGGCCCGCGCCGTCGACGACCAGCAGGTTCGGCGGGTAGGCGAACTTCTTCGGCCGCCCGGTCTCCGGGTCGAGGCCGGGGGTGCTCGACTCTTCCGCGGTTTCCTTGAGGTAGCGGTGGAACCGGCGCCGGACGACCTCGGCGATCGAGGCGACGTCACCCTCCGTGGCCGCCTCCCGCAGCGCGAAGCGCCGGTACTCGGACTTGCGCGCGAGCCCGTCCTCGAACACGACGAGCGACGCGACGACGTCGCTGCCCTGGATGTGGCTGATGTCGATGCACTCGATGCGCAGCGGCGCGGTGTCGAGGGCGAGGAACTCCTGCAGCTCGGTGAGGGCCGCCGAGCGGGCCGTGAGGTCGCCGGCGCGGCGCAGCTTGTGCTGGGTGAACGCCTCCCCCGCGTTGCGCTGCACGGTCTCGGCGAGGGCCTTCTTGTCGCCGCGCTGGGGCACCCGCAGCTGGACCCGCGAGCCGCGCAGCCCGGTGAGCCACTCCGCGACCGCCTCGGCGTCCGCGGGCAGCTCCGGGACCAGCACCTCGCGCGGGACGACCGGCCCCGCGTCGACGTCGTCGCGGGCGTCGAGTTCGGCCTCGTCGCCGTAGAACTGGGTGAGGAAGTGGTCGACCAGCGCCGGGACGTCCATCTCCTCGGCCTTGTCGATCACCCAGCCGCGCTGGCCGCGGACGCGCCCGCCGCGCACGTGGAAGACCTGGACCGCGGCCTCGAGATCGTCGTGGGCGAACGCCACGACGTCGGCGTCCGTGCCGTCGCCGAGCACCACGGCCTGCTTCTCCATGGCGCGGCGCAGCGCGCCGAGGTCGTCGCGCAGCCGGGCGGCCCGCTCGAACTCGAGCTCTTCGGACGCGGTGGCCATCTCGGCTTCGAGGCGCCTGATCATGACGTCGGTCTTGCCCGCCAGGAAGTCGCAGAAGTCCTCGACGATGTCGCGGTGCTCGCCGGCGGAGACGCGGCCCACGCACGGCGCGGAGCACTTGTCGATGTAGCCGAGCAGGCAGGGCCGGCCGATCTGGCCGTGGCGCCGGAACACCCCGGCCGAGCAGGTGCGGGCCGGGAAGACGCGCAGCAGCAGGTCGAGCGTCTCGCGGATGGCCCACGCGTGCGCGTACGGGCCGAAGTACCGGACGCCCTTCTTGCGCGCGCCGCGGTAGACGTGCAGGCGCGGGAACTGTTCGTTCAGCGTCACCGCGAGCATCGGGTAGCTCTTGTCGTCGCGGTAGCGGACGTTGAACCGCGGGTCGAACTCCTTGATCCAGTTGTACTCGAGCTGGAGCGCCTCGACCTCGGTGGTGACGACGGTCCACTCGACGCTCGCGGCCGTGGTGACCATCTGCCGGGTGCGCGGGTGCAGGCCGGAGAGGTCGGCGAAGTAGGAGTTCAGCCGGCTCCGGAGGCTTTTCGCCTTGCCGACGTAGATGACCCGCTTGGTCGCGTCGCGGAATTTGTACACGCCAGGGGCATCCGGGATGCTCCCCGGCGAGGGACGGTAGGTGGTCGGGTCAGCCACTCCCCCAGACTATGCAGCGGCGCGAAGCGCCTCCGCTGAGGGTGGTGGCGGGGGCATGGATGGACTATTTGGCGACACCGACAGTTCTCGCACGCCCCCGGGTCTGCCGCGGCCGGTCGTGAGTGTTTTGGGGGGTTAGAACCGCCCTGAACACTCACGACCGGTTGGCCCGCCGGAAGTAGGGTGTTCGTCCGCTTCCGACCTTCGTCGGTGTCCGCACCCGTGACCCGGTGGTTACTTTCCGACGGCGATCCGGTCCCCCACCGAAAGGATCACCGTCGTGAGCTTCCTCCGCTCCCTCGGCGCCGTCTCCGCGGCCGCCGTCGCCCTCACCCTCGCGGGCGGCGCGGTCGCCACCGCGGGCGTCCAGCCGAACATCGTCGGCGGCAGCACCGCGCCCACCGTCTCCTGGGGCGCCCAGGTGTACGTCAACACGCCCGGGCGCGACTACCAGGGCTTCAACTGCTCCGGCACGGTCATCGCCAGCCGCTGGGTGCTGACCGCGGTGCACTGCCTCGACCAGGACGGCTCGGGCATGTACGTCCGGGTCGGCAGCAACACGCTGCTGTCGGGCACGAAGATCGCCGTCGACAACGAGTACCAGTCCCCGAACGGCGACATCGCGCTGCTGCACCTGGCGTCGGCGACGAGCACCGCGCCGATCTCGCTGGGCAGCTCGGACCCGGCCACCGGCAGCACCAACCAGATCTACGGCTGGGGCCGCACCACCCCGACCGGCCCGCCGGCGACGGCGCTGAAGACGGCGAACGTCCAGGTGACCGGCCGGTCCACGGACGCCTACGGCGGCCGCGCGATCCAGAGCGTCGGCGTCAACGGCTCGGCGTGGAAGGGCGACTCGGGCGGCCCCGAGGTCGCGAACGGCGTCCAGGTCGGCGTCGCGTCGACGGTGCAGAACCAGAGCGGGTCGAACACGCGCGGCACGAACAACTACGCCAGCGTGGCGGCGAGCCGGTCCTGGATCCGGACGACCGCGGGCGTGTGAGCCCCCGGGGCGGCGCTTCGGCGCCGCCCCGGTTTTGTCGGAGGGGTGTGGGATGCTCGCGGCATGCGGATCGCCACCTGGAACGTGAACTCCATCGTCCCCCGCCTGCCGCGCGTGCTGGGTTTCCTGGAGGAGACGGCGCCGGACGTGCTGTGCCTGCAGGAGCTGAAGAACACGACGGAGGCGTTCCCGGCGGCGGAGATCGAGGCGCTGGGCTACGAGGTGGCCGCGTACGGGCTCGGGCGCTGGAACGGCGTCGGCATCGTGTCGCGGGTGGGCTTGTCCGACGTCGTGCGCGGCCTGCCGGGCGAGCCGCAGTTCGACGGCGCGTCGGAGGCCCGCGCGATCGGGGCCTCGTGTGGCGGCGTGCGGGTGTGGTCGGTGTACGTGCCGAACGGGCGCGAGCCGGACAACCCGCACTACGCGTACAAGCTGGAGTGGCTTTCGTCGCTGCATTCGCTGGTGGCTTCGGAGGTTTCCGACGGGCCGTTCGCGGTGCTGGGCGACTTCAACGTGGCCCCGACGGACGAGGACGTCTGGGACATCGCGCTGTTCGCGGAGTCGACCCACGTGACGAAGCCGGAGCGCGACGCCCTGGCCCGGCTGCGGGACCTCGGCCTGTCGGACGTCTTCCCGCGGCCGCTGAAGTACGACCACCCGTTCACGTACTGGGACTACCGGGCCGGGAACTTCCCGAACAACAAGGGCATGCGGATCGACCTGGTGTACGGGAACGCCGCGTTCACCGACGCGGTCACGGATTCCTATGTGGACCGCAACGCGCGCAAGGGAAAGGGACCCTCGGACCACGCGCCGATCGTGGTCGACCTGGACCTCTGACCCGCCCACCCCGTCGTGAGTGGTAAGGCGGGTTCTAACCCGCCTTACCACTCACGACGGGGTGGAGCGGTCAGCCGCCGGTGGCTGCGCGGTGCAGTTTGCGCAGGGCGCGCACCGCTTCCACCGCGCGGTCCCGGTCCACGGCCTGGACCGCCATCACCGCGTGGTACTCGTCGTCCGGCAGCTCCAGCCGGGCCCACGACGCGCCGTCCGGGAAGCTCACCGACAGCACGTCGCTCCACGCGAAGCGGCGGGTGACCAGCACGTTCCGGACCTCGATGCCCTCGGCGTCGGCCCGCACGCGCGCGATCGCGAACAGCATCACGCCGCACGCCAGCAGGATCCCGATGCCCACCATCGCCGCCTGGTCGGAGCGCTGGAAGCGGACCCCCGTGTCGCCGTTGCGCAGCAGGACCGCCACCACGACGAACACCGCCAGCAGCGCCACCGCCAGCACGCTGCACATGATCATCGCGCGCCGCGGGCGGATCACCAGGAGAGTCTTCACGGTCACACGAAACCCCGCTCGGTCCACGGCTGGCGCAGGCTCCGCAGCACGTGCGCGGAATCCAGGGCCGCCACCGTCGCCTCGTAGCCCTTGTCCTCCTTGGCGCCCGGACGGCCCGACCGGTCGACGGCCTGCTCGTGCGTGTCGCACGTCAGGACGCCGTTGCCCACCGGGGTGCTCTCGTCGAGCGCCACCCGGGTCAGGCCCGCCGTCACCGCGTCGCACACGTACTCGAAGTGCGGGGTGCCGCCGCGGATGACCACGCCGAGCGCGACCACCGCGTCGTGGTTGCGGGCCAGCGCCTGGGCCACCACCGGGAGCTCGACGGCGCCGGCGACGTGGACGACCGTCGGCTCCTCCTCCAACTCGGCTTCGCGAGCGGCGGCGAGCGCGCGCTCCAGCAGGACGTCGGTGATGTCCGCGTTCCAGCGGGTGGCGACGATGCCGAGCTTCAGCGACTTGCAGTCGGAGAGGTCCAGCTTGGCTTCGGGACGGCCTTCGCCGCTCACAGTGTTCCTCCATCGGCGTGCTCGGGGCCCGCACCGACCTGGTCGTAGTGCTCCAGCTGGGCCAGGTCGTGGCCCATCCGGTCGCGCTTGGTCCGCAGGTAGCGCAGGTTCTCCGGGTTCGGCGAGATCGGCAGCGGCACCCGCCCGGTGACGCGCAGGCCGTAGCCCTCGAGACCGATCCGCTTGGCCGGGTTGTTCGACAGCAGCCGCATGGTGCGGACGCCGAGGTCGCACAGGATCTGCGCGCCGGTGCCGTAGTCGCGGGCGTCGGCCGGGACGCCGAGCGCGAGGTTCGCGTCGACGGTGTCCGCGCCGTCGTCCTGCAGCTGGTAGGCCTGCAGCTTGTGCAGCAGGCCGATGCCGCGGCCCTCGTGGCCGCGGATGTAGAGCACGACGCCGCGGCCTTCGGCGGCCACCGCTTCCAGGGCCGCCTCCAGCTGCGGGCCGCAGTCGCAGCGCAGCGAGCCGAAGACGTCGCCGGTCAGGCACTCGGAGTGGACGCGGACCAGGATGTCCTGGCCGTCGCCGATCTCGCCGTAGACGAACGCGACGTGCTCGATGCCGTCCAAGAGGCTGTCGTAGCCGACCGCCCGGAACGTGCCCGCGGCCAGCGGGATCCGGGCTTCGGCGACCCGTTCGACCTGCTTCTCGGTGCGACGGCGGTAGGCGATCAGGTCGGCGATGGTGATGATCGGCAGGTCGTGGTCGGCGGCGAACACCTCGAGCTCGTCGCGGCGCGCCATGTCGCCTTCGTCCTTCTGGGACACGATCTCGCAGAGCACGCCGGCGGGCGCGAGCCCGGCCATCCGGGCCAGGTCGACCGACGCCTCGGTGTGCCCGGGCCGGCGCAGCACGCCGCCTTCCTTGGCCCGCAGCGGCACGACGTGGCCGGGACGGCGGAAGTCCTTCGCCGTGGACGCCGGGTCGGCCAGCAGCCGGATCGTGTGCGCGCGGTCGGCGGCGGAGATGCCGGTGCTGATGCCCTCGGCCGCGTCGACCGTGACGCTGTACGCGGTCCCGCGCGCGTCCTGGTTCGTGTGGTACATCGGGGGCAGGTCCAGCCGGTCCGCTTCGGCCTCGGTCAGCGCCACGCAGACGTACCCCGAGGTGTAGCGGACCATGAAGGCCAGCAGCTCCGGCGTCGCCTTCTCGGCGGCGAAGATGAGGTCGCCCTCGTTCTCGCGGTCTTCGTCGTCGACCACGACGACCGGGCGGCCCGCCGCGATGCCCGCGATCGCCCGCTCGATGGCGTCGGCGTCGAACACCGCTCCGCTGCCGCACGGGGTCCAGCCCGCTTCGGGCGTGGGTGCACTCGTCTCACTCATGACCGCTCCTCCGTGCCGCCGTCCCGATTGTGCGCCTGGTCGCGGATGTGGGCCTCGGCCAGCTTTTCCACGTACTTCGCGACCACGTCGACCTCGAGGTTGACCAGGTCGCCGGCCTCCCGGCGGCCGAGGGTGGTCACTTCGAGGGTGGTCGGGATCAGGGCGACCGCGAACTGGTCGGCGGTGATCGCCGCGACCGTCAGCGAGACGCCGTCGACCGCGATCGAGCCCTTCTCGACCACGTACCGGGACAGGTGCGCCGGCAGCGCGAACGTCGTCACGCCGTTCTCGTCGCGGCCGAGGAACACCCCGGTCCCGTCGACGTGGCCCTGCATGATGTGCCCGCCGAGCCGGCCGCCGGCCGGGGTGGCGCGTTCGAGGTTGACCCGGTCGCCGACCGCGACCTTGGCCAGGCTCGACCGCTGCAGCGTCTCGTTGACGACGTCGACGGTGAACTCGCCGCCCGCCACCTCGACGACGGTCAGGCAGACCCCGCTGACCGCGATCGAGTCGCCGTGCCCGGCGTCGCTGGTGACCAGCGGGCCGCGGACGCGCAGCCGGGCCGCGTTGGTCAGCTGCTCGACCGCGGTGACTTCGCCGATCTCCTCGACTATGCCGGTGAACACGTGCGCTGCCTCCTCGTGAGCCGGTCTGTGAGCCGGTCCTTCCATCCAACACCCGACGCGGCCCGGTGGCTTCTCCGGTGCCGGTGCGGAGTTCAGCCGGCCCGGCCGCGGGCCGCCTGTTCGCGCAACGCGGCGACCGCCTTGCCCGGGTCGGTGGCGCCGTACACGGCGGAGCCGGCGACGAAGCAGTCGACACCCGCCTCGGCGGCCTGCTCGATGGTGTCGGCGTTGATCCCGCCGTCGATCTCGACGAGCAGCTTCAGGTGCCCGGTGTCGACCAGCCGCCGCGCGGTGCGGACCTTCGCCAGGACGTCGGCGATGAACGACTGCCCGCCGAAGCCCGGCTCGACCGACATGACCAGCAGCGTGTCGTAGTGCTCGAGCGCGTCGAGCCACGGCTCGAGCGCGGTGCCCGGCTTGATCGACAGGCCGGCCTTCGCGCCCGCGGCGCGCAGGTTCTTCGCCAGCGCGACCGGGTCCTTCGCGGCCTCGGCGTGCACGGTGACGTTGTAGGCGCCGGCCTCGGCGTACCCGATCGCCCAGCGGTCCGGGTCGTCGATCATCAGGTGGCAGTCGATCGGCAGGTCGGTGCTGTCGATCAGGGCCTTGGCCACGGGCAGGCCGAGGGTCAGGTTGGGCACGAAGTGCGCGTCCATGACGTCGACGTGGACCCAGTCGGCGCGGTTCTCCCCGGTGCCGGCCACGGCGGCGATCTCTTCGCCGAGCCGGGCGAAGTCCGCCGCGAGGATGCTGGGTGCGATCAAAGGTCGGTCTGCCACGTCCCGAGTGTAGGAGGACGGCGCTAACGCCTGCTAACCGGTTGTGACCAGGATCTGGCTCCGGAGAGGGAGGTCACGGGCCCGCGGTGCCCCCTAACCTCGACGTCATGTCCCGATTCCTGGTGTCCCTGGCGCGGATCGGCAGCTACCGCAGCCTTCCGTACGCGATCGTGAGCCTCGTGCTGGCCGCGCCGATCTCCCCCTTCGCCTTCGCCGTCGCGGTGTCGTTCGAAGCCGACTCCCGGGTCCGCGCGGTCATCGCGGTGGTCGCGCTCGCGGTGCTGATGGGACTGCTGGGCTTGCTGGGGCCGGTGCGACGGCTGGGCGTCGTGCTCGCGAACGGCCTGCTCGGTACCCGCCTGCCCGCGCCGGCCCGGCGCCCGGACGCCGGCTCGCGGCTGCGGTCGGGCCTGTGGCTCGCCCTGCACACGGCGGCGAGCGGCGCCCTGTTCACCGCACTGGCCTTCCTCGGGATCACGATGTTCGTACCGCTGGCGTGGCTGACCGGCGGCCAGGACCGGATCAGCTTCTTCTGGAACGACGTCCCGCTCGACTGGTGGACGATCCCGTTCGGTCTCGCGATGGTCTTCGCGGCGGTGGTGCTCGCGGCGGCCGCCACCGTCGGCTTCCGCGTCGGCGCCACGACCCTGCTGGGCCCGTCCGCGGCCGAGCTCTCGGCGGCCGCCGAGCAGCGCGCGGCCGTGCTCGCCCAGCGCAACCGGCTGGCCCGCGAGCTGCACGACTCGATCGGGCACACGCTGACGACGTCGACCATCCAGGCGGCGGCCGTGGCCGATCTGGTCGAGGCGGACCCGGCCCAGGTCCGGCGGGCACTCGGCACGATCGAAGAAGCTTCCCGCAGCGCGCTCGAAGACCTCGACCACGTCCTGGGCCTGCTTCGCGAGGAGCCGGCGGCGAAGGAGCCGACGCGCACGCTGACCGAGGTGGACGTTCTCACCGTGCGTGCCCGCGAAGCCGGGCTCGATGTCCGGCTGGCCGTCACCGGGCCGGTCGCGACGCTGCCGGCCACGGTGTCCCGCGAGGGCTACCGGATCGTCCAGGAGGGGCTGACCAACGCGCTGCGCCACGCCGGCCCCGGCGCGGTCGACGTCCGGGTCGAGGTCGGCCCGGACCGCCTCGGCATCGCGGTCGTCAACGCGCTGCCCGGCGAGGGGCCGCGGACCGGGCGCCGCGGGCTGGCCGGGCTCGCCGAGCGCGTCGAGGCCCTGCGCGGCGAGCTCGACGCCGGTCCGGACGGGCCGCGGTGGCGGCTGAACGCGTCCATCCCGCTGCGGGCGGGCGCGTGACGCCGTCGGTGCTGCTCGCCGACGACGAGCCGCTGGTCCGCACCGGGCTGCGGGCCCTGCTGGAGCAGCAGGGCCTGCCGGTGGTCGGCGAGGCGGCCGACGGCGGCGAGGTCCTGGCCGCGGTGCGGCGGACCCGGCCGGACGTCGTGCTGATGGACGTCCGGATGCCCGGAGTGGACGGCATCGAGGCCACCCGGCAGGTGCTCGCGGCGCTCGCCGAACCCCCGAAGATCCTGGTCGTCACGACGTTCGACAACGACGACTACGTGCACGAGGCGCTGCTGGCCGGGGCCAGCGGGTTCCTGCTGAAGCGGGCGCGCAAGGAGGAGATCGCGCACGCCGTGCGGACGGTCGCCGCCGGCGAGTCGCTGCTGTTCCCGAAGGCGATCCGGCGGCTGGTGCGCGACCGGCCCGTGGGCGGGAAGCACGCGCGGGCGGCGAAGACGCTCACCCGCCGCGAAGCCGAGGTGCTCCGGCTCATCGCCACCGGATTGTCCAATCAGGACATCGCGGCGGCGCTGGTGATCAGCCTGGAGACGGTCAAGACCCACGTGGGCAACATCTTCGCCAAGCTCGGCGCCGGCAACCGCAGCCAGGCCGTGGTGATCGCGTACGAAGCCGGGGTCGTCAAGCCGGGGCACCTCGCCGGACAATAACCGACGTGCTCCCGGTCACCCACGCGAAGTCATGAGTTCGGCCAGCGGCCACTCTCCGGTCACCTTCAGTCCCTTCGCGGCACACATGCGGGAGGACTAATAGCCCGTGTCCGATATCCGGGCCGTACCTCCCGAATTCCCCGAAGTTCCCGAACGAGGAGAAACATGGCTTCGCTGTTCGCCGGCCGCCGCCGGTGGCTGGTCGCGGGCGCGCTCGGCGCCGCGCTGATCGCCGCCGCCCCGGTCGCCCTGGCCACCAACGGCTCCGACAACGCCGACGCGCGCTCGTCGGCCGGCACCGGTGACCGCACCGCCGACGTCCGTGCCGCGATCCAGGGCGGCCACGCCCGCAACGTCATCCTGTTCCTCGGCGACGGCATGGGCCAGTCGGAGATCACCTCCGCCCGCAACTACGAGCGCGGCGCCGCGGGCCGGCTCGCCATGGACGAGCTGCCGCTGACCGGTGACTACACGACCTACGCGGTCGAGCAGAACAACCCCGGCAAGCCGAACTACGTGACCGACTCGGCCGCGTCCGGCACCGGCTGGGCCACCGGCACCAAGACCTACAACGGCGCCATCTCCGTCGACGCCTACGGCAACGACGTCCCGACGATCCTCGAGATCGCCAAGCGCAACGGCCTGCGCACCGGCGACGTCACCACCGCCGAGGTCCAGGACGCGACCCCGGCCGTGCTCGGCGCGCACGTCGTCAACCGCGACTGCAAGGGCCCGGTCGAGACGACCGCCAAGTGCGCGAAGAACGCCAAGGAGAACGGCGGCCTCGGCTCGATCGCCGAGCAGCTGGTGCAGACCCGCCCCGACGTCCTGCTGGGCGGCGGCGCGAAGTACTTCAACCAGCAGGTGACGGCGGGCAAGTTCCAGGGCAAGACCGTGCTGGACCAGGCCAAGGCGGCCGGCTACAACGTCGTCAACACCGCGGCGGACCTGGCCGCGGCGAAGAAGGGCAAGCCGGTCCTCGGCCTGTTCGCCGACGGCAACATGCCGGTGAACTGGACCGGCCCGGCGGCCGTGCACGGCGGCACCGCGCCGTCCCGCTGCACGCCGAACGCGAAGGTGCCCGCCACCCAGCCGAAGCTGGCCGACCAGACCCGCAAGGCGCTGGAGCTGCTGGACGACCGCCGCAGCGACAAGGGCTTCTTCCTGCAGGTCGAAGGCGCGAGCATCGACAAGCAGGACCACGCGGCCGACCCGTGCGGCCAGATCGGCGAGACGATCGACTTCGACGCGGCGATCGCGGCGGGCACGGCGTTCGCCCGCAGCCACCCCGACACCCTGGTGCTGGTGACCGCCGACCACGGCCACAGCAGCCAGATCGTCGAGCCCACCGCCACCCCGGGCCTGACCGCGACCCTGATCACCAACGAGGGCGCGAACATGACGCTGGCCTACGGCACCGCGGAAGCGGGCGGCTCGCAGTCGCACACGGGCACGCAGGTGCGCATCGCGGGCCTCGGCCCGCAGGCGGCCAACATCGTCGGCCTGACCAACCAGACCGACCTGTTCGGCACCCTGAAGCGCGCCCTGAAGCTGCGCTGAGTGGTGGGGCAGGCCCCCGGGTCTTTCCGGTGGTCTCCCCGATACCCCCTGGTGCCCGGTCCCCCTAGCCTGGGGAAAACCGAGACACCAGGGGGTTTTCTCATGCGGAAGTCATTGCGGGCCGTCACCGCCGGCACGCTCGTCGTGCTGCTCGCCGCCACCACGGCGGCACCGGCACTGGCGGCGGCGAGCCCAGTCCAGGCGAGCCTGGACGTGCTGACCGCCCAGGACGGCGTACCGGGGGCGGTGGCGGTCGTCCAGGACGGCCGGCGGACGCAGGTCACCCGCAGCGGCACGGGCGACGTCGCCACCGGAAAGCCGTTCCCGCGCAACGGTTCGTTCCGCGCGGGCAGCGTCACCAAGACGTTCGTGGCCACGGTGGTGCTGCAGCTGGTCGCGGAGGGCCGGGTGCGGCTGGACGCGCCGGTTGCGCGGTACCTGCCGGGGCTCCTGCCCGACCGGCGGATCACCGTCCGGCAGGTGCTGCAGCACACGAGCGGGCTCTACAACTACACGGACGACCTCGCACTGACGGACCCGGAGGCGTTGCGGCACCGCGGCGCCGAGCCGGCCGAGCTGGTGGCGATGGCGCTGAAGCACCCGGCGCTGTTCCCGCCCGGCACGAGCTGGTCGTACTCGAACACGAACTACATCGTGGCGGGGATGCTGGTGGAGCGGGTCACCGGGCACGATCTCGGTACCGAGATCGCCCGCCGGATCACCGGCCCGCTCGGCCTGCGCGACACATATCTGCCCCGCCGCGGCGACGAGCGGCTGCCGGCACCGCACGCGGTCGGTTACGTTCCGTTCGACGGCAAGCTGGTGGACTTCAGCGACTTCGACGCAACGATCGCGGGCGCGGCGGGCGGCTTGGTCTCGACCCCGGCCGACCTCGACCGCTTCTACGGCGCCCTCCTGAGCGGCCGGCTGCTGCGCCCGGCGGAGCTGGCGGAGATGCGCCGGACGGTCCCGGCCGACCTCGGCATCCCGGGCGCCGGCTACGGCCTCGGGCTGGGCAGCGTCCCGGTGTCGTGCGGAGTGGTGTGGGGGCACGAAGGGGGAATCCCCGGCTTCACGAACTTCGCGGGGGTGGGCCCGGACGGCCGCCGGGCGGCGGTGGTGCTGAACGAGAACCCGACCCCGGCGGAGACGAGCGGCCACCTGCTCGCGGTTGTGGACACGGCGGTGTGTTCTTAGGTCGGCGGCTCGAAACTGTCGGTGGTCGGCGGTAGTGTGGAAGACGGGGGGCGCCCCCGCGGGCTGGTGTTCATTCTGCGCGCTGGCGGCGACCTGATGTTCATTCAGCGCAATCGCGGGCCGATGTGTCGCGGCGGGCGGATGTTCGACTCACCGCCATCGCGGCACGGGCCCCCCGCGCGGTCCGCTAGGTGTTGCTCAGCCACCCGTGCGCCGAGCACAGCAGCTCATCCGGCCGGGGGCAGCAGATCCAGCACTTCGGTCCACGACCGCCGGACATCAAGGCGGTGCAGCGTCACCCCGGCGCCCGCGAGGGTGTCGAGGTGGCGCTGCCACGCCGGGTGGTGCTTCCGGGTGTCCTGGATCTGGTACGCCACCACCACCGTGATCCCCGGCGCGCCCAGCACGTCGCCGAGGACCGTCAGTGCCTGGTTGTCCGCGATACCCAGCGCCAGCTTCGCGACCGAGTTCGCCGAAGCCGGCGCGAACAGGAACACCGACGGGTCCGGATGCGGCCGCGGCTCGCCCGGCAGCCGCGACACGCTGCGGATCGGCAGGTCGGTGCACGCCGCCAGCTCGTCGAGGCCCCCGGCCGACTCCAGCCAGCGGTGAGCCGTCGGGGTCAGCGTGATCGCCGGGCGCCAGCCGCGCTCGGCCGCCGGGCGGGCCAGCTCGGCGGCGAACCGGACGTCCAGCCCGCCGCACGAGCTGGCGACCAGCCCGAGATCTCTCACGGTTTGCGCAGCACGGCGCAGAACATCGCGTCGGTGCCGTGGCGGTGCGGCCACAGCTGGACGTACGGCCCGTCACCGAGCTCCGGGACGCCCGGGAAGAACTCGCGCGCGTCCACCACCTCGGCCTTGAGCCGCCGCGCCGTCTCCGCGAAGACGCCTTCGGTCTCGGCCAGGTGCGGCGAGCAGACGACGTAGGTCAGCGCGCCGCCCGGCCGCAGCAGGTCGTAAGCCGCGGTGATCAGCTCGCCCTGCAGCTTCGTCAGGTCCGCGACGTCGGACGGCTGACGGCGCCAGCGCGCCTCGGGCCGCCGCCGCAGCGCGCCGAGCCCGCTGCACGGCGCGTCGACGAGGATCCGGTCGTACCCCGGCTCCAGGCCGCTCTCCCGGCCGTCGGCCACGTGCACCTTCACCGGCAACCCGCTCGTGGCCTTCTCGACGAGCTTCGCGCGGTGCGGCGCCTTCTCCACGGCGTCGACGGCCGCCCCGCTCAACGCGGCCAGCGCGCCGAGCAGCGCCGCCTTGCCGCCGGGACCGGCGCAGAGGTCGAGCCAGCGCTCGTCGGTGCCCTCGATCGGCACCTTCGTCGCGGCGATCGCGCAGAGCTGGCTGCCCTCGTCCTGCACCGCGGCCAGCCGCTCGCGGACCGGCTCGACGTCGGCGGGGTCGCCGGCGCCGGCGGGCAGGCGCACGCCGTAGGGCGAGTACGGCGCCGGGTCGCCGCCGGTGATCGCGGCGAGCTCGTCGGCGCTGATCTCGCCGGGACGCGCGACGAGGTGCACCTCGGGGCGGGCGTCGTCGGCTTCCAGCGCGGCCTTGAGGCCGGCGCCCTTGTCACCCAGTGCTTCGGCGAACGACCGCGCGATCCAGCGCGGGTGCGCGGTGCGCAGCGCGTAGGCCCCGATCGGGTCGGCCGCCTCGTCCGGCGCCAGCTCGTCGAGCCACGTCGTTTCGTCCTTTTCGGACACCTTGCGCAGGATGGCGTTCGCGAAACCCGTGGCCCACGAACCGGCTTCCGCGCGCACGAGGTCCACAGTGGACGTCACGGCGGCGTGCTCGGGGATGCGCGTGCGCAGCAGCTGGTAGACGCCGAGGCGCAGCGCGTCGAGCACCGCCGGGTCGGTCTGCTTGAGGGGGCGCTCGGCGCAGGACTCGATGATCGCGTCGAGCAGGCCCTGCGCGCGCGACGTGCCGTACGTCAGCTCGGTGGCCAGCGCCGCGTCCCGGCCGGTGATCCGCCGCTCCCGCAGCAGATCCGGCAGGACGAGGTTGGCGTAGGCGTCCTTCGTCCGGACGGCCGCGAGGACGTCGAACGCGGCCTGCCGGGCCGGGTCGACCTCCGGCGGGCGGCGCGGCCCTTCCTTGCGCGGTGCCGGCCGGCCCCGCTGGGGCCGTGACGGGCGTCGTTCCCTGTGGTCGTTCACCGGAGGCGCTCTCCCTGGTCGATCCTTGTTCCGCGCGCCCAGTCGGTGGCCGCCATCCGTTTCTTGCCGGGCGCCTGGACTTCGCCGAGCCGCAGCGGCTTCGTCGCCGTCCCGACCAGCACCCGTTTGCGTTCGACCACGATCTCGCCCGGCGGCGGGCCGGGTTCGTCGAGCACCGTGACCGGGCCGAGCTTGAACCGCTCGCCGCGGAACTCCGCCCAGGCACCCGGCTCCGGGGTGACCGACCGGATCTGCCGGTCGACCGCCGGCGCCGGGTCGGCGAAGGACACCCGCGCGTCCTCGACCGTCACCTTCGGCGCGTAGCTGACGCCCTCGGCGGGCTGCTCCCGCGCGACGAGGCTGCCGTCGGCCAGACCGTCCATGGTGAACAGCAGCAGCTTGGCCCCGGACTCCGCGAGCCGCCCGAGCAGGGCGCCGGCGGTGTCGGTGGCCCCGATCGCCTCGGTGACGACGCCGTAGACCGGGCCGGCGTCCAGTTCCTTGACGATCCGGAAGGTCGAGGCGCCGGTGATCTCGTCCCCGGCGCGGATCGCGGCCTGCACGGGCGCGGCCCCGCGCCACGCGGGCAGCAGCGAGAAGTGCAAATTCACCCAGCCCAGCCGCGGAATGTCGAGGGCGGCCTGCGGCAGCAGCGCCCCGTAGGCGACGACGGGGCAGGCGTCCGGCGCGAGCTCGGTGAGCCGCGCGAGAAAGGCGGGGTCCCCGGCGCGCGAGGGCGTGAGGACCTCGATGCCGTGTTCGTCGGCGAGGGCACCGACGGGCGACCGCACGACCCGCCGGCCGCGCCCGGCCTGCGCATCGGGCCGCGTGACGACGGCGACGACCTCGTGCCGCCCGGAGTCGAGCAGGGCACGCAGGGCGGGGACCGCCGGGTCGGGAGTGCCGGCGAAGACGAGCTTCATCGGCCCACCCCCGGCGGAAGCAGGGTTTCAGGTGGCTGGAACATCGGGGCCGAGTCTAGAAGGCCCCGTTCAGCTGGGTGCGGCCAGCTCGGGCCTGGTTGTCCACAGGGTCACCGCGATGGGGACAACCAGGCTCCGGCAACGTGCTTTCACGGTTTTTCGTCGGGGGGTGCCGATAGGCTGGACAAGGGCACGCCCCCCAGGGAGGGCGGGGGCTTCTTTCCCGTCGGTGCCGGGCCGCTGCGCATGCGAGCGGCCTGCCTCTCCCGAGCGGAAAGCCCCTACGAGCGGCGTGCCCGCCTCTCCCGACCGGGAAAGGCGGGCCTCGGCCCTACCAGCGCGCCGGCCACACCACCTGCGCCGCACCCTGCCCGCGCCGCACCGGCTCCGCCGCCGCCAACCACCGGCCGTCGCGCAGCCGCTCCACGCCCGTCGCCGCGCCGATCTCTGCCGGGGCCGTCGAGAAGCCCTGGCCCCGGGCCTGCAGCTCCGCCGTCTCCGGCTGGTCCAGGAAGGCCTGCTCCACCTGGGCCGCCGCCGAGTTGCGCTGCGACGCCCGCGGGGCCGCGATCGCGTTCTCCAGTGACAAACCGCGGTCGAGGCGGCCGAGGATCACCTGCAGCACCGTCGTGATAATCGACGCTCCGCCCGGGGAACCCGTCGCGAAGAACGGGCGGCCGTGGTCGAGGACGATCGTCGGGGCCATCGACGAGCGGGGGCGCTTGCCCGGGCCCGGGAGGTTCGGGTCCGGCACGCCCGGCGTCACCGGCGTGAACGAGAAGTCCGTCAGCTCGTTGTTCAGCAGGAACCCGCGGCCCGGCACGACGATGCCGCTGCCACCCTCCTGCTCGATCGTCAACGTGTAGGCGACGACGTTGCCCCACTTGTCCGCCACCGTCAGGTGCGTCGTGTTCTCCCCCTCGTACGGAGTGGGAGCCGCCACCGAGCCCGCGGCGCACGCGGCCGGGTGCCGGGGGTCGGCCGGGGCGACCGGGCTGGTCGCCGCCTTGTCCTTCGAGATCAGGCACGCCCGGGAGTCGGCGAACCGCTGGCCGAGCAGTTCGCGCGCCGGGACGTCGACGAACGCCGGGTCGCCGATCCAGCGGTTGCGGTCGGCGAAGGCGAAGCGGGTCGACTCCAGGAAGTACTGCAGGTAGTCGGCCTTGCTCGCGTGCTTCAGGTCGAAGTTCTCCAGGATGTTGAGCGCCTCGCCGACCGTCAGCCCGCCCGACGACGGCGCCGGCATGCCGTAGACGTCGAGGCCCTCGTAGCGCGCGTGGGTCGGGTCGCGCTCGATGGCTCGGTAGGCGGCGAGGTCACCCGTGGTGAGGTTCCCGGGGCGGGCGTTCAGCGTCGAAGCCGGGTCGACCGGCGGCTTCTGCACGGTCCTGGCGATGTCCGCGCCGATCGGGCCGCGGTACAGCGCGTCGACGCCGGACCGCTCGAGCTGCGCGTACGTGGCCGCCAGGTCGGGGTTCTTGAAGACCGTCCCCGGCGCCGGGGGCGCGCCACCCGGCAGGTACAGCGACCGCGTAGCCGGGAACGCGGAGAACCGCGCGGCGTTGTTCGCGATCTGCGTCTGGAACGTCTGGTCGACGACGAAGCCGGTGCGAGCGAGGTTCTCGGCGGGCCTCAGCGACTTCGCCAGCGATCGCGTCCCCCACTTGCGCAGGGCTTCGGCCCAGGTCGCGGGCGTGCCGGGCACGCCGACGCTCAGGCCGCTGGTGACGGCGTCGGCGAACGCGAGCGGCTTGCCGTTTTCGACGAAGAGGTTCTCGTCGGCGGTCTTCGGCGCGGTCTCGCGGCCGTCCAGGGTGTGCACGCGGTGGGTCTTGGCGTCGTAGTAGACGAAGAACCCGCCGCCGCCGACCCCGGCGGAGAACGGGTCGGTGACGCCGAGCGCGGCGGCGACCGCGACGGCCGCGTCGACGGCGTTCCCGCCGTCGCGGAGGACCTGCGTGCCGATCGCGGTGGCGTCGGCGTCGATGCTGGCGACAGCGCCTCCGAAGCCGACGGCGACCGGCGACTTCGGCGTGGGTGTGGCGGCGGTGGCGGGCACGGCGGCGCCGGCGGTGAGCACGGCGGCGACGGCCAGGACGAGCGTGGTGCGGCTCCAGTGCGCGGGCATGCGAGCGAGTCTGCCCCTTGGTCAAGGCGGCTTCAAGACATCGACCGACTTATGCACGGTTCTCGGATCGCTTCCCGACCGGAAGACTGGGTGGCGGAGATCGCTCAGCGACGTGGAGGAAACCCGTGCGCCTTTCCGCCCTGCTCCCCTTGCTTTCCGCCGTACCGATGTTCGTGCTCCCCGGCGTCGCCGCGGCCACGCCGGCGCGGAGCTGCTTCGACGCCGCCGTCCCGCTGACCGTGGAGGAGCAGCGGCTGACCGCGACGATGCCATCCGGTGGGCCGGCCGTCGGCCCCGAGCTGGTCCGGCTGGCCGGGCTGGCTCCCTTCGTCGCCGAGGTCGAGCACGACCTCTGCGCCGCCCGCACCCCGCGCCGGGCCGAACGGGTGGTCACGCAGGCCGGTGCCCGGCTGTGGCGGACCGCGGTCGACCGCGCCCAGGGCCGCACGCCCGGCCTCGGCACGCTCGACCGCTTCGACGACCGGCCGCTGTACTGGGCGCGGCTGCAGCTCAGCAGCGCGGTGCGGCAATGGCGGCCGTCCTTCGCGCTTCCGGCGTCGCAGCGGGTGTCGCTGCTCGCGGCGTTCGACCGCGGATCGCGCGGCCTCGACGACGTCCGGTTCCCGCTCGGGAAGACGCGGCGGGTCATGGTGAGCGGCTTCGACCCGTTCCAGCTCGACGGCGCCGGTGTCCGGATCTCGAACCCGGCCGGCGCGGCGGCCCTGCAGCTGGACGGGCGGATCCTCGCCACGCCGTCGGGGCCGGCCGTGGTGCAGGCGGTGAACTTCCCGGTCGTGTGGGGCTACTTCGACGCGGGCATCGTCGAAGCGGCCTACGGCACGGCGTTGCGCGACCGCGCGCGACGACCGGACGTGATCATGACCATCAGCCAGGGCCGCCCGGGCCGGTTCGACATCGAACGCTGGGCCGGCGCCTGGCGCGGCGGCTTCCCCGACAACAACAACGTGTCGATCACCGGCGGCGTGCCACCGGCCGCGGGCTGGCCGCAGCCGGACGTCCAGTTCATCGAGACGACGCTGCCGTCCGACCGGATGCTGGCCGCACCGGCCGGCGCCTACCCGGTGAACTTCAACCAGGCGTTCTGCGTGTGGCCGGACGCGGCCCACCCGGGCACCGGAACCCCGGTGTGCCGCTCGGACGCCCCGGCCGCGGGCGAGATCGCCGCCTCCGGCGGGGGCGGGAACTACCTGTCCAACGAATCGATGTTCCGCAGCAACCGGGTCCGCACCGGCCTGGGGTTGACGTCGGTGGCCGGCGGGCACCTGCACACCCCGGTCCTGGGCCAGCCGACGGCCCCGGACGCGCTGACGGACGCGGATTTCGAAGCCCGCCGGCAGGCGATCGCGGCCCAGGTGCGCACGTTGACGACGGCGGCCGCGAGCGGTCCCGGCACCGCCGCTCCGCCCGGAGTCGCGGAATCGCCGCGAGCCGCGGTGGAATCGTTGCCGGGCACGGTGCTGCCGGGATGGGCAGCGCACGGTTCGCCGTCGGGGACGTAGGCGCTCCCTCACCGGCTGCCCGCACAATGGGTGATACACCCACCCGAAACCGGATTCATCACGGAATTACTTTCGCATTCCGACCCCGGTTTCCGGTCGTACACTGAGCGGATGGGCAGCCAGGAGCAGCAGGCACTCGATTCCCTCTACGCGATCGACAATGTGCTGACGATCGATATCACGCTGCCGCCGGCGGACTGGGACGCCGTGCGCACCGAGCAGCCCGCCGGCGGGGTGTGCAACTTCGACTGGACCGGCGGTAGCCGTTACACCTGGCGGAAGGCGACGTCGGTCGAGCTGTCCGGCACGAAGTTCCCCGCGCGGACGGCGTTCCCGGACGTCGGGATCAAGAAGAAGTCGTTCTGCGGCTCGATCAACAGCGACAAGCCCTGCCTGCACATCGACTTCGGGAAGTTCCTCGACGCGAACAAGGATCCGGTCCGCGAGCTGATCGGGTCGCGGTACCTGACGCTCAACAACTCCGTCCAGGACCTCTCCTACGTCCGGCAGCTGCTCGGGTACAAACTGTTCGAGCTCGCCGGTCTCCCCCATTCCCGCGGCAATCACGCTCAGGTGCGCGTGAACGGCGTGCCGATCGGGCAGGGCGTGGCCGGCGTCGACAGCCCCGGGGTCTTCGTCAACGTCGAGCCGATCATGCCGCGGTACATCGAGCGCAACTTCGGTCACCCGGACGGCAATCTCTACGAACTGGAACACCAGGACGACTTCGTCGCCGCGCGGCTGCCGCTCATCGGGGTGGAGCCGCTGTCGAAGTTCGACGACAAGGCCGATCTGCGGTTCGCCATCGACCACATCGCCGCGCACGGAGTGGCCGGCGCGAGCGAAGTCTTCGACCTCGACCAGTTCATCAAGATCTACGCGATGGAG
Source organism: Amycolatopsis sp. CA-126428 (assembly GCF_002904335.1). GTDB lineage: Bacteria > Actinomycetota > Actinomycetes > Mycobacteriales > Pseudonocardiaceae > Amycolatopsis. The sequence continues at coordinate 38,685 of NZ_PPHF01000019.1, read as the reverse complement.
TTCTTCCTCAAGCACTGGGACGGCTACTCCCGCAACACCAACAACACCTACGTCTACAACGACGTCGACGCCGTCGCCCAGCCGGGCGTCGACGACATCGACTTCAAGCTGATCCCGTGGGGCCTCGACCAGACCCTCCAGCCCGGCCGGCACTTCCGGCTCGACACCGTCGGGCTGCTCGCCAAGCTCGTGCGCGACGACCCGGCACGGCGGGCCCAGGTGGTCGACCAGGTCCGCAGCTACCGCGAAACCGTGTTCGGCTTCCGGACCCAGCAGGACGTGCTGAAGCCGTTGCTCGACGGGATGGGGACCCTGCTGGCCGGGCTCGGCGTGCCGGACCCGGCCACGCAGCTCACCGCCGTGCGGAAGCAGCTGCGGCTCGCCGCGTCCGCCGGCTACCTCTGCGGCGGCCTGCCCGGCGCCGAGGGCGCCTACGTCCGCGACGACGTCACCAACGAGTGCCTGCACGCCAGCGGCAGCGAAGCCATCCCGGCCACGGCGGCCGAGCCCGGCGGGGGCGAGGTCGTGCACCGGCTGCGGCCGGCGAACATCGACGACACCGATCTGTGGTGCTTCGCGCCGCTCGGCACCGGGCAATCGGTGGGCAGCAAGGCGTCCGGCCGGGTGCTCCACGCGACCACGACGACCTCGAGCCAGGGCCACGAACTGCTCTGCACGCGCGCGGCCGACGACTCCGGCCACGCCGACGAGTTCTCGGTGACCGCGATCGACCCGGTCGGCGACGAATTCGCGTTCAGCGGCTATTTCACGATGACGAGCGTCCGGACCGGGCTGGGCGCGGCTTTCGGCACGGATCTCACGGCGGCCGGGAAACCGCGGGTCCACCAGGATCCCACGCCGTCGACGCTGTACTTTTCCTGAAAATCAGAGAACCGCGTAGCCACCGGCGTCGTCGACGATCAGGATCCGCCGGCCGCCGTCGATGGGAAACGTCGTGACGCCCTCCGGCTTCGCGGTCCGGTGGAAGGTGACGTCGAGCAGCCCGGCGTGGTCGTCGGCGCGGTGCCACGCGGCGAGCCGGAAGGGCGCGTCGCCGTGGCTGGTCGAACGCCCGAGCAGCAGCAGGAATTCGCCGGTGGCCGCGTCCCCGGAAATGTCCCGGATCCCTTGCGTCCCCTCCGGCCGGGGCAGCCGCAGGTGGATCAGTTCGGGCTGGCCCAGTGACGCGGTCGTCCACCGGGCGCCGCCGACGTCGGCGGGCACGCGGACCAGCGTGACGCGGCCCGGGCTCGCCGGTCCCCGCAGGCCGAACAGCAGCGCGCTCGCCTTCCGGTCCCAGGTCAGGCCTTCCACGTTGAGCCCGCCCGCGTCCGGTTCCCGCCGCCCGGCCGCGGCGAGCGCGGGTTCGCGGGCGAGCAGCCAGTCCCGGAACCCGGCCATCGGTTCCGCGGGCAGCTCCCCGTGTGGCGAGTAGCGGACGCGCACGAGGCCGTCGCAGCGCCGGTTTCCGTCCGCGACGCACAGAGACGATGAGACGACGAGGAAGATTTCGCCGTGCACGTCGACCCGGGTGAGGCCTTCGGGATCGCGCAGCATTCCCTTGCCGACGCCGGCCAACGGGCGGCGGTGAATGCGTTCGACCGCGAAGATGCCGGGATCGAACGTCATTTCGAACAAGGCGGTGGGGTCTTTGTTGTCGATGAAGACGAACCGCCGGAAATCCACCTGCGCCACCCCGGAAGCGTTGAACGGCTCGGTGCCGTTCCGCTCCGGGAAAGGTACCGGCCGGACCTTCGTCATGGACCCAAAATACCGCCATCGCGCGGCGGAAATCCGGAAAATCAGATCAGGTCGAGCGGATCCACCTGGATGCGGATCGGTTCGGTGGCCTTCCGGGCGTCCCGGCGGGCCGCCGCCGCGTGGATCGAGGCCGCCAGGGCCTTGCCCTCCGCGCGGGACACGCGCACCAGCGCGCGCTCCCGGTCCGCGTTGCCCTCCTCGTCCAGCTCGCCGATCGGGACCGGGCCCAGGACCTCCCCGGACGACGGCAGCGGCAGGTCCTCCAGCAGGGCCGCCACCGCGTCCGGGCTGCCCTCCACGCTCGCCATCCGCATCGCCGGCGGGAAGCCCAGCTCGCGCCGCTCCCCCAGCTCCTGGGCCGCGTGCCAGGCCGGGTCCCAGCGGACCAGGGCCTGGACCACCGCCAGCCCCGCCTCCGCGCCGACGATCACGCGGCCGCCCGCCGTGGCCGGGCGGACCAGGGCCGCCGCCGCCATCCAGCGGCGCAGGGTCTCCTCGCCCGCCCGCAGGTCCTGGCGGCCCAGCAGCGCCCAGCCGTCCAGCAGGAGGGCCGCGCCGTAACCGCCCTCCGCGACCGGCTCCGCGCCCGGCGTGCACACCACCAGCGCCGGTTTGCCCGGCACCGAGTCCAGCACCTCCGCGGCCCCGGACGTACGGACCGGGATGCCCGGGAACGCGCGGCCGAGCTCCTCCGCCGTCCGCTTCGCGCCGACGATCACCGCGCGCAGCCGGACCGAGCCGCACGCCGTGCAGCGGAACGCCGTCTCGGGGACGCCGCACCAGCGGCAGGCCGGGGGTTTCGGCTGCCCGTCGAGCGAACCACCGGGCAGGGCCAGCGGCCCCGCGCACCGGCGGCAGTGCGCGGGTGTCCTGCAGTTTCCGCAGGCCAGGCCGGGCACGTACCCGCGCCGCGGCACCTGGATCAGGGCCGGGAGGTCCGCCGCGAACGCCTGGCGCGCCGCCTCGAAGGCGACCGCCGGCAGGCGCGCCACCCGGGCGGCCTCGTCCCGGGCGACGTCGAAGTCCTCGCCGACCGGGGTGACGCGCGGGGCCGCCGCGCGCAGCGTCACGCGGTCGGCCAGGACCGGTGCGGCCCAGCCGGACTCGACGAGCAGCTGGGCCTCGGCCGTCCGGGCGAAGCCGCCGACCAGCAGCGACGCCTTCGCCGCGTGGGCGCGGTCCATCAGGACGTCGCGGACGTGCGGGTACGGCGCGTGCTGGTCGAGGTGCAGGTCGTCGCCGTCGTCCCAGACGGCGAACAGGCCCGGGTCGTGGACCGGCGCGAACATCGCCGCCCGCGTCCCGACGACCACCCGCACCGCGCCGCGCAGCACGGCCAGCCAGCGCCGGTACCGCTCGGCGGGCCCGAGCCCGGCGATCAGCGCCACGACGGCGTCCTCGCCCACGACCGCCGCGCAGGCCGCGTGCACCCGGGTCAGGTCGCGGTGGTCCGGCACCACCAGCACCGCGCCCCGCCCCGCGGCGGCCACCGTGCCGGCGGCCTCGGCGAGCCGGCGCGGCCAGTCCTCGCCCGGCAGGGCCTGCCAGACGGCGTTCGCGGGCTTGCCCTCGGCGAGGGCCTCCACGAACGCCGGGCCACGCTGGTAACGCGCCCAGGCCGTCGTGTCCGGCGCCTCCGGTGGTCCCGCCGGCGGGACCACCGGTTCGCCTTCGGCCTTGGCGTGCCGCGGCGGGATGGCGAGCCGCAGGACGTCGGACAGCGTGCCGCCGTAGCGGTCGGCGACCGCCCGGCACACCGCGTGCAGCGACGGCGGCAGCACCGGCTCGGCCGACGTCACGCGGTCGAGGAACGCCAGCTTGCTGCCGTAGTCGCTGGTCTCGCCGCGTTCGATCAGGTAGCCGTCGACGAGCTGCCCGGCGAACCGGACGCGGACGCGGCAGCCCGGCACGGCGGTCTCGTGCAGCTTCTCGGACACGAGGTAGTCGAAGGTGCGGTCCAGGTGGGCCAGCGGGATGTCGACGACGATCCGCGCGACCGGCAGCTCGGGGGCGGGCGACTGGGCGCCCTTCGCCTTCTCCCCCGGCTTCGGCGCCTTCTTCCGGGCACGCGAGGGCGCCGCCTTGGCAGCGGGCGGCTTCTCCGGGAGGTCCCAGAGAGCTTCGGGCTCGGAACTGCTCACGCCGTGATCTCTACCAGACCCCACCGACAGCCCCGGCGCCCAGCCCGCGGTGAGCGCCGGTCGTGAGTGGTAAGGCGGGTTCTAACCCGCCTTACCACTCACGACCTGCCGGGTCAGGCGCCGGCCGCGGCCTTGAGGGCCTCAGCGCGGGCCGTGCTCTCCCAGGGGAGGTCCAGCTCGGGCCGGCCGAAGTGGCCGTACGCCGCCGTCGGGGCGTAGATCGGGCGCAGCAGGTCGAGGTCGCGGATGATCGCCGCCGGCCGGAGGTCGAAGACCTCGGTGATGGCCTGCTGGATCTTCGACGGGTCGACCGTCTCGGTGCCGAACGTCTCGACGAACAGGCCGACCGGGGCCGCCTTGCCGATCGCGTAGGCGACCTGGACCTCGGTGCGGGAGGCCAGGCCCGCGGCGACGACGTTCTTGGCCACCCAGCGCATCGCGTACGCGGCGGAACGGTCGACCTTGGACGGGTCCTTGCCGGAGAACGCGCCGCCGCCGTGGCGGGCCATGCCGCCGTAGGTGTCGACGATGATCTTGCGGCCGGTCAGGCCGGCGTCGCCCATCGGGCCGCCGATGACGAACCGGCCGGTCGGGTTGACCAGCAGGCGCGCGTTCGAGGTGTCGATGCCCAGGTTCTCGAGCTCGGGGCCGACGACGTGCTCCTTGACGTCGACGCTGAGCATCTTCTCCAGGTCGATGCCGTCGGCGTGCTGCGAGGACACGACGACGGTGTCGAGGCGCACCGGCTGGTCGCCGGCGTACTCGATGGTGACCTGGGTCTTGCCGTCCGGGCGCAGGTACGGCAGCACGCCGTCCTTGCGGACCGCGGTCAGGCGCTTCGAGAGGCGGTGGGCCAGCGCGATCGGCAGCGGCATCAGCTCGGGGGTGTCCGAGCAGGCGTAGCCGAACATCAGGCCCTGGTCGCCGGCGCCCTGGCGGTTGATCTCGTCTTCGACCGAGGACCCAGTCCCGACGCGTGCCTCGTACGCGGTGTCGACGCCCTGGGCGATGTCGGGCGACTGCGAGCCGATCGCGACGTTGACGCCGCAGGAGTTGCCGTCGAAGCCCTTGGCGGAGGAGTCGTAGCCGATCTTGAGGATGACGTCGCGGACGATCGTCGGGATATCGGCGTAGGCCTCGGTGGTCACCTCGCCGGCCACGTGCACCTGGCCGGTGGTGATCAGGGTTTCGACGGCGACGCGGCTGCGCGGGTCCTTCGACAGCAAGCCGTCGAGGATCGAGTCGCTGATGGCGTCGCAGATCTTGTCGGGGTGCCCTTCGGTCACCGACTCCGAGGTGAACAATCTGCTGCTGGACGCGGTCACGGTGGCCGTCACTTCCTCACCTAGTCGTCGGATGCCCCGAAAGTTAGGCACCCCTTAGCTATGCAAGCGTACTGACTATCGCTCGGGGGACGGTCAACGCTTCATGAAGCTCACAACAGCGTCCCACAACGTGGACGCCAGTTCGGCCTTCGCGCCGAGAGGTATAGGAATTTCCGTACCGTCGGACCCGAGCAGCCAGCCCGAATTGTCTTCGGTGCCGAACGCTTTCCCGTCGCCGACGGCGTTGACGACCAGCAGATCCGCGCCCTTGCGCTTGAGCTTCACGCGGGCGTGGTCGAGCACGCCGCCCTGCGCGTCACCGGTTTCCGCGGCGAAGCCCACGACGACCTGGCCGGGACGCCGGTTTCGCACCAATTCGGCGAGGATGTCGGCATTGCGGTCCAGCGTGATGACCGGATCCGGCTGGTCGTCGGACTTCTTGATCTTGTGGTCGGCCCGGTTCGCCGGCCGGAAGTCGGCGACGGCGGCGGCCATCACGACGACGTCCGCGGACTGGGACGCGGCGTGCACCGCCTGCCGCAGCTCCTCGGCCGTCGAGACGTGCTCCACGGTCGCGCCCGCCGGATCCGGCAGCGCCACGGTGTGCGCGGTGACCAGGGTGACGTCGGCGCCGCGCTGGGCGGCGACGCGGGCCAGCGCGTAGCCCTGCTTGCCGGACGAGCGGTTGCCCAGGTAGCGCACCGGGTCGAGGGGCTCGCGGGTGCCGCCCGCCGAAACCACCACGCGGACGCCTTCGAGGTCGCGCGGGAGGGCGTCCGGGCGGGCCAGCAGCAGCCGCGCCAGGTCGACGATCTCGGCCGGGTTCGCCAGGCGGCCCTTGCCGGTGTCGGCACCGGTCAGCCGGCCGGAGTCGGGCTCGGTCACGACCATGCCGCGCGAGCGCAGCAGGGCGACGTTGTCGCGGGTCGCGGGGTGCTCCCACATCTCCGTGTGCATCGCCGGGAAGAAGGCGACCGGGCACCGGGCGGTGAGCAGGGTGTTGGTCAGCAGGTCGTCGGCGAGGCCGTGGGCGGCCTTGGCGAGCAGGTTCGCCGTGGCCGGGACGACCAGGACCAGGTCGGCTTCCTTGCCGACGCGGACGTGCTGGACCTCGGGGACCTCGGTGAACACGCCCGTGTGCACCGGGTGCCCGGAGAGGGCTTCGAAGGTCGCCGCGCCGACGAAGTTCAGCGCGGCTTCCGTGGGGACCACGCGGACGTCGTGACCGGATTCGGTCAGCCCGCGCAGGACCTCACAGGCCTTGTAGGCGGCGATGCCGCCGCCCACGCCCAGGACGACGCGGGGCTTACTCACCCTCGGTGTGCTCGAGCAGGCCGCCGTGGATCTCGCGCAGCGCGATCGAGAGCGGCTTCTCGCGGGGGCCCGGCTCGACGAGCGGGCCGACGTACTCGAGCAGACCCTCGCCCAGCTGGGCGTAGTAGTCGTTGATCTGGCGGGCGCGCTTCGCCGAGTAGATCACCAGCGCGTACTTGGAGCTGACCTTCTCGAGCAGGTCGTCGATCGGGGGGTTGGTGATGCCCTCGAGCTCTTCGGTCAGGGCTACCTGGGTGGTCACTCGTGGTGCTCCGCTTCGTCGGAAAACTGATCAGCTGTAATCAAGTTTAGCAAGTGCTCGGCGGCCTCCCGCACGTCGGCGTTGACGAGGCGGTGGTCGAACTCCCCCGCCGCCGCCAGCTCGCGCTCCGCTTCGGCCAGCCGGGCCTGCACGGCGGCCTCGTTTTCGGTGCCGCGCCCGGTGAGCCTGCCGACCAGTTCCTCCCACGACGGCGGCATCAGCATCACCAGCCGGGCCTCCGGCATCGCCGCGCGGACCTGGCGGGCGCCCTGCAGTTCGATCTCCAGGACGGCCGGGCGGCCCTCGGCGAGCGCCTTCTCGACCGGCTCGCGCGGGGTGCCGTAGCGGTTGCCGGCGAACTCGGCCCATTCCAGCAGCCGGCCGTCGGCGACCATCGCGTCGAACTCCGCGCGGTCGACGAAGTGGTAGTGCGCGCCGTCGACTTCGCCGGGGCGCGCCTTGCGGGTGGTGACCGAGACGCTGAACCAGACGTCGGGCTCCAGCTTCCGCAGCTCGCCCACCACGCTCGACTTCCCGACCCCCGAAGGCCCCGATACGACGGTGAGCCGGTGCCGGGGGAAGTCCCCCGTCACCGGCTCACTGCCGCGGTCGGCGCCCCGGCTCACCGGGTAGTCACGACCGGCGCCGTTCACTCGCCGCTGAACTCGGCCAGCAGCGCCTTGCGCTGCCGGTCGCCGAGGCCACGAAGGCGACGGCTGGGGGCGATCTCCAGTCGTTCCATGGTCTGCTGCGCGCGGACCTTGCCGACGCCCGGGAGGGCCTCGAGCAGAGCCGAAACCTTCATCTTGCCGAGGACTTCGTTCTCCTCGGCCTGCTTCAGCACGTCGACCAGAGTGGTACCGCCCCGCTTCAGCCGCTCCTTCAGCTCAGCACGGATCTTGCGAGCGGCGGCGGCCTTCTCCAGCGCCGCAGCGCGCTGTTCCTCTGTCAGCTGGGGAAGTGCCACGTTTTCCTCCGGTAGTTCTCAAAACTGGGTGGGTGACGCGACGGTACCCACCCGTGAGCACCGGCCACAATGCGGGGGTGCCTGGTGGGGGCCCGTTCCGGCCCCTGCTATTGGCCGTTTTCCTGCGGGTCGGCCAGCACTTCGGCGACCCGTTCGACCGCTTGGCGCAAAGCCGCTTGCTCCGGACCGTGCTTCAGGATGTCCCGGGACGAGGCGGGCAGCACGCCCGGCAGGGACGCACCGAACAGGGCCCGCAAATCGGCCACAGTGGCTCCCTGGGCCCCGAAACCGGGCGCCAGCACCGGACCGGTCAACCGCGAGAGATCGAGCTCTCCCGGCGGAACGGTGGCCCCGACGACGACACCCACATCGCCGAGCGGTTCCGCGCCTGCGTTGAGTGCCGCGGCCGAGTCGACGATCGCCTGCGCGACCGTGCGCCCGTCGGGCAGCTTCGCGTTCTGCACTTCGCCCGCTTCGGGGTTCGAAGTCCGCGCGAGCACGAAGAGGCCGCGCCCCGCCGAGACGGCCGTTTCGGCGCATTGGGCCAAAGAGCCGAAGCCGAGGTACGGCGAAACGGTGATCGCGTCGGCGGCGATCGCCGCACCCTCGGCGACGTACGCGGCGGTGTAGGCGCCCATCGTGGAGCCGATGTCACCGCGCTTGACGTCCAGCAGCACCAGCGCGCCGGCTTCGCGGGCGGTCCCGACCACCCGTTCCAGCACCCGGACACCGGCCGCCCCGAAACTTTCGAAGAACGCCGACTGCGGCTTCACGATCGCCGCGTGCGCCGCCAGGACCTCCGTGGCGGACAGCGCGAACCGTTCCAGGCCCGAGACGTCCACCGGGAGCCCCCAGGCCTCGATCAGGCCCGGGTGGGGGTCGATCCCGGCGCACAGCGGGCCGCGGGCCGCGACGGCCTTGGCCAGCCGCGCCCCGAACCGCTCCCCCGCCGAAGCCGCCGAAGCCGCCGTCACGACTTCGCCTTCAGCGCCGCCTGCAGCTCCTGCAGGGACTTGACCCCGATGTCGCCCCGGATCAGCGCTTCGATGCCGTGCACGGCCGCCGCGGCGCCCTGCACGGTCGTCACGCACGGGATGTCGCGCGACACCGCGGCGGTGCGGATTTCGTAGCCGTCGACGCGCGGGCCACTGTTCCCGTAGGGGGTGTTGATCACCATGTCGACATCGCCGTTCAGGATGACGTCCACGATGTTCGGCTCGGCCTCGGTCGAACCCTCGTAGTGCTTGCGCACCACCGTGCACGGGATCCCGTTGCGCCGCAGCACTTCCGCGGTGCCGGAGGTGGCGAGGATCTCGAACCCGAGGTCCGCCAGCCGCTTCACCGGGAACACCAGCGAGCGCTTGTCGCGGTTGGCGACCGAGACGAACACCCGGCCGGACGTCGGCAGCGAGCCGTACGCGCCGCTCTGCGACTTCGCGAACGCCTTGCCGAAGGAGACGTCGACGCCCATCACCTCGCCGGTGGACTTCATCTCCGGGCCCAGCAGCGAGTCGACGCCGTGGCCTTCGGGGGTGCGGAAGCGGTGGAAGGGCAGCACGGCTTCCTTCACCGCGACCGGCGAGTCGGCCGGCATCCGGCCGCCGTCGCCCTCGGCCGGCAGGACCCCGCTCTCGCGCAGGTCCTTGATCGTCGAGCCGGTCATGATCAGCGCGGCGGCCTTGGCCAGCGGCACGGCCGTCGCCTTGGACACGAACGGCACCGTCCGCGACGCGCGCGGGTTGGCCTCCAGGACGTACAGGACGTCGTCCTTGAGCGCGTACTGGACGTTCAGGAGCCCGCGCACGCCCACGCCGCGGGCGATGGCCTCGGTGGAGCGCCGGACGGCCTCCAGGTCGGTGTGCCCGAGCGTGATCGGCGGCAGCGCGCACGAGGAGTCACCGGAGTGGATGCCGGCTTCCTCGATGTGCTCCATGACGCCGCCGAGGTAGAGCTCCTCGCCGTCGAACAGCGCGTCGACGTCGATTTCGATGGCGTCGTCGAGGAACCGGTCCACGAGCACCGGGTGCTCGGGGTTGATCTCGGTGGCGCGGCTGATGTAGCCGGCGAGGGTCTCCTCGTCGTAGACGATCTCCATGCCGCGCCCGCCGAGCACGTACGAAGGCCGCACGAGCACCGGGTAGCCGATCTCGTCGGCGATCCGCTTGGCGCCCTCGAACGACGTCGCCGTGCCGTAGCGCGGCGCGGGCAGCCCGGCCTCGGTGAGCACCTCGCCGAACGCGCCGCGGTCCTCGGCCAGGTTGATGGCCTCCGGCGGGGTCCCGACCACCGGGACCCCGGCGTCGGCGAGCCGCTTGGCCAGGCCCAGCGGGGTCTGGCCGCCGAGCTGGACGATGACGCCGGCGACCGTGCCGGACGCCTGCTCGGCGTGCACGACCTCGAGCACGTCCTCGAAGGACAGCGGCTCGAAGTACAGCCGGTCGGACGTGTCGTAGTCGGTGGACACGGTTTCCGGGTTGCAGTTGACCATCACGGCCTCGAACCCGGCCTCCCGCAACGCGATCGCCGCGTGCACGCAGGAGTAGTCGAACTCGATGCCCTGCCCGATCCGGTTCGGGCCGCTGCCGAGGATGAGCACCTTCGGCTTGTCCGACTGGACGGCCACTTCGGACTGAGCCTCGGGGTCGGACTCGTAAGCCGAGTAGTGGTACGGCGTCTTGGCGGCGAACTCGGCCGCGCAGGTGTCGACGGTCTTGAACACCGGCCGCACGCCGAGGCGGTGGCGGAGGGTGCGGACGCCGTCCTCGCCGGCCAGTTCCGGCCGCAGCGCGGCGATCTGGCGGTCCGAAAGTCCCGTGCGCTTGGCGCGGCGCAGCAGCTCGCCGTCGAGCACCGGCGCGTCGCGGACCTCGGCGCCGACCTCGCCGATGTAGGCGATCTGGTCGATGAACCACGGGTCGATGCCACTCGCTTCGTGGACCTGGTCGACGGTGGCCCCGAGCCGCAGCGCCCGCTCCACTTCGTACAGCCGGCCTTCCTTCGGCGTGCGCAGTGAGTCCAAAGTGGACTCCAGCGTGGCGCCGGCGGGGTCGGGCAACGTCCAGAAACCGGTCGCCTTGGTCTCGATCGACCGCATCACCTTGCCGAGCGCCTCGGGGAAGCTGCGGCCGAACGACATCGCTTCGCCGACGCTCTTCATCGTCGTGGTCAGCGTCGGGTCCGCGCCCGGGAACTTTTCGAAGGCGAACCGCGGCATCTTGACGACGACGTAGTCCAAAGTGGGCTCGAACGCGGCCGGCGTCTCGCCGGTGATGTCGTTCTGGATCTCGTCGAGCGTGTAGCCGATGGCGAGCTTCGCGGCGATCTTGGCGATCGGGAAGCCGGTGGCCTTCGACGCCAGCGCGGAGGACCGCGACACGCGCGGGTTCATCTCGATGACGACCATCCGGCCGTCGCGCGGGTTGATCGCGAACTGGATGTTGCAGCCGCCGGTGTCGACGCCGACCTCGCGCAGCACGGCGATGCCGACGTCCCGCATCACCTGGTACTCGCGGTCGGTGAGGGTCATCGTCGGCGCGACGGTGACCGAGTCGCCGGTGTGCACGCCCATCGCGTCGATGTTCTCGATCGAGCAGACGACCACGACGTTGTCGTGCTTGTCGCGCATCAGCTCGAGCTCGTACTCCTTCCAGCCGAGCACGCTCTCCTCGATCAGCACCTCGGTGACCGGGGACTCGGTGAGCCCGGTGGAGGCGAGCCGCTCGAGGTCCTCGGGCGTGTGCGCCATGCCGGAGCCGAGCCCGCCCATGGTGAACGACGGCCGGATGACGACCGGGAGGCCCAGCTCCTTGACGGTGTCCCGGACCTCGTCCATGTCGTGGCAGACGCGGGAGCGCGGGACGTCGGCACCGATGGTGCGCACGATGTCCTTGAACTTCTGCCGGTCCTCACCGCGCTGGATGGCGTCGATGTCGGCCCCGATCAGCTCGACGCCGTACTTGTCGAGCACCCCGCGCTCGTGCAGGGCGACCGCGCAGTTGAGCGCGGTCTGCCCGCCCAGGGTGGCCAGAAGAGCATCGACGGGCGTACCCCGTTGACTTTCACACGCGATGACCTTCTCGACGAAGTCCGGCGTCACCGGCTCGATGTAGGTGGCGTCGGCGAACTCGGGGTCGGTCATGATGGTGGCCGGGTTCGAGTTCACCAGGGACACGCGCAGGCCTTCGCTGCGCAGCACCCGGCAGGCCTGGGTACCGGAGTAGTCGAACTCCGCGGCCTGCCCGATCACGATCGGCCCGGAGCCGATCACCAGCACGTGCTGGATGTCCGTCCTCTTCGGCATCAGTTTCCTTCTTTCACCAGGCGCCGCAAGCCGTCGCGGAAGACCTGAAAGCTTTTGGATCGGTTGTTCTCGATGTCCATGTGGGGCGCGATGTCGCTCGCCGCCCGGACCTTCTGCAGGCCCTTCCGGTGGTAGCCGTGCTTCTGCAGCACGTGCTCCAAGCCCTCCCAGGTACCGCCGGGGACGTTCTCCGGGTCGCGGAACTTGGTCTGGCCTCCCAAGCTCGGCGGCACCTTGGGACAGGCCGCGTGCAGTGCTGGCACATCGCCCAGGAACCAGGCTTCGAGCTCTTCGATCACGATGCGGAACAGCGTCGCTTCAGCGGGCAGTCCCGCTTCCCGTGCGATCTCGATCAGATGACTCTTGAGCTCGGCGCAGTCATCGTCGTCCCGGTCGAGCAGGACGACGATCCGCAAGCCCGTTTCAGCCCAGTAGTACGTGTAGTCCCGGAGCCGGAGGGGGAGCTTGCGCAGCAGATCGGTCTTTCCGTTGAAGGAGACGATCCGGAAGCCGACGCCTGGGACGATTTTCGGGAGGAGCGTCTTCAGAGCCTCTTCCGCGGACGGTTCCTCAACGAGCACTTCGAGGCAGCAGGGAGCCAGCACAGTCACGGGCGCTCCCCGAGCGGGTCGCCGAACCGGAAGTACCCCTCGGTCCACAGGTCGCCGAGCGCTCCTCCGGACTGGACCATGCGGACGACCGGTTCTTCGTCGGAAGCTCGCTTGGTGTGAGCGTAACCGTCGTTCCCCCGCGCGAATGTCCAGACCTCGTCCGGCTGCAGCGCGTCGACGAAGCGAGGCGCGTGAGTCGCGATGATGACCTGGTCGGCCCGCGCACCCCGGGCATCCTCGGCGAGCGAATAGTGAAGCCGGGGGTGGACCTGGTTCTCCGGTTCCTCGAGAAGCAGGACTGAGGTGTTCGTTCGCAATGCCACGAGGTAGCCGAGCAGCAGCAGCGTGCCGTCGGAGATGTTCTCCGGGGCGATCAGATCGTCCTTGCCGTGCTCTCGCAACCGGACGATCCAGGCGCCATTGCCCTGTTGGAACGGCTCGACGTCGTCGAATCCCGGAACAAACCTGCGCAGCGAGGCCCGGATCTCCCCCCACTCGTGGGGATACTCCTTACGGAGGCGCCGCACGACACCGCCTACGTTCCGCCCATCGGCCTTGAGGCTGACCGTCTCGTCCTTCGCACCGTTGCGCATTGCGTCGAGATTCAGGTCCGACAGGCCGATCTCGGCTATGAACCGGTGGAACTTACCGACTTCGGCCGTGTTGGCGAGCTGGCTGACCACAACGACCCCGAGCAGGTCCCGGGTCGCCAGCGAAAGCTGCCCTCCGATGGCACCGATCCCGGCGACCGTTCCGACCCCACTCCGAAGATCCAAAGCCTCGGAGGGCGCCTCGGCATCCCGCGGCTGCCACGTCAGCTTCTCCTCGGCCACCACCGGCTCGTCATCGCCGTGCTCGATGACGAGCCGGTACTCACCCACCGCACCTTCGACGCGGCAGGTCAGCTCGATCTCGACCGGACCGGCCTCGCCATGCGTGACGATGTCGGCAGCGCCGCCGCGCTGGTCCCACGCCGCGCGCAACCCGACCCGGAACGACTCGGAGAGGAAGTCCAGGGCGTCGAACACCGTGGACTTCCCGCTCCCGTTCGGCCCCAGCAGCGCCGTCACCGGCGTGAGGCCGTCCAGCTCGACGTCCCGGAGCACCCGGAAGTTCCGGATCCGGAGCCGCTCGATGCCGGTCGTGAGCGTCACGACCGCTTCTCCATGAGCGAAACGAAATCGTCGAACAGGGGGGCCGCGTCGTGCGGGCCGGCCGCGGCTTCGGGGTGGTACTGCACCGAGAACGCCGGGACGTCCAGCGCCCGCACGCCCTCGACCGTGTCGTCGTTGGGGCAGTAGTGGCTGATCTGCGCCGCCCCGAACGGGGACTCGAAGCGCTCGCCCGGCTCGCCTTCGAGGGCGAAGCCGTGGTTCTGCGCCGTGATCGCCACCGACCGGGTCGCCACGTCGATCACCGGGATGTTGATGCCGCGGTGGCCGTAGCGCATCTTGTACGTCCCCAGGCCCAGCGCGCGGCCGAGGACCTGGTTGCCGAAGCAGATGCCGAACAGCGGGATCTCGCGGCCCAGCACCTGCTTGGTCAGCTCCGTCGCGTGCGTCGTCGTGGCCGGGTCGCCGGGGCCGTTGGACAGGAACACGCCGTCCGGCTCGATCGCCAGCACGTCTTCCAAAGAAGCGGAAGAGGGCAGCACGTGCACCTCGATACCGCGCTTGACCATCTGCCGCGGGGTGTTGGACTTGATGCCCAGGTCCAGCGCGACCACCCGGAAGCGCGGCTCACCGTCGGGCGAGACGACGTACGGCTTGGGCGTCGAAACCTGGCCGGCCAGGTCGGCGCCCTCCATCTTCGGGCTCGCCAGCACCTCGGCGACCATGTCGTCGACGGTGCCGAGCGCGTCACCCGAGAAGACGCCGGCGCGCATCGCGCCGAGCTCGCGCAGGTGGCGGGTCAGCGAGCGGGTGTCGACCTCGGCGATGCCGACGATCCCCTGGCGCACCAGTTCCTCGTCCAGCGTCCGGCGGGAGCGCCAGTTGGACGGCGTCCGGGCGGGGTCGCGCACCACGTACCCGTTCACCCAGATCTTCGAGGACTCGTCGTCCTCGTCGTTCCAGCCGGTGTTGCCGATCTGCGGCGCGGTCTGCACCACGATCTGCCCGTGGTAGGACGGGTCGGTCAGCGTTTCCTGGTAGCCGGTCATGCCGGTGCAGAACACCGCCTCGCCGAGGGTTCGCCCCTGCGCGCCGTAGGCAGCGCCGCGGAACACCCGGCCGTCTTCGAGCACCAGTGCGGCCTGAGCGCGCGCGTTCACTGGGCACCTCCCTTGATCTTGAGCTGTTCGATCCACTGTGGATAGTCGTCGAGGTCGTCGCCGCGGAAGCCGGTGTCGAGGTCGGCGCCGCCGAGCCGCCAGGTGATGACGAGCAGCGCGTCGGTGCCCATCACCTTCCCGGCGATCTTCGTGTCGCGCCGGATGCCGGTGACGGCGTCCCGCGGGATCCAGAAGTCGGGCGCTCCCCCGCGCTCGACGGCGACACCGCCGTCGTGCAGCCGCCAGACCGCGCCGGTGCGCAGTCCCGCGCCGCGGGTGACGATCCGGTCCTGCCAGTTCCCGGCGGTCGTGGTGGCCAGGTAGACGCCGGTCGATTCCAGCAGCACCTCGCCGGAGCCGGAGGGGATGGCGGGGAACGGCGGCACCTGGACGCTTTGCGAGCGGGACTTGCGGCGCCAGCCCAGGTACATGCCCCACAGGCAGAGCAGGACGAAGGCGAAGATCGCCAGCACGAGCCAGAAGCGCTCCATCAGCAGATCTTCCCGTCCCGCGCGGTGATCCGCCCGCGCAGCAGCGTCGCGGTCACCACGCCGGGCAGCCGCATTCCCTCGTACGGGGTGTTGGCCGCGAGGCTGGCCAGCTCGGCACCCCGGACCGTCCACTCGGCGTCCGGGTCGACCAGGGCCAGGTTCGCCGGCTCGCCGGTGGCGATCGGGCGGCCCTGGTCGGCCAGGTTGCCGATCTCGGCGGGCCGCTCGCTCATCACGCGGGCCACGCCGCGCCAGTCGAGCAGGCCGGTGCGCACCATCGTCTCGGCCACGATGGACAGCGCCGTCTGCAGCCCGAGCATGCCCGGCCGGGCCGCGGTCCACTCGGTGTCCTTGTCCTGCACCGCGTGCGGCGCGTGGTCGGTGGCGACGCAGTCGATGACGCCCTCGGCCAGCGCGGTCCGCAGCTGCTCCGCGTCGGACTCGGTGCGCAGCGGCGGGTTCACCTTGTTCACCGGGTCGTAGGTGGCCAGGCGCTCGTCGGTGAGCAGCAGGTGGTGCGGCGTGACCTCGGCCGACACCTTCGTGCCGCGGTCCTTGGCCCAGCGCAGCACGTCCGCCGTGCCCGACGTCGAGACGTGGCAGACGTGCAGCCGGGCGTTGGCGTGCAGGGCCAGCAGGCAGTCGCGGGCCACGATGGACTCTTCCGCCGCGGCGGGCCAGCCGGTGTAGCCGAGCCTCGCCGCGCGCTCGCCCTCGTGGGCCTGGGCGCCGACGGTCAGCCGCGGTTCCTCGGCGTGCTGCGCGATGACGACGTCGAGCGCGGTCGAGTACTCCAGCGCGCGGCGCATCAGCAGCGGGTCGGCGACGCAGAGGCCGTCGTCGGAGAACACCTTCACCCGGGCCTGCGAGGTGGCCATCGTGCCCAGCTCGGCGAGCTTCTCGCCCTTGAGCCCCACGGTGACCGCGCCGACCGGGTGGACGTCGACCAGGCCGACCTCCCGGCCACGCCGCCAGACGTGGTCGACGATCACCGCGTTGTCGGCGACCGGGTCGGTGTTGGCCATGGCGAACACCGCGGTGTACCCGCCGAGCGCCGCCGCGGCCGAGCCGGTTTCGATCGTCTCGGTGTCCTCGCGGCCGGGTTCGCGCAGGTGGGTGTGCAGGTCGACGAAGCCGGGGAGGAGCACCTGCCCGGCAGCGTCGATGACGTCGGCGTCTTCCGGGACGTCGACCGCGCCGATCGCGGTGATCACGCCGTCCTCGATGAGGACGTCGACCGGGTCGCCTTCGCCGTAGGGGCGGGCGCCCTGGATCAGGGTGCTCACGCAGCGGCTCCTTCACTGGCCAGGAGGTGGTAGAGGACCGCCATGCGCACGTGGACGCCGTTGCGGACCTGTTCGGTGATGGCCGAGGCCGGGGAATCGGCGACCGCGCCGGCGATTTCCATCCCGCGCAGCATCGGGCCGGGGTGCAGGACGACCGCGTGGTCCGGCAGCAGCTTCTGCCGCCGTTCCGACAGGCCGTACGCGAGGGAGTACTCACGCGCGGAGGGGAAGAAACCCCCGTGCATCCGCTCGGCCTGGACGCGCAGCATCATGACGGCGTCGACCGCGGGCAGCTCGGCGTCCAGGTCGTGCGAAACGGTCACCGGAAGGCTTTCGACCCCGTAAGGCAGCAACGTCGGCGGCGCGACGAGCACGACTTCGGCGCCCAGGGCCGAGAGCAGGTGGATGTTCGAGCGGGCGACCCGGCTGTGCAGGACGTCGCCGACGATCGCGATCCGGCGGTCCTTGAGCGAGCCCAGGCGCTCGCGCAGGGTCGCCGCGTCGAGCAGCGCCTGCGTCGGGTGCTCGTGGGTGCCGTCGCCGGCGTTGACCACCGACGTGCCGGGCTCGGCCAGCCACTCCGAGAGGCGCTGGGCGGCGCCGCTGGCCGGGTGCCGGACGATCACGCAGTCGGCGCCCGCGGCGGCCAGCGTCAGCGCCGTGTCGCGAAGGGACTCCCCCTTGTTGACCGAGGAGCTGGACGCGGAGACGTTGATCACGTCCGCGCTCATCCACTTGCCGGCGATCTCGAACGACACCCGGGTGCGGGTCGAGTTCTCGTAGAACAGGGTGATCACCGTGCGGCCGCGCAGCGTCGGCAGCTTCTTGACCTCGCGGCCGAGCAGCGTGTGCTTCAGCTCGTCGGCGGTGTCGAGCACGGCCGTGGCCAGCGCCGGGTCCAGGCCGTCGGTGGCGAGCAGGTGCTTCACGAGTCCTCTCCAGCAGCAGTGTCGGACTCGGCCGGACGCAGCAGGACCGCGTCCCGGCCGTCGATCTCGGCCAGCAGGACGGACACGCCCTCGGTGCGGGCGGTCGGGACGTTCTTGCCCACGTAGTCGGCGCGGATCGGCAGCTCGCGGTGACCGCGGTCGACCAGCACGGCCAGCTGGACCGCGCGCGGGCGGCCATGATCACGCAGGGCATCGAGCGCGGCCCGGATCGTCCGGCCGGAGAACAGGACGTCGTCGACCAGGATCACCACGCGCTCGTCGATGCCGTCGGCGGGCAGCTGCGTCTGTTCGAGCGCGCGCGGCGGGCGGCGGCGGAGGTCGTCCCGGTAGAGGGTGACGTCGAGGGCGCCGGCGGGCGGGCGGACCCCGGAGAACTCGCCGATCTTGTCGGCCAGGCGGACCGCGAGCGGCGTGCCCCGGGACGGGATGCCGAGCAACACGGGTGGGGTAGTGCTCTCCGCACCGTTCGCGGTCTTTTCGATGACCTGATGGGCCATTCGGGCGATAGTGCGCGCGACATCGCCGGCCGTCAGGAGCTCCCGCTCCCCGGCCGAACCAGCCGCGTCACGCGGGCGTGACGACAAACCGGACTCCTTCCCCGCCTCACCGGACGGGTCCTTAAAGGACGTCTGTTCCCCTGCTGGTCGGGGCTTTCCCACCGACAGTAGCAGGCACTTTGCTCAGTCTTCCGGGTGGTGTGGCGTGATTCGCGGCAAGCTTCTGCTTGACCTGGTGACAACAATGCGTAACCATTACTCTGAGTATTCGACTCAGCGAGTCCCCCGGCCCGGTCACCCCGACCGGGAGGGGGTGAAGAACGGAGAACGACCAGATGGGCGATTACGCCAAGGCGCTCGGGGCCAAGCTCCGCGGGATCCGCCAGCAGCAGGGCCTGTCCCTGCACGGGGTCGAGCAGAAGTCCGGTGGGCGCTGGAAGGCCGTCGTCGTCGGCTCGTACGAGCGTGGCGACCGCGCCGTCACCGTCCAGAAGCTGGCCGAGCTGGCCGACTTCTACGGCGTGCCGGTGGTCGAGCTGCTGCCCGAGGGCCGGGTCCCCTCCGGTGCCGAGCCCGCCACGAAGATCGTGATCAACCTCGAGCGCCTGCAGCAGCTGCCGGCCGAGAAGGTGGGCCCGCTGGCCCGCTACGCGGCGACGATCCAGAGCCAGCGCGGCGACTACAACGGCAAGGTGCTCTCGATCCGCACCGAGGACCTGCGGTCCCTGGCGATCATCTACGACATGACCCCGGGCGAGCTGACCGAGCAGCTCATCGACTGGGGCGTCCTGCCGCCGGAGGCGCGTCCTTCCAAGGAGGACTGATCCGGCTCGTTCGGGGGCGAGCCCTGCTCGCGGAAAGCGCGAGCCGAGCCTCACTCCGCGTGTCTTGTGGGGGCGCAGCCCCCACAACCCGCCCGGGGGCAAGCCCGCGGACCCCCGGCCGGGGTCGCCTGACCGGGGGGCCAGGCGGCCAGGCGGCCTCTAAAGCACGGCGCGCAGGCGGTCGGCGATCGTGCCGATCCGGCCCAGGACGCCGTTGACGAACCGCGGCGAGTCGTCCGTGGACAGTTCCTTCGCCAGGCCGACGGCCTCGTCGATCGCGACCGGGTCCGGCACGTCCTCGGCCCAGAGCAGCTCGTAGACCCCAACCCGCAGCACCGCGAGGTCGACCTTCGGCATCCGCTCCAGGGTCCACCCCTGCGCGTGCTCGGCCAGCAGCTCGTCGATCTGGGTCTTCCGGCCGGTGACGCCCTCGACCAGGCTGATCGTGTAGTCCGCGATCGGGTCGACCTCGGTCGCGCCGACCCGGTCGGCCAGCAGCGTCACCGCGTCGGTGTCGCGCTGCACGGCCTCGTACAGCATTTCCACCGCGCGGCGGCGGGCCTGCCGGCGGCTGATCGCGCCGCCGCGGTTCGGGTGGGGTTTCGACGTCGGCATCAGCTGGAGACGCGGCCCAGGTAACGGCCGTCGCGGGTGTCGACCTTGATCTTCTCGCCGGTGGACAGGAACAGCGGGACCTGGATCTCCGCGCCGGTCTCCAGCGTCGCCGGCTTGGTGCCACCGGTGGAGCGGTCGCCCTGCAGGCCCGGGTCGGTGTGCTGGATGACGATCTCGACCGAGGTCGGGAGCTCGATGTAGAGCGCCTCGTTCTCGTGGACCGCGACCTGGACCTCGGTGTTCTCGAGCATGTAGTTGGCGTTGTCGCCGACGACCGCGGCCTGCACCGTGATCTGGTCGTAGGTGTCGCCGTCCATGAACACGAAGTCCTGGCCGTCCTTGTACAGGTAGGTCATGTTCCGGCGGTCCACCGTGGCCGTCTCGACCTTCGTGCCCGCGTTGAACGTCTTGTCGACCACCTTGCCGGTCAGCACGTGCTTGAGCGTCGTGCGCACGAACGCACCGCCCTTGCCCGGCTTGACGTGCTGGAACGCGGTGACGGTCCACAGCTGGCCGTCCAGGTTCAGGACGAGCCCGTTCTTCAGGTCGTTGGTCGTGGCCACGAGCTTGCAGTCTCCTGTGTCGAATCTTCGGGTTCGGGGCCGCTGTCAGACGACCACGAGGTTCTTGGTGCTCAGGGTGAGGAGTTCGGGTTCCCCGGCCCGCACGACGAGCGTGTCCTCGATGCGCACGCCACCGCGACCCGCGAGGTACACGCCGGGCTCGACGGTGACCGCCATACCGGCGGCCAGTGTACCGACGCCCGTCGCGGCGAAGCTGGGCGCCTCGTGGATCTGCAGGCCGACGCCGTGCCCGAGGCCGTGCGCGAAGTGCTCCCCGTGCCCGGCGCCGGAGATCACGTCCCGCGCCGCAGCGTCCACATGGGACACATCGGCGCCCGGCGCGACGGCGGCGACCCCGGCCGCCTGGGCGGCGTGCACGAGGTCGTAGACCTCCCGTTGCCAGTCCGCGGGTTCGCCGAGGACGAAGGTGCGGGTCATGTCGGAGTGGTAGCCGTCGACGGTGGCGCCGAAGTCCAGCTTGACGAAGTCGCCGCGCTCGAGCTCGGCGTGCGTCGGCTGGTGGTGCGGGATGGCGGAGTGCGCCCCGGCGGCGACGATGGAGGCGAAGCTGGGGGCCGAAGAGCCGTGCTCCAGCATCCGGTTCTCCAGGTCGCGGGCGATTTCCAGCTCGGTCCGCCCGGGCCGCAGCCCCCCGGCGGCGACCAGGTCGTCCAGCGCCCGGTCGGCGGCGGCGCACGCCTGGCGCAGCGCTTCGATCTCGGCTTCGTCCTTGACTTCGCGCAACTGCTCGACGAGGCCGGGCGTCCGCTTCAGGGGCAGCCGCTCCCGGAGCGCTTCGTAGGTCTCGACGCTGACGTGCTGGCTCTCGAACCCGAGCCGCCCGTAGGTCTTGGTGTCCCCGGCGGCCCGGGCCACGAGGGCCGCGGCACTGGCCCGGTCGACGACGGTCTCGAGATCGGGCACCTCGGCGGCCGACTGGGTGGTGTAGCGGCCATCGGTGCAGAAGAGGGTCTCGTCGTCGCCGCCGGCGTGCAGCAGAACGGCGGCGTTCGAGCCGGTGAACCCGGTCAGGTAACGGATGTTCAGCAGATCGGTGACCAGCAGCGCATCGACACCGGCTCCGGTCAGGAGCCCGCGCAGCGCCGCCCGGCGACGTCCATGGGTTTCAGGCACCCGTCCACCCTAGTGCGCGCGCTTCCCGGGGGAAGCGACTCGCCAGTAGGCCGCCTACACTCCGCAGGATGAGCGCCTGGGTGATTCGCGGACCGGTGATGGCGGTGCTGCACGGCGTCGCCCTGACGGTGCTGGCCAAGTACGCCGTGTACCACCCGACGGACCAGGCGCTGCCGGTGTCCTTGGCGCTGGCGGTCCTGGTCGGGGCGGCGGCGTTGTGGAGCGCGCTGGACGCGTGGCGCGGCTTGCCGGACCGCGGGCGCGTGTGGTTCGTCTCCGCGCTGATCGCGGGACCGGTCGCGGGGATCCTGTACGTGCTCGGCCGCGCGGTGTTCGTGGACCAGACGGGCGTGTCCGAGCTGGGCGGCGCCCTGACGGGCGGGGCGGCGTTCTCGGCGCTGCTGGTGCTGATCCCGGCCGGGCTGGGGCTGTTCGTGGGCGGGCGGATCGGGCGGTCGCCGGAGTCTGGTGAACCGGAGCCGGAGTCTGGTGAAGAGGCGCGAGAGGTGCCTTCTCCGCGGCCACGGCGGGTTCGGCCGCCCAGCCGGGAGCCGCGCGGATAGCCGGCTGCGGCCACCGGGATCCGCGTCAACCGGTCAGTGCCGGACCCGCCCGATAGCCGTCCCACTGCGCGTCGGTCACCGGGCGCGGTGTCGAGTCGTTGGCCGCCGCGACCACCGGATCCGAGATCCGCCACAGCCGGTGGTCGTCGAGGACCAGCGCGGATCCGCGGCCGGGTGCTTGGACCGCTTCGGCCCCCGCGCGCAGCCGGGCCGCCACCGGCAGGGCCGCCATCGCCGGCGGCGCCTTCTCCAGCAGTTCGCCGGCCAGAGCCGAGGCGACCACCCGCCGGTCGATGCGGACCCGTTGCCCCGCCCGGACCAGGTCCATCGTCCGCTCCGGCGAAGGCGCCGTCACGCCGTCGAACGTCGCGGCCACCCGGCCGGGGTTCTCGCAGGCCCGGCTGCCCAGCAGGTCGATCCCGAAGTGCCGCAGGTCGGTCGGGGCGGCGGCCCCGCCCAGCGAGGTCGCGCGCACCAGGTCGAACGGCACCCGGTCGCACGGGTCGGCCGACGACAGCGGCGCGTGCCCGTCCGCGCGGCGCACCAGGCCCGGCCCTTCCTGCCACGGCCCGGGCACCAGCACGGGCCGGTACGGGTGCTCGGCGAAGTCCGCGGTCCAGAACGTCAGCGCCGTCCCGCCGTCGGTCTCGTGCGCGACGACGAACGCGGCGAGCGCGCCCACCCACATCAGGTCCGCGCTGAACCCGTCGACGATCGACCGGGCCCGCGGCGCCGACGTCGAGGCCACCGGCACGAACCCGCCGACGTCCAGGGCCTGCACGCCCGACCCGAACGCCGGGTCGCGGGAGCGGAGCAGGAACTGCCCCGCGCCGTTGCCGCCCGTGGCGCGGCCGGTGGTGTCGGTGAACATCAGGTAGAACCAGCCGTCGAGGTAGACCGCCGACGGCTGGCCCGCGCCGTAGACGTTCGCGCGGTGCACGTCATGCGACGGCCCGAGGATCGGCCGCCCGCCGGCCTCGCGGGTCCAGTGGATGCCGTCGGGGCTGGTCGCGAGCCCGATGGAGTTGCCGAGCGCGTGGTCCCCGGCGGCGCCGGTGTAGTACAGGTAGTACGTCGAGCCGACGCGCAGCACGGACGGGTCGCAGGTGTGCATGCCGTCGAACTGCCCGGGCGCCCCGGAGAACACGGCCGCCGGGATCCCGCCGTCCGGTCCGGTGAACGGCCCGTCGAAGGACGGCGCCCGGGCGTAGAGGATGTCGTCCCCGGCCGGCCCGGCACCGCCGTACTGGCTGCACCACCACATCCGGGTCTGCCCCCGGTCGAGCATCACGGACGGCCCGTAGTTGTAGACGGCATCGGCCCCACCGGCGGCGATGACCCCACCACTCTGCCGGGGGTCACCCGAAGGGAGGTCGACATCGGTGGGCCGCGGCGGCGAGGCGGCTTTCCCGCCCGCGATCGCCGGCTGTTCCCCGGCCGCCTGCGGCTGGGCGTACCCCTTGGTGCAGCCCGCGAGCAGCAGCCCCGCCAGGACACTGGCGAACAAGGCCCGAGCGGGTCGCCGACCCCCACGACGAAACGGGTGCACGACATCGGAGTGTAGCGAGACACCACCCGTCCGAGCGGCAGTGCACCTGTCCGGCGGTCCTTCGATCGTGGGAGCGCGCTGGTCGGGTTGTGTTCCGAGGCCGGCTGCCGGGCGGCCCGTCACCCTCGAGCGCGGTCACGCCCGGCGGGCGGCCCTTCACCCGCCACTCCCTCGAGCGCGATCACACCCCCGCGGGCGGCCCATCGGCCGCAACCAGCTCAACCTCGAACCCGGCATCGTTCTCCAGGTACGCGGCATAGTGAGCAGGCCCGCCCGCGTGCGGGTACCGGTCCGCGAACAGCGGCCGCCAGCCGTGGGCCGTCGCGCGGGCCGCGAGGTCGTCGACCTCCGCCCGGGTGGCCACGTGCAGGGCCAGGTGGTTCAAGCCCGGCCGCGTGCGCTCATGCCCCGCCGCGCTCAGCGCCGGCGATGCCTCGGCCACCAGGTACGTTCCGCCGAGCCGCCAGCTGACCCCGGCCGGCCAGCGCCGGAACTCGCGCCAGCCCAGCTCGCCGAGCAGCCAGCCCCAGCTGCGCTCGGCTCCGGCGAGATCGGGTACCCACAGCTCGATGTGGTGCGGCCGCCCCTGCACCGCCGGCAGCGCCACCAGCACCCGGTGCAGGTCGCCGTAGTGGACGCCGCTGCCGACGTCGAGGAAACCCAGGCGCCCGGCCACTTTCCGGCTCGCCGCGTTCCGCTCGTGGACCAGCGCCCACACCGCCGGGAGCCCGAGCGTGCCGAGCCCGTGGTCGAGCAGGGCGCGGGCGGCCTCGGTGGCCAGGCCCTGCCCCGCGTGCGCGCTCGCGACGTAGTAGCCCAGCTCGGGCACCTCGCCCGGCAGCTCCCAAGACGGGCGCAGGTGCGCGACGCCGATGACCGCGCCGTCGCGCTCGATCACCCAGTGGCCCTGGCCGGCCGGGCCGCGGTAGGCCAGGCGGCGATCCACCATCGCGTTCGCCGAGGCCGGGTCGGCGAAGTCCACCGCGAAGAACCGGCTCATCTCCGGGTCGGCGAACACCTTCACCACGGCTTCGCGGTCGGCCTCGGTCAGCGGCCGCAGCGTCAGCCGCGGCGTCGCCAGCAGGGTCATCCCGCGTGGGTGGCGAGCCAGCGCAGGGCGAGCGGGTAGCCGTCGACCCCGAGGCCCGCGATCACGGCCGTCGCGATGTCCGAAAGCACGCTGTGGTGCCGGAACGCCTCCCGCTTGTGCACGTTGGAGATGTGCAGCTCGATCAGCGGCGCGCTCAGCTGCGCCGCGGCGTCGCGGACGGCGATCGAGTAGTGCGTCCACGCGCCGGCGTTGAGCACCACCGGATTCCCGCCGTCGGCGGCTTCGTGCAGCCAGCCGACCAGTTCGCCCTCGTGGTCGGTCTGCCGGACCTCGACCTCGATCCCCAGCTCGTCCCCGGTCTTGACGCACAGCGCGGCGAGGTCGTCGTGCGTCGTCGAGCCGTAGACCGACGGCTCGCGCTTGCCGAGCCGGCCGAGGTTGGGGCCGTTGAACACGAACGCCTTCACAGCAGCACGCTCCCCCCGCTGCCGGCCGGCTCCGCCGCGATCGCCGAGTAGGCGGCCGCGAGCAGCGACGGATCCGGGCCTTCGAGCCGGCCGGGCTTGCCGAGGGCGTCGAGGACGACGAACCGCAGCGCGCCGGAGCGCGACTTCTTGTCGCCCTTCATGGTCTGCAGCAGCTGCGGCAGCGCGTCGGCGTCGTAGGTCGTCGGCAGACCGAGCAGCTTCAGCACGGCCGCGTGGCGCTCGGCCGTGGCGTCGTCGAGCCGCCCGGCCAGCCGTGCCAGCTCGGCGGCGAACACCAGCCCGACGCTGACCGCGGCGCCGTGGCGCCACCGGTACCGCTCGCGGCGCTCGATGGCGTGGCCGAGGGTGTGGCCGTAGTTGAGGATCTCGCGCAGATCGGACTCGCGCAGGTCCGCGGCCACGACGTCGGCCTTGACCCGGATCGACCGGCGGACCAGCTCGGCCAGGACGTCGCCGGCCGGGTCGAGCGCCGCGGCCGGGTCGGCCTCGATCAGCTCGAGGATCCGCGGGTCGGCGATGAAGCCCACCTTGACGACCTCGGCCATCCCGGCGACGAGCTCGTTCGGCGGGAGCGTCTCCAGCGTCGCGAGGTCGACGAACACCGCGCTCGGCTCGTGGAACACCCCGACGAGGTTCTTGCCGGCCTCGGTGTTGATGCCGGTCTTGCCGCCGACCGAGGCGTCGACCATGCCGAGCAGCGTCGTCGGCACGTTGACCAGCCGGACCCCGCGCATCCACGTGCCCGCGACGAACCCGGCGAGGTCGGTGACCGCGCCACCGCCGAGGCCCACCACGGCGCCGCGGCGGTCCAGCCCCATCCGGCCGAGCACCTCCCAGCAGAAGCCCGCGACGGTCAGGGCCTTGCCGTCCTCGGCGTCCGGGATCTCGACGCGGTGGGCGTCGAGGCCCGCCGCGTTCAGCTCGTCGCGGATGGCCTCGGCCGTGGCGGTCAGCGTCGGCGGGTGGATCAGCGCGATCTTCGAGGCACCGGCCA
Source organism: Amycolatopsis sp. CA-126428 (assembly GCF_002904335.1). Classification (GTDB taxonomy): domain Bacteria; phylum Actinomycetota; class Actinomycetes; order Mycobacteriales; family Pseudonocardiaceae; genus Amycolatopsis. Next base: position 12,727 of record NZ_PPHF01000019.1, on the reverse strand, counting down.
GGTGCTCGGTGAGGTCGCCGAGCAGGCCGCGCCCGACCACGACGTCGTAGGGCTGGGCGGTGGCGACCGGGATGCGCACCGGATCGGACAGCGCCGGATCGGACACGGGGTTCCTCACTCCTTGGCTTCGGCGGGCGCGGCGAGCTCCGCCACGAGGTGCGCGACGATCTCGGACGGCGTCCGGTCGTCGGTGACGATCTCGACGGTGGCGACCTCGCGGTAGACGGGCACCCGCTCGTCGAGCAGTTTCTTGAAGGTGGCGCGGGGGTTCACCCCGGCCAGCAGCGGCCGCGCGCTCGAAAGACCGGTGCGCTGCACGCCGGCGGCGAGGCCGACGCTGAGGAACACGACGGTGTGCCGGGCCAGCCGGGCCCGGGTGCCGGGGGTGAGCGGCGCGCCGCCGCCGAGGGAGAGCACGCCGTCGTGCTCCGCCAGCGCGGTGGCGACCGCTTCCTCTTCCAGCGCGCGGAAAGCCGGTTCCCCGTCATCGGCGAAGATGTCGGAGACGCTGCGCCCGGCGCGCGCGACGATGTCGTCGTCACTGTCCCGGAACGCGACGCCGAGCGCGGCCGCCAGCAGCGGCCCGACCGTGCTCTTGCCCGAACCGGGCGGCCCGACGATCACCGCGCGGGGACTCACCACCGCTCCTCGAGGGCCTTGAGGTACGCCTCGGCGTTGCGCTTGCTCTCGGCGAGCGAGTCGCCGCCGAACTTCTCGAGCGCGGCGTCGGCGAGGACGAGCGCCACCACCGACTCCAGCACGACCCCGGCGCGGGGCACCGCGCAGACGTCGGACCGCTGGTGGATCGCCACCGCGGGCTCGCCGGTCTTGACGTCCACTGTGGACAGTGCTTTGGGGACGGTCGAAATCGGCTTCATGGCCACCCGGACGCGCAGCGGCTCGCCGTTGGTGATGCCGCCTTCCAGGCCGCCCGCGCGGTTGGACCGGCGGGTGACGCCGACCGGGCCGGTGCCGCGGTCGATCTCGTCGTGCGCCTGGCTGCCCCAGCGACGGGCGGTCGTGAAGCCGTCACCGACCTCGACGCCCTTCATCGCCTGGACGCCCATCAGGGCGCCGGCCAGCCGCGCGTCGAGCCGGCGATCCCAGTGGACGTGCGAGCCGAGGCCCGGCGGGAGGCCGTAGGCGAGCACCTCGATCACGCCGCCGACGGTGTCGCCGGCCTTCCGCACGGCGTCCACCTCGGCGACCATCGCGTCGGTGCCTTCCTGGCTGAAGGCGCGCACCGGGCTCTCGTCGATGGCGGCCAGGTCGGCGGCGACGGGCAACGGGCCCTCGGGCGCGGCCGCGCCGCCGATCGAGACGACGTGGCTGAGGATCTCGACGTCGAGCAGCTGCTTCAGGAAGTTGCGGGCGACGGTGCCGAGCGCGGTCCGCGACGCCGTCTCCCGGGCGCTGGCGCGCTCCAGGACGGGACGGGCCTCCTCGAAGCCGTACTTCTGCATGCCGGGCAGGTCCGCGTGGCCGGGGCGGGGCCGGGTGAGCGGTTCGTTGCGCGCGAGGCCTTCGAGGATCTGCGGGTCGACCGGGTCGGCCGCCATGACCTGCTCCCACTTGGGCCACTCGGCGTTCTCGATCTGCACCGCGACCGGGCCGCCCTGGGTGAGGCCGTGGCGGACGCCGCCGAGGAACTCGATGTGGTCGGTCTCGAAGCCCATCCGCGGGCTGCGGCCGAAGCCGAGACGGCGCCGGGCCAGCTGCTCGGTGACGTCGGCGGTGGTGACGGCAACCCCGGCGGGCATGCCTTCGAGCACGGCCGCCAGCGCGGGTCCGTGCGATTCACCTGCGGTGATCCAGCGCAACATGGGCTCAATCCTGTCACGGGCGCGACGCGGGCCGGGACGTGCCTCCGGTCACCCGGCACGGCGGAGAGCCGGGGCGGCCGGCGTCGCGTTTCCGGACGGCCGGTTGGCGTACCCGGAGGGTCGGCCGGCGTCCCTGGAAGGTCGGTTGGCGTACCCAGAGGGTCGGATCGCGTGATTGAAGGGTCGACTCGCGTGATGGGGAGGTCGACTCGCGTGATTGAGGAGTCGACACGGCGACCGTGCGTGTGTCGACTCCCGGATCACGCGTGTCGGCTTCTGGATCACGCGTGTTGGCTCTTCGATCACGGGTGGTGGCTCATCCGGGACCCCCTGCGGCCCGGATGAGCCACCGGTCTCACAACGTCAGCCGGAGCAGGGGGAGGCCGCTCGCCAAGCGGATCTCCAGGGCCGCCAGGTCGGGTCGCCGCACGGCCGTGCCGATCACGATGCGGGCCGTGTCGTCCGGGACCGCCTTCCAGGTCGCCAGCTGCGTCTCCGTCCCGGTGCGGGAGACCGCCACGAGGAGGTAGTCGCCGCCGCTGCGGGTGCCCGTGTAGCTGCACGACATGTCGACCTGCGTGCCCCAGTCGAACGCCGCCAGGCGGGCGTCCGCGCGGACCGGGAACTGGCCCAGCGCCGTCATCGCGACCGGCGGCGGCACCGCGGGCGGAACCGGAGCCGAAGCCGGCAAAGCCACCACCACGCCCAGGGCGACGCAGGCCGCCACCGCGACCGCCGCCGAAGCCGTCGTCACCGCGAACCGGATCCGGCGGCCGCGCCGGACGCGGCGGAGCACCGCCGGCAGCAGGTCCGGCGGGGGCGGGCCGGCGTCCGGGACGGTCGTCGGGGAGTCGACCCTGGCCAGCAGCCCGGGCAGCCCCGCCAGCTCGCGCACCGAAGCCGCGCACCGGTCGCACGAACGCAGGTGCTCCTCGAAGCGCTGCCGGTCCTCGGGGGCGAGCGCCCCCAGCACGTAGGCGGCGTCGAACGTCGCGAAGGGGTCTTCGCTCACTGGGTCACTCCCCTCTCCTCGAGCACCAGGCGGAGTGCGCGCAACGCGTAGTGCGTGCGCGACTTGACCGTCCCTTCGGCCACCCCCAGCTTCAGCGCCGCGTCGGCGACCGAATACCCCTGGAAGTAGCACAGCAGCAGCACCTCGCGGTGCCGTTCCGACAGCTCGGCCAGCGCCTCGGCGACCAGCCAGCCCTGCACCGCGCGGTCGGTGCCGTCGGCGACCACGCGGTCCGGCGGCCGGTCGGTCGTCACCTCCGAGCGGGCCGACGCCGACCGCCAGCCGTCGATCGCGATCCGCCGGGCGACCGTGAACAGCCACGCCCGCGCCGACCCCTGCGACTGGTCCAGCACCGCCGGCGACCGCCAGGCCCGCAGCAGCGTCTCCTGGACGACGTCCTCGGCCCGGATCCGGTCACCGGAGGTCAGGTGCAGCGCGTAGGACCACAGCGCGGTCGCGTGCTCCTCGTGCAGCGCCCGCATGAGCGCCTCTTCGGCGACCTCGCCCACGAACTCAGGCCGCGACCCGGCGCCGGTCCTTCACGAACAGCAGCGCCAGACCGCCCACGATGCAGACCGCCTCGGTGATGACGCCCCAGTACTCCGGCTGGCTGTCGAACTGGTCGTGGTTGCCCATGAACCCGACGGTCGCGGCCAGCACGTACGCGCCGAGCGTCAGCGCCCCGAACCCGGCCGCACCCAGCGCCGGCAGCCAGTGCCGCCAGGCCAGGACGGCGATCGCGAGCACCAGCCCGGCGATCGCGTCGAGCAGGAACAGCGTGCCGGTGATGCCCGAGTACCCCTGCGTCCACAAGAAGTAGTGCACGCCCGCCGAGCCGAGCAGCGCGGCCGCCACGACGATGCGTAGAACCCAACTCACCATGATCGTTCCTCCACTCCACACCCACTCCGGTACATACACGGAACAGGGGGCGATCCGGTTCACCGGGAATTGAACCGAACGGGTGGCGCTTTCGTTCTTTAGGTCATGACAGCCGAACTGCACTCCCGCCGCACCGTCCTGTCCACCGGTGCCGCCGTCGCCGGTGCCGCCGTCGGCGCCGTCGCCCTCACCGCCTGCTCGTCGGAATCGAACGGCAAATCGGGCACCGCGCAGGCGCCGATCGCCGCCGGGACGCCGCTGGTCGCGCTCGCCGAAGTCCCGGTCGGGCAGGCGAAGGCGGCGAAGGCCCCGGACGGGTCCGACGTGATCGTGGCCCGCACGTCCGAGTCGGCCTGCGCCGCGTTCAGCGCCGTGTGCACGCACCAGGGCTGCACCGTCACACCGAAGGGCGCCGACCTGGTCTGCCCCTGCCACGGTTCGGTGTTCAACGCGCTCACCGGCGAGGTCAAGCAGGGCCCGGCGAAGAAGCCGCTGCCGTCGGTGCCGGTCAAGGTCGAGAACGGGAAGGTCGTCACCGGCTGACGAGCCGGACGCGCGAACGGGCCCTGGTGGACGATGATCCACCAGGGCCCGTTCGCGTGACACTGAGAACTCAGGCGTCCCAGGCGAACAGCCGGTCGCCGGCGGCGACCTCGTGCTCGGTGTCCAAACCGGACAAAACCTCCGCCGAGGCGTCCAGCGCGACGACCGGGACGATCGCCGAGTAGCCCGCCGCGGTCACCGCCTCCGGGTCCCAGCTGACGATCGGCTGACCGGCCCGCACCTGCTCGCCCTTGACGACGTGCAGCGTGAAGCCCTCGCCCTTCTCCTTGACCGTGTCGATGCCCAGGTGGACCAGCACGGCCTGGCCGCCCTCGGTCGCGATGACGTAGGCGTGCGGGTGCAGCGTCGCCACCGTGCCGTCGACCGGGGCGACCGCGTCCGACCGGCCGCCCGCGGGCTGCACCGCGAGGCCCGGACCCACCATGGCCTGCGCGAACACCGGGTCCGGGACCTCGGTGATGGGCACCACCCGGCCGGCGACCGGGCTGAGGACGTCGAACGTCACAGCAGGTCCTCGATGTCGCTGGCGATGGTGTCCGCCTCCGGCCCGACGATCACCTGCAGGGCCGCCGACCCCATCTTGACCACGCCCATGGCGCCGGCCTTCTTGAGCGCGCCCTCGTCGACGAGGCTCATGTCCTCGACCTCGCAGCGCAGCCGCGTGATGCAGCCCTCGATCTCGGTGAGATTCTCCTTGCCGCCGAGCGCGGCGAGGATCTTTTCGGGCCTGTCATCCGCCATCGCGGTCTCCTTGATCACTGTTTGTTCCCAACCTGACGCGAACCGCGTGTCCACCTGTACTACGCCGTTCGCCCGCATGCACCCCGCCGCGGGCCACGAACGGATAACGGTGGTTGACACCCGTCCGCGCGGCGGAGCATCCTGCCCCATCAGATCATTGGTCTAGACCGGAACGTACCAATGTTCGGGGCCGGATGCGAGTATCGGTCCCCGGTGGCACGAGAACGAGGAGGGTGACGCCGATGAGCGCGGCCGCGCACGTCCCGCCACCCGACCGGGTCGTCAACGGGCCCACGCCCAAGCACGCCCAGCTGCGGGAAATCCTCCGCCGCACGGTGGAGCGCGAGCTCCCGCCGGGTGCGCCGATCCCGTCGGAACGCGAGCTGGCCCAGCGCTACGGCGTGTCGCGGCTCACGGTCCGGTCGGCGATCGGCAAGCTGGTCGAGGAGGGCCTGCTCGCCCGGGTCCGCGGCAAGGGCACGTTCACCGCGGCCCGGCGGATGGAGCTGCAGCTCTACCTGATGTCGTTCACCGACGACATGCGGAGGCGGGGGCTGACCCCGACGACCGAGGTGGTCTCGGCGGCCACCGAGGTGCCGCCCACCGCCTCGGCACACGCCCTCGGCCTGACCGAGGGCGCGTCCGCGCACCACCTGGTGCGGCTGCGCCACGCCGACGGCGTGCCCCTGGCCGTCGAGCGCGGCTGGTACCACGCGGGCCGGGCTCCCGGCCTGCTCGGGCTCGACCTGACCCAGTCCATTTACTCGCAACTGGCCGAGACGTACGGTGTGCGTCCCGACCAGGCGTGGCAGACGGTCTGGGCCGAAGGCGCGGACCGCGAGACGGCCCGGCTGCTCGGCATGCGTGCCGGCAGTCCCCTGCTCGTGTTCCGGCGGGTCTCCAGCGCGAACGGCGACCCGATCGAAGACATCACGTCCTGGTACCGGGGAGATCACTACCAGGTGACCATGCAGTTGGACCGGAACACCCCGGAACCCGGTCAACCACCCCACTATGGAGGATCCAGATGAGCACCACCACCGCGGAGGGGGCGAAGAAGGGCGGCGGAGGTCTCGCCGGCCTGCAGCGCTTCGGCCGCAGCCTCATGCTCCCCATCGCCACGCTCCCTGCGGCGGGCATCCTGCTCCGGTTCGGGCAGGACGACCTGCTCGGCAAGGACGGCCTCGGCTGGGACAAGGTCGCCGCCGTCATCGGCGCGGCGGGCAACGCGCTCTTCGACTTCCTGCCCCTGCTCTTCGCGATCGGCATCGCGGTCGGCTTCGCGCGCAAGGGTGACGGCTCCACGGCCGTCGCCGCGGCCGTCGGCTGGGTCGTCTTCAACCGCGTGATCCAGGCCATCGCGCCGGTCAGCACCCAGGCGGGCTACAAGCCGGCCTGGGACAGCTCACCGCTGCACTGGCCCTACAGCGTCCTGACCGGCATCGTGTCGGGTATCGTCGCCGCCCTGCTGTGGCAGCGGTACCACCGGATCAAGCTGCCCGCGTGGCTGGCGTTCTTCGGTGGCCGGCGGTTCGTCCCGATCATCACCGCCTTCACCATGATCATCCTGGGCGTGCTCTTCGGGATCGTCTTCAAGTACGTCGACGCGGGCATCCACAACCTCGGCGAGGCGATCGTCGGCCAGCCGGTCATCGGTGGCGGCATCTACGGCTTCTTCAACCGCCTGCTCATCCCGGTCGGTCTGCACCAGCTGCTGAACGTCCCGATGTGGTTCATCTTCAACGGCGGCGACCTGACGAACTTCTTCAGCCACGTGCAGGGTTCGGGCGCGTTCATGACCGGGTTCTTCCCGATCTTCATGTTCGCGCTGCCGGCCGCGGCGCTCGCGATCTGGCAGACCGCGCGCCCGGCGCAGAAGAAGATCGTCGGCGGTGTGATGATCGCGGCCGCGCTGACCTCGTTCATCACCGGTGTCACCGAGCCGATCGAGTTCTCGTTCATGTTCGTCGCGTGGCCGCTGTACATCTTCCACGCGATCATGACCGGCGTGTCGCTGGCGCTGGTGAACGCCCTGGACATCCACCTCGGCTTCTCCTTCTCCGCCGGCGGGATCGACTTCCTGCTCAACTCGAGCCTGGACACCGCGCACAAGGCGTGGCTGCTCATCCCGATCGGGCTCGTCTTCGGGGTGATCTACTACTTCGTGTTCCGGATCGTCATCACGAAGTGGAACCTGCGCACCCCGGGCCGCGAGGACGACTCGATCGAGTCGGACCTCGAGCGGACCGCCGCGAAGTAAGATCCGTACCGACGTATACCAGTAGGGAGAGGACGAACATGCCGGAGAAACGCGTCGCCGTGGCCAGCAAGGTGGGGCTGCACGCCCGGCCGGCCGCGCTGGTGGCGAAGGCGGCCGCGGCGCAGCCCGTCGCGGTGCAGATCGCCAAGGCCGGCGGAAACCCGGTGGCCGCCGGCAGCGTGCTCAACCTGATGACGCTGGCCGCCGGTTACGGCGACGAGGTCGTCATCAGCGCCGAGGGCGAGGGCGCCGAGGAGGCCGTGGAAGCGGTCGCCCAGCTGGTCGCCACCGACCTGGACGCCTGAGTACCGATCCCCCCGCGAAGGCCTCCGTACCGGCTCCCCGACAGCCGGTGCGGGGGCCTTCGCGGCGTTTCGTAGGCTGGCCCCATGGAGAGCGTGCGCCTGATCGACGAGTGGCCGGTGGACAACGCCGCGACGGCCGTGGTGGCGGCGGAGGGGAGCGTCGTGGGCAGCCACGGCGACACGGCGCGCAAGTTCCGGCTGGCCTCGGTCTCCAAGCCGCTGACCGCCTACGCCGCGCTCATCGCGGTCGAGGAAGGCGTCGTCGAGCTCGACACCCCGGCCGGGCCCGAGGGCTCGACCGTGCGGCACCTGCTCGCCCACACCTCCGGGCTGGCCTTCGACGCGCACAAGGCGATGGCCCCGCCGGGCACGCGGCGGCTCTACTCCAACGCCGGGTTCGAGCAGCTGGCCGATGCGCTCGCCGAGCACTCCGGCATTCCCTTCGCGCAGTACCAGGCCGAGGCGCTGTTCGCCCCGCTCGGCATGACTTCGACCGTGCTGGAGGGCTCACCCGCCTCCGGCGCGGTGTCCACTGTGGACGACCTGGCCGCCTTCGCCGCCGAGCTGCAGGCCCCGAAGCTGCTGGACCCGGCCACCGTCACCGAGGCGACGAACGTCGTGTTCCCCGGGCTTTCCGGCGTGCTGCCCGGCTTCGGCCACCAGAAGCCCAACGACTGGGGCCTCGGCTTCGAGATCCGCGACCACAAGAGCCCGCACTGGACCGGCGCGCACAGCTCACCGCGGACCTTCGGCCACTTCGGCCAGTCCGGCACGTTCCTCTGGGTCGACCCGGACGCCGGCGCGGCCTGCGTCGCACTGACCGACCGCGCCTTCGGCCCCTGGGCCACCCAAGTCTGGCCGCACTACACCGACGCCGTCCTGGCGGAACTGGGCGCGTGAAGCGAGTCCTCCTCGCCACCCTCCTGCTGCTCGCCGCGTGCAGTGCCCCCGCGGCCGCGCCCGCACCTGTTCCCGGACCGGGTGCGCGCGATGACCCTCGACGGCACGCTCGACCTGGTCGCGAACGCCACCGGGAAGCCGGGCCAGGAAAAGCAGCCGGTGGACGTGCGGGCCGAGGTCGCCGGCGCGCAGGAAGAAGAACTGGACCGGTTCTTCGCGGTGTGCGCCGCGGCCGGGCCGAAGTGCGCCTTCTCCGCGGGCGATCCGAAGCGGAAGTTCGCCGGGATCCTCGCGCACGCGTCACGCGGGCCGGGCGTGGCTTCCCTGCTGAAGACGGTCACCAGCGCGCTGTACCAGTCCGGCCGGTGGAAGCGGCTCGCGCAGACGCTGGCCGCGATGCCGGCGGATCCGGGCCCCGCGGTGCCGGTGCTCGACCCGTACGTGCCGGCGCACTCCCCCGGCTTCCTGGCCGTCCAGTGCGTCGACAGCGACAACCCGCAGTCGCCCGCGGACTACGCCGCGCTCGCCGCCGGGGAAAGCGTGCGCCGGCCGTACGGCGGCCGTGGTGCGGTACCTGACGGACCTGGCCGCGCCGCCGGCGGGGAAGACCTGCGCGCCCGGCGCGGTTCCCTTTCCCTGAGGGAAATTCGCCGACCCGGCCGGAATGCCCAACGGCCCGGCGGGACAGGGTCCAAAGACCCTGCCGCCGGCCGGGCGCGAGTGGTGTCATCAAGAGGTGCAGGCCCGCCGCAGGGCCGGTGCGGGGACCTCGGGCCCCGGCGGGCCGCACACCTTCGTCACTCCGCCATGACGCGGATGGGCTCCCCCGCCTGGTAGGCCGCGATGTCCTCGACCGCGTCGCCGTAGAAGATCTCGTAGACCTCGCGGGCGACGAAGCCGATGTGCGGCGTCAGGACCGCGTTGTCGAGTGTCCTCAGTGGATGGTCGGCGGGGAACGGCTCGGTGTCGTAGACGTCCAGCGCGGCCGCGCGGATCTCCTTGCGCCGCAACGCGTCCACCAACGCCGCTTCGTCGACGATCGGGCCGCGCGAGGTGTTCACCAGCAGCGCCGTCGGCTTCATCGCGGCGAGCTCCGCCGCCCCGACCAGGCCGCGGGTGCGGTCGCCGAGGACCAGGTGGACGGACAGCACGTCCGAGCGGGCGAACAGCTCGTCCTTGGTCACCGCGGTGACGCCGTGCGGGTCCGCCTTCTCCTGCGTCAGGTTCTGGCTCCAGGCGATGGTTTCCATCCCGAAGGCCTGCCCGATCTTCGCCGCGCCCGCGCCGAGCCGGCCGAGGCCGAGCAGGCCGAGCGTCTTGCCGTGCAGCATGGTGCCGACGGAGGTCTGCCAGCCGCCCTCGCGCATCGACCGGAACTCCTGCGGCAGGTTCCGCGACGCGGCCAGGATGAGCGCCCAGGTGTGCTCGGCGGTCGGCTCCCCGATGTACCCGGTGGCGGACACGACGACACCGTTGCGCTGCGCCGCCGCCACGTCGATGGCCGCGTTCCGCTTGCCCGTGCTGACCAGGAGCTTCAGGTCCGGGAGGGCGTCGAGCACCGCGGCCGGGAACCGGGTGCGCTCCCGCATCGCGACCACCGCTTCGAAGCCCTGCAACTGCTTGACGACGTCGGTCAGGGGCTCGGTGAAGACCGTGATGTCGGCCTTGAGCGAGTCCCAGTCACCGAAGGTGAGGGCGACGTTCTGGTAGTCGTCGAGAATGGCGATCCGCATGGCCTCACCGTAGTAGGTGGGGCGGTTCAGCCGCTCCCGGTGGCGGGCGGCTCACTGGGGAACAGGATCGGGCTGAGCAGGTACCGGGTGCGCCCGGGCGCGGCCGGGTTGGCCAGCCGGGGGAGGATCGCGGCGCGCAGTTCGCCGACCAGCGCGGCGAGCTCGTCCCGGTCGAGCCAGACCGCGTGCTGCTGGTAGCCGACGGGGTCGGCGAGCGGGTCGGCGTCGTCGCGGTCGAGGTAGGCGTTGAACTCGGCGACCAGGGCGGCCAGCGCCACGGCGAACCCGCGCCGGTGGTCGTCGGGCGACATCGACGCGGCCGTGCCGGAATCGATGGAGGCCCGCTCCCGGCGCAACCGGTAGTGGCGTTCGACCGCGCCGCGGACCCGGCGTTCGTCGGCCACCTCCAGGACGCCGCCGGCGGCGAGCAGGTCGACGTGCCGGTAGACCATGGCTTTCGAGACGTCCGGCAGGAGCGCGCCGAGCTCCGCGGTGGTCAGCGTCCGGCCGCCCCGCATGGCGTGCACGATCCGCAGCCGCACCGGGTGGCCCAGCAGTTCCAAGGTGTCCACTGCCCAACGGTCTCATATGGTGATACCGTTCGCAAAATCCGAGAACGGTGGGGGTAGAGATGAAGACAGGCACGGATCCGGCAGCGGTCGCCACGGCGGTCGTCGGCATGACAGCCGCGGGACGCTACGCGGAGGTCGAGGCGCTGTTCGCGCCGCGGCTGCGGGCGGCGGCGTCCGCCGAGACGCTCCGCGTCGGCTGGGAGACGGAGATCGCCAAGATCGGGGCGGTCCGGGCGGTCGGTGCCCCGGTGAGCGAGCCGGCCAAGGCGGGGCTGGTCCGGGTGCGCGTCCCGGTGACCGGAGCGCACGGGGGCCTCACGGTGGTCATGTCGGTCGACGACGCCGGCCTGCTGCACGGCCTCCGGCTCGCACCGCCGTCCGGCACGACCTGGGAGCCGCCGGCCTACGCCGAGCCGGACCGGTTCACCGAGCACGAGGTCACCGTCGGCACCGGGCCGCTCGCGGTGCCCGGCACGATCACCCGGCCCCGGGGGCGCGGGCCGTGGCCAGGCCTGGTGCTGCTCACGTCGGGGCCCGCCGACCGCGACCTGACGACCGGGCCCAACAAGCCGTTCAAGGACCTGGCGTGGGGGCTGGCTTCCCGCGGCGTCGCGGTGGCCCGGTTCGACAAGGTGACCCACGTCCACCCCGAGGCCGGCTCCGCGGCCGGCTTCACGATGGTCGAGGAGTACGTGCCGCACGCGGTCGCCGCCGTCCGCCTGCTCCAGCGGCGGCGGAAGGTGGACCCGGCGCGGGTGTTCGTCCTGGGGCTCAGTGGCGGCGGCAAGGCGGCTCCCCGGGTGGCGGCCGCCGAGCCGTCGGTGGCCGGCGTGGTCAGCCTGGCCGGTGACACGCTGCCGCTGAGCCGGGCGGCCGTCCGGGTCGCCCGCTACCTGGCCGAGCTGAACCCCGGCCCGGCCACCACGGCGGCCGTCGAGGCGGTCGCGCGGCAGGCGGCGCTCGTCGAGGACCCCGGCCTGTCCCCCGCGGCCCCGGCGGCGGACCTGCTGTTCGGCTGGCCGGCTTCGTACTGGCTGGACCTGCGCGGCTACGACCCGGTCGCGACCGCGGCCGGGCTGGCCAAGCCGATCCTCGTCCTGCAGGGCGGCCGCGACTACCAGGTGACCGTGACCGGCGACCTCGCGCGCTGGCAGGAGGGCCTGGCCCACCGGCCCGACGTCACGATCCGCGTCCACGACGCCGACGACCACCTGTTCTTCCGCGGTGAAGGACCGTCCACGCCTGCGGCGTACGAGACGCCGCAGCACGTCGACCCGGCCGTGGTCGCCGACATCGCGGACTGGGTTCGACGCACTGAGCGTGCACCACACCCCGGTAACGACCGGCGTGACGCAGCCCTCTTGAACGTGTTCACAAACCGGGCTACCGTACTTCTTGAACACGTTCAAAACGAGGAGGAACCATGGACCTGATCATCGTCGCGTACGCGCTCTACCTGCTGCTCAGCATTCCGCTGACCGTGCTCGTCGCCCGGACGCTGAGCAAGCACGGCCGCACCTTCCTCACCGAGGTCTTCGCGGACAGCCCCGGCCTGGCCAACGCCGTCAACCAGCTGCTGGTCGTCGGCTTCTACCTGGTCAGCCTGGGCTTCGTGACACTGTTCCTGACCAGCAGCACCCGGGACCTGACCGCGCGCGGGGTGTTCGAGCTGCTGTCGGTCAAGATCGGCACGGTGGCGCTCGTGCTCGGCGTCATGCACCTGCTCAACGTCCTGGTCTTCAACGGCATCCGGCGCCGCCACCTGGCCCCGCCCCCGCCCGCGCCGGCACCGCTGCCCTACCACGGCATGCCGCAGGCCCCGCCCTTCCCGGCTCCCTGACGCCCGCGGCGCTAACGTGCAGCTCAGTGTCAGGGTGATGTTGCCGCTGCTGCGGTGGTTGGATTCCTGGCCGCTGGTGATCTGGCTCGTAGCGT
>NZ_PPHF01000188.1 GCF_002904335.1 Amycolatopsis sp. CA-126428 | reverse complement strand
GTACTTTTTCGGTGCCGGCATGCTCTGCATCCTCCCTGGGATCAGAGCCTGCACAGAACCCGGGGCGCATCACTGCTCACCGACTACCTGCGAGTACTTGGCCCGCATCACCCTCTCACGTTGAACACCCGTCACAACTGTGCTCGCTGGCGAGGGGAGGCCGGTGACCCGGTCGGCGCGGTGGCCGCGTTCGACGAGCTGCTCACCGACTACCTGGAAGTACTTGGCCCCGATCATCCCCAGACGCTGAATACCCGCGGTCACCATGCTCGCTGGCGCGGGAAGGCGGGCGACCTAGCCGGTGCTGTGACATCGTTCGGAGATCTACTCGCTGATCAGCTTCGAGTACTGGGGCCTGATCACCCTCACACGCTGAACACCCGTCAGAACCTCGCTCTGTGGAGGCGCTCGTGCGAAGACACGGCTGACTGATATGCCACATGGCCTCGACGGGCCTGCCATCACAGACGTTCGGACGGCAGCGCCGAGAGACACCGTGATGGCGGTAACCCACGGAGGGTGACGCGCCTGAGCGTGAACTTGCCGCACGCCACTGAGCGCCACGCGCCGCCTCCCTGGACGAATCTCAGAGCAAGCCGGCCAGGCGCAGGTTAACGTCCCATTAACGTCCCTCCGCGCCGTCGCTGTGGTTACCGCAGCGTAGTACGTAGCGGCGGTACGCCGCCATGAAGGATCTTCATGTTCTTCGGCGGAGGCGTATGCCGGCCGCGTCGGCGTTTCTTGCTCCATTCAGGTGGAGTTCCCGCTATTGCCGTTCATGTCCGCTCTGCCCGTGCTTTTCCTTGATCGAGGGCGCCGTCGCGAGCGGTCGGAGGGCGGAACATGAATGGTCTCGACCCGCTGTTGCGGGAAGTGCGCGAGCTGATCGACCGCCCGCGCTGGAGGTGGTCCGAGAAACACCGGGACCTGCGCGGGGAACAGGCTCTGCCGTTGCTGTGCCTGATCGGCGAGCCGGGCGCCACCGGAGCCGTGGCCGAGGCACTGGCCGCCCGGCTCAACCCGGATCCGGCCCGGCTCGACCGGGTGCCGTCACGGCTGATCCCGTCCGCCTCGGTCGACGCCGCCATGATCACCGTTGACGCCGGGGACGGCCGTCCCGTGCTGCCGTTGCTCAACCACCTGGTCAAGAACCTGAGCTCGGACCGGTTCGGAGCGGGCAAGGAGATCCCGTTCCACACTTTCCGCCTGGTGGACTGGCTGACCCGGCACCGCCAGTCCACGCTCGAACGCAACCAGCAGGCCCCGCTGCGCTCGAAGCTCCTCGAGTGGTACGCCCCGACCTCACCCGAGGGCGACGGCACCGAACTGCTCAGCCGCATGGTGACCGCGGTGGCGCCGGAGAAGGCGCTCGACCTGACCAGGCTGATGCCGCGGCTGCTGTCCCGGTTCGGGCGGTGGCTGTGGTTGCGGGGGCTTCGCGGCGGTGAGCCACGTTGGCTGATGCGGCAGCGGTTCATGGTGCCCAAGCATTCCGCCGATTTTCTGGGGTTCGCCCGGCGGCTCACCACCGACGCCCGCGAGAACGAGAATCTCGAACAACTGAAACTGCTCCTGGTCCGCGCCTTTCTGCGGGATCTGCGCCGGTTCTACGGCACTCGCACGTGGTGGCTGCGCCGGTGGCGGCGCACCGCCTACCTCACCGCCGTCCTCCACGGGATCACCGAGGCCAACGGCGGCTGGGAGCTCCTGCACCTGATCAACGACGTGCGCAACCAGACCGGCGAGCATGACCCGTTGCTGGTGGTCGCGACCGCGACGGACCTCCCGGACAGCCTTGACGTCAAACCCGGCTCGGTGCGCACGATCAAGGAGGACGTTGCCGGCTGGAAGAAATATCTGCCACGGCGACGGCAGCAGTTCCGGCCGGCAGCCCGGTTCCTCGTCATCCAGCTCGACGGCGAAGACCCGGCGTCCGGCCACGACGCGGACAGTGGCCAGCACTGGGAGCCGAGGAAGATCCCCTGGTTCGCTCGCAAACCGGCCGTGGTCGCCGCGGTGCTGCTGCTCTTGGCCGGGGCGGGGGTGAGCACGATGGCGATGCTGCCGGCGCCCGCCCCCGACCCGTGCGGGGTCGCCGGATTCCCCGAGGCCGGCGCCGTCCTGATGCCGGAGACCGGGGAATGCGTCGGGGTGAGTGCCGGGGGGTACGTCTTCGGCAGCACGGGCAAGCTGCGCAAGGCCCAGGAGGCGGTATTCGAGCAGAACGAGATCGCGGAGCGTCTGCACGACGCCAACCCCGACCGCTCGATCGTCACGCTGGTCTACTTCGCCGAACTGACCCATCCCGACACCCGGGAAGGCACCGACGACGCCGAGGCGGAGGAGGTGACCGGGCTACTGATCCAGCAGTCGCAGTACAACACGGTGGGCAACTCCACCGAGGACGCCCTGAACCCGCTGCTGCGGATCGTGGTCGCCAACGGTGGCTACCAGATGCGGCATGCGCGGCGCACGGTCGATCGGTTCATCGCGCCGCTCGCCGAGCGGGACCCGACGGTGATGGGTGTCGTGGGCGGTGGACGGAGTGTCACCCAGACCGAGAGCGCCATCGGCGCGCTCGGGGCGTTCGGCATTCCCATCGTGGCCACGACGCTGACCGGGGACTCGTTGCCCGCACTGTCACCGCTGTACTTCCAGATGGTCGCGGGCAACCGCCCGCAGGCACGGCTGGTCGCCGAGTACGCCGCGGCCACCCGGCGGACAGTGACCGTCTACCACCCCGACCTCGTCCAGGAGCCCGACCAGTACCTCAGCACGCTGCGCGACCGGTTCGCCGAACTCGCGCACGGACATTCGTCGATCCGGTTGCGCCAGTGGCGCACGCCGTCGACGGTGGAGGTCGACTGCCGCGCGGACGATGTCGCCTTCTACGCAGGCCGCGAGACCGGCTTCACCGACTTCCTCAACCACGTCCTCGACGACTGCCCGGCGACCGGCAAGCCCACCATCATCGGCGACGACGCGGTGACCCGGTTCATCGCCCAGGGTGAGAGCCGCCGGTCCGACCGGTTCTCCAACGTTTCGCTCGGGTACGTGTCGCTGGCCAACCGGGTCGTGCTCGCCGGCAGTTCCTGCGTCTCCGAGGGAAAGCCCGCCGTGGGCAGCGACCCGGACGGTCAGCGGCCGCTGACCATCTTCTGCGCCGGGCTGAGAGGGCTGTACTCGCCGCGGGACGACCGGCCGGCCGGCTGGCAGGCTTTCGGGGCGGAACTCGCCGCGCACGGCGGTAACCGCCGCTGGACCGGGGAGCGCGTCGGGACCGCCTACGATGCGGCCGGGCTGTACCTCACCGCCGTGAACCGCAACAAGCTCCGGGCGGTCCCCGAGGCGGGCAAGCTCGCCCCGAACCGGGCGACGGTCGCCCAGGAGTTCCGCGAGTTCGACTGCTCCGACTCGATGAGCGCTGCCTGCTTCAAGGGCGTGTCGGGCCGGATCGACTTCCGGGCCGGCCGCGACGGGGCCGGCCGGCCGCTGGCCGTCGTCACCA
This sequence comes from Amycolatopsis sp. CA-126428, assembly GCF_002904335.1. Taxonomy (GTDB): domain Bacteria; phylum Actinomycetota; class Actinomycetes; order Mycobacteriales; family Pseudonocardiaceae; genus Amycolatopsis. The sequence continues at coordinate 1,205 of NZ_PPHF01000188.1, read as the reverse complement.
TCAACGACATCACCGCCGTCGACGCCAACCCCGTCTGCACCTTCCGCTTCCAAGACAGCGCGCCCTGCCCTTGAGCGCGTCCAGGACGGGACCCGGCACCGGGGGGAAAGACGCAGATGTGGCCGAGCGAGCTCTGGAACATCGCGCCGCGGGCCTCGCCGAGGCCCGCCTGCCCGATGAAACTCATGGCGAGGCTGACGGAGGCGGCGGCCATGGCCGCCACGCTGTCGTCTTCGATTTCCGGGTGTCGCTGGCCGGCAGCAGGCCGGTGATCCTGACCCAGTCGACCCGCCGCGGATCGCTTCCAGGACCTTGGGCGCGGCCTGGGCGTCGGGGTGGGACGGCGGAACGTCCCGCGGGGGCCGCGGTTTCGGTATTCATGTGCTCGCGCTATCAGGACACGAAGAGTAGCGATTGTGGATTTAGCTCAGACTAAATCTCTGGTGGGTGACAGCGCCCGCGGCGAAGCTCCCCGCATGACCTCGACCTACACCTTCGAAGACGGCCTCCGGCAGGCCGCCGTCATCACTGTCGCTCGTCGCTGCATCGCCGCAGAGCGGCGCTCGCCGTTCCGGGCAGGTCAGCAAATTCGAGCACCCGCGTCCGCGACGCCGTAAACGGACGTCGCGCTGCTGGCGTTCCGGCGCGAGGCGGCACCGCGCGGGCGAGTGAGGAACTGATCCGGCGGCGGCTTCCCGGCGATGTACCCGGAATGCACCGGGTCTGTACCGGGCCGCCGCACACTCCCCCTCACCAGTGATGGGAGGTAGATATGGGAGACAACGAGGCCGGCCTCGGCCGTGCCGTGATGTACACCCTTTCCGGGGGTTTCGTGTCGGTGGCCTTCGGGATTCTCGGGGCCGCCGCCGCGGAGGCGAAGCCCCTTCCGAACGATGGCGGCGATCCGGGTTCCGCCATGAAGACCGCGGGCGCGGTTCCCGGCATGGGCGTGTTCAAAGTGGCGGACGCCGCGAGCAAATTGGCCAAGAACGCCGGGGCGCAGCCGAAGTCCGGGCCGGCCCCGAGCAAGGACAAGGCCGAAAAAGGGGGCGGTGAGCAGAAGAAGGAAGCGCCGAGCGAGGGCCGGAACACGGAAAAACCGGACCGGACATCGAAGGAGGACAAGCCGTCTCCGGACCGGAAGCGCGAGTCGCCGGAAAAGGCGCTGAAAGTCGCCGGTCTGCTGCCGGGGATGGGAGCGGTCA
>NZ_PPHF01000187.1 GCF_002904335.1 Amycolatopsis sp. CA-126428 | reverse complement strand
CACGAACCACTCCCATTCGCAGCCTGAACACGGGAAAGGCCCGCAGCCACACGGCTACGGGCCCACACCCACACCCACTGCGAAGAGGTCCGTGGCCAGAACACCGCCAACGGCAACCCCCGCCGACGAGAGAGGCACGCCGTCGAAGAGCCCATGCGACGAGCGTCCATCCGGCAACCAGGGCCAGGCCATGCCCGCACCCGCCGGCGCAGCCGTCACCAGCCCCGGCACCACTCCGCCGGGGAACCGTCGGCCTACCGGAGTTCCTCAAGCCAACCATCGCCGAAGCCCACTCGCGTGACCAGCAAAAGCTCACCAGCAGCAGCAGCGAAACCTGCCGCGGCTACCTCGGCCTGCGCCGCCAAAGGGCGGTCACCGCTGCCAGTGCTCGGGCTCCCGGGGACGGGACCTGGACCGCCGCCTCGGGGCCGGTTCGGCGGCGCATTCGGTAGGCCAGCTCCAGTACTTCGAGATCTTCGGGGCGGCGGCGACCGCGGACATCCGGCCGCAGCATCAGCTCCCCCACCGAGACGCGGCTGCCACTGGCACGGTGCGCCGTGCGCGCCATCGAGAACCTCCGCTGCTTTCGCCGACCCGGGCTCCGCGATTCTATGAATTTGATTCGGGTTCGTCACCTTACTCGTGAGTTGTGTCCGGTGCGTGTCCGCCGGGCGTTAGCCTCGGACCATGATCACCATCGGGGGCCTGACCGAAAATGACCGCGCTGCCTGGGAAAACCTGTTCGCCGGCTACAACACGTTCTACGGCAGGACCCTCGCGCCGGAACTCGTGGACCGGGCGTGGCGTGAGTTCGCCCGCGGGGAACGGATGCACGCCCTCGGCGCGTGGGCCGACGGCGAACTCGTCGGCATCGTCCACTTCCTCACGCACGCCAGCACCACCTCCGCCGACGTCTGCTACCTGCAGGATCTCTTCACCGATGCCCACGCCCGCGGGCGTGGGGCCGGCCGCGCCCTCATCGAAGCCGTTGCCGGGTGGGCGCGAGCGCGGGGGTGCGTGCGCCTCTACTGGCACACCCAAACCTCGAACACGACCGCCCGGCGGCTCTATGACCAGGTCGCGCTCGACAAGGGCTTAATGCAGTACCAGATTCCGCTCGGCACCTGACCTCAGCGGCGGTGACGGCCACCGCCGCCACATCCGTGGTGGTGTTCGCCGAAGGAGAAGCCGGCCGGGCGGCGGGCGCCCCACATCGCCGGCCAGTCCGGGGTTGCCGGGCGGCCGCGCGACCAAAGCGGGATCTCCGGGGTCTCGTGGCGCACCGGCGCCGCCTGCTCCGGCGGGTTCGGCTTCGCCTTCACCGGTGCCTTCACCTTGTCGACGATCTTCACCGCCCGGGCCAAAGTTCCGCGATGCCCCGTCTGGCCGACGGAATTCGATTCCGGATCGACGGCCGACGGGGAAATTCCGGCCGGCGCGGCGGGGGGCGTTACGGAATCCGGAGCCGCGGGAGCTGCGGGAGCTGCGGGCGGCGGAGCGTGTTTGGCCGGCGGCACGACGACGTCCGCCGGCAGCGGGACCAGCGCCACGGCCGGGGGTTCCAAGCCGACCGGTGGCCAGGCCGCACCCAGGTCGCGCGAGGACGGCATCGACACCGCCGCGCTGACCCCGCCCGTCAGCGCCAGCGCCCCCGCGACCACGGACAACACCCGCAACCGCGTCAGCGAACGCAAGACCTGCGGCTTCTCCCGGTGACGCGCCACCCGCGGGAACACCACGGTGTCCTCGTCGCGGTAACGATCAAGGGGTGCGTCGGACCGGACCAGCAGCTCGGCGACGGTGACCACCTCTCGGCGCGGAGCCCTACGTGCCATCAAACCCTCCACCTGGGCCGTCCGAACGGACGGCAACGCGTCCGGACGGCCGATCATAGGAACGCTTCAAGTCCGTGTAAAGGCTCGCTCACCCGAGCCGGCCGCCACCGTCCACATGCAGCACCGAACCCGTGACGAACGGGTTCGCCAAGAGGTGCAGCGTGGCGGCCGAAACGTCCTCGGGCCGGCCCACCCGGCGGGCCGGATTCGCGTCCGCGGTCCGGCGGAAGAATTCCGCCTTCGCCTCGCCGAGCCCGTCCCACGCACCCGAGTCGACGATGCCCGGGGAAATCGCGTTGACCCGGACCGGCGCGAGAGCCACAGCCAGCGCTTCGGCGAGGAACGCGACCGCGCCGTTCGTCGTCGCCATGACCGTCCTTTCCGGCGCCGGGCGCCAGGCGGCGACGCCGGAGAACAACACCATGGCCCCACCTTCGCGGAATCGCGGCGCGAAGTGCTTGGCGAGCATCAGGGGACCGACCACTTTGGCGTCGAAGGCCCGCGCGACGGCGGCCCGCTCCAGCGTCGCGACCGGGCCGTTCGCCGGCGCCGCGGCGAGCGAGACCACGAAGTCCACTTCGCCCACTTCTTCGGCAAGCGCTTTCAACGACGATTCCTCGCCGAGATCCGCGAACGCGGCCCGCACTCCCCGCTCCACCAGCGCCGCCGGATGGCGGCCGGCCCAGATCACTTCCGCGCCCGCCGCGCCCGCGTCCACCGCGATCCGCCGGGCGATCCCCGAGCCGCCGCCCACGATGACCAGCCGCTTTCCCTCGAACGACATTTCCGTGCTCCTTTCGTCTCGCACACGGCGTTCAGCGCCGGGCGGCCCCGGAACAATCCCGTCGCGATCCGAAGGTTTTCGATTGCTGCGATAGAATTCGCGAATGCCTACGCTGCGCGCGCTCGAGTGCCTGGTCGCGGTCCTGGACGCGGGCTCGATCACCGAGGCGGCCGCCCGGCTGCACCTGTCGCAGCCCGCGCTGTCCCACCAGATCGGCGCGCTCGAACGGGAATTGGGGACACCGGTGCTGGAACGGCTGCCCCGCGGAGTGCGCCCCACCGCCGCCGGGCGGGCGGTGCTCGCGGACGCGCGGGCGGCGCTGGCCGCCGCCGAGCGGGTGGTCCGGACCGGCCGCGCGGTGGCCGCCGGCGGCGAAGGCACCCTGCGCATCGCGTGCGCGGAGAGCATGACCGCCGGGCTGCTCGCCCCCGTCCTGCGCGCCTGGCACCGCCACCGTCCGGAAGTGCTGCTCACGCTGACCGAGACCACGAGCGCGGACGCGCTGGCCGAAGCAGTGGAAACGGGCGAAGCGGACGTCGCGGTCGGACCGCGGCCGAGCCGCTGGGCCGGGTCCGCCGAGGTGGTGGGGCGCGAGGAGATCGTCGTGGCCCTGGCCGCGGACCACCCGCTCGCTGCCCGGGCGGGCGTCCCGATGACCGCCCTCGCGGGCATTCCGGTGGTGCACTACCACCGGGACAATGGTCTCGGTGGCTGGCTCGACCAGGAGGCTGCGCGGTGCGGGACGGTGCTGGACGCGGTGATGCGGACGAAACAGGCGGCGACGGCGGCTCAGCTCGCCGCGGCGGGACTCGGGGTGGCGCTGGTCCCGACCACCGCGCTGACCCGGAACTTCCCGGGGGCGCTGCGGCGGCTGAAGCCCCCGCTGCACCGGGACGTCGTCACGTTCACCGCGACGCCGTCGGATCCGCTCGTCCGGCGTTTTTCCGCGGACGTGACACACCGCGGGCTCACCGTGCCCGGTGTCCTGTCGGACAAACTGTCCGCAGCGGTCCGTTAAGTCCTGGTGAATCTGACAGATTTCCTACGAAGGTTTTGTGCCATCCAGACGAACTTCTCCATCCAGGGTCGATTTGGCTGTGGCATTCGCCAAAGTTTGGTTCCATCGGATAGCTTGCTCCTACCGGTCAGTACCGGTGGGTGAGGCCGATCGGGTGAGGCGATCAGCGACAGATCGAGGGAAGCGGGGACGACCATGCCCAAGCACCGGCCACGTCGAACGAGCACGCGTTCGGTCCGCCGGGCCGCGGCCGCGCTCGCGGGTGGGGCGCTCGTCGTGCTGCCGACGCTGACCACGGGCCTGCCCGCGCCGGTCGTGGTGGCCAACGCCGGGGACACCCAGCCGGACCAGGCCATCGCCGCCGCTCCGCAGCCGCAGCAGCCGAACATCGTCATGCCGCCGATCGCGGTCGACGGCAGCCTGCCCCAGCCGCCGCTGCCCGAACCGCTGGTCGTGCCCGGCGGGCGGGCCGGCTCCGCCGGCATCTCCGGATCGCTCGGCATCCCGGGAAGCATGCTCAAGGCGTATAAGAACGCCGCGGACATCCTCGCCAAGGAACAGCCGAACTGCCACCTCGACTGGGCGCTGATCGCCAGCATCGGCCGGATCGAGTCCAACCACGCCCGCGGCGGGTACGTCAACGCCAACGGCGACACGCTGGAGCCGATCCTCGGCCCGGTGCTCAACGGCGCGGGCGCGTTCGCCGCGATCGCGGACACCGACGGCGGCAAGTACGACGGCGACACCGTGTGGGACCGCGCGGTCGGCCCGACGCAGTTCATCCCGTCGACGTGGCGCGGCTACGCCTCCGACGGCAACGGCGACGGCGTGTCGAACCCGAACAACATCTACGACGAGACGCTGGCCACCGCGCGCTACCTGTGCTCGGGCGGCCTCGACCTCTCCACCGACGCGGGCCAGCGGATCGCCGTGCGCCGCTACAACAACTCGCAGTCCTATGTGGACACTGTGCTGGCCTGGGCCTCGGCCTACCGCGGCGGGGTGGCCCAGCTGCCCGACAGCCAGGTGCCGATCGGCGTGCCGAACGCGCCGGACGCCGCCGCGGCCGGGTCCCCGGTCGGCGTCCCGGCGCCGCCCGCGCCGCCGGTCGACAGCCCGCTGACGGAGACCCCGGGCGCCACGCCGACGACGCCGACCTCGCCGGATCCGGCCACCCCGACCACGCCGACGTCCCCGGCGCCGACCACGCCGACGTCCTCGGACCCGGTGACGCCGCCCTCGACGGACCCGACCACGCCGCCGCCGGCGACGACCAGCACCACCACCCCGCCGCCGTCCTCGACGGCCGCCGCCCCGGCCGACTCGACGGACGCCCCCACCTCGACCACCTCGACCAGCTCGGCCGGGTGAACAGGTGGAGCCGTTCCTGGTGCACATCCGCTGCGACACCGACGGCTACACCCATGCCGTCACCGAAGAGGAGTTCGCGGTGGGCCGGCACGAGGGGCGGTTCCGGGCGGTGTGCGGGCACGTCGTGCTGGCGGCGCCGATGATCGAAGAACCCGGCCGGTTCGACCCGGTCTGCCGGGACGTCCTGCGGGCCGGGACAGCGCAGCCGGCTTCGGTGCCCCAGCAGGAGCGACGCCGGCTGCGGTGGCGCAGCCGGCGCTAGTCCACCAGGGCCTGGATGCCGTCGAGCATCCGGTTCAGGCCGAACTCGTACGCGGTGTCGCCCTGCGCCTTGGCGCTCTGGTCGAAGCCCCCGCCGAGCCAGATGCGGTTCATCGCCGGGTGCGCGTCGACGACGAAGTAGTTTTCCCAGAACGATGACCGCTGGTGCCACCACGCCTCGGTCGATTGGCCGGTGCTGCGCTCCAGCCGGGTGTTCTCCGCACCGAGCGCGGCGTTCGCGTCGACGTACGTGCCGATCCCGTTGGCCGCCGCGACGGCCTGCCGCGGCGGCAGCCCGAGCGCGTCCATGATCGACAGCAGGTACTCCTGGCCCGCCAGCTGGCCGGGGCCCAGCGGCGGCCGGACGCGCGAGACCTCGCACAGCCACGGGTGATCGCGGTAGACCTGCCGGGTCCGCTCGGCGTAGAGCGCCACCTGCTCGCGCCAGTCCCCGCGGCGCGGCTCGCCCGGCCCGGGCAGCCGCCGCCCGACGAGCACGTCGTCGACCATCAGGTCCACCAGCTCGGCCTTGCCGGGCACGTAGGTGTAGAGCGTCATCGTGCCGGCGCCGAGCTCCTTGGCGACGCGGTGCATCGACGCGGCGGCGAGCCCGTCGGCGTCCGCGACCGCGATCGCGGCGGCGACGATCCGCTCGATCGTCAGCGTCGGGCGGCGGCCCCTGGTCGGTTCGGCACCGCCGCCGCGGGTGCGCCAGAGCAGCGCGAGCGTCCGGTCGACGTCCTCGGCGCCACTGCGTTCGACGGTCATGCGGTCCCCTCGCTCGTCATCCGGACATTACCCTGGAGAGTGGACGGAGGGGGTGCGAGGAGATGAGCAGGCGCAAACCACCGAAGGTGTCCTTCCGCTGGTGGGTCGACCGGCAGATCGCCGAAGCGCGCGAGCGCGGCGAGTTCGACGACCTGCCCGGCGCCGGCAAGCCGCTGCCCAAGCCCACCGGCAACGACGCCGTGACCGACTGGGTGCTGCGCGAAGTCCGGAAGGGCGGCCACGACACGACGGTGCTGCTGCCGCCGTCGCTCGCGCTCAAGCGCGAAGTCCAGGACCTGCCGGGGAAGCTCGCCGCCGAGCGCACCGAACGGCGGGTGCGGGAGCTCGTCGAGGACCTCAACGAGCGGATCCGCCAGGCCTACCTCAACCACCTCTCCGGTCCCCCGCTCACGGTGGCGCTGGTGGACGTCGAAGAGGCGGTCGAGGACTGGCGGCGGTCAGGAGCCGCGTCGTAGCAACGCCCGTTCCGCCGCGCTCCACGCCGTGGTGGTGAGCAGGTAGATCCCGGCGGCCTGCGGCACGACGAGCGTGGCGAGCACGGTGCCGTAGGGCAGCAGCCGCAGCAGCTTCCCGCCCGGGGCGTCGACGGTGGCCGGCTGGCTGCGCACCGAGAACCAGGCGACGACGGCGAGCCCGGCCGCGATCACGAACACGAGCGGGCCGCCGGCCAGGCCGTGCGCGCCCAGCGGCGTCCCGAGCAGGGTCGCGCCGAGCAGCGAGTTGGGTTCGCCGCCGATCGTGGCCGTGGTGAACAGCCGGTACATGACCGTGAAGAACGGCAACTGCAGCAGCATTGGAAGGCAGCCGACGAACAGGGACGTCCCGGACTCCTGCTGCAGCTTCGTCATCTCCGCGGCCAGCTTTTCCCGGTCACGGCCGTGCTTCTCCCGCAAGGCCTGGATCTCGGGCAGCAGGGCGGTTCGCGCTCGTTCGCCGCGGGCGGCCGAGCGGGCGAGCGGGTGCAGCAGCAGCCGCACGCCGAGGGTGAACACGACGATGGCCAGCGCCGTCGAGAGGGGGCCGGTGAGCACGTGGATCAGGTGGTACGCGCCTTCGACGGGCACGTCGAGAAAGCCGAACATGGGCAGCACTCCGCTGAGTAAGAGGGGTAGGGGTGAGCGGAATGGCTGCGCTGAAGTGGTTCCTACGCAGCCGTGCTGCGGAAACCGGGTGCTCGTGGGCGGCTTCGGCCCGGCCGGCTGGGGTCGCGGAGGCGGATCGACTCGGCACGCCGGGCCCGGCGGCGCAACGCCGTGGCGCGGCTGCGCACCGGCGCCGACCACAGCGCGAGCTCGGCGCGGTGCGTGCTGCCGACCAGCAGGACGACCAGGAGGCTGGCGGCCGCGAGCGAGGCGAAGGCGACCAGCGCGGCCGGGCCGGCCAGCGCGGGGAACGCCAGCTCGAGCAGCGTGTGCACGGCGTCCCCCCTTCCTTCCCCCACCAGAGTAGCGAAAACGCTAACAGCCCGATGGGCTGTAACCTGGTTCGATGAGAGGCCGATGGGTCGTGCCGGTCCTGGCACTGCTGCTGCTGTTCACCGTCCCGTGGTGGACGCTGGTGCTGGCGCCGGACTGGGGTACCGCGGGGACGATCACCGGGACGGCGGTGTTCGTGCTGGGCCTGGTGGCGATGCCGGTCGCCATGGTGCGCGGCCACGGGCGCCGCCAGCGCGACGGCGCCGCCCGCCTCGGCGACACGCTGCTCGCGGTGATCTGGGTGCTGTTCAGCTGGTCGATCCTGAGCCTGGTGCTGCGGGTCGCGCTGCTGGGGGTCGACGACCCGGCGCGGTCGCGGATCGTCGCGGGCGCGGCCGCGCTGATCGCCGCCGGGCTGCTCGTGCACGGCCACCGCGTCGCCATGCGCGTGCCGCCGGTGAAGGCGGTCGACGTCGCCATCCCGCGGCTCGGGCCGGGGCTCGACGGCCTGCGCGTCGCGGTGCTGACCGACACCCACTTCGGGCCGATCGACCGGACGAAGTGGTCGGAGGAGGTCGTCGCGGCGGTCAACGCGCTCGAGGCGGACGTCGTCTGCCACGCGGGCGACCTCGCCGACGGCGCGGTGGCCAAGCGCCGCAAGCAGGTCGACCCGCTCGGCGGCGTCGAGGCCGGGCTCGGGCGGTTCTACATCACCGGCAACCACGAGTACTTCGGCGAGGCCCAGGCGTGGCTCGACCACATGGCAGGGCTCGGCTGGGACACCCTGCACAACCGCGCGACCCTGCTCGAGCGCGGCGGCGACCGGATCCTGTTCGCCGGCATCGACGACCCGACCGGCGCGGCGTCCGGGCTGCCCGGCCACGGCCCCGACCTGGCCGCGGCGCTGGCGGACCGGCCCGCCGACGTGCCGGTGGTGCTCCTCGCGCACCAGCCGAAGCAGGTCGTGCAGGCCCGCGAGGCCGGGGTCGACCTGCAGATCTCCGGCCACACGCACGGCGGGCAGATCTGGCCGTTCCACCTCCTGGTGCGGTTCGACCAGCCGACGCTGTCCGGCCTGAGCCGGCACGGCGAGACGCAGCTGTACAACAGCCGCGGCACGGGCTTCTGGGGCCCGCCGTTCCGGATCTTCGCGCCCAGCGAGATCACGCTCCTGACCTTGCGTCCGGCCTGACGTCTCTCCCCTCGGCGGTCTCGAGGGACCACCGACAACTTTTTTTGTCTTGACAGATCGAAGCGTCGGGTTCACGCTGTCCGCATGACGACGACCACCTCTGCCGACGGCACGAAGATCGCCTACACCCGCGCCGGATCCGGCCCCGCGCTCGTCCTCGTGGACGGCGCGATGTGCTACCGCGGCTCGTCCCCCAATGACGCGCTGGCGAAGGAGCTGGCCGCGCACTTCACCGTGTACACCTACGACCGCCGCGGCCGGGGCGAGAGCGGCGACACCAGGCCGTACACGGTCGAGCGCGAGGTCGAGGACGTCGCGACGCTCGTCAAAGAGGCGGGCGGCGAGGCGTTCCTGTTCGGCATTTCTTCCGGCGCCGCTTTGGCTCTCGAAGCGGCGCGCAGCCTCCCGCTCCCGAAGCTGGCGGTGTACGAGCCACCGTTCATCGTCGACGCCACCCGCGCCCGCGTCCCGGCCGATTACGTGACCCGGCTCGACCAGGCGCTGAAGGAGGGCAAGCGCGGCAAGGCGGTCAAGATGTTCATGACCGAAGGCGTCGGCCTGAGCGGCGCGACGGTGGCGATGATGCGGATCATGCCGTTCTGGGCGAAGCTCAAGAGAGTCGCCCACACGATCCCGTACGACACGGCACTGGTGATCGGCCACCAGGCGGGCGAGCCCCTCCCGGCGGCCTGGCCGGAGGTGACGGTCCCGGCACTGGCGATCGACGGAGGCCGCAGCCCGGACTGGATGCGCAACGGCGTGGCATCGCTGGCGAAGGTGCTGCCATCGGCGGAGTACCGGACGCTGCCGGGCCAGACGCACATCGTGAAGGCGCCGGCGCTGGCTCCGGTGCTGACGGAGTTCTTCCTGGCTTAGGAACTCCTCGGCGATCGCCACCGCCACCCCGTGCGGGTGGCGCGCGACCTCGGCACCCGGACCGTCGCGTTCCCCACCGTCGCCGCCGCCGAACCCGGCCCCATCAATGAGGTCGTCTTCGCCCTCCGCGGCAAGCGGCCATGGCGGCCTTTCGGGCTCGTCACAACTCCCTTGCCTGAACGATCACCGAGCGGGCAGGGTGCAGGCGTGCCCACCCGCGCCCTGGTCTTCGACTTCGACGGCACGCTCGCCGACACCGAATCCGCCGTCCTGCAGTCGTGGCAGGCCGTCTTCCGGGAACACGGCACCGAACTTCCGCTGGATGCCTGGTACGCCGTCATCGGCACCCAGCGCACCACGCCCGCCATGTTCGCCCTGCTCGCCGAGCGTGCACCCGGGATCGACCCGGAAGCGCTGCGGCCGCGGACCCGGGCGCACGTCCTCCGGCTGCTCGAGGACCTCGGCCCGCGCGAAGGCGTGCTCGGCTACCTCGAAACCGCGCGCGCGAACGGCATCAAGCTGGCCGTCGCCTCCAGTTCGTCCGGGGCGTGGGTGAACCCGCACCTCGAACGGCTCGGCATCGACGGCTACTTCGACGCCGTCCTCACCGGGGACCTGCACAAAGCCAAGCCCGATCCCGACCTCTACCTCGCGGCCCTCGACGCACTCGGAACCGCCGCCGACGAAGCCATCGCCTTCGAGGACACCCCGCACGGCGTCACCTCCGCCAAGGCCGCCGGGCTGACCTGCGTCGCCGTGCCGAACGCGATCACCCGGAACCTCGACTTCGAGCAGGCGGACGTCGTGCTGCCGTCGTTCACCGCCAAGCCGCTCGAGGCGCTGCTCAGCCGCTGACCAGCGCCAGCAGCCGGTCCAGGAAGGGCAGCTGGCCCTTCACCAGCTTCTCCCGGGCGTCCCGCAGCGAGAACCAGGCCACCCGGTCCACCTCGGGGAACTCCTGCTGACGACCCGAACGCGGCGGCCACTCCATCGTGAACGTCCCGGGCACCACCGTGGCCGGATCGAGGTCGGCTTCGACCGCCCACGCCGTGACGACCTTGCCGCCCGACTGCTTCACCACGCCCAGCTCGACGTACTCGCCGTCGGGCGCGGGCAGCCCCAGCTCCTCCTCGAACTCCCGCCGGGCCGCCTTCTCGGGGGACTCGTCCGGGTCGAGCTCGCCCTTGGGCAGCGACCACGCGGCCGCGTCCTTCTTCGCCCAGAACGGCCCGCCCATGTGCCCGAGCAGCACTTCGACGTCTTCGCCGCGGCCGCGGTAGAGCAGGAGCCCGGCACTCTGTTTGCCCGCCATGGAGACAGTCTCCCGAAACTCTTCCAAGATTTTTCCGCGAGGGTGTCGAAACCGGCCGTGGCCCGATCGACGCGTAGGCAGAAGCAAGGGAAACCCAGGGAAGGAACCCCACCATGACCGCCACCATCGCCCACGAAACCCGCACCACCACCCCGGCCAAGACCCAGGTCACCGGCCTCGTGATCGGCGCGAGCCGGATCGTGATCTCGTTCCTGTTCGGCTTCCACGGCCTGCAGGGATTCGGGCTCTTCGGCGGCATCGACGGCCAGGGCGGCGGCGTCCCGTTCGGCTCGTTCCCCGGCTGGTGGGGCAGCGTTTTCGAGCTCGTGGGCGCCGCGCTGCTGCTCGTCGGGCTGGCGAGCAGGCCGGCCGCGATCCTGCTCTCCGGCGTGATGGCCTACGCCTACTTCACCGTGCACGCCCCGATGGGCCTGCTGCCGCTGCAGAACATGGGTGAGCCCGCCGCGGTGTACTCGTGGATCTTCCTGCTGTTCGCCGCGATCGGCCCCGGCCGCCTCGCGCTCGACAACCTCATCAAGCGCTGAGGGGCTGGCTCGGGGCGCGGTCCGGTGAACCTCATTCAGCCGCCGGCCGGCGCAACTGTCGCTACTTGCGGGTGCGTTGCGATCCGTAGCGCTGGCCTGACCAGAATGAGGTTCAATCAGTAGCCGCCCTGGGCGGCCGCGAGGTCGGACCGCGCCATCACGTGTTCCATCAGGCTGGTCAGCACCTGCTTCGTCGAGTCGCGCTCGCGGGCGTCGCACAGCAGCAGCGGGACGTCCATGCCGACGTCGAGCGCCTGCCGGACCTCCTCGGTGCCGTAGCGGTACGCGCCGTCGAAGCAGTTCACGCCGACGACGAACGGCAGGTTGCGGCGCTCGAAGAAGTCCACCGCGGCGAAGCAGCTGTCGAGCCGCCGCGTGTCGGCCAGCACGACGGCGCCGAGCGCGCCCTCCGCCAGCTCGTCCCACATGAACCAGAACCGGTCCTGCCCCGGCGTGCCGAACAGGTAGAGGATCAGGTCGGGGTTGATCGTGATGCGGCCGAAGTCGAGCGCGACCGTCGTGGTCGTCTTCTGCTCGACGCCGGACAGGTCGTCGACACCCTCGGACGCGGTGGTGATGACCTCCTCGGTTCGCAGTGGCGGCACTTCGCTCACCGAGCCGACCATCGTGGTCTTGCCGACCCCGAACCCGCCGGCGATGAGTACCTTGACCGCGGTCGCGGTCAGGTTCCGCCGGGGGTCAGAGTTTCCGGATGCCATCAAGAACCGCCTGCAATACGTGTCGGTTGGGGGTTTCCTTGGCCGGTGCCGCGGTACGGAACAGCACCAGGTTCTGCTCGATGAGGTCGCTCAGCATCACCTTCACCACGGGCAGCGGGAGATCGACCCGGGCGGCCACCTCGGCCACCGAGACCGGCCGCTGGCACAAGGCGATGATCCGCGCGTACTCCGGTTCGAGCATGCCCGCCTCGTGCGCGGTGCGCAGGGCGACCACGAGCGTGATGAGGTCGAGCCCGAGCGTGTCCGACCGGGTGCGGCCGCCCGTGACCGCGTAGGACCGGACCAGGGGGCCGGCCTCGTCGTCGAACCAGGCTTCGTGCCGTGCGCTCATGGCGACGTGGGCAGGACGCCGGCACCGGTCCGCGGGGCCGAGGTGAGGACCTGGCCGACGCGCTTCACCATCAGGTTCATCTCGTACGCGACCAGCCCCATGTCCGCGTCTTCGCGGGCCAGCAGGGCGAGGCAGGCGCCCCGCCCGGCCGCCGTCACGAACAGGAACGCGTGGTCCATCTCGACCATCGTCTGGCGGACGTTGCCGCCGCCGAAGTGCCGCCCGGTGCCGCGGGCCAGGCTCTGGAACGCCGAAGCCACCGCGGACAGGTGTTCGGCGTCCTCCTCGGAAAGGTTGCCCGACCTCCCGATGAGCAGGCCGTCCGAGGACAGCACCACCGCCCGGTCCGCCCCGGCGACCCGCTTGACGAGGTCGTCCAGCAGCCAGTCGAGCTCGTGGGCGCCTGAGTTGACCATTACTCGCGCTCTCCGTACCTGTCGTCGTTCTCGGGAAACTCTTCGTCTCGGGCCCGCCGGGTGCCCTGCTGGAAGGCGGACAGCCTGCTGCGGGCGACCTCCGGGGAGTCCAGCCGGACCTCTTCGCGTTCCGCGGTCGCCGGCTTATCTTCCCGCAGCTGCGGGACGAGGCTCTGCTGGCGTCGCCGCTGCGGCAGCGGCGGGCGGCCGGGCGCCTCCGGGCGGCGCGGCTGCTGCGGGCGGCTTTCGGGCGTCGCCGCGGCCCGCGGCTCCTGCGGCGGCCACACCGGCTGCTGCGCGGCCGGCCGCGCCGGGCGCGAGGACCGGGCGGGCGGGGCGGGCGGCCGGACCGCGGCCACGGGCTGGGCCTGGGTCGGCTGGCTCACCGGCTCCGACACCGACCCGACCGGGACCGGCGTCGGCGCGGACGACGGCTGGGCGGACGGCTGGACCGGGGCCGGCGGCGGGACGGTCACCGGCGGGGCCGCCATCGGCGGCACCGGCGTGGGCGGCTGGCTCACGGCCGCGGGAGCGGTCGGGGGCGCCGGCGGGGCGGCGGGCGGCTCGGTGCGGTGCCGGGGCGGACGGCGGACCGGCCGCTTGAGCGGCGCGACCTCGTCGTTGGCCGTCGTCTCGGGCTCGGCCAGGTTGGGGACGAGCTCCGGCTTCGGCGGGGTGATCGGCTGCTCCGGCTCGATCTCGGCGAGCGGGGCGAGCAGGTCGGTGCGCACCAGGACGATGGCCCGGGTGCCGCCGTAGGCCGACTCCCGCAGGTGCACCTGGATGCCGTGCCGCGCGGCCAGCCGCGCGACCACGAACAGGCCCAGGCGGGGCTCGTCCGACAGCGCCATGATCCCGAAGTCCGGCGGGTCGGCCAGCATCGTGTTGATCTCTTCGGTCTGGTCCGGCTCGAGCCCGAGGCCCTGGTCCTCGACCTCGATCACGACGCCCTTGCCGACCACGTTGCCGCGGATCTCGACCCGGGACTGCGGCGGCGAGAACGCCGTCGCGTTGTCGATCAGCTCGGCGAGCAGGTGCACGAGGTCGCCGACGACCGGGCCGCGGACGGCGATCTGCGGCAGCACCGCCGCCTTGACCCTGGCGAAGTCCTCGGTCTCGGCGGACGCGCCGCGGACCAGTTCGGCGAGCCCGACCGGGTTGCGCCACTGACGGCCCGGCTGCCCGCCGCCGAGGATGATCAGGTTCTCGGCGTTGCGGCGGGCGCGGGTGGAGAGGTGGTCGAGCTGGAACAGGGTGTCCAGCTGCTCCGGGTCCTCCTGCTTGCGCTCGGCCTGGTCGAGCACCTTGAGCTGGCGGTGCACGATGACCTGGCTGCGGTGGGCGATGTTGAGGAACACCGTCTTGGTGCCCTCCCTGGTCTTCGCCTCTTCGATGGCGGCCGCGATGGCGGTCTGCTGCGCCTTGTTGAACGCGTCGGCGACCTGGCCGATCTCGTCGGTGCCGTGGTCGAGGAAGTGGCCGCCCTCCTCGAGGTCGACGGGCTCGCCCGCCTGGACCCGGGCGACCAGCTCGGGCAACCGGACCTCGGCCGCGTCGAGGGTGTCCTCGCGCAGCCGGTGCAGGCGGCCGATGAGCCGGTTCGACAGCCGGACGGCGACGAACACCACGAAGACCGCGAACAGGACCGCGATCACGCCGGCGATCAGCGACTCGGTGAACGTCGAGTCCGCGTCGTTGATCGCCGCCTGGCTCGCGTTGGAGCTCTGGAGGATGAAGATGCCCATCAGCGCGGAACCGACCTGGCGGGCGGCGGTGCGCCACTGGTCCTGCGGCACCGGCAGCTTCGACAGGTCACCGCGCAGGAACGTGGTCTCGACCTGGTTCACCGTCTGCCACGGCTGGCTGGCCAGCAGCTCGTCGTACTTGGCCTTGACCTCGGGGATCAGCTTCGGCGCCGAGGCGTCGAGCTGGGCGTGGTAGGCACCGACCTGACCGACGTAGGTCCGGAAGTCGTCGTTGCTCAGCCCGCCCGCGGCCAGCCCGGCGGCGGCGAGCGCGTCACTGCGCTGCATCGCGTCGGCCGCGGTGAACAGCGGGATGGCGGTCAGCCGGTCGAAGGCGTTCTGGGCGCCGCGCGCGTTCTGCGCGAGCCCGGCCACGCCGTCGGTGAACTGGTCGATCATCTTGTTGTAGTAGACGAAGGCCTGGTTGATCTGCATCTGGCCGCCGTCGATGGCCTGCCGGTTCTGCGGCAGCTGCTGGTACAGCCCGAAGAACGTGGTGATGTTCTTCAGCACGCTCGGCGGGGTGTCGTCGTAGTCGGCGAAGCTGTCCTTGAGGTACTGGATCGTCTTCGCGGCGTTCTCGTCCGTCTTCGGCCGGACGGCCGCCAGCACGGCACGCTGGTTGCTCTGGCCCGCGAGCAAGCTCAGCGTGGCCTGGCGCTCCTGCTGCAGTGAGGCGAGGAAGGGGATCGACGGGGCTTCCGAGCCCCGGATGCGGTTCGTGTAGTCCCGGCCGGTTACCGCGTCGTAGATGAGGTAACCCGCGAGGGCCACACCGACCAGCAACAGCGCGATACTGGGGACGAGCGCGATCGTGAGCACGCGCTTCCGAATCGAGGATCCCCGGTTGCGTCGAAGAGAAATCTGCTTCACCTGGGTCCGTTTTCCTTCCGGCAGTACATGGTTTCGGGTCGCCCGAGGCGTTCGACACCCGGATTCCGACCAGCCGGATCAACATCACCGTGGTCTGCTTCGCCCGCGACGACGTTAGGCAGCCCTCCAGGGCGCGTCAAGTCCGTGGCGAGAACGTGATCTTGGAACGGTGACCCCTCAACACTCGCTGCCTGCGCTTGGAAAGTCCACCACCGTAAGTCGTGACCTTCGTCGCAGGGCGACTTTCGTTCCCCGTACGGATGTGAGCACTGGGAGCGCTCCCGATCGCCGCCGTGCGTCCCGGCCGGCCCCTCTACGTACGACAGCGACGAATCGTTCGGTGACAAACATCACGGACCCGCACTCGCACCCCCGCACCCCGCCTTCGTCCGGAGTGGACAGCCGCGGGAAAGCGGAATGCGCAGGATCGGCGAAACGCTGCCGCGGATTCGCCGGAGACCGAGCGAGAATTCCCGGTATTCCGCATTCGCGGTCGGTCGATCACGCTGTGGTGGCCCGGTACCGGTTCCGCGGCTGCGGCAAGCACTCAGCCCGGGAACTCGTCGGCCAGCGTGTTCCAGAAGAGCAGTTCGTAGCTCTGGAACAGCCGCGCGCAGCGGTGCGCTTCGCGGTCGTCGAGCCGGTGGGCGTCGAGGCCGGCCTGGATCGCGGCGAGCGCTTGTTCTTCTATTTCCGGAACGTCCGCAGCGAAAAAGTCGAAGAACGCGCACTGCTCGTCGGTGAAGCCGTAGTGCTCCCGCATGCCGGCGGCGACGTCCCGGCAGTACCGGCCGAAGGCGGCGAAGTTGGCGAAGATCCCGGCCGCGGTCGCCGACGACTCGCCGTTCAGCGCGAGCCAGGCGACGTAGGCCGGGTAGACCTGGCAGCCGGCGCGGGGCAGTTCCCGCCCGTGGTCCGGACCAGTCGCCGCGAGCAACGCGTCGAGCATCCCGTTCGCCTGCTGCTCGCCCGGCGCGAGCCCGCCGAAGAAGGTGCGCGCGTTCGGTTCGTCGGCCCGGGCGGCCAGCGCGTGGAAGCTGCGCCAGTCGCTGAGCGTGATCAGCTTCTCCTCGGCGGCGAGCGCGGCGAACACCGCACGCGGGGCCCGGCCCGCGGCGATCAGCGGCACGAGCCGGTTGTCGCCGTCGTGCGGCGCGAGTTCCGCCTGGATCTCTTCGAGCAGCTTGCGCGCCGACCGCGTCATCGATTCCCCCCGGAGTCCGCCGTCCCTCGTGGAAGCAGCCCCTCCATTGAAGCGCGGTTCCGGCGCGGCCGCCCGTGTACACAGTGGACAGTGGTGGAGACCTGACCGCTATGTCCGGTTCGACGGTGCCGCTTGACGTGGCCGCGATTCTCTATCCCCCTGCGCCGGGAGCCCCTACAGTGTGGCCATCCGGAGTACCGAGGAGGCCAGCGTTGACCACCCCGTCCGTCGCCGAGCAGACCGAAGGCCAGACGATCCCGCGGCTGCTGCACCGCAACGCGGTCGAGTACCCGGACCTGCCGGCGATCACCTCGCTCGACATCGAAGGACAACCGACGCTGACGTGGGCGGAGTTCCGCACCGCGATCGCCGAGGTCTCCCGGGGGCTGGCCGGGCTCGGGCTCGCCGCCGGTGACCGCATGCTGATCATGGCGCCCGGCTGCCCCGACCACATCGTCGCCGACCTCGCCGCGACGCACCTGTCCGGGATCCCCTGCACCGCCTACGCCACGCTCAGCCCGGACCAGATCCGGTTCGTCGCGCGGCACAGCGCGGCACCGGTCGTGGTGCTCGGCGGGGAGAGCGAGCTGGCGCGCTGGCGGCCGGTACTCGACGACCTCCCGGCGCTGCGGCACGTCGTCGTAATGGAGGAGACCGCGATCCCCGGCGGCGACGACCGGTTCGTTTCCCTCGCCGATCTGCGCGCCCGGGGCCGGGAAGCGCTTGCCGCCGACCCCGGCGTCTTCGAACGGTCCTGGCCGGAGATCAAGCCGGACGACCCGCTGTCCATGATCTACACCTCCGGCACCACCGGCGACCCGAAGGGCGTCGTCCTTTCGCACCGCAACGCGATCCACCAGGCGTACGCGGTCACCGAGCTGCACCACCCGCCGATGCACGCGACGAACATCGCGTACCTGCCGCTGGCCCACATCGCCGAGCGCGAGCTGTCGATCTACCTGCCGATCGTCTGGGCGGGGCACGTGCACACCCTCGCCGACCCGACCGGTGTCGTCGGCGCGCTCGGCAAGGTGCACCCGCAGAGCTTCTTCGGCGTCCCGCGCGTGTGGGAGAAGATGGTCGCCGGGCTCAAGAACATGCTCGGCGGCGTCCCGGAGGACAGGCGCACCGCGCTGCTGCAGGCGAACGAGCTGCTGCAGCAGGGCTACAAGCTGCGCAGCGCCGGGCAGCCGGTGCCCGCGGACCTGGCCGAGAAGATCCGGCAGGCCGACGAAGCCGCGCTGGCGCCGGTGCGCGCCCTGCTCGGGCTCGACAAGGTGCTCGTCGCCTCCAGCGGCGCGGCCGCCATCCCGGTGGAGATCATCTACTTCCTGGCCGGGCTCGGCATCGAGATCTGCGAGGTCTGGGGCCTGTCCGAGACGACGGGCGCGGCGACGTCCAACTCCGGCGCGGCGTTCCGCGCGGGCACCGTCGGCAAGCCACTGGACGGCGTCGAGGTGAAGGTCGCCGAGGACGGCGAGCTGCTGGTGCGCGGCCCGATCGTGTTCCTCGGGTACCTCCAGGAGGACGGGACGATCCAGGACGCCACCGACGCGGACGGCTGGTACGCCACCGGCGACATCGGCACGGTCGACGAAGACGGCTTCGTGACGATCACCGACCGCAAGAAGGAACTGATCATCACCTCGAGCGGCAAGAACATCGCGCCGACCCGCGTCGAGGGCCTGCTCAAGGAGCACCCGCTGATCGGCCAGGCGGTCGCGATCGGCGACGACCGGCCGTACGTGACGGCGCTGATCGTGCTCGACGACGAGATCGCGCCCGGCTGGGCCGCGGCGAACGGCGTCGAGGCGGCCCCCGAAGACCTCACAGAGCTCGCCGACCACCCGGCCGTCCGGGCCGAGCTGGAACGCGCGGTCGAGTCGGCCAACAGCAGGCTCGCGCGGATCGAGCAGATCAAGCGCTACCACGTGCTCCCGAAGGCGTGGACGCCCGAATCCGGCGAGCTGACCCCGACGCTCAAGCTCAAGCGCCGGGTCATCAACGACCGCTATTCGGCCGACATCGAGGCTCTCTACGCGGCGGTGCGCGACCCCGAGCCGGCCGCCGGGTCCTAGTGGTCACCTCGTCGTGAGTGGTAACGCGGGTTAGAACCCGCGTTACCACTCACGACCGGGTCAGGCGGTCCGGGGCGAGGTCGTTTCCGTCCACTTGCGCAGCCGTGGCGGGACGCGCTTCTCCAGGCCGTAGTTCTCCAGGTGGGCGGAGAAGACCTCGTCGAACGCCTTCTGCACGGTCTCGGTGTCCCACACCGGGCGCTCGAGGATCGGCTGCTTGAGGAACGGCTGGCCCATGACGTGCAGCTGCGGGCCGTTGCACCGGATCATCTGCCCGGTGATGCCGTCCGAACCCTCGCCGAGCAGGAACAGCACGACCGGCGCGATCCGCGACGGCGTGCGGTCCGGCGGGCAGGCGCGCAGAGAGCGTTCGGACTTCCACACCATCCGCGTGTGCGCGAGCGGGCAGACGGCGTTGACGCGGATCCCGACGTCCTCGAGGTCGAGGGCCCAGGAGTAGGTCAGGGACGCGACCGCGCCCTTGCTCGCCGCGTACACGCCGAGCTTGCGCTGCCCGAGCGAAGCGCCCGAGGAGATGTTGACGATCGAACCGCCGGTGCCCGCGTCGACCATCGCCTTGATCGCGGCCAGGCCGGTGTTCACCACGCCGAGGACGTTGACCGCGACGAGCTCCCGCGCCTGCTCGGCGTCGTCCTCCCAGGGCAGCGCCTCGTAGTTCAGCCCCGCGTTGTTGACCAGCCCGTCGATCCCGCCGAACTCCTTGACGCACAGGTCGACGATCTCCTGCGCCTCCCCCGCCTCGGCCACGCTGTGCCCGCTCGCGACGGCGCGGCCGCCGTGCGCCCGGATGGTGTCCGCCGTCCGCTCCGCCAGCTCGGCGTCGACGTCGTTGACCACCACTGCCCCGCCCGCGCGCGCGATGTGCACCGCGAACGCTTCGCCCAGGCCCCGGCCGGCGCCGGTGACCACGACCGCCTTGCCCTCCATCAACCCGTCCATCGCTTCTCCCCGATCTGCAGCGCCGGCGGCGCGCGGTCCGTCCACCCCGGCCGGCTCACTGTCCAGTCTTGGCCCATTCGGTCCAACGCGGCATCGGCGCGACGACGAGCGGCCGCCGCCTTGCGCCGAGCGAGTCCGGTTCGATCAGCCGGACGTACCCGGGGGCCGGTCACGAGGGGGTGACTGGCTCGCATTCAGGGGACATCGGCGCGTAACCGGCGGCATACTGTGGGTGCTTCCCGGTGGTAGGCCGTGACTCCCCCGGACGGCGTCGTCACCGGAGAGGCACAATGCGACGGTCCAGTTCACTCGATCGGGGGACGGTGGTGGTGACGAGGTGACAACGCGCGCGACACCCCGGCTCCGGGCCGTCCTGGCCAACCGCGAGTTCCGCGCGCTGTGGTTCGCCGAGACGCAGTCGATGCTCGGTGACCAGCTGACCATCGTCGCGCTGGCCATCCTGACCTTCGACCGGACCGGGTCGCCGCTGCTGTCGGCCGTCGTCTACTCCCTGACGTTCCTGCCCGCGCTCGCCGGCGGGCTCGGCCTGTCCCAGCTCGCCGACCGGTTCCCCCGGCGCGCGGTGCTGGTGATCGGCTCGCTCGCCCAGGCCGTCCTGATCGGGCTGATGGCCCTGCCCGGGATGCCGATGGGCTGGCTGTTCGCGCTGTTCGTCCTCGCGAGGCTGGCGAACGCGCCCGGCAACGCCGCGCAGAACGCGCTCGGGCGCGAGGTCTTCACCGACGACGACGTCTACCTGCAGAGCCAGGACCTGCGCGGGATCACGAACAACACCGCGATGCTGGCCGGCCTCGCCGTCGGCGGGCTGCTGGTGACCACGATCGGGACGTCGTGGGCGCTGGCGATCGACGCGCTGACGTTCCTGGTGGCCGCCGTCGCCGTGTGGCTGCTGGTGCTGCGGCGGCCCGCCGCGGGCGACGGCGGTGCCCCGTGGTTCGGCGCCGTCCGGCAGGTTTTCGGCGACGAACGGCTGCGGGTGCTGCTCTACCTGTCCTGGCTCGTCGGCCTGGCGGTGATCCCGGAGGGCCTCGCGGCGCCGCTCGCCGCACAGCTGGGCGCGGGCGACCAGGCGGTGGGCTGGCTGCTGGCCGCCGATCCGCTGGGCTTCGTCGCCGGGACGTTCCTGCTGTCGCGGTTCGTCACGACCGAGCACCGCCGCAAGCTGCTCGGCGTGCTCGCCGCGCTGCCGCTGGCCGCGCTGGCGGCGTTCGCGCTGCGGCCGAACCTGGCGTTCGCGCTGATCCTGCTCGCGCTGGCCGGCGCGACGGGCGCGTACGTCATCACGGTGTCCGCCACGTTCATCACGTGGGTGCCGAACGACATCCGGGGCAGCGCGGGTGGGCTGTACCGGACCGGGCTGCGGGTCGCGCAGGGCGTGGGTGTCGGCGTGGGTGGGCTGGTCGCGCAGGCGCTGGGTTCCGCGCACACGACCATCGCGCTGGCGGGCGCGGTGGGACTGCTGCTGGCCGTGCCGGTGGCGTTCGCCTGGCGCCGGGTGGGCGGGGCGGCACCGCAACCGTGGCCGTCGTGAGCGCCAGGTGCCACCTCCGGGTACGGCCAAGATCATGAATGGCATTCGCGGACGCCACGGGTGACAATTCGAGGGTGGTTCAGAAGTCGCGGTTGCTCATGGGGGCCACCTCCATGCGGGGAGAGTCTCGCAGAACCGTTTGCGCCGCGTTCCCGGCAGTTACTCCGGGGCCTTGGCCGATCCGTTGCTGTGGGATGGTACCCGGTTACGGAATGCGTGAACACTCTGCCAGGTACCGATGAGATTACTCAAGGCCGGGACTAGGCTGGAAAGGAGGTGACCAATTGCATCCAGGACCGGACGGGGACCCCGCCGCGCCGGGCGAACCGGGCGGCGACCAGGCGGCACGGGCGGCCGCGTCCCGAGACCACGGCGCCGCGGAACCGGACGTGACCACAGGTACGCCCGCGACCACGACCAGTGGCGCACCGGCGACCGCCCGGGTCCGCCACGCGTACTGGCCGGGCAACTGGGCGCTCTGGCGCCGCCGTCCGGTGCAGGTCGCCTTCATGCTGGCGGCCGAGGCCGTCGCGGTGGCCGTTCTCGCCGTGTCGTTCGCACGTTCGCCGATTCCGTCCGGAAACGACTGGATCAATTTCGCGATTCTGGCCGCGGGTGCCACCGTCCACATTCAACTGACCCAGCGCCAGGAAGAACGGCGACGCGACCGGACCAAAACGGTGCTGATCGACCTCACCGCCGTGTGGACGTTTTCCGCCGCGATGATACTGCCGGTACCGCTCATCCTTTTCGTCATTGCCGTCATCCGGTTGCAGCACTGGTTCATCGCGCGGCGGCCGGCCCACAACTTCATATTTTCGTCCATCACGCACGGCCTCGCCGGCGCACTCGCCCACCTCACCTACACGGCGCTCGGGCCGCACCTGCTCGGGCGGCCGGGGTGGGGTGACTTCCTCCGCGAGTCCGGCACCATCGTCGTCACCGGAGCCATCTACGAAGCGATCCAGATCGCGTACGTGGGCGGGGTCCTGCTGCTCGGATCCCCCGCCGGGCGCACGGTTCGTAACGTGCTGGGCAGCCCGGCCGACAACATGCTCGAAGCGATCACCATCGGCCTCGGCGCGGTGACCGCGATCCTGCTCGCCGCCGTCCCGCCGATGGTGGCAGTGATGGCCGTGGTCACCGTGGTCTTCAATCGCCTCGCGGAACTCGATCAGCTCCAGAACGACGTCCGGACGGACCCGAAAACGGGCATTCTCAACATGCGTGGCTGGTCAGAGGCGGCGGAACGGGCTCTTGAACGGACCGCTCGATCGGGTGATCAACTGGCGTTGCTGATGGTCGATCTGGACCACTTCAAGTGGATTAACGACACCTATGGACATCCGGCGGGCGACGACGTGCTGCGCACCGTTGCGCAAACGCTCGACGACGTGACCAGGCCGAGCGACTTGGTCGGCCGTTTCGGCGGCGAGGAATTCCTCGTTCTGCTGCCGGACATCGGCGAAGAGGCGACGTGGGACGCCGCCGAGCGCATCCGCATCGCGATCGCCAAGCTGCACATGGTGACGACGGACAAGCGCGGCGACCCGGCGACCATCGCCGACCGCACGACGTCGATCGGCGTGGCCCGCCACCCCCGCCACGGGGACACCCTCGAGCGTCTCCTCCAGTCCGCCGACGCGGCGGTCTACCTGGCGAAGGAGAACGGCCGCGACCAGGTCTGCTTCGCCCCGGACACGGTCACGCCCCCAGCCGGACGGTGAGCTCGAGCTTGACGAGCACCTCGGCGCAGGTCCCGGCCGAGGCCGGGGCCAGCCGCACCAGCTCACCGCGGTAGCCGGCGGACTCGAGCCGCAGGGCGCCCGCGCCGGGCGCGGGACGGGGGTGGCACCAGTGCCGGACCGTCCCGGTGCCGGCGTGGTCCCTGGCCAGCAGGAGGTACTCGTGGCCGAGGTCGTCGGCGACCCGGTCCAGGCCGTTCCACCACAGGGCGCGGAGGGTGAGGCCGTCGCCGTCGCGCAGCAGCTCGACGGGGGGATCGGCGTGGACGTCGACCCGGAAACCGCGGTCGGTGACGCGGACCGAGCGGACGTCGAGGAAGACGCTGCCGCCGGCCGCGGCGGCAGGAGGCGGGGAGCCACGGTCACCCGGATCGGGCGTGCCTCCCGGCGGGCCGGCCGCATCACCCGCACCGTCTCGCGGCTCGCCCACCGGCCGGGAGCCCCGCAGCGAACCATCGCCCACCGGCCGCGGCCCGGTCGCATCCCCCGCACCACCGCCGGGCGGCACGCCCACCGGCCCGGAGCCCGGCGCCGAACCACCGCCCACCGGCCCACCCGCAGCACCGTCCGGCGGCAGGAGCACCTCACGCCCGCCCGCGCCGGTCTCGGCGCGCGGCAACAGCGCCGCCACCGCCAGCTCCGCCGCCAGCCGGCCGTCCTCTTCCCCGGGACGCTCCCGGACCCCGCGCAGCTCTCCCGCCAGGATCCGGTGGCCGAGCACGTCCGCCCAGGCCAGTGCCGCCGTCCGCAAGCCCGGCTCGGTGCGCAGCCGGTCGAGCAGCGGCCGTGCCTGCCGGACCTTGCCGAAAAAGGCCGCCCGCACCAGGCGAGCCGCCTCCCGGCCACCTTCGTCGGCCGCGAAGAAGCCGGTCATCGCCCGGTCCAGCGCCCGCAGCTGCGCGGCCAGCACCGCCCGGGCGACCGGCCCGGGGTGGGCGCGGGCCAGCTCCGGCGGCGCGCAGTCGCGCAGCGCACCGGCCAGCACCCGCAGCTCCGGCGTGCGCGGTTCGCGCAGCCGGGCGCCGGGGGCGAGCCGGCGCAGTGCGCGCACGGTGTTCTCCGCGGGCACGGCGAGCTCGGTCGAGCGCACTGCTGCCTCCTGGTCGCCGCGCCCCCTCTCCCCAGTCTCACCAGGACGTCCGCGCCGCGGTAGGGAAGAACGGGCAGCCGTCCGGGCAGCCTGCGGCAAACCCCCGGGGCAACCCGGCGGTTATCCCCATGTCGGCCGCCGAGCGGGGCTGGCACCCTTGAACCCATGCCGGCACCGACCGATTCGCCACGCACCCGCCGACCCTGGTCGACGTCCGGGTGGCTGCTGCTGGTCCTGCTGGTCGTCTTCGCGTTCGGGCTGATCGCCTCGCGCCCGCCGGCCCCGCCGGACCAGGGCCCGCCGACCGGTGACGTGCTGGCCGCGCAGAACGCCGTCGAGGCGCTGGTCCACCCCGGTCCGCACCCCGACGCGCTCGCCCGGCTGCCGAAGGACTTCACCGCGCTCAGCGGCGTCACCCCGGGCGCGCTGCCGGCCCGCGACGGCACGGTCCGCGCCGTGCACGTCGACGGCGGCTGCTCGACGCCGTGGGGTGACGACAACACGAAGTGGGATTACGCCGTGCCGTGCAAGGCCCACGACCTCGGCTACGACCTGCTCCGGTACGCCGACCGCAAGGGCCACCCGCTCGGCCCCGAGGTCCGCGAGGCCCTGGACGACCGCCTGGCCTACGACATGCACCACGCCTGCGACCTCAACCCGATGAACTCGGCGCTCACCTGCCGGGTCGTCGCCTCCTTCTACTCGGCCGGGCTGGTCGTCAACTCGTGGCACCAGCGCTGGGGCCCGCCGGTCGGCGACCCGATCGGCCCGATGGTCGCCGGGGTGCTGGTGATCGCCTGCCTGCTGGTCTTCCGGCTGCGCGGCTGGCTGCGGGCGCGCCGCGTGCCGCGGGCGCCCGTGCCCGCGGCCGCACCCGCGGAGATCAGCCGGTGGGCCCTGCTCGGCGCCGGCGGGGTCGTCGTCCTGCTGCTCGGCGAGTCCGTGACCGCGCTCGCGCACTGGGCCGGGGGGGCCGAGACGGCGCTGTGGCCGCTCACCTGGCTCGCCCAGCTCGCCCCGCTGATCTACTTCGCCGGCGGCCACGCCAACGCGGCCGGCTGGCGCGCCGAGCAGCAAGCCGGCGGCGGCTACCGCCACTACCTGGCCGAACGCGCGAGCCCGCTGCTGCGCCCGGCGTTGATCTTCGCGGTCGTCGCGCTGCTGACGCCGCTCGCGCTCGAACTGCTCGGCAGCCCGGCGGGGACGACGGCGACGGTGATGCGGATCGCGCTGCACCCGCTCTGGCTGCTCGGCGTCTACCTGCTGACGATCGTGTGCGCACCCCCGCTGCTGGCCCTGCACCGCCGGGCGCCGGTGCCCGCGGCCGCGGGGCTGCTCGCCCTGATCGCCGGCGGCGAGCTGGCCGCGAGCTGGTCCGGTTCGCCGCTGCCGCGGTACGTGGCGACGTTCGCCATCGCCCTGCTCGCCCAGCAGCTCGCGTTCGCGCACGCCGACGGCGTTCGCCCGGCGCGCCGGCTGCTCGTCGCGGCCGCCGCGGCCGGGGTCGCGGGTCTCGCCGGGATGAGCGTCCTGCGGGACGGGCCACCCGTCCTGCTCGGCAGCCCGGGCGCGCCCGCCGCGTTCTCCGCCCCGCCGTGGGGCGTGCTGCTGCTCGGCCTCGTCCAGCTGGGCGTGCTCGGGCTGCTGGCCCGCCCGCTCGCCAGGCTCGGCGACCGGCCGGGCGTCGCCCGCGCGTGCCGGTTCGTCCTGCGCGCGCCGATGAGCCTCTACCTGGCGTTCCTCGCCGCGATGCTGCTGCTGGTCGCCGTCGTGTACCTGCCCGGCCGGATCGCCGACGGGGTCAGCTGGCTGATCCGCCCGCGCACGCTGGTCGCGGTCGGGCTGCTCGCGGTGCCCGCCACGCTGGTCTTCTGGTGGTTCGAACGGCACACCCACGGCGTCCGGGAGCCGCGCGCGGCCGACCACCCCGGCCGCCGGACGGCGGTGCTCACCCGGGCCGCGGCCGGGCTCGGGACCGGCTACGCGACGCTGGGCGTGTTCGGCTTCGCGCTGACCCGCTTCGGCGGGGTCGCCGCCGACGCCGACCTGCTCGGCCTGCGGCTCGACCCGATCCAGAGCCTGGTGCACCTGCTGCTCGGGGTCTTCCTGCTGCACACGATCCGGATCGGGGCCGGCGCGGCGACCGGCACGTGGCTGGCCACCGCGCTCGCCTGCGCGCCGTCGCTGCTGTTCGCCGCCGACGGCAGCACGCCCGGCTTCCTCGGCGTCACCCTCCACGCGGTGACGGCCGCATTCGCCCTGCTGGCCGCCGCGGGGACGCTCATCCCGGTTCGACCGCCGGCGAACGTGGCGTCCTGACCAGGCGAAACCATCGAACGTGCGGGAAACTGGGTGGCGCGGAGCACATTCGCAGGGGGATGTGTAACGCTACGGCAACCCGGGGGAGGCACCATGCGTCCATCCCTCAGCACCACCCGATCGATGGAGTGAGGAGTCGCCCGCGTGGACCACCCGCCTCGGAACGGGCAAGGCGGCCGTCGCCCCGCCCGGCCCTGGCAGGACGAGCCAGGCCGCGACGACGCACGGCGCGCCAACCCGGCGCGCCGCCCGGCACCGCGTCGCGAGCCGGCGGATGCCCGCCGTGCGGCGCCGCCGGCGTCCCGCCGTCCGCAGCCGCGCCCGGCCGCGCGCGCCGGCCGCAACTCCTTCCGCGGCGCGAAGATCGCGCTGACCGTCGTCTCGCTGCTGGTGATGGGCCTGACCGGGTACGCCTGGGCGGCCATGCAGGGCCTGGTCAACGGGCTCAACTACACGAACGTGATCAGCGACGGCGGCGGTGGCGAGAAGCCCGCCGACGGCGCCCGCGACATCCTGCTGGTCGGCCTCGACAGCCGCACCGACGCCCAGGGCAACCCGCTGCCGCGCGAGGTGCTCGACGAGCTGCGCGCCGGCGACGCCGACGGCGAGCTCAACACCGACTCGCTGATCTTCGTGCACATCCCCAACGACGGCAGCAAGGCCGTCGCGATCTCGCTGCCGCGAGACACCTACGTCGACATCCCCGGCGGCTACGGCAAGCACAAGATCAACTCGGCGTACGCGCGGGCGATGCTGACGGCCCGCAAGGACCTGCAGAAGAAGGGCGTCACCGACCCGAAGGAGCTCGACGTCCAGGCCAACCAGGCCGGGGCTCGCGAGCTGATCGAGACCGTCCAGAACCTCACCGGGTCGACCATCGACAACTACGCCGCGGTGAACCTCCTCGGCTTCAGCGAGATCACCAAGGCCGTCGGCGGCGTCGACGTCTGCCTGAACAACAACGTCAAGGACGAGTACTCCGGCGCGAACTTCACCAAGGGCCAGCACACGATCTCCGGCGTCGAAGCCCTCGAGTTCGTCCGGCAGCGCCACGGCCTGCCGAACGGCGACCTCGACCGCGTCGTGCGCCAGCAGGTGTTCATGGCCGGCATGGCCCGCAAGGTGCTCTCGGCCGGCACGCTGACCAACCCCGGCAAGCTCAACGACCTGATCGACGCGATCAAGAAGTCGGTCGTGCTCAGCCAGCACTGGGACATCTTCGGGTTCGCCCAGCAGATGAAGGGCCTGACCGGCGGCCAGCTCGAGTTCCGCACCATCCCGGTGAAGAACATCGACTACAAGACCCCCGAAGACGGCTCGGCCATCCAGGTCGACCCCACCGCGGTGAAGCAGTTCGTGCAGGGGCTCGCCGGGCCGCAGCCGGGCGAGTCAGCTCCGCCCGCCCAGCAGGCCGACCCCGCCAACAAGGCGACCACGGTCGACGTCCGGAACGCTTCCGGGCGCACCGGCCTCGCGGCGGGCGTCGCCAAGACCCTCGAAGGCAAGGGCTTCACCTCCGGCGAAACGTCCAACGCGACCTCGCGCAAGACCACGGTGATCTGGGTGCCGAAGGGCGGCAAGGACAAGGGCCAGGCCGTCGCGTCCGCCCTGGGCGGCTCGCCGACGATCCAGGAGGACAAGAGCGTGGCCGCGGGCCACGTGACGGTGTTCCTCGGCGCCGACTACCAGGGCACGACCTCCGACGCGGGCTCGGGCGCCGGTGCGCCGGGAGCGACGTCGCAGGCCGCCGCACCCCCGCCGGCCGGGGCCGACGAGGAAAAGCCGATCACCGCCGAGGGCGTTCCCTGCGTGAACTGAGCCGGTGAGCGAGCCGTCGTTAACCCATTCGGCCTAACTCGCGCAATCGGTATCAAAGACATGCCCGAAATCGCGTAAGGGCCGGGCGCCAGCGCACTTACATACACGTGAGGGTGCACCTGCACGGGAATTATCACGCCCGTGCGGGTGCCGCGGGAGCGCACGGCAGGGGACATTGATGTGCTGATCGACGCTGAGGAGTACCAGCGGATCCTCGGAGACGAGCTCCGCAAGCTCCGGCGCAGCCGAGGGTGGACGCGCAAGGAGCTGAACCAGCACTTGCAGAGCGAGATCTCGCTGCAGACGCTGGCCACCTACGAGCTGGGCACCAGACAGTGCTCCGTCGTGCGCCTGGTCGAGCTGTGCGTCGCGATGGACGAACTGCCCCAGGACCTGCTGGCCAAGGTGCACCGCCGGGTGTTCCTGGACGAGCCCGGGCGGGTCCGCGTCGACCTGCGCAAGGTCGTCGCCGACGCCCCTCCCGACCTGTCGCCGCTGCGCCGGTGGGCCGAGGACCGCCTGCGGCAGGCCGGCGAGCAGGGCGGCGGCGAGATCGCCCTCGACCTGCCCGCCCTCGAGCGGATGGCCGAGCTGTGCCGGATGCCGACCGTCGACCTGATCGCCCACCTCCGCCGCTACACCTCCCGCTGATCCCCCGGCGGTCGTGAGTGTTTAGGCGGGTTAGAACCCGCCTAAACACTCACGACCCTCAGCCGACCTGGAAGTCCTCGCGCCGCACCTTCCGGGTGTCCAGCCAGTAGCGCCAGGTGAAGCCGGGCCAGATCGTCCGGTTGACGCCCTTCGCGTCCAGGTACCAGCTCTTGCAGCCGCCGCGGGTCCAGATGCCCTTCGCGAGCTTGCGCTGGATCCGCGTGTTGAACCGCTCCTGGACTTCGGGCTTCGGCTCGATCGCCCGGCCGGCGGCCAGCCGCAGCGCCTCGGCGATGTAGGAGATCTGCGCCTCGATCATGAACACGACGGAGTTGTGCCCGAGGCCGGTGTTGGGGCCGAGCAGGAAGAACAGGTTCGGGAACCCCGCGACGGTGATCCCGAGGTGCGTCCGCATCCCCTCGGTCGCCCACTCCTTGCCGAGGTTGCGCCCGTCGCGGCCGACGATCTCCAGGTCGTCGAAGGCGTCGGTGACGTGGAAGCCGGTGCCGTAGATGAGGACGTCGGCTTCGTGCTCGACGCCCGCGGCGTCGACGATGCTGTGCTCGCGGACCTCCCGCACGCCCTCGGTGACGACGTCGACGTTGGCGCGCGCCAGTGCCGGGTAGTAGTCGTTGGAGACGAGCACGCGCTTGCAGCCCATCGTGTAGTCCGGGGTCACCTTGCGCCGCAGCTGCGGGTCCTCGATCGCGCGGTCGATGGTGCGCTTGGCGATCCGCTGCCCGAGCTTCATCACCCACGACTGGCCGTTGAAGCCGATCGCCCGCGCTTCGAGCAGCCAGTAGAGCAGGGTGCGGTAGGCGCGCTGGGCCGGCGGGAACGCTTTGAACAGCGCCCGCGTGCGGCCGGACATCTCGTGGTCGGCCTTCGGCATGATCCACGGCGGCGTCCGCTGGAACAGCGTCAGCTCCGCCACCTCGGGCGCGATCCTCGGCACGAACTGGACCGCGCTGGCGCCGGTGCCGATCACCGCGACCTTCTTTCCCGCGAGGTCGACGTCGTGCCGCCACCGCGCGGAGTGGTAGGCCGGACCCGCGAACTTCTCGATCCCGGGCAGCTCCGGGATCATCGGCAGGTGGAGCGCGCCGACCCCGGCGACCAGCGCGGTACCGGTGAACTCGTCGCCGCCCCTCGTGGCGACGTGCCACCGGTTCTCCTCGGCGTCCCAGCGGGCGCCGGTCATCTCCTGGCCGAACCGGACGAACCGGCGCAGGTCGTGCTTGTCGGCGACCTCGCGCAGGTAGCGCCAGATCTCCGGCTGCGGCGAGTAGGCCCGCGACCAGCCCGGGTTCTGCTCGAAGGAGAACGAGTACATGTGCGACGGGATGTCGCAGGCGCAGCCCGGGTAGCTGTTGTCGCGCCAGGTGCCGCCGACGTCGTGGGCCTTCTCGAGGATGACGAAGTCCTCCCGGCCCTCTTCGAGCAGCTGGATCGCCATGCCGAGACCGGAGAACCCGGTCCCGACGATGACGACCCCGGTCTCCGTGCGGTTGCCCATGACGCCTCCGAGTTCCTGTTACCCGTCGTCCAACTTACTGGGAGTAGGTTACCAGCGGTAGAGTGTGGCCCGTGACCACCGCGAAGCGCAAGCGCATGCCCCGGGCCGACCGGATGCGGCAGATGATCGAGGTCGCCGAGCAGGTCTTTTCGGCACGCGGCTACGCGGCGGCGTCGATGGACGAGATCGCCGAACTGGTGGGCGTCTCGAAGCCGATGCTCTACGAGTACTTCAACTCGAAGGAAGGCCTGCTGCTGGCCTGCATCCGGGAGTCGCGGGCGGTGCTGCGCGAGGTCACCGAGCAGGCGACGGTCGGCGCGGTGGACGCCGAAGACGCGCTGCGGCGCGGCCTGCTGGCCTTCTTCGTCTTCATCCGGGAACGGCGTCAGGCGTGGTCGCTGCTGCGGCACGAGATGGTGCTGATCGGCACGCCGGCCGCCGACGAGGTCGAGGAGACCCGGCGGCAGCAGACCGACCTCATCGCCGCGCTGATGAGCGGCCACTTCGACACCGGGGACGACCTGCGGGCCGAAGCGGCCGCGGAATTCGTGGTCGGAGCGTGCGAACGGCTCGCGATCTGGTGCGAGCGCCACGACGAAGTGAGCCCCGAGACGGCCACCGAATACGCCATGGACGTGCTGTGGACCGGCCTGCGGCAGCGTGCACGTTAGCCTGCGCGTGCACTAGGCCATCTGGTCGTTACTCAGCGTTGTCGTGTCCTGTGACACAGAGTTGCTCTACGGTACCGATGACAAGGTAGAAAGTGTGCTGGACCTTCGCGACCTGAGGAGGGGCGCGGGAACCACGTCACGAAACCGCGGTGACCGCGTCACGGTTGTGTAAGGATGCTGGTGAGGGAGAGGGGCGTGAGGCAGATGGTGGAAGCGATCACGGCGACGTACGTCCAGGACGACGCCGACTGGGCCATCACGGTCAGCGGCCGCGGTAAGGAGCTGACCGCGCGAGCGCCCGGCATCATCGCCGCGCGCGACCGGGCCGACCAGCTGGTCGAGGAGCTCGCCGGCGACGGCAAGACCACGGTGGTGCACCTGCTCAACGGGAGTGCGCTGGACTTCACCAGTGCGTACATGACGGCCCGGCTGACGCTCCCGAAGCTGCCGCCGCTCGAGGTCCCGCCGCCCGGCAGCGTGCCGAAGCAGCAGACTGTGTCCAAGCAGGAGACTGTGCCCGAGCAGGAGACTGTGGCGGCGGCGGACAAGAAGCCGCAGCTGCCGCCGAGCAAGCAGCTGCCGAAGGCGGTCGAGGACCGCAAGAGCCCGGCAGCGCCGGCGCCCGCTGCCGAGAGCAAGGCGCCGGCGAAACAGGCCTGAGCGCTACTTGAGGAGCTTGCGCACCAGCAGGACCACCACGAGGACACCCGCGCCGATCAGCGGGAACTTGACCTTGGGGTTGTCCAGCTTGGCGCGCACGCCGTCCTTGGCCGCGTCGGCGAGCTTCTTCGGGTCGGCCTTGACGGTCAGCTGGTCGAGCGTCGCCGCCAGAGCGGTCCTAGCCTGCTCGATCTCACGCTCGATCGTCTCGGGATCGCGGGCCACTTGTCCTCCTCGCCGCAAGGGACTTCCAAGGCCCCAACTTAGTCGACCGCCCCGCCGCCTCCGCAGGGGCCACGCCGCACGCTAGGCTGCGAAGCGCCGGGGGCCCGTAGCCCAATTGGCAGAGGCACACGGTTTAGGTCCGTGCCAGTGAGAGTTCGAGTCTCTCCGGGCCCACTCGCGCGTGGGCGGGGTCTGCGTGCGCAGGTGCGCGCCGGCCTCGCTCGTCGTGCCCCGCCGGGGGCCGCGGGCGAATCCGTGCGGGATATGCTGCGTTCCACAGCGTGGCACCGGGTCGGCCACACTGCTCAACTCGGCGGGGGAAGACGAGTACTGATGACTGCAGTATCCGAGCGCACGGCAACAGAACCGGCGGAGCGGCGGCAGGCGCCGCCGGAACGAGCTCGACGGCTGTACCTGATCGGCCTCGGCGTGGCCATCGCGCTTCTCACGATCGGCGTGCGGTGGTCCCTCATTCGTTTCCAAACCCCGGACTACCGCGATTTCTACCGGCCCTGGTACGACTTCATCGTCGAGCACGGCGGTTTCCGCGCGCTGAAGGAGGATTTCTCCGACCTCAACGCGCCCTACCGCTACCTCTTGGTGATCCTGACTTACCTTCCGCTACCGCCGATGGGCGGCATCAAGGCGTTGTCGGTGTTGTTCGACATCGTGGCCGCTTACTTCGCCTACCGGATCGTCGCCGTCAAGTACCCGTCTGGCTGGACGCCCGCGCTCGCCGCGTTGCTGGTTTTCATGCTGCCGACCGTGGTGATCAACGGCGCGATGTGGGCGGAAGGCGATTCCATCTACGCCTCGCTCGCCCTCGGCGGTGTCTACTTCCTGCTCCGGAAGCAGCCGTGGTGGGCGTGCACGTTCTTCGGGCTCGCGCTGTCCTTCAAACTGCAGGCGATCTTCATCCTGCCGCTGCTGCTGGCGATGGTGCTGCTCGGCAAGGTGCCCTGGCGCACCCTGCTGGCCATCCCCGCGGTCTACCTGGCCCTCGACGTCCCCGCGATCCTCATCGGCGCCGACCCGATCCGGCTGCTGACCATCTACCCCCGCCAGTCCGGGATCTACCCGGAGATGACGCTCAACGCGCCGTCGGTCTGGCAGTTCTTCCGCGGCGTCCAGGACACCGGCGTCATGCACACCGCCGGCGTCCTGGTCACCGGCCTGCTGATCCTGACCCTCTGCCTGCTGCTCCTGATCGCGCGGGCCGAAATGACGGTTCCGCAGATCCTGCTGATCGGCTCCGTTTCCGCCATCCTCGTGCCCTACGTGCTGCCTTCGATGCACGAGCGGTACTTCTACCTCGCCGATCTGCTCACGGTCGTGCTCGCCTTCTACTACTCCCGGCGCCTCTGGTACGTGCCGATCGTCGTGCAGTTCGTCTCCCTCCTCAGCTGCATTCCGGCGCTGTTCGGGACACCCGGCGGCGAACGGGCCGTCGGCCCCGTCGACTTCCGCATTCTCGCGGCGCTGGAGCTCGCGATGCTCATCACCCTCAGCTACTACGCCATCCGGGAATTCCGCCGCCCCGATGTGGCTGCGGTCCTGGACCGCGACGCGGTCGCCTTGACCCGCCCCGTGATGCGCCCCGTGCTCCGCGAAGAACGCCCCCCGGCCCAGCGGCCTACTCGACCGTGATGTGCGGGGCCAGCGCCCGCAGGAAGTCGGCGGCGTCGAACATCTCCCCCGCCGGCGCGACGCCCTTCCCCTTCGCCCGCCCGGTCAGGATCCGGTCCACCGCCTCCACCGCCAGCGGCGCGCTCACCGCGTAGATGTCCTCGCCGCGCGCCACGATCCGGCGTTCGTCGTTCCCGGCTCGCACCACGACGTCGACCACGAACGTCTCGGCCGCGTCGCGCTCGCCCGCCGCCGCCAGGCCTTCCGCCGCGTCGACCGTCATGTAGCTGACGACGTCGCGCACCTCCAAGTGCCGCGGGATGGTGACGATGTCGGCCATCGAGAACTCGCCGAGGACGGGCCGGGGGCCGAGCGGCTCGGGGAACGGCCACTCCCGCGTCGGCAGGGCGTCGTCGCGGTACTCCAGCCGTCCTCCCGCGAAGCGGATGCGCCTGCCGCCACGGCGTTCCCGGGACACCCGGCCCGCGGCGAGGGTCCCGGCCGTGGGGCGCCAGCCGCTGAGCCCGTAGGCGACGTGCACCTCGTCGGCCGCCGTCCAGTCGCCCATCGCCGCCGTGGCCAGCAAGTCGGCCAGGCCGCCGAAGAACGCCATCGCGGGCACCACGGCGGTGTCGGCGGTCAGCGCGAGGGTGTCGAGGTTCGCCTCGAGTTCGGCGGCGACGTCGACGTACGGGACGCCGGCGCGGATGGCCGCCTCGGCGACCGGCAGGGCCGTCTCGGCGAACGGGCCCGCGCAGTTGATCACCGCGGCCACGCCCTCGAGCGCGCGGTCGAGGGAGGCCGGATCGTCGACCGACGCCGGCCGCCCGCCCGGCAGCTTCGCCGGGTTCCGTCCGGAAAGGACCACGTCGTAACCGCGTTCCCGCAGTTCAGCCACCACGAAGCGGCCGGTGTGCCCGTAAGCGCCGTAAACCAGTACCGAAGTCATGAGGCAATCCTGGCCAGCGCCGGTCGCCGCCACCAGTGTCCGGAACGACGTGCTGCGTACACTTTCGGACATGCACGCTGTCGCCCTCGCCGCCACGGACGGGATGCTGTCGTTCGAGCTGACGATCGCCACCGAGGTGTTCGGTGACGACCCCCGGTACCGGTTCGCGGTCTGCGGCCCCGCCCCGGTGCGGGTGGGCCGGTTCCTGCTGGAGCCGGACCACGGCCTCGACCGGCTGGCGCGCGCGGACACGGTGCTCGTGCCGGGCTGGGCCGACGTCGACGCGGACCCGCCGGCCGGCCTGGTCGACGCGGTGCGCGCCGCCCACGCCCGCGGGGCACGGGTGGCGTCGCTGTGCACGGGCGCGTTCGTGCTGGCCGCGGCCGGTCTGCTGGACGGCTTGCGCGCCACCACGCACTGGGCCCACACGGACGTCCTCGCCGCCCGCTACCCGCGGGTGACGGTGGACCCGGACGTCCTTTACGTCGACAACGGCCAGGTCCTGACCTCGGCGGGCAAGGCGGCGGCCATGGACCTGTGCCTCCACCTGGTCCGCGCCGACCACGGCCCGGCGGCGGCCAACGCGATCGCCCGCCGCCTGGTGGTACCACCGCACCGAGCGGGCGGCCAGGCCCAGTTCGTGACGGCGCCGGTCCCCACCCGCGACGACCACCCGCTGGCCTCGCTGCTCCCGTGGATCACCACCCGCCTCGACCGCCCGCTGACGGTCGAGGACCTGGCCTCCCACGCGAACATGAGCTCCCGCCACCTGGGCCGCCACTTCCGTTCGGCCACCGGCACGACGCCGTTGCGGTGGTTGCTGAACCAGCGCATCCGCCGCGCGCAGGAGCTGCTGGAGAACACGGACGCGAGCATCGACGCGGTCGCGGAGGCGGTCGGCATGGGCACGGCGACGACGTTGCGGCGGCACTTCAACCGCACGGTCGGCGTGCCACCGGACACCTACCGCCGCACGTTCCGCAGTTAGCGTCCTTCAGTAGCGGACGTCGCTCTGCAGCAACGACGGGTACACAGTGGACGGTTCACCGTCGACCGTCGTGCCCGCGAACTGGAGCATCGCCCGCTGGGCGCCGTGCATCGGGGCCGGGTAGTCCAGCGTCGGCGCCGACACCTCGTCCAGCCGGGCCAGCTGCGCCGGCGTCAGCGTCACCTCCAGCCCGGCGAGGTTGCCGGTCAGGTGCTCCAGCCGCCGCGCGCCGATGATCGGGACCACCGTTCCGCGCCGCGCGCGCAACCACGCCAGCGACACCGCCGCGGACGTCGAACCGATCTCCCCGGCGATCGCGGCGACGGCATCGACGACCGCGAACTCCGCTTCGGACGGACCGCCGACGAAAGCCGCGCGGGCGGACTCCGGCGCCGGAGCGCCACGCCGGTACTTGCCCGACAGGAAACCGTTCTTCAGCGGGCTCCACGGCACCAGCGCCAGGCCCTGGTCGAGCGCGAACGGCGCCAGCTCGCCCTCGACCGTCCGCGCCAGCAGCGAATACTCGACCTGCAGCGC
Organism: Amycolatopsis sp. CA-126428; assembly: GCF_002904335.1. Lineage (GTDB taxonomy): Bacteria > Actinomycetota > Actinomycetes > Mycobacteriales > Pseudonocardiaceae > Amycolatopsis. The sequence goes on along the minus strand of NZ_PPHF01000187.1, from coordinate 170,349 downwards.
GATCAACGGCGTCCAGCCGCGCAGCAAGGCGGTCGCCTGCGCCTGCGCGGTGACCCACGCCGGGGTGTTGGAGAAGCCGACGTACCGGATCTTGCCCGCGCGCACCAGGTCGTCGAGGGCCCGCATGGTCTCCTCGATCGGCGTGCGGCGGTCCCAGTTGTGCAGCCAGTACAGGTCGAGGTGGTCCGTCCGCAGCCGCCGGAGCGTCTCGTCGAGCTGGGCGATGATCGACGCCCGGCCGGCGCCGCCGCCGTTGGGGTCGCCGGGGAAGAGGTTGCCGAAGAACTTCGACGCGAGCACCACTCGCGCGCGGAGGCCGGGGCGGGCGGCGAAGAAGTCGCCGAGGATCTTTTCCGAATGCCCGTTGGTGTAGAAGTTCGCCGTGTCGACGAAGTTGCCGCCGAGGTCGAGGTAGGTCGCGAGGATCTTTTCGGACTCCTCGACCCCGCAGCCGGCGCCACCGGGGTCTTCGCCGAAGGTCATCGCGCCGAGGGCGAAGGGGCTGACGCGGAGGCCGGACCGGCCGAGGGTGACGTAGTGATCGAGTGACACGAAACTCTCCTTGCTCAGTGGATCGACTGAGACCAGGAAACCGCGAACACCCTGGTCACCGGTAGACCGATCGCCCCGACCTCTTGCACGATCCTCTCGGACCCGGTTATCTGGACGAGTGCTCGAACAACTCCGCGACCTCGTCACCCGGCACGCGCACGCCGACCTGCGCACGCCGGTGCCGGGCCTGCTGCTGTCCAAAGTGGAAACGAGCGAACCGCACCACTCGCTCGCCGAGCCGCTGCTGGTCGTCATGGCCCAGGGCGGCAAGCGGCTGCTGCTCGGCGACCACGTGCACGAGTACCGCGCCGGGCAATACCTGCTGGTCGGCACCGACCTGCCGGTGACCGGCCACTTCGTCGGCGCGACCCCGCGGACGCCGGCGCTGGGCCTCGGCCTGGCCCTGCGGCCCGCGGCGATCGCCCCGCTGCTGCTCGAAGCGCCGCCTCGCACCCCACCCGCGTCCCCCATCGCCATCGACGACGCCGGTCCGGAGCTGCTGGACGCGGCGCTGCGGCTGCTGCGGCTGCTCGACCACCCGTCCGACGCGCCCGTGCTCGCGCCGCTGATCGAGCGGGAAATCCTCTGGCGGCTGCTGACCGGCCCGCACGGCGGCCTGGTCCGCCGGATCGGCCTGGCCGACAGCGGCGCCGCCCACGTCGGCCGCGCCATCCGCTGGATCCGGGCCAACTACGCCGAGCCGATGCGGATCGAGGAGCTCGCGCGGCTGAGCGGGCTGAGCGCGTCGGCGTTCCACCGCCAGTTCCGCGCGGTGACGGCGATGAGCCCGCTGCAGTTCCAGAAGCGCATCCGCCTGCAGGAAGCCCGGTCGCTGCTGCTGGCCGACGCGGGTGACGTCGCCGGTGTCGGGCACCTCGTCGGGTACGACAGCCCTTCGCAGTTCAACCGCGAGTACCGGCGCCTGTTCGGCGCCCCACCCGGGCAGGACGCGGCGCGGCTGCGCGAGGCGCCCTCCGTCGGCCCCCGGCTGCCCTGAGGTCCGATCCGTTCAAGACCGCCGGCCGCACCGGTGCGAGGCTGGCGGCATGTCCGTGAACCTTCCCGCGGCGGCGTCCTTCATGGCGACGCACGCCCGCCTCCTCGACCGCCGCCGCTTCGAGCTGCTCGGCGGCGCCACCGGCACCGACGCGGTGCTGGCCGCCGTCGACGGCTACCGCAACGCCGACGGCGGCTACGGCTGGGGCCTCGAGCCGGACCTGCGGGCCCCGGAAAGCCAGCCCGGCGGCGCCCTGCACGCCTTCGAGGTGTTCGAGGAGATCGCCCCGGCGACGACACCGCACGCGGCGAAGCTCTGCGACTGGCTGGCCACGGCGTCCCGTCCGGACGGTGGCCTGCCCTTCGCCCGGCCCGTGGCGGACCCGGCCGGCTGCGCGCCCTTCTGGGTCCAGGCCGATCCGGCGGAGGCCACCCTGCAGAGCACCGCGTTCACCGCGGGCGTGGCCCTGCGCGTCGCCCGCCACGACCGGGCCGTGCGCGAGCACCCGTGGCTGGCCGCGGCGACCCGGTACTGCTTCCGCGCCATCCGCGAGCTTTCCGCGCCGCCGCACGCGATCGCGCTGTCCTTCGCGGTGCAGTTCGCGGACGCGGCGCACGACCTCCACGAGGAGGCGCCCGCGCTCCTGGCGCACCTCGCCGCGTTCGTCCCGGCCGACGGACTGGCCCCGGTGGACGGTGGTTCGGAGGGCGAAACCCTCCGTGCCCTGGACTTCGCCCCGCTGCCGGACCGCCCGGCGCGCGCGTTGTTCGCCGACGACGTCATCGAGGCCGAACTGCGGCGGCTCGCGGCCGCGCAACAGGACGATGGTGGCTGGCGGGTGGATTTCGCGAGCTTTTCGCCGGCCGCGGCGCTCGAATGGCGCGGTTACGCGACCGTGCGTGCGGTGGCGATCCTGCGCCGTCACGGACTCGCCTGAGTTTCTACACGAGTGGCACCGAGGTTCACCCGGCCGTGGCCTGTCGGAAGTGGACGGCCGCCCGCGTCTTCCGGCGTGCGTGGCCGAACGCGTACTGTGACGGGGGAAACGCGCCCCCGGAGGTGAAGCATGTCGTCGCGCAATCCGTTGCACTGGATCGCCCGCTGGGTGGACTGGTTCGAGGAACGCGGCGTGTACGTGCCGGGCGAAGAGAGCCGGGCGGTCGACCCGGTCCGGGATTTCGGCTGGCTGATGGCGGCGTGGGTGGCCGGCGTCGCGATCTTCATCCTGTTGTTCGCGCTCGCGGTTTAAGTGGCATGTGGCCAAAGATTGTCACCAGCCGTGCCGTTCCGGTCACGGATTGGCCACGGGGTGGCACCAGGTGCGCGACAACCCCCGGTTGCGCCTCGTAACCGCGCGCGATCACGGCCAGAGTGGAGCGGGTTCGCCCGGCAATCCCCCGTTGCCGACGGCACCCGACCCGCCGACTGGAGTACCCGCAATGGCGCTCGCGCGCACCCGCAAGATCATGTTCACCGCAGGACTGCTCGGCCTGGCGGTGGCGTGCGGGGTCCCCTCGGCTCACGACGGCACCGCGGCCCTCGGCGCGGCCGGCTCCCCCGCGGGCGCCGGCGCCTCGGTCTCCCCGGCGGGCCACGACCTCAAGTTCGGCGCCGACCACCGGTTCGCCAGCGGCCTCACCATCTCGGTCGGCTCCCCGCAGTCGTTCCGGCCCAGCCCGTCGGCGTACCCGCAGAGCCCGCGCGGCGCGGCCTTCGACGTCCAGCTGACCAACGACGGCTCGACGACGTACAAGCTCTCGGGCCTCAACGTGACCGCCACCTCGAGCGGCGCCGCGGTCAAGCAGGTCGTGGACACCACCCAGGGCTTCACCGGCATCACCGACGCGGGCAAGGACGTCATGCCGGGCCGCTCGGTGCACATCACGCTGGCGTTCGCGGTCCCGCGCGAGCAGACGCAGCTGCGGCTGCAGATCCGCCCGAGCGCGACCGAGGCCGTCGCGGTCACCTACTGCGGTCCCGCCTGACGCTAGGCTCGGGGCATGACCGAGCGCCTTTCCCCCGGTGACGAAGCCCCGGACTTCACCCTGCCCGACAGCGAGGGCAAGGAAGTGTCGCTGCGCGACTTCCGCGGCCGGTCCGTCGTCGTGTACTTCTACCCGGCGGCGAGCACACCGGGCTGCACCAAGCAGGCCTGCGACTTCCGCGACAACCTCGCCGAGCTGAACGACGCCGGCTACCAGGTCGTCGGCATCTCGCCGGACAAGCAGGCGAAGCTCGCGAAGTTCGTTGCGAACGAAGGCCTCACGTTCCCGCTGCTGGGTGACCCCGAGAAGACGGTCATCGAAGCGTGGGGCGCGTACGGCGAGAAGAAGAACTACGGCAAGACGTACCTGGGCGTGATCCGCTCGACGTTCGTCGTCGACGCCGACGGCAAGATCGCCCACGCCTTCTACAACGTCCGGGCGACCGGCCACGTGGCGAAGCTGATCCGGGACCTCGGCCTGGCATCCTGACGCCGTGACGAGCCTGGAGGGGCCGGCACTCAAGCTCGGCGGCCAGATCGCCTCGGCCGCGGCGAAGTCGTGGTTGCAACGGCGAAAGGCCGGCATCGCCCGGTCCGCCGATTTGGTGGACCTGGCGGCGGGTGAACTGAAGGGGCCGCTGGAGCGGGCCAAGCTGGAGAACCTCGTCCGGCACATCGGCATGCAGGTGGCCGAGCAGCTGGAGCCGATCCTCGCCGACCGCTTCTCGACGCTTCCGGAGCACGAGATCGAAGCGGCCTTCCTGGCGGTGGAAGACGCGTTGGCCACGGCGGACCTGTCCGACGCGGCGCTGCTGGCAGCGGACGCGGATCCCGAGCAGCTGGCCAGGAAGATCCGCGGCGACCTCCCGCGCGAGCGGCTCCTCGCCCCGAAGGCGGCCGCCTTGTACGAGCTGGCGCTGGACCAGGCGTGCCGCCACCTCGTCCAGGTGGTGCGCCACCTGCCGTCGTTCCAGCCCCGCGCGCTCGCCGACGTCCTCGGCCGGCTCGGCCGCCAGAGCGAACAGCTCGAAGAGCTGCTGGCCCGGGTGCCGAAGACGAGCCTCGCCGCCCCCGAGGGTGTCGACCACGACGCCGAGTTCGAAGCGGCGTACCTCCGCCAGCTTGCCCGCGACCTCGACCGGCTCGAGCTGCTCGGCCTGACGATGGACGACCAGCCGGCGTTGCCGCTGACGGTGGCCTACCTGAGCTTGAGCGTCTCCCCCGAGGGCGAACCCCGCCGGGCCGAGCGGCGCATGGACGAGCTGTGGTTCGAGAAGCGGCAGGACCGCGCGAGCAGCGCCACCATGCGCGTCGAGATGGCGCTCAGCGGCACCACGCACGTCCTGGTCCGGGGCGAGGCCGGGTCGGGCAAGACGACACTGCTGGACTGGCTGGCCGTGACGGCGGCCCGCGCCGGCTTCAGCGGCAAGCTCGAAGGTTGGAACGGCCGGGTACCGTTCCCCATCCGGCTGCGGAGCTTCGCCGCCGAGCCGTTGCCGCGGCCGGAGGAGTTCCTCGCGCACATCGCGCCGATGCTGGCGCCGCCGGAGGGCTGGGCTCGCCGCATCCTCGGCAGCGGCCGGGCGATGGTGCTGGTCGACGGCGTCGACGAGGTCGGTACCAGCCACCGCCGCGAGGTCAAGGCCTGGCTGCGCAAGCTGTCTTCGGCGTTCCCGGGGACGGTGATCGTGGTGACATCCCGGACGGCGGCGGCCGACCAGCGCTGGCTGGCCCAGGAGGGCTTTGGCTGCGTCCTCCTGGAGCCGATGAGCGCGGACGACATCCAGGCCTTGGTGGCCCGCTGGCACAAGGCGGCCGCGGCGGGCGGGACGGTCCGCCCGGACACCGACCTGGCCGCGGGCCAGCGCCGGCTGCTGAACCAGCTCGATTCCCGGCCCCACCTGCGGACTCTGGCAGCGAGTCCGTTGCTGTGCGCGATGTTGTGCGCGCTCAACCTGGCGCACCGGTCCGAGCTGCCGCGCGACCGGATGGACCTGTACCGCAAGGCGTTGTCGATGCTGTTGCACCTGCGCGACGCGGAGCGCCGCATCGGCGTGATCCTGACGGAGGCGCAGAAGCAGATCTTGCTGGGCGACCTGGCTTGGCGGCTTTCGCTGGCGTCGAAGGTCGAGCTGCCGAAGGAGCGGGTGCTGTCGCACGTCGCGCGTCGGCTGCCTTCGCTGCCGCACGTCGACCACACGCCGTCCGAAGTCCTGGACCACTTGCTCGAGCGCAGCGGCGTGCTGCGTGAGCCGGTGCGGGGCCGGGTGGACTTCGTGCACCGGACGTTCCAGGAGTGCTTGGCGGCCAACGAGGCGACGGAACAGGACCACCTGGAGACGTTGATCGACCGGGCGCACCTGGACACGTGGTGGGAGACCTTCGTGATGGCGTGCGGCCACGCGAAGCACCACCAGGCGGGGACGTTGCTGACCGGGATCTTGGACCGGGCGGACGCGGAACACCGTCACGCACGCCATTTGCGGCTGCTGGCGGCGGCGTGCCTGGAGACGGTGAGCAACGCCGATCCGGCTGTCATCGAGCGGGTGGAGGCGGTGATCCGTGAGCAGCTGGTGCCGCCGCGCAGCCTCCGGGAAACGCGCTCGCTGGCTTCGATCGGCCATCGGATCCTGCGCTATCTGCCGCCCAGCCTGGAGGGACTCTCCGAGGCCGCAGCGGCGGCGTCGGTGCGGGCGGCAGCTCTCACTGCGGGTAACGATGCATTGCAACTGCTGCGGAGTTACGCTCGAGATCCGCGCAAGGGAGTGCAAGCACAGCTTGCCCAAGCGTGGGAATACTTCGAACCAGCACAATTCGCCGCCACCGTGCTGGCAGATTCTCCCCTGGACCACGGGACGATCAGCATCGGAGCGAGCCGGCTGCTGCCCCACGTTCACCGATTGAAAAAACTGACCGATCTGGAAATTCGCCTGGACACGGAACGCCACCGCGACCTGTCCTGGCTCGAAGGTGCTCCCGGCCTTCAATCAGTCGGGGTGACGTTCGACACCGACGCCACAGTCGACCTGAGGCCACTGACCAAGCACAAACAGCTCAAGTACGTGCTCCTGTTCTTCGCAAACAGATACACCAACGTCCGGCACCTGAGCCGGCTGAACGGTCTTCGGAACCTCACTCTCTTTTGCGAGACTCCCTGGCGCAACTTGAACGCGCTTGCGGGGCTGCCGATCCGCTTTCTGGCCCTCAACGCCGTGTACACCATCGAGAACCTCGATGCACTGGACTCACTGGAGAATCTGAAAAACCTCAACCTCTGGGAGTGCACGCCACAGCTCATCGCCCGAAGCGCACCACTAAAGCGAGTGATCTATGTCGGTTTGCATTTCGACAAAGACGAACGTTTCACCGAAGTCGACATGAAAGTGATCGCCGAGAAGTTTTCGAATGCCACAGAAATAACACTCGGCTACCCGATCATCAAGAACGCCCACGAGCTGTCGCGGTTGCCTTTGAGCGAGTTGACCATTTACTACACGCCGGCCATCGATCTCAGTTTCGTAGCCACACTGCCCGGAATTCGACGGCTGGTCCTCGAACAAGTCTCGGAACCCGTCGACCTCACCCCGCTGGCCGACCTGCGGATCACCGTCGAGCTGATCGATACCGCCCATCGCGGCGCCGAAAAGCTCGGCCCCGGCGTGCGGCTGAGTTAAGCCAGCTCGCGCAGCGCCGGCAGCAGCGCCCGCAAAGCCAGCCCCCGGTGGGAAACCGCGTCCTTCTCCGCCGGCTCCATCTCCGCCGACGTCCGGCTCTCGCCGTCCGGCCGGAAGATCGGGTCGTACCCGAAGCCGTTCACCCCACGTCGTTCCCGGACCAGCGTGCCGCGCCATTCGCCCCGGACCACCGTCTCCTCGCCCGAGGGCAGCACCAAAGCCGCGGCGCAGACGAACTGGGCTCCGCGGCGCTCGTCGGGCACGTCACGAAGCTGTCCCAGCACCAGATCCAGGTTTGCCTCGTCGTCCCCGTGGCGCCCGGACCACCGGGCCGACAGCACCCCCGGCATCCCGTTCAACGCGTCGACCGCGATGCCCGAATCGTCAGCGATGGCCGGCAAACCACAAGCCGCCACCGCGTCACGCGCCTTCGCCACCGCGTTGCCCTCGAAATCCGGGGCCGTCTCGGGTGCCTCGGGGAAGTCGGGCACGTCCGCGAGGCCGATCACCTCGAGGCCCGAAAGACCTTCCGCGGCCACGATCCGCCGCAGCTCGCCCAGCTTCTTCGCGTTGCGCGTAGCCAGAAGCAGCTTCGTCACTTCGAGCCCTTCTTCTTGTCCGGGCGCGGTTCCGGCAGCTCACCCGGGTAGGGCAGCGCCAGGGCCTCGTTCTGCAGGCGGGTCAGCTCCGCGCAGCCCGCGAGCGCCAGGTCGAGCATCGTGTCCAAAGTGGACCGGGCGAAGGTGGCGCCCTCGCCGGTGCCCTGGACCTCGATCAGGGTGCCCGCGTCGGTGGCCACCACGTTCATGTCGACCTCGGCGCGCGAGTCCTCTTCGTACGGCAGGTCGAGCCGGACCCGGCCGTCGACCACGCCGACGCTCACCGCCGCCACCGACGACGACAGCGGCTGCGGGTCGTTCAGCCGGTTCGCCGCGCCCAGCCAGGTGATCGCGTCCGCCAGGGCCACGTAACCGCCGGTCACCGCCGCCGTGCGGGTGCCGCCGTCGGCCTGGATGACGTCGCAGTCGATGACGATCGTGTTCTCGCCCAGCGCCGCCAGGTCGATGCAGGCCCGCAGCGAGCGGCCGATCAGCCGCGAGATCTCGTGCGTGCGGCCGCCGATCCGGCCCTTCACCGACTCGCGGTCACTGCGCGTGCTGGTCGCGGACGGCAGCATCGCGTACTCGGCCGTCACCCAGCCGAGGCCGGAGCCGGCCCGCCAGCGCGGCACCCCTTCGGTGACGCTCGCCGCGCACAGCACCCGCGTGTTGCCGAATTCGATCAGCACCGACCCCGCCGGCCACTGCTGGAATCCCCGGGTGATCTTGATGTCGCGGAGCTGGTCGTCGTTCCTGCCATCTTTACGAGCCACACGTGCACTCTATGACCGCGCGCTCAGACGTCGTAGACGGCACCCTGCTTGACGACCTCGGCGCCGGGGAACCCGGCCGAAGCCTCGGCCAGCACCGCCCCGGCGTCGGTCCAGGGCGCGATGTGCGTCAGCAGCAGCCGCCCGACGCCGGCGTCACGGGCCAGCTCACCGGCCTGCTTGCCCGACAGGTGCACGCCGGCCGGGCGTTCGGCCGAGTCCGTCCAGGACGCCTCGGCGAGCAGCAGGTCGACGCCGTCGGCGAGCTCGTTCAGCGCCGCACACGGCCCGGTGTCGCCGGTGAACGCGAGGATCCGGCCGCCGTAGGAGAGCCGCAGCCCGTACGCCGGGGTCGGGTGGTCGACCTCGACCGCGACGGCCTCGAACGGCCCGATCCGGAACGGCTCGGGCCGCAGCGGCCGGAACTCGTAGACGTCGGAGAGGTCCGTGACGGCCCGCTCGGTCTCGTTGGGGGCGTAGGCGTTGGCCAGCCGGACCGGGGCGTCCGGCGGGGCGTACAGCGGCAGCAGCCGCGGGCGGGCCGGGTACGGCGGCGCCGGGTGGTAGCGCCGCAGGACGGTGAGCGCGCTGACGTCGGCGCAGTGGTCGGGGTGCAGGTGCGTGAGCACGAGCGCGTCCAGGTCGAACGGGTCGGCCACGGCCTGCAGCTGCGCGAGCGTGCCGTTGCCGAGTTCGAGGCCGAGCAGGAAGCCCTCGGCCTCGACCAGGTAGCCGGACGCGGCGGCGTTCGGCCCGGGGATGCTGCCGGAGCACCCGAGGATGGTCAGTCGCACGACGACACCCTAAGCGTCCACCGCCGCGATCACGCGGTGGTGGGAGCGAGGACACCTGGCGCGAACCCCATGAACCGCTGGGCGAGCCGGGTGAACGGCTCCGCCGAGCCGGTGGCGAGGAACTCGTGCCGCGGCGGGGTCTCCCGCGTGGTCAGCAAGTCCCCCTCGGTCAGCACGCGGACGAGGTCCTTGGCGGTCTCGTCCGCGCTGCTCACCAGGGTGACTTCCTGGCCCATCACGATCTGCAGCACGCCCTGCAGCAGCGGGTAGTGCGTGCAGCCGAGGACGAGCGTGTCGACCTGGGCGTCGAGCAGCGGCTGGAGGTAGCCCTGCGCCAGCCCCAGCACCTGGCGCCCGGTCGTGATGCCGCGCTCGACGAAGTCGACGAACCGCGGGCAGGCGACGCTGGTCAGCGTGATGGCGGGCGCCGCGGCGAAGGCGTCTTCGTAGGCCCGCGACCGCACGGTGCCCTCGGTGCCGATCACGCCGACGCGGCCGGTGTGCGTCGCCACGACGGCGCGGCGCGCGGCGGGCAGGACGACCTCGATCACCGGGACGTCGTAGCGCTCGCGCGCGTCGCGCAGGCAGGCCGCGGACGCCGTGTTGCAGGCGATCACCAGTGCCTTCACGCCGCTCTCGACCAGCTCGTCGAGCGCCGCGAGCGCATAGCTGCGGGCGGTGGCGATCGGGAGCGGGCCGTACGGGTTGTGCGCCGTGTCGCCGACGTAGCGGAGCTGCTCGGCGGGCAGCTGCTCGAGGATCGCCCTCGCGACGGTCAGCCCGCCGACGCCGGAATCGAACACACCGATCGGGCCATCAGCGGGCGGAGACGTCACGCTTCGAGGTTACCCGGCGCGGCTTTGCCGGCCCGGCGGGTGGTCAGCCAGGCCGCGAGAACGCCGGCCAGCGCGCCGAAGAGGTGGCCCTGCCAGGAGACGCCGGGGTTGCCCGGCAGCAGCCCGGCCAGCATGCCGCTCCACACGCCGAGCAGGACGACGGCGACCACGATCTGCCCGGCCGCGCGGTTGAACAGGCCGCGGACCAGCAGGTAGGCGAGCCAGCCGAAGGCCAGCCCGGACGCGCCGACGGTGACGCCGTCCGACGGCCCGATCAGCCACACGCCGAGCCCGGAAACCACCCAGATGATGGCCGTGACCAGCGCGAACCGGCCGATTCCGGCGGCCATCGCGAGGAAGGAGAACACCAGCACCGGGACGGTGTTCGCGAACAGGTGCGACCAGCCCGAGTGCAGGACCGGGGCGAACAGCACGCCGTCCAGCCCGGACAGCGCCCGCGAGTGGATGCCGCCCTGGTCGAGGTCACCGGGGAGGATGACGTCGACCAGCTCGACCAGGTACAGCAGCAGGGTGAACGACAGCGCGACGATCGCGGCCGCCACCGGCTTCGGCGGCAGCACGCGCTTGGCGGCGGCGGTTTCCGGGGCGGGGCTCAAGGTGCTCACCCTTCGAGGCTACGGCGGGCCGTGGCCCCTCCACCTCGGGTGAAATCCCTGATCCGCGGGTTTTGTCGGGGGTCGCCGCTACCGTGGCGGCATGGGGAACTTCGACGTCACCGGATACCTGCAGCGGCTCGGCCTCGACGCGGAGCCGCCGAGCGCCGGCGCCCTGCGGCGGCTGCACGCGGCACACGTGGAACGGGTGCCGTACGAGCCGCTGGAGATCCAGCTCGGGCGGACGACCTCGCTCGAGCCGTCGGCGTCGCTGGCGCGGATCCTGCGGGGCCGCGGCGGGTACTGCTACCACCTGAACGGGGCGTTCTCGGCGCTGCTGCGGGCCCTCGGATACCAGGTCACGCGCCACCACGGCGGGGTGCAGGGCGGCGCCGCGGACGCGCCGAACGTCGACCGGAACCACCTGGCCCTGACCGTCACCGGCCTGCCCGAAGACCCGTCGGCGACCTGGCTGGTGGACGCCGGGCTGGGCGACGGCCTCCACGAGCCGCTCCCCCTCCGGGAAGGCACCTACGTCCAGGGCCCGCACACCTACCGGCTGCGGCCGTCGGAGGTGGCGCCGGGTGGCTGGCGGTTCGACCACGACCCCTCGGGCAGCTTCACCGGCTTCGACTTCGCACCCGGCCCGGCGGAGATGGCCGACTTCGCCGAGAAGCACGCGTGGCTGTCGACGGCGCCGGAGTCCGGGTTCGTGCGGGTCTGCGTGCTCCAGCGGCGCGACGCGGCCGGCGTCGACACCCTGCGGGCGCTGACCCTGAACCGCCACGGCGTCAAGGAGCTGATCGAGTCGCCGCCGGCCTGGTGGACGGCGGCGGCCGACGTGTTCGGCGTCTCACCGGCGCAGTTCACGGACGAGGAGCGCGAGCGGCTCTGGCGGCAGGTCGTCGCGCAGCACGAAGCGCACACGGGCGGCGAGGCGGTGGTCGGCGTGTGACCTCAGGCGGGCCGCACGGGCAGCGCGGTGGTGCCCAGGGCGTAGTCCACCGCCGCCTCGGCGTGCAGGCGGGTCGTGGGGAACGTCGGCACCGGGCTGTCCTGCGGCCCGACAAGCAGCTCGATCTCGGTGCAGCCGTAGATGACGCCCTCGGCGCCCGCACCGGCCAGCCGCGCGATCACGCCGCGGTAGGCCGCGCGGGATTCGGGCTTCACGACACCGAGCACCAGCTCGTCGTAGATGATCCGGTGCACGAGGTCGCGGTCTTCGGCGCCGGGCACGAGCACGTCGAGCCCGTGCGCGGCGAGGCGGTCGCGGTAGAAGGGCTGCCCCATGGTGAAGCCGGTCCCGAGCAGCCCGACCCGGCCGAGACCGGCGGCCTTGATGGCCGCGGCGGTGGCGTCGCCGAGGTGCAGCAGCGGGATGCCGAGGCCGTCTTCCAGCTGCTCGGCGACCTTGTGCATGGTGTTGGTGCACAGCACGACGAAGTCGGCCCCGGCGGCTTCGAGGGCCTTGGCGGCCCGGTTCAGCTCGGCACCGGCGTCGTCCCAGCGGCCGTCGGCCTGCATGGCTTCGATGGCGGCGAAGTCGACGGAGTAGAGCACGGTGTGCGCGGAGTGGAACCCGCCGAGGACGCTCTTCACCCGCTCGTTGACGAGCCGGTAGTACTCGATCGAGGATTCCCAGCTCATGCCGCCGAGCAGCCCGATGACCTTCATGCTCCCCAGCATGCCCGAATCGCGCACGGCGTTCGCCGGGGTTTCGAACGTCCTGGTCACCGACGGGAGTTCGGCGGTCCTGGTCGACGGCTTCTTCTCCCGGCCGTCGCTGCTGAAGCTGGCGACACGCGTGGCGCCGGACCGCGGCCGGATCGAGGAGGCCCTGCGCCGCCTCGGGATCACGGAAGTCGACGCCGTGCTGATGGCGCACTTCCACGTCGACCACGCCCTCGACGCGCCGGTCGTCGCCGAGCTGACCGGGGCCACGCTGGCCGGCTCACCGTCGACCCGGAAGGTCCAGGAGGGCTACGGCCTGGCCGCCGGGCCGTTCGAGGAACTGGTCCCGGGCCGGCCCGTCGAGTTCGGCGCCTTCACGGTGACCCCGGTCGACACCGAGCACAGTGCCGGCGACCGGGTGCCCGGTGAGATCACCGAGCCGGTCCGGCTGCCGGCCAAGGCGAAAGCCTTCAAGACCGGGCGGTGCTACTCGTTCCACATCGCGCACGCGGCGGGCAGCGTCGCGGTCCACGCGTCGGCGAACTTCGTGCCCGGAGCGCTCACCGGCTACTCGGCGGACGTCGTCTACCTCGGCATCGGAGCGGCCGGCAAGCAAACCGAGGAGTGGCGAGAGCGGTACTGGCGGGAGATCGTCGGCGCGCTCGGCCCGCGCGTCGTCCGCCCGATCCACTGGGACGCCTTCTGGCGCCCGCTGTCCAAGCCGCTCAAGCTGCTGCCGAAGCCGTTCGACGACCTGGGGGCGACCGTGGCCACTTCCGAGCGGCTCGCGCGGACCGACGGTGTCGACCTCGCCCTGCCCGCGCTGTGGCAGGCCGGGCGACTCAGGCCCAGAGCTGCCCGTCGAGCCGCTGGGCCGCCTCGTCGAGCGACCCCGCGTAGGCCCCGGTGGACAGGTACTTCCACCCGGCGTCCGCGACGACGAACGCCACGTCCGCCGGGTCGCCCTTGGCCGCGGCCTTCTCGGCCACCGCCAAGGCCGCGTGCAGCACCGCGCCCGTCGAGATGCCCGCGAAGATGCCTTCGTTCTCCAGCAGCTCCCGGGTGCGCCGCAACGCGTCGTACGCCCCCACGGAGTAGCGGCCGTTGAGCACCGAAGGGTCGTACAGCTCCGGCACGAACCCCTCGTCGAGGTTGCGCAGGCCGTACACCAGCTCGCCGTAGCGCGGCTCGGCCGCGATGATCCGGACGTCCGGCTTCGCCTCGTGCAGGTAGCGCCCGACGCCGACGAGCGTGCCCGTCGTGCCGAGGCCGCCGACGAAGTGCGTCAGCGTCGGCAGGTCCTTGAGCAGCTCCGGCCCGGTGCCGCGGTAGTGCGCGTCGGCGTTGGCCGGGTTGCCGTACTGGTAGAGCATCACCCAGTCGGGGTTCGCCTCGGCCAGCTCCTTCGCCCGCCGGACGGCCTCGTTCGAGCCACCCGCGGCCGGCGAGAAGACGATTCGCGCGCCGTAGGCCTGCAGCAGCTGCTTGCGCTCGGTCGACGTGTTCTCCGGCATCACGCAGACCAGCCCGTAGCCCTTGAGCTTGGCGGCCATCGCCAGCGAAATCCCGGTGTTGCCCGACGTCGGCTCCAGGATCGTGGAGCCGCGCCGCAGCTTGCCTTCGCGCTCGGCGGCTTCGATCATGGCCAGCGCGGGCCGGTCCTTGATCGAACCCGTCGGGTTGCGGTCCTCCAGCTTGGCCCACAGGCGCACGTCGTGCGTCGGGGAGAGCCGGGGCAGCCCGACCAGCGGGGTGCCGCCGAGCGCGTCGAGCAGCGACTCGAAGCGAGCCATCGATCAGCCACCGGCCACGGCGGGGAGGATGGTCAGGGTGTCGCCGTCCTTGACCTCGGCCTCGAGCCCGCCGGCGAAGCGCACGTCCTCGTCGTTGACGTAGACGTTGATGAAGCGGTGCAGCTTCTCCTCCTTCACCAGGCGGCCCTTGATGCCCGCGTGGCGGGACTCGACGTCGTCGATGACCTCGAGGACGGTCGCGCCCTTCGCCTCGACGGACTTCTCGCCGCCGGTGTGGGTGCGCAGGATCGTCGGGATGGAGACGGTCACGGCCATGGGTTCTTACCTCCGGTGGGTTCTTACACGCAGACGCCGGTGGCGCGGCGGTTTATTCCGTGAGCTCAGCCGAGGATCTCGACCGGCTCCTCGGTGATCTCGGCGTCCACGATCCGGTACGACCGGAACTCGTGCACTTCGGGGTCGCGGGTGGAGACGAGCACGTAGTGCGCGTCCGGCTCGGCCGCGATGTTCGCGTCGGTCCGCGACGGGTAGGCCTCGGTCGCGGTGTGCGAGTGGTAGATCACCACCGGCACCTCGTCGTTCGCGGCCATCTCGCGGTAGAGCTTCAGCAGGTCACCGGAGTCGAACTCGTAGAACGTCGGCGACCGGGCCGCGTTGAGCATGGGGATGAACCGCTCGGGGGAATCCGAGCCCTCGGGCCCGGCGATCACCCCGCACGCCTCGTCGGGGTGGTCACGGCGGGCATGGGCGACGATCTCGTCGACGAGTTCACGGCGGATCCGGAGCACACCGACATCTTAGGTGGTGGACAAAGCGCGTCCAGATGATGAGAGCTACCGCTCACCAGCCGTTCCCGGGATACTGACCGGGTGCCACTGTCGTCGAAAATCCGCGATCGATGCCGGATGTACCTGGGCACGGACGAGCGGATCCAGTACGTGATCCCGGGGATGTCGCTCTACGTCAACCGCTCACGCATGCGCGTCGGGTTCCTGGTCATGGTCACCGACCGGCACGTGACCCTGCTGGCGTGCAGCCGCTGGACCCTGAACCGGCCGAAGCAGATCTGGGAACGCCTGCCGCGCAGCACCGAACTGGGCCCGCTCGAGATCCACCCCTCGCTCGGGCCGATCCTGTCCGTCGGCGGGATCGACATGGAGATCGACGAGGAGTACGTGAGCGTCGTCCGCGCGGCGAACCTCGAGGTCAGCGGCGACGCCCTGCCCGAAGACCCCTACCCGGGCGGCTGACCGAACGCTTCCGGCCAGACGTCCCGGTAAGCCGGCACCCCGCCGGCCGTCGTCGCCGCCAGCAGGCCGTGCACCATCGCCCGCGCGAACACCCGCGCCGCCGCCGAGCACAGCGCGTCCAGCGCCGCCGGCCGGGCCACCGCGCCGAACGGGCCGCTCGCGTCCGGCAGCTCGTGCGCCCCTGTGGCCAGCGCGAACACCGTGTCGCCGTCGAACATCGTGTGGGCCGGGCGCACGGCTCGCGCCAGCCCGTCCTGCGCCGCGACGGCGATCCGCCGTGCTTCGGCCTTGGACAGTGCCGCGTCGACCGCGACGACGCCGATGGTCGTGTTGAGGTCCGTCCGGCGGGAGGGCAGGTCAGCGGCCCGTGAAGGCCACTGGACGCCGAAATCGCCGTGGTCGGCGGCGTACGCCCGGCCCGTCGTCAGGTCCACGGCCTCGCCGGCCGCGTTGACCGCCGCGAGCGCCCCGACCGTGAACTCGCCGACGACTTCGCCGGCCGAGCCGATCCCGCCCTTCAGCGACCCCACGGCCGCCCCCGCACCGGCCCCAACCGTGCCCAGCTCGAACGAGCGCGCAGCCGCGTCGCACGCCGCGTAGCCGAAGGACGCGTCGGGCCGGTTGCCCCAGTCGCTGCGCGGCAGGTCGAACAGCACGGCCGCGGGCACGATCGGCACCACCTCGTGCGGCTGCGTCCCGACGGGAAAGCCCAGGTTGCGCTCCGAAAGCCACCGCATCACGCCGTCGGCCGCGGCGAGGCCGTACGCCGATCCGCCCGAGAGGCAGACGGCGTTGACCCGCTGCACCAGGTTCTCCGGCTCCAGCAGGTTGGTCTCCCGCGTGCCGGGTGCGCCACCGCGCTGGTCGACCGCGCCGACCGCGCCCTCGGGCACCAGCACCACCGTCGTCCCGGTGGCCCAGCCGTCGCCGACCCGCTCGTGGTGCCCGACCAGGACACCCGGCACGTCGGTGATCATCCGGTCAGCGCCTGGATCAGCGTCTCCTGCACCCAGGTCAGCCAGTGGTAGACGCCCAGGTGCGGGGCCCGCGGGTCGTCCTCGGGCAGCTCGTCGGGCATGTCCTCGGTGACGTCGAGCGCGGTGCCGAGCGCCAGGCGGACGTCGTTCAGCGCACCCAGCCACGCGTCGGCCTGCTCCTCGGTCAGCCGGACGTGGCCGCCGTCGCGGGGCAGCGTGTCGAGCACGATCTTGGCCACGCCGACCTTGATGTCGAGCAGCTCCGGCTCGTGCAGCGACCGCATCGCCGCGACGGAGTCGATGTCCTCCCGCGACGGGTTGTCCGGGTCGAGCTTGTGGAAGTCCGGGAGCAGGCGCGACAGCACCGGGTCGTCCGGCGACTCGCTGGGCCCGGTCCGGATGCCGGTGAGCTCGGCGAGCTCGTCCTGGGGCGCCTCTTCGGCCCGCGCGGTGAGCATGTCTTCGAGCTGGCTGACCAGCCCGCGCAGCACGGCCGCTTCCTGCTGCTCGAACCCCGCGTGGATCACCGCGCCCTTGCGCCGCCAACCGTTCACGAGGGCTGCTCCATGGTGGCCCAGAGGCCGGCCGCGTGGAGTTTCGCCACGTCCGTCTCCACCTTCTCCTTGCTGCCGGACGACACGATCGCCTTGCCCTTCTGGTGCACGTCCAGCATGAGCTTGGTGGCGTGGTCACGGCTGTAGCCGAACAGCTTCTGGAAGACGTACGTCACGTACGACATCAGGTTGACCGGGTCGTTCCACACCACGGTCCGCCACGGTGTGTCCGACTCGGCGACTTCCGCTCCGGCCGGTTCGACCTGCGTCTGTTCGGATGCGACAGGCGTGGACATGCACCCCATGGTGTCACGGGGGTGACGGGGTACGCCGCGCCAGGTCCGGCCATGTGGGTGAATAGGCTTACCCCATGGGTTCACCGGAGCCGGTCACGGCCAGCACTGCGCTGCTCACCGACCACTACGAGCTGACCATGCTGGGCAGCGCACTCGCCGACGGGACGCACGTGCGGCCCTGCGTGTTCGAAGTTTTCGCCAGGAGGCTGCCGGACGGGCGGCGCTACGGCGTCGTGGCGGGCACCGCGCGGGTCCTCGACGCGATCGCGGACTTCCGCTTCACCGACGCCGAGCTGGCGCAGCTGGAGGCCACCGCGGTCGTCGATGAAGCGACGTTGGGCTGGCTCGCCGACTACGAGTTCTCGGGCGACATCGACGGCTACCCCGAAGGCGAGCTGTACTTCCCGGGCTCGCCGATCCTCACCGTCACCGGCTCGTTCGCCGAGTGCGTGCTGCTGGAGACGCTGGTGCTGTCGATCCTCAACCACGACAGCGCCATCGCGTCGGCCGCCGCCCGGATGTCCGGCGCCGCGCACGGCCGCCCGATCATCGAGATGGGCGGCCGCCGCACGCACGAGTACGCCGCGGTCGCCGCCGCCCGCGCCGCCTACCTGGCCGGGTTCGCGACGACGTCCAACCTGGAAGCCGGCCGCCGCTACGGCATCCCGACGCGCGGGACCGTCGCGCACGCCTTCATGCTGCTGCACGACAGCGAGGAAGCGGCCTTCCGCGCCCAGGTGGACAAGATGGGCGCGGACACGACGCTGCTGGTCGACACCTACGACATCACCGCGGGCATCGAGACGGCGGTCCGCGTCGCCGGGCCCGAGCTCGGCGCGATCCGGATCGACTCCGGCGACGTCGGCCCGCTCGCCCGCCGCGCCCGCGAGCAGCTGGATTCCCTCGGTGCGAAAGACACCCGGATCGTGGTGTCCGGTGACCTGGACGAGCACGCCATCGCGGCGCTGCGCGCGGAGCCGGTGGACGCCTACGGCGTCGGCACCTCGGTGGTCACCGGGTCCGGCGCGCCGACCGCCGGGATGGTCTACAAGCTGGTCGAAGTGGACGGCAAGCCGGTCGCCAAGCGCAGCGCGCACAAGGAGTCGCGCGGCGGGCGCAAGTCCGCGCTGCGGCGCCACCGCGGCACCGGCACGGCGGTCGAGGAGGTCGTCTGGACGACCTCGGGGGCCGCTCCCGAGCCGGACGCCAACGACCGGCCGCTGCAGATCCCGCTGATCCGCGCTGGCCGTCCGGCGCCCGACCTGCCTACGCTCGACGACGCGAGGCAGCGGCTGCGCCGCGGCCTGGTCAGCTTGCCGTGGGAGGGCCTCAAGCTTTCGCACGGCGAACCCGCCATCCCCACCCTCTTCTTCTGAAACGGAGTCCGGCCATGGGAACCGCGCTGATCGTGGTGGACGTGCAGAACGACTTCTGCGAAGGGGGCTCGCTCGGCCTGCCGGGCGGGGCCGCCGCGGCCGCCGCCATTTCGAAGCAGGCCGCCGAGGGCGGGTACAGCCACGTCGTGGCCACCCGCGACAACCACATCGACCCGGGCGACCACTTCAGCGAGACGCCGGACTTCAAGGACAGCTGGCCGGTGCACTGCGTCGCCGGCACGGCGGGCGCGTCGTTCCACGCCGCGCTCGACGTCGTCCCGATCGGCGAGGTGTTCTCCAAGGGCGAGTACAGCGCCGCGTACTCCGGCTTCGAGGGGGCGGCCCGCGACGGGAAGTCCCTGGAGGCCTGGCTGCGCGAGCACGACGTGACCGACGTCGACGTCGTCGGCATCGCGACGGACTTCTGCGTCCGCGCGACGGCGCTCGACGCGGCGAAGGCCGGCTTCGGCGTGCGGGTGCTGCTGGACATGACCGTCGGCGGCTCGCAGCCGACGGTCGACGCGACGCTGAAGGACTTCGACGAGGCGGGTGTCACCTACACCGGCACCGCCGTCGTCGGCCCGGCCGCGTGAAGGACCTGCGGGCGGCGCTGGCGGAACACCGGCTCGTCGCGATCCTGCGCGCCGGCGACGCGTCGCGGTTCGCCGACGCCGCGATGGTGCTGCACGCGGCGGGCATCCGCCTGCTCGAAGCGACGCTGACGACGCCGGGCGCGCCCGCGGCCATCACCGCGCTGCGCCTGGCGCTGGGCGAAGCCGCGCTGATCGGCGCGGGCAGCGTCCGCGAAGCGTCCGATGTGGACATCGCGGTGGACGCGGGTGCCGCGTACCTGATCACGCCGACGGTCAACCCGGCGGTCCTCGAGCGTGCCGCGGCCCTGGACACGCCGGTGGTCTGCGGCGCGCTGACGCCCACGGAGATCGACCAGGCCTGGCGGCTCGGCGCGGCCGCCGTGAAGGTGTTCCCGATCGCGGCCGTGGGCGGGGTCGCGTACCTGCGCGCCGTGCGGGCGCCGCTGCCCGACGTCCCGCTGGTGCCGACCGGCGGCGTCCATCTGGCCGACGTCGAGGGCTACCTGCGCTCGGGCGCGATCGCGGTGGCCGCGGCGACGCCGTTGCTGGGCGACGCGCTGTCCTCCGGCGGCAGCCTGCCGGACCTGGCCACGCGGGCGGGCGAATTCGTCGCGGCGGCCGCGCGCTTCGGGACGGCTTGAGCTACTTCTTGCCGAAGGGGTCGCAGGCGGCCGTGCCCAGGTAGATGTCGCCGCTCGCCGGGCCGCCCTGCGGGAACAGCTTGATGTGCACCGCGTGCGTCACCAGGCTGCCGTCCGGCGGCTGGGGGGTCACGGTCTCGTTGAGCACGACCGTCGCCAGCGCGGTGCCGGCGGCGCCGCCGGGGATGACGATCCGGTAGTTCGGCGGGATCTCCTCCGGCACGGTGACGCCTTCGACGGCGCCGACCGCCACCTCGCCCTGGCTGCCAGTGGCCGTCGTCGCGCACTTCGCGGAGAAGGTGCGGACGGTGAGTTCGGGGCCGCCGTAGCGCTGCAGCACGGTCGCCCGGAAGCGGCGCCCGGCCGCTTGGGCGATCGCCGTCTCGCCGGCTCGCCCGCAGCCGGTGTTACCGGCGCCGAACACCGCGATGTCGCCCGTGGCGCCGCCTTGCGTCCAGCCTTGGTAGGGGCCGTCGACGGTGCACTTCGCCAGTTCACCGGTGACGACCTGCTCGTTGTCGATCGTCACGTCGACCGAGCCGGACGACGCCCATCCGGTGGATGTCACGGGGGCCGCCGCGCCGAGGAGCGGAGCGGCCAGCGTCGTCACGGCCAGCAACCGAAATGTCCGCTTCCTGGGGTTTCGCATGTCCGGCCTCCGCGGTTGGCGTGACAGTTCGCAGCTCTGCCCTTTCGTCATCGGCCGGTCCCGCGCCCGCCCTGATCGGGTCCACCCGGACGAGTGGCCGGTGAGGAACGCAACTCGGCGGGTCCACGGAACGGTAACGAGCGTTAACCTCGGTTGTCGCCTTGTTCACCTCGGGAGGTTTCGTGTCTTCGCTGTCCTTCGCCGGCAAGCGGCCCGTGCTGGCCGACCTCGTCCCCGGCTCGCTCGTGCGGGACATCGCGCTGGTCGCCGGCGGTGCCGTGCTCACCGGCGCCGCCGCGCAGCTGACGATCCCGGTGCCGGGCAGCCCGGTGCCGATGACCGGCCAGACGTTCGCCGCGCTGCTCGTCGGCGCGTCGCTCGGCATGTCGCGCGGGGCCGCCTCGATGCTGGTGTACCTGCTGGTCGGCGCGGTGGGTGTGCCGTGGTTCCAGCACGGCACGTCCGGCCTGTCGGGCGCGAGCGCCGGCTACATCGTCGGGTTCGTCTTCGCCGGCGCGCTGGTCGGCGCGCTCGCCGGCCACGGCGGCGACCGGACGCCGGTGCGCACCGCGGGCACCATGGTGCTCGGCAACCTGGTGATCTACGCGTTCGGTGTGCCGTGGCTGATGGCGTCGACCGGGTTCGACCTGTCGACCGCGTTCGCCAAAGGTGTCACGCCGTTCCTGATCGGGGACGCGATCAAGATCGTCGTCGCCGCCGGCCTGCTGCCGCTGACCTGGAAGCTGGTCTCCGGCCGCAACCAGGACTGACGCTCGCCGCGGGACCTTCCCCGCCGGAAGGTCCCGCGACGCGAGTGGCCCGTTCGCGACGGAGCACCGATCTCTGTCGGTGGTGGCGGCTAATGTGTGTCGCTGTGCCCGCCCGAACCGATTTCCCCGGCGTCCTCGAACTCCTCACCCACGCGGTGGAGTCCGTAGGCGGTGCCGAACGCCCAGGGCAGGTGCAGATGGCCGACGCCGTCGGCCGCGCCATCCGCACCGGTGAGCACCTGGCCGTGCAGGCCGGCACCGGCACCGGCAAGTCGCTGGCCTACCTCGTGCCCGCGATCCGGCACGCCGTCGAGAAGGAGGCCACGGTCGTGGTCTCCACGGCCACGATCGCGCTGCAGCGCCAGCTCGTCGACCGTGACCTCCCGCGCCTGGCGAAGGCGCTGAAGAAGCCGCTGGGCCGCGAGCCGACCTTCGCGATCCTCAAGGGCCGCCGCAACTACATGTGCCTGCACCGGCTGGATTCCGGCGCGCCGGACGAGCCGGAGGACGCCCAGCTGTTCGACCCGTTCGCGGTGTCCCGGCTGGGCAAGGAGGTCACGCGGCTGCGGGAGTGGGCGTCGGACACCGAGACCGGCGATCGCGACGAGCTGGTCCCCGGCGTCACCGACCAGGCGTGGCGCCAGGTTTCCGTGACGGCGAAGGAATGTCTCGGCGCTTCGCGCTGTCCCGTCGGCACGGACTGCTTCGCCGAGAAGGCCCGCGCCGAGGCCGGCCGCGCCGACGTCATCGTCACCAACCACGCGCTGCTGGCGATCGACGCGCTGCAGGGCTACCAGGTCCTGCCGGACCACGACGTGGTGATCATCGACGAGGCGCACGACCTGGTCGACCGGGTCACCTCGGTCGCCACCGGCGAGCTGACCAGCGCGATGTGCGCGGCCGCCGCGCGCCGCTGCGGCAAGCTGATCGACGCCGACGTCGCCGACGGCCTGCTGGAAGCGGGTGACGGGCTGGCCCTGATCGTCGACGACCTGCCCGCGGGCCGGATGGACGAGCTGCCGCGGCCGCTGAAGGGCGCGATCCCGGCGGTCCGCGACGCCGCGCACCGGTGCATCACGGCGCTGGGTTCCGACCGCAAGGAGGACGTCGAGGGGGCCACCGCGCGCAAGCTGGCGCGGTCCCTGCTCGACGAGGTGCACGACACCGCGGTCCGGCTGCTGGAAGCCTTCGACGAGGATCAGGCGCACCAGCGCGACGTCGTCTGGCTCTCCGGCGACAAGTACTCCTCGAACCCGCGGCCGCCGGCGCTGAAGGTGGCGCCGCTGGGCGTCGCCGGCCTGCTGCGGGAGCGGGTGTTCAACCAGCACACGACGATCCTGACGTCGGCGACGCTGACGCTGGGCGGCACGTTCGACACCATGGCCCGCCAGTGGGGTCTCCCGCCCGGCGCGGCCCGGGTCGAACAGGCGCCCGGCGCCGCGACGGAGAAGGAAGCGCCGTCGGACGACTCGGGCCCGAAGTGGACCGGCCTGGACGTCGGCTCGCCGTTCGACCACCGGCGCAACGGCATCCTGTACCTGGCCAAGCACCTGCCGCCACCGGGCCGTGACGGCCTCATGTCGTCCACAATGGACGAACTGGCCGAGCTGATCGAGGCGGCGGGCGGGCGCACGCTGGGCCTGTTTTCCTCGATGCGGGCGGCCAAGCAGGCCACCGAGGAGATGCGGGAACGGCTGGACTTCCCGATCCTGTGCCAGGGCGACGACGCGACGTCGCTGCTGGTCCAGAAGTTCTCCGAAGACGTCCGCACGTGCCTGTTCGGCACGCTGAGCCTGTGGCAGGGCGTCGACGTCCCCGGGCCGTCGCTGCAGCTCGTGGTGGTCGACCGGATCCCGTTCCCGCGCCCGGACGACCCGGTGTCCTCGGCGCGGCAGCGCGCGGTGGAAGCGCGCGGCGGCAACGGGTTCCTCACCGTGGCGGCCACGCACGCGGCGCTGCTGCTGGCGCAGGGCACCGGGCGGCTGCACCGGTCGGTCACCGACCGCGGCGTGGTGGCGGTGCTCGATTCGCGGCTGGCGAACGCCCGCTACGGCGGCTTCCTGCGCGCGTCGCTGCCGCCGTTCTGGCCGACAATGGACCCGAAGGTGGTGCGGGAGGCACTGCGCCGGCTGGACGCAGCCGCGCCCGCGTGACGCGCTCCACAGCACCGCCCGGTACGGTGAAGCAACCGAAGCAACAAGGGAGCACCGGTTGACCCAGGATTCGTCCAGCGCCCAGTCCCGGACCGTCAGCGTCGACGACACCGGAGTGCGGCGGCGGCTCGCGGACGGCAGCGAAGAGGCCGTCACGTGGTCCGACCTGTCGTCGGTGATGGTCAGGGTCATCCCTGACGGCCCTTGGAACGAAGACGTGTTCTTCATGCTGGTGGGCACCGACGGCAAGGGCACCGCGGTCCCGAGCGGCGACCCGGCGGCCGACGCGCTCATCGAGCGCCTGCAGGCCCTGCCGGGCTTCGACAACGAGAAGTTCATCGAGGCCATGACGACCGACGCCGACCAGGCCTACGTCGTCTGGGAATCCAGCCAGAACTAACTCTGCGGGAACGTCTCCGTCACCGGGATCCCCTTCTTGAGCGTGCGGCTCACCGTGCACAGCCGGTCGATCGCCCGGTCCACGGCGCCGGCCAGCGCTTCCCGCTGATCCGCCGACAATGTCGACACGTCGACGTCGAAAGCGACGTGCACGGCGTCCAGCTCCGAAGCGCCTTCACGACGGTCGGCGCTCACGGCGACGCGGAACTTCGCCTCTTCGCCGATCCGCCGCGTGATCAGCTCTTCCGCGGTCACCGCGCTGCAGCCCGCCGCCGCGATCTGCAGCAGTTCGGCGGGCGAGAACGCTCCCTCGGCGTCTTTCCGGCCGATCCGGACCTCGGCACCCCGGTCGTTGCGCCCCACGAACGCGTGCTGCCCGTCGCGCTGTACTTCGAGTCCCATGCCCGCTCCAACCGGCTCAGGGGGACGCTTGTTCCGGCGCCCATTGGGCGAGCACCGTGATCGTGCCCGGGTCGACCTCGGTGAACCCGGCGTCCCGCACGGCGATGACGCGGTCGCGCCGCCACGCGCCTTCCGGGTCGTCGCCGGGGTGCAGTTCCTTCCACCGCACGGGGCTCGCCGTGCGCACGGCGACCCGGAAGTCCCGATCGGCCCAGGCGGCCCGCTCCGCGTCGCCCAGCAACGCGGCGAGGAGCATCGTCGCGTGGCCGACCTGGGCGGCACCCTTGCCGACTGTCATCGGCACGTGCGGGTTGAGCAGCAGCAGCGGGACACCGTCCGGGAGCGGGCCCGGCTCGTCCGGCGGCAGTTCGCTGCCGGAGATCTGCAGCCGCGCGACTTCCTTGGGCGTCTCGGTGACCAGCCCCGGCACGAGCGCCCGCGCCTCGGCGCCGTCGACCTCGACGGTGACGCCCGGCAGCTCCTGGACGGCCGCCCAGTGCGCGCCCCGCGCCCGCCGCGCGACCTTCCGGATCCGGTTGTCGAGCCAGGCGTGCATCGGCTCGGCCCACTCGCCGCCGGGCTGGGCACGCTCGTCGAGGCACACCGCCAGCGCCGCCGCGGCCGCCGCCTCCAGCAGCGGCGTGCGGCCCGGCGGCTCGGCGCGTTCGATGCGGAGGATGACCGGCATCGCGCGGACTTCCTCGGGGAGCTCGTCGGAGGTGTCCGAAGTGTCTTCGGCCGGAAGCCCCAGCCAGAAGGCGTAGCGGGCGCCCAGGGGGTCGAGAACGCTGCTCACGGACGCATCAGCTCGAACCCGTCGGCGGCGTCGGCCGCTTCGACCTCGCCGCGGGTGAGGCCGAGCACGAACAGCACGGCGTCGAGGTACGGGTGCGACAGCGCGGTGTCGGCCACCTCGCGCAGCGCCGGCTTCGCGTTGAACGCGACACCCATGCCCGCGGCCGAGAGCATGTCGATGTCGTTGGCGCCGTCCCCGACGGCGACGCACTGCTCGAGCGGGATGTCGTACTCGGCGGCGAAGCGGCGAAGCACCTTCGCCTTGCCCGCGCGATCGACGACGTCGCCGATGACCTTCCCGGTGAGCTTGCCGTCGACGATCTCGAGTTCGTTCGCCACCGCGAAGTCGAGGCCCAGTTCCTCCACGAGGCCGTCGATGACCTGGGTGAAGCCGCCCGAAACGACGCCGGTGCGGAAGCCCATCCGCTTGAGCGTCCGGATCGTGGTGCGGGCGCCCGGGGTCAGCTCGATCGACGCGGCGACCTGGTCGATCGCCGTCGCGGGCAGACCGGCCAGCAGCGCGACCCGCCGTTCCAGCGACTCGGTGAAGTTCAGCTCGCCGCGCATCGCCGCTTCGGTGATCTCGCGGATCTCCGGCTCGACCCCGGCGTGCGCGCCCAGCATTTCGATGACCTCGCCCTGGATCAGGGTCGAGTCCACGTCGAACACGACGAGCCGCTTGGCCCGGCGCATGATGCCGGCTCGCTCCACGGCGATGTCGACGCCGGCCTCGACCGCGGCGTCGGCGAGTTCCGAGCGCAGCGCGGCATCGGCTTCCGGAGTGTCCTCGTCGGCCGAGACGTACAGCTCGAGCCCGGTCACGGGGTAGTCGGCGACGCTGCGGATCGCGTCGATGTTGGCACCCAGCGCGGCCAGCCGGCGCGCGACCTCGGAGAAGCCCCGCGCGGTCACCGGCCGGCCCAGCACCACCAGCACGTGGGAGGAGTCGCGGCGGCCGAGCGCGAACGGGTCGTCACCGATCGCGCTGCCGATCTTCACGTCGACGTTCATGCCGACGGACGCCATCGCCTGCTCGACCGTCTCCTGCAGGCCCTCCGGGTCGCGGTAGACCCCGGCGAGCACCCCGAGCACGAGCTGCCCGCGGATGACCACCTGCTCGACGTCGAGCACGTCGACGTCGTGCCGGGTCAGCACGGCGAACAGCACGGACGAGACACCCGGCTTGTCGGGGCCGGTCGTCGTGATCAGGACGGGGGTCTGGGTCACTGGTCATCCCTCGTTCGGCAACGCTGCACCGTCAGTCTGCCGGTCCGGGCTCGGACATAAGTAGAGCGCGTGCCCGGCTTCACATCAGCCGGGCACGCGCTCACTCGATCAGGGTGTTACTTGTCGCCTTGCTCGCTCGCGTTGTCCTTGGAGTGGTCTCCCGGGATCACCGCTTCGGTGAGCACCTGCGACGGCGCCGCGTGGCTGTTGACCTTCTGCTTCCCGAAGAAACCGATCTCACCCTCGTTGTGGATGCGCTCGATCATGTGCGGGTAGTGCAGCTCGAACGCGGGCCGCTCGGAGCGGATCCGGGGCAGCTCGGTGAAGTTGTGCCGCGGCGGCGGGCAGGACGTCGCCCACTCGAGTGAGTTGCCGTAGCCCCACGGGTCGTCCACCGTGACGATCTCGCCGTACCGGTAGCTCTTGAAGACGTTCCAGATGAACGGCAGCGTCGAGGCACCGAGGATGTACGCACCGATCGTGGAGATCGTGTTCAGCGTGGTGAAGCCGTCACTGGTCAGGTAGTCCGCGTACCGGCGCGGCATGCCCTCGGCACCCAGCCAGTGCTGGACGAGGAACGTGCCGTGGAAGCCGATGAACGTGGTCCAGAAGTGCCACTTGCCCAGCTTCTCGTCCATCATCCGGCCGGTGATCTTCGGGAACCAGAAGTAGATGCCGGCGAAGGTGGCGAACACGATCGTGCCGTAGAGCACGTAGTGGAAGTGCGCGACGACGAAGTAGCTGTCCGACACGTGGAAGTCGATCGCCGGCGCGGCCAGCAGGATGCCGGTCAGGCCGCCGAAGAGGAACGTGACGATGAAGCCCATCGAGAAGATCATCGGCGTCTCGAAGGACAGCTGGCCCTTCCACATCGTGCCGATCCAGTTGAAGAACTTGATGCCGGTCGGGACGGCGATCAGGAACGTCATGAAGGAGAAGAACGGCAGCAGCACGGCGCCGGTGGCGTACATGTGGTGCGCCCACACCGCGACCGACAGCGCCGCGATGGCCAGCGTCGCCCAGACCAGGCTCTTGTAGCCGAACAGCGGCTTGCGGCTGAACACCGGGAAGATCTCCGACACGATGCCGAAGAACGGCAGCGCGACGATGTACACCTCGGGATGGCCGAAGAACCAGAACAGGTGCTGCCAGAGGATCACGCCGCCGTTTTCGGGGTCGAACACGTGCGCCCCGAGGTGCCGGTCCGCCAGCAGGCCCATCAGGGCCGCGGTCAGGATCGGGAAGGCGAGCAGGATCAGGATGCTCGTGACCAGGATGTTCCAGGTGAAGATCGGCATCCGGTACATCGTCATGCCCGGCGCGCGCAGGCAGACCACGGTGGTGATCATGTTGACCGCGCCGAGGATGGTGCCGAGACCGGAGACCACCAGGCCGGAGATCCACAGGTCCGCGCCGACGCCCGGCGAGTGGATGGCGTCCGACAGCGGGGTGTAGGCGAACCAGCCGAAGTCGGCGGCGCCACCCGGGGTCAGGAAGCCGGACAGCACGATCAGGCCGCCGAAGAGGTACAGCCAGTACGAGAACGCGTTCAGCCGCGGGAAGGCGACGTCCGGCGAGCCGATCTGCAGCGGCAGGACGAAGTTCGCGAAGCCGAAGAGGATCGGGGTCGCGTACAGCAGCAGCATCACCGTGCCGTGCATGGTGAACAGCTGGTTGTACTGCTCCTGCGAGAGGAACTGCTGCCCGGGCCGCGCCAGCTCGGTGCGGATCAGCATGGCCATCGCGCCGCCCGCCATGAAGAAGGCGAACGACGTGACCAGGTACATGATCCCGATCTGCTTGTGGTCCGTCGTGCGGAACAACCGCAGCAGGTACGAACCCTTAACCGACTCGCGCGCGGGGTACGGGCGCGTGGCGATCGGCTTGGGGGCTACGGCCGTCACTCCTGCCTCCAACACTGAAACCTTGTGGTGGTCATCGTCGCGCCACAGGGTCGGGCGGGACCCGAACCGGCGGCTTAGGGGGATCGTAGCCCTCGCTACCGACAGTCGCGCGCACCGGCTGGCAAGATCGGTGTGTGGCCGACGACTACACCCGTGCGGCGGTGCTCGCGGCCCGCGCGGTGACCGCTCGGCTCGGCTTGCCCGCCCACGATCCCGAAGTGCTCCACGAACGCTCGAACGTGCTGGTGAGGCTGGGTCCGCTGGTCGCCAGGGTGCCCGCCACGACCCGCCTGCTCCGCCCGGAACCGGCGGCCTGGCTGGCCCGGGACGTCGCGCTCTCGAGGTTCCTCACGGACCGTGGTGTGCTCGTCGTCTCACCCACCGCGGATCCCCCGGCCGGACCGCATTTCGCGGACGGCCTGCCGGTCACACTCTGGCACCACACCCCGCACGATCCGGCCCACCGGTACGCCCCGGACGTCGTCGCGCACTCCCTCGCCGACGTGCACGCGGCCCTGCGCGAGTACCCGGGCGAGCTGCCCCGCCGCGGGCCGCTGGACGACCTGGAGCGGCTCTTCGCCCGGCACGACCTCGACCCCCGCTTGCGGGCGGAAGCCGTGCGGATCGAAGCCACGCTGCCGGGCGGCGCCGTCCAGCCGCTGCACGGCGACGCGCACCCCGGGAACCTGATCGCCACGGCGGCCGGGCCGTGCTGGCTGGACTTCGAGGACACCTGGCTGGGGCCGCTCGCCTGGGACCTCGGCATCCTGGCGCGGCAAGGCGGCCCGGAACACCTGGCCGCCTACCCCGGCGCGGTGTCCGGCGAGGCCCTCCGCGCGTACACGCGGTTGCGGGAGCTCTTCGCCGTGGCGTGGCGCTTCGTGATCGCCCGGCGGTTCCCGCACCGGCTTCCCGAAGCCCGCTCCGCGCTGGCCGCCTACTTCGCTTCTTCGTGAGTCGCGGGGTACCAGGACAGGATCGCCTCGACCACGCCCGCGGGGTCTTCGAGCGGGGTCAGGTGACCGGACTCCGGGAGCACCACGAGCGTCGCGCCGTCCAGCACCTCGACGATCGCGCTCGCCGCGGCCACCGGGGTGATCCGGTCCTCCTCCCCCACGATGACCAGCGCGGGAACGCCGGACTCCCGCAGCAGGTCGAGCGAGTCCGGCCGGGTCCGCAGCGCGAGCGCCGTCCACGCGATGCCGGCGGGCGGCTGGGATTCGATGATCTCCCGGACCGTCTCGACGAGGTCGGGCCGCGTTTCCCGCGTCGACGCGGCCAGCAGGTTGGGCAGGTTCGCCTCGGCCAGCCAGTTGTCGATGCCTTCGCGCTCGACGCGGGCCGCGACGTCCAGCCGCGTCTGGGCGGCCTCGGGGGTGTCGGGCGCGGCCTTGGTGTCGATCAGCACGAGCCCGCCGACCCGCTCCGGCGCGAGCCGCAGCACGGCCATCGCGAGGTAGCCGCCCATCGAGCAGCCGCCGAGCACGACGCGGTCGAGGTCCAGCCGGTCGAGCAGGGCGACGACGTCCCGCGCGGCGTCCTCGAGGCTCGGTTCGCGATCGGACTCCGGCAGCGGCGAGCGGCCGAGCCCGCGCTGATCCGGGGTGATCACCCGAAGGTGTGAAGCGAGGGGCTCGCGCACCGCGTTCCACATGCGGGAATCCAGGGGAAAGGCGTGGAGGAGGACCAGCGGCAGTTCGGTCATGCGCGTCATTTTGTCGGACCCCCTCGCTAGCTTCGCCGATGTGTTCACCGACATCGAAACCGACCGGCTCCTGCTGCGTCCGCTCCACGAGGCGGACCGGCAGGCGATGGTCGACATCCACACCGATCCCCGGACCAACCGCTTCCACCCCGACCCACCCGACGTCCCGCGCGCGTCGGCGATGTTCTCGGACTGGCTGGCCCACTGGGCCGAGCACGGCTTCGGCTACCCCGCGGTCCTCGAACGCGGCGGCACCGAGGTGATCGGCATGTGCGGCGTGCGGCTGCGCGAGTTCCACGGCGCGAAGGTCCTGAACCTCGGCTACCGGTTCCGGCCGTCGGCGTGGGGGAAGGGCTACGCGGTGGAGGCGGGAGAGGCGGTCCTGGAGTGGTGCGCCCGCGAGCTGCCGTCCGTGCCGGTGCTGGCGAGCGTGAGCATCGCGAACAAGCCGTCGCTGCGGGTGGCGGAGAGGCTGGGCTTCAGGGAGTACACGGAGGAGATGTACGACGGCGCGATGTCCCGGCACTACCGGCGCTGACCGCCGGGCGATGTTTGACAACTCCAGAGCGAAGTCACCATCGGCGGTGCGGCCGCCGCCGGGCCCGCGCTTCCCAGCAGGCCCGGTGCCAGTGCCGGCGGTCGGCGACGGATCCGGTCTCGTCGGCGGGCCAGACGACCAGGTGCGGCGTCCCCGGCCGGATCTCGTGGTCACAGCCGGGGCAGCGGTAGAACTTGGTGGCCTGGCTCCCGGGCACGGTCCGCACGAGCCAGTCCCCATCGGTCCCGGACTCGGCCCGCGCCCACCCGGTGGCGGCACCAAGGTCCCGCTCGGGCGGCCCACCGTCCGAGCGGCGGCCGGGACGGTTGCGTCGTGGCACACCCCAACGTTAACCGCCACCCCCACTCGCCCCGGCCCGCACCCGATCCGACCCTCCAGGCACGCCACCCGACCCTCCAGGTACGCAAGCCGACCCTCCCGGCACGCGAGTCGACCCTCCAATCACGTGTGATGACTCTCTAATCACGCGAGTCGACCCTCCAATCACGAGTGATGCCCGCCCAGTCACACGTGATGCCCCTCCAGACACGGGTGATACCCGCCCGGACACGGGAGACCCGGCGGTACTCAGGCCGCGCGGTCCCCCACCCGGCCGCCGGCGCCCAGCCGGTCCAGGATCGCGTCGTGGGCGAGGCCGTCCCAGCCGAGGCGGCGGAGCGTGCGGCCGGTCCGGCGGAAGTCTTCGCCGCCGAGCACGGACATGATCGTGATCGCCGCGTCGACCATCGGCGTGGCGACGCCCGCGCACCGCGCGAGTGCCTGCAGCGGCACCAAAGTGGAGCGGATGTCCTCGGTGAGGAACCGGTGGTCGAGGCTGGTCGGCGCGGCGATCGTCCGGTACGGCTTCACCGTCCGCAGCGCGTCGAGCAACGTCGTGGCCGGGCAGCCGTAGTAGCGGTCGAGGACCTCGGTCATGGGCAGCAGCCGGGCGCCGTAGGCGGCCGCGACGGCGGCGAACTCGGCCTCGGTGCGTTCGAGCAGGGCGATCGTCCGCGCCGAGACGCCGTCGACGTAGAAGAGCAGTTCCTCCGCGCGGTCGATGGTGCCGAGGTTGGCCAGCGCGATCGGCACGTGCGCGACCGCGCCGAAGTCGTGCAGGCCACGTTCCACCGGGTTGCGCGCGAGCTCCAGCATCGGGAACCACTCGCACAGCAGCCCGGCGCGCCGGGCGACGGCGGCCTCGGTGCTGCCGGAGATCAGGTTCCAGCCCTTGGCGCCGAGCACGGTCACGCCGTCGGTCCCGGACGGCCGCGCGGCGAACAGCGCGTCGGTCTCGACGACGTCGACGTCGGGCGCCCCGGCGGCGGCGAGCGCGTGGGCGAACTCGACACTCCCGCAGAGCTTGCCGGAGAACAGCACCACCACCTGCCCCGGACGCAGGTGCGGCGCAAGCCCGGCGGCGACCTCCGGGTAGGCGGTGGTCACGGTGGCGACCAGGACGACGGCCCGCGCACCCAGCCCGGCCGGGTCCGCGGTCACCTCCCGGAGCGGGAACCGCCCGTCGAGCACGCCGTGCGCGACGATCTCCCGGCGGCGCGCGATCTCCCCGACGGCCGCGAGATCCCGCGTGCAGAGGTGCACGGGCAGCCCCCGCGCGGCGAGGTAGGCGGCCACGGCCCGTCCCTCGCCGCCCGCCCCGACGACCCCGATCCCGTCCAGCACGCTCATTCCGCCCACTCCCGTCAGTCCGGTACGCAGTGGACAGGTCGGCACCGGAAAGCGGAAAGTTCCCAGGCAAGACGAACGTGTCGTCCGCCCAGGCACGCGTGTCGTCCGCCGGGGTACGGCCTACCCCTGGGCCAACGCCAGCGGCACCAGCTGCTCGGCCGTGGTCAGCGAGCCGTGCTGCCCGATCAGCGACGTCTCCACGGCCTCCGCGAGCCCCCGGACCATCCCGAACCGGTCCCGGGCCGCGGCGACGACGTCGCCGATGCGCGGCAGCACCCGGTCGCTCACCGTGTGCCCGAACCAGCCCTCGGCGACCGCCTCCTCGCGCGAGCGCACCCAGGCCCGCTCGCCCAGCACCTCCCGCCAGGCCGCGAGGACGTCCGCGGCCGCGCCCGGCTCGGTGTAGACGTGCCGCGCGCGGACCTCGCCCCCGAACGTCCGGACGCCGGCCAGCAGCTCCGGGGCGTCTTCGAGGTCGAGCTTGTCCTCGACGGTCACCATCCCGTGGTCGGCCACCACGGCGAGCAGCGCGCCGGAGGGCAGACCGTCCACAAGGGACTCGACGAGCCGGTCGATCTGGCGCAGCTGCATGCGCCACGCGGTCGAGCCGGGGCCGTAGACGTGCCCCAGCAAGTCGAGTTCGCTGTGGTAGGCGTAGCAGAACGCGCGCCCGTCCAGCACCGACAACGTCCGCGCGGCGAGGTCGCCCAGCGCGTGGACCCCGGCGTACTGCGCCCCGCTCTGGGTGGCCAGCGTCAAGGCCGTGTCGCGGAACTGGGCCGAGGACACCACGGCCGCGTCGATGCCCGCCGCGGCGGCCCGCTCGAACGTCGTCGGCAGCGGCTGCACCTCGCGGGGCGGGAGGGCGCCACGCAGATCGCTGCCGTCTTCGTGGCTGCACCAGCGCAACGCGTTGAGCACGCCGGCGCCGGGCATCTCGAACGTGTAGCCGACCATCCCGTGCTCGCCCGACGCGAGCCCGGTGCCGATCGCGGCGACCCCGGCAGCCGTCGTCGACGGGAAGCCCACGCGCAGCGACTCGCGGGCGAGCTCGGTCAGCACCGGGGCGTCCGCGGCGTGCTCGGCGAGCAGCTCCCAGCCGAGCCCGTCGACGAGCAGCACGCCGGCGCTGCGTGCCTCCGGCAACGCGAGGACGTTCCCGCAGCCGGGCACCCCGAGCGCGGCGAGCAGGGACGGGACGACCTGGCCGAGGTGCGGGACGTCGGCGAGCGAGGGCGGCTGCACGCGCCCAGCTTCCCATCCCCGGGTGCCTCCGGCGATAATCACGGCATGCCGACCTACGCCTACCGCTGCCGCGAGTGCACCGAGACGTTCGAGCTCCTGCGCCCGATGAGCGAATCCGGCGCGCCGGCGACCTGCCCGGAGGGCCACGCCGACACCGTCAAGCTGCTCACCACGGTCGCCCTCACCGGGGCCGCGAGCGGTTCCGCGGCTCCGGCGGGTGGCGGTGGCGGCTGCTGTGGTGGCGGCTGCTGCGGCTGACCAGGCTCAGCCGGCCTTCAGCGCCTGCTCCAGGTCGGCCCACAGATCCTCGACGTCCTCGAGGCCGACGGACATCCGGATCAGCTGGGCGGACACACCGGCACCGCGCCGATCGCCCTCGTCGACGATCCGGTGGCTGATCGAGCCCGGGTGCTGGATCAGCGTGTCGACGCTGCCGAGGCTGACCGCCGGCGTGATCAGCCGGACCGCCCCGATCAGGGCGTGCGGGTCGCCGCCGACCTCGAACGCCACCAGCGGCCCGCCGATCCGCGGGTAGTGGACGGCGGTCACGGCCGGGTGCTCGCCGAGCCGTGACGCCAGCGTTGCGGCAGTCGCGGACGCGGCGGTGACGCGGAGCGGCAGCGTGGAAAGCCCGCGCAGCAACAGGTATCCGGCGAGCGGGTGCAGCACGCCTCCGGTCGCGAAGCGGATCTGGCGCAGCCGCGCGGCTTCCGCCGCGTCGCAGGCGACGATCCCGCCCATCACGTCGCCGTGGCCGCCGAGGAACTTCGTCGCGCTGTGCAGCACCATGCGGGCGCCGTGCAGGCCGGGCCGCTGCAGGACCGGGGTGGCGAACGTGTTGTCCACCAGGAGGGGCACCTCGCCACAGGCCCGGGCCAGCTCGGCGATGTCCGCCTCGGCCAGGGTCGGGTTCGCCGGCGTCTCGACGAACACCAGCCCGGTGTCCGGCCGCAGCGTGGCGGCGACGGCGCCGGGTGCGGCCCAGGTGACCTCCGTGCCCAGCAGCCCGGACTGGAGCAGGTGGTCGCTGCAGCCGTACAGCGGGCGCACGGCGACGACGTGCCGTTTCCCCTGCGCCACCGCGGAAAGCAGGCAGGCCGAGACGGCCGCCATGCCGCTGGCGAACGCGACGCCGTGGTCGAAGCCTTCGAGCTCGGCGAGCGCGCGCTCGAACCGTTCGACGGTCGGGTTGCCCACCCGGCCGTAGATCGGCGGGCCGTCGAGTTCGGCGCCGGCGGCGAAGGCGTCGATCCGGGCAGCTTCGGCGGCACTGTCGCGGGACGGGTAGGTCGTGGACAGGTCGAGCGGAGCGGCGTGCACGCCGAGGTCCGTGAGATCGTCACGGCCGGCGTGGACGGCCCGCGTGCGCAGCGAGGAAGTCATGCGAGCATGGTCGAGCTTTCACCGGACCAGGAGCAACACTCTCGGATATCATTCGGCGATGTCCGCTTCCGTCGAACTGAGTCCGGTCGATCTCGAAATCCTGCGCCTGGTGCAGAACGATGCCCGGATCACCAACAAGGACCTGGCGGCCGCGGTCGGCATCGCGCCGTCGACCTGCCTGGACCGGGTGGCCCGGCTGCGGGACACCGGCGTGATCACCGGCCAGCACGCGTCGGTCGACGCGGCGAAGCTCGGGCGGCCGCTGGAGGCGTTCCTGTTCGTCCAGGTCCGCCCGCACCGGCGGCCGCTGGTGGACCCGTTCATCGAGCACCTGCTCTCCCTGCCGGAGGTGCGGGCGGTCTACCACCTGACCGGGCCGGACGACTTCCTCGCGCACGTCGCGACCAGCTCCGCCGGGGAGCTGCAGCGGCTGGTCCTCGACGAGCTGACCGCGCGCGACGAGGTCGCCCGCGTCCACACCAACCTGGTGTTCCAGCACTGGAGCGGCGGTCCGCTGCTGCCGCCGGGCGCCTGAGCTCAGAGGGTTTCGAGCCAACGGCGGGTCTCGCGCGGCGACGTCAGCCGGACGACGACCGGGCCGGGCGAGTCGGCGGCCCACGCCCGGATGCGGGCCCGCTTGTTCGCGAACGACCGGAAGTGCCAGCGGATGATCGAGTCGGCGGAGAACACCTGGCGCAACGACTCGACGTTGCCGTTGCAGATCCGCTCGCGCGTCACCGCCCGCACCAGCGTCCGGCGCACCAGGCGGCCCAGCGAAAGCCAGCGCGGGTAGTCGAGGCCGACGATCAGCTGAGTGCGCGGCAGGACGAGGTCCTGCCACTTGCTGTAGGCGGCGTCGAGGACCCAGCGGTCCTGCGCGCACACCTCGGCGATCCGGCGGCGCTGTTCCTCGTCGGGCGTGCCGACCCAGCCCGGCTGCCAGGCGATGTCGTCCGCGGCGTGGTAGGGCAGGCCGGTCCGCTCGGCGATCCGGGCCGCGAGCGTCGACTTGCCCGAGCCCGTCACGCCGATGACGACGATGCGGTCAGGCACCGAGGTCACGGGCGGGCTCCCGCGGGCCGCGGTAGGGCTGCGTCTGGCTGTAGACGAGGTTCGTGGTCGTGCTGCCGAACTGGGCCAGCTCGTCCACCGTCTGCTCGAGGTGGGCCATGGAGGCCGCGGCGATCTTGAGCGTGTAGCAGTCGTCGCCGGTGGTGCGCAGGCATTCGAGGATCTCGGAGCGCTCGCCGAGCAGCTTGCGCAGCGGCTCGTGCCGGCTGCCCGGGTACTTGAGCCGGACCACGGCGAGCACCGGGTAGCCGACCTTGGCGAGGTCGATTTCCGCGCGGTAGCCGCTGATCACGCCGGCGGTCTCGAGCCGCCGGAGCCGTTCGGTCGCCGCGGAGGCGCTGAGGTTCACCCGGCGGCCGAGCTCGGTGAGGGGCAGCCGGGCGTCGCGCTGGAGCTCGGCCAGGATGGCCCAGTCCGTCGGATCGAGACTCTCGGTCATCCGCCGAACATACCGTGGGATCCACGGCGGAACGGCCCGAACGCCGTGAGCGATCCCTTCCGGTCCGGGCTCGTCCGCCGATAGCCTTTTGCGGTGAAGATCGGCGTGAACGTCCCCAATTTCGGGCCCGGAACGGACCCGGGCGTGCTGCGTGCCTGGGCGCAGACGGTGGAAGGGCTGGGCTACGACCTGCTGATGGTGTCCGACCACGTCGCCATCACGCCGGACGTCGCCGGGCAGTACCCGGCGCCGTTCTACGAGCCGTTCACGACGTTGTCCTGGCTGGCCGGGGTCACGCAGCGGGTGCGGCTGGGCACCACCGTGCTGGTGGTGCCGTACCGGCATCCGCTGCTGGTGGCGCGGATGGCGGCGAACCTCGGCGAGCTGAGCGGCGGCCGGCTCGTGCTGGGTGCCGGGATCGGCTGGGCGAAGCAGGAGTTCGACGCGCTGGGCGTGCCGTTCGAGCAACGGGGCAAGCTCACCAGCGAGTACCTGCGGACGATCCGCGCGGCGTGGGCCGAGCGCGACGACTACCGCGTGGACCCGATCCCGCTGTGGCTGGGCGGGCACAGCGACGCCGGGCTGCGCCGGGCGGTGGAGCTCGGCGACGCGTGGCACCCGCTGCGGCTGACGATGGCCGGGTTCCGGGAAACGCTGGGGCGCCTGGAAAAGCTGGCCGGCGACCGGCCGCTGCCCGCGTTCGCGCCGCGGATCCTGTTGCGCGTGACGGCGGCGCCGGTGACCGGGCCGGAGCGGCGTGCCGGAGAAGGCACGCTCGAGCAGGTCATCGACGATCTCGCGCAGTTGCGGGCAATGGGGGCGGACACCGTCGTGCTCGACCCGTTCGACGCGGACCCGGCCGAAACGCTGCGCCCGGAGGTGGCGTGGCGAGACCTCGCGGCGGTGGCCGCGTCCTGGAGGGAGAACCTGTGAAGGACACCGAAGAAGCCTTGCTGCGGCGGGCGATCGAGCTCGCCCGCGAGGCGCGCGAAGAACACGGCAACCCGCCGTTCGGCTCCCTGCTGGCCGACGCCGACGGCAAGATCCTGGCCGAGGACCGCAACACCTCGCTGACCGACAACGACATCACGGCCCACCCGGAACTGAAGCTGGCCCGCTGGGCGGCGCAGAACCTGGACCCGGAAACCGCGGCGGCCACGACGATGTTCACCAGCACGCAGCCGTGCGGGATGTGCACCGGCGCGATCGAACGGTCCGGGCTCGGCCGCGTCGTCTACGCGTTGTCGACGGAGCAGTTCCTCACGCTGCGCCCGCCGGTCACCTGGGGGTACGAACTGGAGGGCCCCGCGCTGTTCGACGAGGCCCGGGTGCCGGTCGAGGGCTACTACCGGTGACGAGTTACCAGGTGCGCCCGGTGGCGCGCATCGAGTCGCCCCTGACGGACCGTTCGACGGCACCGAGGCAGGGCGACGAGGGCGCGCCGCCGTCCCGGGTGGTGTTCGCCCCGGAGTACACCCCGGCGGCGGCCGACCTCCGGCCGGGCGACCGCCTGGTCCTCCTGACGTGGCTGCACGAGGCGGACCGCAACGTCCAGACGGTCCACCCCCGCGGCGACCGCGACCGCCCGAGCACCGGCGTGTTCTCGACGCGCTCCCCGGACCGCCCGAACCCGATCGGCCTCCACACAGTCACGGTGACGGCGGTCGACGGCGCCACGGTCACGGTCACGGGCTCGGAAGCCATCGACGACACCCCGGTGCTCGACGTGAAACCGGTCCTCGGCGAGGTGGCCGAGCGCTGACCCGACCGATTACGATCCGGGTCACGGCCACCGCAGGCTAAGCGACCTCCTCCGTGCGATCGGACCCACGCCCGCGCCGGTTCGCCGGGCGCACCGGCTGTCACCGCCGGGCCGGCATTCGACCTCAGCGCGGCGTTCACCGATCAGTAATCCTTGAAGCCCTTCCCGGTCTTCCGGCCCAGCCGCCCGGCGGTCACGAGGTGCTCCAGCAGCGGCGCCGGCGCGAAACCCTCCTCGCGGAACTCGTTGTACAGCGTCCGCTGGATGGCCAGCGACACGTCCAGCCCGACGACGTCCAGCAGCTCGAACGGGCCCATCGGCAGGCCGCAGCCGACCTTCATGGCCGTGTCGATGTCGTCCGCGGCCGCGTAATGGGCCTCCAGCATCTTCACCGCGTCGTTGAGGTACGGGAACAGCAACGCGTTGACGATGAAGCCCGCACGGTCGCCGCAGTGCACCGCGTGCTTGCCCACCGTTGCGCAGATCGCGCTCGCCGTCGCCACCACGTCCGGGGCCGTCGCGATCGTCGACACCACCTCGACCAGCTTCATCACCGGGGCCGGGTTGAAGAAGTGGAGGCCGACCACGTCGGACGGCCGGGACGTCGAGGCGGCGCACTCGATCACCGGCAGCGATGACGTCGTCGTCGCCAGGACCGCGCCGGGGCGGACCACTTCGTCCAGCGCCGCGAACACCGCCTGCTTGACCGAAAGCTCCTCGGCCACCGCCTCGACGACGAGGTCGACGTCGGCGAGGGCCTCGAAGTCGGTCACCGGGGTGATCCGGGCCAGTGCCGCAGCAGCGTCCTCTTCGGACAGTTTGCCCTTGACCACGGCCTTGTCGAGCGACTTCTTGACGCGAGCCACCGACGCCTGCGCCTTCTCCAGGCTCCGGGCGCGCAGCACGACGTCGAGGCCGCGCTTGGCGAACACCTCCGCGATGCCGGTCGCCATCGTTCCGGTGCCGACCACACCGACCCGCGCCACCGGGCGCGGCGAGGCACCGTCCACCGTGGACACGACACCGGAAGAGACCACGGTGGGCGAGTCCGGGGCGTCGTAGGTGTAGAAGCCCCGGCCGGTCTTGCGGCCCAGCAAACCCGCCGTGATCATCTGCTTGAGCAGCGGCGCGGGCGCGTGCAGGCGGTTGCGGGACTGGTGGTACATCGTGTCGAGGATTTCGTTCGCGGTGTCCAGCCCGATCAGGTCGAGCAGCGCGAGCGGGCCCATCGGGTAGCCGCAGCCGAAGCGCATCGCGGCGTCGAGGTCCTCGCGGGTGGCGTAGCGCTGCTCGTACATCCGCACCGCGTGGTTGAGGTAGCCGAACAGCAGCGCGTTGGCGATGAACCCGGCGCGGTCGCCGATCACCACCGGCACCTTGCCGAGCCGCTCGGCGAACTCGACCACTTCGGCGACCACGTCCGGCTCGGTCACCACCGTCTTGACGATCTCGACGAGCTTCAGCACCGGTGCCGGGTTGAAGAAGTGCATGCCGACGACCTTGCCGGGCCGCGCGGTGTGCACGCTGATCTCGGTGATCGACAGCGACGACGTGTTGGACGCGAAGACCACCTCGGGCCGGGTGATCTTGTCCAGCTCGGCGAAGACCTCGGCCTTCAGCTCGAGGCTCTCCGGGATCGCCTCGATCACCAGGTCCACTTCGGACAGATCCGACAGCGACGTGCTGTACCGGATCCGGCCCAGCAGCGCCGCCCGCCCGGGCGCGTCCAGCTTGCCGCCGGAGAGCGCCCGTTCGGTGGAGTGCTCGAGGTGGCCGCGGCCGCGCTCGACACCCGCGTCGTCGAGCTCGACCGTGACGACGTCGAGCCCGCTGCGCGCGAGCACTTCGGCGATACCGGCCCCCATGGTGCCCAGGCCGACCACACCGACCGTCGAGATGTCCCGCGCCATCGAGGCCTCCAGAGATGTTACTCGCTGGTAATTGCCCCGACTCTCCCACACGGAACCGCCGGAAGCCCAGACGGAATCGAGTCAGTACCGCTCAAGTCACCCGGCCGAGCGCCCGGCTTCACTCGCCGAAATTGCCGTCCACCAGCTCTTTCGCCTTCTCCAGCGCGGCGGACGCCTGCGGCCCGCGCGCCCGTACGCGGATCCGGTCGCCCTGGCGAGCGCCGAGCGACATCAGGGCCAGGACGCTGTGGCCGTCGGCCTCCTGGTCGCCGAGCCGCACGATCACCTCCGCGTCGAACGCGCTGAGCGTGCGCACGAGCACCGCGGCGGGCCGGGCGTGCAACCCGACCTCGTTGTGCAGCTCCAGCTCGATTTCGGCGGCGTCGGCCGCAGCCTCGGCGGGCGCCAGGTCCTCGGGCAGGCCGGCCGACGCGGCGGCCTCGGCCACCGCCTTGCTGCCCTGCCCCGCCTGCGCGGCGACCGCCGCCGCGATCGCGCCCTCGACCAGCGGGCCGTCCGCGACGATCGCGGCCGACGGGTCGGCCAGCGATTCGACGGCGAGCTCGGCCGTCATCTGCGCGCTGCCCAGGTCGTAGAGCAGCACGACGCCGTCGCCGGAGTCGGCGCGCTGGGTGGCGGCGACGACCTCGTCGTAGTCCGTGCCGATCGAACCGTCGGAGAGGCCGCCGGCGGGCACGATGGTGACGTCCGGCGCCATCTGGGCGGCCAGCTCGGCCAGGCCTTCGGCGAGCTTCGCACTGTGCGACACGAGCACGATTCCCACGCTCACCGGGCGGCCTCCGCGAACGCGCGCAGCAGCAGCGCCGACGACCGGGCGCCGGGGTCGAGGTGCCCGACCGCGCGCTCGCCGAGGTAGGACGCCCGGCCCTTGCGCGGCACCAGGTCCACTGTGGACTCGGCACCGGTGTCGGCCGCGCCGGCCGCCGCGGTCAGCACCGCGGCGACGTCCCCGCCGTCCCCGGCCGCCTTCTCCGCGGCCGCGACCGCCGGGATCAGGGCGTCGACCATGGTCGCGTCGCCGCCCACGGCCTTGCCGCGGGCCTGGACGCCTTCGAGGCCGGCGCGCAGCGCGTCCAGCAGCGCCGGGACGTCGAGCTCGGCGGCCGGGCCCAGCTTGGCCGAGGCACGCAGGAAAGCCGTGCCGTACAACGGGCCCGCGGCTCCGCCGACCTTGGAGATCAGCGTCGTCGCGACGAGCTTCAGCACCCCGCCGGGGGTGTCGGGCACGGCGGAATCGAGCGCCGCGACGACGGCCGTGAAGCCGCGGTTCAGGTTCTCGCCGTGGTCGCCGTCGCCGATCGCGCGGTCGAGGTCGATCAGTTCCCCGCGGTGCTCGGCGACCACCGCCGCGGCGGCGCGAACGGCCGCCGCGACCCCCTCGGCCGTGCAGGCCATCAGAGCCCCCACCGCAGGGCCGCGGTGTTGACCGGGGCGTCCCAGAGCTCGGTCAGTTCGTCGTCCAGTTTGAGCAACGTCAGGCTCATCCCCTGCATCTCGAGGCTGGTGATGTACGGGCCGACCAGCCGGCGTTCGACCACGATCCCACGCTCGGCCAGCAGCCGCTCGGCGATGCCGTGGGCCAGGTAGAGCTCGACGAGCGGGGTGCCGCCCATCGAGTTGGTGAACAGCAGCACGCGGTCGCCGGAGGCGAACGGCAGGTCCGAAACGACCGCCTCGACCAGCCGCGCCACCAGCGCGTCGGCCGGCTCGGCCGGAATCCGCTCGCGGCCGGGCTCGCCGTGGATGCCGATGCCGAACTCGATCTCGTTGTCGTCGAGGTCGAAGCTGGGGGTGCCGGCGTGCGGCACGGTCGGCGCGGTGAGGGCGACCCCGATCGACCGGACCTGGCCGATCACCTTCTGCGCCAGCGCGGTGACGGCGTCGAGCGAGTCGCCGCGCTCGGCGGCGGCGCCGGTGATCTTCTCCAGCAGCACGGTGCCGCCGACCCCACGGCGGCCCGCGGTGTACGTCGAGTCCTTGACCGCGACGTCGTCGTCGATCACGACGCTGCGCACCTCGAGGCCCTCGGCGGCGGCGAGCTCGGCGGCCGTCTCGAAGTTCAGCACGTCGCCGGTGTAGTTCTTCACGATGAGCAGCGCGCCCGCTTCGCCGGTGGTCGCGGTGACCGCGGCCTGCACCGCGTCCGGCGTCGGCGAGGTGAACACCGCGCCGGGGACCGCGGCGGCGAGCATGCCCTGGCCGACGAAGCCGCCGTGCAGCGGTTCGTGCCCGGACCCGCCCCCGGAGATGACGGCGACCTTGCCCGCGACCGGCGCGTCGGCTCTGATCACGACGTCCGGGTCGTACTGGACGCGGAGGACGTCGGCGTGCGCGGCGGCGAGCCCCCGCAGCGACTCGGCGACCACGTTCGCCGGGTCGTTGATGATCTTCTTCACGGCAGCCTCCGGCACATCGGCGGGTGGGGTGCCCCCTTCCTACCTCTCCGCGCGGCGCGCCGCCAGATCAGGGGCGGGGGAGCTTGGTGACCACGTTCTTCGCGACGGCCACCGCCTTGCCGCACGGATCGCTGTCGTTGTCGTCATAGCCCTGGTAGTCCACCTGGGCCAGTTCGACGTCGTCGCCCTGCCACGGCCGGTGCTGCCACTCGACCTTGCACCGGGCCGAACCGCCGGTCGCCTGCTTCTGGAAGCCGGTCACGCCGTTGCCGAGGTCCACCTTGGAGTAACCGTCGCCGACGAGCGGCGGCAGCCCCGGGCGGAACCCGACCGTCACCGACGGGCCCCGGTCCCGCCACTCGCACGAGTGCAGGCCCGAGGGCGCGGGCTTCGCCGCCGTCACGACGGCGGTCACCGCCGCGGTGTCGGCCATCGCGCACGGATCGGCGGTCAGCACCGTGCCCGCGGGCGTCGAGTACTTCTCCGGCGAGTTGTGCAGCTTCTGGACGACGGAGTCGGCGAACGCCTGCCCGGGACGGCAGGGATCACCGGCGTAGGTGACCGACACCGCGAGCGCCACGTCCGGGTTCAGCGCCGTCATCGCCGCGACGGTGCAGTCGGTGTCGCCGGTCTTGTTGACGCGCAGCGGCAGCCCGCCGACCACCCCGGCCGTCTTGTCGGCCCGCGGCACCACCGTGCTGCCGATCTCGAGCTCGAACCGGATCTCCTTGCCACCCGGGTCCTTCACCTTGTTGCTGCAGGTGTCGAAGGCGATGGACGACGGCGACGGGTCGTTCTCGACCGTGCCGAGGCCCCGGGCGCCGAGGGCGGCCTTCGTCAGGAACTGGCACGGCTGGATCGTGCGGAGCACATCGGCCGCCACGGCGGGGTCGGTGATCGGGCCGTCGGCGACTTGGCCGGAGCCGGCCGCCGCGGGCACCGTCGTCCGGGCGAAGTTGGACTTGCCGAGGTCCTGGCCGCACGCCGTCAGCGGCAGCGCGAGCGCGGTGACCAGCAGGAACAGCTTCGGGAGACGGCGGCGCCGAACGTCAGGGAGCACGCGAAGCACGGTAGCCGCAGCCTCGCGCCGCTGTCCGGACAACCCGGCTATTCGCCCGCCGCCGCCGGTGTGTCGCCGGTCTCGGTCTCGGCCGGCACGACGAGCGGCCGGACCAGGGCCCAGGTGACGAACAGCGCGGCGACCACCAGCATGCCGATCCCGGCCCACAGGTTGATGTTGACGCCGGCGGCCTTCTTGATCTCCTCGTCGGAGGTGAAGCCGATGCCCATGACGGTGAGGATGACGCCGTAGACGCCGATCAGCAGGGCGATGATCAGCCGGATGTCGAAGGCGCCGGCCTTGTGTGCGCGCGGCTGCGACTCGGTAGCCATTCCGACCTCCTAGAAGATGATGTTGAGGGCGATGGTCAGGACGAGCACGATGCCGGCGAGCAGGCCCGGCTTGCGGTACCAGCCCGCGTTCTCGCCGGTCGAGTCGTGCTGGCGGGTTTCCTTCGGCGTGAGCGAGTAGACGAGGCCGACCAGCTCCTCGTCCGGCTTCGGCTTGGTGGCCAGCGAGACGACGACGCTCACCACGATGTCGACCACGAAGGCGACACCGGCGGCCACGAAGCTGGTGCCCTGGCCCGACAGGCCGATCACCCCGGCCTGCGACAGGCCCCAGATCGTGATGGCGGACGCCGTGCCCAGCACCAGGCCGCTCCAGCCGGCGTGCGGGGTCATCCGCTTCCAGAACATGCCCAGGATGAACGTCGCGAACAAC
This sequence comes from Amycolatopsis sp. CA-126428, assembly GCF_002904335.1. Taxonomy (GTDB): domain Bacteria; phylum Actinomycetota; class Actinomycetes; order Mycobacteriales; family Pseudonocardiaceae; genus Amycolatopsis. The sequence goes on along the minus strand of NZ_PPHF01000187.1, from coordinate 126,176 downwards.
GGCGCGTTGAAGAAGGAGAACAGGTCCTGCAGGTAGTTCAGGATGTTGCCGGAGTTCGACGCGATGAAGGCGGTGCCGATCGCGAGGATCGTGCCGGCCGACGTCACGATGCGGCCCAGGTTCAGGTAGTAGCCGTCCGGCTTGTCCTTCTTCACGTAGGTCTGCCAGATGTCGTACGTGAAGACCGTGTTGAACGAGCTGAGGTTCGCGGCCATGCCGGCCATGAACGAGGCCAGCAGACCGGCGATGGCGATGCCGAGCATGCCGTTCGGGAGCAGGTCGCGCATCAGCAGCAGGAGCGCGTTGTTGAAGGTGACGCCGCTTTCCGCGGTGCCGCCGTCCAGCAGGACCTGCTTGTCCTTGACGTACTCGGACACCGTGACCGCGGCGATCATGCCGGGGATGATCACGATGAACGGGACGAACATCTTCGGGAACGCGCCGATGATCGGGGTGCGCCGCGCGGCGGACATGCTCTTCGACGCCATCGCGCGCTGGACCTCGACGAAGTTCGTCGTCCAGTAGCCGAAGGAGAGCACGAACCCGAGGCCGAAGACGATGCCCAGCACCGAAAGCAGGCTGTTGCCGAAGCCGGTCAGGTTGTCACCGGGCCACGAGTGCAGCTGCGCGGTGCCGCCCGGGCTGTTGGTCACCTTGTCGACCAGGCCCTGCCAGCCGCCGACCTTGACCAGGCCGATGATCGTCAGCGGGACCAGCGCGATGACGATGACGAAGAACTGCAGGACCTCGTTGTAGATGGCGGCGGAGAGGCCCCCGAGCGCGGTGTAGGAGAGCACGATCGCGGCGGCGACGATGATCGACACCCACAGCGGCCAGCCCAGCAGCAGGTTGACCACGCTGGCCAGGAGGAAGAGGTTCGCGCCCGCGATGAGGATCTGGGCGGCGGCGAAGCTGATGCCGTTGACCAGGTGGGCCGGCTTGCCGAAGCGCCGCCGCATGAACTCGGGGACGCTGCGGACCTTGGAGCCGTAGTAGAAGGGCATCATCACGATGCCGAGGAACAGCATCGCCGGGATGGCGCCGATCCAGAAGTAGTGGACGGTCGGCAGGCCGTACTGGGCGCCGTTGGCCGACATGCCCATGACCTCGACCGCGCCGAGGTTCGCCGAGATGAACGCCAGGCCGGTGACCCAGGCCGGCAGGGAGCGGCCCGACAGGAAGAAGTCGAGGCTGCTCGACACCTGCCGCCGCGCCAGGTACCCGATGCCGAGCACGAGCACGAAGTAGAACGCCAATTCGATGTAGTCGATCGCGCTCGCGTCGAGTCGCAGGTTCGCATCGGCTAGGACGAGCACCCGACCCACCTCCGGCAGTTCCTTATTCAAACAGGACAACAACCGACAGGAATCACCAGCACCCTGTCGGATCGGGACAGTACTGCATGGATTCAGGGTCGGCACGCTGACGTGTCCACAAAGGCCGGAGGGCGCGCCTCCCCTGGTCACCACCAGGGGAAACGCGCCCTCGTTCTCGCGCCGCGGGAGCGGCCGGCATCACCGATCGGTCGGTACCGCGATCTCGCCGTCCTCCTCGATCAGCTTGGCGAGCACCGCGTCGGGCAGGTAGGTCCGGTGCGGGAAGCCCGGTCCCCAGGAATTGAGCAGCGGCACGGCGCCGAGTTCGTCGGCACGCGGGTTGGCGAGCACGGCGTGCACGTCGTCGACCGACTTGGCCCAGCGGAACGCCTTGAGGCCCTGCTTGGCTTCGGGGGTGTACTGCTCCCGGACGTGCCAGTCGTCGCCCGCGTAGGACTCGTCCCACAGGACGTGCCCGGTGTCCTTGAGCACCTCGGCGGCGGCCCGGACCGACGTGCCGTTCTCGTCGCCGGGGTTGGTCTCGGGCCACTCGTCCTGCTTCTTGGCCGAGTCCCAGAGCCAGCGGGCCGCGAACTCGCTGCCGTTGAAGATCGACATGCAGCGCGACCAGCCGAAGCCGACGCAGGCGCCTTCGTGGCCCTGGTCGTAGAACGCGTACCAGGCGTCGGTGTCCGGGGTGCCGCCCGGCTCGAGGCACACGCAGTGGCCGCCGCGGATGTGGCCGAGTTTCTTGACGCCGGCCTTCGCGATGAAGAACTCGCCGGACTTCTCGTCCTGTTCCGGCGTGTCGAACGCCGAGTACCAGTTGACGCCGATCACGACCGGCGACCGGGTGGGCCGGTCTTCGTCGGCCAGCGCGCCGAGCGGATACCTTTCCACGTGCCGCCAGTCGTCCGGAATGAACCGGCCCAGCCGCGGGTCGGCCGGATCGGAACCGAGTGGGCGATAACGCATGACTTCCTCCTCCGTGCAGTCGAAAATGCGCGCACGTCGGCCGGATGACATGCGCACCACGAGCTCGAAGGCGGACTGAAACGTTGGCACGACGAAGAAAGACGGCCGAGCGCACCACCCTCCGGCCACGCCGGACGCACCGGCGGAACCCCTCCAATCGAGTGTCGCACGACCCCGGCGAATAAGATCCCGAACTCACCCGAACAGCGCATAAATAGCGATGAAAAAGTTTCTGTTGACTGTGCGGCGGCCTATCGGGTTAACGATTTCCTGGCGGAGTGACAATCAGCGGATCAGATACGTCGATTTCGGCATCGATTCGGTATCGGCACCGAGACCGCCCCTTCGGGCGGCCGGAGGGGCCAGTTTTTCAACGGCACCAGCCGGACGGCAAAGCAGCCCAGCCGCACGAACTGGCCGGCTCCGCGACCCGGGTCAGTCCGGCACTCGCCGGAAGCGCGGGACCCGGCCGGCGGGTGTCTCCACGGTCTCGGTGAACATCGGCGCCGGGCGGACCCACAGCCCGCGCTCGCCGTACCGGGCCCGGTACACCACGAGTTCCTCTTCGGTCTCGCTGTGCCGGGCCACGCCGAGCACCTCGTACTCGCCACCTTTGTAGTGGACGTACCGGCCGGGCTCCACGTCAGAACAGCCGGAACTCGTCGGACTCGATGCCGCGGAGTTCGTCGTAGTCCAGGGTCAAGCAGCGGATGCCGCGGTCCTCGGCCAGCGTGCGGGCCTGCGGCTTGATGATCTGGGCCGCGAAGACGCCCTGCACCGGCGCCAGGAGCGGGTCGCGGTTGAGCAGTTCCAAATAGCGCGTCAACTGCTCGACGCCGTCGATTTCGCCACGGCGCTTGATCTCCACCGCCACCGACTTGCCGTCGGCGTCGCGGGCCATGATGTCGACCGGGCCGATCGCCGTGGGGAATTCGCGGCGGACCAGCGTGTAGCCGTCGCCGAGGGTCTTGATGTGCTCGGCCAGCAGCTCCTGCAGGTGCGCTTCGACGCCGTCCTTCTGCAGGCCCGGTTCCGCGCCCAGGGCCTGCGAGTAGTCGTGGAAGACCTCTTCGATCGAGATCACCAGCTTCTCGCCCTGCTTGTTTTCGACGATCCAGAGCTTGCCGTCCTCGATCAGCCAGCACGGGGGGCTCATCCAGTTCAACGGCTTGTACGCACGGTCGTCGGAGTGCACCGACACCGAGCCGTCGGACTTGACGAGCAGCAGGCGGGTGGCCATCGGCAGGTGGGCGGTAAGGCGGCCGGCGTAGTCGACCTGGCACCGCGCGATCACGAGACGCACTCGAGGAGGGTAGGACAGGGTCGGTGATACTGGGCGTGTGGACCCCATTCAGCGTGTCGCGTCCCGCGAGGTGTACCGGAACAACTGGATGACGGTGCGGGAGGACGAGATCCGCCGCCCCGACGGCTCGCCGGGCATCTACGGCGTGATCGACAAACCCACCTACGCGCTGGTCATCGCCCAGGACGGCGACCGGTTCCGGCTGGTCGAGCAGTTCCGCTACCCGCTCGGCGAGCGGCGCTGGGAGTTCCCCCAGGGCACCGCGCCGGACCTGGCGGACGTGCCGCCGGCCGAGCTCGCCGCGCGGGAACTGCGCGAGGAGACCGGGCTGAGCGCCGGCTCGATGGTCCCGCTCGGCCAGCTCGACGTCGCCGCCGGCATGAGCAGCCAGCGCGGCTGGGTGTTCCTCGCCACGGACCTCACCGAAGGCGAGCCGGAGCGCGAGCACGAGGAGCAGGACATGCGCAGCGCGTGGTTCGCGCGCGCGGACATCGAAAAGATGATCCTCGCGGGCGACATCACCGACGCGCAGTCGATCGCCGCGTGGGCGCAGCTCATGCTGGCCGAGCGGCACCAGCCTTGAGCATCCCGCGGATCACCAGGTGGTGGAACGGCTTGATCAGCGCGAAGTAGGCCGGGCCGACGCGGTTGTGGAAGTGCACGATCGTGCCGACCCGGAAGCCGCGCGGCACCGCTTCGACCGTCAGGTACCCGGTCAGGTGACTGTCGTCCGCGCCGGCCACCAGGTACCGCTCCGGATCGCCGGACCGGACGGTGAAGAACGCGACCCGGTCGCCGGGCGCGAAGCCGACGTCCTCGGGCCGGAGCCGGCCGGTGCGCGGGACGGACGCGGTGTCCAGCCGCAACGCCTTGGCGAGCACGTACCGGACGCCGAACAGGGCCTTCACCCAGGGCGGCGACCAGCCGAAGAGGCCCGCGACGAACTCGCGCAGGCTGTTCTCGCTCTCGATCTCCTTGAACTCGACGTAATCGGCGCCTTCGACGTACGGCTCGGTCATTTCCGTCTCCCCAGTACGAGTTCCAGTGCGTCCTTGAGCTGCCGGCCGGTCAGCGGCGGCACGACCTGCCCCGCCCCGACGACCACCAGGTACAGCGCCCGCGCGAGGCCGGCGTCGCCGCTGATCTCGGTCAGGTAGGCCACCCGGGTCGAGTCCACGCGCTCCTGGACCGCCCGGGCTTCGGCGTCCTGCAGGGCCCACGCCCGGACGGCGATTTCCAGCTCCGGCCCGGGGCCCGGCGCGAGGACGAGGTTCAGCAACGCGCCCAGCCGGTCGCCCTCCGCCGCCTCGGCCTGCGCCACGAACCGCGTGGTGCGTTCGGCCTCGAAGTGCTCCAGCAGCGCGGTGCGGTAGCCGCTCATGCCCTTGAAGTGGTGGTAGAAGGAGCCTTTCGACAGCCCGAGGCGTTCGGTGAGCCGCTCGATGGTCACCGACGGTGCGCCCTGCTCCGCCAGCAGCACCAGTCCCGCGTCCAGCCAGTCCCGTTTGCCCGCCATGGCCGTACCATACCGTATGGTACGGTCCGTGGCCACGACGTAACCCGGCCGGAGCCGTAAGGGTTCAGTCGGGCCAGGAGGGTTTGCGCTTCTCGAGGAACGCCGCCATGCCTTCGCGGGCGCCCGGCAGCTGGGACGCCGCCGCCATGACCTCCAGCGCGATCGCGTACGCGTCGGCCTCGGGCCGGTCGAGCTGGGCGTACAGCGTCACCTTGCCCATCGACTTGCTGGCGCGGCTGCCGCGCGTCGCCCGCGACAGCAGGTCCCCGACGGCGTCGTCCAGCTGGTCGTCCGGAACGACCCGGTTGACCAGGCCCCACTCCAACGCCGTCGCCGAGTCGATGACGTCGCCCGTCAGCGCCAGCTCCATCAGCCGCTTGCGGCCGATCGCGCGCGCCACCGGCACCGCCGGCGTGTGGCAGAACCAGCCGCCCTTGCCGCCCGGCAGCGCGAAGCCCGCCGACTCGGCGGCCACGGCCAGGTCGCACGACGCCACGAGCTGACAGCCCGCCGCGGTGGCCAGGCCGTGCACCCGCGCGATGACCACCTGCGGGATCGACTGCATCGTCTTCATCAGGTCCGTGCACACCGTGAGCAGCTCACGCACGCCCATCAGGTCGCGCTTGGCCACGTCGCCGAAGTCGTGCCCCGCGGAGAACACCGGTCCCGCGCCGGCCAGCACGACGCCGGTCGCGTCGGACGTCCCCGCCGCGCGGAACGCCGCGAGCAGCTCGGCGAGGTGGTCCGCGGACAGCGAGTTGCGCCGCTCCGGCCGGTTCATGGTGATCGTGACGGTGTCGCCGTCCCGGCTCATCAGGAGGTGCTCGTACATTCCCCGACCGTAGCCCCTCCGGCCCGGAAAGTGCGCCGATAGCCGTCCGGGCCGACGCCGACCTCGGCCCGCATCCGCCGGCGCAGGTTGGCCGCCGTGCCCAGCCCCGATCGCTCGGCGACGCGCTCGACCGGCAGCGCCGTCGTCTCCAGCAGGCGCTGCGCGTACCGGACGCGCTGGACGCGCAGCCAGCGCCCCGGGGTGACGCCGGTGGCCGCCGCGAACTCGCGGTGGAACGTCCGTTCGCTCATCCGCGCGTGCCCGGCCAGGTCCTCGACCCCGATCCCGGCGCCGAGGCGGGCCAGCGCCCAGTCCATTGTGGACGCCAGGCCGGGCTGGGCCGCCGACGGCGGCAGCGGGTTGTCGACGTACTGGCGCTGCCCGCCTTCGCGAGCGGGCGGCATCACCAGCCGGCGCGCCAGCCTGGCGGCGACGTCGGCGCCGTGGTCCCGCCGGACCAGGTACAGGCAGAGGTCGAGGCCGCCGACGACACCCGCGGACGTCAGGACCCCGCCGTCGTCGGTGTAGAGCACGTCACGCTGCAAATCCGCCCGCGGGGCGACGCCGGCGAGCGTGTCGAGGTCACGCCAGTGCGTGGTGGCCGGGCGGCCGTCGAGCAGACCGGCGGCGGCCAGCGTGAACGCGCCGGAACACAGCCCGGCGACCGTGCGCCCGTCCCGGTGGGCCCGCCGCAACGCCGTGACCGCTGACGCGGGCACCGGGGCGAGAGGGTCGTCGCGGCCCGGCGCCAGCACGAGGTCGCAGCCGTCGAGCCCGGCGAGGCCGTGCGTGGCCGCGACGTCACCGAACGGCGACGTACGTGTCCGCACCCGGGCCGGGCTGCACAGCCGCACGGTGAACGGGCCGATGCCGCTGTCGGTCCGGTCCTGGCCCCAGACCTCGCCGATCACCGCGAGGTCGAACATCCGGGTGCCCGGCAGCAGGAGGACGCCGATCGTGCGCATGGCAGAAAAGTACCGCATCGCGCGCCTTCTGCCACTCCCCTCGCCGTGCCGGGGACGGCAACACTCGACGTCATGACCGAAACGGCACTCATCCTGATCGACGTCCAGCGCGGGTTCGACGAGCCCGTCTGGGGACCACGCAACAACCCCGGCGCCGAAGCGAACATCAAGGCACTGCTCGACGCCTGGCAGGAGCGGCGGCTCCCGGTGGTGCTGGTGCACCACGACTCGACCGGCCCGACGTCCGCGCTGCGGCCCGGGCAGCCGGGCAACGACTTCAAGCCCGAACTCGACGGCGCGCGGCCGGACCTCGTCTTCGGCAAGCGGGTCAACTCGGCCTTCATCGGCGACGTCGACCTCGACGCGTGGCTGCGCAAGCGCGGCATCACGAGCATCGTGCTGGCGGGCATCCAGACGAACTTCTGCTGTGAGACCACCGCGCGGATGGGCGGGAACCTCGGCTACGACGTCACGTTCGCCCTCGACGCCACGTTCACGTTCGACCTCGAAGGGCCCGACGGCACCGTGCTCACCGCCGACGAGCTGTCCCGGGCGACGGCGACCAACCTGCACGGTGGCGGCTTCGCCACCGTGCAGTCCACAAAGGACGTCCTGGCCGGACTCAGCTGAGGCCGTGCCGCTCCCGGATCAGGCTGACGATGCCGTCCATGATCCCGGTGAGCTCGTAGTCCTTGGGCGTGAACACCCGGGCGATGCCGCGTTCGGTCAGCAGCGCGGCATCGTCGGGCGGGATGATCCCGCCGACGATCACCGGCACGTCGCCGGCGCCCGCCGCCCGCAGGCCGTCGACGACGTGCGGGACGACCTCGAGGTGCGAGCCGGAGAGCACGGAAAGCCCGACGACGTGCACGCCTTCCTGCACCGCGGCGGCGACGATCTGCTCGGGCGTCAGCCGGATGCCCTGGTAGACGACCTCGAAGCCGACGTCGCGCGCCCGGACGGCGACCTGCTCGGCGCCGTTGGAGTGCCCGTCGAGGCCCGGCTTGCCGACCAGGATGCGCAGCCGCTCGCCCAGCTCCGCCCCGGTTTCCCGGACCCGCGCGCGCACCCGCTCCAGCTCGGGGTCGCCCACGCCGGCGACCGCGGCGGCGGACACGCCGGTGGGCGCCCGGTATTCGCCGAACACCTCCCGCAGCGCGCCGGCCCACTCGCCGGTGGTCACGCCGGCCCGCGCACAGTCCACAGTGGCCTCGAAGAGGTTCTCGGTGGTCCGCGCGCGGTCCTTCAGCGTGGCCAGCGACCGCTCGGCGGCGTCGTTGTCCCGCGCGGCGCGCCATTCCTCGATGGCGGTGACGGCGGCCTTCTCGACGGCGGGGTCGATCGTCTCGATCGCCTTCGCCCCTTCGGCCTGCAGCGGCGACGGCTCGGTCGTCCCGAACTTGTTGACCCCGACGAGGACCCGCTCGCCGTTCTCCATCTCGCGGCGGTACTCGGCCAGCGAGGCGACCAGCTGCGACTTCATGTAGCCGCTCTCCACCGCGGCGACCGCGCCGCCGAGGTCCTGCACGCGGGCGATCTCCTCGCGGGCCCCGGCCATGATCTCGTCGACCTTCGCCTGGATGACGTGCGAGCCGTCGAAGATGTCCTCGTACTCCAGCAGGTCCGTCTCGAACGCGAGCACCTGCTGCATCCGCAGCGCCCACTGCTGGTCCCACGGCCGCGGCAGGCCGAGGGCTTCGTTCCACGCGGGCAGCTGGATCGCGCGGGCGCGGGCACCGCGGGAGAGCGACACCGCGAGCATCTCGAGCACGATCCGCTGGACGTTGTTCTCCGGCTGGGCTTCGGTGAGGCCCAGCGAGTTGACCTGCACGCCGTAGCGCAGCCGGCGGGCCTTGGGATCCGTTACGCCGTAACGGTCCCGCGTGAGCTCGTCCCAGAGCGCGGTGAACGCGCGCATCTTGGACATCTCCTCGACGAACCGGACACCGGCGTTGACGAAGAACGAGATCCGCGCGACGACCTTCGCCATGTCGGCCGCGTCGACCTGCCCCGAATCGCGGACGGCGTCGAGCACGGCGATCGCGGTGCACAGCGCGTACGCGACCTCCTGCGTCGGCGTCGCGCCGGCTTCCTGCAGGTGGTAGCTGCAGATGTTGATCGGGTTCCACTTGGGGACGTGGTGCACGGTCCAGGCGATCACGTCGGTGATCAGCCGCAGGCTCGGCCCCGGCGGGAAGATGTAGGTCCCGCGGGACAGGTACTCCTTGATGATGTCGTTCTGCGTGGTGCCGGCGAGCTTGGCGAGGACTTCGTCGACGTCCCGCCTCTCGGCCTCGGCCTGCTCACGCGCCACGGAGACGTACAGCGCGAGCAGCCACATGGCCGGCGCGTTGATGGTCATCGACGTGTTGGCTTCGGCGAGCGGGATGCCGTCGAAGAGCCGCCGCATGTCGCCGAGGTGCGACACCGGGACGCCGACCTTGCCGACCTCACCGCGGGAGAGCTGGTGATCCGGGTCGTAGCCGGTCTGGGTGGGCAGGTCGAACGCCACCGAGAGGCCGGTTTGCCCCTTCGCGAGGTTGCGCCGGTACAGCTCGTTCGACGCGGCCGCGGACGAGTGACCCGCGTAGGTCCGCATCACCCACGGTCGGTCTCGCTCGCGGTCCGTTGGGTACGGCACTGGGCACCTCCGGCGGTGGACGTTTCGTCGAGTGTACCGACCGGTAACTTATGGTGGCAGTGCAATCGGACACGTCCGGGTGACATCAGTCCTGCGCCTGCACGATCAGGGCACCCAGCCCGTCGGCGTCCGGCACGTCGAACAGCTCGATCGGGGCCGGTTGCCCCCGCTTCGGCATCGAGTAGCCGAGCAGGTTCACGGCCGCGTCCCGCCTGGTGAGGGTGAGCCGGCCGCCGCCGTCCTGGCCGCGCCGGACGACCGGCGGCTCCAGCTCACTCAGGTACTCGTACGCGCGGGTGCGGCCCGAGACGCGGTCGGCCACCACGACCCGCTGGTCGGTCACCGCGTACACCTCGCGGCGCGTCCTCCGGAGCCGCCAGAGCACCGGCCCCCAGACGACGGCGAGCCCGACGATCCCCAAGGTCACGGCCGCCCCCGGGGCCGGCAATCCGAGGGCGGCGGCGAACCCCGCCACCATGACCGAGCCGAAGACGATGCGGTACCACTCGAGACCCGTCGGGGCGATCCGCCGCGGCCGTCCCGACCAGAGCAGCCGCTCGCCCGGTTCCAGGGCGATCAACGGTTCGTCCACGGCGACCTCCTCTTTGCCGGGCTGACGCTCCGGGAGGCCGTGCGGGTTGCCCGATCAGGCGGCCGGGCTGTCCGCCTCCGGCGGGGCCTGGCGGGCCGTGGCCTCCTCGATCGCCTTGGTGAGCAGGTCGCGGACCCGCTTGGGCTCGCCGATACCCATCAGCGTCACCGTTCCCGGGCCGCCGAAGGCGATGGTCCCGGTACGGGACGGCCCCGTCTTGAGCACCGGGGCCGGCAGGCCGGCCAGCTCGCTGGAGCGTTCCTTCTGCCGGAACAGGCCCGAGCGCGCGATGATCCGGCTGTCCGTCAGCGCGTAGGTGGTGCGCCCGAGCGCGAGGTACCGGACGACCGACCGGCCGACCGCGCCGTAGCAGCCGAGCACCAGCGCGACCACCGCGGCGGCCATGGTGACGCCGCTCGGCTGTTTCGTGAGCAGGAACCAGAGGGAGGCGGCGGCGAGAACGAGACCCGCCGGGGCGATCACCCCGTCCGCGGCGACGTAGAGCGGGCGCTGGACCGGCTCCCCCGCCCAGAGCACGCGTTCACCGGGCAGAAGATCGATTTCGCCTGCTGACATGGCCGAACACTACTCTGCCGGAGCGTCTCCCGCCGAGTCCCGCGCGCGCCGCACCTGCTCGTGCACCCTGTGTGCGTGGCTGATCGCGGGGAGCACCAGATCGCGTTCGGCGGACGGGTCGATGTGGACGATCCGGCGCCGCCGCCGGGTGACGAGGACGCCGACCCCTGAGCTCCCCTGGTTCACACGCGGCGAACCGGGAGACGGGACTGTGTGACCGAAATCCGCGAGACCGGGCCGGTCCCGTCGGTTAGCGTGGGCAGCCGTGACGTGGAGTTCGTACGGGAGTTACCTGGTCATCGTGGTCCTGATCGTGCTCGCGCCGGGGCCGGACACGATGGTCATGCTCAAGAACGCGCTGTCCGGCGGGTTCCGGGGCGGGCTGCTCGCGTCGGTGGGCATCTTCGCCGGCAACGCCGTCCAGGGCAGCGCCGCGGCGCTGGGGCTCGGCGTCCTCATCGCCCGCTCGCAGCCGGTGTTCCTCGCGCTCAAGTGGGCCGGCGCGGCCTACCTCGTCTTCCTCGGCGTCCAGGCGCTGCGCGGTGCGTTCCGCGGCAGCTACCACGCCGTCGAAGAAGCCCAGCGGCGCCGGGGCGGCGGGTTCCGGCGGTTCCGCGAAGGCTTCCTCTCCAACATCACCAACCCGAAGGTGCTGGTGCTGTACCTGTCCGTGCTGCCGCAGTTCCTCGATCCGGGGCGCACCACGACGTGGGACGCGCTCGCGCTGGCCTACACCGTCGCCGTGCTCGGTGTGCTGTGGTTGCTGGTGCTGCTGGTGTTCGTGCACCGCGTGCGGGCGTGGCTGGAGCGCCGGCGGGTGCGCCGGGCGCTGGACGGCGTCACCGGTACCGCGCTGCTCGGCTTCGGCGCCGCCCTCGCCCTGGAGGCCTGATGACCTGGAGCACCTACGCGGGGTTCGCCGGGATGATGGCGTTCCTGGCGATGATGCCGGGCCCGGACACGATGGTCGTGCTGAAGAACGCCCTGACCGGCGGTGCCCGTGGCGGCGGCTGGGCGTGCGCGGGGATCACCGTCGCGAACTTCCTGCAGGGCACGGCGGCGGCGCTCGGCCTGGGCGCGGTGATCACCCGCTACCGCCCGGTGTTCGAAACGGTGAAGTGGCTCGGCGCCGCGTACCTCGTCATCCTGGGCGTCCAGGCCCTCCGCGGCGCCTGGCGCGGGAACTACGAGGCCCTCGACGACGTCCGGCGGGCCCGCGCCTCCCGCGGACGGCGGTTCCGCGAAGGGTTCCTGTCCAACATCACCAACCCCAAGGTGATCGTGCTGTACCTGTCGGTGCTGCCGCAGTTCCTGACGCCGGGCGTGACGGACCAGGCCGACGCGCTGCTGCTGGCGTACACGGTCGCGGCCCTGGGCGTCGTGTGGCAGGTGCTGCTGCTGTTCTTCGTGCACCGGGTCCGGGGCTGGCTGGGGCAGCGGAAGGTGCGCCGGGCGATGGACGGCGCGACGGGCACCGCGCTGGTGGGCTTCGGCGCGGCGCTCGCCCTCGAAGGTTAAAGCGTCCGGTCCAGCCAGTCGTAGATCCGGCCCGTCGCCAGCCGCTGGGCGCCGACGTGGCAGTGCGCGTCCGCGCCCTCCTCCGCCGTGAACGTCAGCAGCGTCTTCGGTGCCGCCAAGTGCGCGTACAGCCGCCGGGGCTCGGTCTCCCGCGAACCGCCGAAGAAGAGGTCGTCGGCCGCTTCGCACACCAGGACCGGGCAGGTGATCTTCTCCGCCACGCCGTCCTCGAGCGTGTACTCCAGGTACTTCGCGACGAACTCGCGGTCGGTCGCCGCGCCCAGCACGTAACGGCCGTGGTCGCACGCCCAGCGCAGCGTCGGGCTCGTTCGGCGCCCCGCGGCGAGCAGCGCGTCGAACTCCTCGTCGTGCGGCGCCCGGGCCCGGCGCACGATCTCCTCGCGCGGCCACGGCAGCATCGACGTCACCGCGGAGCCCGCGTCGTACACGCCGTCCACCCCGCGACCACCGCGGCCAGGCGGGGCTCGAACGCCGCCGCGCGCGGGGCCAGCATGCCGCCCAAGCTCACGCCGAGCAGCGCGATGCGCGCCGGGTCGACGCCGTCGAGCGCCAGCGCGAAGTCCACCACCGGCGTGACCACGTGCTCCCAGTCCGGGCGGAACAGGAGCTTCTCGCGCCGGACCGCGCTCGGCTGGCCGGGGCCGTCGAACGTCAGAACGTGGTAGCCGTGCGACGCGCCGGCCGCCGCGCCCAGGTAGTGCAGTTCCTCGGCGCTGCCGTCGAAACCGTTGTGCATGATCAGCAACGGCTTCGGGTCCTCGCCCGGCGCGCGGTAGAAGTAACCGTGCAGAACCGTGCCGTCGTAAGGGATTTCGACCGGCTCGGCCACGCCCGCCCGGCGGAAGCACTCGACGCTGCGGTCGTACGCCGCCGCGATCCGCGGGTCCGCCGGGTCGCCGTGCAGGAAGAATTCCGAGGAGAAGTAGTACGTCGAGGCGCGCAGCAGCAGGTCCCGCGCGGTGACCGGCCCCGCCTCAGCCGCTTCGGCGTACAGCCGGTCGGCCAGCGCGCGGTAGGCGTCGTGCCAGCTGTCGTAGTCGCCCGGCGTCACCGTCGAGGCCGCCGCGAGGACCTCGCCGAAGTCCGAGCCGCCGTAGGCCGCGTGCCCGAACAGGCGCAGGGTTTCGAACCAGAACTGGACGTCGTCTTCGAACATCAGCTGCTTCACCGGATCTCCTCCTGCACAAAGGTTTCGAACGACCGGGCCGGCCGTCCGGCGACCTGCTCGACGACCGTGGTGACGCGGTCTTCGGCGCCGCGGCGGATGTCCTCGTCGAGGGCGGCCAGCACGCGGGCGAACTCGGCGGGAATCCCCGACGCCGCCACGTGCTCGGCGAACTCGGCCGTGCCGACGGCGCGGTGCCGCACCGGGCGGCCGAGGTGCGCGGCCACGATCGCGGCCGCTTCGGCGTAGCTCAAGGCCGCCGGTCCGGTCAGGACGTGTTCGGTGTTGTGCGGTACCGGATCGGTCAGCGCGCGGACGGCGACCGCCGCGATGTCACCGGCGTCGACGAACGCGACCCGGGCGTCGCCGGTGGCCGTGACGATCTCGCCGTCCCGCACGCCCTGGGCGACCAGGTGCTCGCCGGTGAAGTTCTGCATGAACCAGGACGGCCTCAGCACGGCCCACTCCGGCGCCGCGCGCACCAGCCGCGGCAGTGCGCCGAGCCCGGGCGTGTCCTCGGTGACGGCCGACGAGCTGAGCAGGACGACTCGCCGCACGCCCGCATCAAGGGCGTCCGCCAAGAACGGCTCCACCAGCACCGCGGGCGAGGCCTCGCCGATCGGGGCCAGCAGGTACACCGCGGCGGCCCCGCGCAGCGCGGCGGCGTGGGTCGAGCGGTCGGCCCAGTCGAACCGGACCTGACCGGGCTCCGCCGGCTTCCGGGTGGCCGCCCGGGCCGGGACTCCCGCCGCGCGCAGGCCCGCGACGACCCGGCGGCCGGTCGTGCCGGTGCCGCCGAGCACCAGGACGTCAGCCACGGTCGCCGCCGGTGAAGGCCGCTGTCAGCTCTTCGACGCCGCCGAGGATCTCCGCCGCGGCGAGCGGGCTCCAGTAGTCGCGGTAGTGGCGGATCTCGCCGTTCTCGACGGTGATCACGGCGATGTACGACAGCTCGTACGGCTTCTGCGGGGCCACCACGACCCCGGCGACGGTGAACTCGCCGACGACCACGGCCGGGTCGGTGGTTTCGTGCACGGTCTTCGCGGTGACTTCGCGGATGTCCAGCAGGTTCGGGTAGTCGCGCAGGTATTCGCGGATCGCATCGCGCCCTTCGACGCGCTTCGGGTAGCCCGGCCCGGCGAACGGGAACTCGAGCACGCCGTCCTCGGCCCAAAGCCCGGCGAACCCGGCCATGTCGTGCTTCAGCAGCAGATCGAGCGCGTGCTCGACGAAGTCGCGCATCGCAGCCTCCTTCAAGGTTTGGACGAGACGGTACCGTCCCGACGCAAGCCTAGACGGGACGGTACCGTCCCGTCCACCCGCTAGACTGCCCCCATGGCACGCACCCCGACCGGCGCCGCGGTCCTCCAGCCCGAGGTCACGCAGGCCATCACCGACGCCGTCCTGCAGGAACTGGCCGACCAGGGCTACGGCCGGCTGTCGATGGAGGCGGTGGCGAAACGCGCCGGGGTCGGCAAGAGCGCGCTCTACCGGCGCTGGCGGTCGAAGGACGCAATGATCGCCGCGGTCCTCACGGAGTTCAGCGTGACCCGCGCGGCCGACGTGGACACCGGATCACTGCGCGGCGACCTGCGGGAGACGATGCAAGCCCTGATCGACTGGCTGACGCACCCGCTGTTCTCGCGGATCCTGCCGGACGTGATCGCGGAGGACGCGCGGAACCCGGAGCGCAACCGCAGCACGCGCGAGCAGATCGGCAGAACGCGCCGCGAGGTCGGCGAAGTGATGTTGCGCCGGGCCATCGCGCGCGGCGAACTGCCCGGAGACCTCGACCTGGAGATGGCGCTGGACGTGCTGGCCGCGCCGATCTACTGGCGCCTGGTGGTCCGGCAGGCGCCCGCCGAGCCCGACTACCCGGACCGGCTCGTGGAGTACGCCCTGCGCGCACTGGGCGCGCAGGGTGGGTGACTCACTTCCGCTCAGGCTCGCCCGTGACGCGCTTGATGTTCGCGCCCAGGCGGTTCAGGTTCTCGACGAAGTGCGGGTAGCCGCGGTCGATGTGGAAGACGTCCCAGACCTCGGTGACGCCGTCCGCGCACAGGCCGGCGAGCACCAGCCCCGCGCCCGCGCGGATGTCCGACGCCCAGACCGGCGCGCTCGAGAGCCGTTCGACGCCGCGGACCACCGCGTGGTGGCCGTCCGTGCGGGCGTCGCCCGACAACCTGACCATCTCTTCGATGAAGCGGAAGCGCGCCTCGTAGACGTTCTCCGTGATCATCGACGTGCCTTCCGACACCGCCGACAGCGCCACCGCGAACGGCTGCAGGTCGGTCGCGAAGCCGGGGTACGGCAGCGTCACCCAGTCGACCGCCTTCGGGCGCTCCGGCTGGACCACGCGGAAACCCTTGTCCCCGAACGTTTCGACGTCCGCGCCGGCCAGCTGGAGCTTGTTCAGCACCAGGTCGAGGTGGTGCGGGTTGACCCCGCGCACGGTGATGTCGCCGCGGGACATCGAGGCGGCGAACGCCCAGGTGGCGCCCACGATCCGGTCGCCGATCACGCTGTGCGTGGTCGGGTGCAGCTGCTCCACGCCGTGCACGGTCAGCGTCGACGTGCCGGCGCCCTCGATCTTCGCGCCCATCTCGATGAGCATCGTGCAGATGTCGACGATCTCCGGCTCGCGCGCGCAGTTGTCGATCACCGTGGTGCCCTCGGCCAGCACGGCCGCCATCAGGATGTTCTCGGTCGCGCCGACGCTCGGGAAGTCCAGCCAGATCTGCGCGCCGACCAGCGTCTCGGCCTTCGCGACGACGCAGCCGTGCTCGATCGTGCTCGTCGCGCCCAGCTTGCGCAGGCCGTTCTGGTGCATGTCCAGCGGGCGCGAGCCGATCGCGTCGCCGCCCGGCAGCGCCACGACGGCCTGCTTCAGCCGGCCGACCAGCGGCCCCAGCACGCAGACGGACGCGCGCAGCTTGCCCATCGCCGCCGAATCCGCGCGGTGCGACAGCTCGGCCGGCGTCGTGATGGTGGCGGTGTCGCCCTCGATCACGACCTCGCAGCCGACGCTCCGCAGCACGTCGCCCATCAGCGGGACGTCGAGGATCTGCGGGCAGTTCGTGATGGTCGTGGTGCCCTCGGCCAGCAGTGCCGCGGCCATCAGCTTCAGCACGCTGTTCTTGGCGCCGACCACGTCGACCTCGCCGACCAGCCGGGCTCCGCCATGCACGTCGAAGTGCTCGCTCATGGCCGCCAATCATGCCCTCTCGCCCGGATTCGGCCCGGGCGGGGGCCGCTATGGTGGGTTCATGGTCGTTCGCATCAACCGCGTCTACACGAAGGTCGGCGACAACGGCACGACCGCGCTCGGCGACGGGTCCCGCGTGCCGAAGACGTCCCCACGCCTGGGCGCGTACGCGGACACGGACGAGACGAACTCGGTGCTCGGCCTGGCGATCGCGGTCGGCGGCCTGCCGGCCGAGGTGACGGACGTGCTGCGCACGGTGCAGAACGATCTCTTCGACGTCGGGGCCGACCTCTGCCTGCCGATCTCCGACGACCCGCCGTACCCGCCGCTGCGGATCACCGAGGAGTACGTCTCCCGGCTCGAGAACTGGTGCGACGAGTTCAACGAGCGGTTGCCGAAGCTGACGTCGTTCATCCTGCCGGGCGGCACCCCGGGGGCGGCGTTCCTGCACCAGGCGCGCACGGTGTCGCGACGCGCGGAGCGCTCGGCCTGGGCCCTCTACGAGGCGGAGCCGGAGACGACGAACCCGATCGCGCTGAAGTACCTGAACCGGCTGTCGGACCTGCTGTTCATCCTCGCCCGGCTGGCCAATCCCGAGGGTGACGTGCTGTGGGCACCGGGCGGGCAGCCCCAGTAGGTCCCGGCGCAAGTTGCCGTGAGTGGTAAGGCGGGTTAGAACCCGCCTTACCACTCACGAGGCCCACTGCTCACGCAAGTCGGCGAGGGCCTGGTGGAAGCCGGGGAAGGTCTTCTTCACGCAGTCCGGATCGTCCAGGGTCACGCCGTCGACCAGCAAGCCCGTGATGCTGAACGCCATCGCGATCCGGTGGTCGCGGCGGCACGACACCACGGTGCCCGTGGGCTCCCCCGGCTGGATCTCGATCCAGTCGCGGCCGGTCGCCACCTCGATGCCCATCGCGCGCAGGTTCTCCTCGCACGCGTCGAGCCGGTCGCACTCCTTGATGCGCGTGTTGTAGACGTCCTCGATGCGCACCGGGCCGGAGGCGAACGGCGCGATCGCCGCCAGGGTCGGGACCGTGTCGGAGATGTCCCGCATGTTCACCGTGATGCCGCGCAGGCCGTCCGACGGGCCCGCGACCGTTACCGAGTCCGGCGTCAGGTCGACGTGCGCGCCCATCTCCCGCAGCACGTCGGCGAACTTCACGTCGCCCTGCAGGGCGTCCGAGCCGAGGCCCGGGATGGTCACCGTGCGGCCGGTGACCGCCGCCGCGGCCAGGAAGTAGCTCGCCGTCGACGCGTCGGGCTCCACCGGGTACTCGCACCCCTGGTACGGCTGCGCCGGGACCACGAACGTCTGCCCCTCGCGGCGGACGTCGACGCCGAAGCGGCGCATCATCTCCAGCGTGATCTCGACGTACGGCACCGACACGAGGTCGGTCACCGTGATCCGCAGGCCCTCCGCGGTCAGCGGCCCGACCAGCAGCAACGCCGTCAGGAACTGCGAGGACAACCCCGCGTCGAGGGTTAGCTCGCCGCCCTTGATGCCGTTCGCGCGGACGGTCAGCGGGTGGTGGCCCGGCTCGCCGCGGAACTCGAGGTCGACGCCCAGCTCCTGCAGGGCGTCGGTGAGCGGCCCCAGCGGGCGGCGGCGCATCTGGTCGGAGGCGTCGAAGCGGAAGGTGCCGGTGCCGGCCGCGGCCAGCGCGGGCAGGAACCGGGCCGTCGTGGCGCCGTCCCGGCAGAAGACGTCGGCTTCGGCGACTCCCGGGCCCGACGGCCGGCCCTCGATGGTCCACTCGCCCGGCTGCCGATCGACGCGGTAACCGAGCTTGACCAGGCCCTCGGCGAAGCCCTCGGTGTCGTCCGAGTGCAACGGACGGCCGAGCACGGTGGTGCCGTGCGCGGCGGCGGCCAGGAACAGGCCACGGGCGGTGACGGACTTGGAGCCGGGGATCTCGACGAGAGTCACACCGTGAGTTTAGTGGGGGGAAATCTCGGCCATCGGGCCCCAGTCGGAGGCGTCCTGGACGTTGATGATCCGCGGGTTGTCGGAGATGTACGCACCCAGGTTCTCGACCGCCCACTTGAAGTGGTCGGAGCCGACGTGCGCGACGGCCGCGTCCTGCCCGTCAAAGCCTTCGACCAGCACGTACGTGTTCTTGTCCTCGAGGCTGCGGGACCACTCGAAGAACCGGTTGCCGGCCTCGGCGCGGGTGTTCGCGGTGTAGTCCGCGACGATGTCCGGCCAGTTTTCCGCGTGCTCGGCTTTGACCGGGAACTTGACCACGATGAGAATCATGGCCTCCACGGTAAGCCCGCTACGAGGCGCGCGGAAGGCGCCGCCCGGGCGGGGCGGACTCGAGCCACGAAAGGAAGCCCGTCAGCGCACCCGGGCCCATGGCGATCTCGATCGCCTCCTGGGTCTCCGACTCGCAGCGCAGGACCGTCGAGCCCTCGGGAACGGCGTAGGCCTCGGTGCCGGACGGGTCCCGGCGGTCGGCGATCTGCATGCTTTCGCGCTGGAAGACGCGGTCCGCGCCGGTGCGCAGGCTCCACACCCGGTACCAGACGAACTCGTCGCCCTCGTAGCGGCCGAGCCCCAGGTGCCAGCTGGACCGCGGGTTGTCCGGACGCCACCGCAGCGCGACGCTCACGCCACCACCGCGGCGCATCCGGATCCACCGCTGGCCGTACCAGGCGGCCAGCACCGCGAGCACGATCAGGAGCCCTGCTACGACCACGGTGATCTTCACGGCCCGGCTCCTGCCCGTCTCGCGCTCAGGCCGACTGACCCGCTGCGCGGAGCTGGGCCGAAGCCCTCGCCCGCTCGGTTTCGTCGTCCCCGGTCAGGGCCGCCTTGGCTGCCTCGACGTCGATCTCGTCCGAGAGCTCGGCGCTCTCGGCGAGGATGCTCACCCCGGTACCGGTCACGGAGAGGAACCCGCCGTGGACGGCCGCGCAGACCGTCTCGCCGTCGGTGGTCGTCACCTTGACCACGCCACCCTCGACCAGCTGCCCGAGCACGGGTTCGTGACCGGCCATGATGCCGATCTCGCCCTCGGTGGTCTGGGCCACCACGAAAGTGGCAGTACCCGACCAGAGACGGCGCTCGACGGCCACCAGCTCCACGGACATCTCAGCCACGTAGCACTCCTTCGCTCGGGGTGTTACCACCGAGTGTAATAGGTCTGTCTCCTGGTATGAGAACGGCGGGGGCTTGAGTCCACATAGGACACTGCCCCCGCCGCCCTCGACTGCGTCTGCTGACGCATCACTTCTTGGTGATTTCCTTGTACTTCTTCTCGAGGTCCTCGAGGCCACCGATACCCAGGAACGCCTGCTCCGGGTAGTGGTCGAAGTCACCCTTGGTGATGCGGTCGAACGACTCGATGGTCTCCGACAGCGGCACCGTCGAGCCCGGGATCTGCGTGAACGCCTCGGCGACCAGCATGTTCTGCGACAGGAACCGCTCGATGCGGCGCGCGCGCTGAACGGTCAGCTTGTCCTCTTCCGACAGCTCGTCCATACCGAGGATCGCGATGATGTCCTGCAGTTCCTTGTACTTCTGCAGGATCCGGATGACCTCGGAGGCGACGCGGTAGTGGTCCTCACCGACGATGGCCGGGTCGAGGATCGTCGACGTCGACGCCAGCGGGTCCACCGCCGGGAAGATGCCCTTCTGGAACACCGACCGGGAGAGCTCGGTGGTGGCGTCCAGGTGGGCGAACGTCGCGGCCGGGGCCGGGTCGGTGTAGTCGTCCGCGGGGACGTAGATCGCCTGCATCGAGGTGATCGAGCGACCCCGGGTCGAGGTGATCCGCTCCTGCAGCTGCCCCATCTCGTCGGCCAGCGTCGGCTGGTAACCCACGGCCGACGGCATGCGGCCCAGCAGGGTCGACACCTCCGAGCCGGCCTGGGTGAACCGGAAGATGTTGTCGATGAACAGCAGCACGTCCTGGTTCTGGACGTCGCGGAAGTACTCCGCCATGGTCAGCGCGGACAGCGCGACCCGCATGCGGGTGCCCGGCGGCTCGTCCATCTGGCCGAAGATGAGGGCGGTGTCGTTGATGACGCCGTCCTCGGACATCTCCAGGAAGAGGTCGTTGCCCTCACGGGTGCGCTCGCCGACGCCGGCGAACACCGAGGTACCGCCGAAGTTCCGGGCGACGCGGGTGATCATCTCCTTGATGAGCACCGTCTTGCCGACGCCAGCCCCGCCGAACAGGCCGATCTTGCCGCCCTGGACGTACGGGGTGAGCAGGTCGACGACCTTGAGGCCGGTCTCCAGCATCTCGGTCTTGCCCTCGAGCTGGTCGAAGGACGGCGCGTTGCGGTGGATGCCCCAGCGCTCGAGGTCATCGCCGTAGCCGGGCTCGTCGAGGCACTCGCCGAGGGCGTTGTAGACGTGGCCCTTGACCTTGTCGCCGACCGGGACCGTGATCGGGCCGCCGGTGTCGGTGACCTCGGCGCCGCGCACCAGGCCGTCCTGCGGCTGCAGGGAGATGGTGCGGACGAGGTTGTCACCCAGGTGGGAGGCGACCTCGAGCGTCACCGTCTTGCGGAGCTGCTCGAACTCGATCTCGACCTTGAGGGCGTTGAACTGCTCGGGGACGGAACCGCGCGGGAACTCGACGTCGACGACCGGACCGGTCACCGACACGATGCGCCCCTTGGCGCGCGGGGCTTCAGTACTGGTCATCAATCATCACTTCCTGCTGCGGTGAGCGCGTTCGCGCCACCGACGATTTCGGAGATCTCCTGGGTGATCTGCGCCTGGCGGGCCTGGTTCATCTCCCGCGTCAGGTTGCCCACCAGGTCGTTCGCGTTGTCCGAGGCGGCCTTCATCGCCGTCCGGCGGGCGGCCAGCTCGGACGCCGCCGACTCGAGGAAGGCCGCGTAGAGCCGCGTGTTGATGTACTTCGGCAGCAGAGCGTCCAGCAGCGTGTCGGCACTCGGCTCGAACTCGTAGCTGGGGAGCAGCTCGCCCGGCTTCGGCTGCTGCTCCTCCTCGCCGTCGGTGTACTCGACCTCGAGCGGCGCGACGCGCTTGGCGACCGGCCGCTGGGTCAGCATCGACACGAACTCGGTGTAGACGATGTGGATCTCGTCGACACCCGTGACACCGTCGGTGTTGCCGTGCTCGTCGTCGACACCGGCCATGAACGACTCGACCAGGGTCTCACCGGCCGCCACCGCGCCGGCGTAGGTCGGCTGGTCGGAGAAGCCCGTCCAGCTGTCCTCGACCGGGCGGTTGCGGAACCGGTAGTAGTTCAGGCCCTTGTTGCCCGTGACGTAGACCTGGGGCTCCTTGCCCTCCGAACGCAGGAGGGCGAGCAGCTCTTCGGTCGCGCGCAGCACGTTGGAGTTGTAGCCACCGCACTGGCCCTTGTCACTGGTCACGACCAGGACAGCGGCCCGCTTCGGGTTCGGGCGCTCGACCAGCATCGGGTGGTCGAGGTTGGCCGCCGCACCGGCCAGCGCCGAGAGCACCTTGGTGATCTCGTCCGCGTACGGCCGGGAGGCGGCGACCTTCGCCCGCGCCTTGGTGATGCGCGCGGTGGCGATGAGCTCCATCGCCTTGGTGATCTTGCCGATCGACTTGGTCGCCTTGATGCGCGACCGGAGTTCCCGGAGTTGTGCGGCCATGAGCTATCAGCTCACTTCTTCGGGGCGGGCTTGTTGACCTTGACGGTCTCGTGCCCGACCTTGTCGGCGTCCATCGCGTCGGCGTCCGCCTCGACCAGGGACTTGCCCTCGGACGTGGTGAACTCCTTCTTGAACTCGTTCACCGCGGCGACCAGCTTGTCGGCGGTCTCGTCCTCGAACTTGCCGCTCTCGCGGATCGCGTCGAGGATCTCGGCGTGCTTGCGGCGGAGCGAGTCGAGGAACTCCTGGTTGAAGCGGCGGACGTCCTCGGTCGGGACCGAGTCGTAGTGGCCGTTCGTGCCCAGCCACACCGTGCAGACCTGCTCCTCGACCGGGATCGGCGAGTACTGGGGCTGCTTGAGCACCTCGTACAGGCGGGCGCCGCGCTCGAGCTGCGCCTTCGACGCGTCGTCGAGGTCCGAGGCGAAGGCCGCGAAGGCCTCCAGCTCGCGGTACTGCGACAGGTCGATCCGGAGCGAGCCGGAGACCGACTTCATCGCCTTGACCTGCGCGGCACCACCCACGCGGGACACCGAGATGCCCACGTCGATGGCCGGGCGCTGGCCGGCGTTGAACAGGTCCGACTGGAAGAAGCACTGGCCGTCGGTGATCGAGATGACGTTGGTCGGGATGTAGGCCGACACGTCGTTCGCCTTGGTCTCGATGATCGGGAGACCGGTCAGCGAGCCGGCGCCCAGCTCGTCCGACAGCTTCGCGCAGCGCTCCAGCAGGCGGGAGTGCAAGTAGAAGACGTCGCCGGGGAACGCCTCGCGGCCCGGCGGGCGGCGCAGCAGCAGCGAGATCGCGCGGTAGGCGTCGGCCTGCTTGGTCAGGTCGTCGAACACGATGAGGACGTGCTTGCCCTCGTACATCCAGTGCTGGCCGATGGCCGAGCCGGTGTACGGCGCGATCCACTTGAAGCCGGCGGAGTCCGAAGCCGGGGCCGCGACGATGGTGGTGTACTCCATCGCGCCGGAGTCCTCGAGGGACTTCTTGACCGCGGCGATCGTCGAGCCCTTCTGGCCGACGGCGACGTAGATGCAGCGAACCTGCTTCTTCGGGTCGCCGGTCTCCCAGTTGGCCTTCTGGTTGATGATCGTGTCCACGGCGACGGCGGTCTTGCCCGTCTTGCGGTCACCGATGATCAGCTGGCGCTGGCCGCGCCCGATCGGCGTCATCGCGTCGATGGCGGTGATGCCGGTCTGCAGCGGCTCCGACACCGGCTGGCGCTCGACCACCGAGGCGGCCTTCAGCTCCAGCGCGCGGCGGTCGGTGGTCTCGATCTCGCCGAGGCCGTCGATCGCCTGGCCCAGCGGGTTGACGACGCGGCCGAGGTAGCCGTCGCCGACCGGTACCGACAGGACCTGCCCGGTGCGCTTGACCTGCTGGCCCTCTTCGATGCTTTCGAAGTCACCGAGGATCGCGGCACCGATGGAGCGCGCGTCCAGGTTCAGGGCGACGCCCAGGACGCCGCCGGGGAACTCGAGCAGCTCGTTGGCCATGGCCGAGGGAAGGCCTTCGACGTGGGCGATGCCGTCACCCGCGTCGATCACGACGCCAACTTCTTCCCGGCTCACGTCCGGGGCGTAACTCGAGACGTAGTTCTCGATCGCGCTACGGATCTCATCCGAGGAGATCGTCAGCTCGGCCATGTCTTTCCCGCTCTCGCTTCGTTCTTGCCAGTATGCAAAGTCTTGTGTGACCTGGGGCTATGCCCGGGCCAGCCGCCTGCGCAACGCCGCGAGCTGTCCCGCCGCGCTCCCGTCGATGACCTCGTCGCCGACGCGGACGACGAGCCCGCCGCCGAGCCGGGGGTCGACCTCGACGTGCAGCGCGATCTGCCGCCCGTAGATGTCGTTGAGCTTCGCGCCCAGCTGGGCGGTCTGCTCGTCGGACAGGGCACTTGCGCTGGTCACGTAGGCGACCGAGCGCCGGCGCCGCTCCGCGGCCAGCTCGACCAGCTTGTCGAGCCCGACGCCGACGCCGCGGCCCTTGGCCCGGCGCACGACCTGCTCGACGAGGGTCTCGGTGACCACGTCCACCTTGTCGGCGAACAGCCCGCGCACGAGCGCGCGCTTCGCCTCGGCGGAACCGTTCAGGTCCGACAGCGCCGCCTCGAGCTCGGGGTGGTTGGCCACGACCCGCGCGACCTGGAAGAGCTGGGACTCGACGGTGTCGACGTTCCCGGTCTTCTCCGCCGAGGTGAGCAGGGCCGAGCGACCGAGCGACTCCAGCCCGTCGGTCAGCTCACGGGGGCTGGACCAGCGGCTGCCCGCCACGGCGTCGAGGACCTTGAGAGCCGGTTCGGACAGCTTGCCGTCGAACAGCCGGCGCACCAGCGCGGTGCGCGCCTCCGGCGTCGCCGAGGCGTCGCTCACCGCCCGGCGCAGGCCGATCTCCCGGTCCAGCAGGTCGACGACCGAGAGCAGCTCGTCGCCGACCGAGGACGACACTGTGGCGTCGGCGTCGGCCAGAACCTCGCCGAGGCGTTCCTCGGCGAGGCCGAGCGCTTCACGGCTCGCAGCATGCAGCGTCATCTCTGGTTACTTCCCCGCTCCGTTGGAGGCACCCGCGGTCTCCAGCTCCGCCAGGAACCGGTCGACGGTGCCGCGGCGGCGCACCTCGTCCTCGAGCGACTCGCCGACGATCCGGCTGGCCAGCTCGACGGCGTTGCGGCCCATGTCGGCCCGCAGCTCCGCGATGATCTGCGCCTTCTGGGCCTGCAGCTGGGCCTGCCCCTGGGCGACGATGCGCTGGGACTCGGCTTCCGCGTCGGCCCGCAGCTCCGCCTTGATCTGCTCGGCTTCGAGCCGGGCGTCGTCGCGGATCTTCGCGGCTTCGGACCGCGCCTCGGCCAGCTGGGCCTTGTACTTGGCCAGCGCCTCTTCGGCCTCGGCCTGGGCCCGCTCGGCCTTCTCGATGCCTCCCTCGATCTTCTGCGCACGCTCTTCGTACGCGGCCTCGAAGCGAGGGACGACGTACTTCTTCAGAACGAGCAGCAGGATCACGAAGGCGACGATCCCGAGAATGACCTCGGGAATGTGCGGGATGATCGGGTTGGGCGCCTCTTCGGCGGCCAACACCAATTCAGTCTTCAGCACGACGTCTCCTTAAGCGATGAGCTGACGAACTCAGGCAGCGGAGGCGATGAAGTAGATGACGATACCGATCAGGGCCAGCACCTCGGTCAGCACGAAGGTCGAGAAGCCGATGCCCTGGAGCTTGCCCTGCGCCTCAGGCTGACGCGCGGTGCCGTTGATGACGGCGGCGAAGATCAGACCCACACCGATGCCCGGGCCGATCGCGCCCAGGCCGTAACCGATGGCGGCGAGGCCGGGGTTGATGTTGGCGGCCTGCTCCGCGGCCTGGGCCAGAACGATGTTGCTCACGTGCATTTCCCTTCACTTCGGTCCACGCGCTCGCGCGGATCGGGGGCTTGTGTTCTCAGTGCTCCGACGCCAGCGCGGCGCCGATGTACCCGGCCGACAGCAGGGCGAAGATGAAGGCCTGCAGCACCTGGATGAAGGCCTCGAGGAAAGTCATCAGGATCGCGAAGGCGAACGCCACCGGCGAGACGAGCTTCAGCCCGATCCCGTCGGTCTCGGTCAGCAGGAAAGTGCCGCCGAGGGTGAACACCATGATGATGAGGTGACCGGCGAACATCGCGGCGAACACTCGGATGGCGAGCGTGGCCGGCGCGATGAAGAACTTCTGCGCGAACTCGATCGTCGAAAACAGCGGCAGCACGAAGCCCGGCACTCCGGCCGGCGCGAGCTCCTTCTTCAGGTAACCCTTGAAGCCGTGGCGCTTGAAGCCGACGTAGTGGTACACCGGGTAGACGACCAGCACCGAGAGCGCGAGCGGGAAACCGATCCGCGCCATCGTCGGGAACTGGAAGAACGGGATGATCCCGAACAGGTTGTTCACCAGTACGAAGGTGAACAGCGCGAGGACCAGCGGGATGAACGGCTTGAAGTCCTTCGAGCCGATCTGTTCCCTGGCGATGTTGTTGCGGCTGAAGTCGTAGATGGATTCGGCGACGAACTGCGACTTGCCGGGGACGACCTTCAGCTTCCGGGACGCCAGCACGAAGTAGGCGATGATGATGATCACGGAGATCACCACGAGCAGCATCGGCTTGGTGAAGCTGCCCCAGTACCCGGAGCCGAAGAGAGGCGGCAGGTTGAAGTCCGCCACACCGGGGGGCTTGAATGTCTCACCCTCGGTCAGTACCAGCGCGCCCACTGGGCTCCTTCCGGTTCTCCCGGCCGGCGTTCACTCCGCCGGGGGAATCGTCACGATCTGGACTTAACGTACCCGATACGTATCGGGACGTCGGAGGCGGCTGCCCCACTGTGCGATGAACACGTCTTCACGTTCTGCACACGGGGTTGTCTCGCGTGAACACTGCCCTGCGGTCTACTTCGGACCAGCGGCCGGACGGCGGAACTACACGGTCGCCACTCTGCTGATCGCGGTTCGTCTGAGGGAGTGCGCGGTCGAGGCCACCACCCTTGACGCGGACCATACCAGCAGGTCAATCAGTGCCGGACAGGCGTACTCCTAACCAACCGATCAGCCCAGGACTTAGGTCCCGGGTCGTCCCGGGACCCAGGTCCGGTGCGGGCCGGGACCCGGTCCGGATCACCGCAGGCGAGGGGTCCCGGTCACCGTCCGCAGTCCGCACGAAAGCGCACCTTTGTGGCGCCGGTCACACTCGGGCGGCCGCAGATGAGGGCACGAAGAGTAACGGCGTCAGGACGGGATGATCGTCGGGATCTTCGTCTTGCGGAAGGCGGCGAACTCGGCCGCCGCGGCGAGGAGGATGGCCACGATCATCGTGATGCCGAGCGACATCGGGTGCAACGCGGTGACGCCCTTCAGCAGCGTCAGCGCCCCGAAGAGCAGGACCACCTTCACGACGTACCCGCCGAGCGCGATGACCATGACGAACATCGGGTCCTGGCCCGCGCTGAACCTCATCATGCCCAGGGTGGACAACGACGCCAGCATGGCGAGCACGCCGCCGACGAGCGAGCCCAGGAAGCCGGGCAGGCCGTTGAGGATGCTGAACAACGCGATGCACACCAGCACCGCGGGCGGGGTCACCAGCAGCGAGGCCTTCGTCATCGCGCGGGCCGCCTGCAGCACCACCTTGGCGTGCGGGTTCTCCTGCTCGTGCGTTTCGGCTTCGCTCACACCTGGCTCCCTGCTCGGTTGCCCCCGAGTGTAGAGACTCCCGCCGGTCAGGTCCCCGGCTGGTTGCGCGAGCGCAGCCGCGGGACGACCGAGACCACCACCGCGAACACCAGCCCGACGCCGATGATCCACAGCGCCGCGGCGTCGTCGAACAGCGTCACGGACACCGCGCCGAAGGCGAGGATCCCGGCCCACAAGTAGATCAGCAGGACCGCGCGGCGCTGGGAGTGACCGATCTCCAGCAGGCGGTGGTGCAGGTGCATCTTGTCGGCGGCGAACGGGCTTTCGCCGCGGCGGGTGCGCCGGATGACCGCCATGATCAGGTCCAGCATCGGCACGAACAGCACCGCCGCCACGACCACCAGCGGCGACAGCAGCGCGATCGCGTCCTTGCCGCTGAACTGCGGGTACGGCACCCGCCCGGACGCCGACGTCGTCGCGCCCGCGAGCATCAGGCCGATCATCATCGAGCCGGAATCGCCCATGAAGATCTTCGCGGGCTGGAAGTTGTACGGCAGGAAGCCCAGGCACGCGCCGGCGAGCGTGGCCGCGATCAGCGCGGGCGGGTAGGTGCCGACGTCGCCGCCGGAGCTGTCGAGCAGGCCGAGAGAGAACGCGCAGGTGGCGGCGGCCGCGATGAACCCGAGGCCGCCGGCCAGCCCGTCGAGGCCGTCGACGAAGTTCATCGCGTTGACCATCACCACGACCATCACGACGGTGAGCAGCGCGCCCTGGTTCTTGTCGAGCACCAGGACCGAGCCGAACGAGGCACCGGTGCCGCCCCACGGCACCCAGAACGACACCCACTGCACGCCGAAGATGACCAGGATCCCGGCGCACATGACCTGGCCGGCCAGCTTCGTCCAGGCGTCCAGCTCGAACCGGTCGTCGAGCGCGCCGATCAGGGAAATCACACCGGCCGCCAGCAGCACGCCGACCGAGTCGAAGGAGGCGTCGAAGCCGTGCGACAGCGCGGGCAGCTGGTGGGCCAAGCCCATCGCGCCGGCGACGCCGAGGAAGATGCCGATCCCGCCCATCCGCGGGATGGGGGCGACGTGCACGTCACGGGCACGGGGGTTGGCGATCGCGCCGACGCGGATGGCGATCCGGCGGACGACGCCGGTGAGCAGGTAGGTCACGGCCGTCGCGGTCAGCGCGACGAGGATGTATTCCCGGATGGGGAGGAGACCGGATGTGGGCGGCACGGGGACGTCACGCTCGCGGGGTCGGGGTCACCCGCGACACGCTATCGTGCCGCTTCGGGCCCCTTGATCCGGCTTCACGCCAACGATTCCGCGGGGACACCGAGCACCTCCGCGATGGCCTCCTTGCCCACCGCGCCCTCGCGCAGCACGACCGGCTCGGTGCCGGTGAGGTCCACGATGCTCGAGGCGACGGCCTCCCCGCTCGACCCGCCGTCGAGGTACACCGCGACCGAATCGCCGAGCTGTTCCTGGGCTTCCTGCGCGGTGCTGGCGGGCGGCCGCCCGGAGACGTTCGCACTCGAGACGGCCATCGGGCCGACGTCGCGCAGCAGCTCGAGCGCCACCGGGTGCAGCGGCATCCGCAGCATCACGGTGCCGCGGGCGTCACCGAGGTTCCACTGCAGACTCGGCGCGTGCGGCAGCACGATGGACAGATCGCCGGGCCAGAAGGCTTCGATGAGCGCCCGCGCCTGCGGCGGCACCCCGAGCACCAGCCCGTCCACAGTGGACCAGGACCCGACGAGCACGCCGACCGGCATGTCCGGGCCGCGGTTCTTGGCACGCAGCAGCGCTTGGACCGCGCCGGCGTCGAAGGCGTCGGCACCGATGCCGTAGACCGTGTCGGTCGGCAGGACGACCAGCCTGCTCGACCGCACCGCCCCGGCCGCCGCGGCCAGCCCGTCGGCCCGGGTCTCCCGCTTGCTGCAGTCGTAGACCACGCTCATGGGGGCCAAGGGTAGTCCGGCCGGTCGCGGGGGCGTTCGCCGCGTCACACCGGCTGGGGTGGGTGGAGGAGCGGTGCCGGTCGGCGGTGGGTTGGTCGTGGTCGGGTGAGTGCGGGGTGGGCTGTTCCTGGGTGGGTTTGCGGTCCCGGCCGGTCCCGGTCTGTCCCGGTTGGGCTCGGCTCAGCTCGGCTGGCCGGTTGGCTCGCTGCTCAGCTCGGCTGGCCGGTTAGCTCGCTGCTCGGCTCGGCCAGCTGCTCGGCTGGTCGGCTCAGCTGCTCGGCTCGGCTGGTCGGTCGGTCGGTCGGCTGGCTCGGCTCAGCTCGGCTGGCCGGTTTGGCGGCCCGGCGCGGGTGCATGCAGGCCGGCGCCTTGGGGGCGCCCCCCGCTTACCACGCTACCGGCGAGCACCGACAGTTTCGGGCGGTCCTGGTGCGCGCAGCCGGAGTTGTTCACAACGCTCGGCACAATCCAGCGCCGTGGGGCGCGGCCCAACTGCTCGGCTCGGCTGCTTGGTCGGCTCGGCAGGTCGGCTCAGCTCGGCTGGCCGGCTTGGCTGATCGCTCGGCTGGCCGGCTCGGCTGGTCGCTCGACAGTCCGGCTTGGCTGATCGCTCGGCAGGCCGGCTTGGCTGATCGCTCGGCTGGCCGGCTTGGTCGGCCCGGCCCGGCGCAGGTACGTGCAGCCCGGTGCCTTGGGGGCGCCCCCCGTCTTCCACGCTACCGGCGACCACCGACAGTTTCGGGCGTTCCCGGTGCCCGCGGCCGGAGTTGTCCACAACGCTCGGCACAGTCCCGCGCCGCCGCCGGTGCCATGCCCGTCGCCGGGCTGACCGGCCAGACTTTCGTCGTGGGGCAAGCGGGTAAACCTCGCCGCAGGGCGGAACCAAGACAGTGCGGCTCAATACGGTCGATCTTCGGGAACCACCACCCGTGGGTTCCCAGTGAAGGAGCCGCACATGCGCCCCAGAACCCCGAAAGCACTCGCCCTGCTCGCCGCGGTCGCCGTCCTCACCGGGCTCGGCACCGGTACCGCCGCGGCCGAACCGCTCACCCGGGGCTGGCCCGCCCCGATCGATGCCGCGCACTGGGAGAACCAGGACCACATGACCTGGTCCGACTACCGCAAGGTGCCCGGCACGAACTGGGCCGACCCGAACCTCAAGCCGACCCAGCGCACCTTCAAGGGCGCCGTCGTGCTCGCCGACTACCCGGACCAGGACTTCGTCGTCACGCGTCCCGCCAACTCGACCGTGTTCGGCAACCCCGCGCCGACGGCGGCGAACATCCCGCGGGCGAACGTCGCGAAGCACTACCAGGACTTCCTCAACAAGCCCGAGGCCCTGAACAACGGCCACACGATCAACGAGTACTGGATGGAGGACTCCGGCGGCCGGTTCGGCGTGCAGCTGACCGCCTTCGGGCCGTACCGGATGCCCGGGAAGTCGTTCGAGTACGGCATGGAGTTCCAGCCGAGCGCGTGCCCGCCCGGCGCGAACTGCGCCCGTGACCTGCGCAAGGACGCCGGGGACGCCTGGCGCGCCGACGTCGGCGACGCCGCGAAGCAGTTCGACTTCGTCTTCTACCTCTCCGCCGGCCAGGACGAGAGCTCGACCTGGCAGGAGTTCGGCGAGATGAAGTTCGGGACGAAGGAGAACGTGCCCGACAGCTTCGGCCCGCCGAACCACGACCTGCCGAACTACGCGGCCACCCGGTACGTGCCGTGGACGTCGTGGGCGTCGGCCGCCAGCATCTGGCCGAACGCCCAGGACGGCAGCTCGGTGCAGGCCGAAAGCTCCGGTCAGTCGACCTACGCCCACGAGTTCAGCCACATCCTGGGCATCGGCGACAACTACAACAACCCGTTCGGCGTCCCGCCTTCGCGCAGCTACAGCGGCCCGTGGGACATGCTGTCGCGCGGCACGTTCAACGGCCCCGGCGGCCCGCACACGCGGTGGCAGATCCCGGCGACGCAGGGCAGCTCGATGGGAGCCCAGCACCAGCTGCGCAACAAGCTGAAGCTCGGCATCGTCGACCCCGCCGACGTATTGCGGCTGGACCGCGCCGAGCTGGCCACTTCGGGGCCGGTGTCGGCGCGGTTGACGGCGCGCGAGGCCGAGGCGCAGCCCGGGGCGTTCACCGGCCTGAACATCACGCTCACCGGCGGGGACAAGGCGCCCAAGTGCGACCGGTCGAAGGACCCGTTCTGTGACGGGGGCGGCTACGACAACTACACCGTCGAGGTCGTCGACCGGATGGGCTCGGACTCCTTCGCGCCCGACTCGGGTGTGCTGATCACGAAGACGAAGAACCAGGACAACGCCCCGTTCGACTGGGTGATCGACGCCAACCCGCGTGACATCGGCATCACCGACTACACGAAGCCGGACGGGACGCCGGTGAAGATCACCATCGGTGACTACCGGCAGCTCAACGACGCCCTGTTCAAGGCGGGCACCGAAGCGGCGAGCCCGTACGAGTACACCGACGAGGCGAACCGCCTGCGGTTCCTGATCACCGACGTGGCCCGCGACCGCCAGGGGATCCTGTCGTACACGGTGACGGTGGCTTCGCTGGACGGCTCGGGCGGCCAGGCGCGCGGGGCGGCACTGACCCCGGCCCTCCCGGCCTTCGCCCGGGGAGGCCTGGCGACCTGCGAGTTCGGCCTGCTGAACACGGGCTCGGCCCGGGGTGCGAAGGCACCGTACGACACGGACACGTACCGCTTGAGCGTGTCGACGGACGCCCGGGGCTGGGAGGTCCGCCTCCCGAACGAGCTGGCCACGGCGAAGTTCGGCGGGCACGTGAAGGTGCCGGCGTACGCGAAGCGCGGCCAGGGCGGCGACTTGGCGGCGAGGGTGAAGCTGACGGCGACATCGGTGAGCGACCCGTCGAAGACCGCGACGGCGAGCTGCACGGCGTTCGGCTTCTAGCCCGGCTTCTGGTTGGGGGGCCGCGCCGGTTCGGGCGGCCCCCCTTCTGCTCGCCTGCTTGTGGACAACTCCGGCTGCCGGCGCGAACTGTGGACAACTCCGGCTGCCGGCACGAGATACGCCCGAAACTGTCGGTGGTCATCGGTAGCGTGGAAGACGGGGGCGCCCCCGGGCGGCGGGCCAGGTTTGCCTGCGCTGCGGGCTGGTCGAACAGCGCTGGGTGCGGTGGTGAGCCGCGACCCGTCACAGCCTCCAGCAGCGGTTCCTCGACGCCACCACGGCCCGGGCGCCGCCCGCTCGACCCAGCCAGCGTCCCGGCGCCGCTCCCTCAGCCCAGCCGGCGGGCAGTAACGAACCGCGCCCGGCCCGTCAGGTCCGCATGGTCCTCGACCCCGGTCAGCACCCGGCGCGCCCGGACCAGGGCCGGGACCGCCGAACCGTGCGTGTCGTCGTGCTCGATCGCCAAGCCGCCGCCCGGGCGCAGCAGCCTTGCGCCCGCCGCGATCGCGTGGCGGATCACCGCCAGGCCGCTCTCCTCCGCGAACACCGCGCGCGGCGGGTCGTGCTCCGCGACCTCCGGGGGCACCGGGGTGCCCTCCGGGACGTACGGCGGGTTGCACAGCACCAGGTCGACCAGGCCGTCGAGCTCGGCGAACATCGTCGGGTCGCCGATGTCGCCCGAATACAACCGGATCGGGGTGTTGCCCGCGTCGGCGTGCACGTCGGCGTTGTGGCGGGCCCAGGCCAGCGCCTGCGGGTCGATGTCCACCGCGTAGACCACCGCGTCCGGGCGCGCGTTGGCCACCGCCAGCGCCAGCGCGCCGGAGCCCGTGCACAGGTCCACCACCACCGGGAACTCGCGGCCCTGCAGGAACTTGACGCCCCACTCGAGGAGCAGCTCGGTCTCCGGCCGGGGGACGAACACCCCGGCGCCGACCGCCACCGTGATGTCGCCGAGCGCGGCCCAGCCGGTCAGGTACTGGAGGGGGATGCGCTTGGCGCGCTGCTGGACGAGCTGGCCGATGGCCTCGATGACCGGCGGGTCGACCAGCGGCACCATCGGCAGCCGGCCGCGTTCGACCCCGAGCACGTGCGCGGCGATCACCTCGGCGTCGAAGCGCGGCGAGGCGACGCCCGCGCGCTCGAGGATCCGGGTGGCCTCGATGATGGCCAGGCGCAGCGGCTGCCGATTCACTCGTCGTCCTTCACCTCGTCGAGCCTGGCACACCAGGCGGAACTCCCCCGTGAGGACACGCGCCGGTCCTACCCGACCAGCGTATCGAGGCACCCCCGGGGTTTGGCCGACAAGTACCGTGCCGATCGTGCCGCCGCGGGAGCCGTTCGCGCCGGCCCGGCAGGTTGCCCCGCTCGACCGGCCGGAACGAGCCGGAGTTCGCCGAGGTCGGCGCGGACTTCGGCCGCCGGGGCCGGCGGACCGGCGCCACCCTCGACCTGCTCGCCGGCCTGTTCCGCACCGGCCGCGGCTGCTTCCGCTCCCCGGCCGCCGCGGTGGGCTGACCCGGGTCCCGGGATCGCGTCCTGCCGGATCTTCTAGGATGCAGGGCACCAGGACGGGGGAATCGCCTGCTCGACGGCGCCGCCCGCACCTTCGACACCGAAACTCCGGGGAGCCCCGCAGTGCCCACAGAGCCGATCACCCGCCGGGTGGCGTTCATCTTCCCGATCTACAACGAGGAAGAGAACATCGACCTGCTGCACCGGACCGTGGACGAGGTGACCGCCCCCCTCGCCGGGAAGTACGACTTCAGCTTCCTCTACGTCGACGACGGCAGCCGGGACGGCTCGCTGGCCAAGCTCACCGAGCTCAGCGCCCGCGACGATCGGGTCACCGTGGTCGAGCTGTCCCGCAACTTCGGCCACCAGATGGCCGTCACCGCCGGGCTGGACCTGGTCGACGCGGACGCCGTCGTCATCATGGACAGCGACATGCAGGACCCGCCGCGGGTGGCGCTCGAGCTGATCGAGAAGTGGGAAGAGGGCTTCGACGTCGTCTACGCGCAGCGGCGCTCGCGGCAGGACTCGGCGTTCAAGAAGCTGACCGCCGGCGGGTTCTACTGGTTCCTGCGGAAGATGGCCGCCGTCGACATCCCGAAGAACACCGGCGACTTCCGGCTGATCGACCGCAAGGTGGTCGACGAGCTGCGCAAGTACCGCGAGCGCGACCGCTTCCTGCGCGGGCTGGTCAGCTACATCGGCTTCAAGCAGACGGCCGTGCTGTTCGACCGCGACAAGCGGCACGCCGGCGTCACGGGCTACCCGCTGCGCAAGATGCTGCGCTTCGCCGCCGACGGCATCCTCGGCTTCTCGGTGACGCCGCTGCGGATGATCACGCGCATGGGGTACCTGATCTCGTTCCTGAGCTTCGTCGGGGTCCTCTACGTCGGCGGCGTCAAGCTGTTCGCCCCGCAGACCGCGGTGCCCGGCTGGGCCTTCCTCGGGATCGCGATGTTCTTCCTCGGCGGCATCCAGATCATCATGCTCGGCGTGCTCGGCAGCTACATCGGCCGCACGTACTCGCAGGTGCAGAACCGGCCGCTCTACGGCGTCGCGTCGGTGCGCACCGGCCCGGGGGTGCCGGTCGAGGCCCGCGAGGGCGCCGAAGCGGGAAGAAGCGCCCGGTGAAGCTGATTTCGGCGACCCAGCTGCGCTTCGGGCTGGTCGGCGTGGGCAACACCCTCGTCGACGCCCTCGGCTACGCGCTGCTGGTGACGCTGGGTGTCCCGCTGTTCGTGGCGAACTTCGCCTCGACGACCACGGGCATGCTGCTCAGCTTCACCCTGAACCGGAACTTCACCTTCCGCGCCAAGGACGGCGACGTCCGCCGCCAGGCGCTGCTGTTCTTCGGTGTCACCGCGTTCGGGCTGTGGGTGGTGCAGGCGGCGATCATCTTCGCCGTCACCGCGGCGTTCCCCGGGGTGAACCTGCTGATCCCGAAGTTCGCCGGGATCGCGGTCGGCCTGGTCTGGAACTACGTGCTCTACAACAAGGTCGTCTTCCGGCAGCGGCCCGCGGCGGCCGAGCCGCCGGTCGCCGAGGTCACGCATGACTAGGACGGCCGTCCCGTCCCGGCTCGCCGACGAGGTCGAGCCGGAACGTGCGGAACCGGCCGCCGCCGGTCGCTGGGCCTGGCTGAACGGCGACTACGCCCGCGTCTTCGCCGTGGTGCTGGCCTGGAACGTGGTGCTGCTCGCGGTGGCGTACCTGTTCGCGCCGTCCAGCCCGGTCGACGAGGGCATCCCGAAGACCGGCATCGGCTCGACGATGAGCCTCCTGGCGCACACCTACCGCTGGGACGCCGGCAACTACGGCGAAATCGCCGTGCACGCCTACACCGGCAGCTACGCCCCGACGCGGGCGTTCTATCCGGTGTTCCCGCTCCTGGTCTGGCTGGTGCAGACGGTCAGCTTCGGCACGCTCGGCCTGCTCGCCGCCGGCTTCCTGGTCAACCTGGTGGCCACCTGGCTGGCCGCGGTGGCGCTGCTGAAGATCGGCCGCCACTTCTTCGACGGCGAGCGGGCCCCGTGGCTGGTCGTCGCGGCGTTCCTCACCGCGCCCGCCGCGTTCTTCCTGCACTCGTTCTACAGCGAGGCGGTGTTCTGCGCGCTGGGCTTCTGGGCCTACCTGTTCGCGCTGCGCCGCCAATGGCTCTGGATGGGCCTGACGCTCATCCCGCTGACGGCCTCCCGCATCACGGCGGCGGTGTTCGTCGGCCTGTGCTTCCTGGAGTTCTGGCGGTCGAAGGACTGGAAGCCGCGCGGCCTCCTGTCGGCGAACGTGCTGTGGTTCCCGGCGGCGTTCCTCGGCCTCGGCGGCGTGCTCGTCGCCATGAAGATCCAGACCGGGGACTTCTTCGCCAGCTTTAACGCGCTCAAGGGCGTGCGGGAGTGGTCGTACCACCAGTTCAACCCGAACATCCTCGGAACGCTCTGGCGCGAAGCCAAGATCACCGGCCACGCGCTGCTCGGGGACACCCCGATGGACGCGTGGACGCTGATGAGCCACGTGCTGCCGATGATCGGCCTGGCGCTGCTGTTCGCGTCCTCGGTGTACGTCCTGGTGGCGCTGCGCGCCGACGGTGTCCCGCTGGCGCTGTTCGGGTTCGCGTCGATCGTGATGCTGACGATGAACAACAACGTGGTGTCGGTGCACCGCTACCTGCTGCCGTGCCTGGTGATGTACGTGGCGCTGGTCCTGTTCGGCGAGCGCCGCCCGAAGCTGCGCGGCGCGGTGCACGTGGTCCTGTACGCGAACGCGCTGGTCTGCGGAATGATCTACCTGCGCTTCATCACCGGTTTCTGGTCCGGTTGAGCCCAGCCGAAGGGGGCGGGAAATGAGCTTGTCCGGTTCGCTGCGACAGGAAACCGAGCACGCACCATCGGCGGCCGAACAGACCGTCGAAATATCCGCGGTCGCCGACCGGCCGGCCGCTGCTGGGCCGTCCGAGCGGACCCGCCGGGTCTACGTGGTCGTGCTCGCCGCCCTGCTGGTCCTGCTGGCCTTCGGCGTCCGGCTGGCCCTGTTCCGGTACGAGACCGCGGACTACACCGCCTTCTACCGGCGGTGGTACGACTTCGTCGTCGACCAGGGCGGGATCAACGCGCTCAAGTACGAGTTCTCCGACCTGAACGCGCCCTACCGGTACTTCATGGTGCTGCTGCCCCACCTGCCGGTGCCCTCCCCGCTCGCCGGGATCAAGGCCTTCTCGGTCCTGTTCGACGTGATCACGGCGTTCTTCGTGTACCGCATCGTGGCGCTGAAGCACCCGTCGCGCTGGATCGCGGCCGCGGCCGCGTTCACCGTGTTCATGCTGCCGACCGTCGTGATCAACAGCGCCATGTGGGCCCAGGGCGACGCGATCTACACCGCGTTCTCCCTCGGCGCCGTCTACTTCCTGCTGCGGAAGCGGCCCTGGTGGGCCTGTGTCTTCTTCGGCCTCGCGCTGGCGTTCAAGCTGCAGGCGATCTTCCTGTTCCCGCTGCTGCTTGTGATGGTGCTGCTCGGCCGCGTGCCGTGGCGGGCCCTGGTGGCGATCCCGGCCGTCTACCTCGCGCTGGACGTCCCCGCGCTGCTGGCCGGCGCGTCACCGGCGAAGCTGCTGACGGTCTACCTCAACCAGACGAGCATCTACCCGCAGCTGACCCTCAGCGCGCCCAACATCTGGCAGTTCTTCCGCGGCGAGCACGGCATGGAAACGATGAAGACCGCGGCGGTCCTGCTGACCGCGTTGCTGATCTTCACGCTCTGCCTGCTGGTGGTGCTCAGCCGGGTGGAGCTGACCGACACCCGGATCCTGGTGATCGGGGCGATCTCGGCGATCCTCGTGCCCTTCGTCCTGCCGTCGATGCACGAGCGCTACTTCTACCTCGCCGACGTCCTGACGCTCGTCCTGGCGTTCTACCTGCCGCGGCAGCTGTGGTACATCCCGATCGTCGTCGAGTTCTGTTCGCTCATGTGCTACCTGCCGAACATCTTCTTCGCGAAGGAGGGCGGCGAGCCGGTGGACTTCCGCATCCTCGCGGCGCTGGAACTGGCGGCGCTGATCCTGCTGGTCCGGTACGCCGTCTGGGACTTCCGCCGGCACCGCGAGCCACTCCCCCGGTAGGGCCGTGTGTCGACCCTTCAAACACGCGTGTCGACCATCTGATCACGTGTGTCGACTCTCGGGGCACGAACCAGAAGGTCCAGCTCGTGTCCGAAGGGTCGGCTCGCGTGATCCAGAAGCCGACACGTGTGATCAGGAGGTCGACACGGGCTAGCCCGACTGGGCCGCCAGGCGCTCTTCGCGGTCCGCGGTCGCCAGGGCGTCCAGCACGCCGTCCAGTTCGCCGTCGAGGACCTGGTCCAGGTTGTACGCCTTGTAGTTCACCCGGTGGTCGGAAATGCGGTTCTCCGGGAAGTTGTACGTCCGGACGCGCTCCGAGCGGTCCACCGTGCGGACCTGCGAACGGCGGGCGTCGGACGCCTTCGCCGCCGCCTCCTCCTCCGCGACCGCCTGCAGGCGGGCCTGGAGCACCTGCAGCGCCCGGGCGCGGTTCTGGATCTGGGACTTCTCGTTCTGGCAGGACACCACGATGCCCGTCGGCAGGTGGGTGATCCGGACCGCCGAGTCGGTCGTGTTGACGCTCTGGCCGCCCGGGCCCGACGACCGGAACACGTCGATGCGCAGGTCGTTCGGGTCGATCTCGACCTCGACCTCCTCCGGCTCCGGGTAGATCAGCACGCCGGACGCCGAGGTGTGGATGCGGCCCTGCGACTCGGTCGCCGGCACGCGCTGGACGCGATGGACGCCGCCCTCGAACTTCAGGCGGGACCACACCCCGTCCACGGCGGCGGCCTTGGTCTTGATCGACAGCGTCACGTCCTTGAAGCCGCCCAGGTCGGAGTCCACCGAGTCGAGGACCTCCGCCTTCCAGCCGTGGCGCTCGGCGTAGCGCAGGTACATGCGCAGGAGGTCGCCGGCGAACAGGGCCGACTCCTCGCCGCCCTCGCCGGACTTGATCTCCATCACGACGTCGGAGCCGTCGTACGGGTCGCGCGGGAGGAGCAGTTCGGTGAGCTTCGACTCGAGGTCGGGGATCCGCGCGGCCAGCACCTCGGCCTCGGCGGCGAACTCCGCGTCCTCGGAAGCCATCTCCCGCGCGGCCGCTAGGTCGTCTCGGACGGTGTCCAGCTCGTGGACGGCCCGCACCACCGGCGACAGCTCGGCGTAGCGGCGGCCGAGCTTGCGGGCGCGCCCTTGGTCGGCGTGCACCGCCGGGTCCGCGAGCTGGGCCTCCAGCTCCGCGTGTTCGGCGAGCAGCCCCTTGAGCGAGCTCGAATCCACCTCTGCCACCTCTCAGCCCGGGTCAAGACGAGAAACGGCGCCCACCCGCGCGTGCGGGTGGGCGCCGTGGAAAAAGCTACTTGGCGTCGGCGTCCTTCTTCTGCCGCTTGCCGTAGCGAGCCTCGAAGCGCGCGACCCGGCCACCGGTGTCCATGATCTTCTGCTTGCCCGTGTAGAACGGGTGGCAGTTCGAGCAGATCTCGACGTGGATGTTGCCGCTGGTCTTGGTGCTGCGCGTGGTGAAGCTGTTGCCGCAGTCGCAGTTCACTTCGGTGACTACGTACTCGGGGTGAATGCCGCTCTTCATGGTGTCCTCTCTCGTTGGCTCCGGGTCCCCAGTCGTTCCCACGGGGTGAACCGGCGCCGGACTTCAGCGGTTAATTCTGCCAGACGGGCTGACGGGTACTGGAACGTACCCCGCTGACCAGCTATTCCCGGCGCGGAAGGGCCCCCGGGCACGCCGGGAAGGCCCTTCCGCAGGCCGGGACTCAGTCGTCTTCGCCGCCACCGAGGGCGGTCTTCGACACCTGCATCAGGAACTCGGTGTTCGTCTTCGTCTTGCGCAGCCGCGAGATCAGCAGGTCGATGGCCTGCTGCGAGTCGAGCGCGTGCAGCACCCGGCTCAGCTTCACGGTCACGGCGAGCTCGTCCGGGTTCAGCAGCAGCTCGTCCTTGCGGGTACCGGACGGGTTGACGTCGACGGCCGGGAACACCCGGCGCTCGGCGATCT
This sequence comes from Amycolatopsis sp. CA-126428, assembly GCF_002904335.1. Taxonomy (GTDB): domain Bacteria; phylum Actinomycetota; class Actinomycetes; order Mycobacteriales; family Pseudonocardiaceae; genus Amycolatopsis. The sequence continues at coordinate 86,312 of NZ_PPHF01000187.1, read as the reverse complement.
TCCGGTCGAGCTTGAGCTCCGCGTTACCGGTGCCCTTGAACTCTTCGAAGATGACCGTGTCCATCGTCGAGCCGGTCTCGACCATCGCCGTGGCGAAGATGGTCAGCGAGCCGCCGTTCTCGATGTTGCGCGCCGCGCCGAGGAACCGCTTCGGCGGGTAGAGAGCGGTCGAGTCGACACCACCGGACAGGATCCGGCCGGACGCCGGAGCCGCCAGGTTGTAGGCCCGGCCCAGGCGGGTGATCGAGTCGAGCAGCACGACGACGTCGTGGCCCATCTCGACCAGGCGCTTGGCCCGCTCGATCGACAGCTCCGCGACCGAGGTGTGGTCGGCCGGCGGCCGGTCGAAGGTCGAGGCGATGACCTCGCCCTTCACCGAGCGCTGCATGTCGGTGACCTCTTCCGGACGCTCGTCGACCAGGACGACCATCAGGTGGCACTCGGGGTTGTTCGTGGAGATCGCGTTCGCGATGTCCTGCATGATCGTGGTCTTACCGGCCTTCGGCGGCGACACGATCAGGGCGCGCTGCCCCTTGCCGACCGGCATGATCAGGTCGATCACGCGGGTGGTGAGCTTGTGCGACTCGGTCTCGAGGCGCAGCCGCTCGTTCGGGTACAGCGGGGTCAGCTTGGTGAAGTCGGGGCGGCGCTTGGCCTCGTCCGGCTCCAGGCCGTTGATCGAGTCGACGCGCACCAGCGGGTTGAACTTCTGCCGCTGCTGCTCGCCGTCACGCGGCTGCCGCACGACGCCGGTGATGGCGTCACCGCGGCGCAGACCGTACTTGCGGACCAGCGACAGCGAGACGTACACGTCGTTCGGGCCGGCGAGGTAGCCGGAGGTCCGCACGAACGCGTAGTTGTCGAGCACGTCCAGGATGCCCGCCACGGGCAGCAGGACGTCGTCGTCGCGGATCTCGGTGTCCGGCGAACCGCCCTCGCGCTGGCCGCCACCGCTGCCCCGGCGACGGCGATCGCGGAAGCGACGGCCGCGACGGCCGCCTTCCTCGTCGTCGTCCGGCTGCTGGTTGCGGTTGTCCTGGCCGCCGCGGTTGCCGTCCTGCTGGTTGTTGCGCTGGCGGTTGCCGTCCTGACGGCCGTCCCCGCGGTTGCCGTCCTGGCGGTTGTCCCCGCGGTTGTCGTTGCGGTTGTCGCCGCGGTTGCCACCGCCCTGGCGCTGCTGGTCGCGGTTGCGGTCGCCCTGCTGGCGGTCGCCGCCCTGACCCTGCTGGCGGTCACCGCCCTGCTGACGGTCGCCCTGGCCCGGCTGGCGATCGCCACCCTGACCCTGCTGGGTGTCGGGCGATCCGGCGGCCCGGTTGGACCCGCGGCGACGGCGGCTGCGGCCACCCTCCTCGGACTGGCCGTCCTGCGGGGTGTCCTGCCGGTCCTGCTGCGGGCGCTCGGCCTGCGGCGGGGCGTCCGACGGCGCGGACGCGGGCGCCTCGGCCTTCGGCTCCGGCTTGGTCTCCGCCGGAGCGGCGGGCGCCTCGGCCTTCGCCTTGGGGGCCGCCTTGGGCGGCTCGCCGACGCCTTCCAGCGGCAACGTCTCGGCCGCCGCACGCGGCTTGCGGGACTTGCCCTGGCGCTCACGGATCGCGGCGATCAGATCGCCCTTGCGCATGCCCGTCGTCTCGCCGACGCCGAGCTCCCCAGCCAGCGAACGCAGTTCGGCGACGGTCTTACCGGTCAGCCCGCCGACCGCCCGCTTGGGAGCGGGGGCCGTGCCGTTCGAACCGGCCGTGTCGCTACCCACGTCGCTCAAAAGATCGGTGTTGCTCACACATGTCCTTCCTGACCGATCCACGCCTCCAGGCGGATCAGCGGACTGCCGCTCGCTTCTGATCGCGAACCGGCGTAATTGCCCCCCGATACGCGAGATGAGCTCTTCGGCCGTGCGGAACACAGCTGGAGCGCCTCCACCACAGGGGTTTGCGTCCTCCATTCGGAGGACACGGAATTCGGCACCGCCGAGACCGGAAACCCGCCTGCGTCCCTCCGCGTTACCCCGCGTGCCAGGCGGTGCGGATTCGGCGGATCGACGAAGGATGCGATCCGGGGGAATCCCCGGGACCGGCATCGGGTGCGGAAACGCACGGTGATCGAACGCCCCCGAGGGTAGACCGCAGCGGTGCCGGGTGCAACAACCACCCCCCGCGTGGCGGGCGTGGCGGCGGGCACGTGACCCACCCTTTACTGAGCCGCAACCTGCACGCCCGCAAGATCCACGGGCAGCTCGAAGACGTCGAAGCCCTCAACGCCCACCTCCGGCGGAAGTATTCCCGTGGTGGTCAGGGCGAGCACCGTGGGACCGGCGCCGGAAACCGCGGCGGCCACTCCGTGTGCACGGAGCGTCGCCACCAGCTCCGTGCTCGCCGGGTACGCGGGGGCGCGGTAGCCCTGGTGCAGGCGGTCTTCGGTGGCCGGGAGCAGGAGTTCGGGCCGCGCCGTGAGCGCGTGGACGGCGAGCGCGGCGCGGCCGGCGTTGTGCGCGGCGTCGGCGTGCGGCACGACCGCCGGCAGCAGGCCGCGCGTGGTCGCGGTGGCCGAGCGGACCGACGGCACGGCCAGGACCGGCCGGATCGACGGGTGCGGCGTGAGCCGCTCGGCGTGGAAGCGGCCGGCGTCGCACCAGGCCAGGATCAGGCCACCGAGCAGGCTGGCGGCGGCGTTGTCGGCGTGGCCTTCGAACCCGGCGGCCAGCTGCAGCGCTTCGGACGCGTCGAGTTCCCGGCCGGCGAGGGCGTACCCGGCGGCCACCCCGGAGACCACCGCGGCCGCGGACGAGCCGAGGCCGCGCGCGTGCGGGATGGCGTTGGAGCAGCGCAGGTGCAGGCCGGGCAGCTCGACGCCGAGGTGCTCGCAGGTAGCGCGGATGGCCCGCACGACCAGGTGGGTCTCGTCGGTCGGGACGTCCGCCACGCCCCCGGCGCCGGCGTCCTCCACCTCGACCTTGAGCCCGGAGCCGGCGACCCGCACTTCGACGACGTCGTAGAGGCTCAGCGCCATCCCGAAGGCGTCGAAGCCCGGCCCGAGGTTCGCCGTGGACGCGGGAACGGTGACCGTGAAGGCGCTCACCGCAGGTCCAGCGCCGCCGCGACCGCCGAGGGGTCCACGGCGAGGGGTTCGACCTCGACGTTGCCCGCCAGCGCCGTCTGCGGGTCCTTCAGGCCGTGTCCGGTGACCGTGCAGACGACCCGGGAGCCGCGCGGGAGCCGGCCGTCGGCGGCCGTGGCCAGCAGGCCCGCCACGCTGGTGGCCGACGCCGGCTCGACGAAGACGCCTTCGCGGCCGGCCAGCAGCCGGTAGGCCTCGAGGATCTTCTCGTCGGTGACGGCTTCGAAGAGCCCGTCCGACGCCTCCTTGGCCTTCACGGCGGCGGTCCAGGACGCCGGGCTGCCGATCCGGATCGCCGTCGCGATCGTGTCCGGGTCGCGCACCGGCTCGCCGTGCACCAGCGGCGCCGCACCGGCCGCCTGGAAGCCGAACATCCGCGGCGTGTTCTTCACCACACCGTCGGCCGCGTACTCCGAATACCCCGCCCAGTAGGCGGTGATGTTCCCCGCGTTGCCGACCGGCAGGCAGTGGATGTCCGGGGCCGTGCCGAGCACGTCGCAGATTTCGAAGGCCGCGGTCTTCTGGCCGGCGATGCGCACCGGGTTGACCGAGTTGACCAGGGTGACCGGGTAGTCGGCCGCGGTCTTGCGGGCGAGTTCGAGGCAGTCGTCGAAGTTGCCGTCGACCTGCAGGATCCGCGCGCCGTGCAGGACGGCCTGGGCGAGCTTGCCCATGGCGATCTTGCCCTGCGGCACCAGCACGGCGCAGGTGAGCCCGGCGCGGGCGGCGTAGGCCGCCGCCGAGGCGGACGTGTTGCCGGTCGACGCGCAGATCACCGCCTTGAGACCGCTGGCCAGCGCGTGCGTGATGGCCACGGTCATCCCGCGGTCCTTGAACGAGCCGGTCGGGTTGGCGCCCTCGACCTTGAGGTACACCTCGCAGCCGGTCAGCTCGGACAGGTGGTGGGCGGGCAGCAGCGGCGTGTTGCCCTCCCCGAGCGTGACGACCCGCGCCCCGTCCGGGACCGGGACGCGGTCCCGGTACGCCTCGATGAGCCCGGGCCAGGGGTGCCTGATCACTGGTCTTCGCCTTCCACGCGCATGACGCTGACAACTTCGTGCACGACGTCCAGCCGGCTGATCTCGTCCACAGTGGACTGGAGGGCCGCGTCGGGCGCCTGGTGCGTCACCACGACCAGGCTCGCGCGGTCGCCGACGTCGCTCTGGCGCACCGCCGCGATGCTGACGCCGTGGTCGGCGAACGCCTGCGCCACCTGGGCGAGCACGCCGGCGCGGTCGGCGACGGACAGGCTGACGTGGTACCGGGTCGGCGTCTGCCCCATCGGCCGCACCGGCAGGGCCGCGTGCGCGGATTCGCGCGGGCCGCGGCCGCCGACGACCCGGTTGCGGGCCACCGCGACGAGGTCGCCGAGCACCGCGCTCGCGGTCGGCGCACCGCCCGCGCCCTGGCCGTAGAACATCAGCTCACCGGCCGAGTCGGCCTCGACGTAGACGGCGTTGAACGCGCCGCCGACCCCCGCGAGCTGGTGGCTGCGCGGGATCATCACCGGGTGCACGCGGGCGGACACCGACTCGACGCCGTCGTCGTCGATGACCCGCTCGCAGATGGCCAGCAGCTTCACCGTGCGCCCGAGCCCCCGGGCCGCCGCGAGGTCGGAGGCGGTGACGTCGGCGATGCCCTCGCGGTGCACGTCCGACGCCGTCACCCGGGTGTGGAAGGCGAGGGAGGCGAGGATCGCGGCCTTCGAGGCGGCGTCGTAGCCGTCGACGTCGGCGGTCGGGTCGGCCTCGGCGTACCCGAGCCGGCTGGCCTCGTCGAGCGTCTCGGCGTAGCCGGCGCCGGTGGAGTCCATCGCCGAGAGGATGTAGTTCGTGGTGCCGTTGACGATGCCCATCACGCGGGTGATCCGGTCGCCCGCGAGGGATTCGCGCAACGGCCGCAGCAGCGGGATGGCCCCGGCCACCGCGGCCTCGAAGTAGAGGTCGGCGCCCGCGGCGTCGGCCGCCTCGAACAGGTCCGCGGAGTGCTCGGCCAGCAGCGCCTTGTTCGCCGTGACCACCGACTTCCCGGCCTTCAGCGCGGCGAGCAGCCAGCCGCGCACCGGCTCGATCCCGCCGACCAGCTCGACGACGACGTCGACGTCGTCGCTGGTCACGAGCTTCTCGGCGTCGGCGGTCAGCAGCTCCGGTGGCAGCTCGGGGTGCTTGTCCGGGCGGCGGACGGCGATGCCGGCCAGCTCGACCGGCGCGCCGGCCCGCGCGGCCAGCTCCCCCGCCTGCTCGGTGAGCAGCCGGGCGACCTCGCCGCCGACCGTCCCGCAGCCCAGCAGCGCGACCCGGATCGGACGTCGTTCGGCTGCGGGCAGTTCGGAAGCAGACACGGTGTTTCAGACCTCCAGGCGCAGCATGTCGTCGGTCGTCTCCCGCCGCAGCAGCAGCCGTGAGCTGCCGTTGCGCACCGCGACCACGGCCGGACGCGGCATCCGGTTGTACGTGCTCGCCATCGAGTAGCAGTACGCGCCGGTCGCCGCGACCGCCAGCAGGTCGCCGGGAGCCAGCGTGTCGGGCAGCCAGCAGTCTCGTACGACGATGTCGCCGGACTCACAGTGTTTTCCCACGACCCGGGACAACACGGCCGGCACCGGCTGATCGTTGTCGGCCGCGGAGCGGGAAACCAGCCGGACGTCGTAGACCGCGTCGTAGAGCGCGGTGCGGATGTTGTCGCTCATCCCGCCGTCGACGCTGACGTACCGCCGCGCCGACTCGTCGCCGAGCGAGACGTCCTTGATGGTGCCGACCTCGTAGAGCGTGATCGTGCCCGGACCGGCGATCGCGCGGCCCGGCTCGCCGGCGATCCGCGGCACCGGCAGGCCGGCGTAGGCGCACTCCTTGCGGACGATCTCGCGGATCTGCGTGATCATCTGGGCGGGCGGCGGCGGGTTGTCCTTCTCGGTGTAGGCGATGCCGAAGCCGCCGCCGAGGTCGACCAGGCTCAGCTGGTCGAGCAGCTCGGGGCCGTGCTCCTTGGCCAGGTCGGCGAGCAGCCCGACGACGCGGCGGGCGGCGACCTCGAAGCCGTCGGCGTCGAAGATCTGCGAGCCGATGTGGCTGTGCAGGCCGACGAGCTTGAGCGAACGCGCGTTGAGCACCCGGCGCACCGCCTCGGCGGCGTCGCCGGAAGCCAGCGAGAAGCCGAACTTCTGGTCCTCGTGGGCGGTCGCGATGAACTCGTGCGTGTGCGCCTCGACGCCGACGGTCACCCGGATCAGCACGGACTGCACGACGTCGTGGCGGGCGGCGATGTCGGCCAGCCGCGCGATCTCGAAGGAGGAGTCGAGCACGACCGTGCCGACCCCGGCGACGACCGCGGCTTCCAGCTCGGCGGGCGACTTGTTGTTGCCGTGGAAGGTGATCCGCTCGGCCGGGAAGGCCGCGCGCTGCGCCACGGCGAGCTCGCCGCCGCTGCAGACGTCCAGGCTCAGCCCCTGCTCGGCCACCCAGCGGGCGACCTCGATGGACAGGAAGGCCTTGGACGCGTAGTGCACCAGCGACGGGTCGTCGAAGGCCTCGGCGTAGTCCGCGCACCGGGACTTGAAGTCGGCTTCGTCGACGACGAACAGCGGCGTGCCGTGCCGCTCGGCGAGCTCGCGGACGTCGACGCCGGCGATCCGGACGACGCCGTCGGCGGCGCGGAAGGTGTTGCGCGGCCACACTTTCGCGGGCAGCTTGTCGAGTTCCTCGACCCCGGACGGCTGGAGCCCGGAGGTGTCGGCGTGGGTGTGGACGTCGGCGTGCCTGGGGCCCGCGGGGTGCGCCATTTCTTACATCCGTTCCGGTGCGGTGACGCCGAGCAGCGTGAGGCCGTTCGCCAGCACTTGACGGGCCGCCTGGTACATCGCGAGCCGCGAGTACGTCAGCGGAGTCGCCTCTTCGTCGCCCATGGGCAGCACGCGGCTCGAGTTGTAGGATTTGTGGAAGGCGCCCGCGAGTTCTTCGAGGTAACGCGCGATCCGGTGCGGCTCGCGCATATCGGCGGCGCGGCGCACGGTTTCCGGGAACTCGCCGATGGTGCGGATCAGGTCGCCCTCGGCGGCGGAGGTCAGGAGCCCGAAGTCGACGTCCACATCGGACTTGAGGCCGAGGTCGCCGGCCGCCCGCTCGATCGAGCGGATCCGCGAGTGGGCGTACTGGACGTAGTAGACCGGGTTGTCGTTGGAGTGCTTGCGCAGCAGGTCCAGATCGACGTCCAAAGTGGAGTCGACGGAGTACCGGATCAGCTCGTAGCGGGCCGGGTCGACGCCGACGGCCTCGACCAGGTCCTCCATGGTGATCACGGTGCCCGCGCGCTTGGACATCCGGACCGGCTTGCCGTCGCTGACCAGGTTGACCATCTGGCCGATCAGCACCTCGACCGTGCCCGGGTCGTCGCCGAAGGCCGCGGCGGCCGCCTTGAGCCGCGCGGTGTAGCCGTGGTGGTCCGCGCCGAGCATGTAGATGCACAGGTCGAAGCCGCGGTTGCGCTTGTCCTTGAAGTAGGCCAGGTCACCGGCGATGTAGGCCGGGTTGCCGTCCTGCTTGATGACGACGCGGTCCTTGTCGTCGCCGTACTCGGACGACTTCAGCCACCAGGCGCCTTCGTCGAAGTACAGGTTCCCGGAGTCCTTCAGCTGCTGGACGGCGGCGTCGACCGCGCCGGACTCGTGCAGCGAGTTCTCGTGGAAGTAGACGTCGAAGTCGGTGCCGAAGTCGTGCAGGCTCTGCTTGATCTCGGAGAACATCAGGTTGATGCCGATCCGGCGGAACGTCTCGTGACGCTGTTCTTCCGGCAGCGACAGCGCGCTCGGCTCGGCCTTGATGACCTCGGCGGCGATGTCGTTGATGTAGCCGCCCGCGTAGCCGTCCTCCGGCGCGGGCTCGCCCTTCGCGGCGGCGATCAGCGACCGGACGAACCGGTCGATCTGGGCACCGGCGTCGTTGAAGTAGTACTCGCGGGTGACCTCGGCGCCCTGCGCGGCCAGCACCCGGCCCAGCGCGTCGCCGACCGCGGCCCAGCGGGTGCCGCCGAGGTGGATCGGGCCGGTCGGGTTCGCCGAGACGAACTCGAGGTTGATCCGCGTCCCGGTCAGCGCGTCGCCGCGCCCGTAGGCCGCGCCGGCGTCGAGCACCTGGCGCACGATGTCGCCCTGCGCGGCCGCGGCGAGCCGGAAGTTGAGGAAGCCGGGGCCGGCGACCTCGGCCGAGGCGACGCCGTCGTCCGCCGAGACCGCCTCGGCGAGCGCCTCGGCGAAGTCGCGCGGCTTGAGGCCGGCCTTCTTGGCCACCTGCAGGGCGAGGTTCGTCGCGTAATCGCCGTGGTCGGGGTTGCGCGGGCGTTCGATGGTCACCTGCTCCGGCAGCACGGCGTCGTCGATGCCGCGTGCGGCGAGCACCTGCACGGCGGAGCTGCGGACCAGGTCGGCGAGAGCGGCGGGAGTCACTTGCCGAATTCTAGGTGTGCCCAGGTCCGGCGCTTGCAGCGGTCTCGGCCACGTCACGGCCGGGGTGTATGTGAGGTGTTAACGGTAGTCAGACGCGTGGTCTCTACACTGGCCCGGGCGGGAATCCGTCCGCAGCCACCAGAGGGAGAACGCGGGAGCCATGGCGAACGGGACAACTCGGAAAAAGGGGTCGGCGGTGAAGGCGGCCCGTGGTTCCGTGGTGAGCAAGAAGGGCACCCCGTGGGGCACGATCATCGCCGTCGTCGCCATCGTGGCGCTGGCCGCCTCGGTGATCATCTACTACATGGTGCAGTCCGCCCCCAAGCGCGCGCAGGCCGACCGCGAGGCCGCCGCCGCGTCGTTCGCGCCGAGCGCGTCGGACCCGGACCCCTCGAAGCGCATTCCCGGCGTGGTGACCGCGACCTACACCGGCAGCGTGCACGTGCTGCCGACCGAGCGCGTCGCCTACGACAAGACCCCGCCGTTCGGCGGCCCGCACGACCAGACGTGGGCCACCTGCACCGGCACCGTGTACCCGACCGCCGTCCGCACCGAGAACATGGTGCACGCGCTCGAACACGGCGCCGTCTGGATCGCCTACAACCCGCAGCAGATCACGGGTGACGCGGTCAACACGCTGAGCGTCCGCGCCAGGGGCAAGCCGTACACGATGCTGTCGCCCTACCCGGGCCTGGACAAGCCGATCTCGCTGCAGTCGTGGGGCCACCAGCTCAAGCTGGACGACGTCAACGACCCGCGGATCGACGAGTTCATCGCGGCGCTGCGGAGCAACCCGAACGGCGTCTACCCCGAGGTCGGCGCGTCCTGCGACGCGGTCCCGGGCCAGTTCGACCCGGACAACCCGCCGCCGTTCGACGCCTCGAAGCCGGGCCCCGACGCGAAGCCGATGGACTACAAGGGCAGCACCGCCGCGCAGGGTGAGCAGGGCATGCCGCCGTCCGCGCCCGGTTCCGCACCCGCGTCCGCCCCGGCTTCCGCTCCGACGACGAAGTGACCTCCGAAGCCGGCCTCGACACCGACGAGGTCACCGAGCAGCCGACCTGGTCGCGCTGGGTGATCATCGGCGGGACGCTCCTCGCGGTCCTGCTGATCGGCGGGACGGCGGGGATGTTCCTCACCCGCGCCGTCGACGACCCGCCCGCGGCCACCCCGGCCGCCGGCTCGGTCGAGGTCGGCTTCGCCCAGGACATGTCGACGCACCACCTCCAGGCGGTGACGATGGCGGGCATCGCCCGCGACCGCACGACCGACCCGGAGATCAAGCAGCTGTCGTTCGACATCGAGCGCACGCAGCTCGAGCAGGTCGGCCGCATGAAGGGCTGGCTCATGCTGTGGGACCGGCCCGAGCAGCCGATCGGCGCCCCGATGCAGTGGATGACCGAGCCGATGCAGGGCCACAGTGACATGCCGGGAATGTCGATGGCCCCGGCATCGGTCAACCCGGCGGGCGGCCCGCTGATGCCGGGCATGGCGACGGACGAGGACCTGAAGAAGCTGCGCTCCCTGTCGGGCCGCGACTTCGACGTGTTCTTCCTGCAGCTGATGTTGCGCCACCACCAGGGCGGGACCTCGATGGCCGAGTACGCGGCGGCGCATTCGACGCTGCCGGCGTTGAAGGCGCTGGTGAACAGCATTCTGGCGTCGCAGGGCGCGGAAATGGACCAGATCAAGCTGATGCTGTCCGGCCGGGGCGCCCAGCCGCTGCCGGCTTAGCCGGCCGGGCGCTTCGGCGTCACCAGGAGAGTTCCTGGCAGCGGCGGGCGCACTGCGGCGCTTCCACCTGCAGCGTCGCGTGCTCGATCGCGTACCGCGAAGACAGCAGGTTCTGCGCCTCGGTCAGCACGTCCGACTGCTTCGCCGGCGGCGCCAGCGTCAGGTGCGCCGAAGCCACCTCCATGCCGGACGTCAGGGTCCAGACGTGCAGGTCGTGCACGTCGGCCACGCCCGGCAGGGCCGCCAGCTCCGCGTTGATCGCTCCGACGTCGACGCCCTGGGGCGCGTGCTGGAACAGGATGCGCAGCGCCCGGCGGGCCAGCGTCCACGTGCGGGGCAGCACGAACAGCCCGATCGCGACACCGATGATCGGGTCGGCGTAGCGCCAGCCCGTCAGCAGCGTCACCGCGCCGCTGATCAGGACGCCGACCGAGCCGATCAGGTCGGCCAGCACTTCGAGGTACGCGCCGCGGACGTTGAGGCTCTCCTTCGCCCCCGACCGCAGCACGGCGAACGACACCAGGTTGGCCACCAGGCCGGCCGCCGCGACCAGCAGCACCGGCAGGCCCGGGACCGCCGGCGGTTCGCCGATGCGGCCGATGGCCTCGATGAGGACGTATCCCGCGACGCCGAACAGCAGCAGCGCGTTGGCCAGCGCGGCCAGCACCTCCGCGCGGTAGAGCCCGAAGGTGCGGCTGACCGTGGGCCCGCTGCGCCGGGCCAGGATGATCGCGGCCAGCGCCATGCCGACCCCGAGGACGTCGGTGAACATGTGGGCCGCGTCCGAGAGCAGGGCCAGCGAGCCGGTCGTCACGCTGACGACGAACTCGAGCACCATGAACCCGGCGCCGATCCCCAGGGCGATGGCCAGCCGTCGCACGTGGCGCCCCGACGCGCTCGCCGGCGCGATCGAGTGCCCGTGGCCGTGTCCCTGACCCATGCCGCCTCCGTTCCCGGTTCACCGTCGGGTCAAACATATAGTCGGATGCGCATATGTGCAACAGAGGACAGCCTAAGATCACTCACCGGCAAGCTACCGCGCGCGGTGCGAGCCATCCAATCCACCAGGCGGGGTTTCCCGCCAGGCGGACTCGTCACGCTTCGGCGTCGACGATTCGCCCGAGCAGGGCGGCGGTACGGCGGCCCGGCGGGGCTTTCGCACGGTCGCGACGCTGCGCGACACCGGCCGCGCCGGCCACGCCGGCGCCGGCCACCTCGGCACGATCGAGCAGGAGCCCGTCTCGGCGGTTCGCGCGACGATGGAGGTCAACTTCTTCGGCGGTCGCGACGGAGTTCGTCAACAACGTCGGCGTCGACGAGCGGCTCTTCGCCGAGGCCGGGCCGTACGCCGGGTCCCTGCAGAAGGACATCGCCAACGTCACGAAGTCGTTCCAGGGCGCGCAGACCGCCGACGAGGTCGCCGAAGTGATCCTGGACGCGATGACGGCGGAGACGCCCGCCTTCCGCATCCGGACGTCGAAGTGGGCCGAGGAGTTCGCGGCGCTCAAGTTCGCCGACCTGGACGGCGCGGCCGTGCAGCGGTTGACCGGTGGCTGGCTCGCCTAGCGCACCAGCCGGAAGAACCCGCGCACCTGCTCGACGAACAGCCCGGGCTGCTCCAGCGCGGCGAAGTGCCCGCCGACGGGCAGCTGCTCGAACCAGCGCAGGTCGGTGTAGCGCTGCTCGGCTTGCCGCCGCGAAGGCCGCACGATCTCCTTCGGGAACACCGAAATACCGGCCGGAACATCCACAGTGGACAAATCGCGGTCGTTGTTCGCCCAGTACATCCGCGCGGACGAGGCCGCCGTCGCGGTGAACCAGTAGACGGAGATCGCGTCCAGGATGCGCTGCCGGTCGACGGCGTCCTCCGGGCGGCCCTTGTGGTCGGTCCAGGCCCAGAACTTCTCGGCGATCCAGGCGGCCTGGCCGGCGGGCGAGTCGGTGAGGCCGTAGCCGAGGGTCTGCGGGCGGGTGCCCTGCTGGGCGGAGTAGCCGCTGCCGCTCCGCCGGAACTCCTCGAGATCGGCGAGGGCCTGCCGCTCCCCGGGCGTCGGATCGGCGGTGTCCATCCGCACGGGCGCGAAGTTGACGTGCACACCGGCCACGTGACCGGACCGCGCCAGGGCATTGGTGACGGCGGCACCCCAATCGCCGCCCTGGGCGCCGTAGCGGTCGTAGCCGAGCGACGTCATGAGCCGGTCCCACAGTTCGGCCACGTGCCAGATCTTCAGCGCGGGCTTGTCACTCCACCCGAACCCCGGCAGCGACGGCGCGACGACGTGGAAGGCATCGGCGGGATCACCCCCGTGCTTCCCGGGATCGGTGAGCGGCCCGAGGACATCGAGGAACTCCAGCACGGACCCGGGCCAGCCATGGGTGAGCACGAGCGGCAGCGCCTCGGCCACCGGCGACCGGACGTGCAGGAAGTGCAGGCCCACGCCGTCGACGGTGGCCCGAAACTGCGGGAAGGCATTGACCCGGCGGGCGAACCCGAAGTCGTATTCCTCGCCCCAATCCCGGCAGAGCTCACGCACATAGGCGAGCGGAACCCCCTGCGACCAGTCATCGACGGTCTCGGCCTCGGGCCACCGAGTCCGCCGCAGCCGCTCCCGCAGATCGGCGACATCGGCCTCATCGAGAGTTACCTGGAACGGCACGGCCATCTCGGCTCCTTCAGGTGGGCCGCCCACGCTAGCGACGACCCGCCGAATCGATCAACCTCACCGGGGCTGACCAGCGGGATCGCCGGTCCGGCCACCTGCGGGAGGGGGGTCGCGGGGCATGCGCTAAGCTTTCGGAGTCGCCCAGCGATGGGCCCTCGTAGCTCAGGGGATAGAGCACTGCCCTCCGGAGGCAGGTGTCGCAGGTTCGAATCCTGCCGAGGGCACTCCAAGGATGGGAACGAGAGAGACGTCGGACACGACCTCCTCGTTCCCTTTTTTGTGTCCGCGCCCGGGTGGCGCGGGACGACGCGAGCATCCTCCACTACGTCGGCGCGACGGCCTGACTGTCTACAACGCCCGGTTCGGCTGGGTCGTCGATCCGGAGGAAAAGCCGCGCAGCCGCAGGCTGTTGGCGACGACGAAGACCGAACTGAACGCCATCGCCGCGCCCGCGATCATCGGGTTCAGCAGCCCGGCCGCGGCCAGCGGCAGCGCCGCCAGGTTGTACGCGAACGCCCAAAACAGGTTGCCCTTGATCGTGCGCAGCGTCCGGCGGGACAGCCGGATCGCGTCGGCGACCGCGCGTAGGTCGCCGCGGACCAGCGTGATGTCGCTTGCCTCGATCGCGACGTCCGTGCCGGTGCCCATCGCCAGCCCGAGGTCGGCCTGGGCCAGTGCCGGCGCGTCGTTCACGCCGTCGCCGACCATCGCGACGACCTTGCCCTCGTCCTGCAGCCGCTTGACGACGTCGAGCTTGTCGGCCGGGAGAACTTCGGCGATCACCTCGTCGATGCCGACCTCGTCGGCCACCGCCCGCGCCACCGCCGTGTTGTCGCCGGTCAGGAGCACCGGCGTCAGGCCCAGTTCACGCAGCTGGGCGATCGCCTCGGCCGAGGTGGGCTTGACGGTGTCGGCGACCACCAGGACGCCGCGGGCCGCACCGTCCCAGGCCACCGCGACCGCGGTGTGCCCTCGTTCCTCGGCCGCGGTCTTGGCCTCGGCGAGGTCGTCGGTCAGCGGCTGGCTCCAGTCCGCCGGTAACGCCGTCCTGCCCACCAGAACCGCATGACCGTCGACGATCCCCTGGACCCCGAGGCCTTCGACGTTCGTGAAGTCCTCGACGGCAGGCAGCTCGACGCGTTCCCGCGCGCCGCGAGCGATCGCGGTGGCGATCGGGTGCTCGGATGCGTCTTCCAGCGCGCCGGCCAGCCGCAGCAGTTCGGTCTCGTCGACGCCCTCGGCCACGTGCACGCCGACCAGCGTCATCCGCCCGGCCGTCACCGTGCCGGTCTTGTCGAGCACGACCGTGTCGATGCGGCGGGTGGACTCCAGGACCTCCGGGCCCTTGATCAGCACGCCTAGCTGAGCGCCACGGCCGGTGCCGACGAGCAGCGCGGTCGGCGTGGCCAGGCCGAGTGCGCACGGGCAGGCGATGATCAGCACCGCGACCGCCGCGGTGAACGCCGCCGCCGTGCCGACGTCGGTGCCGAGCCAGAACCCGAGCGTGGCGGCCGCCAGGCCGATCACGATCGGCACGAACACGCCCGAGATCCGGTCGGCCAGCCGCTGGACCTGGGCCTTGCCGCTCTGGGCGTCCTCGACCAGCTTGGCCATCTGCGCCAGCTGGGTGTCCGCTCCGACGCGGGTGGCCCGGACGACCAGCCGGCCGCCCGCGTTCACCGTCGCCCCGGTGACCGCGTCGCCTTCGCCGACCTCGACGGGCACCGGCTCACCGGTGAGCATCGAGGCGTCCACGGCGGACTTGCCTTCCTCGACGACGCCGTCGGTGGCGATCTTCTCGCCGGGCCGCACGACGAACCGGTCCCCCACCGCGAGCTCGGACGTCGGGATGCGGACCTCGGCGCCGCCCCGCAGGACGGCGACCTCCTTCGCGCCCAGCTCCAGTAGCGCCCGCAGCGCGGCGCCGGCGCGGCGCTTGGACCGCGCCTCGAAGTAGCGGCCGGCCAGGATGAACGTGGTGACGCCGGCGGCGACCTCGAGGTAGATGTTGCCCGCGCCGTCCGAGGGCGCGATCGTCAGCTCGAACGGGTGCACCATGCCCGGCGTCCCGGCCGTGCCGAACAGCAGCGCCCACACCGACCACGCGGACGCGGCCAGCACCCCCATCGACACCAGGGTGTCCATGGTCGCGGCGCCGTGGCGCAGGTTCGTCCACGCCGCCCGGTGGAACGGCCAGGCACCCCAGGTGACGACCGGCGCGGCCAGCGTCAGCGAAATCCACTGCCAGTACGTGAACTGCAGCGCCGGGACCATGGCGAGGAGGATCACCGGCACCGCGAGCACGGCGCTGGTGATCAGGCGCTGCCGCAGCGGCCGCGTCGGGTCGTCGTCGTCCGGCTCCGGCTCGGGCTTCTCCGGCTGCGGCAGCGCCGCGCCGTAGCCCGCCGCCTCGACCGTGGCCACCAGCGTGGCCGGGTCGACCCCCTCGGGCGCGTGCACGCGCGCCTTCTCCGTGGCGTAGTTGACCGACGCGGTGACGCCGTCGAGCTTGTTGAGCTTGCGTTCGATGCGGTTGGCGCAGGACGCGCAGGTCATGCCCCCGATCGCGAGTTCGATCTCGGTCATGATCGGCTCTCCTTCCGCGGTCAGTGGCCGGTGGTGAGGGTGAACTCGGCGGTCCGGACGACACCGCCATGCCGGAAGTCGAGGAACAGCCGGTAGGTCCCCGCGCTGGGGACTTCGGCCGCGAACTTCACCTGCGGGCCCGCGGGCGTCTTGCCGTCACCGGGTGCGCCGTCCGGGTGGACGTGCAGGTAGGCGAGGTCGCCTTCGCGCAGCGCGACCAGGTGCCCATAGGCAGCGAGGTACGGCTGCAGGTCGGTCACCGGGATGCCGCCGCGGCTGACCGTCAGCGTCAGCGGCGACGTCTTCCCGGCCGTCAGGCCGCCGTCGAGCCGGACGGTGTAGCCGTCGACCTGCGCCGTGCGGCTCGTCGCGTAGGTCGCCGGCCGGTAGTTCCCCGCGACCGACAGATCCACGCCCAGGGTCATCGCCTTGCCGCCCGTGGGGGCGAAGTCGGCGAACGCGCGGTACGAACCCGCGGCGGGCAGCGTCAGCGGGACGCTCCACGTGCCGTCCGGCGCCATCTCCGGGTGGACGTGCTGGAAGCCCGAGGTGTCCCGGCGGACCACGATCAGGTGCAGCTGCTTCTCGTGCTCGACGTCGAAGGCGGTGACGGGCTTGCCGTCCGGACCGGTGATGGTGAACGAGAACCGGCCGGGCTCCGGAGTCGCGCCGGCCACCGCGAACGTGTAACCGTCCTTGCTCGACGCCAGTCCACCCGGCAGCTCGTCGGCCGGATCCGCCATGCCCGCGTGCTCGCCGCTCATGTCGCCATGCCCGGCGCCCGTACTGGTGGCGGCCGACACCGGGCCGACGGTGTTCCCGACGGCGAATCCCCCGGCCGCCAGCAGGGCGAGCGCTCCGCCGAACGCGGCGAGCCGTGCTGTGGTGTTCATGTCTGCTTCCCTCGCGTGCGGCCGGGACTACCCGGCGAGCTGGTAACCGGCCTCCTCGCTGACCGAAGCCACGCAGTGCGAGCAGGCCATGCCGGTCACGGTGTAGGTGCCGGTGGTCATGGCGTTCTCCTTCGCGGGACGCGCTCTCAGGACTTGACGAGGCGCGCGCCGGCCTTCGCCGCCGTAGCCGTTCATGGCTTCAACGTACCCCTAGGGGGTATGGGTTTCAAGTGAGCTGAGTCTCGTCCACACCGATTCCGGCGAGCAGGGTGCGGCTGAGCAGTACTGCGCGTTGACCACGGATCCACTATCGCAGTCAGTACTATGCCGCCTAGCACAGCGTAATCAGGCGCGTGGTTTCAGGCATTCTCGCGGCGACCTCGGTGATTCTCGTGGTCACCGTCGCCCAGCCGACGGCCACCGCCGCCCCAGTCCCTTCCGGCAAGTTCCCCCCTCCGGGTCGGAAGCGCTGGCCAAGTACCGCGAACTCGCGGCGCAGGCCGGGAAGCTCAACGAAGACCTGCTCAAAGCCCGGAGCGACCAGGACGCCAGGCAACGTGAGCTCGACAAGGCCACCGGTGACCTCGACGCGGCCAAGGACCAGGGCGCCAAGCCCAGCGAGAACCAGAAGAAGTACCAGGCCGAAGTCGACAAGTTCGCCGGCGCCTCGTTCACCGGCGGCGTCCAGCTCAACAAGCTGTCCGCGCTGCTGTCCGGTCCGTCCGCACAGGACTTCCTGGACCGCTCCTCGGCGCTGGAAGTCCTCGCGACCGAGAAGAACGGCGCGATGACCGACCTCACCGGCGCGGTCCAGCAGGCCGATGCCGCTGCCGCCAAGGCCGCGGACGCCGTGAAACGCGCGCAGGACGCGCGGGACGCCGCGGCCAAGCTGACCGAGGACATCAAGGCCAAGCAAAAGACGCTCGACGACCAGATCGAGCAGATCAAGGCGGCCGACAAGACCCTGAGCGCCGGCGATCGCGCGGGTCGGTACGGTGGAGCCATGACGACTCGCCTCGCCGGCGTCAAGCAGGTCATCCTGCTGTTCGCGCTCGCCTGGTGCGTTGTCGCCATGCACCACGTCGGGATGTCGGACGGCGCGTCGGTGTCCCCCATGAACTCCATGTCGGCGGCACAACTCGACACCGGACCGGCCGCGGCGCCCGGTGACGAGCACCCGGACATGCCGAGCGACGCGCACGGCCTCCTGCACCTGTGCCTCGCCGTGTTGTCCGCCGCCGGTGCGGCACTGCTCGCCTTGCTTGCCCTGTGGTCGTTTTCCCGGTCGGCCGCGCTATCGGCGGCGACGACCGGCTCGCCCAGGTCGGCGCGCCCCGAGCGCCCACCCGACAGACTGGGGCGCACGGTCCTCACTTCGCTTTGTGTGTTGCGGGTGTGATCGACCGGACCCACGCGGTACCGATCGATTTCCCCAAGAACTCACAGCGAAGGATTTGTCATGCGCAAAACACTTGTCATCGGCGGCATCGCGCTGGCCTCCGCCGTTCTCCTCGGCGCCTGCAGCAGCAGCGACTCCCCGTCCGGGATGTCCGGGATGCCGTCGACCTCCGCGCCGGCGCCGGGTCAGCAGGCGGGCCACAACGCCGACGACATCGCGTTCGCCCAGCAGATGATCCCGCACCACAGCCAGGCACTGGACATGGCGAAGCTCGTGCCGTCCCGCAGCACCAACCCCAAGGTGATCGACCTGGCGAGCCGGATCGAGAAGGCCCAGGACCCCGAGATCAAGACGATGCAGGGCTGGCTCACCAGCTGGGGCGCCGGGACCACGTCGTCGGCGATGCCGGACATGGACCACGGCATGCCCGGCCTGATGTCCGATGCCGACATGAAGAAGCTCGAGGGCGCCAAGGGTGCCGAGTTCGACAAGATGTGGCTCGACATGATGATCAGGCACCACCAGGGCGCGATCGACATGGCCAAGACCGAGCTCCAGAAGGGCAGCAACGCCGACGCGAAGGCGCTCGCCCAGAAGATCATCGACGCCCAGCAGGCGGAGATCACCGAAATGCGGGGCATGCTCTCGCAGAGCTGACCCCCGTGCGCCGGGCCGGTCACCGAGACCGGCCCGGCGCTTCACCGGACTCTGACTACTGCCTGTCTAGTACTTGTGCACCTAGTACTAACAGCGGCCGTTGCGGGGCGAACGGCACCTGATCGGTGCGCGACGCGTCGTCGGCTGATCCGCAGGCAGTACCCTGGCCGCGGAGGTGCCATGCGGCGGTTGGGTGAGCTCGAGGCGTCGGTGATGGACGTGCTCTGGAACGCGACGGAACCCATGAAGGTCCGGGATGTCCTGGCCGAGGTCAACCGAGACCGCGAGCTGGCGTACACGACCATCATGACGGTGCTGGACAACCTGCACCGCAAGGACTGGGTCGTCCGCGAACTGGACGGCCGCGCGTACCGGACCAGGCGGCCACGACGCGTGAAGAAGCCACCGCGCAAAACCTCCGGGACGTGCTCGACTCGGCCGGCGACCGGGAGTCCGTGCTGCTGCACTTCGCCGCGGCCGTGACCGAGGAGGAGTCGGACATCCTCCGCCGGGCCCTGCGCCGGAAGCCGCGGAAGCGGTGATCCCCGCGGCGGCTCTGCTGCTCGGCGTGGTGCTGGTGGCCTGGTGGTCACCGCACCCGCTGAGCAGGCTGACCGCCGCCGGTGCCGCCCCCGGCACAGCGATCGCCTGGTGGCTGCTGACCGCCACCGGGGTGATCGCCGGTGCCATCGGCGGCGTGGTGCTGCTGGTGCTGCCGGACCACGGACCGGCGACCGCGATCATGCGGGTTCTGCACGGCTGCTGGTCGGCGGTCGGCCACGGTGGCCTGCCGAGCCTCGACCCGATCGTCGCCACCGCGGCCGGCGCCGTGGTCCTCGGCGTGGGCGGCCGGCTCGCACTGGCTTCCGCGAGACGTCGTCAGCGCCGCAACCTCCTGCACCGGCGCCATCTCGAAGCCCCCCGGCTGTCGGGAACCACGACCAGCCGGCCGGTGCCCACCCTGTGGCTCGCTGAGAACGAGCCGATCGCCTACAGCCTCGGCGGACGCCGGGCGCTGATCGTCGCCAGCACCGGGCTCAAGGACCGGCTTTCCGACGCCGAGCTGCGGGCCGTGCTGGCCCACGAACGCGCGCACGTCCACGGCCGCCACCACCTGCTGACCGCCGTCGCCGAGGTGCTCGGCCGCACGCTGCGGTTCCTGCCGCTGATGCGCGAACTCCCCGGAGCGGTCCGGTTGCTCGTCGAACTCTCCGCCGACCGGACCGCGGCCGGCCGGTGCGGTCCCGAACCACTCGGCTCGGCGCTGCGCTCGATCCGCGCCGCCGGCGGACCGCGCCGGGCACTGGCCATGTCGGGCGGCGACACCGCGATCCGGCTGCACTGGCTCACCACCGCGCCGGAACCCCGATCCCGATTCGCCACGCGGCTGACGGCCGTCGCCGTGGGCGGTCTGGCGCTGCTGGCGCCGCCCACCGTGGCGGCCGGACTGGTCGTCGGGACCGGCCTGATCTCCTGTCCGTGACCGGCGCTTCGCTTACCTGGTCAGCGCCGACGCGCACTGACCAGGTGAGCGGAGCCCGACCATCGGCGGGCGCCACCGCTGAGCGTCCGGTCCGGGCCTCGCCGAGTACACCGAACTCGTTTTCCGAGCCCTGCACCAGATGTGAGCCGAGGGACGACATGAGCGCCGGCACCCAGCTCCGCCGACCGCTCGTGTGGCTGGCCGAACTCGCCGGGCACACCCCGCTGCGGCCCGCGCTGACCACCGGACCACGTCCGTCCCGGCCGGCGTCGCGCGGATGAGCACCGAGTCCCCCGGCCCCGGCTCCACTGTCGCGCTGTGGCCGTTGTACGCCGCGGGGTTCGTGACGGCGTTCGGCGCGCACAGCATCGCCGCCAGTCTCGGCGCCTACACCCGCGGCGAACACGCCTCCCTGCTCACCCTGGGCCTGTTGCTGGCGCTCTACGACGGCGCCGAGGTGATCCTGAAGCCGGTGTTCGGGTCGCTGGCCGACCGGATCGGGCCCCGCCCGGTCCTGCTCGGCGGCCTGCTCGCGTTCGCCGCCGCGTCCGCCGCCTTCGTCCTCGCCGGGAACCCGGCCGCGGTGGGACTGGCCCGGCTGGGCCAGGGCGCCGCCGCGGCGGCGTTCTCCCCCACCGCCGGCACGCTCGTCGCCCGGCTGTCCCCGCCGAAGCGGCAAGGCCGCGCGTTCGGCGGCTACGGCGCGTGGAAGAGCCTCGGCTACACCTTCGGCCCGCTGCTCGGCGGTGTCCTGATCACCCTCGGCGGATTCCCGCTGCTGTTCGCCACCCTCGCCGTCCTCGCGCTGGCCGTCACCGGCTGGGCGGCGGCGGTCGTGCCCAGCGCGCCACCGCTGCCACGAACCCGCCAGACCGTGCTGGACCTGGCCCGCCGCCTGGCGTCCCCGGGTTTCCTGCGCCCGACCGCGACGCTCGCCGCCACGACCGCGGCGCTGGCGGTCGGCGTGGGATTCCTGCCGGTGACCGGCGCCGCGGCCGGGCTGCCTCCGGTGGTCACCGGCGCGGCCGTGTCCCTGCTGGCCCTGTGCTCGGCGCTGGTTCAGCCGTGGTCCGGCCGCGCCCGCGACGCCGGATGGCTGCGCGACGGGGCCGGCATGGCCGGCGGGCTCGCCCTGGCCGCCACCGGAATGGCGCTGGCCGCCGTGGTTCCCGGGGTCACCGGGGTGCTGGCCGCTGCGGTGGCGGTCGGGGCCGGGGTGGGGCTGGCGACGCCGCTCGGGTTCGCGCACCTCGCCGCGGCCACCCCGGCCGAGCGGCTCGGGCAGACCATGGGCGCGGCCGAGGTCGGCCGGGAACTCGGCGACGCCGGCGGCCCGCTGCTGGTCGGCACGATCGCCGTGGTGGCCACCCTCGGCGCCGGGTTCCTCGGCCTGGCCATCCTGCTCGGCGTCGCCGCTTTGACCGTGCTCGGCGCGCGAACCACGGCAGACGGAACCGACAGCTGACCGGCAGCCAGGCCGGCCCCTCCACCCGCGGCCACGGACGGCTTCACCGCCGAACCTGTCACTTGCCGATCTGCCGGGCGCGCGGCCGGTGCGGCTGGGCGTGCTCGCCGGACCGCTCCTCGCGGATGTCGCGGTCGACGTGGTGCAGCAGGGCCCACCGGACCTTGATCCGGGGCGGGTCCGCGAGGAGCCGGAAAGACTCGGCGGCGAGCTAACTTGGGTAAGACACCTCGATGCTCGGCGAAAGCGGAGACGAAGATGGCAACACCGGGCCACGACCAGCACCCACACGGCCACGGCCATACCCACGGCCAGACGCGGCCCGGCCGCCTCTCCGCGCTGCGGCACCAGCTGCGGCACCTGCTCACGCCGCACAGCCACGACAGCGCCGACCGCGTCGACACCGCGCTCGAGACCAGCAAGCGGGGCATCCGCGCGCTGGTCTGGTCCTTCACCGCGCTCTTCGTGACCGCGGTGGTCCAGCTGGCGCTGGTGCTCGTCACCGGATCCGTCGCCCTGCTGGGCGACACGATCCACAACTTCGCCGACGCGCTCACCGCGCTCCCGCTCGGGATCGCGTTCCTGCTCGGCCGCCGCGCCGCCACCCGCCGCTACACCTACGGGCTCGGCCGGGCCGAAGACCTCGCCGGCGTGCTCGTCGTCCTCCTCATCGCCGCCTCGGCCGCCCTCGCCGGCTACGAAGCCGTCCTGAGGTTGCTCGACCCCCGGCCGGTCGAACACCTCTGGGTCGTCGCCATCGCGGGGATCGTCGGCTTCGCCGGCAACGAGCTGGTCGCCCGTTACCGCATCACCGTCGGCCGCCGGATCGGCTCGGCCGCCCTCGTCGCCGACGGCCTGCACGCCCGCACCGACGGCTTCACCTCCCTCGCCGTCGTCCTCGGCGCCGCCGGCGTCGCCCTCGGCTTCCCCGCGGCCGACCCGATCATCGGCCTCGTCATCACCGTCGCCATCCTGTTCGTGCTCCGCGACGCCGCGAAGGAGGTCTTCCGCCGCCTGCTGGACGCCGTCGACCCGGCCACCGTCGACCTCGCCGAACGCACGGCCCGCGAGACCACCGGCGTCCACGACGCCGGCGACGTGCGAATGCGCTGGATCGGGCACACCCTGCGCGCCGAACTCAGCGTGCAGGTCGACGCCGGTCTCACCATCGCGCAGGCCCACCAGCTCGCCCACGAGGTCGAACACCGGCTCCTGCACGCGGTGCCGCGGCTGACCGCGGCGGTCATCCACACCGAGCCCGCCGGCAACGCCCGATCCGCGCACGAAACCGTGGCGCACCACGGGACACCGCGGTACTGACCGGGTTCAGACCTCGATGTGGGAGCCCATGATCACCGTGCGGTCGCGGGGCAGCCCGAAGTACTCCGCGGCGTCGGCGGTGATGTAGGACGTGGCGATGAACAGCCGCTTGCGCCACCCCGCCATGGTCGGCTCCTTGCCGCGGAGCAGCTCGATCTTGGACAGGAAGTAGGAGGCCTCCTCCAGGTTCAGCCGGCCCTCGGTCTGCTCCGGCGTGAGCTGCGCCAGGGCACTCGGGACGTCCGGGGTTTCCATGTAGCCGAAGCGGGCGGTGACGAAGACGATCCCGTCGTCCCGGTAGCCCAGGTCCTCGACGGTCACCCGCTCGGCGTCCGGGATCCGCGGGACCGGCTCGGTCTCCAGCGACAGGATCACCACGTGCTCGTGGCGCACGTGGTTGTGTCCGGCGTTGGCGCGCAGGGCCAGCGGTGCCGTGCGGCCGCCGCGGTTGAGGAACACCGCCGTTCCGGGCACCCGCATGGTCGGGGTCTCCCGGTCGCGCAGCTGCTCGATGAACTGCGGCAACGAGCCTTCCCGGCGTTCGCGTTCGGCGGTGACGACCTCGCGCCCGCGCTGCCAGGTGATCATCACCGTGAACGCCGTCAGGCCGATCAGCAGCGGCAGCCACGCGCCGTGCACCAGCTTGGTCAGGTTGGCCCCGACGAACAGCAGGTCGACGACCAGCAGCACGGCCGCGCCGATCCCGATCAGCCAGCGCGGCGTGCCCCACTTCGCGCGGGCGACGTAGAAGAACAGCAGCGTGGTGATGGTGATCGTGCCGGTCACCGCCATGCCGAAGGCGAACGCGAGCGCGGCTGAGCTGCGGAACGCGAAGATCAGCGTCAGCACCGAGACCAGCAGGAGCCAGTTGACCCACGGCACGTAGATCTGGCCCCGCTCGGTCTCCGACGTGTGCGCGATCCGCAACCTCGGCAGGTAACCCAGCTGGGCGGCCTGCGACGCGACCGAGAACGCCCCGGTGATCACCGCCTGGGACGCGATCACCGTCGCGGCCGTGGCCAGCAGCACCATGAGCAGGCGTCCCCAGCCGGGGACGAGGAGGAAGAACGGGCTGCTGATGTTGGCCGGGTCCTCGAGGATCAGCGCACCCTGGCCGAAGTAGCTGAGCACGCAGGCCGGCAGCACCAGGAACAGCCAGCCCCGCGTGATCGCCTTGCGGCCGAAGTGGCCCATGTCCGCGTAGAGGGCTTCGGCGCCGGTGACCGCGAGCACGACCGCGGCCAGCGCGAAGAACGCGATGTCGAAGTGGCCGATCATGAAGCCCAGCGCGTACGTGGGCGAGAGTGCCTTGAGGATCTCCGGATGCCCGGCGATGCCGGTGATCCCGAGCAGGCCGATCACCGCGAACCAGACGATCATCACCGGCCCGAAAACACGCCCGACCGCCGCTGTGCCGCGCTTCTGCACGAGGAACAGCCCCACCGCGATCACGGCGGTGATCGGCACGATCCAGCCTTCGAACGACTCGTCGACGACCTTGAGACCTTCGACGGCGGACAGCACCGACATCGCCGGCGTGATCATGCTGTCGCCGAAGAACAACGCGGCACCGAAGATGCCCAGCCCGGCCAGCACGACGGCGGCGCGTTGGCCGCGCGGCCCGCTCCAGCGGCGCAGCAGGGTGATCAGCGCCATGATGCCGCCCTCGCCGTCGTTGTCGGCGCGCATGGCGAGCAGCACGTAGGTGACGGTGACGATGATCATCACCGACCAGAAGATCAGCGACACCACGCCGAAGACGTTCTCCGTGCTCACCGGCACCGGGTGCGGGTCGGCCGGGTTGAACACCGTCTGCAGCGTGTAGATCGGGCTGGTGCCGATGTCCCCGAACACCACGCCGAGCGCACCGACCACCAGCCCCAGCCGGGCCACGTCGCGCGCGGGCGACGGCGTGCTCTCCGCCGTGGTCGTCTCCTGGCTCACGCGTCCTCCTCCGGCCAGTGCGCCTGGCGCATCGAGGCGGAACCCTACCGATCCACTGTGGCCGGACGACGTCGATCGCGGCGGGTCGCGGGAAGCTTTACGCGTATTGACGGTTTCTTAGCGCCGGCGAACCCGGACACCTTCCCGTCGCCAGGGTCCACCCGGACGAGACCCGGGGTCAAGCCGACGTCAAGGTCCCGCCGGCGGAACTGCCGGGCTCGCTCAGTCCTCCAGCCCCGCGTGCTCCAGGTCGAGCAGCCGCTGGATCCGCCGCCGGGTGCCGTCGGTGATCTCGCCCGCCTCGAACAGGCGAGTGAGCTCGGCCGCCTCGATGTCGATCAGCTCGCGCTTCAGGGCGCGGTAGTCGATTCCGCGCACCCAGTCCGCGGTCTCCTCGCCGGTGTCGCCGCGGATGTGGTCGAGCCGGGCCTGCCAGCCCGCGCGCAGCTGGTCGACCACGAACGCCGGCGTCGACTCGGTCTCGGCCAGGTGCTCCAGGTGGGACAGCCCGGCTTCGGCGAGCTTCCGGCGCGCGGTGCCGTACTCCGTCCGCAGGTCGGCCGGGTCTAGGGCGATCCCCGCCCGGCGCACCAGCGGCGCGAGCGTGAAGCCCTGGACCACGAGGGTCAGCACGATCACCGCCGTCGTCAGCAGCAGCACCAGGTCGCGCGCGGGCAGCGCGGAACCGTCCATGGTGGACACCGGCAGCGACAGCGCTGCCGCCAGCGGCACCACACCCCGCGCACCCGCCCAGGACACGACCGCGGGAACCTGCCAGGAGATCCGGCCGTCCTGCCGCCGCTGCCGCAGCGCCGAAAGCACGAACACCAGCAGCAGCCGCGCCACGACCAGCGTCGCCGCGATCGCCAGCGCCTGCAGCAGCCACCACGCCCCGCCGCCGGCCACCCGCCGCACCAGCGCCGGCAGCTGCAGCCCGATCAGCCCGAACACGACGCTCTCCAGCAGGAACACCACGGTCTGGTACACCGCGCCGACCTGCAGCCGGATCCGCGCCGTCGTCAACCGCTCGGCCTGCGTCCCGAGAATCACGCTCGCCACCACGACCGCCGTCACCCCCGACCCGCCGACCGACTCCGCGACGACGTACCCCGCATACGGCGTCACCAGGGAGATCACCGTCTCCAGCACCGGGTCCTCGGTGCGCCGCCGGATGAGGAACGCCCCGAGCGCCGTCAGGACCCCGACCGCCACCCCGCCGCCCGCGAGCACGCCGAACTCCGCGAGCGTCCGCCCCCACGACGCGGCCCCGCCGGCCACGGCCAGGAACAGCGCCACCCGGAACAGCAGCAAGCTGGTCGCGTCGTTGAACAGGCTCTCGGCCTGGATCAGCGCCTGCACCCGCGGCGGCAACGCCAGCCGCCGCGCCAGCGCCGTCACGGCGACCGGGTCGGTGCTCGCCAGCACCGCGCCCAGCACGAACGCCATCCCGACCGGCAACGGCGTCACCGCGACCGCGATCCCGACCACCGCCGCGGCCGACAGCAGCACCAGCCCGACCGACAGGACCGCGACCGGCCGCCCCACCGCGCGCAGGTCCCGCCACGGCAGCTCCTCCCCCGCGGCGAACAGCAGCGGCGGGAGCACGACCAGGCTGATCACCTCGGGCGTCACCTGCACCACCGGGACGCCAGGCAACAGCCCCACGACGACACCGACGACGACCAGCAGCGACGGCGCGGGAACGCGCAGCCGCCGCGCGAACGTGGCCACGACGGTCGCCACGACCACGAGGAACAGGACGGTTTCCACGCCGCGCATGAGCCGGTCCTTCCGATCCGAAATCCGGATGCCGACCAGACTTCCCGGCGCGCCGCGCTCAGCCTACGCGACGCGCCCGCACGACCGGGCCCACGACCGGCGTACCCCCACTAGCCTTGAGGCGGTGACGATCGAGCTGGTCCTGCTGCCGCGGGTGGCCCACCGCGGCCGGGAAATCACCAGCCCCCGCCTCGGCGGGCTGCTCGCCCTGCTCGCCGACGACCTCCGCACCGGCGTGAGCACCGCCCGCCTGATCGAGGGGCTCTGGCCGGATGAGCGACCGGAGCATCCCGCCAAGGCGCTGCAGGTGCTGGTGTCCCGCGCGCGAGCCCAGCTCGGCCACGACGTCATCGAAGCCACGCCGTCCGGCTACCGGCTCACCCTGGCCGAGAACCGGGTGGACGCCGGCGCGCTCGTGCTCAGCGCGGCCGCCTGCGCCCGGCTTTCCCGCGAAGGCGACCACGAAGCCGCGCTGGCCCACGCCGAGGCCGGCCTGGCGCTCTGGACGGCACGCGGCAACCCCGGCAGCGCCGATCCGCTCGGCGCGCTGCGGACGGCCCGCGCGTCCACCAGCCGGTGGCTCGTCCGGGCCCGTGCGCTGTGCCGCTCGCGGCTGGGCCGGGCCGCGGAGGCGATCGACGAGCTGATCGAGCTGGCGTCCGAATGGCCGCGCGACGAGGAACTCCTGGGAGAACTGCTGCGCAGCGAAGCCGCGACGGCCGGGCCCGCCGCCGCACTGGCCCGCTACGAGGACTACCGGCGCCGGGTGCGCGACGAACTCGGCGGCGACCCCGGACTCGCGCTGCGCGAGCTGCACCAGCGGCTCCTGCAGGGCGAAGCACCCGCGGTCCGCCACGGCGTCGCCCACGAGCCGAACCCGCTGCTCGGCCGGGACCCCGACCTGGCCGCCGTCGACGGGCTGCTGCGGACGTCCCGGGTCACGTCGATCGTCGGCGCGGGCGGCCTGGGCAAGACCCGGCTGGCGCACGCCGTCAGCCGCCGGGCCGAGCAGCGGATCGTGCACTTCGTGCCGCTCGCCGGCATCGCCCGCGACGACGAGGTCGCCACCGAAGTCGCCTCGGCGGTCGGTGGTGCCGACGCGGGCGGCCCGCCGGGCAGCCGGCCGCCCGGCCCGCGCGACGCCGTGACCGGCATCCTCGAAGCGCTCGGCCCCGGCCCGGCGCTGCTGGTGCTCGACAACTGCGAACACGTCGTGCGCGGCGTGGCCGACCTCGTCCGGACGCTCGTCGCGCTGAGCGCGGACCTGCGAGTGCTCACGACCAGCCGGACACCCCTGCACCTCTCTTCGGAGTCGGTCCACGCACTGCCGGAACTGAGCCCGGCGACCGCCGCCGAACTGTTCCGGCAGCGGGCCCGTTCCGTCCGGCCGGACGTCGAGCTGCCGGACGAGGACGTCCGGCAGCTGTGTGCGCACCTCGACGGCCTGCCGCTCGCGATCGAGCTGGCCGCCGCCCGCTGCCGGGTCATGTCCGTCGCCGAGATCACCCGGCACCTCGGCGACCGGTTCGCGCTGCTGCGCGGCGGCGCCCGGGACGCCCCGCCGCGGCACCGCACGCTGGCGGCCGTGATCGGCTGGAGCTGGGCCCTCCTCGACCAGCGGGGACAGGCCGCCATGCGGGCGCTGTCGATCTTTCCCGGCGGCTTCACCGCCGACGCCGCCCGGCACCTGCTCGGCGCCGACGCCGTGGACCTGCTCGACCAGCTCGCCGGCCACTCGCTGCTCAAAGTCCTGAACACCCCGGCGGGCACCCGGTTCCGGATGCTGGAGACGGTCCGCGAGTTCGGTGCCGCGCGCCGCGAGGAAGCCGGCGAAACCGGGCAGAGCACCGCCGGCTTCCTGACCTGGGCGGTCGAGTTCTCCTTGGCCCACCACGAAGCACTTTTCGAAGCCGGCCTCGTCCCGGCCATGCGGCAGGTGAGCGCCGAGCAGGACAACCTGGTGCACGCGCTGCGGCACGGCATCGACCACGAAGACGGCGCGACCGTGGCGGCGACCGCCGCCGTCCTGGGCGGCCTGTGGACCTTCGAATCGAACTTCGGCCGGATGGCCGCGCTGGTCGAGGACACCGCCTGGCTGCTCTCACACTTCCGGCCCGAGCCCGGCCTCGTGGCCGCGACCCGCGCGGCGCTGGTGCTGAGCGCGGTGAACAGCTTCCTGTTGCAGGGCCCCCGGCCCACCCGCTCGCTGGTCGCCCTCCGCCACCTCCCGCCCGCCGCCTCCGGCACCCTGGTCCACGCCACCGAGACGGTGCTCCGCACCGTGGCCGCACCGGACTTCGCCCCGTTGTTCGCGTTGTGCAGCAACGAAAATCCGCTCGTCGCCGGGCTGGCCGAGGGGGTCGCCAGCTACGCGTGGTCCGCCCTCGACGATCCGGACCGCGCCCTGGCCGCAGCCGAACGCATGGTCGCCGCGTTCGACAACCACGATTCGCCGTGGCTGCGCGCCGTTGCCCACGCCCGGGTCGGGGAACTGTGCCTGGATCTCGAGCGCGGGGAAGAAGCACGGCGGTCGATCGGCACGGTGCTCGCGGTGCTCGACGAAACCGGCACCTGGCCCGGCGCCGCCCGCATCCGAGGTGCGCTGGTCCTGGCCAACCTGCAGACCGGCGCGATCGACGAAGCCGAACACTGGCTCGAACAGGCCATGCTGACCGGCGGCAGCGAGGTCGCCGGGGCGTCCATGGTGGACGTCGGGGCCCGCGCGGAGATCCACCTGGCCCGCGGCGACGTCGACACGGGCCTGCGACTGTGGCGGCAGGCGGCCGAACGGCTCCGGTCCGCCAAGGACACCGGGCCCGGCGCCGACGGCTGGATGTGGGAGACCCAGGCCGTCACCGTCATCGCCCACGCCGGCCACGGACGCCTCGACCTCGTCACCGAGATCACCGGCGACCTCCCCCGCGCGCTGCCCGGCCTGCTCGAAGACCCCGGGACGTCGCTCCCGATCTGCGGTGCCCTCCTGCTGGCGCTGGCCCTGACCGACCTCGACCGCGCGCGGACCGACGGTGCGCGGGCCGAAGCGGTGCGCTTGATCGCCCTCGCCGAGCGCTTCCGGTACGTGCGCGGCTTCCACCCGACGATGTCTTCGGCCCGCATCCGGGCCGTGGCCGAACGGGCCGACGAGCCGGCGTACACCGGCGCGCAGTCGGAATACGCCGGCCTCGGCCGCGAGGAGCTACGCGCCGCGGCGCTCGCGGCGCCGGCGCTCAGCTCGCGGGATCACGCCTGAACAGCGCTCGCGCCCAGACGTAACCCACGACGGCGAACCCGGCGCACCAGGCGACGGCGATCCACACGCTGCCGCTGACCGGCGTGCCCAGCATCAGGCCGCGGAGGGTGTCGATGACCGGCGTGAACGGCTCGTGGCGGGCGAACCAGCGCACCGCCCCCGACATCGTGTCCGTGGGCACGAACGCGCTGCTGAGGAACGGCAGCACCTGCACCAGGAGGATGAACAGGTTCGCGCCCTCGGCGTTCTTCGCCGCCAATCCGACCCCGACCGCCGGCCAGGTCAGCGCCAACGCCAGCAGGACGACCAGTCCCAGCGTCGCGAACCAGCCACCGGGCTCCGCCGCGGGCCGGAACCCGAACAGCAGCGCCACCCCGACGACCAGCGTCGCGCTGACGACCGTGCGGAGCACCGCACCCAGGACGTGACCGGTGAGCACCGACACCCGGGCGATCGCCATCGTCCGGAACCGCGAAATGATCCCCTCGGTCATGTCCCGGTTCACCGCCAGCGCCGTCATCGACGCCCCGTAGCCGACGGTCATCAGCAGGATCCCCGGCACCAGGTAGTCGACGTACGCCCCATCACGGACGCCCGCCTGCATCGCGCCGCCGAACACCTCGGCGAACAGCAGCAGGAGCAGCACCGGCATGCCCAACGCCATGATCATCATGCTCGGGTACCGGCGCAGGTGCGTCAGGTTGCGCCGCAGCATGGTCGCCGAATCACGCATCGCGTAGCTCATCGAACAGGTTCCTCCTCGGTGGTGGGGTGGCCGGTGAGCGCGAAGAAGACGTCATCGAGATCCGGGGTGTGCACCGACAGGCTGCCGACGTCGACAGCGGCAGCGTCCAAGCGGTCGAGCAGCCCGCGCAACGAACGGACCCCGCCGTCACCCGGCACCTGCAGCACCAGCGCGGACTCGTCCCGGGTGCCCTCGCCGAGCGCCCGGGCGGCCGCGTCCAGGCTTTCGGCATCGGCGAACTGCAGCCGGACGTGCCCGCCGGGAACCCGCCGCTTCAGCTCGTCGGGCGTGCCTTCGGCGACCACCCGCCCGTGGTCGAGCACCGCGACCCGGCCGGCCAGCTCGTCGGCCTCGTCCAGGTACTGCGTCGTCAGGAAAACGGTCACGCCGCCCGCGACGAGGTCGCGGATGATCCGCCACATCGTGTGCCGGCTGCGCGGGTCGAGCCCGGTCGTCGGCTCGTCGAGGAAGAGGACACGCGGCTCGCCGGTGAGCGTCATCGCCAGGTCGAGCCGCCGCCGCATCCCGCCCGAGTAGGCCGAGACCAGCTTGCCCGCGGACTCGACGAGGTCGAACCGCTCGAGCAGGCCGGCCGCCTTCCGCCGGCCTTCGGCGCGGCCGAGGTGGTGCAGGTCGGCCATCAGCAGCAGGTTCTCCTCGCCGGTCAGCAGGTTGTCGACCGCCGAGAACTGCCCGGTGACGCCGATCGCGGCGCGAACGCCGTCCGGGTCGGCGGCCACGTCGCGCCCGGCGACCGAGGCCTGTCCGCCGTCGGCGTGGATCAGGGTGGACAGGATCCGCACGACGGTCGTCTTGCCCGCGCCGTTGGGCCCGAGCAGGGCGAAGATCGTGCCTTCGGGGACCTGCAGGTCGATGCCGCCGAGCACGACCTGGTCACCGAAGGACTTGCGCAGCCCGCTGGCCGCTATCGCCGGGGTGGTCACGGTTCTCCTCTCGTCCGCCGTGACCTCGGCGGTCACGGCTGCGACGAGAGTGCGCGACCTGAGTTTCAGCCTGGTTTCAAGCCGCTTTCCGCCCGGCCGGCTACTTGCCGTTGATCGACTCCTGGTAGACGTCGGCGTAGGTCCGGGAATCCTTGATCAGCTCGTCGCAGAAGGCGGCGACGTC
This sequence comes from Amycolatopsis sp. CA-126428, assembly GCF_002904335.1. Classification (GTDB taxonomy): domain Bacteria; phylum Actinomycetota; class Actinomycetes; order Mycobacteriales; family Pseudonocardiaceae; genus Amycolatopsis. The sequence goes on along the minus strand of NZ_PPHF01000187.1, from coordinate 54,715 downwards.
CTCGCCGATCACCGCCAGGACTCCCCGGCCGGTCGCGGCGCTCTCCTCGAAGAAGTCGACGATCCCCGGAAGCAGGTTCCCCTCGAGCAGGTCGACCGGACCGACCTTGAACAGGTACTTCTGCATCTCTTTGTAGACGATCTGGTAGTCCGGCGGGAGGGCCTTGACCCGGGCCATGTGCGCCCGCCACTGCTTCTTGCCTTCGATGATGTCCTGGATCCCCATGTCAGCCTCCCAGCCGGCCCAGTTTTTTCGCGACGTTCCGGTTCAGCTGCGCTCGCCACCGGTCGCGGAAATCGCGGGCCCCTTCCTCGCCGGCCAGCGCCGCGCAGAAGCCCGGGATGTCCTCGCCCAGCGCGTCCTGGACGCTCTGGCCCTCCGCCGCGGTTTCTTCGAGCAGGCCCAGTGCGCCGTCGAGGATCGGCATCAGATTGCGTCCGGTGAAGCTTCCGTACGGGAGCAGGTGTTCCTTGATCTGCTCCCACGCCGTCCGGTAATCGTCCGGTAAGGCCCCGGCCCGGGCGTCGAACGCCTGGTATTCCCGGGTCATGTCACTGCCGGTGAGAGTCTCCCAGATGTTCATTCCCCGCCCTCCTTCAGTTTGTCGATGCGCGACGAGACGTACTGCCACTTCGCCCAGAACCGGGCGAGTTCTTCGCGACCCGCGTCGTTGAGCCGGTAGAACTTGCGCGGCGGTCCCTTCTCGGACGCCCGCTTCGTCACCTGGACGAGCTCGTTCTTCTCCAGCCGCAACAAGATCGTGTACACCGTCCCCTCGACGACGTCGCCGAAACCGAGGTCGTTCAGCCGGCGCGTGATCGCGTAGCCGTAGGTCTCCTCGCCGCCGATGATCTCGAGCACGCAGCCTTCGAGCGTGCCCTTCAGCATCTCGGTCAGGTCGTCCATCGCTCCTCCGGGCTTGCTCTGGCGCCACTAGTCAGTACTACTATATACCAGTACTCAGCACCACTTACTAGCTCGACAAGGGGGATGACCGATGACCGCCATCCGAGTTCGCGGCCTCGAGAAGTGGTACCAGGAGCTGCACGTCCTGCGCGGCGTCGACTTCGACGTGGCGCGAGGCAGCATCTTCGCCCTGCTCGGCTCGAACGGCGCCGGCAAGACCACCGCCGTGCGGATCCTGGCCACGCTGCTGAAGCCGGACGCCGGGACCGCCGCGATCAACGGCTTCGACGTCGTCACCCAGGCCGGCGACGTGCGGGCGGCGATCAGCCTCACCGGCCAGTTCGCCGCCGTCGACGAAATCCTCAGCGGCCGGGAGAACCTCGTCCTCATCGCCAAACTCCGGCGCCTGGAAGAGCCCGGCAAGATCGCCGACGACCTGCTGGCCCGCTTTTCCCTGACCGGCGCGGGCGCGCGGAAGGTGTCGACGTACTCCGGAGGCATGCGCCGCCGCCTGGACATCGCCATGAGCCTCATCGGCGATCCCCCGGTGATCTTCCTCGACGAGCCGACCACCGGCCTCGACCCCGAGGCCCGCATCGAGGTCTGGGCCGCGGTGAAGGGCCTCGCCGCCCGCGGCACGACGGTGCTGCTGACCACCCAGTACCTGGACGAGGCCGAACAGCTCGCCGACCGGATCGCGATCCTGCACGAGGGCCGGATCATCGTGAACGGCACCCTCGCCGAACTCAAGCAGCTCCTCCCGCCCGCCCAGGTCGAATACGTCGAGAAACAGCCGACCCTCGAAGACGTCTACTTCGCCGTCGTCGGCACCCGCACGGAAGGCGAGAACCGATGACCCCGCACGCTTTCGGTGACGCAGGCGTCCTCTTGGGACGGTCGTTGCGCCACGTCACCCGCAGCCTGGACACCATCATCACGACCGTCGTCACGCCGGTCGCCATGATGCTGATGTTCGTCTACGTCTTCGGCGGCGCGATCCACACCGGATCGGCCTCCTATGTGGACTACATGCTGCCGGGCATCCTGCTGATCACGATCGCTTCGGGCATCGCCTACACCGCGCTGCGGCTGTTCACCGACCTCAAGAGCGGGATCTTCGAGCGCTTCCACTCGATGCCGATCACGCGTTCGGCCGTGCTGTGGGCCCACGTGCTGACCTCGCTGGTCGCCAACCTGATCTCGCTCGTGATCGTCGTCGGCGTGGCGCTGCTCATGGGCTTCCGCTCGAGCGCCGGCGTCCTGGCCTGGCTCGAGGTGACCGGCATCCTGCTGCTGTTCACCCTGGCCCTGACCTGGATCGCGCTGATCGCCGGCCTCACCGCGAAGACCGCAGAGGGTGGCGGCGCGTTCTCCTACCCGCTGATCTTCCTGCCGTTCCTCAGCTCGGCGTTCGTTCCCACCGGCACGATGCCCGGGCCGGTGCGCTGGTTCGCCGAACACCAGCCGGTGACGTCGATCGTCAACACGATCCGGGCCCTGTTCACGCAGGCGCCGGTCGGCGGCGACATCTGGAGCGCCCTTGGCTGGTGCGCCGGGATCCTCGTCGTCGCCTACGTCTTCGCCACCGCGGCCTACCGCCGCAAGATCTCCTGAGCAAAACTCATGAGCTCAGGTTCCAGGCCGTCCGGAAAAGCCGGGTATGCGCCATCGAAATCCCGGGGCTCAACGCGAGTGACCGCCGCGCCGTGCCCAACGTCGACAGGCATTTCGCGCCGCCGCCGGGTTTTTCCGCTTTTCGCGGATACGCTCGGTGACCTCGGCCGGGTCGAAGACCTCCAGCACTGTCGCGGCGAAGAGCAGTAACGCTGCCAGCTCGCTCCCGAGGCGGACCGCCGCCGGGATCGGCTCCCCCGGCGCCACCGCGGGTGCCCACGACGTCAGCCCGTCGTGCCACTTCAGCAGCGACGGAACCGTCGCTTCGGCGGGCGTGAGGTCCGCGACCTTGGCGAGCAGGTCGATGTTCAGGGCGTCGAACGGGTCCCGCATCAGCTCGTGCCGGATCGCGTCGGCCCGCGCTTCCGCCTCGTGGCGGCACATGGCGAGCGCGGCCGCGCCGAGCTCGATTTCGTCGCCTTTGCCGCGGTGGGACACGAGTTCCCGCGCGCTGCGCCGCAGGTCGCGGGCGAGTCCGCCGGAAAGGACGTAACACAGGCCGACGAACGGCTTCGTCCAGCCGAGCAAGAGCCCGTAGACGATCTTCCGCGAACTCCGCATGTCCAGCAGACGCACGGCAAGCACGTCGTCGAAAGCGCTGTCGAAGACATCGACCTCTCGTGCGAAAAGCTCTGCTGGTATCGGATCCCGCGCAGCCGTTCGACCGCCAGCTCGCGCAGCTGCCCCTCCGCGGAGAGGGGTAACTCGTCGGAAAGTCCATCCGGGACAACAGGTCACGAAGCCTGCCGGCCAGCACGAACGCCGGGATGCCGATCAGCGCGCCTGCCACCGCCCCCAGCAGCTGCCAGGTGGGGCCCACCCAGCCATCCCCGGCGGTGACCATGATCAGCCCGTCGACCACCAGCGCGGTGAGGGCCACCGCCGGCCACACCCGGTCTTTGCGCCGGGCCGGCAACCGAAGCGTGCCACGAACGGATGCGCGACCCACAGCGGCCCGCGGAGACCCACGAGGGCCGGCAGCCCGGCCGTGACAGCCAGCGCGCCGCCACCCAGCACCATCAGCCACACCTGGGCCCAGCGCAGCGACATCCCGGCGAACCGGGGTTCGGGCTCGTTCCCCGGCCCGGCGGCCGGGCCGTCGCCGCCGATCACCCGTTTGCACAGCTCGGCGTAGAGGTGCAGGACGAAGTCACGGGGCTGGTAAGCCACCGGCGCCGAAACGACCACACCGAGACGCGGCCGATTCCGGGTCGCCCGCTCGTGCTCTTCGTCGTCGGGCAGGCCGCGCACTCCGCGCGTGGTGGCGAAGAACCGCACGAGCGTCGACTTGCCGACGCCACGCGGCCCGGCGATCCCGAAACTGCCGTCGCTGCGCTCGCGGATCATGCGTTCCAACCGCTCGTAAGCGTCGGTGAGCACGATCCGCTCGGTGGTGACGCTCTGCTCTCGTCGGCCACCGTGGTCCGCGGTGCCGCAAGCTCACTGGCAGTATCAGCCGGCAGCAGCGTTGTCCGAGGAGACAAGTCACCAGTGCCTCCGCGGTGTTGGAGGAAGTCGGCGAGTTTTGTCGGCGGCGGGGCGCTCGCGCGCCGACACGGAGGAGAGAACATGCCATTTCCGTTGCAGATTGCGACTTCGAGTGCAGCAGGCGCGTTGATCACCTTGATAGGCGTCTTCGTGGGATCCGTACTTTCCGGGCGCACGCAGCGGCGTCTGTGGAATCGAAGTAAGCAAATCGACGTCTGCGCCGATATTCTTTCCGAGTCGACGAGGGTATACCACGCCATGGCCGCCAAGTGGAGACGCGGCGTACCGATCGACTGGGTGACATGGAACCAAGCGCTTGCCGCGATCTGGCTTGTCGGCGAGCCAGAGGTTGTCGAGGCAGCCCTGAGCATGGACAAGACTTTCTGGAAGCAAAACGCACGAATAAATCGCGGCGAGATGACCGAAGAAAGCTGGGCGGCAGCCCTCGACACCATCGATGCCGATCGGTTGCGCTTCGCCAATACTGTCCGTGTTCACGTGTCGAGCATCAAGACCCGTCTCACGGCAATCCCTACTGGCCGCACCGTTCTGCTTCAGCATGAACACACGGAAGTGGACACGCCGGCCACTGATGGATCGGCATGAATTGCCAACCCCGGCCAACCACGGCAGACCCGGGCATCTGCGCATGGCGCCAAAGCAGCCGATTCGGGTCCGTTCAGGTGGTCAGCATCGTGCGCCCGAGGTAGTCGCCGCCCGCGCCCGTACTCGCCGGGAGGACGAAGAAGTAACCTCCGCCAAATGGCAGGGTGTACTTCTCCAATGCCTCCCCGGCGAGGCGACGTTGGATGGTCGCGAAGCCCGACTCCAGGTTGCGCTGGTAGCAGACGAAGATCTGGCCGACGTCCTCGCCCGAACGGCGGTACGAGTGGCCGCGGCGCAAGATCCGGTGCGCTTCACTCTCCGGCGTCCGCGGGTTGGCTCGGCGGATGTGCGCGTCGAGGGCGATGACGCCGCCCTGGGGGTCGCCGGCGAAGTCGGGCTTCGCGCTTTCATCCACCTGGCCCAAAGGCGCGCCGGAGGACTTTCGGCGGCCGAACACGCGTTCCTGTACCGGTATCGGCTCTGCGTCCCAGATCGGCATCGCGAGCCGGATGAGGCGGACCACCTGGTACGTCCCGCCCGTGCACCAGGCGGGTTCGTCGTCGCCCGGCTGGACCCACACGTACTTCTCCATGGCGCGGGCGTCCGTGACGTCGGGGTTTCCCGCTCCTTCGCGGAAACCGAACAGGTTGCGGGATTCGCCGTCCGGGTGGAAACCGGTCAGCTGCCAGCGCGGGGTCACACCCGGAATCCGGCGGGCCAGCGCCGCGTCGAGCGCCTCCTGGCTGTCCGCGCTCACCTGGACGAGCAGATCCCCGTGGCACCACCGGGGATCCAGCACGTCGTTGCGGAACGACGGCATCGACGTCAGGTGGCGCGGACGCTCGAGACCGAACCGGCCGTCGAACAGGGACGCGCCCACGGCGACCGTCGTCGTGGTGTCCGGGACCGGTGAGGCGCACGCCCGCAGGGTTTCGGCCAGGCCGTTCCGGTCCCGCGTGGTCACGTCGAACGCCGCGAGCGCCGTCTTCGAGCGCGCGGGCGTCACCACGCCAGGCTGGCCCGGCACCGGCCGGGGTGGCCGCGGTGGAGGCTGGCCCGCGCAGCCGGCGAGGCCCGCCGCCCCCACTGCGGCCAGGAACGACCGCCGGCCGAGGCGGTGGGGTGTCATGGCGTCCTGACCAGGCCGACCGCGATCGAGCCGGTCTCCGCGGACGCCGGATCGAGCAGCACCCGGTAGCTGCCCGCCGTGGGCAGCGCGGGCAGGTCGTACGGGTTCTGGTCGGGTTTGTACGCCCGGTCCACGAGGGTCGTTCCGTCCGGCTTGAGCACCGTCAGCACGAACGTCTTGCCGGGGAACGTGCTGCCGCTGAAGGTCAGCCGGAGCTTGTCGGCCGCGGCGCCGGTGAACGCGACCTGGCCGTCCTGGCCGGCCCGCGTCACCGAAACCGTCGCCGCGGCGCCGCCGATCGTGATCGTCCCCGCGTCGGCGAGACCGGACAAGGTCAGGGTGACCGTGCCGGTGGCGCTGTTGGTGGGCGCCGCCACGAGCTCGTAGGTGCCCGTCACCGGCATCGCGCCGAACGCGGCACTGCCCGCGCCCGTGGTGTTGTCCCCGTAGTTCAGCGCCGTGCCGTCCGGTTTGTACACCCGGAAGAACTGCTGGTCGAAGCCCGCCGTCGCGTTGGTCACGCCGAGGCTGAGGCGTTGCCCCGCCGTGCCGTCGAACTTCAGCCGGGTGTGCTGCCCGACCCGGCCGACGCTGATCGGCTTCGCGGCGCCGCCGACGGCGAGCGTGCCGGCCGCGATCTCTTCGGACAGCCAGGTGGTCACCGTCCCGGTTCCGGAGCCGCCGTTGACGAGCACGTCGTAGCTGCCGGTTTGGCTCAGTGCGGGGAAGAACGCCCCGGTCCCGTAGTTTTCCGCGGTCAGCAGTGCGCCGCCCGGGCCGACGAGAGCCGCCTTCGGCGAGCCGTTGGACAACGCCGCGCCGGCGAACCCCACGCCGAGCCGCTGCCCTTGGGTTCCGTCGAACCTCAGGCGCGCCTGCTGTCCGGGCCTGCTCAGGGTCAGCGCTTTGCCCGCGCCGGTCGCGCTGATGTCCCCCGCGACCACCTCCGCGGAAAGCCACAGCTTTCCGCTGCCGGTGCTTTCGCCGAAGTACTGGCCGACGACCAGCCGATACCTGCCGGCCACGGGAATCCGGAGCCGGTCCGCTGAACCGGCGGTGATCACCAGCGGATTCCCCACCCGGGCGCCGCTCGGATCGAACACGTACACCATGAGGTAGGTGAGGCCGGGCTGATCCGTGACGCCGATGTCGTACCAAGTGTCCTGCGCGCCGTCGAAGCCGAGATCCACGAATTGGCCGGAGCGGCTCCGGCTGTAGGCGAATCCCGCCGAAGCGGTGTCGGTGGTCCCGGCGATGCTCTTCGACAACTGCACGGTCACCGCACCGGTCCCGGTGCCGTCCGGATCGACGAACACCTGGTACGTCCCCGTGGTGCGCAGCGCGGGAAGCGTCACGTCACGCCCGAGGCCGGCGGCGAGATACGTGGGTCCGTTGTTCGTCTCGACGGTGAACGACCGGCCACCGGGATCGACCAGCCAGAGCCGTGCCGAAGTGGTGAGCGAATTCGACGGAACGCCGATGCCGACCTTGTCCCCCGCCGTCGCGTCGAACTTCAGCCGCAGCACCTTGTCCGCGGGAATCGCCGGGTTGGCCGCCGCGCCGTCCGCCACGATCGTGCCACCGTCGACGACATCCGCCGCGCCCGCGACCGTGAACGTGTACGTGGCCGGCGCGGATTGGCTGCCACCCTTCGCGGCCCGGACGGTCAGCGTTCGCACGCCGGACGAATTCGGGGTGACGCCCACGGAAACCTCACCCGTGCCGGTCACCTCGACCGGCTGCGAGTCGGAGTCGAGCTGGTAGACGTATTTGTCGACCGGCTCGGTACCACCCGGTTTGAAGGTGAACGTCCCCGTCAAACCGGTGCCACCGCTGGGATGTCCATCGGCGGGGTAGTCGAAGGACGACACCAGCGGCGTGGCCGGCGGTGCCACGTCGGCGACGACGAAGTCGTACGGGACCGGTGCGGACGGCTCGCCGACGGCGTTGAACGCGCGCACGGTCAGCGTCCGGCGCCCGGCCGAGCCCGGCGTGACGGTCACCGACGCCTCGCCGTTGACCGCGGTCACCTCCCTCGGCTGCGCCTCGGTGTCCAGCTGGTAGGAGTACTTCGCGACCGGGACCGGGCTGCCGGGCTTGAACGTGAAGGTGCCGGCGACCCCGGCGCCGCCGTGCGGCTGGTTGTCCGAGGGGTAGGCCGCCGACGACACGACGGGCAGCGCCACGGCGGGCTCGGCCAGCACCAGGTTCCAGCCGGCCAGCGCCCCCTCGTCGAAGCCGAAGTTGTCGCGGACGACGAGCTTCCAGACGCCATTGGCGTCCTTCGTGGTCAGGTCGGGCAGCGGGTACGTCTGGTCGAGGTCGGCCGCGGCGTCCGTGCCGTCGGCGTCCTTCAGCGGCAGCTCGGTGCCGTCCGGCGTGACGAGGCGGATCGAGAGGTCACCGCGCGCCGGGTGCTCGGCGCGCACGCGCACGCGCGCGGTGGCGGCCACCTTCCGCCCGCAGGCGGTCAGTTCGATCGTGCTGGTGACGCTGCCCAGGTCCGGGATCGGCTGCCGGGTGTCGTTCGCGGCCGTGCAGACCTGCTGCGGCGGCACGCCGGTGTAGAGCAGCTTGTTCGGGGAACCGGTCTTCAGCGTGTCCTGCTTGAGGACGCCGGCCGTGGCCCGCCCGAGCAGGGCGTTGGTCACTTCGGCCGGGCTCAGGCCGGGAGACTGTGACAGCAGCAGCGCGACCGCGCCGGCGACGTGCGGGGACGCCATCGACGTACCCCGGAGGGTCACCGTCGCGGTGTCGGTGGCGTTGTGCGCGGACTTGACCGACTCCCCCGGCGCGAACAAGTCGACGCAGGATCCGTAGTTCGAGCCGCCGGTGACGCCGCCCGTCTCCTTCCAGTCGCGGGCTCGTTCGTCGACGGGGTTGCTCGCGCCGACGGTGATCGCCGCGGGCACGTCCGCCGGGCTGGCGAAGCAGGCGTCCCGATCGTCGTTCCCGGCGGCCACGACGTAGGTGATGCCGGCCGCGATGGAGTTCTTGACCGCGAGGTCTTCGGCGGCCGACTGCCCACCGCCCAGGCTCATGTTGACCACCGCCGGGCGCTGCGCGTGCTGGGTCACCCAGTCGACACCCGCGATGATCTGGCTGGTCGCGCCGAGGTTCTCACAGCTGAGCACCCGGACCGAGACGAGCTTGGCCTTCTTCGCCACCCCATACGTCTTGCCGCCGACCGTGGCGGCGACGTGCGTGCCGTGCCCCGAGGTGCTGCAGTCCTGGCCGTTCCAGCCGTCGTTGATGGCGTCGAAGCCGACACTGGCGCGCCCCTCGAACTCCGAGTGGGAGATCCGGACGCCGGTGTCCATGATGTACGCGGTCACGCCCGCGCCCGCCCCGTCCGGGTAGCTGAACGCGTCGTCCAGCACGGTGCTCCGCTGATCGACCCGGTCCAGGTTCCACGGCGGCAGCGGCTGGGTGGCCTGACCCGACACGATCGCGTCGGCCTCCACCCGTTCGACCAGCGGATCGGCGGCCAGCTTCGCGGCCTGCTCCGCCGTCCCGGTGAAGAGGAACCCGTGCAGGGCCGCCTGGTAGGTGCGCCCGGCCTTGCCGCCGTAGCGGCTCGTGAGCACGCCGGCCGCGGCGGAGACCGCGAGCTGGCTCGGCTTGGTGAGGACGATGTAGCTGCCGTCGATCACCTTGGCGCCGGCCGGTTTCACCACCTGCCCCACGGCTGCCTGCGCGGGTGCCGCGACCCCCGCGGAGAGCCCTGCGAACACCGCCACCGCGGCACCCGCGGCGAACAACCGACGTCTGTTTACCCGCGCACGCATCGTCACGGTCCCCCCATCGTGGTCGGTTTCTACCTCGCCGCGAAGCCCTCGACGGCCGACCTCAGCCACTCGAGGAATTCGGGCAGGCTCGCTGCGATGACGCGAGGCGGGTCGAATCGCCCTTCGTAGGTGCCCTCCCGCACAGCACCGGGTGGCAGCAGGTAAACCGGCGATCCAGTCGCGTCGAGTGCGAAGAGCGCGCCGCCACCATCGCTGCCGAAAACGACGATTCCGGAGCGGGTCAAAGCCGGAGCCCGCACCGGTGTGCCATTTTTCTCATTGTCGAGCACCTGCGACAGCGGGTGCACGAAGAAGCCGTTGTGCACGTCCGGCAGATCGATTCTCGACACATTCCGGTAGAACTCCAGCAATTCGGCGGGCACCGTGCCCGCCTCCCGCGCGGCCTGAAGTTGTTCGGCGTCGGAGGGCCCGCCGATCAGATGATCGTCGGGCGGGTACCCGAACCGGGCCTGGAAGCGGGCGAGCACGGCATCGACCGCGTTGCCCGTGCTCAGCCGCCATGCGTCATAGTCGAACACTGTTATCGCACCTCAGGGGAGTCTCGATCCGGATCCTCGCGACGGTGGCGAGCCTAGCTCCCGGCGGTCGCGGCGTCACGCGTACCACCACCACCCCTCGAACTGGGCGTCGATCCGATCGGCGAAATTCTCGATCTCCTGCCGGGTCGCATTGGGATTCTGCCGCTGGAATTCATCCCACTCGTTCGTGATCTGCTGGTGCACGTTGGTGACGGGGCCGGGCTGCCGGCTGCCGGGAACCCCGCGAACATTGCCCGGCGCGTCGAAATCGAAACCGGAGAACTGCGGATCGTTGCGGTAGTACTGCGGAATCCGGTGGTGGGCGTCCCAGTTCTGGGGGAGCCGCGGCTGGTTCCGTTCCCAAAGATCGGCCTGGTACCGGCCTCGGTAGTTGTCCGCACTCGGCTTCTCCCCGTCCGGGTCGGTCAGGGAGGTCGGCTGGTTCCCGACGTAGCCGTACAGGTTGTTCCCGCCGTCGAACCCGGTCGGGTCCTCGCTCAAGAACCGCTGCAGGCCGGGGCTGTAGTAGCGGGCCCGGTTGTAGTACAGCCCGGTGCCGTCGTCCTCGCGCCCCGCGTACCGGTAGGCGTTCCCGCCGTCGTTGCCGGCGACGTAGGTCCGGCCGAACGGCTCGTAGGTGTACGTGGCACCCGCGCCGGCGCTGTCGACCAGCCCGAGCGTGCTGCCCAGACCGTCGGTGAGGTACCGGCGGGTCACGCCGCCGGCGTCGCGGAGCTGGTACCCGTCCACACCGGACGACGTGATCGTCGCGGTGACCGCGCCGTTCACCTTCTCCTGCACCGGGTTCTTCCCGTCGTACAGGAAGCCGGTGGTGACCCCGTTGATCGTCTTGGAGCGGCGGCGGCCGTCCGCCTCGTAGCTGAAGGCGGCCGTCATCCCCGGCCCGGACTCCGTGGCCAGCTGGCCACGGGCGTTCCAGGTGTAGCCGGCCACGCCGTCGGAGATCAGGTTGCCGTCCGCGTCGTGGCTGACCGGTGTCGCGCCGATGCCGCGGATCCGGTTCGCCTGGTCGTAGGTGGCCACGCCGAACTGCTCCGGCAGCATCGCCCGGGAGTAACTGCCGCCGGTCCGGACCGGCTGCCCCGCCGCGTCGTAGTCGTAGGCGAGATCGCCGAGCACGGTCTGGCCCGCGCGGTAGGTGATCGTCTTGACTTCGCCGGCGTCGTCGTAGCCGTAGGTCTGGGAGACGCCGCCGCCGGGTGCGCCGATCCGCTGCACGCGCCCCACCGCGTCCCGGCTGACGGTCGTGACCGCGGTGCCGCCCTGCTGGACCTCGGACAACGCGCCCGCCGCGTCGAAGACGTACCGCACCGCAGGCCGGCCGGGCACGGTCAGCACCCGGTCCCGCCCGGCGGTGTCGTAGTCGTACGACACGCTGCCCTGCGTGGTGGTCTCGGCCTTGACGCGGTCCAGGCCGTCGTACTCGGTGGTCGCCACCCCGGCCACCGAGTCTTCGGTCCGCTTCAGGCGGTTGCCCAGGTCGTAGCCGAACTTCGTGCTGCTCTCGGCGCCGAACCGGCTTTCGGACTTGCGGTCCAGGTCGTCGTAGTCGTTTTCGGTGACGATGCCGCGGCGGCTGGTGTGCTTCTTCAGGTTGCCGTTCTGGTCGTACTCCGCCTGCTCGAACCGGCCGAGCGGGTCGGTGACCTTCGCGACGTGGTCCATGTTGTCGTAGTCGAAGACCGTTTCGCCGCCGCGGGCGTCGGTGACCTGGTGGCGGTTGCCGTTCGGGTCGTACCCGTACGCCATGGTCCGGCCGAGCGGATCGGTCACCGAGGCGACCTCGTTCGCCGCGGTGTACGCGGTTTCGGTGACCGCACCCCGTGGATCGGTGGCCAGCACCGTCCGGCCGAGCGAGTCGAAGCCCGCTTTGCCCACCCGGCCGAGCTGGTCGGTGGTCTTGACCGGATCGGTGCCCGCGTACTCGGTGGTGGCGAACTTGCCCGCCGGATCGGTGACCTTGGTGACCAGGCCCTTTTCGTTGGTGTCATAGGTCTTGACGCGCTGCGCCGGGTCGGTGACCGACTGCACCGCGCCCCGCGGGTCGAGCCCGTACACCGTGTCCTTGCCGTAGCCGTCGGTGTACTTGGTCAGCTCGTGATGCGGCCCGGTGCGCTCGAACTTCTCGGTGCGCGCGTCCGGCGTGCCCGCCAGGACCGTCTTTTCCTTGACCTGGCCGAAATCGTCGTAGAGGTAGACCGTCTTGCGCTGCAACGCGTCCGTGACGGCCTTCAGCCGGACGCCGTCCGTGTCGTACTCGCTGGTCGTCGTCTCGGCGACGCCGGTGCCGAACGCCTTGGTATCGGTGAGCACCGATCCCTTGTCGTTGAAGGTCATCCGCCGGACGTGCCCGCGGGGGTCGGTGATCTTGGTCTCGACGATCGCGTCGCCGGACGTGACGTACTCGAACTTGGTGATCCCGTTGTCCGCGGCCGTCTGGGTCTTCACCCGGCCCTTGTCGTCGTACTCGTTGAGCAGGTACCGGATGCCCCTGGGGTCGGTGATGGTCTTGAGCCGGCCCTTTTCGTCCCAGGTGTAGCGGGTGAGGCCGCCCCGGACGTCGGTCACCGTCTCCAGGTGCCCGGTGGCGTCGTAGGTGTAGCCGACGTGCCGGCCCAGGTTGTCCTCGACGGACTTGACGCGCGGCGGGTTCGACTCGTCGTAGGCGAACTTCACCCACCGGCCGTTCGGCGAGGTGATCTGCGTGACCGGCCCGTTGGCGCGGACCTTCCCGTCGGTACCCGGCGGCGCGGTCGCCCGCGTGATGGTGGTGGTGTTGCCGAACTTGTCGCGGATCTCCTGCACCGGCGCCTCTTCGCCGATCACCATCACGGTGCCGTCGCGAAGCGTCACGTCCCAGCCGCTGTCGATCCACTTGACGATCGAGCCGTCGAACCGCGTCGGCGTCGGGTCGGCCTTGAACACCGCGCCCGCGTAGTCCTGCCCCGGCGAGGTGCGGCGGTAGTGGATCTTGCTGCCGTCCGGCTGCACCAGGTCGAACTCCTGGAACGTGAACTGCCCGATGATCCCGGGAGACCACGGGTAGAGGCCGTAGTCGAAGCTCGTGCCGACGCCGAACGCGCGGATGTCGGTGTCGCCCTGCTGGTAGCTGCGCTTGATCTCGATCGGCGCGATGTCGTCGACGACCAGGTCGGTCGTCTCGTCCACCAGGAGCCCGGTCGCCGGGTCCACCGGGTCCCCGACGCGGGGCACGCCGGCCCTCGGCGCGATCGGGGGCGGGTTCATCCCCGGCACGGCGGTCATCGCGCCGGTCAGCCGGTAGAACTTGACGCTCGCGTCGGGCACGATCTGCTTGCCGTCCGGTGAAACCGTGCCGTAGCCGTAGATGTGCCAGCCCGGGCCGTCCGGGTCGTAGTTCCAGAACTGGGTCCGGGTCCCCGGTCGCTCCTTCGTGTAGTTCGGGTAGACGATCGTGGCGCCCTCGGGGAAGAGGTAACTGCCACCCGGCTGGACCGTGAAGTACACCGGGACCTTGGTGGGCGGCAGCGGGAACGGCGGCCGGTCGATCGGGATCGGGGTGAGGCTCAGTTCGGTCGCCACGTTCCCGTCGGCGTCGCGGACGACGGTCCCCGCCGGCAGCCGGACTTCCAGGCCGGGAATGGCCTTGGTGGTGAGGACGGTCTCGGTCGTCGTCGGACTGGGCACGTGCACCGTCGCGGCGGCGTCGATCTCCGGCAGGAACACCGTGTACGGCAGGACGAGGACCTGGCCGCCCTTGAGGTCGACGCCGATGTCGAACGAGCCGAACGGGCGGCCGGAGGTGCCGGTACGACCGTCCACCCGCACCACGACGTGGCCGCCGGGCAGCCCGGTCAGCACGAACTTGCCCTTGTCGTCGGTGGTGACGCGGCTGCCGCCGGCGCTCACCGTGACGCCGGCGAGGGGCCGGCCGGCCGTGGACTGGACCTTGCCGACCAGGCCGGTGAACCCGACGTCGAACTGCAGCGGCCGGTCCCGCACCGGCGCCGGGTCGTAGCGGGTGCTCCAGTCGGTGCCGTTCAGGTTGGCGGTGTCCGGCTGCCAGCCACCGGGCGACCCGCAGGTCGACGAGGACGGCGGGGCAGGCGGGGGTTCCGGTGCGGCCGGGGGCTGCGCCGAGCCCTCGGGCGCTTTGCCGGACTTGGCCGGGGCCGGCACCGGTTCGGCGGGGACGCACTTCGGCGTGACCGGCTTCGGCGGGTCGATCCGCGCCTGCGGGGCCGCCATCGCGGCCGTGGCGGGTTTGCTGAGCGCCACGGTCATCGAGCCGGTGGCCTGGCCGCCGGGGTCGAACACCATGGTGTAGGTGCCCGTCATCTTCAGCGCGGGCAGCTTGAACCGGCTGAACGAAATCCAGGAGTGGTTCGGCGAGATCGTGCCGTCCGGCGCGATCAGGCTGTAGTAGGACCCGCCGTTGTTCGGGAAACCGAACGTGAAGTCCGCCTGCAGGACGTCGTTCGCGGTGCCGTCGAAGGTCACCTTCCCGTTCTGCGCGGTCCGCCCGATCGTGACCGTGTTGGCGGCGCCGCCGACGGCGACCTTGCCCCCGTCCACTTCGGACGACAGCAGGACGGTCAGGTCACCCGCCGCCGGGCCGGCCCCGTCCTCGAGCGGTTCGAGCACGATCCGGTAGTCGCCCGCCACCGGCAGCGTGGTCAGGTCGAAGCCCCACGGCAGGCCGAAGTTGAACGGCGAGTCCAGCGTGGTGCCGTCCGGCTTGTACACCGCCGGCTTGAGGAACGGGATGTTCGGCGACGTGAAGCCGAGGCTCAGGCGCTGCCCGGCCTGCCCGGTGAACTTCGCTACGACGCGCTGGCCCGGCACGGTGACCGAAGCCGTCGGCGGCGGCCCGTCGATGGCGAGCCGGCCGAGGTCCAGCGGCTCGGACGCGGCGATCGTGACGTCGCCCGTGGTGGCGTACGCCGGTTCGAGCTGGATGCGGTACTTCCCGGTCTCGGGCAGCGCGGGAACGTCCAGCTTGCCGTCGATCGAGCTCGTCACCAGCTTGCCGCCGGTCGGCTGGAAGACCCGCATGGTGACGTAGCCGGGCAGGCTCTTGTCCCGGGTCTGCAGGTGCAGCGGCCGGCCCTGGACACCGTCGTAGTCGAACCACACCTCCCGGGCCGGCCGGTCGATGGTGACCTTGGTCTGCGCGTTGATCGGCAGCTGGCCGGCTTCGGTCGCCGACGTCAGCCAGCCCCGGGCGCTGCCGACGGCTTCCCAGCCGCTCATGAACAGGCTGTGCTGGCCGCTCTTGCGGATCGGGACGTTGCGGATCTCCTGCGTGCCGGTGCGCAGCTCGACCTGGTTGTCGTCCGGTTCGGCCAGGATTCCGCCCGGGTAACCGGGGCGGCCGTTCTCGCGCAGCGTGTTCTCGGTGACGCCGAACCGCAGGTTCTTGCCCGCGACACCGGTGAACGGCAGCCGCACGGACTGGCCGGGCCGGTTGATCTTGAACTGCGTGCCCGCCCCGTCGACCGCGAGCTGGCCCGCCTCGAGCACCCCGGACAACCAGACCTTGCCGGCCCCGAGCTCGTTCGCGCCGAAGGTGACGCCGACGGTGAACGTGCCGGTCTGGCGGGCCTTGAACACCATCGTCGGGGTGTAGAGGGTGAGCGAGGCCTTCCAGGTGTTCTTGTACCCGTCGGGCTGGGTCACCAGGACGTCGAAGGTGTTGGCCGGCATGCTCAGGTCGGTCAAGCCGAAGCTGAGCCATTCGCCCGCGGTGGCGGTGAACGTCATTTCGGCGCGCTGCTGCGCCACGCTGACCGTGAACGGCACGCCGGTGCCGTCGCGGGTCAGCTTGTCCCCGGTCAGGGTGTGCGACGCGGTGATCCGCACCTTGCCGGCCGCGTCGTCGTCCGGCGCGACCACGATCGTGTAGGTGCCGGTGGCGCCGAACACCGGGATGTCCTGGCGCAGCGTGCTGCCCGCCCACAGGTCGAGCGGGTCGCCCATGGTGCGGCGGGCGAAGTCGCCACCGTGCGGGGAGAACATCCACATCGCCGAGCGGACCGGGACGGTGTTGTTCTCCAGGTCCAGGTGCACGCGCTCGCCGGCCTGGCCGTCGATCAGGACGACCGCTTCCTTGCCGGCCGGGATGTCGAGCTCCATCGGCTTGCCGAGCTCGATCCGGCCGCCGTAGACCAGCTGGTCGATCTTGAACCCGCGCGGCGACACCAGGAAGTCGGCACCGCTGGTCGCCGTCCCGCCGGGCGTGCGCACGCTGATCCGGCCGGACGCCGCCGCGGCGGGCACCTCGACGGTCAGGCTGGTCGGGCCGGCCTGCTTGACCCGCGCGGCGGTCTGGTGGAACAGCACGACGTCACGCGTGGCATCGGCATCGAAGCCGGTGCCGGTGATGGTGATCGTGTCCCCGGAGTTGCCGCGGTCGGCCGACACGCCGGTGATCGCCGGTGCGGGTACGCCCTTGGTCACCACGAACGGGGCGCGGGCGGCCGCGGTCTTGCCGTTCGCGGTCACCTTGACCGCGCCACCGCCGGTGCCCGCGGGCACGATCACCGTGAGCCGGGTCGCCGTCGCGGCGGTGACCTGCGCGGCGATCCCGTCGAAGCTCACCTGGTTGCCGGCCGGCTGCGTGGCGAATCCGGTGCCGCTGATCTCCACCGTGCTGCCGGTCGGGCCGCGGGTGGGCACCAGCGCGAAGACCGACGCGGTGTCCGTGCGGTAGCGGTCGGTCGCCTCGAGGTTGCCCGCGGCGTCGTACCGGTAGGCGGCCGCCTCACCGGAGTTGTTCGTGACGCCCGCCAGCTGTCCGGCGGCGTCGTAGAAGTAGTCGCGCGGGCCGGACGGCGCACCGACGGCGAACGGGTACTTCGCCGGCGCCGAAAGCACCCCGCTCGACGTGACCTTCGCCCAGACGGTCAGCGTGCGCTGGCCGGAGCGGACCGGGGTGAGGCTGACGGTCGCGGTGCCGGTGCCGGCGGGCACCTCGGTGGGTGCGGCGTCGGTGTCCAGCTGGTACCGCACGGCGTCCGCAGCGACGGCACCCTGGCTGCGCAGGGTGAACGTGCCCGCCTGGCCGAGGCTGCCGTGCAGCTGCCCGTCCGCGGGGTAGTCCGTGGAGGACACGAGCGGCGTGGCCGGGGTCGGTGCCGCCCCGGCGACCAGGAACGTGTAGGCGGCCGGCGCCGAAGCGCTGCCCGCGCTGCCGATCGCCCACACGACCAGCGTGTGCGTGCCGCCGGTCGGCGGGGTGATCCGCACCGCGACGTCGCCGGTGCCCGGTACGTCCGTGGTCGTGCCTTCGTCGAGCTTCCAGCGGAAGCCGGAGACGGCCGTGGTCCCGGCCGGGCGGAAGGTGAAGCCGCCTTCCTGGCCGGCGTTCCCGTGCGGTTGCCCGTCCGCGGGATAGTCCGTGGAGAACACGCCCGGCGCGTCCGGCGGCGGCAGCGGCGCCACCTCGAACGTGTAGTTCGCCGGTGCCGAAACCGCGCCCGCCGCGGTGAACGTCCGCACGGTGAGCGTCTGCGAACCCGCGGTGACCGGCGTGATCTTCACCGCCACCTTGCCGGCGCCGGCCACGTCGGTGGCCGGGCCGCCGTTGAGCTGCCAGCGGTAGCCCGCGATCGCCGTCGACCCGGTCGGCCGGAAGGTGAACGTCCCTTCCTTGCCGGGCGCCCCGTACGGTGCCCCGCCGGACGGGTAGTCCAGCGAAAGCACCTGCGGCGCACCGGGTCCGTTCGGCGCGTCGGCCACGACGAAGGTGTACGTGGCCGGCGGCGAGATCAGGTTCTCGACGCCGAGCGCGCGCACGGTCAGCGTGTGCTGTCCCGGCGTCGGCGGCGTCGCGCGCACCTGGACCTCACCGGTGCCGGAGACGTCCGCGGGACCGCCGTCGTCGAGCTGCCACCGGTACCCGGTGACCGCGGCCGCGCTGCCCGGCTTGAGCGTGAAGACGCCTTCCCGGCCGGGCACGCCGTGCGGCTGGCCGTCCGCGGGGTAGTCCACCGAGGACACCAGCGGTGCGGCGGGCGCCTGCGGAGGCGTCGCGACGACGAACGCATAGGTGGCGGGCGGTGAGGCCAGGCCACCGGCGGTGACCGCGCGGACGGTCAAGGTCCGGTTGCCCGCGGCGAGCGGCGTCACGGTCACCGAGGTCTGCCCGGTGGCCGCCACCTCCGTCGGCTGCGAGTCGGAGTCGAGCTGGTAGACGAACTTCGCGATCGGCACGGCGTCGCCCGGCTTCAGGACGAACGTGCCGGGCTGACCGGGGCGGCCGTGCGGCTGACCGTCCGCCGGGTAGTCCACCGAGGACGCGAGCGGGGCGGCGGGCGGCACCGGCGCCGGGGTGCCCGGCCCGGCGGCGAACACGCTGGGCCGCGGGACTTCGGCGCCCACCGCGAAGTGGTTGTGCCACTGGACGCCCGCACCGAAGCGGGTGCCGTCCGAAGCGCCGACGTAGGCCTTTCCGGTGGTACCGCGGGTGAAGGTGACGATGTCGAACTTGCCGTCCCCGGTGAAGTCGCCGAGGCCGGGGAGCTCGTCGCCGGGTGCGAAGCTCGCGTTCCACTGCCGTGCGGCGCCGAACGCCGAGCCGGTCGAGATCGCGGCGTTCACCTGGCCGTTCGAGAACGAGACGACGTCGTCCTTGCCGTCACCGTCGATGTCGCCGACAGTGGCCCGGCTCGCGTCCGGGGCGAAGTTGTCCTGCCAGTTGGCCGCGGCACCGAACTTCGTGCCGTCGGACAGCGCCACGAAGACGTCCGCCGCTTCACCACCGGAGAACCCGACGATGTCGTCCTTGTTGTCGCCGTTCACGTCGCCGGCCGCGGGCATGGCGGTGCCCAGCGCGAACGAGCTGTGCCACTTCACCGGGGTACCGAACTTGGTGCCGTCGGACAGCGCGACGAACACGCCGCCGTCCGTGCCGCGGGCGAAGCCGGCGACGTCGTCCCGGCCGTCGCCGTTGAAGTCGCCCACGACCGGGATGTCGGTGCCCGCGGCGAAGCTGCCCAGCCACTTCGCCGGGGTGGCCGCGAACTTCGTGCCGTCGGAGAGCGCGACGTAGACACTCGCGTCGGTGCCCCGGGTGAACGTGACGGCGTCGGCCTTGCCGTCGCCGTTGAAGTCACCGGTCAGCGGGATTTCGTTCTGCGCCGCGAAGCTGTCGTGCCACTTCCAGCCGTCCTGCACGAACTTCGTGCCGTCGGACAGGGAGACGTAGACCGCCGGAGCGCTGCCACGGGTGAAGGTGACGACGTCGTCCTTGCCGTCGCCGTTGAAGTCCGACTTTCGCTTGCGGTGGGTCGGTGGCTCCGCGACGGAGTACGTGTACGCCGTCTCGCCCGAGGACACCCCGTTGGCATCGAGCGCCCACACGCTCAGGGTCCGCCGGCCCGGCGCGGCGGGCGCCAGGTTCACCGTGACCTGCCCGGTCGCGGGCACCTCCGTGGGGTGCGGATCGGAGTCCTGCTGGTAGGCGAACTTGGCGATCGGCACGGTGTTGCCCGGCTTGAACACGAACGCGCCCGCCTGCCCCGGCGCACCGTACGAGCCGTCCTGCGGGTAGTCCACCGAGGACACGATCGGCGCGGCGGGCGGAGGCGGCGGGGTGCCCAGGTAGGACACCGCGAGGTGGGGCCGCAGCGAGGGTTCCGGTGCCTCGTTGGACAGGAACAGCACCCGCTGGGCCGCGCCCGCTTCGTCGTGCAGCTTGATCTCGAAGCCGTTGTTGGACGCCGGGTTGTTCACCCAGCCCTGCGCCATGCTCGGGTTTTCCCAGATCTGCCACGTCGGGCGGTCGGGAACGCCCGAAACGAAGTCCGACCGGGTCGCCGCGATGTCACCGCCCGGCGCGGTCCACGCGGCGGCCGCGGACGCCCGGTTCCAGGTCGCCTCGCCTTCCACGAAGGCCCGGCCGAGCGTGTGCCCGTCGAAGGTCGCGCCGGACCCGTTGGAGTAGAACCCCCACATCGACACGTCGGCGTCGACGATCGTGGTCCCCGCCGGGATCGCGCTCAGACCGCCGAACTTCACCAGCGCCCGGCTCTTCCCGAGGGTGGCGCCGTTGTTGCCGACCTGGAGCCACGGCTGTCCGGTGAGCACGTTGAAGTTGGTGTTCGGCTGGGTGGCGGACACCGTGGTGTCCGCCGTGGCCGGGAAGATCTGCCGGACCTGCCCCGCCTTCGGCGTGCGGGTCAGCTGGGTGGCGCTCGGGATGCTCTCGCCGCTGCGGGTCCGCACGACGATCGTGTAGTAGTAGGCGTTCCAGCCCAGGTCCGGCGCGCTGTCCGGGGTGACCGGGGCGGTGGTGTCGACGAACCGGGTCGCCTGCGGCCCCAGCGAAGTGACCAGCGTCGCGGCCGAAGGGGTGTACACCTGCGACACCGAACGGTGCACCTGGTACCCGACGATGTCGTCGGGACCGTTGCCGGGACCCGGGTTCGTGTAGGGGGTCCAGGCCAGCTCGGCGCCGGTGGCGTAGGCCTTCGTGATCGGCTGCAGGACGGCGCCCGGCTTGCCGTAGGTCAGCAGCAGCTTCGGGAACGTCGCCGTGTCGCCGTTGTAGTCGAACTCGGCGCCGTGGTGGATCGCGCCGCCGCGCTTGAGCGTCTCGTCGGTCGCCTTGACGAGGAGCCCGTTGTTGCCGGCGGAACCGGAAACCCACGACTGCGCGATGTTGCGGACGTCCCATTCGGACCAGGCCTGCGTCACGTTGGCGCGCTTGACCGCGGTCGTCAGGCCCGCCTCGGCGAAGGCCCCGTTGAAGGTGTTCCAGGTGACCGTGTTCTCGGCCCACGCGGCGGTGACCCGGCGCGCCTCCATGGTGACGTCGTTGGCGTTGGTGTAAAGCTCGTTGTCGTAGTACATCCGCAGCTTCGCCGACGTCAAGCTGGTGCCGGCGGGGACCACGGACGTGTCGAACTTGACCAGGCTGCGCGCGATACCGGAGCCGTCGGTGCCCACCGAGAGCTGGTAGCTCGCGCCGTCGTTGCGATCCGGGGTGTCGGACCAGAGCTGGCTGTCCTGACCGGAGTTCGACGTCGGCTCGACCTTGATCGTCGGGTCGATCACGACCGGGTACCTGCGCTGCGGGGCGGCCAGCCAGTCGTGGTCCGCCTTGACGACCACGGTGATGTCCGGCCCGTGCTGCTCGACCGTCTGGGAAACCCGGCCGCTGAAGGAATCCGTGCGCGAACCCGACGCGTCGAGCATGAACGGCTTGGGCATCACGTACCGCGGCGGCCCGTCGGTGCCGGTGCCGAAGAACGCGATCGAGCCGTCCGGCTGCGCTTGGGCGGAAACGCCGGACAGGTGCACCTTGAAGCGGTACGTGGCATCGCGGGGCGGTGCCGCGAGGACGATTCGTTCCTTGAGGGAATCGCGGGTGACCTGGTAGTTCAGCTCGGCGCCGTCGAACGCGCCCGGATAGCTGACGGAGTCCTTGCCCACCCGGGGTTCGACCGGCCGGCCCGCGCCGTCGAGCCCCAGCTCGACCCGCGTACCGTCGATGGCGAACCGGGCCAGCCGATCCGTCCGGTCCCCGAAGGAGGTGCTGAACCGGTTGGTGTCATTGGCGAATCGGTAGCCGTCGCCGGCGTGCTCGCGCACCGTGGTGTCGATCGGCTGCCAAGTTCCCTGCCGGTCGCGGAAAGACTGCGGCCGGGCGGAAAGCTCCGCTTCGAGCTGGCCGTTCGACAGCTCGAACACCCGCATGTCCGCGGTGCGGCGCTCGGCCAGCTCACGCACGCGCACCGGCGCCCCGGCGGGCTGGTGACGCGCGTTGTTTTGGCCGTCTCCCAGGGAAATCGGCAAGGACGCGGGTAGCCCGATGGCGGCCACCGCAAGCACCAGAGCCAGGACCAGGACGCGCGAGAGCACACCAGAGCCACGTCTACCGTGCACTGATCCCCCCAGATCGTGGCCGCCGGAAGCCATCCCCCCCTTTGACGATGGTGCCGGCGGCCGCTGCTGATCCTCAGCCTAACCAGCTTTGGATCACGCGCCATAGCCCAAACAGCGTCATCTTCGCCCAATCGGGCACAAGCCGGGCACTCTCACCGATCGTCGGCAGCCGCCTTCAGGCAGTCGAGCATGGCGGCCTTGGCCTGCGGATCCGCGGCGACCTGGTCGAGCGGGCGATCTCCCGCCTTGCCTGCCACGAAGGCCGAGACCTGTTCTGCCGTGGCGTATTTCAGGTACCACTCAGCGAGACATCCGGCCGTGCGGTCCGACGTGCCTTGAGTCTGCGGATCGGACTTGATCTTCGCGATGATCACGTCCCGGCTCGGCGGCTCGTCGCCACTGCAGGCGGTCAGGAACCCCAGGAGCACTACGGCTGCACAACCACCGGCGAGGCGGAGATGGCGAGTCATGGCGTCCAGCGTAGGCCAGAACCGGGTGACCACGGCCGGATTATGAGCCCGGCCGCTTTCGACCTCGCCGGCGGAGCCTCAGCGCTCTGCGAATCGGCGCAGGGCGTCGAGCGCCGCCGGGGCGACGGTGTCCGGGTGGTCGGTGTCGTGGAGCAGGTGGTCCAGTCCAGGCAGCCGCACCCGGCCCGGTCCGCCGACGTGCGCCCGGCGTAGTGCAGCGGTCAAGGCGTCCGTTGTAGCGCAAGGGACTTGGACGTCGTTCGTGCCGCAGGTAACCAGCACCCTGGTCCCCGGCCGCAGGGCCGCCGCGGCCGCCGGCGGGTAGACGGCGTCGTCGCTCTGCACGAATCGGCCGTTCGGGCCTTGGAAGGCCTCGAAGAGCTGGGCGACGGCGGGCAGCAGGCCCGTGGTGTCGACCGGCCGGTGTTCGCGCAGGGCGGTGACGGCGGCGTCGACCGCCGCGTCGATGGTCCGCTGCTGGTCCGGGGTCAGCTGGCCCTGCCGGGCCGCCTCGGCGACCTGGGCGTGCAGTTGCAGCGCGACCAGGTCCAGCAGGCGGATCGCCTGCGGTTGCAGCAGGGCCACGCCGGCCGGGCGCAGGTGGGCCGAGCCGCCGAGCAGCAGGGCCGTCATCGCGCCCTCGCTGTGCCCGACGACCATCAGCGCGTGCGGGTCGGTCTCCGGCTGGTCGCGCAACAACGCGTAGGCGGCTGTTGCCTGACGGACGAACGCCGGGTAGTCGAGTTCCGAGGGGTGGTCGCGGTAGGCGCCGAGGCCGGTGCGGCCGGTGCCGTACTTGTCGAACCGCAGCGTCGCGACCCGGTCGGCGTCGAGGGCGGCGGCCAGCTGCGCCAGGGTGTTCGGAGCCGCGTGGGGTGGCTGGTTGCCGTCGCGGTCGGTGGGGCCGCTGCCGGGCAGCAGCAGCGCCGCGCGCAACCGGTGCCCGGCGCGGTGGGCGGGCACGTGCAGGGTGCCGTACGTCGCCGTCCCGTCGGCCGTGAAGACGACTTCGCGGTCGGCGGCGGGCACCAGGCCGGGCGCCGCCTCGGCCGGGGTGGCGGTCACGACCGCCAGCGACATCACGGCCGCGGTGAGGTGGGGGAACGTCTTCACCGCAGGGCGTTCTCGACGAGCGTGACGGTCTCGCGCGGGTTGTCGACTTGGAGGACCAGGCGGGCGTAGCGCTCGTCGGCGAGTTCGATCACGACCGCCTTCGCCGGATCCTTGATGTCCCAGAAGACCTTTTCGCCGTCGAGGTGGAAGGTGCCCGCCGTGATGACGCCGGGCAGGTGGGCACCCGGCGCGCGGATCCCCTTCGGGTCGGCGGCGATGCCGGGGTCGGCGGTGGCGCCGCGGACGTTGGCCAGCGGGATGGTGAGGCTGCTCTTGAAGGCCCAGAGCTTGTCGAGACCTTCGATCACGACGACGAGGTCGTCGCCGTCGATGTGAACCAGTGCCATTTCTGTTTTCCTTGTCAATCGAGGGGATCGAGACGGTGGGTGAGCGCGGCCGCGGCGCCGTCGGGGTTGCCGCGCAGGAGGATGCCCAGTGCGGCCGCCGTCAGGGCGGCGGCCAGTTCGGTGGAGGTGCCGAGGGCGCCGGCGATCGCCTGGTCGACGGCGGCCAGCGCCGCGGCCACCTCGGCGGCCACCTCCTCGTCGGCCGGGGCGCGTTCGACCGCCGCGAGCAGCAGCAGGCCGAGGTCGGCCGCCGTGACGAGCCGCAGCGCGGTCGCGGCGTCCGGTGCCGCGGCCAGCGCTTCGGCCAAGGGGCCGACGTCGTCGGCGAGGTGGCGGCGCAAGGCGACCAGGTAGAGGCCGCGCTTGCTGCCGAACGCCTTGTACAGGCTGTTGCGGTGCACGCCGAGGTGGGTGACGAGGTCGTCGACGGACACCCCGTCGTACGCGCGGCCGCCGAACAACGCGACGGCGGCGCGCACCACTTCGTCCTCGTCGAACGCTCTTGGCCGGCCCATGGCACGACCGTAGACCGTTGAGGAACGATCAGTCAAGAACGATCGTTCCTCAACGGTCCGGCACGGCCGGGCCGACCGCGTGAAGTGCTGCTAAAGCGCCTTGCTGGCGTGCGCCGCGAGGTCGTCGACGTAGCGGTCCAGCAGCGCCGCGAGATAGCCGGGGCCGAAGCCGAAGTCGTCGATCTCCGGCGCCAGCTTGCGCAGCTTCGCGATGCTCGCGACGGAGCGCTTGGCCGGCTTGCCGTGCACCACGGTCCGCTCGGCCTGCGTCCCCAGCCGCTGTTCGAGACCGTCGACGATGAGCTCGATGTCCTCGGGCTGTCCCGACGCGATGTTGACGATCTCGTCGCGGACGTCGCGGGTCAGCAGCAGGTCGACGGCCCGCATCAGGTGCTCGATGTCCAGCAGGTCCCGCGAAGCGCCGCTGTAGACGGTGACCTTGCCGCTCAGCAGCTGCCGGGTGAGCGAGGGCAGGAGCTGGTGGGCCACCTGCATCTCGCCGACGATGTGCGTCAGGCGCAACCCGAGCCAGCGCACGCTGGAGGCCGCGAACACCGCCTCCAGGGCGAGCTTGTGCCGGCCGTAGTGGGTCTCCGGGAACACCGGGCCCTCCTCGGTGCCCGGCGAGTCGGGCGCGCCGTACATCCCGGCCGCCGCGGTGGAGAGGAAGACCGCCGTGCGTCCTTCGGCCTTGCACCGGCGGATCACGTCGTAGACGAGTTTCGCTTCGCGCTCGAACGCGGGTGCGTCGGTCAGGTACACACTGGACACTCCCGCCGCGATGAGTGTCGCGTGTGGATGCGCCGCGCCGAAGTACGCGCGCGCGTGCCCCGCGATGAAGCCGTTCCCGATGATCTCCATCAACTCTCGCCTTCGTCACGCACACCGACGCACACGGCTTTCTTGCGGATCTCGTCGATGAGGCCGGCGGTCGTCACGGCCGCGGCCCGCCACGGACGCTCGACGTCTTCGTCCACCACCGGCCCGGTCGCCGCCCCCACGAAGGTTTCGAGGGAATTGCGGAACTGGTCCGACGGCGGCAGCACGATCTCCTCGGCGTGGTCCTGCTCGTCGATGCGCAACACGGGCAGCCGGCTCGGGGGCGGCGTGAAAGCGCGATCGAGCGCGACCGACGCCGTGCTCCCCCACAGCGAGTACCGCGAGCCGTAGCTGTGCTGGATCCCGAAGTCGAGCGTCGCGAACACGCTGTCGGCGGAAACCAGCTGCACCTGGCCGGCGAGGTCGACCGACAGCCGCTCGTCGATGCGCAGGGTCGCGCCGGTCACGGTCAGGTCCGGGCCGAGGAACAGCTGGGCGGCCCGCAGCGGGTACACCCCGATGTCGAGCAGCGCGCCACCGCCCAGTGCCGCGTTGTACCGGGTGTCGTCCGGGGGAAGCGGTGGAATGCAGAACGAGGCCGTGAACGTCCTCGGGGTGCCGAACCGCCCTTCGGCGAGGAGCTGCCGCACCTTCGTGTGCTGGCTGTGGTGTTCGAAGCTGAAGTTCTCCCGCAGCACCAGGCCGTTGCGGGCCGCCAGCTCGGTCAGTTCGAGGGCGTCCTCGCGCGTGGTGGCCAGCGGCTTCTCGCACAGCACGTGCTTGCCGGCGCGCAACGCGTTTCCCGCCCATTCGCAGTGCAGTCCGTTGGGCAAGGAAATGTAGACCGCGTCGACGTCGTCGCGTTCGAGGATCTCCTCGTAGCCGCACGCGACGGTGCCGAGCTCCGCGGCGATCTCCTTGGCGCGCTCGACCTCGCGCGCGGCGACGCCGCTCAAGCGAACCGTGTCCACCAGGCCGATGGCCGGCAGCATGCGGCGGCGGGCGATCGGGGAACACCCGATCAGTCCCAAGCGCAACGGCGGGCCGGCGTGCTCGTTCATCGCAACCCCCTCGGAAAAGCGGGCGTGTTCCGCGACCGCGTGCCGGCTTCCGGGCGCGGCGCCGCGGCTCGAGGGTGGGGCGAACTCGGTTCGCGGTGGCGGGACATGCACTCTCCTCACGGGAAAACTCGGCCACTCCCCGAGTTCTGTCGGTCAACACTAGGCGGGATCGGGGGGTTCTTCCGGCGCCGCGTGCGACCCACTAGGGAATCTCTCATTACTCGGCACCGTCGGTTGGCCGTGACCTCGGCGGACGGCATGGTGGTCGCGTGTCCAAGCCAACCGCCGCCGAGTTCCCGCACGCGCCGAGAGTGCCTCGCCGCGGCGAGGCCGGCCGCCCCCGTCATGTCGCGGTCTTCAACTTCCCCAGGTTCGGGCACATCCGGCCGACCCTGCCGGTCGTGCGCGAACTGCTGCGCCGGGGACACCGGGTCACCTACTTCGCCGCCGAGTCGTACGCCGACGCCGTGGCGGCCTCGGGCGCGGACGTCGTGCCGTACCCGTCGCGCTTCCCCTCCGCGGTGGGACCGGTGGACACCCCGGAAGAGCTGACCGCACTCCTCGTCGATTTCCTGCGCGAAGGGCTGGCGGCCCTGCCGGCCGCGCGCAAGCACCTCGGGCACCAGCTCCCCGACCTGGTGCTCGAGGACGCGCTGAGCACCGCGACCAGTGCCCTCATCGCCCGCGACGCCGGCTGCCCGGTCGTGCGGACGTTCGCGGGGTTCGCCGGCAACGACGAGGTCTCGCTCGACGGCGGCGAGCCGGCTCCGGAGAACCCGCTGATGCCGGACACGGCGATCATCGAGCGGGCCGGCGAGGAACTGTTCACCTCGCTGGTGCCGTACGGGCTCGACGAGGCCGCGTTCGAGTACGCCCAGCACGGCCGCGCGGCTTCGGCGAACCTGGTCTTCATCCCCAAGGCCCTCCAGCCCTACGCGGACCGGTTCGACGACACCTTCGCGTTCGTCGGCCCCGAACCGGGACCGGACACCGGCACCCTGCGCCCGCACCAGGACCGGGACCGCGCGGTGCTCGTCTCGCTCGGCACGTCGGCGACCGCGAACCCGGAGTTCTTCCGCGGCTGCGCGGACGCTTTCGCGGGCAGCGGCTGGCGGGTCGTCCTCGCGACGGCGGGCCACCTCGGCGCGGCCGACGTCGACCGGCTGCCCGCGGGCGTCGAGGCGCACGACTGGGTGGACCACGACGCAGTGTTCCCCCAGGTGCGAGCCGTGGTCTGCTCGGCGGGCGCGGGAACGGTCCTCGACGCCCTGCGGCACGGCGTGCCGGTGGTGATGGTGCCGCAGCAACCGGACGCCGTGACGTTCGCCCGCCACCTCCAGAAGGTGGGGCTCGGCAAGACACTCGACCCCGCCGACGCGACCGGCGCGACGATCCGGGCGGCGGTCGATGCGGTCACCACCGATCCCGGGATCGCCCGGCACGTCGCCCGCATGCACACCGAAATCCGGGAGGCCGGCGGCTCGGTCCGGGCAGCGGACGTGCTCGAGTCGCTGTGGCCGCGCACGACCGCACCCTGAACGTTCCCCTCCGCCGCCCCCGATCCCGGACGCGGTGCCCCCATTCCGTTCGTCCCGACAACCTCACGAGGTTTCCCATGAAGGGCATCATCCTCGCCGGCGGCAGCGGCACCCGGCTGCATCCGGTCACGCTCGCCGTGTCCAAGCAACTCGTGCCGGTCTACAACAAGCCGATGATCTACTACCCGTTGTCGGTGCTCATGCTGGCCGACATCACCGAGATCCTGATCATCACCACACCCACCGACCTCCCCGCCTTCCGCCGCCTGCTCGGCGACGGATCCTGGCTCGGGCTGCGGATCGACTACGCCGAACAGCCGGAACCGAACGGCCTCGCGGAGGCGTTCATCATCGGCGCCGACCACATCGGCAACGACGACGCCGCGCTCATCCTCGGCGACAACATCTTCCACGGCCCCGGCTTCTCCGGGATGCTCAAGGCCAAGACGCAGGACCTCAAGGGCTGTGTCCTCTTCGGCTACGCGGTGTCCGACCCGCACCGGCACGGCATCGGCGAGGTGGACGACGACGGCAAGCTGATCTCGGTCGAGGAGAAGCCGGCCGAGCCGAAGTCCAACCGCGCGATCACGGGGCTCTACTTCTACGACAACGACGTGGTGGAGATCGCGAAGGGCCTGACCCCCTCCAAGCGGGGCGAGCTCGAGATCACCGACATCAACGCGACCTACATGGAGCGGGGCCGCGCGCACGTCGTCGATCTCGGGCGCGGCTTCGCCTGGCTGGACACCGGTACGCACGAGTCGCTGCTCGAAGCCGGGCACTACGTGCAGACGCTGGAGCAACGCCAGGGCGTGCGCATCGCCTGCCTCGAGGAGATCGCCCTGCGCATGGGGTTCATCGACCCCGAGGCCTGCCACCGGCTCGGCGAACGGATCAGCAAGTCGGTCTACGGGCAGTACGTCATGGAAATCGCGCTCGCCGCACAACGGAACGGGAGGTGAGCCGGATGCGCGTCGTGGTGACCGGCGGAGCCGGGTTCATCGGTTCGCACTACGTCCGGCAGGCGCTCTCCGGCGCCTACCCCGGATTCGAACCGGAAGTGCTGACGGTGCTGGACCTGCTGACCTACGCCGGCAACCGGGCCAACCTCGCCCCGGTCGAGGCCGACGAGCGGCTGCGGTTCGTCGTCGGCGACGTCTGCGATCCCGCGATCGTCAAGCAGACGATGTCCGACGCCGACCTGGTCGTGCACTTCGCCGCCGAGTCGCATGTGGACCGGTCGATCGAGGGCGCGGCCGATTTCGTCCGGACCAACGTGGTCGGCACCCAGACGCTGCTCCAGGGAGCGCTCGACGCCGGCGTCGGGCGCTTCGTGCACGTCTCCACCGACGAGGTCTACGGCTCGATCGACGACGGCTCGTGGACGGAGGACTTCCCCCTCTCGCCCAACTCCCCCTACGCGGCCTCGAAGGCGTCGAGCGACCTGATCGCGCTCGCCTTCCACCGCACGCACGGGCTGAACGTCTCGGTGACCCGCTGTTCCAACAACTATGGTCCGTACCAGTTCCCGGAGAAGGTCATCCCGCTGTTCGTCACGAACCTCCTCGACGGCCTCCGCGTCCCGCTGTACGGCGACGGGCTCAACGTGCGCGACTGGCTGCACGTCGACGACCACTGCCGGGGCATCCAGCTGGTCGCCGGCGGCGGGCGGGCCGGCGAGGTCTACAACATCGGCGGCGGAACCGAGCTGACGAACCGCGACCTGACCCACCGGCTGCTCGAAGCGACCGGCCGCGACGAGTCCGCCATCCTCCCGGTCGACGACCGCAAGGGCCACGACCGCCGCTACTCGGTCGACATCACGAAGGCGTCGGCCGAGCTCGGCTACCAGCCGCGGGTGGACCTCGCGACCGGGCTTCGCGAGACCGTCTCCTGGTACCGGGACAACCGGTCGTGGTGGGAGCCGCTGAAGGCGCGCTGACCGCGGCGGCGCACGCTCCTGGAGCGGGCCATCCCCCAAGTGTCCCAGTTTCCCACCCCCACCCGGGGCACGGCAACCCTTGACCAGGCCTGACGCGGGCAGGACTGGCATTTTCCCTCAAAGCCGCAGACCACCGCGCGAGCAACCACCCGATGTTCTAACGTCGGCGTCATTGATCACCTAGTGCTCTGGGGGAGTACTACATCGTGCGGTTCGATCGATGCAAACGATTGCTGTCCGGGTTTCTGGTGCTCGCCACCGCCGCGACCGGCTTCGCCACGGCTTCCGGTGGCGGGGTGCCGTCCGCGGCGGCGGCGTCCGGAGCCCAGCGCGGCGGCTGGGACGCCTACCGCGACCTCGACGGCCTGAGCTCGCTGCGCGCGGGCGACCGGAGCGGCCGGTTCTCCAGCTTCGACCGGTCGGGCGCCAACGACGACGGCTTCTTCGGCACCTACACCTGCCTGCGGGAGAGCCCGGACGGCTGCGTCATCGCCGACCGGACCGGCGCCGGGGAGCTGACCTCGATCTGGATGGTCGGCGACACGCCCCCGGACGAGCCGGATCCCCCGGCCAAGCAGGCCATCAAGCAGGCGGGCGGGCCGCCGAACCCGGCCGGAGCGGCCGGCGTGCCGCCGCCCGACCGCTACGAGAACAACACGATCAAGATCGAACTCGACGGCAAGACGGTGCTCGCCGCCCGCATGGGCGACGTCGTGTCCGGCAAGCTCGGCGGGCCGTTCGTCTGGCCGCTGGTCGGCGACAGCCTCGGCACCAAGGGCGGCATGTCGATCGGGATCCCGATGCCCTACCGCCAGTCGATGCGGGTCACCATGAGCAGCTCGCCGCTGTTCTACCACGTCGACTACCGCGACTTCGACGACGCGTCCCAGGTGCGCACGTTCGACCCCGCCGACCCCGCCGCCGACGTGGTCCAGCGGCTGCGGCGGTTCGGCTTCGACGACCCGAAACCACCGGCCCCCGGCGCGACGGCCGCGACCCGGACCGCCGACATCCCGAGCGGCCGGGCCACCGAGCCGATCCGGCTGACGGGCCCCGGCCGCATCACCCGGCTGCGCGTCGCCCTTCCGCAGGTCGTGCCGGCCTCCGCGGGCTACGAAGACGGCCGGACGCTCGGCGCGGGCGGCGGGAGTTCGTTCCGCGTCGCCGTCGATCCCCGCAACCAGGGGGTCCGGCTCACGCGCGAGGTCGACCCGGCGGAGGCCGGGCCGCGCGCGCAGGTGTTCGTCGACGGCAAGCGGGCGGACGTCACGGCGACGGCCGCCGGCGATGCCGCGTTCGAGTCGCTGCAGGTGCCCGCGGAGCTCACGGCGGGCAAATCGTCGCTCGCGATCACCACCAAGACCGGCCCGGGTACCGACCGCTCCACCGAGTTCCGCTTCGACGTCCACAGTCTCGTCGACGGCTCCTACACCAGGACCGACACGCTCGACGTCGGCCACTGGCACGCCGCCGAGGAACGCGCCCACGACTACACGAACCGCGGCGAGGTGTGGCACGGCCTCCGGAAGCTGCGCATCCCGGTGCCCGACGCCGCCGCGGAGCGCTCTCGCGCCCTGCTCGCCGGGGCGCGCCTGCGCATCTCGTTCGACGGGCACACCACGGTCGACGCGCCCGTCGGCGAGTTCTTCGGCTCCGGGCTCGGGGCGTTCGACACCAGGACCCTGCTGTACGCCATGGACCCCTCGCCGGGCGGCTGGTACACGGCGTGGTGGCCGATGCCCTTCGCCGGCCACGCCGAGGTCGAGCTCGTGAACGACGCCGGCGTGCCCATCACCGGCGCGAAGGTCGAGGTCACCTCGGCGCCGGACAGCTCGGTCGCCGGCAAGCTCGCGGCCCAGTCCATCGGCTACTTCCACGCCACCCACGGCAAGTCGGGCAGGCTCCCCGACGGCCAGGACGTGCCGCTGCTCGACGCGCGGGGCCGCGGGACCTTCTACGGCGTCACCGACACGATGCGGGGCGCGCCGGGTGGCCCGAACCAGCTCGAATTCCTCGAGGGCGACGAGCGCGCCTACGTCGACGGCCGCGCGACACCCGCGCTGCACGGCACCGGCACGGAGGACTTCTACGGCGGCGGCTGGTACTTCCTCGGCATCACCATGCCCGGGTCGACGCCGACGGCCGCGCTGTCCGGGTTCTCCGAGGAGGCCGACGGATGTACCGCGCTGTGCGTCGGCGCGACCAAGCTGCTGCTGACCGACTCGATCCCGTTCGCCGGTTCACTGCGGTTCTCCGCGGAACGCGGCTCGGTGAACACCGACCCGGTCGAGCACAGCTGGACCTCGTACTGGTACGGCCAGGAAAAGGCCGGGCTGCGGGAAACCGACCTCGTCGACACCGCCGACGGCGCGAGCCGGGCGGCACACGGCTACCGGGCCGGCGGCGAGACCGTGTCCACCCTGGACAGCACGGTCGAGGGCGTGGCCTACCGGGCGAAGCTGCAGCGGCCGACGACCTCGGCGACCGGCACCGTCGCGTTCACCGTGCGGACCGCGCCGGACGGCCGCGGCGCGCTCCTCCGGCGGCTGGCCGATCAGCAGCTCGCCGGCCAGGAAGCCGAGGTGTTCGTCAACGGCACGGCGGCGGGGACGTGGCGGCAACCGCTGCACGACAAGACCTCGCGCTGGCTCGAGGACGAGTTCCCGCTGCCCGCCGCCCTGACCGGGAACCAGCGCGAGCTCACCGTCGAACTCCGGCCGAAAGCCGGCGCGCCCGCGTGGTCGGCCTCCCAGTACCGGCTGTTGTCCCGCGTCGACCCCTTCGCCGACACGACCCCACCGGCCGTGCCGGGTTCGGTGCGCGCGAGGGCGGACCGCACCGACTCCGTGAACGTCGCGTGGGCGCCGGCCCGCGACGACGGGACGATCTCGCAGTACGAGGTGTACGCGGCGAAAACGCCCGATGTGCCGCTGACGCCGGCGAACCTCGCCGGCACCACGACCGGCCTCTCGTTCCAGCACCGCGGTGCCGGTCCCGGCGACCGGTGGTACTACCGCGTCCGGGCGGTGGACGGCGGAGGCAACGCGAGCGCTGCCTCCGCCGCCGTCGCGGGCACCGCGGGACGGCAATACGAGATCGAGGCCGAGGCGCTCGCCTCGAAGGCGCAGTCGAACGTGCAGCTCTACGTGCCGCTGAGTCCCCTCATGTCGGACACGGCCTACGTGCTGGCCGCGGCGGACCACCCCGGCGACGGCTTCACCGCGTCCGTCTCGGTGCCCCGGGACGGGGCGTACGAGCTGAGCGCATTCTGGTCGGCCTCCCCCGAACGCGGCCTGGGCGCGATCGAGCTCGACGGGAAAGCGGTCGGCGAGCCGTTCGACGCCTACCGGCCCGGCGGCGAGACAGTCGTGAAAAACGACCGGGGCACCGTGCGGCTGACCGCCGGAAAGCACGAGCTCGCCGTCCGGAGCGCCGGAAAGAACGCGGCGTCGGCCGCGCTGGTGTTCGGTGTGGACAAGCTTGTTCTCACACTCGTTTGATCCGCGGCCGAGGACACTGATCTACGGGGGAGCCACCCACCCTCCGGCTTCGAGGCGAGCCGGCCGCGATGTTTTGCGAGCCACGACAAGGGGATGAGATCCAGGCAACAGAAAAATATACCAAGGTATATCGAAAGATATCCCAAGGTCGCTTGCTCGACCGAGAACAGTTCGCATGAATGACGGGAATCGGTCCCTTATTAGCCATGATCATTTCCCGTTCAGTCCACTTAACCCAGGAGTAAAACTCCCGACTTCAACACTTATCAAAGCCTGGTTGACTGACCCACCCACTGCTGATAGGTTATAGTTAGAAGTTCACCATGGCTTCTGCATACATGCAATTAATATACAATTAACATTATTCGTAGGTCTCTGGGGGGTCTACTAATGAATGTGCGTATGGAAGCTTCGCCGGCACCGGGAGCTATTTGCCCGACGCAGCGAACAGGGTGGCCGGCACCCGCCGGTCAGCTTTCCGAATTCTGTGTAGCCAATCTCGACCACAACCTCCTCGTACTGGAAGCGAACGCCGAGTTTCTCCACTACCTCGGCCGGTCCGCGACCGACGTCTACGGGCGGACGTTCAGCAAGTTCGTCCATCCCAGCGTCGAACGTCTCGTCTCCCAGCACCTGGCCGGACTCCGGGCGGGTACCCGGGACCGGTTCACGACCCGGATGCTGGCCGAACGGCCGAGCTTCACGGTGGCCTCCGGCATGCTGACCGGGATCGCCGTGCGCAAGGCCGGGGGCGAGGTGAGCGGCATCGTCATGCTGCTCAGGCCGGATCGAGCCCGCGCGGCGGTACCCCCGCCCGAGCCCGACCAGCGCAAGACGCTGAGCGAGCTGGACGCGCGCGTGCTCGAAGGGATCGCCACCGGCATTTCGACCGCACGACTGGCCACCAAGCTTTACCTGAGCAGACAGGGGATCGAGTACCACGTCAGCGCGATGCTGCGCCGATTCAAGACTCCCAACCGTTCCGCACTGGTTTCCAAGGCGTACGCGCAAGGAATCCTGCCCGTCGGCCAATGGCCACCGAAGGTTTCACCGGAAAACATTCACTGACGACGCCGTCAGGGTTTTCGGACCTACCGAAAAGGGCACCGCGCACTCCGAGAAGGGGGCGCGGTGCCCTTTTCTTGTAGGCCAGCCATCTCTGCCGGGCAGACCGACCGCCGTGAGATCTGAGTCACATTAGGTTTAAACATCACCCGTAAGCGTCAGAGCAACCTGACCCACTTCCCGAGATTTGACTACTCACCGTATTCATCCTCTCGATAGCATTACCCAAATGGGGTAATCCCTTTTCACGCGATCCGAGTGGGGCATACCAAAGTATTGGGTCATCCGCACCAATCCTGGACCTTGGAGAGGTCGAAACCGCGCTTGATCCACGGTCAGATGGGTATCTCACCACCGAGAGTCGAGCTGGTTCCCACTGAAAGGACCGCCGGTACCCGTGATGCTTTCCAAGAACGCACGGACGCTGACCGCCCCGGCAGGCGCCGCGAGAGCCGGCACTGCGACACCCGTTCCCGCTTCCCCCTCGGTGCCCCGCATCGCGTGGGGGCCGGTACTCGCCATTGTCTTCCTCGTCGGCGTCGTGATGGTGGTGACCAGCGCCAATTACGCCCGCGGGTTCGACGAGATGTACTTCCTCATCGCCGGGCGTGATCATCCGGCCCTGGGCTACTTCGACCAGCCGCCGCTGGTGCCGCTGCTGGCCGGCCTGCTGGACCGGTGGTTCCCGGATTCGCTGGTCGCCCTGCGCCTGCCGGTCAGCCTCGCGGCCGCGGCGGGCGCGGGGATCACCGCGCTCATCGCCCGGGAACTCGGCGGTGGCAAGGGCGCGCAGGCCATGGCCGCCGGCGCCTACGCCTGCAGCGGGGTCATCACGGTCAGCCACTGGCTGGCGACCTACACCCTCGACCCGTTCTTCTGGACGCTGCTCACCTGGCTGGTGGTCCGCTGGGTGCGGCTGCACCGGGCCGGCGTCCGCGACGACCGGCCGCTGCTCTGGGCGGGCATCGTCACCGCGGTCTCGCTGGAGACCAAGTTCATGATCCCGGCGTTCTGGGTGCTCACCGGGCTCAGCGCGCTCGTGCTCGGGCCGCGCGAGCTGCTGCGCCGGCCGATGCTCTGGCTCGGCGCCGCCGTGGCGGTGGTCTGCACCGTTCCGACGCTGGTGTGGCAGGCCACGCACGGCTGGCCGTACCTGCAGATGGGCCAGGTCGTCGCGGGCGAGTCCACCGGCAAGGTGGCCTTCGTCATCACGAGTGTGTCGGGCGCCGGGTTCTTGGCGGGCGTGATCGGGCTCTGCTACGGGTACTGGCGCTTGCTGCGCGCACCGGAGCTGCGGAGTTACCGGTTCCTCGCGGTCGCGCTGCTGGCGACGTTCGTCGCGTTCCTGCTGACCGACGGGCGGTTCTACTACACGATGGGGCTGTACGCGCTGCCGTTCGGCGCCGCGGCCGCCGAGCTGAGCCGGCGCAAGATGGCGAAGCCCTGGCGCCTGCTGGTCTGGCCGGTGTTCGCGCTCTCGGCCGTGCTCGCCGTCGTCCAGCTGCCGATCTACCCCGCGAGCAAGGTGCAGGGCATGCCCCAGTCGTGGCAGGGCATCCCGCTCGGCTCGACCTTCGCGAGCGGCGAGCTGCCCCAGCGGGACGTCGGCATCCGCGCGGGCCAGGCGTACGCCGCACTGCCCGAAGAAGTGCGCGCGCACACCGCGGTCTTCGCCGAGATCTACCCGTTCGCGGCCGCGACCGACTACTACGGCCGCGCCTACGGCATCGAGCAGGTCTACAGCGGACACCGGGGCTACTGGTACTTCGGGATGCCGTCCGACACCAAGGACAAGGTCCTCGTCGTCAACCCGAGCCGCAGCGACGGCGAACAGATCGCGCCCTACTTCAGCAGCAGCCGCGAGGTGGTCGGGGGCCTGTTGACGTTGTACGAGGGCCGTCGGCAGCCGTGGAGCGAGATCTGGCCGCACCTGCGGACCAGCTAGCCGGACGAGGACGGGTCTTGCTCCGGCGGGACGAGTGGGTCGCACTTCTCGTCCCGCCGCCGGAAGACCCGTCCCCCGTCTCAGGCCCCGTCAGCGGCACAACTTCGTGAACCGCACCAGCTGATCGCCGGGCGGCTCACCGGGCCGGCGCGCCGAGACGTGCTTCGACGACGTCCGCGGCGCGCACCGCACCCCCCGCGTTCCTCGTCGCCTCGCGCAGCCGTGCAACGCTCTCTCCCACCGACTCGTCGGTCGCCACCGCCAGGACGGCGTCGCGCAGGGACTCGGCGTCCGCCTCGGACGGGTCGAGCAAGCGGCCGGCTCCGAGTTCGACGGCGCGGCGGGCGACGAAGTGCTCCTCCGGGGTGCCCGGGACCAGTACCTGGCGCACGCCGGCGTGCAGGGCGCGCATGACGCTGCTCATCCCGGCGTGCGTGATAAGCACCGTGGCGTGCGGCAGCACCTCGGTGTGCGGCAGCCAGCGGTACGCCGTGGCGTTCGCGGGCAGCGGGCCGAGATCGGCCGGGTCGAGGCCGCCGCCGAGGGTGAGCACCACCCGCCACGGCAGCCCGTCGAACGCGGTGGCGCAGCGGGTGAAGAAGCCCGCGTCCCGGTTCTTTTCCGAACCGAGCGACACGACCACGAGCGGGTCGTCGCCGGCCGGTGGCTGCCACGGCCGTTCGCCGGCGGGCGCGGCCTCCACGCAGGGGCCGACGAACGCGTGCCGGTCGTCGAAGCTTGCGGACTCGAGCTGGAACACCTCCGGCAGGAACACGATGTTGCTGCTTTCGCACGGAGCGTGGAACTCCTCCATCGGCAGCTCGGCCAGGCCGTGGCTGGCCAGCAGCTCGCCCATCCACGCGAAGAACTCCGAGAACGCGGGGTGCGTGGCGTCCAGCTCCGGGGCGAACTCCGCCCCGACCAGCGGGCCGAGCTGGAACTTCTCGTTGGCCGCGAACGTCGGGTACAGCTGGATCGCCCGGCGCTGCCACTTCGCGGCGAGCACCCGGCCGGCGGCGTAGGTGCTCGAGTCGTAGAGCAGCAGGTCGGGCACCTCCCGGCCGGTGAAGTACGACTCGACCGGCGGGATGGTCGCCATCGCCTCCAGCATCGCGCGCAGCGGTTCCCTGGCCAGGTAGTCGGCGTCGAACACCTCCGGCAGCGGACGCCCCGCCAGCGCCGAGACGTACGGCAGCACCTCGGCGCCCGCCGCCTCGGCCTCGGCGGCGAAGCGCGGGGTCGTCGGCATCGTCACCCGATGCCCGCGCCGGACCAGCTCGCGCACCACCGGCAGCACCGGATTCACGTGCCCGTACCCGGGAAACGGCCACACCAGCAGGTGCTTGCCCGGGCTCGCTTCCTCCGGCGCCGTGCCGCTCTCGTTGTCCTTCGCCGTGGTGACCGTCATCGCGCTGTCGTCCTTTCCGCCGGGGAGATCCCGGTAACCGTCAGTTCGGCGGGGAGGTGCTCGGCGAGCCAGGTCCGCATCACTTCGGCGGTGCCGGCGGCCAGCGACTCGACCATGGTGAAGTGGTCGCCGGGCACTTCGAGCACCGTGTGCGCTTCCTTCCAGGTCGGCTGCCACGGCTTGCCGCCGTCCGGATCGGGTTCCGTCTCGCCCATCGGGTCCGCCGCGCGCAGGAACAGGATCGGCGCGGCGGGCTCCCCCGGCGTCCACTCCCCGCTGATCCGGAAGTACCAGTCCATCGAGGTGAGCCGGGTGCTGTCCATCCGGCCCGCGATGTCCTCCCGCGACAGGAGACCGGCCATCATCTCCGGCCCCGAGACGCCGAGCGCCGCGCTGTCGTCCGGCCGGAAGCTGTCCATCATCACGATCGCCGCCGGCCGCACGCCGAGCCGTTCGAGGTAGCACGCCGTCGCGTGGGCCATGAGGCCGCC
Organism: Amycolatopsis sp. CA-126428; assembly: GCF_002904335.1. Taxonomy (GTDB): domain Bacteria; phylum Actinomycetota; class Actinomycetes; order Mycobacteriales; family Pseudonocardiaceae; genus Amycolatopsis. The sequence continues at coordinate 16,482 of NZ_PPHF01000187.1, read as the reverse complement.
CGCCGAGTGTCCGAAGAGGACGAAGTCGCCGTCTTCGACGTGCGGCAGCGTCGCCTCGCCGAGCACGGCGGCCGCCGCTTCGATCGAGATCGGCAGGCTCTCCCCCTTCGCGAAGCCGGGGTTCGGGAACGCGTGCAGCTCGTGCGTGCCGCGGAAGGCGGCCGCCATCCGCGCGTACTGGTGCACGCCGCCGAGTCCCGCGTAGGACGAGAACGCGATCAGCTTCGCCGGCGACGGCCCCCGCGAGAGCGTCACCGCCTTGGGGATCCTCGTCGCCTCCGCGACCGCGGAGAACGTGGACCGCAGCTTCGAGACAGCCCGCAGGATCTCCCACGTCTCCCGCTCCTTGCCCTGCTCGATGCCGAGCCGGAACAGGTCGCTGAGCGTCTCGCCGTCGTCGTCCGGCGCGGCGGCCGCGCCCGCCGGGTTCCCGCCCGCCGGCGGCGCGACGGTGCCGAGCGCGTCCGCGAGCTGCTCGAGCAGGAACTCCGCCAGGTCGGTCGGCACCGGGTGGTCGAAGACGAGCGACGCGGGCAGCCGGAGCCCGGTCGCGGCGGCCAATCCGTTGCGCAGCTCGACGGAGGTGAGCGAGTCGAAGCCGAGCTCGGCGAGCCCGCGGTCCGGTTCGATCGCGTCGGGCCCGGGGAAGCCCAGCACGGCGGCCGCGTAGGACCGCACGAGCCGGACCGTCTCGTCGACGCGGTCGGCGGGCGGCAGCGCGGCCAGCCGCGCGACCAGTTCCCGGCTGTCGGTCTCGGCGGCCGCCCCGGCCACCCGGCGGGTGACCGGTGCGAGCGACCGGAACACCTTCGGCAGCAGCTCGCCCTGGGTGCGCAGCGCGGCCAGATCGAGCGCCACGGGGGCGAGCACGGGTTCTCCCGAGGCGAGCGCGACGTCGAGCAGCCGCAGCCCCTTCTCGGTGGGCAGCGGGGCGACCGCGCCGCCGCCGACCCGGGCCTGGCCCACCTGCTCGGGAGTGCGGCCCGCCTCGACCGACCGCGCCCACAGGCCCCAGTCGAGTGCGAGGGCGGGCAGCCCCAGCGAGTGGCGGTGGTGCGCGAGCGCGTCGAGGAACGCGTTCGCGGCGGCGTAGTTGCCCTGCCCGGGCAGGCCGAGCACGCCCGCGACCGAGGAGAAGAGCACGAACGCCGCGAGCTCCCGGTCGCCGGTCAGCTCGTGCAGGTTGAGCGCCACGTCGACCTTCGAGCGCAGCACCGTGTCCATCCGCTCGGGGGTCAGCGAACCGATCGTGGCGTCGTCCATCACGACGGCCACGTGCAGGACCGCGGTCAGCGGGTGCGCCTCGGGGATGCCGGTGAGGACCGCGCGGAGCGAGTCCCGATCGGTCGCGTCGCACGCGGCGACGGTGACCTCGGCGCCGAGCTCGGTGAGTTCCCCGACCGTTTCGGCGACGCCGTCGGCCTCGGCTCCGCGCCGGCTGGTCAGCAGCAGCCGGCGCGCGCCGCGCTCGGTGACGAGGTGCCGGGCGACGCTCCGGCCGAGCGTGCCCGTGCCGCCCACGATCAGCACCGTGCCCTCGGGATCCCACTTCGCGGGCTCGGTCCCGGCGGCGACCACCCGGGCGAGCCGCGCGACGCTCGGGACACCCGCGCGCACCGCCAGCTGGGGTTCGCCCGCCGACGCGGCCGCGGGCAGCGCGGCGAGCGAGGCGGGGTCGTCGTCGTGGTCGATCAGGACGATGCGGCCGGGGTTCTCCCACTGTGCCGTCCGGACCAGCCCCCAGACGGCCGCGCCCGCGAGGTTCGTGACGGCTTCGCCCGCGGTGGTGACCGCGCCCGACGTGACGACGACGAGCCTGGTCGCGGCCAGCCGATCGTCGGCGAGCCAGTCCTGGAGCACCGCCAGCGCCCGGTTCGCCGCCGCCCGGACCGCCTCGGCCGTCGTACCGGTCACGACCGGCAGCACCACGGTCCGCACGCCCGCGACACCGGACTCGACGACCTCGCCGAGCGCGTGGACGTCTGGATAGGACTCGATCGTCCGCCGTCCCCGGCCGGCCTCGTCGAGGCGGTCGCGCAGGGCCGGCTCGTCGTCGCCGAGGACCACCCAGATCCCGTCGTCGGCCGCGTCGGCGACGGCGGCCGGCGCCCACTCCAGCCGGAACAGCGATTCGTGGTGGACCGCGCTCGCCGCCGCGATCGCGTCGGCCGGCATCGGCCGGAAGGCGAGCGAGCCGACGGTCAGCACCGGCGCGCCCGCCTCGTCGGCCGCGTCGATCGCGACGCTGCCGGTGCCGGCGGACGCCACCCGCACGCGCAGCACCGACGCGCCGGCGGCGTGCAGGGTCACGCCCGACCACGAGAACGGGAACACGGCCGCGCCGTCCTCACCGAGCCGGACGACACCGAGGCCGAGCGTGTGCAACGCGGCGTCGAGCAGCGCGGGGTGCAGGCCGTACCGGTCGGCCTCGCCGCCCTCGGGCAGCACGACCTCGGCGAAAACCTCGTCGCCGTGCCGCCACGCGGCGCGCAGGCCGCGGAACGCCGGCCCGTAGTCGTAGAAGCCGTCGTCGCCGTAGAAGCCGTCGAGCGGAATCGGCTCGGCGCCGGCCGGCGGCCACTCGCCACCGAACGGTCCGGCCGGGGCGGCGGTGGCTCCGGCCGCCAGCAGGCCGCTCACATGCCTCGTCCAGGGTTGCTCGTCCGGGGCCCCGTCCGGTCGCGAATGGACGGTCACCGGCCGGCGGCCGGTCCCGTCGGCCGGTTCGACCCGCACCTGCAGCGCCACCCCGCCGCGCGCGGGCAGCACGAGCGGCGCTTCGAGCACGAGCTCGTCCACGGTGTCGCAGCCGGCCTCGTCCCCCGCGCGGATCGCCAGTTCCACGAACACCGTGGCCGGCACCAGGTTCGTGCCGGCGACGACGTGATCGGCGAGCCAGGACTGGGTGTTCGCCGAGAGCCGGCCGGTGAACAGGTGCGCCTCGGAGCCGGCCAGCGACACCCCGGCGCCGAGCAGCGGGTGCTTCGCGGCCGCCAGCCCGAGCGAGACGGGGTCGCCGCCGAAGTCGGGGGCCTTCGGCCAGAACCGCTCGGCCCGGAAGGCATAGGTCGGCAGCTCCACCGGCCGCGCGTCGTACGGGGCGAAGAAACGCTGCCACCGCACGGCTCCGCCGTGGGTGTGCCACTCGGCCAGCGACGTGTGGAACCGGCCGAGGCCGCCGTCGTCGCGGCGCAGCGTCCCCGTCACCGCCCCACCGCGGCCCGCGTCGGCCAGCGTCTCCTGGATCGCCGTCGACAGCACCGGGTGCGGGCTGACCTCGACGAACGCCGTGTAGCCCGCGTCCGCTAGGCCACGCACGGACGTCGCGAACCGCACCGGCTCCCGCAGGTTCGTGTACCAGTACGCGGCGTCGAGCTCCGCGCCGCCGATCCAGTCGCCGGTGACGCTGGACAGCATCGGGATCGCACCCTCGCGCGGCCGCACCCCGGCCAGCACCTCGGCGAGCACGGATTCGATCCGTTCCACGTGCGCCGAATGCGACGCGTAGTCGACGGCGATCCGCTTGGCGCGCACCCCGTCGGCGTCCAAAACCGCGACCAGCTCGTCGATCGCGTCCCGCTCCCCCGCCACCACGACCGCCGAAGGGCCGTTGACCACCGCGACGGACACCCGCGGTTCCCACCGGGCGATGCGGCGGCGCGCCTCCTCCTCGGGAAGACCGACCGACGCCATGCCGCCGTGCCCGGACAGGCCGGCTTCGATGGCCTGGCTGCGGCGCACGACGATCGTCGCGGCGTCCTCGAGGGACAGCGCACCGGCGACGCAGGCGGCGGCGATCTCGCCCTGCGAGTGCCCGGCGACGGCGTCCGGCTCGACGCCGGCCGCGCGCCACAGGGCGGCGAGCGAGACCATGACGGCGAACGAGACCGGCTGGACGACGTCGACCCGCTCGAGCGAGGGCGCGCCCGGCTCGCCGCGCAGGACGTCGACGAGCGACCAGTCGACGAGGCCGGCGAAGGCGAGCGCGCACTCCGAGATCCGCTCGGCGAAGACGGGCGAGGCGTCGAGCAGCTCGGCGCCCATCCCGGCCCACTGCGCGCCCTGGCCGGGGAACACGAACGCGGTCTTGCCGGCCGGCCCGGCCTCGGCACGCACGAGGTTGCTCGCCACCGTCCCGTCGGCGAGGGCGGCGAGCCCGGCCCGGAACCCGGCGACATCGCCGGCCGTCACCGCGGCGCGGTGCTGGAACGCCGCGCGCCGCGTCGCCAGGGTGAAGCCGACGTCGGCGAGGTCGACCTGACCGTGTTCGTCCACATAGGACAACAGCCGGGCGGCCTGCCCGCGCAGCGAATCCGCGGTCTTGGCCGAGAGCACCCACGGCAGCGCCGGGCCGGTGCGGGGTTCGCGGGCCGCGGGCTCGCCCGGTTCGGGCTCTTCGAGGATCACGTGCGCGTTGGTGCCGCTGATGCCGAAGGACGACACCGCCGCGCGGCGAGGCCGTCCGTTGCGTTCCCAGGGCACCGGTTCGGTCAGCAGGCGGACGTTGCCCGCGGACCAGTCGACCTGCGGCGTCGGGGCGTCGACGTGCATGGTCTTCGGCAGCAGCCCGTGCCGCATGGCGAGGATCATCTTGATGACCCCCGCCGCGCCGGCCGCGGCCTGGGTGTGGCCGAGGTTGGACTTGACCGAGCCGAGCCAGAGCGGCCGGTCGTCGGGGTGGTCCTGCCCGTAGGTGGCCAGCAGCGCCTGCGCCTCGATCGGGTCGCCGAGCCGCGTGCCCGTCCCGTGGGCCTCCACGACGTCGACTTCGGCGCCGTCGAGGTCCGCGTCGGCGAGCGCCCGCCGGATGACCCGCTGCTGGGACGGGCCGTTCGGGGCGGTCAGCCCGTTCGACGCGCCGTCCTGGTTGACCGCCGTGCCGCGCACGATCGCCAGGACGGGGTAGCCGGCCTCGATCGCGTCCGAGAGCCGCGCGACGAGCAGCATGCCGAGCCCCTCGCCCCAGCCGGTGCCGTCGGCCGAGGCCGCGAACGACTTCGACCGGCCGCTGGCCGAGAGCGCGCGCTGCCGGCTGTAGTCGATGAAGGTGCTCGGCGTCGACATGACCGTCACGCCACCGGCGAGCGCGAGCGAACATTCGCCGCGGCGCAGGGCCTGCGCGGCGAGGTGCAGGGTGACCAGCGACGACGAGCACGCCGTGTCGATGGTGACGGCGGGGCCTTCCAGGCCGAGCACGTAGGACACCCGGCCCGAGGCGACGCTGCCCGAGGTGCCGGTCCCGACGTAGCCCTCGGCGCCGTCGGGGAGCATGAACAGCTGGGCGCCGTAGTCGTGGTACATCACGCCGGTGTAGACGCCCGTTTCGCTGCCCTTCAACGACGTCGGGTCGATCCCCGCCGACTCGACCGCCTCCCAGCAGCCCTCCAGCAGCAGCCGCTGCTGCGGGTCCATGGCGAGGGCCTCGCGCGGGCTGATGCTGAAGAACGCGGCGTCGAACTCCGCGGCGTCGTGGAGGAACCCGCCCTCCCGCACGTAGCTGGAGCCGGCCTGGTCCGGATCGCCGGCGAACAGCGCCTCCAGGTTCCAGCCCCGGTCCAGCGGCATCGGCGAGATCCCGTCGCCGCCGGCCTCGACGAGCGACCACAGGTCATCGGGGTTGCGCACGCCTCCGGGATAGCGGCAGCTCATCCCGATGATCGCGATCGGCTCGTCGCCGGACCGCCGGACCGTCCGCGTCCCCGCCCGGGCCTCTCCCGGCCCGAAGACGCGTTCGAGCAGGTGCTCGGCGAGCACGGCCGAGTTCGGGTAGTCGAAGATCAGGGTGGCGGGCAGGCGCAGCCCGGTCGCCGCGGCGAGCCCGTTGCGCAGTTCGAGCGCCGTCAACGAGTCGAAGCCGAGCTCGCGGAACGCGCGGCCGGGGTCGACCCCGGTGCCGTCCGGGTGCCCGAGCACGGCGGCGGCCTGCGCGCGGACCAGCTCGACGACCGCGTCCTGACGCTTGTCCGGGGCCAGCTCGGCGAGGCGTTCGCCGAGCGCGGTGGCGGATCCCCGCGGTGCCGCGGCGCCGGCGCTGCGGCGGCGGACGGCGGGCACCAACGTCCGCCAGATCGGCGCGAGCGCTTCGCCGATCCCGCGCAGCGCGGGCAGGTCGAGCCGCATCGGCACGTGCAGCGCACCCGGCGTCGAGAGGGCCGCGTCGAACAGCGCGCGGCCTTCGTCGGCGGACAGCGGCAGCACCCCGCCGCGGGCGATCCGCGACCGGTCCGCCTCGTCGAGCCCGCCGGTCATCGCGCCGGCCTCGTCCCACAGGCCCCACGCGAGCGAGCGGCCGGGCAGGCCCATCGCCGCGCGCTGCGCCATCAGCGCGTCGAGGAACGCGTTCGCGGCGGCGTAGTTGCCCTGGCCGGCGGCGCCGACGACGCCGGAGATCGAGGAGAACACCACGAACTGGCGCAGGTCCGCCTCGCGGGTCAGCTCGTGCAGCTGCCACGCGGCGTCGACCTTCGGCCGCAGCACGGTGCCGAGCCGGTCCGGGGTCAGCGATTCGATGATGCCGTCGTCGAGCACCCCGGCCAGGTGCACGACCGAGCTGAGCCGGGCGGACGCGGGAAGGCCGGCCAGCAGCTCGGCCAGCGCGTCCGGATCGGCGACGTCACAGGCGACGACTTCGGTGTGGCAGCCGAGGCCGGTGAGCTCGGCGACGAGCTCGGCCGCCCCGTCGGCGGCCAGGCCGCGCCGGGCCGCCAGCAGGAGCCTCCGGACGCCGTGCGCCGTCACGAGGTGCCGGGCGAAGATCCCGCCGAGCGCACCGGTTCCCCCGGTGAGGAGCACGGTCCCGTCGCCCCAGTCCACAATGGAGTCCGGGGCCGGTGCGGCACGGGCGAACCGCGGCGCGCGCAGCACGCCGGAGCGCACGGCCAGCTGGGGCTCGCCGGAGCCGAGCGCGGCCGCCAGCACGGCATCGCCGGAGTCCTCGCTGCCGTCGGTGTCGAGGAGCACGAACCGGCCGGGGTTCTCCGCCTGCGCCGAGCGCACCAGTCCCCAGACCGTCGCGGCGGCGGGATCGGTGACGTCGGAGCCGGCGCCGGCCGCGACGGCTCCGCGGGTGCGGAAGACGAGCCGGGACGCGGCGAACCGCGCGTCGGCGAGCCACGCCTGAACGAGGCCGAGCGCCTGGCCGGCCAGCGCGTGGGCCCGCTCCGGCAGTCCGCCCCGAGCTACCAGTGACACCAGCACGTGCTCGGGCACGGTGGCGCCGTCGTCGATCCGCGCGGCCAGCGCGGCCAGCTCGGACCCGGCCAGGTCGGTCCAGCCGGCCTTCGCCCCGGCCGGCACCTCCGGCCAGGCGAGCTCGAACAGCGACTCGGTCGCGCCGGCCGTCCCCGGGTCCGCGGGCGCCGCGCGCAACGTCAGCGACTCGACGGTCAGCACGGGCGCGCCCGCCGGGTCCGTCACGTGCAGCACGACGGCGTCCTCGGTGGCGGCGGGACTCAGCCGCACGCGCAAGGAGGCCGCGCCCGTCGCGTGCAGCACGACCCCGGTCCAGGAGAACGGCAGCACGGTGGTCCCGGACGCCGCTCCCGGCAGCGCCGCCCCGGAGCCGACGCCGAGGGCGTGGAGACCGGCGTCGAGCAACGCCGGGTGCAGCCCGAAGCGGGCGGCCTCCCCGGTTGCGTCCCCGGGCAGGGCGACTTCGGCGAAGAGCTCGTCGCCGAGCCGCCATACAGCGGTCAGTCCCTGGAACACCGGGCCGTAGGCCAGTCCCGCGGCGGCCAGCTTGGCGTAGGCATCGGTCAGGTCCACCGGGCTCGCGCCGTCCGGCGGCCACACGGTGAGATCCGGGGCTTCGCCCCGGGCCGGGGGCTCCGCCACCCGGAACCCCCGAAAAGCAGTGGTGTCCTGGTCGGTCCCGGCCGGCGCGCCGGTGCCGAGCACGCCGGTCGCGTGCAGGGTCCACGGTGCCTCGGCGCCCTCGTCCTCGCGCTGGGAATGGACGCTGATCGCCCGCGCGCCCGAGTCGTCGGCGTCACCGACGACGACCTGCAGCCGGACACCGCCGCGTTCGGGCAAAGCCAGCGGCACGGCGAGGGTGAGCTCTTCCACGCACGCGCAGCCGAACTCGTCGCCCGCCCGCACCGCCAGTTCGAGGAACGCCGTGCCGGGCACCAGGATCGTTCCGGCGACGACGTGGTCGGCCAGCCACGGCTGGGTGCGCGTCGACAGCCGGCCGGTGAACACCGCACCGCCGGCCCCCGCGAGCCCGACCACCGCACCGAGCAGCGGATGGGACGCGCCGCTCAGCCCGGCGTAGCGCATCCCGTCACTCCCGCCGGGCAACACGACGTCCGGCCAGTAGCGGCTGCGCTGGAACGGGTAGGTGGGCAGGTCGGCCCGGCGCGCGCCCCGCCCGGCGAAGACCGCGGCCCAGTCCGGCGAGACCCCGGCGCCGTGCAGGACGCCCACCGCGGTCGTCAGCGCCTCGGCTTCGTCACGATCCCGGCGCAGGACCGGGATCACCACCTCTTCGCCGGAGTCGCCGGCCAGGCTCTCCTCGACCATCGGGGTGAGCACGGCGTCCGGACCGAGCTCGACGAACCGGGTGGCGCCCAGTTCGCGCAGCGCGCGGACGGCGTCGTGGAAGCGCACCTCGCGGCGCACCTGCCGGACCCAGTATTCGGCGGTGCTCAGCTCGCCCGGTTTCGCCGCTTCGCCCGTCACCGTCGAGACGACCGTGATCGACGGGTCCCGATAGGACAGTCCGTCCGCGACAGCGGCGTACTCGGCGAGCATCGGTTCCATCCGCGGCGAGTGGAACGCGTGGCTGACCCGTAGCCGCCGGGTCTTGCGGCCCTGTCGATCGAACTGCGCGGCGACGTCGAGCACCGCCGGCTCGTCACCGGACAGCACGACCGAAGCCGGCCCGTTGATCGCGGCGAGCTCGACGCCGGCGGTGAGCAGCGGCACCACCTCCGCCTCGGTGGCCGCGACGGCCACCATCGCGCCCCCGGCGGGCAGCCGTTGCATGAGCCGGCCACGCGCGGCGACGAGCACGGCGGCGTCTTCGAGCGAGAGGACCCCGGCGACGTGCGCGGCGGCGAGCTCGCCGATCGAGTGGCCCGCGACCAGATCGGGGGCCAGCCCCCAGCGGCCGAGGAACCGGTACAGCGCGACCTCGACGGCGAACAGCGCGGGCTGGGTGTACTCGGTCCGGTCCAGCACGTCGGCCCCGGCGTCCAGCAGCTCGCGCAGCGGCCGGTCGAGGTGGCGGTCCAGCTCGGCGCAGACCCGGCCGAGTTCCTCGGCGAACGCGGGGAACGCCGCGGCGAGACCGGCGGCCATCCCCGTCCGCTGGGCACCTTGCCCGGAGAACAGGAACGCCGTGCGCCCTTCGGCGGCCACCCCGGTGAGCACGCCGGATGCCCGCTCGCCCGTGGCGAGCGCGTCGAGGCCGCGCAACGCGGTTTCGACGTCGTCGGCGAGCAGGACGGCACGATGCTCGAACGCGGAGCGGGAGGAAGCCAGCGAGTAGGCGACGTCGACGGGCGCCGGCTCCGGGGCCGCCCGGAGCCGCTCGCGCAGCCGCCGGGCCTGGTCCCGCAGCGCCGCTTCGGTGCGGCCCGACAGCGGCCACGGCGTCGGCGCGTGCACCTCCGCCGGCTCCGGCGCGGTCTCGTCGGTCCGGGGCGCCTCTTCGATGATCAGGTGCGCGTTCGTGCCGCTGACCCCGAACGCCGAAACCCCGGCCCGGCGCGTGTCGCCGGTCCACGGCTGCGGCTCGGTCAGCAGGCGCACGTCGCCCGCCGTCCAGTCGACCCGGCTCGACGGCCGGTCGACGTGCAGCGTCTTCGGCAGCTCGCGGTGCTGGAGCGCCAGCACGACCTTGAGCACGCCCGCGACGCCCGCGGCCGCCTGCGTGTGCCCGAGGTTCGACTTGACCGAGCCCAGCCACAACGGCCGGTCCCGGTCCTTCCCGTAGGTGGCCAGCAGCGCCTGCGCCTCGATCGGGTCGCCCAGCGAGGTGCCCGTCCCGTGCGCCTCGACGGCGTCCACATCGGACGGGGAGAGCCCCGCGTCGGCGAGCGCCTGCCGGATGACCCGTTGCTGCGACGGGCCGTTCGGGGCGGTGAGCCCGTTCGAGGCACCGTCGGAGTTGATCGCCGAACCGCGCACGACCGCGAGCACGGGGTGGCCGTTGCGCCGGGCGTCGGAGAGCCGTTCGAGCAGCAGCATCCCGGCGCCCTCGCTCCAGCCGACGCCGTCGGCCCGGTCGGAGAACGCCTTGCAGCGGCCGTCGGCGGCGAGCCCGCGCTGACGGCTGAACGCGACGAACGCGCCCGGCGTCGCCATCACCGTCACGCCGCCGGCCAGCGCGAGCCGGCACTCGCCGGCCCGGAGGGCCTGGGCCGCGAGGTGCACCGAGACCAGCGACGACGAGCACGCCGTGTCGACGGTCAGCGTGGGGCCTTCGAGCCCGAGCGCGTACGCGATGCGCCCGGACAGCACGCTGGCCGAGCTCCCGGTGCCCAGGTAGGCCTCGGTGCCGGGCGCCAGCGCCGCGAGCCCGCCGTAGTCCTGGCCGTTGGTCCCGGCGAAGACCCCGACCTGCCCGCCGCGCAGGGAGGCGGGATCGAGGCCGCCGCGTTCGATCGCCTCCCACGACGTCTCCAGCAACAGCCGCTGCTGCGGGTCCATCGCCAGCGCCTCGCGCGGCGAGATCCCGAAGAACGCCGGGTCGAACTCGCCCGCCGCGTCGAGGAAGCCGCCTTCGGCGACGTAGCTCGTCCCCGGCTTCTCCGGGTCGGGGTCGTAGAGCGAGTCGAGGTCCCAGCCGCGGTCGGCGGGGAACTCCGACATCACGTCGACGCCGCCGGACAGCAGGTCCCACAGTCGTTCCGGGGTGTCGGCGCCGTGCGGGAAGCGGCAGCTCATCCCGACGATGGCGATCGGCTCCGGCAGGCCGGCCTCGGCTTCGCTCAGCCGCTGCCTGGTCTGGTGGAGGTCGGCCGTCACCCGCTTGAGGTAGTCGAGGAGCTTGTCCTGGTCCGCCATCCTGGTCTCTCCGGTTCGTCGTCTCGCTGGCTGGGTGGCGCTTCGGACCGGCCTCAGCCGAGGCCGAGCTCCTTGTCGATGAAGTCGAAGACCTCGTCCGAGGTCGCCGTCTGCAGCTGCTCCGCGACCTCGTTGCCGCGTTCGCCGTGCTGTGCGTCGCCGAGCTGCTTCACGAGGGCCTGCAGGCGGGCCGCGAGGCGGGTGCCCGCGAGCTGCTCGACCGGGAGCGCGGCCACGGCGCTCTCCAGCCGGTCCAGCTCGGCCAGCACCGGCACGACCTCGGCCTCGCCGCCGGCGAACAGCTCGCTGCGCAGCCGCCGCGCCAGCGCGGCGGGGTTCGCGTGGTCGAACACGACGGTCGCCGGCAGCGCGAGGCCGGTGATCGCGCCGAGCACGTTGCGCAGCTCGACCGCGGTGAGCGAGTCGAAGCCGAGGTCCGAGAACGCCTTCCCCGGTTCGATCGCGCTCGCGCCCTCGTGGCCGAGCACCGCCGCGGCTTGCCCGCGCACGAGTTCGAGCACGGCGTTGGCCCGGTCGCCTTCCGGCAGGGCCGCGAGCCGGGCCGTGAAGTCCGCCGGCGAGCTCTCGGGTTCCGCGGCGGCAGCGCGCCGGGCTTCCGGGATCTCGTCGAACAGCCGGCTCGGCCGCAGCGCCGTGAACCCGGGCGCGAAGGCCGCCCAGTCCACGTCGGTCACCACCAGGCACGCGTCGGGACGCTCGGCGGCGCGAGCCATCGCGGCCACGGCCAGCCGCGGCGGGAGCGCGCGCACACCGCCGCGGCGCTGCCGACTCGCCACCGTCTCGCCCGCGGCCATGCCCGCCTCGGCCCACGGCCCCCACGCGATGGAGGTGGCGGGGAGGCCAGCCGCCCGGCGCTGCTCGGCCAGCGCGTCGAGCGCGCTGTTCGCGGCGACGTAGTTGCCCTGCCCGGCCGCGCCGATCGTGCCCGCGAAGGAGGAGAACAGCACGAAGGCCTGGAGCTCGTGCTCCCGGGTCAGCTCGTGCAGGTGCACGGCGGAGTCCACTTTGGCCTCGAGCACGGCGGCGAGCCGGTCCGGGGTCATCGAGTCGAGCACGCCGTCGTCGAGCACGCCGGCGGCATGCACCACCGCGGTGAGCGGGTACTCCTCCGGTATTTCCGCGAGCAGGCGCCGCACCGCGTCCCGGTCGGCGACATCGCACGCGACGACGCTGACCCGCGCGCCCAGTCCGGCCAGTTCGGTGGCGAGTTCCGCCGCGCGGGGCGCGTTCTCGCCGCTCCTGCTCGCGAGCAGGATGTGTTCCGCGCCCTGGCCCGCCACCCAGCGGGCGACCTCCGCGCCGAGTGCACCCGTGCCGCCCGTGATGAGCGTGGTGCCCGAGACCGGCCACTCGCCCGCCGTGTCCACGGCGGCGGCGCGCAGGAGCCGCCTGCCGAAGACGCCGGTCGCCCGGATCGCGACCTGGTCCTCGCCGTCGAGGCCGGCCAGCACCGCGACGAGCTGGTCGGCGCCGCGTTCGTCGAGCACCTCGGGCAGGTCCACGGCGCCGCCCCAGCGGTCCGGCGCCTCCTGCGCCGCGACCCGGCCGAGACCCCAGGCCGCGGCCCCCATCCGGCTGCGGACCGGTTCCGCCCGGTCGACCGACACCGCGCCCGTCGTCAGGCACCAGAGCGGGGCCGCGACGCCGGCGTCGCCGAGTGCCTGCACGAGCGCCAGCGTCACCGCCGGTTCGCCCGGCTCGGCCGTATCGGCCAAGGGAGACAGGGAGACCACGCCGGCTAGGCCGGGTTCCTCCGCGGCGGCCGCGCGCAACCGCTCCGCGAGCGAGGCGCGGTCGAGGTCCGCGCAGGTCTCGATCTCGACCGGCACGCAGCGGCCGAGCCGCTGTTCGAGGGCCTTCCGGACCGCCGCGTGCCAGTCGCCGGCCCGCACCGGCAGCACCAGCAGCCAGGTCCCGGCCGGCGCGGGCCGGGCCGTCGCCTCGATCCGCCGCCACCCGATCCGGTGGTTCCAGGAGTCCACAGTGGACTTTTCGGTCCGCTCACGCCGCCACGCCGACAGCGCGGGCAGCAGCGACCCGAGCGTGGTTTCGCCGTCGACGGACAGGGTCTCGGCCAGCGCGCCGAGGTCCTCCCGCTCGACGGCCGCCCAGAACTGCGCGTCGACGTCGTTCGCCGGGCCGGCCGCGGCGGCCCTTGCGGCGTCGAACCGGGGCCAGTAGTGCCGGCGCTGGAAGGCGTAGCCGGGCAGCGCGACCCGGCGCGCGCCGGTGAACAGCCGTGTCCAGCCGACTGGCTGCCCGGTGACGTGGAGCGCCGCGAGGGCCGTCAGCACGCTCTCCGGCTCGGGGCCGCCGTTCTTGCGCAGGACCCCGGCCATCGTGGCGTCGGCCGACTCGGCGGCCATCGCCGTGAGCACGCCGTCGGGGCCGAGTTCGAGGAACCGGGTGACCCCCTCCGCCGCGAGGCAGGTGATCCCGTCGTGGAACCGCACCGCCTGCCGGACGTGCCGCACCCAGTAGTCCGGCGAGGTCAGTTCGCCCTCCGCGGCCAGGGTTCCGGTCACGTTGGACACGACCGGGATCGACGGCTCGTGGTAGGTCAGCCCGGCCGCGACGCGCCGGAACTCGGCGAGCATCGGCTCCATCCGCGGTGAGTGGAACGCGTGGCTGACGGTCAGCCGGCGCGTCTTGCGGTCGTCCCGGAACCGGGCGGCGATCGCCTCGACGGCGTCCTCGTCGCCCGAAACCACGACCGAGGCGGGCCCGTTCACCGCCGCGATCGACACGCCGCCGGTGAGCAGCGGGGCGATTTCGGCCTCGCTCGCCTGGATCGCCACCATCGCCCCGCCGGGCGGCAGTGCCTGCATCAGCCGGCCCCGCGCGCCGACGAGCCGGCAGGCGTCGGCCAGCGAAAGCACGCCGGCCACGTGGGCGGCCGACAGTTCGCCGATCGAGTGGCCGGCCAGGTAGTCCGGCGCGACACCCCACGACTCCAGCAACCGGAACAGCGCGACTTCGAGCGCGAACAGCGCGGCCTGCGTGTACCGGGTCTGGTCGAGCACCTCGGCGTCGCCGAACATCACCTCCCGCAGCGGGTGGTCCAGTTCGGCGTCCAGGTGCGCGCACACCGCGGCCAGCGCCTCGGCGAACGCGGGGAACGTCTCGGCCAGCTCCCGGCCCGCGCCGGCCCGCTGCGCGCCCTGTCCCGAGAACAGGAACGCCGAACGGCCTTCCGCGACCACGCCGGTGACGCCGCCCCGGCCGCCCTCGGCGAGCGCCGTCAGCCCGGCCAGCGCGGCGGCCCGGTCGCCGGCCAGCACCACGGCCCGGTGTTCGAGCGACGCCCGGCTCGTGAGCAGCGACCAGCCGAGGTCGGCGAGCTCCGCTTCCGGGCGGGATTCCACGACGGCGGCGAGCGCGCGTGCCTGGGCGCGCAGCGCGTCGGCATCGCGCGCGGAGAGCACGAGGGGCACCGTGCCACCGGAGACGACGGGCTCGGTGTCCCTCGCCGGCGCCGGCTCGGTGTCCTCCTCGATGATGACGTGGGCGTTGGTGCCGCTGAGGCCGAAGGACGAGATGCCGGCGCGGCGGGGACGCTCGCCCCCGTCCCACGGCACCGGTTCGGTCGCCAGCGCGACGTTTCCCGCGGTCCAGTCCACGTGCGACGTCGGCGAGCCGACGTGCAGCGTCCGCGGCAGGACGCCGTGGCGCAGGGCCAGCACCATCTTCAGCACGCCGGCCACCCCGGCGGCCGCCTGCGTGTGCCCGAGGTTCGACTTGACCGAGCCCAGCCACAACGGCCGGTCGCGGTCCCGCCCGTAGGTGGCCAGCAGCGCCTGCGCCTCGATCGGGTCGCCCAGCGTGGTGCCCGTCCCGTGCGCCTCGACGGCGTCCACATCGGACGCTTCGAGCCCGGCGGCGGCCAGCGCGTCGCGGATCACCCGCTGCTGCGAAGGGCCGTTCGGGGCGGTCAAGCCGTTCGACGCGCCGTCGGAGTTCACCGCCGAGCCCTTGACGACGGCCAGCACCGGGTGCCCGTTGCGGCGCGCGTCGGACAGGCGCTCGACCAGCAGCACGCCGGCGCCTTCGCCCCAGGCGGTGCCGTCCGCGTCCGCGGAGAACGCCTTCACCCGGCCGTCGGGGGCCAGCCCCCGCTGACGGCTGAACTCGATGAACGAGCCCGGCGTCGACATCACCGTCACCCCGCCCGCCAGCGCGAGCGTGCACTCGCCGCGGCGCAGCGACTCACTCGCCCAGTGCAGGGCGACCAGCGACGACGAGCACGCCGTGTCGACCGTGACCGCCGGGCCTTCCAGGCCCAGCGTGTACGCCACGCGGCCGGACACGATGCTCGCCGCGTTGCCGGTGCCCGCGTGCCCGGCGGAGTCCTGGTCGGCGTACGCGAGCAGCATCGGGTAGTCCTGCCCGTTGGTCCCGACGAACACGCCGACCGGGCTGCCCTGCACCGACCGGGGGTCGATCCCGGCGTCTTCGAGCGCCTCCCAGGACGCTTCGAGCAGCACCCGCTGCTGCGGGTCCATCGCCACCGCTTCCCGGGGTGACACCCCGAAGAAGCCCGCGTCGAACTCCGCGGCACCGGCGAGGAAACCGCCGTGCCGGGTGTACGACGTGCCGGGCCGCTCACCGTCCGGGTCGTACAGCCCCTCGACGTCCCAGCCGCGATCCTCGGGGAACGGCGTCATCGCGTCCACGCCGAGGTCCAGCAGCCGCCACAGGGCTTCGGGCGAGTCGACGCCGCCGGGGAACCGGCAGCTCATCCCGATGATCGCGATCGGCTCGTCGAGCGCGACGGTCCGCGCGGGGCGGCCCGGTTCCGGTGAGTCGCCGAACAGCTCGGCGTGGAGGTAGCCGGCCAGCGCCTGGGCCGTCGGGTAGTCGAAGACCAGCGTCGACGGCAGCGAGAGGCCGGTGGCCGCGCCGAGCGCGTTGCGGAACTCGACGGCGGTCAGCGAGTCGAACCCGAGTTCCCGGAAGGCGCGGGCGGGATCGACCTGCTCGGGACCCCGGTGGCCGAGCACGGCCGCGGCCTGGGCGCGCACGAGTTCGAGCAGGGCGCCCGGCCGGTCGGCTCCGGGCAGGTCGGCCGGCACCGGGTTCGCGACCGGCCGGCGGCCGGCGACGCGGCGCACTTCGGGAAGCTCGGCGAGCAGCGGACTCGGCCGGGCGGCGGCGAAGCCGGGCGCGAACCGTTCCCAGCCGACGTCGGCGACCGTCACCGTGACGGCGCCGGTGACCTGCCCGAGCGCCGGCGTGGCGGCCGCGGGCGGCAGCGGGGTGAGGCCGCCGCGGCGCATCCGCTCGGCCCCCTCGGCGGCCATCCCCGCCTCGGCCCACGGGCCCCAGGCGATCGAGGTGGCGGCCAGGCCCGCGCCGCGCCGGTGTTCCGCCAGCGCGTCCAGGTAGGCGTTGGCCGCCGCGTAGCTGCCCTGTCCCGCCGCGCCGACCGTGCCGGCGAACGACGAGAACAGC
>NZ_PPHF01000186.1 GCF_002904335.1 Amycolatopsis sp. CA-126428 | reverse complement strand
CACCCGCTGCTGCGACGGACCGTTCGGCGCCGTCAACCCGTTCGACGCACCATCCTGGTTCACCGCCGACCCGCGCACCACCGCCAGCACCGTGTGCCCACGGCGCCGCGCATCGGACAGCCGCTCCACGACCAGCACGCCGACGCCTTCGGCCCACGCCGTGCCGTCCGCGTCCTCGGAAAACGCCTTCACCCGG
Organism: Amycolatopsis sp. CA-126428; assembly: GCF_002904335.1. Classification (GTDB taxonomy): domain Bacteria; phylum Actinomycetota; class Actinomycetes; order Mycobacteriales; family Pseudonocardiaceae; genus Amycolatopsis. The sequence goes on along the minus strand of NZ_PPHF01000186.1, from coordinate 1,359 downwards.
CCGTCGGGCGCCAACCCGCCCTGCCGGTCGAACTCCACGAACGAGCCCGGCGTCGACATCACGGTCACCCCGCCGACCAGCGCGAGCGAGCAGCCCCCGGTCCGGAGCGATTCGACCCCCCAGTGCAGGGCCACCAGCGACGACGAGCACGCCGTGTCCACCGTCACCGCGGGTCCTTCGAGGCCCAGCACGTACGCGATCCGGCCGGACAGCACGCTCGCCGCGTTGCCCGTGCCCGCGAAGCCGCCGGAGTCCGCGTCGGTGCCCAGCAGCAGCCACGGGTAGTCCTGGCCGTTCGACCCCATGAAGACGCCGACCGAGTCGCCGCGCAGCGACAGCGGATCGATGCCGGCGTCTTCGAGCGCCTCCCAGGACGTCTCGAGCAGCAGCCGCTGCTGCGGGTCCATCGCCACCGCCTCGCGCGGCGAGACCCCGAAGAAGTCCGCGTCGAAGTCCGCGGCGCCGTCGAGGAAACCGCCGATGCCCTCGCCGTCCCACCCACGGTCGGCGGGGAACGGGCTCATCGCGTCGGCACCCGCTTCGAGCAGGCCCCAGAAGTCCTCGGGCGAACGCACCCCGCCGGGGAACCGGCACCCCATCCCGACGATCACGATCGGATCGGCGTCGGTGTCGAGGACGGCGGGCACGGCCGGCTGCTCGCCGGTGTCCGCGGGCGAGCCGAGCAGCTCGCCGGCGAGGTAGCCGGCCAGGACGGTGGCGTTCGGGTAGTCGAAGACCATCGTGGCCGGCAGCCGCAGCCCGGTGGCCGCGCCGAGGGAAGTGCGCAGCTCGACGGCGGTCAGCGAGTCGAAGCCGAGATCGCGGAACGCCCGGCCCGGCTCGATGTGTTCGGGGCCGGGGTGGCCGAGCACCGCGGCGGCGTGGGCGCGCACGAGGTCGAGCAGCGCGCGGCGGGCCTCGGCGTCCGGCAGCGAGCCGATCCGGTCCGGCACGGACGAGGGGCCGTGCCCGGTGTCGTCGGCGGCCGCGTCGGCGAAGACGCGGCGGGCCTCGGGCAGGTCGCCGATGAGCGCGCTCGGCCGGGCCGCGGTGAAGCCGGGGGCGAACCGTTCCCACTCGACGTCGGCGACGGCGACGAACGTGTCGTGCGCGACCGCTTGCCGGAGCGCCAGCAGCGCCGTTTCGGCGGCCATCGGCGGCGTGCCACCGCGCCGCATCCGGGCGTCGACCTTCTCGTCGGTGGCCATGCCGCTGCCCGCCCACGGGCCCCAGGCGATCGACGTCGCCGCGAGCCCGGAAGCCGCGCGGTACTCGGCCAGCCCGTCGAGGTAGGCGTTGGCCGCCGCGTAGCTGCCCTGTCCCGCCGCGCCGACCGTGCCGGCGAACGACGAGAACAGC
>NZ_PPHF01000185.1 GCF_002904335.1 Amycolatopsis sp. CA-126428 | reverse complement strand
CGCTACGAGCCAGATCACCAGCGGCCAGGAATCCAACCACCGCAGCAGCGGCAACATCACCCTGACACTGACCCGCACGCTACCGTGGGGGTGTGCCCAAGTTCCCGGTCGCCGTGAGCGGCGCGTTGCTGGTCCTGGTCCTGTCGGGCTGCGGGAACGAGGCCGGCCCGGCGCCCCGGCCGCGGGCCGGCGAGCCCGGGCCGGACGCGCTCCCGACCAAGCTGGACGCGCTGACCGCGGACCAGTGCTACGCGAGCCCGCGCACCCAGCTGCCGAAGGGCTGCGAGAAGTACGTCACGGAGGTCGCCAACGTGCCGGGCGCGGCCCGCAAGCGCGCGGACGACCGCGACCCGCGGCTGGTCGCCGAGGCGGCCAAGCTGGAGCAGGCCGTCGGGTCCTTCCGGGGCGCGGGCTGCACCACGGTCCCGGCCGCGGGCGGTCCCTGCTCGCAGGCGCTCGTCGACATCGCCGGCGCCCTCGCGGGCCTGAAGAAGCAGGTAGACGCCCGGCCCACGAGTGGTTGATCCGCGTCACTCCACTACGGTGAGGGCCGTGAGCGAGCAGAGCCCGAACCCCGAAACGACCGGCGCCAGCGGCGTCGGGCTGGCCACCGTCACCACCGACGGGACGGTCCTCGACACCTGGTACCCGCACCCGAAGCTGACCGAAAGCGGCACCGCCGGCACCGAGCGACTCGGCGCGGACGAGGCGAAGGAGCTGCTCGGCGAAGCCGCCGCGGCGCTGCTCGGCCCGGACACCGACCGCGGGGTCGAGGTCGTCGCCGTGCGCACCACGATCGGCAGGCTGGCCGACGCCCCGGCGGACACCCACGACATGTACCTGCGGCTGCACCTGCTCTCGCACCGGCTGGTCCGCCCGCACGGCCAGAACCTCGACGGCATGTTCGGACTGCTGGCCAACGTCGTGTGGACCAACCACGGCCCGTGCCCGGTCGACGGCTTCGAGGCGACCCGGCTGCGGTTGCGGGCGCGCGGCCCGGTGACCGTCTACAGCGTCGACAAGTTCCCGCGGATGGTCGACTACGTCCTGCCGTCCGGGGTCCGGATCGGCGACGCCGACCGCGTCCGGCTCGGCGCCCACCTGGCCTCCGGCACGACCGTGATGCACGAGGGTTTCGTCAACTTCAACGCCGGCACGCTCGGCGCGTCGATGGTCGAGGGCCGGATTTCGGCCGGGGTGGTCGTCGGCGACGGCTCGGACGTCGGCGGCGGCGCGTCGATCATGGGCACGCTGTCCGGTGGCGGCAAGGAAACGATCTCCCTGGGCGAACGCTGCCTGATCGGCGCGAACGGCGGCGTGGGCATCTCGCTCGGTGACGACTCGGTCGTCGAGGCGGGCCTGTACGTCACGGCGGGCACGAAGGTCGTCGTCGAGGGCAAGGTCGTCAAGGCCCGCGAGCTCAACGGCATCTCGGGCGCGGTCTTCCGGCGGAACTCGGGGACGGGCGCGGTCGAGGTCGTGCCCCGGACCGGCTCCGGCGTCGAGCTGAACGCGGCGCTCCACGCCAACGACTGAGGGCGATCGTTCACCTACTATTCACTAGGTGACCACCGAATCGTTGCCTCGCACGCCCGCCGAGCTGGGCCTGCCGGACGCGCCCGTCGAAGCGCGTCCGGCCGACCCGGCGGTCCACCACGTCCGCGCCAAGCTCGACCGGGAGATCCGCGCGCTGCTCGCGCACGAGCCCGGCACGCGCTCCGGCGTGGACCCGGAAGACCTGCACCAGATGCGCGTCGCCCTGCGGCGGATGCGCAGCGTGCTGAAGCTGTCCGGCGAGCTGGTCGGCGACGGCGCCGAACCGGTGCGCGCGGAGCTGGGCTGGCTCGGCCAGTCCCTCGGCGAGGTGCGCGATCACGACGTGCTGATCGGGCACCTGCGCGAGGTCATCGCCGGCTTCGAGGTCCGCGACCAGGCGGCGGGCCGCCGCCTGGTGGCGAAGTTCGTCACCGAGCGAGCCTCGGCGAAGCGGCGCCTGACGCGGGCGCTGTCGAGTGCCCGGTACTCGACGTTGCTGCGCGAGGTGAGCCTGCTGACGCGGGACGGCGCGTCGGCCGCGGCGGCGAGCGAGAAGCCGCACGACCTGATCGCCGGGCTGGCGAAGCCGCACCGCAAGCTCACCAAGGCCGTCCGCGCCCTGCCCGCCGACCCGCCGGACGACGACCTGCACGCGCTGCGCATCCACGGCAAGAAGCTGCGGTACGCGGCGGAGCTGGCTCAGACGTCGGCGAAGAAGAAGCAGGCGGCGAAGATCAAGCAGCTGCTCAAGGCGACCAAGGACTTCCAGACCGTGCTCGGCGAGCACCAGGACGCGGTGATCGCGGCCGAGCGGATGCGCACGGTCCTGGAGTCGGCGGACGGCCCGATGGGGTTCGTCGCCGGCCGGATCGCCGAGCGCGAGCTGAGCCGCCGCGCCGAGGTCCGCGCCACCTGGCGGAAGTCGTGGAAAGCGGTGGACTCGGCCGCCAAGGCCCTCCACGCCTGAGCGCTCGTGAGTGGTAAGGCGGGTTAGAACCCGCCTTACCACTCACGAGCCGGTGATCGACCAGACGTAACCGTCGGGGCGGATGAGCACCCGGCGGCCGTCCGAAGCCTCGTAAGCCGCGTACGCGTGGCCGCCCTCGTCGACCAGGTCCGTTCCCGTCGCCACGCTCCCGGCCGGCAGGATCCGGTACCCCGGCGTCTCGCCCGCCCCGAACAGCAGCTCCGTCGCGTGTGGGCCGCGGAACAGCTCGAACAGCCGCACCGCCTTGCCGTTCGCGTCGGTCAGCAGCGAGTCCGGCGCCCGGTCGCCCGGCCGCAGCCCGCCCGTCCCGGCCGGTGACAGCGGGCCGCCGCGGTAGGTGATGTTCAGCTGGTTCGTCTCCTCGCCGCGGTGGTGGGCGTCGTCGTCCCCGTCGACGTACTTCTGCAGGATCCCGGCCGTCACCCCGAGCACCCGGGCCGCGACCGTCCTCCGCTCGATTTCGTAGCTGTCCAGCAGCTCGGGTGCCCCGTCCGCGAGCTTCCAGCCCAGGTTGTAGCCGTCCTGGACGCCGGTGTTCAGCCCCTGCCCGCCCGTCGGCGGGTGGACGTGCGCCGCGTCGCCGGCCAGGAACACCCGGCCGTCGCGGAAGCGGGCGGCCAGGCGGACGTTCGGCCGCCACACCGTCGACCAGGCCAGGTCGGTCAGCTTGACCGTGCCGCCGCTCAGTGCGTCGAGCCGGGCCTGGACCGCGGGCAACGCCGTCTCGACGTCGGTCTCGCCGTCACCGAGCGCCGCGCCGAACTGGAAGTGCGGCGTGCCCGGCAGCGGGCTGAACGACATCCCGCTCATCGGCTCGTCCGGGGTCGCGAACCAGTGGCCGTAGTTCCGGTCGAGGCCGTCGGCCCGGACGTCGCCGAGCAGCATCCGGATCGACTCGTCGGTGATGCCCTCGAACGCGATCCCCAGCGTCTTGCGCACGAAGCTCTTGCCGCCGTCCGCGCCGACCAGGTACTCCGCGCGGACGGTCTCCCCCGTGCTCAGCGTCGCCGTGACGCCGTCAGCGTCCTGGTCGAAGCCGGTCAGCGCGGTCGCGAGCTCGACCCGCACGCCGTACTCGGCCAGCCGGTCGCGCAGGATCCCCTCGGTCTGCGACTGGCCCAGGAACCAGCCGGTCGCGTACGGCCGTGACGGCGTCGGCTCGACCGGGTCGAACATCATCCGCTCGCCCACCACCTCGCCGCCGAGGTGAATCTTCATCGGCACCGGGGCCATGCCCGCGGCCAGCACCGCGTCGAGCACGCCCAAGTCCTCGAACACCTCCAGCGTGCGCGGCTGCAGCCCGTCTCCGCGCGAGCCCACGAAGTAGGTCTCGGCCTTGTCGATGATCCGCACGGCGACGTCCCGCCGCGCCAGCTCGATGGCCAGCGTCAGCCCGGTCGGTCCCGCTCCCGCGATCAGCGCCCGTGTGTCCATGTCGCCCTCCCAGTGAATTTGAGTTCAGTGAATCTAAATTCAGAATGACGCTGCTAGCGTCCCGTGTCAAGGGAGGTGGCGATGACGGCGACGAGCCGCAAGGAAAAGGCCGCGGAGACCGAGGTCGCGCTCAAGGCCGCGGCCAAGCGCGTGTTCGCCCGGAAGGGCTACCTGAACACGAAGATCACCGACATCACCGCCGAGGCGGGCCGGGCCGCGGGGTCGTTCTACAACCACTTCGCGGGCAAGGAAGAGCTGCTAGAAGCGCTCATGGCCGACATCGCGGCGTCCGGCGACGAGAGCGCCGACAGCGAGGACCACCTGACCGACTTCAGCGACCCCGCGGCCGTGCGCTGGCACGTCCGGCAGTACTGGACCTTCTACCGGGAGAACGCCGCGACCATGCTGGCGCTGCGCCAGGCGGCGATGGTCAGCGAGACGTTCGCCCGCACGCTCGCGCAGTTCGGCGCGTCCCAGGCCGCCGACCTCGACGACCACCTCGCGCACATCACCCGCGCCGGGCTGAAGCTGCCCACGACGCCGGACCGCTGCGGGATGCTGATGTACAACCTCGTCGACGCCTTCGCGGCGACGTGGCTGCATGGCTCACCGCCGGACTGGACACCACCGACCGACGAAGAAGCGATCGAGCTGCTCACGCGGTTCATCTACCGGGGCCTCACCGGCCGCGACTACTGAGTCAGGCGCTCCACAGCGGCGTCGACGCGCTCGTCGGTCGCGGTCAGCGCGACGCGGACGTGCTTGCCGCCCTTCGGGCCGTAGAACGTCCCCGGCGCGACCAGGATCCCGCGGTCGGCCAGCCACCGGACCGTCGCCGCGGCGTCCTCGTCCCTGGTCGCCCAGAGGTAGAGCCCCGCTTCGGAGTGGTCGATGCGGAAGCCGTTGTCCAGCAACGCCTTTCGCAGGGCGAGGCGGCGGCGGGCGTAGCGCTCGCGCTGCGTGCGCAGGGCCTCGTCGTCGGTCAGGGCGGCGACCATCGCCTCCTGGACCGGGCGCGGCACGATCATGCCCGCGTGCTTGCGGACCTCGAGCAGCTGCGCGATCAGGCGGGGGTCACCGGTCAGGAACCCGGCGCGGTAGCTGGCCAGGTTCGCCGACTTCGACAGCGAGTGCACCGCGATCAGCCCTTCGGTGCGGCCGCCGCAGACGTCCGGGTGCAGCACCGACAGCGGGTCGGACTCCCAGCCGAGCGCCAGGTAGCACTCGTCGGAGACCACGACGACGTCCCGCTCGCGCGCCCACTCGACGACCTTGCGCAGGTGCTCGACGGGCAGCACCTGGCCGGTCGGGTTGGACGGCGAGTTCAGCCAGATCATCGCCGGTTTCCGCGGGCCGAGCGCGGTCAGGCCGTCGGACCGCAGGATCGACGCGCCGGCCAGCAGCACGCCGACCTCGTACGTCGGGTACGCCAGCTCCGGGATGACGACGACGTCGCCGGGGCCGAAGCCGAGCAGCCGCGGCAGCCAGGCCACGGCCTCCTTGGACCCGATCGTCGGCAGCACGGCGTCCGGCTCGATGCCGTCGACGCCGTGCCGCCGCGAAAGCGCTCCGCGCGCGGCTTCCCGCAGCGCCGGGATGCCGTGGGTGGTCGGGTACCCGGGGATCTCCGAGACCGACGCGAGGGCCTCGCGGATGCCGGCCGGGACCGGGTCGACCGGCGTGCCGATGGAGAGGTCGACGACCCCACCGGGATGCGCCTGGGCCGTGGCCTTGACCTCGGCGAGCGAATCCCAGGGGAAGTCGGGCAGCGCGATCCGGTTCATTCGCCCTGCGGGGGCAACGCCTTGATGAAGGCCGGGTCGTGCGCGGTCTTGCCCACCTTGGACGCACCGCCGGGCGAGCCCAGCTCGTCGAAGAAGTCGACGTTCGCCTTGGTGTAGTCCGACCAGGTGTCCGGGACGTCGTCCTCGTAGTAGATCGCCTCGACCGGGCAGACCGGCTCGCAGGCGCCGCAGTCGACGCACTCGTCCGGGTGGATGTACAGCATCCGCTCGCCCTCGTAGATGCAGTCCACGGGGCACTCGTCGATACACGCCTTGTCGAGCACGTCGACGCAGGGCTCGGCGATCACGTAGGTCACTGCGCACTCCTGCTTTTCTCTGCAAACACAGTCTCAGCAAACAGCCAGTCGGTGCCGACATTACGCGGCGTCGGCACCCGTTCGATCGGTGAGGCAAGCCTTAGCCATACCGGGGGTACGGGCTCACCTCTGGCGGCGGCGCGGGGGCGGGGTGGCCCGGGCGTCACCGGTGATGACGAAGCGCGGCTTGGGGGCCTCGCTCGCGCCGGTTTCGGGCGTGTCACTTCCGGGCTTCTTCTCCCCCACGGCTCGGTTGAACCCCTCGGCGATCTCGTCGACGACCTTCTCGTTGTGCCGCTCGTCCTTGCGCTGGATACCCACGCCACACCTCCTGCGGAAATCCGCTCCCGCGACGTTCACCGTCTCCGTCACAATCTAGCGGTGAACGTCCGCGAGAAGCTCGAAATCACGTGCAGCAAAGCATGGCCACCCCTGGCGGAGGATCCCCTGGGTGAGTGGCGCCTGCGCTGGGCGGACGGCTTCACCGGGCGCGCCAACAGCGCACTCGCCGTCGGCGACGCCGGCCGCCCGCTCGCCGAGGCCCTGCACGCGGTGTGTGATTTCGCCCACGATCGGGGGATCGCCCCGATGGTGCAGGTGGTCCGGGACAGCCCGAACGAACACGCGATCAGCGCGGCCGGGTGGGTGCCGGCCACCGGGCACGGTGCCGGCCACGAGGTCGAGGTGCTGACCGCCCCGCTGGTCACCGCCGCACGTTTTCGGGGGTTCCGGGTGGCGGAGCCCCCGGCTCGGGCCGAAGGCCCGAATGTCACCGCTGTGCCCGGCGTCACGGTGGGCGACGAGCCCGGGCCCGGCTGGTGGGAGCTCACGCTGCGCCCGGGCGAGGACACTCCCGCCGCACGGCAGGTCCTCACCGGCGGGAAGGTCGGCTACGGCCTCGCGGTGGTCGAGGGCAGTGTCGCGGGCGCCGTCCGCGCCGCCCTGGTCGACGACTGGCTGCACGTCGGGCGGCTGGCGGTGCATCCCGCCTTCCGCCGCCGCGGGCTGGCGTCGGCGTTGATGGACGCCGTGCAGACCTGGGGTGCGGAACACGGAGCCGACCGCGCGGTGTTGCAGGTCGCGGAGGGGAATTCGGGCGCGCTCGCGCTCTACGCGGGGCTCGGCTACGCCCCGCACCACAGATACCGGTACTGGGTGCCCGCACCCGGCTCGTGCGAGGATTCGACGTCGTGAAGATCGTGGTAGTGGTCGGCGGAGTGGGCGGGGCCCGCTTCCTGCTGGGTGTCAAGGCGGCTTTGGGCATGGCACCCGAGGGTGCCTCCGAGTCGGAGCACGAGGTGACGGCGCTGGTCAACACCGGCGACGACGTCTGGATGCACGGGCTGCGGATCTGTCCGGACCTGGACACCTGCATGTACACCCTGGGCGGCGGGATCGACAAAGAACGCGGCTGGGGGCACTCGGGCGAGACCTGGGTCGTCAAGGAGGAGCTGGCCGCCTACGGCGCCGAGCCGACCTGGTTCGGCCTCGGCGACAAGGACATCGCCACCCACCTGATCCGGTCGCGGATGCTGCGCGCGGGCTACCCGCTCTCGGCGGTCACCGAGGCCCTGTGCGATCGCTGGCAGCCCGGTGTCCGGCTGCTGCCGATGTCGGACGACCGGGTCGAGACGCACGTCGTGATCGACGACCCGGAGCAGGACGGGCAGCAGAAGGCCGTCCACTTCCAGGAGTGGTGGGTGCGCTACCGCGCCGAGCCGAAGGCACACTCGATCGTCGCGGTCGGGGCCGACGAGGCCAAGCCCGCGCCGGGCGTGCTGGAGGCCATCGCCGGGGCGGACGCGGTGCTGTTCGCGCCGTCGAACCCGGTCGTGTCGGTGGGCACCGTGCTGAGCGTGCCGGGGGTCCGGGACGCGCTGCGCAAGACGTCCGCCGGCGTGGTCGGGGTGTCGCCGATCATCGGCGGCAAGGCGCTGCGCGGGATGGCCGACGCGTGCCTGACCGCGATCGGCGTCGAGACGTCGGCCGAGGCGGTGGGCCGGCACTACGGCTCGCGCAAGGACGGCGGCGTGCTCGACGGCTGGCTGATCGCCGAAGGCGAGACGGCGGACGTGCCGGGCGTGACCGTCCGCGACGTCCCGCTGCTGATGTCCGATGTGGACGCGACCGCGGCGATGGCCCGCGCCGCCCTCGAACTGGCTGGAGCCCCCGTTGACCAACACCAGTGACCACGCTGCCCCCAAGCTGGAGATCCTGCCCGTCACCGGGCTGCCGGAGTTCCGCCCGGGCGACGACCTGACCGGCGCGATCGTGGCCGCCGCGCCCTGGCTGCGCTCCGGTGACGTGCTGGTCGTGACCAGCAAGATCGTCTCCAAGGCCGAGGGCAGGCTCGTGCGCGTGCCGCGGGACCCCGAAGCCCGCGACGCCGAACGCCGGAAGCTCGTCGAGCAGGAGGCCGTGCGGATCGTCGCCCGGATCGCGCGCACGGTGATCACCCAGAACCACCTGGGGATCGTGCAGGCCGCGTCCGGGATCGACGCGTCCAATGTGGCCGGTGACGAGGTGGCGCTGCTGCCCGCCGACCCGGACGCTTCGGCGCTGGCGCTGCGCAACGGGCTGCGGGAGCGGCTCGGCGTCGAGGTCGCCGTCGTCGTCACCGACACGATGGGCCGGGCCTGGCGGGTCGGGCAGACCGACGCCGCCATCGGCTCGTCCGGGCTGCGCGTGCTGCACGCCTACCAGGGACAGATCGACGGGCAGGGCAACGAACTGGCCGTCACCGAGGTCGCCGTCGCCGACGAGCTCGCCGCGGCCGCCGACCTGGTCAAGGGCAAGCTGGGCGGGACGCCGGTGGCGGTGGTCCGCGGGCTCTCCCTGGAGGACGACGGCTCGACCGCGCGGAACCTGATCCGGCCGCTGGAGGAGGACCTCTTCCGGCTGGGCGTCAACGAAGCCGTCGCGCAGGGGCGGCGCGAAGCCGTCCCGGCCCGGCGGTCGGTGCGGCACTTCGCGGACGAGCCGGTCTCCCCCACCTCGATCCGGCGGGCGGTCGGCTCCGCGCTGACCGCGCCCGCGCCGCACCACACGCACCCGGTGCGGTTCGTCTGGCTGCGCGACTCCGGCGTCCGGAAGAAGCTGCTCGACGCGATGCGCGAGTCGTGGCAGGCCGACCTGTCCGGGGACGACTTCACGCCGGAGCAGATCGCGAAGCGGCTCAGCCGGGGCGACATCCTGTACCGGGCCCCGGAAGTCGTCATCCCGTTCCTCGTGCCGGACGGCGCGCACACCTACCGCGACGACCGGCGCAACGACTGCGAGAAGACGATGTTCACCGTGGCCGGCGGCGCCGCGGTCCAGGGCCTGCTGGTCGCGCTGGCGGCCGAGGGCCTGGGTTCGTGCTGGATCGGCTCGACGATCTTCGCCGCCGACGTCGTCCGCGACGTCCTCGGCCTGGACGAGCGCTGGCAGCCGCTCGGTTCGGTCGCCATCGGCGTCCCGCTCACCGAGCCGGACCCGCGCGGCCCGGCCCTGGCCGGCGAAGGGCTGCTGGAACTGTGAGCCTGCACGCGGACGCCGTCACGACGCTTTCGTCGTGGCGGCCTGCTGTCGCTGCCCAGGAGTCGCTGCGCCAGGCGTTCCTCGGTTTCCTGGCCGCTCGTGAGGATTCGTGTCAGCGGTCGTGCGAGGCCGGGCACCTGACGGCGTCGGCGGTGGTCCTGGACCACACCGGCACGCGGGTGCTGCTGACGCTGCACCCACGGGTTGGGAGGTGGCTGCAGCTCGGCGGCCACTGCGAGCCGTCGGACACGTCACTGGCCGGGGCGGCGCTGCGGGAGGCGACCGAGGAGTCGGGGATGGCCGGGCTGCGGATCTCCGCCGAGCCGGTGCACCTGGACGTCCACCCGATCACGTGCTCGCTGGGCGTACCGACCCGGCACTTCGACGTCCGGTTCGCGGTGCACGCCCCGCCGGGCGCCTCGCCGGTGCGCAGCGACGAGTCCGACGACCTGCGGTGGTGGCCGGCGGACGCGCTGCCCGCGGGGTCGGAAGATCTCGCCGATCCGGTGAAAGCGGCCGTTCCTGCCGGTGCCGGGCGATAGCCTGGTTCGCGGAGAGGGAGGGACCACATGGCTACACAGTTCCCGGAGCGGGTGCACTACCACTCCGGCGGTGGCGGTGACACCGGCGTGTTCGGGTACATCGTGCTCGGGCTGATCGTCCTGGGCGTCATCGTGTTCATCATCGCGGTGGTGGTGCGGGTGTCGAAGATGCGCCGCGAAGAGGCGATGAAGAACGGCGGGCAGTTCCCGCCGAACCCGGGCTTCCCGCCGCAGCAGGGGTTTGCCGCGCCGCCGTCGCAGGGATTCCCGCAGCCGCGCGCGCAAGGTTTCGCGCAGCCGCCGTCACAAGGTTTCCCGCAGCCGGCTTCGCAGGGGTTCGCGCAGCCGGGGTTCGCGCCGGGACATCCGCCGCCTTCGCCGCAGCAGGGGTTCCCGCAGCAGCCGGGCTATCCGCCCGCGCCGCAGCAGTACGCGCCGCAGGGGCCGTCGTTCCCGCCGCCGCAGCAGCTGCCGGGGCCGGGAGCGGGTCCGCAGAGCTGGTGATCGTCCCCTTCGACAGCGGTTCGCCGGTCCCGCCGTTCGAGCAGGTCCGGTCCGGGCTCGCGACGCGGATCAACGACCGGAGCCTGGCCGTCGGCACGAAACTGCCCACGGTCCGGCAGCTCGCGGCCGACCTGGGCATCGCCCCGAACACGGTGGCGCGGGCGTACCGCGAGCTGGAGGAAGCGGGCCTGATCGAGACCCGCGGCCGCGCGGGCAGCTTCGTCGCGGCGGCGGGCGACCAGAGCCGCCGCCGAGCCCAGCAGGCGGCGGCGGAGTACGCGAAGACCACCCGTAGGCTCGGCCTCGACGACGCCGAAGCGCTGTCGATCGTCCGCGCGGCACTCGACGAGGGGAACGGCTGATGGTGAGCGTCCTGATGCTGCTGATCATCTTGGTGGGGCTCGCCGGCGTCGCCGGGGTGGTGCTGTTCATCGTGAACTCGAGCAAGCCGAAGCAGCCGCCGTACCCGCCGCAGTACCCGGGGTACCAGCAGCCGGGATACCCGCCGCAGCAGGGATATCCGGGACAGCAGCCGCCGGGATACCCGCCACAGCAGGGTTATGGCGGACCGCCGCAGGGCTATCCGGGTCAGCAGCCGCCGTACCCGCCGCCGCCGGGCGGTTATCCCCCGCAGCAGTAGCCGAAGTCCGTGGTTCGGCGCCTTCCGGGGCCACCATCAGCGCAGTGATGCCGCGATGGCGGCCTTCGGCGCAGCAGCCTGCAGCCCTCACATCGCGCGGTAGTCGCGCAGCTCGATCCTCGGCCCGAACCGTGGCCGCGTGTGCCCGGCCGCCTCCAAATACCGCACCACCCGCTGCCGCTGCGGTGCGTACGGGGCCAGCACCTCCGCCATCCCCGTGTCGTCGAGCTTCGTGCCCAGTACCGCATTCCCGACCATCGAAGGGATGTTGTAGTCGCCGAAGCTCACCGCGTCCGGGTCGCCCCAGGCGCGCTGGGCGATCTCCGCCGCCGTCCAGACTCCGATGCCCGGGACCTGGCGCAACCAGTGGCGGCCTTCGAGCCCGCGCAGCTCCACCGCCCGCTCCAGGTGACCCGCCACGCGCGCCGCGTTCAGCAACGCCGTCCGGCGCTTGATGTCCACCCCCGCGCGGTGCCAGTGCCAGTCCGGCAGCGCCCTCAGCGCCGCCGGCGCCGGGGGCACGCGCAGCCGCTCGGGCGCCGGGCCGGGTGGGCGCGTGCCGAAGCGGCGGCACAGCTCGGCCCACGACCGGATCGCTTCCTTGCCCGTCACCTTCTGCTCCAGCACGGCGAGCACCAGCCAGTCCCACACCACCCCGGTCGACCCGAGCCGCAGGCCGGGGTTCGCCCGGCGGGCCCGGGCGACGACGTCGTGGTGCGCGACGAACCCGGAATCGTCGTCGTCCGCCCCCAGCAAGGCGGGCACGCCGGCGAGCAGCCGGTCCTTCGCCTCACCCCAGGCCGCGGCCTCGATGCGGCCGTCCGAACAGCGGCGCAGCGCCAGCGTTCCGGGGCCGTCCGGGGTGTTCGACGCGAGCCAGGTGATGCCGCGCTCGTCGGTGAGGATGTTGAGCGACCCGCGGCCGCGCTTCAGCGGACCCAGGACCCGGCCCAGGTCGACCTCGAACGCGGGACGCCAGTACATCGGGCTACGCGTCGCTCGAAAAGCGGACGGATCCGTCGGGCAGGACGACGTCCGGCCAGACGCGGGCGCCGTCGAGGAGCTCGCAGCCGGCCCCGACGGACACGCCGTCGCCCAGCACCACGCCGCGCAGCACCGCGCCGGCGCCGACGCGGGCGCCGTGCCCGAGCACCGAACGCTCGACGATCGCGCCCTCGGAGACCGCCGCGCCGTCGAACAGGACCGAGCCGTCGATCTTCGCGCCCGGGCCCACGACCGCGGCGACGCCGATCGTCGAGCCGCCGGACAGCTGGGCGTCCTCGGCCACCGACGCGCCGTCCAGGACCAGGAAGTCGCCGGGGCGGCCGGGCAGCGCGGACGTCGGCGCCAGGCCGCGCACCAGGTCGGCCGAGCCGCGCACGAACGCTTCCGGCGTGCCGACGTCCAGCCAGTAGGACTCGTCGACGAAGCCCTGGATGTGCGCGCCCTGCTCCAGCAGCTGTGGGAACGTCTCGCGCTCGACCGACACCCGCCGTCCCGTCGGGATGGCCTCGATCACCGGGCGGCGGAAGACGTAGCAGCCGGCGTTGATCTGGTCGGTCGGCGGGTCCGGCGTCTTCTCGAGGAACGCCTGGACGCGCCCGGTCTCGTCGGTCGGCACCGACCCGAACCGGCTGGGGTCCGGCACGCGCTGCAGGTGCAGGGTGACGTCGGCCTCGGATTCGCGGTGGACGCGCAGCTGCTCGCCGAGGTCCGAGCCGGAGATGATGTCGCCGTTGAAGACGATCACGTGGTCGGCCCGGAGCCGGTCGTAGACGTTCCGGATCGCGCCCGCGGTGTCGAGCGGCTCCTCCTCGACGACGTACTCCAGGTCGAGGCCGATGGACTTGCCGTCGCCGAAGTACTCCTCGAAGACCTCCGCCCGGTAGCTCGTGCCCAGCACGACGTGCCGGATGCCGGCTTCGCGGATGCGGGAGAACAGGTGGCTCAGGTAGGGGGTCCCGGCTGTGGGGAGCATCGGCTTCGGCGCCGACAGCGTCAATGGCCGGAGGCGCGTGCCCTTGCCCCCGACCAGCACGACGGCGTCGACAGCGTCGGTTCGGACCTCGGACGTCACGGAAATCTCCTCTTTTATCACGCACCGCTGAGCGACAAGCCGTGGGAAACCCTGACGGAGGTCGCCCGGAGGGCCTACCCTAGACAGGAAACAGGCGGGCCTTTCCCCAGAGGGCCCCGGGTCAGTCGGGAGGCCGAGGGGATGGACCCCCGCGATCGGGCGGACGCCCTGCTCGCACGAGCCCAGGCGCGCGGTGTGTTCGTCGTGACACCCGACAGCGCGACGTCACCGATGGACTCGTCGAACACCCAGCAGATCCCGCGCGCGCAGATCGACGGGCTCGACCGCAGCCGCGACCCCGACACGACCACGCAGCTGCCGGCGTCGCTGATCGAGGAGAACGACCACCCGCTGGCCGGCTCGGCGCCGACGCGGCGGATGGAGCTCCAGGGTGGCCGCCGCCCGCAGCAGACGACACCGCTGAGCACGCCGTCGCCGACGACACCGCTGCCCACTCCGATGCCCGCCTCGATGCCACTGTCCCGCCGGCCCCAGGCCGAGCAGGTCACGAGCCCGCTGAAGGAGCCCGACCCGGAGGACACCGGCCTGGTGCCGACGGTGACGCAGAACATCGGCAAGTCCGACCTTTCGCGCCGGCTCGACGGGATCTAGCGGGTTTCCAGCTTCAGCCGCAGCGCGAGGCCGAGCTTCACGGCGGCCAGCACCGGCTTCCAGGCGAGCCCCTGGTGGCGATCGGCGAGGTAGCGGTAGGCGCTGGCGTGGTGCGCCGCGAGCATCTTCTTCGACGCCTGTGACGTCGAGTGGCCGCCTTCGTGCGTCACCCGCGAGGTCGGCGCGTAGACGTTCAGCCAGCCCGCCTTGGCCAGCCGGTCGCCGAGGTCGACGTCCTCGAAGTACATGAAGTAGCGCGTGTCGAAGCCGCCGACGGAGTCGAACGCCTCCCGGCGGATCAGCTGGCACGAGCCGGACAGCCAGCCCGAGGTGCGCTCGACCGGCGTGCCGCTCTCCTGCCGGTACTGCTTGGTCCAGGGGTTGCCGGGCCAGACCTTCGCGAAGACGGCGTGCCCGATCCCGCGCCCGAAGGACGGCAGGAGCCGGGCCGAGGGGTAGACCGTGCCGCCGACGTCGTGGATCAGCGGCCCGAAGGCACCCCCGCGCGGCCACCGCCCGGCGACCTCGAGCAGCGCGTCGAGCGACCCGGGCTCCCATTCGAGGTCCGGGTTGACGACGACGACCCAGCCGTAGGAGTCGTCGAGCTCGGCGACGCCCCGGTTCGCGGCGGTCCCGTAGCCGACGTTTTCCGCGATGGTGAGCAGCTGCACGTTCGCCCGGTCGGCGGTGACCCGCTCGAGGGCACCCTCGACGGACGCGTTGTCCGCGATGACCACCTTGACTTCGCGCTCGGTGGCCTTCTCGAGGGTGTCGAGGAACCGCTCGATGGTGTCCTCGGAGAAGTAGGTCACGGTCACGACGCCGACATCGTCGCCATAGCGGGATTGCTCAGTCACCCGGCCATTGTCCACTCGTCACGCAGGGCAACCCCGCCACCCCGGGGGCCGTGACGGAAGCGCCGGCACGCGTGATCGGAAAGCCGGCACGCGTGATTGCGAGGTCGACACGCCGAGCGAGGCCGGTTGTCGCCGTGTCGACCTTTGAATCACGCGTGTCGACCCTTCGATCACGCGTGTCGGCTTCTCGAGCACGGTTCAGCGGGTGCGGAGGTGGCGGGACCAGGCTTTCGCGTACGCCTCCCGATGGCGTTCCGCGGTCGTGGCCCACGAGAACTCCTTCGCGCGCTGCTGCGCGGCCGTCGCCAGCTCGGCCCGCCGGCCCGGGTCCGCGAGCAGCTCACCAAGAGCGGCCGCGACGTCGCCGGCGCCCACCCCGCAGTACGCCACCGCGTCGCCACCCACCTCCGGCAGCGACAACCGGCGCGTGGTCAGGACGCACGCGCCGCACGCCATCGCCTCCAGGACCGGCAGCCCGAACCCCTCGCCCAGTGACGGGTACGCCACCAGCTCCGCGCCGCCGAGGAAACCCGCCAGCGTGCCGAACGGCAGGTAGCCCGCCCGGATCACGCGCAGCCGGTGCGGGACCGCGTCCAGCGCGCGCTCGACCTGGGTGTCCCAGCCCGGCTGGCCGGCCAGCACCAGCGCCGGGGCGTCCGGGCGGCCGGCGACCGCGCGCGCGAACCCGCGGATCAACGCGGGCACGTTCTTCCGCGGCTCCAGCGCGCCCAGGAAGGCCACGTACGGCGTCTTCCCCAGGCCGACGGCCGCGCGCGCCGCCGCGACCTCCGCCGGGGACGGCGGGTGGAAGCGCTCGCTGTCGACGCCGTGGTGAATCACTTCCAGCAACGCGTGCCGGACCGGGCCGACCCTGGCTAGCTCCGAGGCCGTCGCCGCCGAAGGCACTACGCACAGTGTCGCGCGGCGAAGCGCCGTCGCCGTCCACGCGCGGAAGAAGCGGGCCTTCACCGAGGAGTGCAGCACGGCGTCGGTGAAGAACGTCGCGTCGTGCAGCGTGACCACCGACGCGGCCGAGGTCGCCACCGGCATCGTGTAGTGCGGTGAGTGGACGACGTCCGCGCCGAGCCGGCGCGCCAGCCGCGGCAGGGTCGCTTGCTCCCAGGTCAGGCGGGCCGTGCGGGTGCTCGTGGCCGGCGACGCGGGAACGACGCGCGAGCGCGGCGCCAGCTGGTCGTAGAGCTGCAGATCGCGGGGCTGGCAGACGACGGTGAGCCGCGCCCCGTCCGCGTCGAGGGCGGCGACGAGCGAATCCACGTACCGCCCGACACCGCCGCGGTCCGCGGGGACCGCGGTCGCGTCGATCAGCACCCGGGGATCGTCGCTCACCCCTGCAGGGTACGGCGGGGCTCCGGCGCCATGGTGGGGAACTGGCAAACCGGGCTGGTGAGCGGCTCAGTCGTGGGGCCGGCGGTGGATCGCCCAGACGGCTTCGGCCGCGCGACGCCAGGTGAACGCCTTCGCCCGCTCCCGCCCCGCCCGGGTCAGCTCCGCCGCCCTCGCCGGCGAACCGAGCACTTCGCGCAGCGCGGAAGCCAGCGCCGCGGCGTCCCCGCGGGGCACCATGACCCCGGCCCCGCCGGCCACCTCGGCCAGCGCCGGGACGTCGGTGTGCACCACCGGGATCCCCGCCGCCATCGCCTCCAGCAGCCCCAGCCCGAACCCCTCGGCGAGGCTCGGCACGGCCAGCACGCCGGCCCGGCGCAGCACGGTCGCCAGCTCGGCGTCGGTCACCTTCCCCAGCATCCGCAGCCGGTCGGCGGGCAGGCCGCGCTCGGCCGCCAGCGCCACCGGGTCGATGCCGCCCCAGCCCGGCTGGCCGGCCAGCACCAGCACCGTGCCCTCCAGCGCCGCGACCGCGTCGACCAGCACGTCGATGCCCTTGCGCGGCTCGATCGTGCCGACGGCCAGCACGTACCGCGCCGGGAGGTCCAGTTCGGCCGAGCCGGAAGGCACCCGCACGCCGTGCGGCACCACGCGCACCGGGACGTCGACGTCGATGAGCACCGCGAGCTCGTCCGCGACCGCCCGCGTCGGCACCACCAGCCCGGACGCCCGCCGCGCGGCCCGCGCGATCATCGACCGGTGCCAGCTCACCCCGCGCGCGGTGAGCGTCTCGGGGTGGGTCCACGGCACGGTGTCGTGCACGGTCACGCTCAGCGTCTTCCCGGCCGGGGCGCGCGGCGGCGCGAACGGGGTCGGCGCGTGCACCGCGTCGCCGCCCGGCCACCAGCGCAGGCCCGCCTGCCACGCGGCGACCAGCGCCCGCGGCGGGATCCGCAGCACGCGCGGGCCCTCGACGCCGGGCACGCGGGCCGCGCCGACCTCGGCGTGCCGCGCGACCACGCTGGACACCGTCCAGCCCGGCGGCGCGGTCTTCGCCAGCGCGGGGAGCAGCTCGGCCGTGTAGCGCCCGGTGCCACCGGGCACGGGTGCGAGGAGCTGCTCGGCGAGCACGACCAGTTCGGGCACGCGGCTATTGTGCGGGACGTGACCGCGAATCCCGCCACCACGGTGGTAGTCGTGACCTGGCGGGGTGCCGGGCACATCACGGCCTGCCTGGACGCGCTCTCCGCGCAGACGCGTCCACATCGGACGCTCGTGGTCGACAACGCCTCCGCCGACGGCACCGCCGCCCTGCTCGCGGCCCATCCTTCACGCCCGGAAGTGCTCCGCCTCCCGCGCAACGCCGGCTACGCGGGCGCCCTCGCCGTCGCCGCCGGGAAGGTCGGAACACCGTTCACGGCGTGGCTGAACGACGACGCCGAACCGGCGCCGGACTGGCTCGCGACCCTGGAAGACACCCTCGAAAAGGCGCCGCTGGCCGCCGCGGCGACGTCCCGGCTGGTGCGCCCCGACGGCCGCACGCAGTCCGCCGGCGTCCGGTTGACCGCCGACGGCCACGGCGCCGACGTCACCGAGCCCACCGGCGAGGTGTTCGGCTTCTGCGGCGGCGCGGCGCTGCTGCGCACCGGCGCGCTGAAGAGCGTGCACGGCGTCCCGGCCGGATTCTTCTGTTATTACGAGGACACCGACACGGCGTGGCGGCTGCGGCTGGCCGGGTGGGACGTCGTCACGGCGCCGGACGCCCGCGTCCGGCACGCCCACGGCGTCAGCAGCGAACTGGGTTCGCCGCTGTTCCACCGCTGGAACGAGCGCAACCGGCTGCTCATGCTGCTGCGCTGCGCACCCCGCGGCGTGGCGGTGAACCAGCTGCTCCGGTTCGCCGTGTTGACAGCGGTGCTGCCGCTGCGCTCCGGGCGGCCGGCGGCGCCGAACTTCCGCTTCGGCCTGCGCTGCCGGGTCCTCGCCGAGGTGGTCTTGCGGCTACCTGCGGCGTTGCGGGCGCGGCGCAAGATCACCCGCCGCGCGGCGCTCGGCCGAGGCGCGGTCTGGGAGGCATGGGCAGGCCTTTAAGCTTGCTGGCATTCCGACGACAGGAGCTGGCTTTGGCGCAGGGGGATCCGCAACCGCTCGTCTCGGTGATCGTGGTGAACTACCACGGCGCCGACGACACGATCGCCTGCCTGCGCGCGCTCGCCGAGCACGACTACGCCGAGCTCGAGCTGATCTGCGTCGACAACTCGGCCGACGAAGCCGAAGCCGCCCGCATCCGCGAGGCCGTCCCCGGGGCCCAGGTCGTCGAGGCCGGTCGCAACACCGGATTCGCCGGCGGCTGCAACCTCGGTGCGAAGCACGCGAAGGGCACGGTTCTCGGCTTCCTCAACAACGACGCCCGCCCCGCGCCCGGCTGGGTCTCCGCCGCCGTCGCCGAGCTGCGCGCCCAGCCCCGCGTCGCCGCGGTGGCCAGCAAGGTCCTCGACTGGGACGGCACCGGCACCGACTTCGTCGACGGCGGCCTGACCTGGTTCGGCATGGGCTACAAACGCCACGCCGGTTCGCCGCTGGCCGACGTCCCGGCCGCCGAGCACGAGGTCGCGAAGGACGTCCTGTTCGGCACCGGCTCCGCGCTGTTCGTCCGGGCGAGCGTGTTCGCCGAGCTCGGCGGCTTCGACGAGCGGTTCTTCATGTTCTACGAGGACGTCGACCTCGGCTGGCGGCTCAACCTGCGCGGCTGGCGCGTCCGGTACGTCCCGGCGTCGCAGGCGTTCCACCGCCACCACGGCACGATGGCGGCGGTCGACGCGCCCGAGACCGGCCGCGAGACGTTCCTGCTGGAGCGCAACGCCCTGGCCGCGCTGTACAAGAACCTCTCCGACGAGACCCTGGCCCGCGCGCTGCCCGCGGCGCTGGCCCTGGCCGTGCGCCGGGCCACCGCGCGCGGCGAGCTGGACGCCACCCAGCTGGACCTCGAACACGGCGGTGCTCCTTCAGGCCCGATCGAGTCCGGCGACGTCGCCATCCCCCGCACCACGCTCGCCGGGCTGCTGGCCATCGACCAGTTCGTCGAGCAGCTGCCGTCGCTGGCGGCGTCCCGCGCGGTCGAGCAGGCCGCCCGCGTCCGCACCGACGCCGACCTGCTTCCCTTGCTGCGCAAGGCGTTGGAGCCCGCGTACCCGCTCCCGCGCTACCTGGCCGCGCACGACATCCTCGTCGAGGCGTTCGGCATCGAGAAGGCCTTCGGGCAACGCCGGAAGATCCTGGTGATCACCGGCGACGCGCTCACCGAGCGGATGGCGGGCCCGGCGATCCGCGCCTGGAACATCGCCCTCGCGCTCGCCGCCGAGCACGACGTCCACCTCGTCACCACCAATCCCCTCGCGACGCCGCCACCGGCACCGTTCCGGGTGAGCGCGGGCAAGCACCGCGAGCTGGACGCGCCGATCGCCTGGGCCGACGTCATCGTCCTCCAGGGTCACGTGCTGGAGCTGGCGCCGTCGCTGAAGAAGCAGCACCGCGGCAAGATCGTCGTCGCCGACCTGTACGACCCGATGCACCTGGAACTGCTGGAGCAGGGCAAGGGCGTGGCGGACGACCAGCGCGCGGCCGACCTCGCCGGCGTCACCCGGGTCCTCGACGCCCAGATCGAGCGCGGCGACTTCTTCCTCTGCGCCTCCGAGCGGCAGCGGCACTTCTGGCTGGGGCACCTCGCCGCGACCGGCCGGCTTTCGCCGCGTCTCTACGACGCCGACCCGACGACGCAGTCGCTGCTCGCGGTCGTCCCCTTCGGCCTGTCGCCGGAGCCGCCGGTGCGCACCGGGCCGGGCCTGCGCTCGTCGCTGGGCATCGGCGGCACCGACCACGTCGTGCTGTGGGCGGGCGGGGTGTACAGCTGGTTCGACCCGCTGACCCTGGTCCGCGCGATCGAGAAGCTGCGGCGCCGCCGCGGCGACGTCCGGCTGGTGTTCCTCGGGATGAAGCACCCGAACCCCGAAGTCGCCGAGATGGACATCGGCACCCGGACGATCCGGCTCGCGGATTCACTGGGGCTGACCGGCAAGCACGTCTACTTCAACGAGCAGTGGGTGCCCTATAACGAGCGCCAGAACTGGCTGCTCGACGCGAACTGCGGCGTCACCACGCACTACGAGCACGTCGAGACGACGTTCGCGTTCCGCACCCGCGTCCTGGACTACCTGTGGGCGGGGCTGCCGATCGTCACCACCGACGGCGACGCGTTCGCCGACCTGATCCGGGCGGAACGGCTCGGCGTCGTCGTCCCGGCCGAAGACGACGCCGCCTTGGCCGATGCGCTCGAAAAGGCGTTGTACGACGAGGAGTTCGCCGCCGGCTGCGTCGAGCGGCTCGCCGTCGTCGCGCAGCGGTTCGCGTGGCCCGAGGTGCTGAAGCCGCTGGTGGAGTTCTGCCGCGACCCGCGGCCGGCGGCCGACCGGCTGCCCGGCTCGGCGGACCTGGTGACGACGCCGCCGGTCCGCGGCCGGGCCGTGCTGCGGCGGGACGTGGACCTGATCCGCGAGTACCTCGACGCGGGCGGGCCGCGCGAGCTGGTGCGGCGCGTGGGCGGCCGGGCGCTGAAGGTCGCGAAGCAACGGCTCCGCCGTGGCTAGGTCACTGAGCGTCCTCCTCGACGGCACCCCGCTGCTCGGCGCGCGCACCGGGATCGGCCGGTACACGTCCGCGCTGATCGAAGAGCTGGTGTCGATCCCGGAGGTCGACACGCGCGCGGTGGCGTTCACGCTGCGCGGCTGGCGGCGGCTGCGGCACGTGCTCCCCTACGGCGCCCGCGCCCGCGGGATGCCGGTGGCGGCGCGGCTGCTGCGGATGGCGTGGCTGCGTTCGGACTTCCCGCCGGTGGAGGTGTTCGCCGGCCCGACGGACGTGGTGCACGGCACGAACTTCGTGCTGCCGGGCCGCTTCCGCGCGGCCGGCGTGGTGACGATCCACGACCTGGCCTTCCTGGACAACCCGGAGGAGCTCGCCCCGAGCGATCGCGGCTTGCCGGAGCTGGTCCGCCGCGGCGCCCGCCGCGCGAACGTCATCTGCACCCCGACGGCGGCGGTGGCGGACGCGGTGGCGGAGCGCCTCGACGTCTCCCGCGACAAGATCGTGGTGACGCCGCTGGGCGTGAACCCGGCGTGGTTCACCGCCCGCCCCCCGGACGACGAGCGCCGGGCCCGCCTGGGCCTGCCCGCGCGGTACCTGCTGTTCGCCGGGGCCGCGGGGCCCCGGAAGGGCTTGGACTGGCTGACCCGGGCGCACGACTCGGCGCCGGACCTGCCGGACCTGGTGTTCGCGGGCCCGGGCCCGTTCCCGCGCGGTCCCCGGCGGTGCCAGACCGGCTATCTGTCCGATGTGGACCTGCGCACGGTGGTGGCCGGTGCTTCGGCCCTGGTGCTGCCGTCGCGCGACGAGGGGTTCGGGCTGCCGGTGCTGGAGGCGATGGCCTCGGACGTCCCGGTGGTCTGCACGGACATCCCGGCGTTGCGCGAGGTCGCGGGCGAGTGCGCGAGCCTGGTCCCCTACGGCGACGTGGACGGCTTGGCGGCGGCGTTGCGGACGGCGGTGACGGACCCGCACGCGGTGGCGACGTCGGCATCGAGGCGAGCGCACGCCGCGAACTTCACGTGGCGCACGTGCGCGGAACTGACGGTCGGCGCGTACCGGCTGGCCTCAGGCCGGCACTGACCCGGCCCCACAACGAGCGTCGTCAAGAAGCCGCGAAGTAGGCGGCCAGCGCCTCTTCCCACGACCGCAGCGGCGTCAGCCAGGCTTCCTTCCAGGAGGACGGGGACAGCACCGAGTAAGCCGGCCGGGCCGCCGCCTGCGGGTACTCCGCCGACGTGCACGGGCGGACCCGCGCGGGGTCCGCGCCCAGGTGCTTGAAGATCGCCTGCGCGAACCCGCACCAGCTCACCGCGCCCGCGTTCGTGCAGTGCAGGATCCGCCCCTCGGGCCCGTCACCGGCGGCCACCCGCGAAGCCAGCTCGAGAAGTCCCGCGGCCAGCTCGGCCGTCCACGTAGGACCGCCGATCTGATCGTCCACAACGGACAACGTCTCCCGCGAAGATTCCAGCCGCGCCATGGTCTTCACGAAGTTCGAGCCGGCATGCCCGTAAAGCCACCCGGTGCGCACCACCCACGACGCCGCCCCGGACCCGAGGACCGCGTCCTCGCCCGCCGCCTTCGTGCGGCCGTACGCGCTGCGCGGCCCCAGCTCGTCGGAAGGCTCGTACGGCTGGGATGCGTCACCCGAAAAGACGTAGTCCGTCGACACGTGGATCAGCGGCACCCGCCGGGACGCGCACGCCGCCGCCAGCACTCGCGGCCCGTCCGCGTTCACCGCGAACGCGCGCTCCTCGTCGGTCTCCGCCGCGTCGACCGCCGTGTACGCCGCCGCGTTGATCACCACCGGCGCCGAACCCGCTTCCCGGGCCCGCTCGGCCAGCGCCCCGACCGCGGCCAGCACCTGGCCCGTCGCCGTCACGTCCAGCTCGGCGGAACCGGGGGCCACGACGTCCACCGAAGGGGACGCCAGCGCGGCGAGATCCCGGCCGAGCTGCCCGGAACCCCCGGGCACGAGTACCGTCAGCGGCACAGAAATTCCTTTACTTCTTCAGCGCGGCCCGCGCGGCCAGCGGCTCCCACCACGCACGATTGTCCCGGTACCAGGCCACTGTCTCGGCCAGACCGTCCTCGAAAGAGACGCGCGGAGCGTACCCCAGCTCCTCGTGGATCTTGGTGATGTCCACCGAATACCGGCGGTCGTGCCCCTTGCGGTCCTCGACCGGCTCGACGCTGTCCCAGCTCGCGCCGACCGCCTCCAGCAGCTTCTCGGTCAGCGAACGGTTGGTCAGCTCGGTGCCGCCGCCGATGTTGTAGATCTCGCCCGGCCGCCCGCCGTCGGCGACCAGCTGGATGCCGTGGCAGTGGTCGTCCACGTGCAGCCAGTCACGGACGTTGAGCCCGTCGCCGTAGAGCGGCACCTTCCCCCCGTCGAGCAGGCTGGTGACGAACAGCGGGATGACCTTTTCCGGGAACTGGTACGGACCGTAGTTGTTGGAACACCGGGTGATGCACACCGGCAGCCCGTGGGTGCGGAAGAACGACCGCGCCACCAGGTCGGACGACGCCTTCGACGCCGAATACGGCGAATTCGGCTCCAGCAGGTGATCTTCGGTCCACGAACCGTGCTCGATCGAGCCGTACACCTCGTCGGTGGACACGTGCACGAACTTGCCGACGCCGGCTTCCACGGCCGCCTGCAGCAGGTTCTGCGTGCCGAGCACGTTCGTGAGCACGAAGTCGGCCGACCCGAGGATCGAGCGGTCCACATGGGACTCCGCCGCGAAGTGGACGACGAGGTCCACGCCCGTCATCACCTCGGTGACGAGCGCGTTGTCGCAGATGTCGCCGCGGACGAACCGCAGCCGCGGGTCGGCGGCGACCGGGGCCAGGTTGGCCTCGTTGCCCGCGTAGGTGAGTTTGTCCAGCACCACCACCTCGGCGTCGTGCAACGCCGGGTAGGCGCCGGTCAGCACCTGCCGGACGTAGTGCGACCCGATGAAGCCGGCACCACCGGTGACCAGGACCCGCATCTCCACGCCTTTCCTCGCACCCCCGGACGGGGTCATCCGCCCCCCAGCCTACGGAGGTCCTACAACAGCCTCAGTAGAGTCTCGAGTGGAGACACACTGGTGTCCTGGGGGAAGCACGGGGTCACAGGGGAGGAAGCGCGTGACCGAAAAGGCTGCGCCGACCATCCCGGCGCGCCGGGGGCCGCACACCGGCCGTGGTGCCGCCCTCGTCGCCCGCCGCGGCGGCAAGGCCGTGCTTTCCCTGCTGTCGGTGGCCGTTCTGGCCCTGACCTGGTACGGCTGGCAGTACATCGGCGACCCCAGCACCGGCCTGACCACCACGAACGTCTTCGCCGACACCGAGGCGCACGCGAAGCCGCTCGACGGCGCGGTCGACATCCTCCTGGTCGGGCAGGACAGCCGCACCGACGCGCAGGGCAACCCGCTGCCGCGCGAGGTGCTGGACATGCTGCACGCCGGCGTCTCCGACGGCGAACTGAACACCGACACCATGATCCTCGTGCACATCCCGCAGAACGGGAAGCACGCGATCGCGGTCTCCTTCCCCCGCGATTCGTGGGTGGAGCTGGCCGGCGGCTTCGGCAAGCACAAGCTCAACAGCGCGTTCGTCTACGCGTACACGGACACTTACCGGGCGTTGCAGCGCCAGGGCATGACCGACCTCAAGGAAGCCGACAAGCAGGCGAAGGTCGCCGGGCGGAAGAACCTCATCGCCACGCTCGAGAAGTTCATCGGCAAGCCGGGCATGATCGACCGCTACGCCGAGGTCAACCTGGCGAGCTTCTACGAGATCACCAAGTCGATCGGCGGCGTCGAGGTCTGCCTCAAGGGGCCGGTCAAGGAAACGAAGTCCGGCGTCGACCTGCCGGGCGGCCGCCAGACGATCGAAGGCGTGCAGGCGCTCGCCTTCGTCCGCCAGCGCTACGGCCTGCCCAACTACGACCTCGACCGGATCGCCCGCCAGCAGGCGTTCCTCTCCGGCCTGGCCCGCAAGGTGCTCTCGACCGACGTGCTGACCAGCCCGGTGAAGATCGCCGACCTGGTGTCGGCGGTGAAGAAGTCCGTCGTGCTGTCGCAGGGCTGGGACCTGACCGAGTTCGCCGCGCAGATGCGCGGCCTGACCGGCGGCAACATCGAGTTCCACACCATCCCCACCCTGGGCAACGCGACCATCGGCGGCGCCGACGTGCTGCGCGTCGACCCGGCCCAGGTGGCGGCGGAGGTGGCGCGGCTGACGTCGGACGGCAGCACTCCGGCGGGCGAGACGCCGGCGCAGCTGCCCGGCGCGAACGCCGTCACGGTCGAGCTGTTCGACGGCTCGGGCGCGCCGTCGCTGGCCGGCCAGACGCACGCGATGCTGCAGGGCAAGGGCTTCACGCTCGCCGCCGACCAGCGGCTGGGCGTCCGCAACACCACGGTCGTCCGGTACAACCCGGCCGACGACACCGCGCTGGGCCTGGTCAAGCAGGCGCTGGGCACCGCGGCGCAGGCCGAGCCGGACCGGGACGTCCCGGCCGGGCACGTGCGCGTGCTGCTGGGCAAGGATTTCCGGAACTCGGCCGCCGGCCCGGGTGGCGCACCGACGTCGACGGCGGCCAAGCCGACGGCCACCGCGCCGCCGGCGTCCACCTCCGCCGCGCCGCCGATCACGGCGGGCGACGTTCCCTGCGTCAACTAGACTGGGTACGCAGGGTGTTCGGGGGAGGTAGGCCGGCGTGGCAGACGAGCAGGAAGAACCGGAGGCGACGGCCGAACCGGTGACAGAGAGCGACGACCACCGTTCGCGGGGGTCCGGGTGGCGGAGCCCCCGGCCCGGGGCGAAGCCCCGGACGACACAGAAGCCGTCGCCGTTCCCGCGGCAAGCACCGGCTCCGTCGCGGATGCGTCGCGTGGGCCAAGTCAGCCGCCGGGTCGCGGTCGGCCTGGTGTCGCTGCTCGCGCTCGGCGCCAGCGGCTACGTCTACGTCACCAAGGACCAGCTGCAGAGCACGGTCCCGACGACCGACGCGCTCACTCCGCGGGCCGGCGAGCCCGCGCCGCCGCCCGCGGACGACGGCGCGGAGGACATCCTGCTCGTCGGCAGCGACGCGCGCACGGACGCCCAGGGCAACGCGCTGCCGGCGCGGGTGCTCCGGCAGCTGCGCACCGAGGCCAACGACGGCGCGGTGAACACGGACACGATGATCCTGCTGCGGGTGCCGAAGAACGGCGGCAAGCCGTCGGCGGTCTCGATCCCGCGCGACACGTGGACGGCCATCCCGGGCCGCGGCGAAGCGAAGATCAACTCGGCGTACGGCATCGCGAAGGCGCACTTCGCGCAGGCGTTGCGCGGGCAGGGCGAGCGCGACCAGGCGAAGATCGAGCGCGACTCCGACACCGAGGGCCGCCGGGTGCTGGTGCAGGCGGTGCAGGACCTGACGCAGGTGCGGATCGACCACTACGCGGAGATCAACCTGCTGGGCTTCTACCTGCTGACCGAGGCGCTCGGCGGCGTCAAGGTGTGCTTGAACCACGCGACCGAGGACAAGGATTCGGGCGCGAACTTCCGCCGCGGCCAGCAGACGGTCTCGGGCGGCGAAGCGCTGTCGTTCGTCCGCCAGCGGAAGAACCTGCCGCGCGGCGACCTGGACCGGATCGTGCGGCAGCAGGCGTTCCTGTCCTCGGCCCTGCACCAGCTGCTTTCGGCGGGCACCCTGACCAGCCCGGGCACGCTGAACGACCTGATGGACGCGGTGCACCGCTCGCTGACCCTGGACCCGGGCCTCGACCTGCTGCAGTTCGCGCAGCAGGCCAGGGGGATCGCCTCGGGTGAGCTGACGTTCGCGACGATCCCGGTGATCACGGCGAACGGCCGGAGCCAAGACGGGCAGAGCATCGTGCAGATCGACCTGACGGCGGTCCGCGAGTTCGTGGCCGGCCTGGCGGGGCGCCCGGCCCCGGCCGCGGCCCAGGCACCCGGGCAGTCCCCGGCCGGCGGGAGCTCAGGCGACTCGGCGGCGGTCCCCACCGCCGTGACCGGCGGCGGCGCGGGCAGCGGCGCCGCCCCCGCCGCGGCGCCGCTGCTCCGGGACTCGCCCGGAGTTCCCTGCGTCAACTGAAGTCGGCGCGGTGGTCCTCCGCCCACTGCCGGAACGTCCGCGGCGCGTGGCCGGTCACCTCGCGCACCACGTCCGTCACCAGCGACGGCTCGTGCAGCGTCCGGGCCCAGGCCTCGAGGACTCCCCGCGGCACTTCCGGCGACCAGCCCGCCGCCAGCATCCGCTCAATCGCCTGCTCCTCCGTAAGCTCTTCGAACCGCAACGGCCGGCCGAGGACGTCCGCGAGCACCTCGGCCTGCTCCCGGAACGAGATCGGCTCCGGGCCCGTCAGCGCCAGCGACTCCCCGTCGTGGGAGCCGTCGACCAGGATCCGGGCCGCGACGTCGGCGATGTCCCGCTCGTGGATCGCCCCGATCCGCGCGTCCGGGTACACCGTGCGGACCGCTCCCTCCGCGATGTCCGCGCGCCAGCCCAGCGTGTTCGTCGCGAAGGCGCCCGGGTTCAACGCCGTCGAAGCGAACGCCCCCGCGGCCAAGGCCTGTTCGACCACGCGGTGCATCGCCGCGATCGGGCTCTGGGCGGCATCCGGCTGGAGCGTCGCGGCCGACGAAAGCAGCACTACGTGCCGCACCCCGGCCGTTTCCGCCGCCTTCACGAATCCTTCGATCCCCTGCGGCCGCGTGTACAGGAAGGCCGCGGAGACGCCGTCGAGCGCGGGCTCCAGCGTCGAGGCGTCCTCCAGGTCCGCGCTCACCTTCGCGACGCCGCCCGGCACGTCGAGCTTCGCGGCGTCCCGGCTCGACGCGCGGACGTCCTGACCTGCGGCGACGAGCGCGTCGACCACTGCGCGCCCGACGTGTCCGGTGGCCCCGGTGACGAGAATGGTCATGGTGCTCCCCAGCTTCCGAAATAAGTTTGCTTTCAAAGCAAAGGTACTGAGGTCGATCATCCGGTGTCAACCGGCGCCGCGCGTGGTCCGCGCTTTAGCCTTGTCCCCATGAGCCTGACCGACGAGCTGCTGCGCCCGCTGCCGGCCGCCCAACCGTTGATCACCCACTACGACGACCAGCTGGGCAGCCGCGTCGAGCTGTCCGTCGCGACCACCGCCAACTGGGCGGCGAAGACGGCCAACTGGCTGACCGAGGAATTCGACGTCGAGCCGGGCGATGCCGTGGCGGTGCAGCTCCCGGCGCACTGGCAGACGGTCGGCGTGCTGCTCGGGGCGTGGTGGTGCGGGGCGCGCGTCGTGTCCGAGGGCGCCGGGGCGCGGGTGGCGTTCGTCGGGCCGGACGACCCGGAACCGACCGGCGCGGCGGCCACCGCCGTCGTGACGCTGGACCCGATGGGCCGCGGCCTCGCCGAGCCGCCGGGCGGCGGCGCGTTCGACTACCTGACCGAGTCCCGGCTGGCCGGCGACCAGTACCGCCCGCTCTTCCCGATACCGGGCACCACGGCCGCGCTCTTCGAGTCCACTGTGGACGAGGTGCTGGCCGAAGCCAGGGCCCGCGCCGCGAAACTCGGCCTCACCGCGGCCGACCGGGTGCTGTCGACCCGGGACTGGAGCGGCCCGGACGGCATCCTCGACGGCCTGCTCGTCCCCCTGACCGCGGGCGCCCACCTCGTCCACATCAGCAACGCGGACCCGGCGAAACTCGCTTCCCGCCGTGACGCCGAACGCACCACGGCGGACCTCCCCGCGTAACGCAGTCTGCCGCAGCCGTCGTGAGTGGTAAGGCGGGTTAGAACCCGCCTTACCACTCACGACCAGCCGCGGCAGAGTGGGGACTCAGGCGTTCTGCAGTTCGCCGACCTCGGCGTCGCGGCGGGCGCGCTTGCGGCCCCACAGCAGGTGGTCGAGCGAGAGCCGGCCACCGTTGAAGCCGAGCGCGAGCCCGGCGAGCGCCAGCACCAGGACCAGCTCGTAGCCGCCCTGGCCGGTCAGGCCGTTGTCGATGTGCACCGACAGCAGCGCGCCGACCGAGATGACGACGTAGCCGATGCCGACGAGCGGCAGCAGGAAGCCGACGATGAAGGCGACCGAGCCGAGGATCTCGACGGTCATCGCGAAGATCGCGGCGGCCGTGGGCAGCGGGATGCCCGACATCTCGAAGAACTTCGCCGTGCCGTCGATGCCGTTGTTCCACTTCTGGAGCCCGTGCGCGAGGAAGACGACCGCGACGCCGATCCTCCCCAGCAACAGGGCCACGTCCTTGAATCGTCCGAACATCGGTTTCAGCTCCCGGGTAGGTGAATATTCAACTGACCCGACCCAAAGTAGGGCACCGAGCACCTGGATTCGAAGCTCCGGATGATGATCGACAGGAAACCGACAGGCACCGCCTCAGCGCTTGTGCGCCCTGGCCGCACCGAAGCAGTACACGCCGAACGCGGCGAGGCCGAGCGCCACGACGATCAGCAGGACCGTGCCGAAGGGCTGGGCGGAGAGCGTCTTGAGCGCGGCGTCCAGGCCGCCGGCCTTGTTCGGGTCGGCCGTGAATCCGGCGATGGCCAGCAGGATCGCGACGATGGCCAGGACGACGCCCTTGGCGAGGTAGCCGATGGTCCCGATCGTGCCGATCCAGCGCTTGGTCTTCCCCGGCAGCTCCGTCGTGTTCAGGTCTTCGAGGAACTTCTTCTTCACACCTTTGACGCCCGCGGCGATGGCGACGCCGAGCACGCACGCGGCGGCGATGACGACCAGCGCGGGCCCGGCCGGCAGCTTGAGCAGCTCGGCGGTGAACTCCTGCTGCTTCTCGTTGCTGGACCCGCCGCCCCCGCTGCCGGTGGCGATGCGGATGGCGGTGACGCCGAGCAGGATCACGACGACGCCGCGCGCGGCCGCGCCGATCCGCTTGCGCGTCCGCTTGCCGCCGCTGACCCACTCGTACCCGGTGGCGGCCATCAGGAACTGCCAGAGCCCGAAGAGGATCAGGCCGACGGCGACGATCCAGAGCAGGATCTGGCCGAACGCCGTGGAGCCGATCTGCTGCAGGGCCCCCTTCTGGTCCGCCTGCTCGCTGTCACCGAAGGCGACCTGCAGGGCGAGGTAGGCGATGACGAGGTGTACGACGCCGTAGCACGCCATGCCGACCCGGCCGAGCAGTTGTGCGGTGTTGCTCTTCTCGCCGCGTTCGGCGGTGGCCTCTGTCCGGTTCATGCCTTCTGAGTACCCAGCCGACTTCATGATCGGCTGGGCCGAGTGGGGCAACGTCGTTGCGGCGTTGGGATGAACGGGGCCGGATCCGCGACCGCCCGGCTACCGGCCGTCGCGTGTGGACTCAGCCGCGACGTCAGGCCGGGCGGCGCCGCACCTCGTCGAGGCCGGCCCAGCCGCCGTTGACCGCGAGCAGCGTCAGCACCTGTTCCGCCTGCTCGGCGAACCGCGCGAGGTCTTCGTGCAGCAGCGTCGCGCGCTCGCCGTCGAGCTGGTCGAAGTCGTCGAACCACAGCGAGATGGCCGAGCCCGCCGTGACGGCGAGCCCCTGCGTCAGGCTGAGGAAGCCGGGCGACGGCGCATCGGCGGCCGCCCGGTAGGCGGTCTCGATCTCGTCGCACGCGGCGAGCAGGTCACGCAGCTGGCGGACGGCGCCGGCCGGGGTCCCGTCCCAGGCGGCGGTCGGCCAGGCGCGATCGGACAGCTCGAGCCACAGCCGCCAGCCGGCGACCAGCTCGGCTTCGTCGTGGGGCGTCCAGGACGCCGGAACCGGCCAATACATGCTTCGAGAGTGACACCGCCGGAGCGGAAATCCGCCCCGGCGGTGGGTTATGTCTCATGTGGCGAAACTCAGCCGATGACGGGCGGCACGAACACGCAGGGCGGCGTCTTCGCGTGCGCCGGATCGAGCGCGTTGAGCACCAGTCCCTGGGCGACGGGGTCGTAGGTGATGCCGAGGTGGTCGGTGAAGTCGAGCCCGCAGACGTTCTGGAGCAGGATGTTCTTCACGTTGGAAGCGGCTTCGAGGAAGGCGCTGGTGTACGGCGTCACGACGTCGTCGTAGCGGGTCTGGATGACGGTGTACTGGATGCCGGGCACGGTTTCCCCGCCGGCGTTGAGGTCGGTGAGGAAGTCCGAGCCGACGGCCTGTTCGTTGCAGGCCTGGCAGACGGTCCCGAGCGCGGCCGGGACACCGGGGATCAGTTCGAGGGTGCTCAGCAGCCCGAAGAGATCGGTCCCGTGGTTGGACGGCGACAGCCCGACGAGCCGGCTGATCTTGTCCGCGCCCCCGAGGTACTTGATCCAGTACCGGACGTTCATCCCGCCCTGCGAGTGCCCGACGACGTCGAGCTTGCTCGCGCCGGTCCGCGCCAGGATCCTGTCTCCGAAGGCGGCAAGCGCTTTCGCGGTGTCGGCGATCGGCCCGACGGTCTGCAGGAAGGCCCCGGGTGCCCCGCCGAAGTTCCCGGCGAAGACGCAGTACCCGGCGTCGGCGAGCTTCTTCGAGAGGTTGGCCCAGTTCTCGTAGGCGTTGGCGGTGGTCCCGTTGGAGAGCAGGACGGGGTTCGGGTGCCGATCGGAGGGCTTGCAGTTCCAGTCGTTGGCCCCCGGCGGCGCGATGGTGGGCGCCCCGAGCGAGTACAGCGCGGCGGTGAGGATGGTGGGCTGGACCGGCCCGGTGGGTTCTCGTTCCGCCGCTTGGCCGGTCCCCGCCCCCAGTACGAGTGCCGCCACCGCGGCCGTGGCGGCCGTGAGCCACCTGCGCGTCGTTGCGCCCATCCGCTTCACCTCTCTGTGAACCGATGGTGACCCGCGTCACCGAGGGTTTAACGCGCGAGTAACTTGTTCGGACCTCCCCCTGGTGAGTGAATTTCCTTCGCTCGTCAGAGGCTCGCGTCGAAGTAGGCGGCGAGCTTCTCGACGGCGGGGTCGATGAACTCCTTCTTGTCGTAGAGGTCGACGTGGCTCGCCCCCTCGATCCAGTGGAGCTCCTTCGGGCCGGTGGCGCGCTGGTGGACCTCGACGGCCATCCAGGACGTGTCGGCGCGGGTGCCGGCGATCTGGAGCAGCGGGCGCGGCGCGATGAGCGGGACGGCGTGGAAGGCGTCGAACGAGGCCAGCTTGTCGACGCTGGGCCAGGCGAGGAACTTCGCGGAGCGGTCGTGTTCGCCCCGCGGGGTGCAGTAGTACTCGAAGCCCTCGACGCCGTGCTGCCCGCCGAGCGCACCGGCCTCCGCGGCGGTCTCGGGGAACATGGTCAGCACACCGGGGTCCTCCCCGCGCGCGGCGGCGGTCCGCGCCTGGGCGGCGAGCCCGAGCAGCCCCTGGAAGACGGCCGGGTCCTGGGTCCCGTCGGCGCCGTAGCGGAACTGCCGGGCCACATCCACCCCGGAAACGGTGGCAACGGCCTTGACGCGGTGGTCGCCGCCGGTGGCCGCGAGCGAATAGCCACCGGAGGCACAGATGCCGAGCAGGCCGAGGCGATCGGCGTCGACCTCCTCGCGGGTGGTGAGGAAGGACACGGCGGCCTTGAAGTCCTCCACGCGCTGGGCGGGGTCTTCCAGCCCGCGGGGCAGGCCGCCGGACTCGCCCTGGTGAGCGGCGTCGAAGGCGAGGGTGACGAAGCCGCGCTCGGCCATCAGCCGGGCGTAGGTTCCGGCGGTCTGCTCCTTGACGCCGGTGCCGGGGTGCCCGACGACCAGCGCCGGCCGCGGCCCGGAAGCGGCGGTGTCCGGGGTGTGGAGGTGGGCGGCGAGCGGGATGCCGGCGCTGTCGAACCGGACGGTGGTGGTGGCCATGGGGCTCTCCTCGCGACGGTGCGGCTGGTGCTCCACCACATTCCGGCGGATCCGGCCCGGGCGGGAGAGCCAGGTTTCTGCCTGGGAAAGAACTTGCCCCCCTTCACGCGTCCTGGATCAAGGCCGGTGAAGGACACTGGAGACCATGACGCCGGACTCCGATCCCCGAGCGCTGGGAGCGTTCCTCAAGGCCCGCCGGTCCCAGCTGACCCCGCGGGACTGCGGCTTGCCCGAGCCGGAGACGGCCCGCAGGGTGACGGGCCTGCGCCGTGAAGAAGTCGCCCGGCTCGCGGCGATCAGCGTGGACTACTACACCCGCCTGGAGCAGGGCCGCGTCCGCGCGTCCGCGCCGGTGCTGATCACGTTGGCCCGAGCCTTGCGCCTGGACGACGACCAGCAGCGCTACCTCTACGAGCTGGCCGGCCGGGCCGACGCCCTCCCCCGCCGTCGCCGTCCCGCCCAGCGCGTACGTCCCGCGATGCGCAGGCTGCTCGCCCAGCTCACCACCACCCCGGCGCTGGTCCTCGGAAAGCGCCTGGACATCCTGGCCTGGAACCCGGCGGCAACGGCCCTCTTCACGGACTTCGAGATCATCCCCGCGAACCGCCGCAACTACCTGCGCTTGCTGTTCACGAACCCGGCGGTCCGAGAGCTGCACGAGAACTGGCAGCACGACGCCCGCGAAGCGGTAGCGGCCCTCCGCATGGAGGCGGCGCCCGACGCGGCCGACCCCGACCTGTCAAGACTGGTCGGCGACCTGTCGGTCCAGGACCCGGACTTCCGCAGGTGGTGGGCCGAGCACCACGTCAACACGGCAACGTACGGAACCAAGCACTACACCCACCCGTTGGTGGGCAAGCTGACGTTGGACTGCGACACCTGGGCCAGCCCGGACGGCGAGGGTCAGCGCTTGATGGTCCTGACCGCAGAGCAGGGCACCCCATCCCACGACGCCCTACTGATCCTCACGGCATGGAAAGCAAACCAACCAAGCACCGAAAAGACGCGGTAACAGACCAACCGGCCCACGGGGCCCAGACCCCCCGCAACCCCGATCCGAAGCCAAAACACGGCCGGCGGCAGTTTGTCAAGGCACGCTTTTGATGTGCTCCGAAGATTTCGGACGCCGCTCAAGCGGACTCTATCATGCTGTTTGGTGTTGGGTGAACCATT
>NZ_PPHF01000184.1 GCF_002904335.1 Amycolatopsis sp. CA-126428 | reverse complement strand
GATCAGCGCCCACAACTCGTCCGGCACCAACCGCAGCGACAACCGATCAACCACAACCAACATCATCGCTCACCAGCGACCGATCACCACGTAAGACACGCTCTAAACCCCAATCCGAATCCGGGCAACGCCGACCAGTTCGCCAAACGATTCAACGGCTTTGATTACTACGAGCAGCAGGACGAGCCATTCCCCACACCTCAGACTCACAACAGTGGAACGTTCTACGTCGACGGAAACGGCGAATACCGATAGCTGATTCGCTGGCCGAGATCGAGCAGATTCACGCAGTGCGCTTCGCGTGTGTCCACGGCTCAGCAGTGGTCGACTTCCACGGCCTCGCCTCAGGCAGCCGCTCTACTTGTCAAAGCATCACTTCGCGGTCGAGTGTCCAGGTGAAGGCCACTCCGGTGGCCCAGGCGTTGGCGCCGAATTCGAGACGAATTGTCTGATTGGCGGCGTCGGCTGGGCTGCGTTCGATGCGCGGCTGTCGCGGGCCGGTGCTGTAGGGCAACACGTTGACATACCGTATGTCACAGTTGGGCGTGTAGGTGAAGTCCAGGCGAAGACCCTTGGTGGCGAGGAAGTCGACATATAGCAGGTGGCCGTGTTGTGTCGCATAGGTTTTGTGCGTGTAGGACACGTCGAAATCGCCAGTGTCTTTGTTGGCCTGTTGGTTTCGGGCGACGCCGAACAGCAGGCCGGCGTCGGTGGCTTGTCGTTCGATGGTTTGCGGGATTCCGTTGATGACGCATTGCAGTAGCTCCAGCGGTTCGTGGTCGACCTCGACTCCCGGCGCCGGGGGCTCGGTTAGCCATGTCTCGATGGAGGACGGATCGTTGAGAAGTGCCCTGTAGGTGCGATGGTCGGACACTGCGGAAAATCGCATGATCTCGGGTAGGCTCGGCGTCCGGTATCGCCCGGTGGTCATCACCTCGAAGAGTGAACCCAGTCCCGTGGAAGGTCCGTGCTTTGCGGGTGTCAGGCTGACGGTGATGTGCGCGTCGTAGCGCCGGGGCCGCAGTGTTTGGCTGATCTGCCATTCCAAATGGCCGGACAGGTCGGTGGCGAGTTCTGCGTCGTTGACGTCGGCGGCAATGCAGTTGCGCACGACCTGAGTACGCACCTGCGGAGCGAGGGATTGCGCCCGTTGCGGCGATCCGGCGAGGCCGTCCAGTACCGCTGCTGCCAGCACCGAGGCTTTGGCGTCGATCGCGGCGGAGAGCCGTTCATCGTTGTCTTTGGAAACATAGAATTCGATTATGATCGGCAAGATGCCTAGGCCGGCGAGCCCGGCGCCTACTTCGATAAACGAAATTGTGCCCCAGCCCCGTAGCGCCGCAATAGTCAGCATGATGACGCCAATGGAAGTCGAAATGCTTGCTATCAGCATGAGTTTGGTTTTGTAGAGACGCTGAAGCACACTCGGCATAGATCAACAATACGCAACGCATTCCAAGGGTGTGCAATATCCACTTTGCGCCGGCTCGAAGGTCTTCTAACATGAGAGTGCCCCGGACCTGATTGACGCAGGTCCGGGGCACCTTCACTCGATCGGCCTAGTAGCCGCCGCGGCCACCACCGCCCCCGCTGCCGCCGCCACCGCCGGCAAAGAGCCTGGTCATAGGTGTCCACCTCCCTCATGTCCTGGATCTACATGCTCCCGGCCGGTCGACCGAGACGGCCGATAATAAGACCCCGTGGAGTAGTACGTCTAGTCTCTATACGCCTAGTCTCTGGATCATCAGTCTCTGGACAGATGAAGTTGAGCCAACATGGCTCCTCCACCTCTCTCGACAGCCACCGCGGCCTTCGGTGCGCGCATCCGCGCCCACCGCCAGCAGCTCGGCTACACCCAAGAGCTGCTCGCCCACCACGCCGGCCTGCACTGGACCTTCATTGGCCAAGTCGAACGGGGCCGACGCAACGTCACCCTCCACAACATCCTCAAGCTGGCGGCTGCCCTCAAGGTCAACCCCGCTGTCCTCGTTGACGGGCTCGAACCACCACCCTCCACCGCCGCAGGGACCGAGTAAGCGGCTCAGTCCACAACTGCGTAGCGACCCCGATACGCTTCGAGCTGGTGTCCGATTCCGGCCCCGTCGGGCGCTGTTTTGTCGGTGGGCGCGCCTATCGTGGGTTCAGCGGTGCGGTGTGAGCCACTCATCCTCGGACTGGAGTCCTGAGTCGCGGCGTACAGCTCCGAAGGTGTTGATCACATACGAGGTGTGGCATGGACTTGAACGCAGCGTTCGATGATTACCAGAAGACCGTGGACGCCGACCCCGAGCAGGTCGCCCTTGCTCGGGAGCGGCGGGACGTATTCAGCGATGCGCTCCGCGCGGAAGGTGACGTCGTAGAGGTCTTCGGCTCGGGGTCGCTGCGCCGTAGCACCCAGCTCAAGCCGGTCCATGATGTCGATCTCATCGTCGTCTTCGACCAGGAGCAGCACACCGACTGGGGCTCGCCGGGTACCTCGTCTCAGGACGCCCTCGATCATGTGCGCAAGCGGGTTAACACGCTGTTGGGGGCGACCAACGGCAGCGTGGACCAGCTGGTCCGGCTGGGCCGGACCCGGGACCGGGCGGTGAAATGCTTCATCGACCCGCCCGAGCAGGACGACGCTTTCACGGTCGACGTCATGCCGGCCCTGCGGCAGCCCGACAACACTCTGCAAGTGCCGAGCACTCGGCAGGGTGAGTGGAACACGGCCGATCCTGAGTACCTGATCCGCGAGGTGCAGCTCCGTCAGGAGAAGTGGTCATACTTCCGGCCGATGGTTCGTGTGCTCAAGCTGTGGCGGCATGGCGTACCGACCAAGGTCAAGTCACTGGTCATCGAGGTGCTCGCGCTCGAGTGCCTGCCTGTGGATAAGAACCGGCCCGAGGCGTTGAAGGCGTTCTTCACCGCAGCAGCTGTGGAGATCGGCTACGGCGTCGAAGATCCGGCCGGGCATTGCGGCGATATACAGCCCGACCTCGACGTGGCTGCCTTGCGCTCTTCCCTGGAGAGTGCACGTGATTTGGCCAAGCGGGCGTGTGCTGCTGCCGCGGACGGCGACACCGACGGTGCGGCGAAGGTCTGGCGGGAGCTGTTCGGTGAGGACTTCCCGGTTCCGGAGGAGAAGAAGACAACCCAGGCAGCAGCGGTGGTCGGTCCCACGTTGCTGCGGCCCCGCCCGATCAAGGACGCGCCGCAAGGCTGACGCATGCCTCTAAATGACGATCAGCCGGTGACTTGGTGGGCGTGTGAGCCGAGACGGCTCGCACGCGACCAAGCAGAGGTCACAGAGCGCTTCCCAGACCTGATCTGGGTCCCAGACGGGCCGGGGCACTGGGAGGGACGGCTGCCGCCGTGGCCGTTCGACCGGACGGAACCGGCCCGTCTGCGGCAGCTGATCGGTGACGCCGGCATGCCAGTCGAAGTCAAGTATGGGCATGCTTACCCGATGGTGCCGCCCGCCATTTACCCCCTCGATCCGGTCCCTGAACCTGTCGAGTACACCCAGGCCCGGTTTCATGTCATGGGCGACGGCAGCCTGTGCCTGCTACAAGATGCAGCGACGTGGACTGGTCGTGACTCGATCACCGACCTGCTGCTGAAGGCCGCAGGGTGGCGAATCGAGTACACACTCCTCAAAGCCGGCGTAATCGAAGCGATGACGATAAACGGAATCGTGACTGACGCCAGCCACGATCACCTGATCGATGAAGCCCTCGCACAGTCGCCACCATCGGATGAGGAGAACGCATGACCGACCTCCTCGTCCTTGTCCCAAACTCTGCCGCGCAACGCATCCGAGACGGTGGGCAGTGGGGTCAGATCACCTACAAAGCTTCCGACACCGACAATGTCGGAGCGGTCATAGCGGTATCGCACGGCAACGATCCGATCCTGCCGGCCGCAATTCAACCCAAGACCCACTTCCTCAGCTCAGCTGATTCCCGTGCCGGCCACCGGTGGTACCGAGTCCCGCCCGAGTTGCATCTTCTTTGGTGGCACCTCCGCAAAATACGAGGTGGTCTGAAGCTTGATGGATTCAAATCTTCCATCGACGCGGGATGGATGAGCCCCGGCGGGGGCAGCTACCTAGCGCTGACGGTTTCCGCCGACGTCCACACCTCCTATCCGGAAGTGGATATTCCAGACATTGCCGCCTGGTACGTTACCCCGACCGCCGTGGAACCCGTGGATCTCGACGTTCAGGCCCCCGACCAGGGTATTCAGCAACTTGCCGGACATTGGCCCGTTGCTGACCTCGCCATGACGTCGGTGCTCGTAGTGGGTGCTGGCAGCATCGGAGGTGCTGCGGCCCATGCGCTGGCTACCTATGGATTAGGGCGTCTGATCCTGCTCGATCCCGACCGACTACTGGGACGCAACCTCGTCCGTCACCTCGGCGACGCCCGGTACGTCGGCCAGCGCAAAGTCGACGTGCTCAAGCGGCAACTCAGCGATCTTCGCCCGGACACCACAGTCGAGGCGCTTCCGCTCGACGTCATTGGTGACGCCGACCGTGTACGAGCCCTTCTGCGACGTGTACACCTCGTGCTGTGTGCGGCCGACGGCGTTGCGCCCCGCCGAGTCGTCAGCCACCTCGCCCGCCGCGCCAACCGCGATGCCGTGCTTGCCTGCGTCCTGGAGGACGGGGGACTTGGTGAGATCATCCGCCTGAGGCCGTGGCTGGATCGTGGATGCCTCGTTTGTCAACGCGAGGCACTGGTCGAAGACGGTGCCATCGATCCCGAACCTGCTTTGGACGCCGACTACGGCACGGGAACAACCCACCGCCCTATGACTGCTGTCGGGTCAGATCTACACCTCGTCGGGCAACTCGCCGCGAAGGTCAGCGTAGCGACGCTATTGGAACGTCGCGGCCATCCCGACCAGACACTTGCTGGGGAACACGGTGTGATCGGGCTGCGGCCCCAGCCGGGTTTAGCGCCACCGTTTGACGTGGAAGGTAGCGCCGCTATTCGCTGGTTGCCGGCGAAACCGCCTCGACCAGGCTGCCCCACATGCGAGCCGGCATGACCCACGCGGGATTGGGGACGATTCGACAGGTCCGGCTCGCCGACGTGGCGGCCCGAACAATCGTCCGCGAGGTCGGCGCTGCCAGCGATGGTCGGGAGACCGGAGGAATTCTGCTCGGCGACATCAGCACAGACGGCGTCGCCGACGTTCGTCACGCCGGCGACCCCGGCCCCGCCGCAGTGCGCACACCCGCCTCCTTCCTGCGTGATCGCGCCCATGCCCAGCAGCTGGCAGATACCGCATTTGAGGCAGACGGCAGTATCTGGATCGGCGAATGGCACACCCACCCGACCACCGAACCTGTTCCCAGCAAGACCGACATCGAGACCTACTGCAGCCTGCTCGCAGACCCAGAACTCCAATTCACCGTGATCCTGTCCATCATCATCGGACCTTTGCCGTCACCCCACGTACCCGACATCGTCATGATCGCCTGGGCCTGTACCTCCAGCACCATCACGGCCATACCGGTCGGCCCCACCGACCACGTTGACGGACAAGGACTCCTGCCGACATGACCCACCCCACCCCTTCCGCAGGACTCCCGTCACGGAGTGGCGTGCGCCGCAGCGGAGACCATTACCAAGATCTCATCGCCTGGGGTGCTGCCCTGCGCGTCATACAGCCACACAACGAGATCACTCAGCTTGAACTCGAGATCAACGGAGCCGGCAACGTCGATGACGTCGTGCTCCGTAGGCCGACACTTGGACACCGATACACGCAGGTGAAGTGGGCAACCACCACAGCCTCGATGATCAATGACAAATACCTCACCGACCGGCCACGCCGCGGAAAATCGGTCCTCGAAAAGCTGTACAACAGCTACCAACTTCTTCGCAATGACGACCAACCGCCAACACTGGAGCTACTCAGCAACCGCGTCCTCGACCCCGAAGACCCCCTGCTGAGCCGAGTCGACGGCAGAACCGAACTCCTCACACCCTTCGCTCGACTCGCCCTGCCGGATTCCGCTGCCGGTCTTCAAGTAGCAGCCTGGGCCGAACACGTCGGCTCCTCCCGCGACGACCTCATCAACATGCTCGACCACCTCACCTTCCGCACCGGCCTGACCGTCGCCAGCGAACGCGACCGCGCGCAAGTACTGATGCTCGCCGCCGGCCTGCGCCACGACGAGGACGCACTCGAGACAGGGATCTTCGCCGCAGCTGAATGGATCCGTGGCGGAAAGCGGATACTCACAGCCCACGACATCCACGACCAGATCGACGAACTCAGACTCAGAGCCGCCAAACCTCGCGCAATTCTCCTCATCCAAGCGATCGACCGCGATCCGCACCCCGAAGACGCCACTGAAACCCTCGACTGGGTCGACCTCTACCACGGCGACAGCCCCATGACCCGCGCGCGACCCACTGATCCTGCCAATTGGGCTGCCATGGCCCGCGACCTCAACGACGCAGTCAACCGCCTCAAAAGTGCCGGTGCCCAAGACATCTTGGTCCGGGGTGCGCTCCGACAAGCAACGTTCTTCTTGGCCGGAGCCCAACTCGCACACGTGACCGGTAAGACCGTCAGCTACGTACAACAAGGCGCCCTGTGGTCCAGCAACACGCCGAGGAAGCCGGTACCGCCTCCCGCTGTCACACGGGTCCCCGTGGATGCAGGGACCGATCTGGCCGTCGCGATCGGCATCGCCGTCGACCCCACCGCCGCCGTTACGCAGTATCTCCGCGATACTGCAATCCCTGTGGGGGAACTGGTTGTATTTTTGCCCACGGACGGCGCCCACGACCAGGCAGTCGGCGGTCCCGGGGAAGCAGTCGCCTACGTCCAGGAAATCCGCAACTCCATCCGTCTCGAACTAGAACGCCGCCCCGCTGAACGTATCCACCTCTACCTGGCCGGCCCGGGCGGACTCGCCCTTCTGCTCGGCCACAGATGGAACCGCCTCGCACCCACCACCGTATATGAACACCTCGGCCCTGGTAGGGGATATGCACCAGCCTTCGTCGTTGAGGCGTAACCGATCGTGCGTTGCTGTCTGCGAGGATCGACAGCGGTGGGGTCGGTATGGTGCGGGTTCGGGCGGTACGAGGAGGTCAACACGACGTGGCTGATCCCGTGGAGCTGATGCTTGCCGACCTCACGGACCAGTACGCGGCAGAGCCCGCCTCAACTGCTTACTTGCGCCTGTACGCCGATGATGAGCGGTTCGGACAGGTTTTTGCGAGCCTGCATCAGCGGTTGAACGACCATTTTGATCAGATCAACGGCAGGGCGAGGTCAACGCGCCACTACTGGGCCGACAACAGCCGGGCGTTGATCGCGTTGATTGACGAGCTGGCTGAGACGATCGGGACACTGCGGCGAGCCGGGTTTGATGTTGCGTTCCGCAGGGACTATGACGCAGCCGTACGGCGGTGCAAACCGTGGCTGTCCATGGGTGGCGGCAGTACAGTGCCAGAGAACTTCGTGCCCATCGAAATTGTCAGGTACGAGCCGGTCTTCGTCCGCTCTGAAACAATGGTAAAACTCAAGAAGCAGGCCCCGACGGTCAAGCTCCAACTGATCGGGGAAGGTTCGTACGCGCATGTCTTTTCCTTCGTCGACCCCGACTACGGAATCAAGATCGCAGTCAAGCGAGCAAAGAAGGGGTTAGACGATCGCGACTTGCACCGATTCAGGGAAGAGTTCAACATCCTGAAGCGGCTCAGCTTCCCCTACGTCGTCGAGGTCTACCAATACGACGAATCCCGCGACGAATACAAAATGGAATTCTGCGACGAGACACTGCGCAAGTACATCAACAGGCGGAACAACAACCTGACCTTCGCCACCCGCAAGCGGATCGCTCTCCAGTTCCTATACGGGATCAACTACATCCACGGGCAAAATTTGCTTCACCGCGACCTCAGCCTCCAAAACGTCCTCCTGAAGGTCTACGCGAGCAAGGCAGTCCTGGTGAAACTTTCCGATTTCGGCCTGGCGAAAGACCACGCGTCGGACTTCACTCACACCAAGACAGAGATGCGCGGCACGATACTCGACCCCACGCTGAACAGCTTCAAGGAGTACAACGTCCTCAACGAGGTGTACTCGATCGGCTGGATACTGTCCTATATTTTCACCGGCAAGGAGTCACTGTCACGCACCGACGACGAGATAAGTCGGATCGTTCAGAAGTGCACCACCAACGATATTGGCCAGCGATACCCTGACGCTCGCACAATCATCCTAGATGTTGAGCGAATGGAATCGCTCCCAGCGGACGCCACAGCCTGACCCGAAGACAGCCGGCGACCAGACCCGACCAGCAGCCCCCAAGGATCGGACGCCCGGCGGTCAACGCCGCAAGCCATCGATACCCCCATG
The DNA here is from genome assembly GCF_002904335.1 of Amycolatopsis sp. CA-126428. Taxonomy (GTDB): domain Bacteria; phylum Actinomycetota; class Actinomycetes; order Mycobacteriales; family Pseudonocardiaceae; genus Amycolatopsis. The sequence goes on along the minus strand of NZ_PPHF01000184.1, from coordinate 35,011 downwards.
GATACCCGTGGCATGGGGTTGCTATGAGTGCCGATGCGGCCACCATGCGGTGACCGGCGCCCGCCGCAAGCAGCATGGTTAGACGTGGGCGAGACGCTGACGCGTTGCGCGCCAGTGCCCCGCCCTCAAACGCGTAGGCTGCGGGCTACGTACGGCGAGGCGACCGCCCTCCGGCACGCTGCGACAGCTTCTCGACCGCTTCCTCAAGACGTTCCCGCAGGTCAGAGCGGTTCGAATAGCGGCTCCCCAGGTGCACCCGCAGCAATCACACCAGCCTCGACCTACGGGTTTGGCCATCCGGACGACTTCTACGTCCGCCGCGGCTGTCGCGACCTCCTCGATCCGGCCGAACCGCTCTTGCGAGCCGTTGAATGGCCGCGCGGCCATTCAACGGCTTCCCATCCGGCGGCAGAGTGGCCGGCCGGGGCGCGGCGGCCTGGGCATCAAGAAGCAGAGATCCGATGACCGGGACATCAGAGCGCGTATGCGCCCGATTCATACCTTTTATCCACATGAATCATCCGATCAATCGTTGACAGTCCCCCCTACGCCGGTCAAACTCTGAACGCCCAGAGCCTCCGACGAAGGACGGTCATCGGTGCGTACACGAGTCAAGGCGGCACTGTTCGCGAGCGGCCTCGCGTTGACGGCGACCGGGGCGCTGGTCACCCCGGCGACGTCCGCGCCTCAGCAGGTTGTCCATGTTGCGCCGACCGGCGACGACACCCACGATGGCACGAGCGATGCGCAGTCCGTCCGGACACTGCAACGCGCGCAGCAGCTCGTGCGGGGGCTGATCCCGGGCATGACGGGCGATGTCTCCGTCAGCCTCGCCGGCGGCACCTACGCGATGAGCGCGCCGCTGCAGCTGACCGCTGCCGACTCCGGCTCCAATGGTCACCGGGTGCTCTGGACCGCCGCGCCCGGGGCCCGGCCGGTCATCAGCGGCGGCGTGGCGATCACCGGCTGGAAAGTGGCCGACAGCAGCAAGAACATCTGGTCCGCGCCCGCCCCCGCGACGCTGCGGACGCGCCAGCTCTACGTCAACGGTGCCCGTGTCCCGCGGGCGACCGGCGCCCTTCCGGTGACCTTGACCAGGATCACCGGCGGCTACACGACGTCGTCGGCCGCGATGGACAACTGGCGCAACCCCAAGGACATCGACTTCGTCTACACCGGAGGCCTCGGCGCGTGGACGCAGCCGCGGTGCCCGGTGAACACGATCTCGCCGACGACGATCAAGATGGCGCAGCCGTGCTGGGACAACTCGACGAAACGCGTGATGCGCACCGACGACTCCGGTCGCACGGTCGAACTGGTCGGCCGCCAGGCCATCACCGAGCTGCCCACCGCGGTGGAGAACGCCTACGAGCTGCTTTCCGCCGGTGAGTGGTACCTCGACAACACCGCGCACACCGTCTTCTACGTGCCGAAGCCCGGTGAGGACATCACCAAGGAGACGGTGACCGCGCCCGCCCTGGAAACCCTGGTGTCCGGCATCGGCACGGCGTCGACGCCAGTGCACGACATCACGTTCAACGGCCTCCAGTTCTCCTACGCCACCTGGAACTTCCCGAGCACGCCCGAAGGATTCTCCGAGATCCAGGCGAACTACACGCTGACCGGCGCCCACGGCTTCGACCAGCAAGGGCTCTGCCAATTCATCGACAGCGGCAAATGCCCGTACGGCAACTGGACCAAGGAACCGGGCAACGTCTCCTTCGCCTACGACAAGAACATCAGCTTCACGCGGGACGCGTTCGTCCACCTGGGCGCGGCGGGACTCGACCTCGGCACCGGCTCGCAGAACGACCTGGTGCAGGGCAGCGTGTTCACCGACATCTCCGGCAACGGGCTGGAGCTCGGCGGCGTCGACATCACCCTGCCGACCGCGGCGGCGCAGCACACCAGCGGCAACCGGTTGCTCGACAACCACGTGTTCGCCACGTCGGTGGAGTACGCGGGCGGCATCGGGATGGACATCGGCTACACCGAACACACCACGGTCTCGCACAACCAGATCGACCACACCCCCTACAGCGGGATCTCCATCGGCTGGGGCGGCTGGCCGGACAAGGTGAAGATCAAGGCGGAACCCAACTACAGCAACAACAACACCCTTTCCGGCAACCTGATCTTCGACCACATGCAGCTGCTCGCCGACGGCGCCGGGATCTACACCAACGGCAACACCGGACCGAACATGGCCGGCGGCGAGAAGGTCACCGGCAACGTGATCCACGACCAGAAGGGCGCCGGCAAGGCCGTCTACACCGACAACGGCGCGGGGAACATCACGATCACCGGCAACGGCCTGTACAACGCCGATCTCGCCTGGGGCTCGAAGCACACCGACTACACGCTGAACAAGGGCACCTACGACCCGCTCGACATCGAGAACAACTACTGGGAGAACGGCAGCGCCGACTACAACCAGAAAGCCGTGGTGATCAAGAACAACCACGCGATCACCGACGCCGGCGGCATCCCGGCGAGCATCCGCACCAACGCGGGCCTGGAAGCGGCCTACGCCGACATCCTCGGCTGGACCCCGGCCGGCTGACTCGTGGACGCCGCCCGGCCGGGGCTCACCCTCCGGCCGGGCAGCCGTCCGGGGCACGGCTGGAGGGCGCCGGTGACCAGCCACCTGGCCCGGCGGAGCGACGCAGGCCCCGGTAGAAGTTCCGATGGGCTTCGGCGGCCGCGGCCCACGTGTAGTGCCGGGCCAGTGCCCGGCCGGACGCCGGGTCGGTGCCGTCGAGCGCCGCACGCAACTCGCGAGCGAAGCCGGGCGGGTCGGCGGCGAACCGCACGGCCCCGCCGAAGACCTCCCTCAGCACGGGCAGGTCGCGAGTCACCACCGGTACCCCGGCGGCGAGCGCCTCCATCGCGGCCAGCCCGAAGCCTTCTTTGGTGGACGGGAAGGCGAACACCGCCGCCGAAGCGACCAGCGACGGCAGCGCGTCGTGCGCGACCGGACCCAGCACGACCGGCGAGACGCCCAGCTCGGCGGCGCGTTTCTCCCAGCGCGCCCGGTAGTCGCGGTAGTCGAAGAGCGTCTCGCCGCCGGCGATCAGCAGGCGGAGGTCCGGCTCGGCCAGTAGCGCGTACGCCTCCAGCAGGTCCAGCGAGCCCTTCCGCGGCTCGATCCCGCCCACCGCCAGGACGTATCGCCCACGCGAAGGGGTACGCGGCGCGGTCGCGAAGCGGTCGTAGTCGACGCCGTTGGGGATCACCGCCGCCTCGATGCCCCAGCCGTCGCGGATCTCGGCGGCAACCGAGGCGGACACGCAGATGTGCGCGTACGGCCGGACGATCGCGCGTTCGTGGCAGGCCGCCAGCTCCGGCGTCGTGAAGGTGTCGAGGTGGTGGACGGTCCGGACGCAAGTGTCGACGGCGTTCGCGCTGATGCAGTCCTGCGCGTGCACGACGTCGTAGGCGTCCGGGGTGAAGGCCGCGCGCAACACCGCGATGGAGCGCAGGATCCGCTCGCCGACGGACTCGTCCGGGACGTCGGGGAACGGGACGATCGCCAGCCGCACGCGCGGGTCGACCGGCCGGAAGAACCCCGCGTCGCCGCCACGGCCGAGCGTCCACACGGTGACGTCTTCGCCGAGATCCGCGAGCGCCTCGGCCAGGGAAAGGGTGTGCACGACCCCGCCGCGCGGTTTGGTCGAGTAGCTCAGCAGGGCGATGCGCATCAGGCCTCCCGGTACACCGACGGTTTCCGTTCCCCCAGGTGGTGCAGGACGCGCCGGGCGTTGGCGAGCTCCTGCCCGATGTCGAGTTCGGCCACCGCGATCCCGGCCTTCGACCAGGTGCGGGCGAGGATCTCGCCGCCGGGCCCGACGACCTTGGCCTGGCCGAGGAACCGCATTCCGCCCATCGCTCCGGTCTGGTTGGACGAGACGAGCACGACCTGGTTCTCCGCCGCCCGCGCCTGGTCGTAGAGGTCGAACAGGCGCGACTGGCGGTCCTGCGCCATCCGCGGCGCGCGGTTGGTGATGCTGGTCGGCCACGCGCTCAGGCAGGCGACGATGTCGGCGCCGTCGATGGCGAGGGACCGGGCCGACTCGGGGAACGTCTTGTCGTAGTCGATCAGCATGCCCAGCCGCCCGACCGGCGTGTCGAACGCGGCGAACCGGTCGCCCGGCTCGTAGGCGATGCTCTCCCCCGGCGGCTGGTGGACCTTGCGGTGCCGCCCGAGCACCCCGTCGCCGGTGACGCACACCGCGGAGTTGTAGCGCCGCGGCCCGTCGGCCTCGCAGTAGCCCACGCAGACGACCATCTCCGCGGCGAGCGACGAGATGGTCTTGAGCTCCGCGCAGTCCGGGTCGAGCGCCGGGGGCAACGCGTCCGGGTCCGGGTGGCGCAGGTCGGCGAGGTAGCCGCCGAGGGCCGCGTCCGGCAGCACCAGCAGCGCGGCGCCGGACGAGCGCGCGTGGTCGATCAGCGTCGCGATGCGCTGGAGGTCGAAGTCGAGGTCGCGGCCGAAGTGCGCGGCCACGGCCCCTATGCGGATCTGCCCCATCCACGTGACACTAACGCGTAGGCCTCGGGCCGTCTGTCGGCCAAGTGCCCCATCGACCGCCGGGCGGTGGCCAGCGCCACGGGGACGTCCAGCTCGGCGATGGCCATCCCCTCGGCGACGCCGGTGCCGGCGAGGATCTCGCCGCCCGGGTCGACGACCTTGGCGCTCGCGACGAACCGCAGGTCGCCGAAGGTGCCGGACTGGTTGGCCGAAAGCCAGACGATCTGGTTCTCCAGCGCGCGGGCCTGGTCGAACAGGTCGAACCGGCGCTTCCAGCGGTCTTCGGCGAGGTCGGCGGCCGGGTGGGTCCGGCTGCCGGGCCAGGCGCTCATGCAGACGACGATCTCGGCGCCGTCGAGGGCCAGGGCCCGCGCCGATTCCGGGAACGCCTTGTCGTAGCAGATCAGCATGCCCAGCCGCCCGATCGGCGTGTCGAACGCGGCGAACTCGCGCCCCGCGCCGTAGCTGGCGTTCTCGGAGAGGGGCTGGTGGACCTTGCGGTGGTGGCCGAGGACGCCGTCGCCGGTGACGCACACCGCGGAGTTGTAGCGGCGGCCACCGGCGAGTTCGCAGTACCCCGCCGTGACCACCAGGTCGCCGGCCAGTGCGGCCAGCCGCTTCAGCTCCGGGCCGTCGGCGGCCAGCGCGGGCGGCCCCTCGGCGCCGCCGTCGAGGTTGGCCAGGTAGCCGCCGAGCGCCGCCTCGGGCAGGGCCAGCAGCCGGACGCCTTCGGCTTTCGCCTCGCCGATCAGCTTCTCGATGCGGGCGAAGTCGGCTTCGAGGTCGCGGTCGAACGGCGCGGCGACCGCGGCCATCCTCAGTGTCGTCATGAATTCCCCAATCCGGTGACGCCGCCGCCGATGGCGGTCGTCCGTTCGCCGTCGGGCCAGCGCAGCGTGACGCCGGTGCCCGCGACCAGTTCGCCGCAGGCCGCGGTGACCGCGGGCCCGGCGGGGGCCGGGGCGCCGGTGGTCAGCATCGCGAAGCCCGGGAAGCAGGTCAGCCAGTCCCCTGTGGACGCTCCCCGCGGCCGCGGCACGCGTTCGACGTCGAGCACCGCGCCGCAGCCCGACGCTTCGGCGAGCATGCCCAGAGTGCCGGCGATCCCGGCCATCGAGACGTCCTTGGCCGCGGCCGGTCTCGCCTTCGCGACCGAGCCGAGCAGTTCGCGCAGCTCGGGAGTACGACGGAAGCTCGTCGAGTCCCACTGACGTCCCGTGTAGCCGGGCCGCCACCCGCCGCCGAGGTCGGCGCTGAGCCAGACGCGCTGCCCGGGCTGCCCGCCGCCGCCGGGGACCGGGTCGGTGGTCCGGCCGAGCGCCGTCACCGACAGCGAAGCCGGGACGCCGAACTGCGTGTGCCCGCCGAGCACCGGCACGCCGTACGCCTCGCTCGCCTTCCGCAGTCCACTGAGGACACGGGCGGCGAAGGACGCGTCCCGGGCGCCGAGCGCGTCGAGCAACCCGATCGGTGTGGCCCCCATCGCGGCCAGGTCGTTGAGGTTGACCAGCACCGAGCACCAGCCCGCCCATTCCGGGTCGCGTTCGACCATGGCCGGGATGATCGCGTCGCAGGCGGCGACGACATCGGTGCCGGGCAGCGGGACGCCGTCGTCGCCGACGAAGCCGGGCACGCCGGTCAGCCCGCGCAGCAGCGGCCCGAGCGCGGCCTTCGTCGACCGGGCCAGCGCGGCGATCCGGCCGATCGGCCACCGCATCAGCACGTGGTCGTGCCCGGCGACGGTCACCGGCCGCACCCGCTGCCAGCCGAGCCGGGTGAACAGCTTCTCGGTGCGGATCTGGACGGTGGCCTCGAACCGCAGCGCGCCTTCGGCCTCGGCCCGCGCGCAGGCCGCGCGGACCAGCGCCGAGCCGATTCCGGCCGGCGAGCCGGGCGCGACGACCAGGCGCCCGCCCCGCCACCACCCGAGGTCGAGCCCGTCGGTGGCCGGGCCGAGCCGGACCCCGCCGAGCACGTCTCCGGTGGTGTCCCGCGCGACCAGCACGATCGTGCGCGGATCGGTGTCGTGGTCGTCGAGATCGTGCCCGGCGAACAGGCCCTGCCGCGCCACGAACGCCTCGTGGCGCAACGCGCGGTACGCCGTGAGTCCACTGTGGTCGGCGGGCTCGATGTGGAACGCCGGGCGGGCGGCGACGCTGCGGACGTCACCGAGCAGCGCGAGGATGTCGTGGTCCACGTCAGCCTCCCGCCGCGCTGAGCAGCCCGCAGGCACCGCACGCGGCGCAGCCCGCGCCCTGGTCGGCCCCGGTCATCCCGGCCGCCCGCAGCAAGGCCGCGACCCGGCTCGTGACGTCGGCGACCAGCGAAGGCGACGGCGCGGTGGCACCGTCGCGGCGGGCGAGGGTGCCGAGCATCGGCCGCATCGGGACGACGAACGGGTACACGCCCGCGTCGATCAGCCGGCCGGCGCCCTCGACCAGCTCGTCCGGGTCTTCGCCGAGGCCGATCAGCAGGTAGGTCGAGACGCGGTTGCGGCCGAACACCCGGACCGCCTCCGCCCACGCGGCCTCGTACTCGGCCAGCGGCACGGTCGCCTTGCCCGGCATCCAGCGCCGCCGGACGTCGTCGTCGAGCGACTCGACGTGGATGCCGATCGACGTCGCCCCGGCGTCACGCAGTTCGGTGAGCACGCCGAGGTCGCCCGGCGGCTCGATCTGCACCTGGATCGGCAGGCCCGGCACGGCGTCGAGCACCGCCCGGACGCACCGGACGAGGTGCCGGGCCCCGCGATCCGGCCCGGCCGTCGTCCCGGTCGTCAGCACCATCTGCCGGACGCCGTCGAGGCGCACCGCCGCCTCGGCGACCTCCGCGAGCTGCTGCGGTGTCTTCGCGGCCACCGTGGAGCCCGCCCGCAGCGACTCCTCGATGGTGCAGAACCGGCACCGCTGGTCCTCCGCGTACCGGATGCACGTCTGCACGACGGTGGACGCGAGGACGTCCTTGCCGTGCAGCAGCGCGATCTTCCGGTACGCGATACCGTCCGAAGTGGACAGATCGTAGAACCGCGGCCGCGCCACCGGCATGACGCTCAAGCCGAGGTCGGCCGTTCCCCGGTGGATCCGGCCGTCCCGCACTTCGTACGGGCTGTCGTGGTTCAGCGGCAGCGTGGCGTTGGCACCGTCGACGACCAGGTGGCCGTCGTCGCTCGGCCCGGCGCCCTTGCTGCGCTGCACAGGTGCGTCCATGCGCACCCCGCGGACGGCGATGTCGGCGCGGATGTCCAGCTCTTGATCGATGCCAACGCGCACGGACCGCTCCTAGAACATGTAGGTGGAGTTGATGATGGCGCCCTTGCGTGCGTAGTGGATCAACGCGTCCTGCACGTCCAGCGGGTGGGTCGGGATGACGCCCTCGATGAGGTCCTCCTCGCGGGCCCCGTGCAGCGAAAGCCCGAACCGGCAGCAGTAGGCCTTGCCGCCTTCGCTGATGAACGTCTTGAGCTGGTCGTTGATGTTCAGCTCGCCCGGGAACGCGGCGTTGCCGGTGGTCGGGAAGCCGCGGGTGGCCAGGCAGTTCAGCGAACCCGGGCCGTAGAAGTAGATCGCCGCCTCGAAGCCCTTCCGCAGCGCGCGGGTCGCCTGCAGGATCGCGACGAAGCTCACCGACGACTCGTGCGCGATGCCGTGCACGAGCGTGAAGTAGCTCTGGCCGGGTTCGGCCTGGTAGTCCGGGAAGACCTTGGTCCCGCCGTACAGGCTGGAGCCCTGCGGCAGCGACGGGTGCGGGATCTCGTCGAGGCTGGTCTTCTCGGTCTCGGTCAGCTCTGCCATCGGTCTATTTCCCTTTCTTCGGTCCGTACAGCACGTCGAACGTGCCGCGGAAAACCAGGTCGGCGAGCTCGCCGTCGCCGGCCGCGGCGGCCAGCTTGGCGAGTTCGCCCTCGTGATCGCCCCACGGCTCGTCGGAGGCGAAGAGCACGCGGTCGTGGCCGATGCCCCGGCGTGAGATCTCCTCGACGAGCCAGCGGGGCGTGAAGCCGATCGCCCAGGACAGGTCGGTGTAGACCTGCTTCCCGGCGGTGATCCAGTCGAAGAACCGGCCGCCGACGAGCTTGATGTGCCCGCTCATCCCGCCGCCGAAGTGGACGAGGTGCAGCTTGACGTCGCCGGCGTAGGTGTCGACGAGCTTGCCGACCTCGTCGATGTCGGACGCCGCGCCCGGCGAGGTGTGGACGTGCACGACGAGGTCGTGTTCCCGCGCGGTGGCGAAGATCCGGTCCAGCTGGGGCTTGCAGGCGGGGTCGGACGCCCGGCCGCCGAGCAGGAAGCTGAGCTTCAGCGCTCGTACGCCTTCTTCGCCCGCCAGCTTCAGTGCTTCTTCGGTGCGGTCGGCGTCTCCGACCCGCGGAGACACCCACAGCGCGGCGCTGATCCGGTCGTCCTTGCCCGCCGCTTCGACGCAGAGCTCGTTGAAGGAGAACGCGATCGCCGGGTCCGGGACGCCGTAGTTCGGGATCACCAGCGCGCGTTCGGTGCCTTCGCGGTCCAGATCGGCCAGCATTTCGCCGATCGTCGCGCGGCTGCCGATCGCCGGTGCGACCGGCGGACCACCGTAGAACGGGTAGGCCGGGAGCACGCCCAGGTGCCGGTGGGCGTCGTGGGTCCAGCGCATCAGGCCACCGTCCGGGGCGCGACCCAGTCGTCGTCGGCCGGGTAGGTGCTCACCGGCGTGCCGGAGAGCCACCGGACGTCGCCGCCGCGGCCGACGTCGGTGATCCGCCGGGTCAGGTACTCCGCGTCCGCGGCGACGCCGCAGAACCGGCCGGAGCCCCAGGTGTGCTGCCACGGCAGGCCGAGGAAGTACAGCCCGGGACAGCTGGTGACGCCGCGGTGGTGCGTCGGGTAGCCCTTGCCGTCGAACACCGGGACGTCGATCCAGCGGTGGTCGCGGCCGAACCCGGTGCTCCAGACGACGGCCGAAAGCGCTTCCACGTCAAGGGTGCGGGGCCCGCTCGGCGGCTCCCACACGGGCTGGTAGCGCGGTTCTCGCGGCGCCGCGATCCCGCGGTGGGCGATGAACGCGTCGATCGAGTCCTTGATGCCTTCGGACACGGCGTCGGCGGCGTCGAGGTTGCGGCGCAGGTCGTCCGCGAAGCTCAGCTGTCCACTTCGGACGGAGTCGAGCCGGCCGTAGAGCTGCATGCCGTCCGCGGCGAACGCGCGCAGGTCGATGTCGTGCCCGCCGTCGCGGCCGGTGACGTAGTGGTTGGCCCGGAACCGCACGGCGTCCGCATCGGCGAACTCCTCGATCCCCCGGGCGTAGTAGCCCATCTCGTCGAGCCACGCGACGACGTCACGGCCGCGGTAGCGCCGGGCCACCCGCGGCGCCGACCCGACGGCGAGGTGCACGCGGCGCCCGGCCAGGTGCAGGTCTTCGGCGATCTGGCAGCCGGACTGCCCGGTACCGACGACCAGCACCTCACCCTCGGGCAGCTGGGCCGGGTTGCGGTATTCCGCGGAGTGCAGCTGAACGACGTGCTCGGGCAGCCGCTCGGCCAGCCGCGGCTTCAGCGGCACCTGGTACGGGCCGGTGGCCAGCACGACGTGGTCGGCGGTCAGCTCGCCGGCCGACGTCGTGAGCCGGAACCCGCCGCCGGGGAGCTGCCGCAGCCGCTTTGCTTCGACACCCTCGTGCAGCGGGACGTCGAACTCCTTCACGTACGCCTCGAGGTAGGCGACGATCTCGTCCCGGACCATGAACCCGTCCGGATCCTCGCCCACGTAGGGGAACCCGGGCAGCCGGCATTGCCAATTCGGCGTGACCAGGCAGAAACTGTCCCAGCGGCGGGTCCGCCATTCGTGCCCCGCGCGCTCGCGTTCGAGCACCAGGTGCCCGACCCCGGCAGTGGTCAGGCAGTGGGACATCGACAGTCCCGCCTGGCCGCCGCCGACCACGATCACCGGCCGGTGCAGGCCGTCGAGCTGGAGGTTCATGCCGATCAGTGCACCGGCGAACCATTTCCGGACCGTTTCATCCGGAACACCGGCGTGTTACCGGGTCCCGCTGAGTGACAACTTTTCCCCGGTGCCGCTTAACATCCGGCGGCGGCCGCTCCGCGGATTCAGCGGCGCCGCGCGCTGTCAAAGGCGCGACGAGAAGGCCGCGTTGTTCATTAGGGGATGAGCACGATCTTGCCGCGCGTGTGCCGGCGCATCAGGTCGCGATAGGCCTCGCGGACCTCGGTGAGCGGGTAGGTGGCGGCGATCGGTACCTCGAGATCACCCGCCGCCACCAGCTTCACGAGTTCGGTCAGCACCTCGACGGTCGCGGAGCCGACCATGCCCTCGGCCTTGACGCCGGTCCGCGCCGCGCCGGCGAAGTCGATGATGGTGTTGATCCGGTCCTTCGCCACGCCGAGCTCCAGCGCCAGGTCGAGGTAGCCGTCTCCGAAGTTGTCGACGAACGCGTCGACGCCGTCGGTCGCCACCTCGCGGATCCGGTCCAGCACGCCGTCGCCGTAAGCCACCGGGAGCACGCCGTGCTCGCGCAGCCACGCGTGATTGGACTCGCCGGCCAGCCCGATGACGGTGGCTCCGGCGTGGCGCAGCAACTGGACGGTCAGCGTGCCGACCCCGCCGGCGGCACCCGCGACGACGACCGTGTCGCCCGGACCGGCCCCGACGGCCCGCACGTTCGCGTGCGCGGTGGTGCCCGCGACGAACAGCGAACCGCCGACCTCCGACGGCACGGCCGGGTCTCGCGGCACGAGGTGCCCGGCGGGGACGACGACCAGCTCGGCGTGGCTGGCCCGGGTGTCCACCCAGCCGATCACTTCGTCACCGACCGACCAGCTGTGCACCCCGGAGCCGACCTCTTCCACGACCCCGGCCAGGTCGCTGCCCTGCCCGGACGGGAACGCCGCGGGCCACCGCTCGTGCAGCGCGCCGATCCGGATGGTGTTCTCACCGGGGTTGATCCCCGCGGCCCGCACGCGCACCAGCACCTCGCCGGCCGCCGGCGACGGCCTGGGTACCTCCCGCACCTCCAGCACATCGATGTCGCCGTAGTTGTCGAACCGCACTGCCTGGGGCATGTCGCCCCTCCTTCCGCGCTCCTTGTTCCGACCACCAGCAAACCGGAGCCGGAAGGCATGATCCATGCTGGAATCGCGCGAAAAAATATGCGATCGTCTCATGCGTGGACGTTCTGACCGACTTGTTGCAGCGCTCGCGCGCTCGCGGCGCCGCGTTCTCGCACTCGACGGCGCGCGGCGCATGGGGCGTCGAGTTCCCCACGGGTGCCAAGCTGGCGATCCACGGCATCCTCGGCGGCGAGGCGTTCGCGTGGACCGGCGACCCCGGCCGGTCCCGCCGGGTGCTGCCCGGCGACGTCGTCCTGATCCGCGGCCCGGTCCGGCAGTTCATGGCCCACACGCCGGGCGCCGACGTGGTGCCGTTCGCCTACCAGCTCTGCTCCACCTCGGCGGGAGGTGCGCGGCGGATGAAGTTCGGCGACGAGTCGGGTGACCCCACCACGTTCTTCTGCGGCGCGTACACCTTCGAAGGCGAACTCTGCGCCGGCCTGCTCTCCGGGCTACCGGACCTCACCGTGGTGCGCCCACGCGCCGGGTCGAGCCTCCGCGCGATCCTCGACGTGTTCGCCACCGAGATCCTCCGCGACGCACCGGGCCAGCAAGCGTTGCTGGACAGCCTGCTCGACGTCGTCCTCGTCCAGGCGCTGCGCGAACAGCTCACCGCCGACGTCCAGGCGGCGCCCGCGTGGTTCCGCGCAATGCACGATCCGGCGGTCGGCGCCGCATTGCGTGCCGTGCACGAAACCCCGGCCCGCGCCTGGACGGTCGCCGACCTCGCCGCCGAGGCATCTCTGTCACGCGCGACGTTCGCGCGCCGGTTCACCTCGCTGCTCGGCGTGGCCCCGCTGACCTACGTCACCGACTGGCGCATGGCGCTGGCGCGCGAGCAACTGCGAGAAGGCGACTCGAGCCTGGCCGCGATCGCGCATTCCCTGGGATACGCCACCGAATTCTCTTTCGCCGCCGCCTTCAAGCGCCACCACCACTCCCCGCCCGGCCGCTGGCGAACGTCCCAGGCGATCGCAGGATGAGCCGAAGGTCCGCGGAGCCGGGAAGAACCGACCGCGCTCATCGCGCACTCCCCCGCGGACGACGCTCCATCACCAGCAGCACATGGACTCGGATCAGCGGCCGTCTGGCAGGACGATCGGTGTGATCTCCGGGACGGGGCCCTCGCGAGCGGTCCGGGGAACCGCCCGCGAGGGATGGCCTCAGCGCCAGGTTTTGGTGTCCCAGAGAGCACGGTTGTCCGCCGAATAGATGACTACGTTGCTGTCCGGCTGGACATAAATCCAGTCGCCCGGATTACCCCAGGTTTTCGTGTCCCACAGCGCCACACCGTCACGGCTGTAGATGACCACGTTCCCGTCCGACTGGTAGCAGATCGACCAACCACCGTTGTAGGTCTTGGAGTCCCACCGCGGGCTTCCATCGACATAGACGACGAGGTTGCTGTCCCATTGGAACACGAATTCGGTCCGCTGGTTTTCCGCCCACAGGTCGAGGTAGAGCCAGCACCCGGCGGGCCAACCTGCGAAGTTCGCCCTGGGCGAGTTCGTCGCCTTCACGGCCTCTCGCATCGCCGGCGGCGCGTTCGCCGGCAGATCGGCCTCCGTGACCGGCACACCGTTCTTCACGGAGAGGTTCACATTCGGCTTTGCCGGCGCAGCATCGACCGCAACGGATGCCGACCCCGTCATCGCCACAGCAAGAGCCACCGTGACAGCCGCCCCTCGAAACAGACTCATGGAATTCCTCCAGTTGATCCGGAAAGTGAAAAGCCATACCGCAGCCGAGAAAGACCCCCTCCCCCTCATCCCCAGCTTACGATGCCCGGGGCATCCGTAAATCTGAGTTGATGGGAGCATCCCAAAGACGCCGTCCAGTTGTCAACAGCTGACCGCAGGCGCCCCGAGCATCAACTAAGATTGACGGCGTGCCTGACCGAGATGAACCAGCAGCAGGGTTGGCGGACCGGCTGGACCGGCTCTTCCGCACCATGCACCCCGCGGGCCGGGGCGAGTACAGCTACGAAGAAGTGGCCACCGCGATCCGCAACGAGGGCGTGCCGATCTCGCACACCTACATCTGGCAGCTGCGCAAAGGGCTGCGGGACAACCCGACGAAGCGGCACCTCGAGGGGCTGGCCAAGTTCTTCGGTGTGCGGCCGTCCTACTTCCTGGACGAAGACACCAGCGCTGTCGACAGCCAATTGGAGCTGTTGGCCGCGATGCGGGACCAGGACGTCCACAAGGTGGCCCTGCGCACCGCGGGCCTCTCCCCGGCCGGGCTCAAGGCGATCATGGGCATGATCGAGCACGCCAGGGCGATCGAAGGTCTGCCCCCATCCGCAGAGGGCGAGGAGTAGCACGGCATGGCCTGGAGACGGTTGCGCCACACAAGCCAGGCAAGGCTCGCGGGGTTCGAGCTGCCGAACCCGTTCTCGGTGAAGGCGTTGTGCGAGCAGATCTCCTGCAGCCGCCACCGGAAGCTGCACCTGCATCCGTTGCCGTTCGCCGCGTCGCCGGACTTGCCGTGTGGCGTGTGGATCGCCTTGGACGACTCCGACCACGTCTTCTACGCGAACGGCGCCAGCGCACTGCACCAGCAGAACATCATCCTGCACGAGCTCGGCCACCTGCTCTGCGACCACAAGACGGACGCCTCCCTGTTCGGCGACCTGGATCCGGACGTGGTCCGCCGGATCCTCATGCGCACCCGCTACTCGACGCCTCAGGAGGAAGAAGCCGAGATGGTCGCCGCGCTGATCCTCGAGCGGGCCGGCTGGGTGGCTCCGGAACCACCGCCCACCGAGACTTTGGGCAACCTCGCCGCCGTCTTCGACGTCGACCGGCGCCCATGACACTGGCCGTCGTCCTGTCGGTCATGTGGCTGGTCGTGCTGTGGCGCCTGCCGGGTCTCTGGGGCACCCCGCAGCGGCGGATCGGCACGATCGTGCTGCTTGCCGTCACCGCGTCCGCGACCACGCTGCACCTCGACATCCGCCCAGTGGTCGACCGGTTCTTCGGCGTGCCGGACCTGACGATCCTGCTCGGGCACGTTCTCGCACTGGTCACGATCACGACCACGCTGGAGCTGGCCGCCCTGGTCACCAACGCCGACCGTTCGAGGCGGAGTCCCCTGCGCCGGAGCCAGATCGCGCTCAGCGTCGCCATGGTCTGCCTGTGCGTCCTGTTCCCGGTGCTGCCCCGCCGCTTCGAGCAGCCCGACTTCGGCACCTCGCGCGGCGACGACATCAGGGTCTTCGCGTATCTCACGATCTTCCAGGTGTGCCTGGCCATCGGCATGGTCACCGGGCGGTCCTTCCTCGGCAGGCACTGGCGTTCGGCGCGGCCGGGCCCCCTGCGGACCGCGATGAAGCTGCTGTGGCTGGGCAGCACCCTCGTCCTCGGGTACGTCCTCGGCCGGAGCTGGGCGATCCTCACCCAGGGCTTCGGCCTCCACACGCCCGCGGACGACGTCATCCTGGTAACGGCCCGCTACCTCCTCCAGGCGTCCCTGCTCCTGGCCGGTGTGAGCGGCCTGATCCCGCTGGTCCACCGGCTCAGGAGGCTGGCCCGCAGACAGGCGGACTACCAACGGCTCCGCGGCTTGTGGACCACCCTCACCACGGCGGCGCCCGCCACCGTGCTCAGGCCGCCACCGCACCCCCTGGTCACCCTGCTGTCGATCCGGTCGACCGAGTTGCTGCTGTACCGGCGGGCCGTGGAGATCCGTGACGCGCAAGTGGAGCTGGCCGGCCGCGTCCCACCCGAGCTGCGCGACATGACGAAGACCGCCTTGCCCGAGGGCGACGAACTCGCACTCGACGCCTGCGTGCTGCTCGTAGCCCTGGAACTGGACCACGACCAGGCCACCATTTCGGATTCCGACGTGGTGTCCTGGTCCTCGGCCGTCGACCTCGACGGCGAGGTCGCGAGCCTGATGGCTCTCGCCTCACGCATGCGCGACCCAGTGGTCACCGGCGTCGCGGCCCAAGTCAGGTCGTGGGGACGTCCTTGAGGTCCGCGGCTACGAGGCAGCCCGGCCGGCTAAGTGTTCAGTTCAGAGCCAGAGGCTGAATCCAGCCCACCCGGGATCGAAGGTCCACTGAGGACATCGAGGCAGGCGTCGACGCGGCGGCGCAGCAACTCGGCCGTGGCCGGTGCGCCCGAACCTTCCGCCGGCAGCCGGAGGAGTTCGATGATGCCGCCCAGGACGAAATCCGCGAGCGTTGCCGGGTTCGGCAGGTGGTCGACGAGCCGGATGCACGCCGGGTGCAGGAGGTCGCGGTAGGCGTTCGCCGTCTGCTGCGACGCCGCGCTGGGGTAAAGGTTGCGGTAGAGCTCCGCGTGCCGGGCCGAGAACTCGCACAGGCGGTGGATCACCGCGCGCGGGTCTTCCCCGTCACCGGGGGTGAGCTCCCGGAACGAGGCCGCGACAGCCTGCGCGACGGCGTCGTCGCGGTCGCGGAAGTGCTGGTAGAAGACCTGCCTGCTCACGCCGGCGAGCTGGGTGATGTCGCTGACCGAGATCCGCTCCACCCGGCGTTGTTCGATCAGCTCGAACGCGGCCGACCGGAGCCGGTCGCGCACGCGCGCGGCCCGGGGATCGGCGCTGTCGGTGCGGGCGGGCGCCCGCAGACCCTCGTTCGTTGACACTTGTCAACGATAGCAGTAGCGTCCATTTTCAGCGACAGGTGTCAACGAAGCGAGGTGGCCGCCATGGCGCGTCCGGTCCGGATCGCGAACTTCTCCGGCGCGATGGGTGACAGGTTCTCCGCGTTCGAAGAGGCCGTCCAAGGCGATCCGGTGGACGTCGTGATCGGCGATTCGATGGCCGAGATCACCATGTCGATGGTCGTCGCCGGCTTCCACGGCAATCGCGAAGCCCGGCGCGAGTTCTTCTCCGAGTTCTTCCTCCGCCAGCTGCGTCCCCAGCTTCCCGCCCTCGCCGAGAAGGGGATCAAGGTCGTCACCAACGCCGGGATCTACCACCCGGCCGGGCTCGCCGAAGCGGTCCGCACCGAGGTCGCGGCGCTGGGCCTGTCCCTCAAGGTCGCGTACGTGACCGGCGACGACCTCACCGACACCGCGAAGGACCTGATCGCCGACGGGCAGCTGAACCACCTGGAAACCGGCGCCCCGCTGGAGATCGACGACCTGCTGGCCGTCAACGCCTACCTCGGCGGCTGGGGCATCAAGACCGCGCTCGACGAAGGCGCCGACATCGTCATCACCGGCCGGGTCGCGGACGCCTCCCTCGTCACCGGCCCCGCCGCGTGGTGGCACGGCTGGCAGCGCGGGGACCTGGACCGCATCGCCGGCGCGACCGCCGCCGCGCACATCATCGAATGCGGGCCGCAGGCCACCGGCGGCAACTTCGCCGGCTTCACCGGCATCGCCGACAACACCCTGCCCGGCTTCCCCATCGCCGAGGTCGACGAAGACGGCACCTTCGTGATCACCAAACGCGCCGGCGACGGCGGCGCGGTCACCGTCGACACCGTGACCGCGCAGCTGATGTACGAGATCCAGGGCCCGCGCTACCTCAACCCGGACGTCACCTGGCACACCGACTCCATCACGCTCGCCCAGGACGGGCCGGACCGCGTGCGCGTCACCGGCGCCCGCGGCAGCGCCGCCTCCGAGACGACCAAGGTCGGGGTCAACTTCCAGCGCGGCTACCGCGGCGCGACCTGGCTCTTCCCCACCGGCTTGGACGTCGACGCCAAGATCGACGTCCTCAAAGCCCAGGCCGAACGCGCTCGCCAGGACCACCCCGTGGACGAGCTGCACTTCTTCGTCTGCGGACAGCCGGTCCCCGATCCGAAGGACCAGTGGCAGGCCACGGTCGCCGTCCAGGTCACGGCCGCCGCGGCGGAGCAGAAGACGGTTTCGGGGTTCTTGAACCAGTTCTGCTCCTACGGCCTCGGCAGCATCCCCGGCTTCTACATCGACATGACCCAGATGTACTCCATGGGCGGCCGGCCGCGGATCGACTACTGGCCCGGGCTGGTCCGCCAGACCGACCTGCGCCACCAGGTCCACCTGCCCGACGGCCGGGTCCTCGACATCGCTCCCCCACCGGACACCGTCGTCTTCACCGGCCAGCCCGAAACCCCGGCGAGCCCCGCGGCTCCCTCCGGTCCCACCGCGACTGTCCCCTTCGGACAGCTCGTCTACGCGCGCACCGGCGACAAGGGGGCCAACGCCAACCTCGGCGTGTGGGCTCGAGACGATGCCGCGTGGCCATGGCTCGCGGGGTTCCTCACCGCCGACCGGCTCCGCGAGCTGCTGAACTGCCCGGAGGACGTGGCCATCGAGCGCTACGAACAGCCGAACCTGCACGGCATCTCGTTCGTGCTGCGCGGCTACTTCCCGCCCAGCGGCTCGGCGAACCTCGCGCTCGACCAGATCGGCAAGTCCCTGGGCGAGTTCCTCCGCGCCCGCCACGTCGACGTCCCGACCGCCCTGCTGCACTGACCGGAGAGTCCACAGTGGAAACCACCGACCCGCAGGCCCTGCGCGAAGCCATGCTCGAAGCCGTCGGAAAGCGGGCGACCGGCGACGAGTTCGACCCGCACGCCGAGCTCCGCGCCCTCCTCGCCCCGCTCGGCTTCACCCCCGAAGACAGCGGCGGCACCATCACCTTCCACAAGCGCGACCCGCTGATGCCCAGCAGCATCCGCATCGGCGGCGCCGCCGCCGTCGCGCTGGCCCAGCAGTCGGTGATCGCCGCGAAGCTGTGGCGGATGCGCACCGGCCTCGGCCAGGACATCACCGTCGACCTCGGCCAGGCCATCCGCCGCCTCGCCCCGGCGTCGGAGATGAAGTGGGAGACCCTCAACGGCTACCCCGCCGACATGCCCGACCGCAGCGTCTTCGCCTACTTCGGGTT
Organism: Amycolatopsis sp. CA-126428; assembly: GCF_002904335.1. Lineage (GTDB taxonomy): Bacteria > Actinomycetota > Actinomycetes > Mycobacteriales > Pseudonocardiaceae > Amycolatopsis. Next base: position 16,526 of record NZ_PPHF01000184.1, on the reverse strand, counting down.
CTACCCCACCCGCGACGGCCGCCGCGTCATCCCGCCGAACATCTACCCCGGCCTCAAGTCGAAGATGCTCGAAGTCCTCGACTGCGCCGACAACCCCGAAGCCCTCGGCCGCGCCATCGCCCGGCACACCGCCGACGAGCTCGAAGCGCTCGGCGAAGAGCACGGGATCGTGTTCGCCAAGGTCCGCAGCGTCGAGGAGTTCGTCGCCGAGCCGGTGTTCGAGCACCTCGCCTCCCGGCCCCTGATCGAAATCGAAAAGGTCGCCGGCACCCCGCCCGAACCACTGCCGGAATGGGGCACCCACCCCCTGTCCGGAATCCGCGCGCTCGGCATGGGCCACGTCATCGCCGGCGCCGGCATCGGCCGCTCCCTGGCTTCGCTCGGCGCGGACGTGCTCAACGTCTGGCGCGTCGCCGAGTTCGAGCAGGACCCCCTCATCGCCACGGCCAACGTGGGTATGCGCTCCACCCGCCTCAACGTCCGCGGGCCCGACGGCCGGGAAACCCTGCGTGCCCTGCTGCGCGACGCGGACATCTTCTTCGCCAACCGGCGACCCGGGCTGCTCACCGAACTCGGCGTCGACGCCGAACAGGCGTTCGCGGTGCGGCCCGGCCTCATCCACGTCACCGCCAGCTGCCACGGCGAAACCGGCCCCTGGGCCCGCCGCGTCGGCTTCGACCAGGTCGCCGGCACGGTCACCGGCATGGTCGCCGCCGAAGGCAGCCTCGACGCCCCGAAGCTGCCCCCGACATCGATCATCAACGACTACCTCGTCGCCTGGCTCGGCGCGACCGGCGCCATGGCCGCGCTGGCCCGCCGCGCCACCGAAGGCGGCAGCTACCGGGTCCACGTGTCCCTGACCCGGGCCGCGATGTGGGCGGTCACCCTCGGCTTCTTCGACTGGGACTACGTCCACCAGGCCGTCGGCAGCGGCGGCGACCACGAACTGCTCGACCCGCAGCTGTTCACCTCGCTCACGCCGCTGGGCATCTACCAGGGCGTCACCGAGAACATCACGCTGTCACGCACGCCGCACCACTACTCGAACGTGCTCTCCCCGCGCGGCGCCGACCAGCCGGTCTGGCTTCCGCGGCCGCAGCAGCCGGACGTCGCCGCGTTGGCCAAGATCCTGGGTCGCGGCTGAAAAGCTGCTCAGGTCACCTTGATGACGACCTTGCCCGCGGCGTGCCCGTTCTCGACGGTGGCGAGGGCAGCCGGGGCGTCGGACAGCGGGTGGACCGCCGTGATCGGAGGCGCGAGGACGCCGTCGAGCGCCAGCCGGGCGGCGCGCTCCAGGTTGTCGCGGTCGAGGCGGCGCTCGACGAACCGGCCGCCGATGTCGGGCACGGACTGATCGCCCACAGCGATGACGTCGCGGGGGTTGCGCGCCAGCGGGGCGACCGCCCGCAGCGAGGGACCGCCGACCAGGTCGACGATCCCGTCGAAGCCGCCGGGAGCCAGCTCACGGGCCGCGGCGACGACGTCCTCGGCGGTGTAGTCGACGAACCGCACCCCGGCGGCCTCGGCCGGCTCGCGTTTGGCGGCGCTGCCGGTGCCGACGACGTGCAGCTCGCGCGCCGCGGCCAGCCGGGCGACCGCGAGGCCGACCCCACCGCCGACGCCGTTCACCAGGATCGTGGCGCCGGCCGGCAGGCCGAGCTGGTCGAGCGCGTCCACCGCGGTCGTCCCGGCCACCGGCAGCGTCGCCGCCACGGTGGCGGACAGACCCGCCGGGATGCGCGCGGTGTTCGGCGCGGACAGCACCGTCGTCTCGGCGTAGGTGCCACCGCCGGTGAGCGCGAAGCCGAAGACCGCGTCCCCCACCTCGAGCCCGTCGACGTCCTCGCCCAGCGCGAGAACGGTGCCCGCGGCCTCCATGCCGAGCACGCGCGGGAACGGACGCCCGCCGTCGAGCCCGGGGACCAGGCCCGCGCGCACGAGGTGGTCGAGGGGGTTCACCCCGGCGACGTCGACCCGGATCAGCACCTCACCGCGACCGGGAGCGGGATCGGGGCGGTCGAAGAACTCCTGCACTTCGGGCCCGCCGTGCCTGCCGAAACCCCATGCCTGTCCCATTTTCCGTGCCTTCCGGGTGACCGGCCCGGTCCTTCCGGGCGCTACGGCCATCCTGACCGCTGACACCGGTGTCAGGGGCAACCGGCTGAGGCGCGGGTCACACCCGCGAAGTAATGTTCCCGGCGAGGAAAGGGGGCTTGCTGTGACCGCCGAGCCGTTCGAGGTCAGCGTCACCGAAGCCGAGATCGCGGACCTGCGGGACCGGTTGCGCCGGACGCGGTGGCCCGAGCCGGTGGACGACTGGTCACAGGGGCTGCCGCTGGCCTATGCGCAGGAGCTTTGCCGCAGCTGGGCCGAGGACTACGACTTCGGGTTCGCCGGACGGCTGAACGCCTTCCCGCAGTACCGCGACACCGTCGACGGGCTCGGCCTCCACTTCCTGCACGTCCGGTCGCCGGAGCCGGACGCCTTCCCGCTGGTCCTCACGCACGGGTGGCCCGGTTCGGTGCTCGAATTCCTGGACGTCCTCGGCCCGCTGACCGACCCGCGCGCGCACGGCGGGGACCCGGCGGACGCGTTCCACGTGGTCGCGCCGTCGCTGCCCGGGTACGGCTGGAGCGACAAGCCGGCGGCGATCGGGTGGGGCGTCACCCGCATCGCGCGCGCCTGGGACACGTTGATGGTTTCGCTGGGGTACCCGCGGTACGGCGCGCAGGGCGGCGACTGGGGTTCGGCGGTGTCCGGTGCGCTGGGCGAGGTGGCGCCCGAGCGGGTCGCCGGCGTGCACCTGAACCTGGGGTCCGTCGCGGCGGGCACGTTCGACGACCCGACCCCCGCGGAGCGGGCGAACCTCGAAGCCGAGCACGAGTTCCGGCGGACCGGCCGGGGGTACTGGAAGTTCTGGGCCTGGACCGACCACGAAGGTCACCCCGGGGACGCGTTGCCGCGGCAGAAGATCCTCGACGAGATCTCGGTCTACTGGTTCACCGCGTCGGCGACGTCGTCGGCACGCCTGTACTGGGAGAGCTTCGCTCACTTCCGGGACAAGGTCACCGCGCCGGCCGGGCTGTCGGTCTACCCGCGCGACATCACGCGCCCGTCGCGGCGGGAGGCCGAGCTGCGGTTCACCGACCTGCGCTGGTTCGAGGAACTGCCGCACGGTGGCCACTTCGCCGCACTGGAGCAGCCGGCGTCGCTGGTCGAGCAGGTACGCGGGTTCTTCCGCCTCGTCCGCTGACCGTCCGGACGCCCGGTCGTCACCCGCCGGGCGGCCCGGCCAGCTCCCGGGCGTGCTCCCGGGTTTCGTCGGTCATCGGGAAGAAGCATTCGATGCGCAGCTCCTGCAGGGTCACGTCCTGGGGCGTGCCCAGCGTCGTCACCGTGGAGAAGTAGTCGAAGCGCCGGCCACCCCGCTCGTACCGGATCGGCACGATCGGGAGGACGGGCGCCGTCGCGTCCAGCGCCCGCAGGTGCGCCGGCACGTCCGGGTAGTCCAGCACTTCGCCCAGGATCCGCTGGGCCCGCTCGTCCAGGACACCCCCGATCGCTTCGCGCCGGGCCCGCCGCACCAGCGCTTCGGCCACCTCCGGCCAGTTCGTCACGTGGGGTCGCACGCCGTCCGGGTGGAACATCCGGCGAAGCACGTTCGCCGCCCCCGGCGGGCCCGCCGGCCGCCCGTCCTGGAGGAAGGCGAAGAACCGGCGGGCGGCGGAGTTGGTGTGCCGGATGTCCCAGCTGCGGTCCATCACCAGCGCCGGGAACGGTTCCTGCTGGGCGAGAATGGTCTCCAAGGCGTCTCGCACCGCGGCCAGGGCCGGTGCGTCCAAGGCGGACTCCGGGTACTCCGGGGCGAAGCCGGCGCTGAGCAGCAAGGTGTTGCGCTCGCGCAGCGGGACGTCCAGGACCTCCGCGAGCTTCAGCACCATGGCGCGGCTCGGGTTGGCCCGTCCCGTTTCGACGAAGCTCAGGTGGCGGATCGACACGGCGGCCTCGGCGGCCAGCGCCAGCTGGCTCAGCCGCCGGGTACCGCGCCACTGTTTCAGCAGGAGACCGACGTCAGGCACCCGCCGAGTATCCCGTCTTCCAGGCGTGCGGCACCACCGCGTCCTCCAGCGGTGGCCAGGCGAGGTTGGCCGTGTAGTTCGTCATCGCCGAGATCGCCACGCCGGTGATCACCTCGAAGACCTGTTCCCCGGTGAAGCCCGCCGCCGTGAACGCGGCCACCTCCGCGGCCTCGACGTGCCCCTTCCGCTCGATCAGCGACCGGGTGAAGGCCGACAACGCCGCCATCCGCTCGTCCGCGGGCCGCTCGCCCCGCCGGATCGCCTCGACCACGGCGGGTTCGACGCCGTCCTGCAGCGACTCCAGCGTGTGGAACGCCACCGCCCACTCGCTGCGGTTGGCGACGGCGTTGGACAGCAGCAGGACCTGCCGTTCGTCCGGGCCGAACGTGCCCCCGCCCCGGAAGTGGCTGAAGGCGGCGAAGAAGGTGTTGATCAGCGCCGGCGAGTTGGCCATGAGGCCGGCCGCGGCGGGCACGAACCCGAAAGCGCCTTCAAGCACCCTGAGCGGCTCCTTCGCGGCGTCGGCGGCGGTGTCTGCGGTGTGGAGCTGGTAACTGGTCATGGTCTCGAGTTTGCCGGGCGGGGTGCGGCGAACCAATTCCCTCGGAGGTAAACATCGCCACGCGGCACGCGCGGGCGTGCGACAATCGGCCGATGGGATTCAGTTCGGCCGGGCGAGCCAGGACGTCCACTTTGGACATCGCGTACGAGCAGGCGGGCCCGGCCGGCGGTCCGCCGGTCATCCTGCTCCACGGCTTTCCCTACGACGTGCGGTCGTTCGACGAAGCCGCGCCCCGGCTGGCGGCTCGGGGCGCCCTCGTCCTCGCCCCCTACCTCCGGGGCTTCGGCGCGACGACGTTCCGCGAGGAATCGACGATGCGGTCGGGACAGCAGGCCGCGCTGGGGCACGACCTCGTCGAGTTCATGGACGCGCTCGAGATCGGCTCCGCGGTCCTCGCCGGTTACGACTGGGGAGGCCGGGCCGCCTGCGTCACGGCCGCTCTGCACCCGGAGCGGGTCACCGGGCTGGTCACCGTGGACGGCTACAACATCCAGGACATCGCCGCCGCGAACGACCCCACGAGGCCGGACTGGGAGCAGGCCTTCTGGTACCAGTTCTACTTCCATTCGGAGCGTGGCCGCCGCGGGCTCGACCGGAACCGCGAAGAACTCTGCTCGTTGTTGTGGCGCAGCTGGTCGCCGAAGTGGGAAGGGGCGGGGGCCGCCTTCGCGGCGAGCGCGGCGAGCTTGCACAATCCCGACTTCGTCGACGTGGTTATCCATTCGTACCGGCACCGCTACGGCCTGGCCGAAGGCGATCCCCGCTACCAGCGGACGGAAGACCTCCTCGCGAAGCAGCCGCCGATCACCGTGCCGGCCGTGCTGCTGGAAACGGGCGCCGACGGTCTCCCGGGCCCGAGCCCGGCCGGCGACCGGGCGTTCTTCACCGGGCCGTATGAACACCGGCTCCTGCGGGACGTCGGGCACAACCCGCCCCAAGAGGCGCCGCGGGAGTTCGCGGACGCGGTGGAGGCACTCCTCAGCGCAACGCCCTGAAGAAAGCCGTGAACCAGTAGACGCTGATGTTCGTCAGCAGCTGGTCCTTGGTGAACCGGCGTTCGACGTCTCCGTCGCAGTCGCTCCACCGGCGGAACTCCTCCACGATCCAGGACGCGAGCCCCGCCGGAGAATCGTTGAGCGACGCGGCCCGGGTCTGCGGCTTGGTGGCCTGGATCGCGCCGTACCCCACCTCGGACGCCCGCCACCGCTCGGCGTCGGGCTCACCAACCCGACCCTAGCCCTCAGCCCGCTGCGCGGAGGATCGTTTCGGCCACCACCTCCGGGTGCACCAGCGGAACGGCGTGCGTGGAGTCGACCTCCACAACGGTGGAGCCGGCTCGCTCGGCCATCCACCGCTGCGCTTCGGCGGGAATGGACCTGTCCTGTGTGGACACCACGGCCCACGACGGCAGGGCGTGCCAGCTGGCGGCGTCCGCGAAGCTGCCTTCGAGGGTGACCGGGTCGAACGGCTTCTGGGCCACGGCAAGGATCTCACGGTCCCGCGCACTGGCGTCGCCAGCGTAGACCTCCCCGAACTTGTCGGGCCGGAGGTAGATCTCCGCGCCGCCGGGGTATTCGCGCACGACGAGGTTGTCCGGAATGAGCAGGCTGCCCGGGAACTTCCCGTTGAGCGCGCCCGCCGTCTCCCCCGCGTCCTGCTGGAACGCCGTGACGAACACGAGCGATCGGACGGCTTCGGTCAAGGCAGCGGGAGACGAGATCACCGACCCGGCGTAGGAGTGGGCGGCGACCACGAGCGGGCCGGTGAGCGTGCCCAGGAACCGCCCGAGGTAGGCGATGTCGCCGTCGAAGTCGCGCATCGGCAACGAAGGCGCGATGACGGTGTGCCCGGCGTCCTGCAGGTGCACGGAGACGCGGCGCCACACCGAAGCATCGGTCAGGGCGCCGTGGACGAGAACGAAGGTCGGCTGGTTCATGTCCTCAGTTTCGGCTCCGCGCCAAGCTCGCGGACAGTGGCAGTCCTGCCGACTATCGAAACCATCCCGCCAACGGGCTCAGCCGCCGTCGAAGGTGAACGATCTCCGGTGTTCGCGGGGCGAAACGTTCGTCGCGCGCCGGAACTGCACCCGCAGGTTGGTCGCCGTGCCGAAGCCGACGCGGCGCGCGATATCCTCTATGGACAGGTCCGAGCTCTCCAGGAGTTCCTTGGCCCGCAAGACGCGCTGGTCACGCAGCCAGGTCAGCGGCGGCACCCCGGCCTTCTCGCGGAAGCGCCGGTGGAACGTCCGCTCCGACATGGCGAACCGGGTGGCCACGTCCTTCACCGACAGGGTCTGCTCCAGCGACACGAGCATCCACTGCTGGGCCCGCGCGATGACGTCGTCGCCGGGCGGGACGACCGCCTTCTCCACGAACTGCCGCTGCCCGTCCGCCGGGCGCGGGGCCATCACGATGCGCCGGGCGACGTGCCGCGCGGCCGCCGGTCCGAGGTCGGCGTTCAGCAGGTGCAGGCACAGGTCCACGCCGGCGGTCACGCCGCCGGAGGTGAGCACCGACGCGGTTCCCGCCACGAGCACCGACTGGTCGACAGTCAGCGCGGGAAACCGCTCGGCGAGGTCCGCGCACAGCGACCAGTGGGTCGTCACGGTCAGCCCGTCGAGGACACCGGCACGCGCCAAGGCGAACGCCCCGGAGCAGATGGACACCATTCGGACGCCCCGCCGGTGCGCACCGGCGAGAGCCCGCAGCAGCGACCCGGGCAGCTCACGCTCCACGGCGTCGGCGTAGCCCGGCACGACGATCGTGTCCGCCCGGCGCAGCAGCTCCAGCCCACCGTCCGGAAGCACCGTGGTGCCCCCGGCCACCGGCACGGGACCGCCACCCACGGACACCGTCACGAGGTCGTACGCCTCCGGCGCCTCGCGGCCGAACACGTGCACCGGGATCGCGTAGTCGAGGGGCAGGACGTGCTCGAGCAGGACGACGACCATCCGGTGCCGGGTCACCGCAGGGCCCGGAAGAAGCCGGTGACGTCGCGGGCGAGCAGTTCGGGTTCTTCGTGGGCGGCGAAGTGGCCGCCGCGGGGCATCGTCGTGTACCTCGTGACGTGGTACGTGCGTTCCGCCCAGCTGCGCGGCGGCTGGGTCAGGTCGGCCGGGAACAGCGCGACGGCGGTCGGCACCTCGACCCGCTCGACCCGGCGGGTCAGGTGCTCCCCGTACTCGTAGTACGGCCGGAACGACGTCGAGATGGTGTTGGTGAACCAGTACAGCGACGCCTGCGTCAGCAGGAAGTCGTCGCTGAACCGCGAGGACAGGTCACCGCCGCTGTCGCTCCACGCGCGGTACTTCTCGACGATCCAGGCGAGCAGCCCGGCCGGCGAGTCGCTCAAGCCGTAGGCCAGGGTGACCGGCCGGGTGCTCTGCTGGTGCTGGTAGGCGCCTTCCCGCGCCGACCAGGTCGCCACCGAGTCGAGGTAGGCCTTCTCCGGCTCGGTGAGGCTTTCGTCGTCGTAGGCGACCGGCCCGGCGACGGCCATCAGGTGGATCCCGGCCAGCGCCTCGGGATGGGCTTCGGCCAGCCGGGAGGTGATGCCCGCGCCCAGGTCCCCGCCGTGCGCCGCGTACCGGGAGAAGCCCAGTTCCTCACTCATGAGCAGGTGCCACAGTTCATGGGTCTGCACGGGGTCCGCGAGCGAAGGGCGTTGCGGGGAGAAGGCGAAACCGGGCAGCGACGGGACGATGACGGTGAAGGAGTCCGCCGCCGAACCACCGTGCTCGGACGGCGTGGCCAGCCGCTGGGCGAACTCGGTCAGCTCCAGGAACGAGCTGGGCCACCCGTTGGTCAGCACGATCGGCAAAGCGTCCGGGGCCTCGCCGTCGAACCGCAGGTAGTGCACCGGCGTCCCGGCGATGTCCGCGAACCGGTGGGGCAGGGCGTTGATGGCGGCTTCGTGCGCACGCCAGTCGTAGCCGGACGCCCAGTGATCGACCAGCCGCCGCAGCTCGCCGGGATCGGTGCCCGCCGACCAGCCGGGTACCGGCCACGGAGCCGGCCAGCGCGTGCCGGCCAGCCGGGTCCGCAGCTCGCCGAGTTCGGCGTCGGTGACCGCGAGCACGGGCCTATCGGACATCATTTTCTCCTCGAGTTCACAGCGAGCCGTCCGGGCCGGGCAGTTCGACAGCCGGATCGATGGCCGCCCGCGCCGCCTCCCGGGACCGCGGCCCGGTCGCCAGCAGGGCGTGCATGATCATCCCTTCGAGCAGCGCGTCCAGGCGTGCGGCGGCTTCCGGGCCGACGAACCGGGCGAGCACCTCCTGGCTGCTCCTCGTCCACGCCTCGGCCAGCACGCGGAGCCCGGGGTCGCGCAGGGCCGCCAGGTGCAGCTCGAATCCGAGCACCGCGCTGCGCTGCCGGGCCGGGCTCGCGTGGACGAGGTCGACCAGCACCTCGACGAACTCCTCGCGGGTCCCGACGTCGTCGAAGAGCCTCTCGAACACCGTGGCCTGCAGCTCGACGAAGCGCGCAAACGCCTGCGCCTGCAGTTCGGCCAAGCCGGCGAAGTGGTAGGTGACCGAGCCGAGCGGCACGTCGGCCCGGGCGGCGACGTGCCGGTGCGTCATCCCGGCGATCCCGCGCTCCACCAGGACGTCCAGCGCGGCGTCGAGAATGCGGATCCGGCGGTCGGGATCATGCCGGCGGGGTCGCCGGCCGGCGGTCCGGTCCCGCACTCCGGGGAGAGCCATAAGAACAAATGTACACACCGTCGTCGGCAGCCGCGTCGGGAGACCGAGGCGCGACGAGTTCAGCCGTCACGTCCCAGAGCCGGCCGGCCAGCTCCTCGTCGAGGCCGTTCTTGCCCGCCCGGCCGAGGGTCGGATCGCCGCGAAGGCCACCGAGACCGCCGGGCCCGACGTAGGCGTTGCCGGGAACGTCCTGGGTCGCGGCATAGAGCAGCGACAACGCACCCCGCTCGGGCGAATTGGTGAGGAACGGGACCCGGTTGACGATGTCCGACCGCGAGTGGGCGGCCAGGCCGGTGCGGGCGATCCCCGGGCTGGCGAGCACCGAGCGGACCGCGCTGCCCTGGGCGTCGAGGCGGCGCTGCAGCTCCAGGGAGTGCAGCACGACGGCGAGCTTCGACGCCCGGTAGGCGGCCATCCCGTGGTACGGGCGGGTGCGCCAGTCCAGGTCGGTCAGGTCGATCCGGCCCTGGCGGTGCAGCTGGCTCGTGACGTGCACGACCCGGTCGGTGACGTGCCCGAGCAGCAGGTTCGTCAGCACGAACGGGCCGAGGTAGTTGGTCGCGGTCTGCCGGTCGAAGCCGTCCGCCGTCCGCGCGGCGGGGATGTCCATGACGCCGGCGTTGTTGATCAGCACGTCGAGGTCACCCGACCAGGCGGCGGCGAAGGCGCGCACCGAGCCGAGGTCGGCCACGTCCAGCGGCCGGACGTCGAAGCGGCCGGGCAGCCCGGCGACGGCACGCCGGCCCCGCTCGAGGTCGCGCACGCCGAGCACAGCCCGGGCGCCAGCCCGCGCCAGCGCCCGGGCCGTGATCAGGCCGAGTCCGCGACCGGCGCCGGTGATCACCACGGTCCGGCCGGTGAGGTCCGGGATTTCGTTTTCTGTCCATTTCGTCTTGGTCATGCAGCCAGTGAACGGACCGCGGCCCGGACGAGGAAGGACGCGCTCAGCCACTGACCGGCAGGTCGTGGTTGAGCGACGCCGGGATCGCGACAATGAGGTCATGGAACGCACGTTCGACGCCGCCACGCTCGGCGCCTTCCTGCGCACCCGGCGGGCGGCGTTGCAACCGGAAGACGTCGGGCTTCGGCGCGGGCCACGCCGGCGCGCGCCGGGCCTGCGGCGGGAAGAGGTCGCGGAGCTGTGCAGCATGTCCGCGGACTACTTCGCCCGCCTGGAACGCGGCGACGGGCCGCAGCCTTCCGAGCCGATGCTCGCGGCCGTCGCCCGGGGCCTGCGGCTCACCCCCGACGAACGTGATCACCTGTTCCTCCTGGCGGGTTACCGCACGGCCCGCCGCGACCTGCGGGCCGGGCACGTGAGCCCGGGCCTGATGCGCGTCATGGACCGCATCGCCGACACCCCGGCCCAGATCATGGGTCCGCTGGGCGAGACGCTGCTGCAGACCCCGTCCGCGGTCGCGCTGCTCGGCGAGCAGACGCGGTACACCGGCCACGCCCGCAGCGCGCCGTTCCGCTGGTTCACCGATCCGGCCGCCCGCGAGCGGTACCACCCCGCCGACCACGCCGGGAACAGCCGCGTCAACGTCGCCCAGCTGCGCGCGGCGGTCACCCGCGACGGCCCCGGTTCGCCCGCCGCGGACCTCGTCGCGGCCCTGCGCGCCACCAGCGGCGAATTCGACCGGCTGTGGGAACGTCACGAAGTGGGCCTCCGGCTCAGCGGGACCAAGCGGTTCGTCCACCCCGAAATCGGCCGGCTCGACCTCTACTGCCAGCTCCTGCTCGAACCCGACGAGGGCCAGTCACTGCTCATCTTCACCGCCACCCCGGGTACCGCGGACCAGGAAAAGCTCGCGCTGCTCACGGTGCTCGGCACCGAACAGTTCACCGTCGGAACCGAATGACGCCGGCCGGGCGATCGGCCTGACCGCGCCCCACGGCCACGAGCGCGGTCACCGCCACCAGCAGGGAGCCCGCGGCCGCCCCCACCACGACGAGCACCGGGCCGAGGCTCGCGCTCAGCGTTCCCGCCACCGCGCTGCCGGCCGGGAAGCCGAGCGCGGAGATCGCCGTCCGGGCGCCCATGACGCTGCCGCGGAGCGCGGCCGGGGTCAGGCGCTGGACCAAGGTGCGCTCGACCGCGAAGTACGGTCCCCAGCACGCGCCCGCCACCGCGACCAGCACGACGGCCGGGACGAGCGCCGCGGTGGTGGTCAGCAACGCGAAGGGCACCGTGCCGGCCAGGACGATGGCCGGCAAGCGCCACTTCGGGCGCAGGCGGGTCACGAGCGGCACGCCGACGACCACGCCCGCCAAGCCGCCGGCACCGGCCGCGCCCACCAGCAGCCCGTAGCCGACCGGACCGGTGTGCAGGACCTCCCGGCTCAACACCGGGTACAGGACCTCGGCCATCCCGCCGAGGAAGAGGAACCCGCACGTGGCCACCGAAGTCCAGAACACGACGGGCAGCCGCAGGATGGCGCCGAACCCGGGCCGCGTGCCGTCGGCGGGCACCGGCGCGATGACCGGCAGGGCGAAGCACAGCGCGCTCATCACGAAGAAGCTCGCCGCGTCGGCAACGAGCGCGACCGGCGCCGTGGCCGCCGCGACGAGCGCTCCGGCCAGCGGCGGCCCGAGGACCGCGGCGGCCTCCCAGTTGGTGGCCAGCGCCGTGTTCGCGGCGTCCAGTTCGGACACCGGGACCAGCCGGGGCACGACAGCGCTCTCGGCGACTTCGGTCAGCACCGACACCACGGCGGCACCGGCCGATAGAACACAAAGGACAGTCACGCTGAGGCCGCCGAGCGACCACAGCACCGGAACGAGTCCGATGAGGACACCGCGGACAGCGTTGTCCCAGCCGAGCAACAGCCGCGGCGGCACCCGGTCCAGCAGGCGCCCGGCGACGGGTCCGGCCACGATCCGGGGAAGGCCCTGGCACAGCACGACCAGCCCCAGCTCCGCGGGACCCGCGATGTCCAGCACCAGCCAGGAGATCGCCACCACCGTGACGACGTCTCCGGCGCGGGAGATCAGCATGCCGAGCCAGAACCGGCGGAACGGCGGATTTCCTTTCAGCACAACGAAAGCACGCACACCGTAACTCCCCTGGTTGCCGGATGCCGCGTCGGAGGAACACCCTGGCAATCCGGACCCGGTCGATTAAAGCGCCGATTTCCGCGAATCGCCGGCCGCGAGGCTCGCCTCGGCGGCCCGGCGTGCCCGCGCCGAGGCCGCCGTTCTCCCCGCGGGAACGCGCGGCGCCGCGGGCGTGGTGTACAGTGAGTGGTGTCCGAGAGTATTCAGTGCGCAAGTGGTCGAACCCGCGCCTTCCTCGGCCCTCAATCCAGCCGATCACCGAGCCACTTCGGCGGCTGAAACCGGCGGAACCACCCCCGGTGACCAGCGCACCCGCTCCGGTGGCGCCCACGAAAGGATCCCCGATCACCACTTCCACGATGGACAGCTCGCTGTTCAGCCACCCCCTCGACGAAGAGCCCCGGCCCGAGGCGCTCACCGCGCCCCAGGAGAGCCGGTACGGCAGCCTGTTCCTCCAGCCGGTGTACACGCCGTCGGCGGCCTTCGAACCCTCGCCCGGCGCGAACGGACGCCCGGAAGCGGAGAACGCACGGGCGCACGACCCGTCCGGACGCCGCGCCCGCCGCCGCTGACCCCGGCCGGCCGTGGCGGGGTGTTTCCGACCTCCAAGACGGCCGGCGCGCAGTGGCGGCGCCTTCGCACCGGCGCCGGGCCGCGAAAACGGTTCCGCGACCCGGCCCCAGTGCCGGGGGTCAGCCGGTCTGCACCAGGCTGAAGTCGTCGACGTTCACCCAGTTGCCCGCGTTCGCGTCGGAGAACACCCCCACCTGGATCGACCCGTTCGTCACCGCAATGCCGGAGACGCTCACCTTCGTCCAGTTGCCGAGCGGCTGGCTGATCGACGTGCTCAGCTCACCCGCGCCGAAGTTCTTCGCGAAAAGGGTCGCCTTCTTCTGCCCGCCGCTGCCCTTCACCCACGCCGACAGCGTGTAGGTGCCGTTCGGCAGGGCGATGTTCTGGTACCTGCTGGCGTTGTAGGCGGCCGACGAACTCTGCGCGAACGCCCACCGTCCGGTGTGGCCGCCCAGCTTGTTGCTGTTCACCGCACCGCCCGTGGTGGTCCAGCCGGCGAGGTCGTTCTGGGCCACCCGGTCGGCCTCGGCGCCCGGGTTGAGGACGTGGTTGTTGCCGCGCCCGGCCGCCCACGTCCCCGCCGCCGCGTCGACGGTCCACTGGTTCAGCGAGTGGAACACCGGCGTGGTTCCGCTGAAGGTGACCGGCACCCAGTCGTTGTACCCGATGCCGTTGCCGGCGAAGTCGCTCCAGCGATCACCGCCGAACATCACGAACGAACCCTGCGAGCCGGTCACCGTGAACGCCAGGCCGGTCTGCGTCACGTGCGAGAAGTCGGCGTCCGTCCCCTGCAGCACGAATTCCGCCGAGTACGGGCCCATGATGTTCTTCGCGCTGATGCAGTACGTGTGGGACGCGTTCCAGCCGTGCAGGTCGGAGGAACAGAAGTAGTACGTCCCGCCGTACTTGAACATGATGTTGCCCTCGCGCCCGCCCGCCGAACTGTTGTAGACGTTCTTGGCCGGGTCGACCTGGAGGAAGTCCGAAGCCCGCAACGTCGAGACGTACAGGTGCGACCGGCCGCTCTTGTTGCTGTAGATCAGGTACGCCTTGCCGTCGTCGTCGGTGAAGACCGACTGGTCGCCGGACATGCCGGTGGAGACACCGCTGATGCTCGACTGCGTGCCCGCCCGGGTGAACTTGCCGTTCGGCGTGCTGCTCGTGGCGAACACCAGCCCGCTGTCCAGCTGCGAGACCAGCACGAACTTGCCGGTGTTCGGGTTGCGTGCCACGCCGATCCGGCCGACCCAGGCACCGCCGAGGTCGGCGGCGGTCAGCGCATTGCCTTCGAACTTCCAGTTCGCCAGGTCGGTCGACGAATAAATGGTGATCGCGCTCAGCGACGTGTCACTGTTCTTCCCGCCCGCCGGGTTGCCGGCGTAGCTCACCGCGCCGTTGTACTTGGCCCCGTACCAGTAATACGTACCGCCGACCTTAAGGACACCGCCGCCCTGGGAGTAGATCGGGGTGCCCGAGGTGTCCTTCCAGAACACGTCGTTCTGGATCGTGACGGACGCGGCCGCGGCGGTGCGCGGGGTGGCCGCGCCGGCACCGGTCGCGCCACCGACGGACGTCAGCGCGACGGAGAGGGGCAGCAGGATCGAAGCGAGCGTTCGCCGGAAGTTCTTTTTCAGCACTTCATGACCTCCGCGATGAGGAGCACTGGGCGATCCATCCGTGGCAGGCATGCGCACCCGGCCGCCTGGAGCAGGACTCGACAGGACCGGTGACGTTGGGAGCGCTCCCAGCGTAACACGCGGTCGCCGTGCCGGAAACCTCTCGTTCACACCGAAGTCGCCCTTCGCCGGAGTGGACCACTCATCGAGTAAGCGCTTTCCCGAGACCGCCGCCGAGACCCGGAGTTGACAGCGCGAACCAGCTTGCTCCAGGCTTATTGGCATTCTGTCAGTAACTCTGGAGTGCCCGATCCGGGAGGCCGCGTGCCGGACGAAGGCCCGATCTCGCTGCGCCACCGGCTCGCCGGGCTGACCCGCCCGGTCCGGCCGCCCACCGGCGACGGCGTGCCCTGGCAACCCGACCTGCCCACCGGACGCATGCTGACCCTGCCCGGGCGAGGCAGCGTGTTCGTGCGCGACAACCTGCACGACGGCTCGCTCCGGGGCCACCCGGTCCTGCTGCTCCACGGCTGGACGCTCTCGCTGGACACCACCTTCTACGGCCTGATGCCCAGCTTGGCGCGCCGCTACCCCTTCGCGGGATTCGATCAACGCGGCCACGGCCGCACGCTTCTCGACGCCCGCCGCTTCACCGTCCCGGATCTGGCCGCGGACGCCCTGGCCGTGCTCGACGAGCTGGGCATCGAGAAGGCCATCGTCTGCGGGTTCTCCCTCGGCGGCCCGGTCGGCCTGCACCTGGCCGTCGCCCGCCCGGACCGCGTTGCCGGACTGGTGCTGTCGGCCGCCGCGCTCAGCTACACCCAAACCCGGCGTGACCGGCTCTTCTGGCGCGCCGTCGCCGTGAGCGGACGGCTCCCCGGCGTCGGTGCCGGGACATCGGCCGCCGCCCGCTACTTCGGAGCCAACCGGCGCGTTCCGGAGTTCGAGGCCCGGTGGCCGTGGCTCCGGCGCGAACTCGCGCGAGCCCCGCTGTCCCAGCACCTGGCCACCGGACGGGCGGTGGCCGGCTACGACCTGCGCGGCCAGCTCGCCCCGCTCCGGGCGATCCCCGCCACGGTCGTCATCACCGAAGGTGACGCGGTCTGCCCACCGCGCCGGCAACGCCAGCTCGCCGGGCAGCTCGGCGCGCACTCGATCCCGGTCCCGTTCGACCACGACTTCCCGGTCGCGCGGCCGGCGGCCTTCGGCGAGGCGATGCTCCGGGCCGTCGACGACATGCAGGCCTGAGCGCGCCCGCAGCACTCGTAGCGGCCGGACCACCCGGGGGGTTACGTTGGTCGCGCGATGGTTGAGAAGGCAGCCGTCTTCCGCGGCAACTCGGGGAGACCGGCATGAGCAGTGACCAGGACTGGCAGCGCGACAAGGAAGAGTTCGTCGCCGACCGCGAGCCCCATCAGGCCGCGCCCGGGCCCTTGGCCGAGCGGTTCGCCCAGCTGACCCGCACCCTGCTCGTCGCGCCGACCGTGGAAGACGTGCTCGAACGCGTCCTCGAAGCCACGACAGTGATGGTCCCGGCCGCCGACCTCGCCAGCTTCACCCTGCTCGACGCCGACGGCCACTTCCACACCCCCGCGGAAACCGACGAGGTCGCCATCGAACTCGACCGGCGGCAATACCGGTTCCGGGAAGGCCCCTGCGTCGAAGCCGCCGACCCCGGTGGCCCCGCCGTCGCGATCGCCCCCGACCTCACCACCGAACCACGCTGGCCCCAATGGGCCCCGGCCGCCACCCAGCTCGGCATGGGCTCCGTCGTCTCCACCGCCCTGATCAGCGGACCACCCCGCGGCGAATCCCACGGCGCCCTCAACGTCTACTCCCGCTCCCGGCACGGCCTGGACGCCGCCGACCGCGACGTCCTGCTGCTCCTCGCGACCCACGCCTCCCTCGCCCTGGCCGCCACCGACGCCGTCACC
>NZ_PPHF01000183.1 GCF_002904335.1 Amycolatopsis sp. CA-126428 | reverse complement strand
CTATCTACACGACCGCGTCAGCGGCCTGAGAAACCGTCAGCCCCGGTGTCAACCGAAGTCTGGGCAGACCCGATCACGGTCAAGAACCCGGCCGGAACCACGGTGTTCTCGACTTCTTACCGCTACACCAAAGCCGACGGCACCGACACCGGGCAGGTCCAATCCCGCACCGACCTCTACGGTACGACCGACCACACCTACGACGGCTTCGGCCGCCTCACCAAAGCCGGCGCCCGCACCTACAGCTACGACAACGCGGGCAACATGACCGCCGGCGACGGCCACACCTACACCGTCAACGACGCCAACCAGATGACCAAGATCGACAGCACCACGGTCGGCTACGACGGCGCCGGCAACCTGACGAGCACCAACCCCGGCGGCCAGGCCCACTACAGCGACACCAACCAGCGCACCTCGGTCAACTCCACCACGGGCACGTCGTTGTTCACCACGTCCTACGACACTCTCGACCAGACCCAGCCCGCGTCGATCACCGAACGCGTGGGCTCGAGCGACGCTACGCACGTGTTCACCCGCACTGCGCTGGGCATCTCCCGCACCGTGGACAACGGCGCCGCCACCAACTACACCCACGACGTCGACGGCACCCTCACCGGCCTGGTCGACCCGGCGGGCAAGCACCACAACGCCATCACCGACTACCAGGGCACCGTCCTCGCCCTCGTCGACAACACCGGCACCGTCACCGCCGGCTACACCTACACCCCCTACGGGTACAACACCAGCATCACCGGCCCCGCCGGCTCGGCCAACCGGCTCCGCTGGCTGGGCAGCTTCCAGCTCGGCAGCAGCGAATATTTGACCGGCTACCGTCACTACAACCCCGTCTATGCCCGATTCACCCAACCCGACCCCACGAGTCAGGAAGACAACACCTACGCCTACGGCAAAGGCGATCCGGTCAATCGGATGGACCCGACCGGCGCTCTCTCGGGATGCGCCAAATCCGGCATCACCTCCATTCTCGGCCTGATTGTGACGACAGCCTCCTATGTCGTTGCTGTTGGCACCTCCGGTCTTACGGCCAGTGCGGCGGTGGCGGCTACGGGCGCGACCGTTACCGCTATCGGGAACACGGTAGTGAACTGTCTTCTTTAAACGGACAACACGCGAGGGTCGATACGATGAGCAAGTCGACAAGCTTGATTTTTATGGCGGTTTCGGCGGTTCTCCTTATGCTTCTCATCGTGCTTGCTCTCCTCTGGCGGGATGTCGCGACCATCGTGCTGGCGGTGGTCGTGGCGTTCAATTTCGGCTTCGCCGTCTTCTCCTTCAGGCGCAGATGACGGAAGCCCCGGCGGTTCAGAGGATGCGGGCCAAATCTCAGGTTGGCACCCGCGCCTCGCGAGCGGTCATGTCTCTCGGGTTGCCCCCCTTCCAGCTCGACGGACTGATCCGATTCGGACGCGCGATAAGCGGCAGAAGTGTGCGCTCTGGCAGCGCCGGGTTTTGATGAGCGCAATGCATCGGCTACGCACGACGGCGTGCGGGGGTTCAGTGGCGGCGGTCGAGGTGAGTGCGCAGGGCTCGGCCGAACCAGGTGAACACCGGTTCCAGGTCCGGAAGCGGAGGCCAGCCGTTGATGGTGGCCACCAGCTGCCAGTACCGCGTGGCGCGGGGATCGTTGCCAAAGCCGAACAGGAACGTTAGCCCCACTACCGTCCCCATGATCACCGACACAGCCCGGACGATCGTGGCCAAATCGGCTGGAGATTCGCGGGCGGGACCGGTCATCATGGCTGCCCACCCCGACCGCCGAGCCGGAAGGTGTCTTCGATGATCAAACTCCCGACAGAAAGCCGCTGGTCAGCGGCGTCATCATCTGGGTGGCGCTCTGCCGAGGGCTGCGAACTGCCTACCGCGCTCACCGCGTACTCGCACGCGGTCGACGTTCCATCACCAACCGCACATCGACCCGGATCAACAGTCCGTCGGGCAGGACGATTGGTGTGATTGCCGCCGGAATCTCACCGAGGGCACTACCTATGACCTGCGAAAACAGGCTCCAGAGCAGGTATGCTTGGATCGGCGATTCAGTCCGGGATGTCCGATTGCGTACGGCTGAAACCGGTGGCGTGCGGCCAGTCGCGGTCTATTCGCGGTCTACTTTTTGGCGGATCTGAGGCGCCGTACGAGCGGGGAGCCGGCCGCTGACGCCCCGGGTTCGGTGAGTCGGAGACGACGGTAGTCGGGCGGCGGCGTCCCTCCGGAGCGGAGGTGACTCCGGCCCGCCGATGTCGCCAGCGTGTGGTCTGGCACGGTCGGCGTCGGCGGCAACTTCCAGGCGCGCAGGCTGGCGTTGTCACGGCCGGTTCGCGCTGCCCTCGTCGCGATTGGCATCACGGAACCCTTTGCGCGGTGAACAGACCACGCGAACGCGCGGCTTCGCAGCGAGTGAGATGTCCTCCTCAGGGCGCGTCGGTGGCGAACTTTTTAGTTCGGTTACTCATCAACCACTACTCCCAAGTCGCCGCCGTGATCCTGCCACACCTGGCGGGCCGGCCGGTCACGTTCATCC
Organism: Amycolatopsis sp. CA-126428; assembly: GCF_002904335.1. Classification (GTDB taxonomy): domain Bacteria; phylum Actinomycetota; class Actinomycetes; order Mycobacteriales; family Pseudonocardiaceae; genus Amycolatopsis. Next base: position 10,990 of record NZ_PPHF01000183.1, on the reverse strand, counting down.
GCTTTCCCGGCGGGGCCGACGGGCAGCAGTTCTTCGGAAGAACGCTCCCAAGGGTGCGCCCCCTGGCTGCCCACGGTCCGGATGCCCAGCACCGGCTCCCGCTCCGGCCTCGGCGAGATCGAGATCGAGATCGAGTACGCGCTGCTCGACGAACTGCCCGCGCTGGTGTGGGCGGCGAACATGGCCGCCCTCGAACTGCACGTCCCGCAGTGGCAGGTCGACGCCGACGGCAATCGACTACCACCGGACCGGCTGGTATTCGACCTTGACCCCGGACCGGGAACCTCGATCGTGCACTGCTGCCGCGTCGCCGAATGCCTCCGCGACCTCCTGCTCCACGACGGGCCGACGCCTTACGCTAAGACGTCCGGCTCGAAACATGCAGCTCTACGCCGCGATCAAGACCACCGATCCCGCGGCGCCGTCGGCGTACGCGAAAAAGCTTGCCCAGCGGGCCCGCCGTCAGGTCGCTGCAGAGGAAAGTCGTGGCGGAACGATTGAACACCCCGCTCCGCTGGGTAGGTCTTCAGTACTCGGGACGGGGACTCGGGGACGGACGGCGGCCTGCCGGGATGACCGCCTCGCACCGTCGGGGCGGTGTTGGGCTACGACGGTCATCGCAGCAGGCCGCCGTCATCACCCTCACCCCTCCAGCGGCAGGAACTCCGCGAGCCCCGCCAGCACGATCTTCTTCCGGGCCACCAGGGAGGGAAGCACCCGCAGCCGCACGTCGGCGAGACGGCACGCCCGGGCGAGGATGACCAGCTGCCGAAGCGCCTCCATGGCCAAGTAGGTGACGGCCGTCAGGTCGACGACCAAAAAGTCGGCGTGAGCGGCTGCGCGCTGCAAAGTGGTTTCGGTCGCGGTCGCGAGACGGTCGACGACGCCCGCGTCGAGGGGCCCGCGGGCGGTCAGGGTCACGACCTCGGCGAGCGGGCCGGTGACGGCGAATACCGCCCCCGGCTCCCCCGCGGCGCCGCGCCCCGCGACGTCAGCATGCGTCGTGCTCATCCAGTGCTCATCCAGTGCACCCCGTTCTCGCCGACGTCGTCCGCTGACTACAGCGCCGCCGAGCTCCTTGTCGTTACCGAGGCCCCCGCCGCGCCGGGGCCGCCTGGTATTCGGAGCCGACAGTCGAGTGGGGTGGCCAGCCGTGCTGGATTCTCAACCCGCCCGGCCACCACGAGCCGCATACCCGCCGCTTAGTGGATCAATCCGGGTATCGCTTGCTCAGCGCTACGCTCTCAGCTGACCTCTGAACACCACGGTAAATCGATCCATATTCGCTACATCGCGCTGCGTCGAACGGTCGAATGTTGTGGAATACGAAGGTGACGTGGAGATCGCCGGACAACACCGCCGACGAGGTCGGCCAGCTGCGTGACGCCCTGGAGACACAGCCGATCATCGAGCAGGCCAAAGGGATGGTGATGCTGGTACGCGGCTGCTCAGCCGAAGAAGCCTTCGCGGCGCTGCGTGAAGTCTCCCAGCGCACCAACCTCAAGCTGCACGACGTCGCGACCGTCGTGGTCGCGACCGGCAGCCGGACCGCGCACCACGACCTCGATGCGGAGGCCACCGACGCAATCCTTGCCGAGGTCCGACGGCAGGTACTGGGCTCGGCCTTCGACCGGCAAACCGGCACTGATTGAGTTCCGGGCGCGATGGGCAGTATGAAGTTGGCCCGGACAACACTTTGCTTCGGGCCGCGGCGTCACGCCCTCCTCGCGCGCAACCTCGAGGGTCGTGACGCAGCGGTTGAGACCACCAGCCGCCACCGAACCACTGGTTCGGCCTGCCCCACCCGGCGGGCCGGCAGCGTGGGAGGCATGGCGTACCAGGTCTCCCGCATCGACGAGAGGTCACCCATGCCCGGCATCGCCACCATCAGCGACCACCGCGACATCGACACGGGTCACCGCGCACGCACGCATATCACCGTGACCACCACGGCGGACGCTGCGACGGTGACGGTCTCCGGCGAGCTCGACCTGGCCACCACGCCGCGCCTGCGTGACCGGCTCGACGTCGAGCTGAAGTCGCGGCCCTCCGCCCTGATCATCGACCTCGAAGGGGTCGGCTTCTGCTCCTCCGGCGGCCTGTCCGTCCTGCTCGAAGCCGTCACCAACGCCCACGCCCGTGGCATCCCCTGCGCGATCATCGCGACCCAGCGCGCGCTGATCCGCCCGATCAAGCTGCTGCAGCTGGACCGCGTCCTGCCGATCCACGCCGACCGCGCCGAGGCTGGAACCTGGCTCGCGCTGGTGGCTCGCCTGCGCTGAGACCGACAAAGGGGACGACGCTGATTGCGATGGGCGTCGTCCTTTCATATGTCAGCAGAGCGACGCCGTCAGCAGCCGGACGGGCTCAACCGGACCGCTCCACGGTTCAACCAGTCTCGGGCTCACGGTCCTGGCTGCGATTGGTCTCGCGGCGTCAGGCCTGGCCGTGTCGTGAACTGCACTTGCGCGGGACGACCGGCCGGCTGGTTCAGTCGGTTCCGGCTCCCGGTGACCTGGCTAAACGCACCGATGTCCAGGGGACCTCGTGGACGTCGCGGTGCAGCCACCGCGCAATCCGATCGATGAGACACGGACGCCGCATCTCGTCGCGTTCGTAGCCGAGCAGCCGGACGCGATGCCGCGGCGCGACCAAGGCGGCGCGCACAATCGGTGTGCCGTCCGGACCGGGTTCGGTGATCAGGTCAGCGATGCGGCCCAGATACCGGCCGTCGACGTCGTAGGCGTCCACACCCAGAAGATCACTGGCGCGCATCGCGAGCCCCCGGAATCCGGCCGATCACGTGCTCCCGCAGCCAGGTCTCCAGCGGCGGCTCGTCCAGCACCGCGACACGCAGTGACAGGGTGATGTGACTGCCGACGTCGGCGACGTGGTCGAACGGGATCCGCAACGGCGCCGGGGTCTCCTCGGTCCGCAACCGGCCGGCCACAGCGGCGAGCCAGCGCCCGAAGCGGCCACCGATCCGCCGCCCGAGCGCGACCTGCCCGGCCAGCAGGGCAGTCACCCGCAACTGCCCGTCGTCCCCGGTTTCCAGTTCGACGTCGTCGACCTTGCCGACCTTGCGGCCGGCCAGGTCGACGATCTGCCGGTCGAGCAAGTGGAAGTCGACACGCAGGATCGTCATTGGCCGGCTCCGGTGATGACCATCAAGGGGATCGCGGCGATCGCCGCGATCAGGATGACAACGAGGTAGATGACGCCCAGCGCGTTGCGGATCTTGCCGTTGACCTGGTCGCCGAGGTAGTCGCGGTCGTTCGCGACGACGAGGATTGGCAGGTACGTCAAGGGCAGCACGACCGCCGACAGCAGCAGCGTGTACTCGGTGAGCTGGACCGGGTCGATGGTCGTCAGCAGCAACGCTGCACCCAGCACGACGCTGACAAGAACCACGGTGTGGAACCGGGCGGCCCGGCGCGGGGCGACCCGCTTCCCCCATTCCCAGCCGAAATACTGCGCGACGGTGTACCCCGAAGACAGTCCGGTCTCCAGCGCGGCGCCGAACGTCGCGGCGAACACGCCGAGAATCACCACCGCCAGGCCGAGCTTGCCCAACGCGAGCCCGACCGGCAACGTCGTCTGCGTGATGGCGTCGACCTTCACCGACGCCGGCTCGAAGACCACCGCGGCGCACGCCATGATCGCCAGGGACAGCAGCCCGCCGAGCGGGAACCCGACGAAGACGTTGACGCGTTCGGTACCGAGGTCCTTACGGGTCCACTTCTCCTCGACACCGCCGGAGGAGAAGAAGAACACCTCGTACGGCGTCATCGCCGCGGCGAAGAGCGCGACCGCGAAATAGCCGTAGGTCGCCCAGTTCTCCGTCGACGGCGGCCCGGAGCCGATCTGCCCGACCAGGTCCGGCCACGGCACCGGCAACGTCAACAAGGCGACGACGAACACGATCAGCGCCAGCCCGAGCAGCCCGAACACCCGCTCGAGCGTCTCGAACTTGGTGCGCCACAGCACCACCCACAGCACGACGGCCACCACCGGCACCCACAGCAGGTAGTGGACGCTGGTCGCCAGGTGCAGGGCAAGCGCGACGCCGCCGATCTCCGCGCCCAGCGTCAGCATCGTGACCAGGTACGACCCAGCCAGGTTCACCAGCGCGATCCGCGGACCGAGGCGTTCACGGATCAGGTCGAACACCGGACGGCCGCTCACCGCGGCGAGCCGCCCGGCCATGTCCGCGTACACGCAGATGCCGACGATGCCGACGACCACGACCCACGCCAGGCGCATCCCGAACCGGGCGCCGGTCTGGGAGTTCGCGACCAGATCACCGATGTCGACGAATCCGCCGATCGCGGTCAGGATGCCGAGGGTGACGGCGAGGAATTTCTTCACCGGTGCCGCTCCAGGAATCCGGCCAGCAGCTCACCGGTATGGCGCATTCGCTGGGAGAGAACGGTTTCGGCAGGGCGGCCCGCATCCACGGCCGAGCCGACCGCGGCGATTTCCCCGCCGGCTTCGGCCAGCAACGGTGCCAGTTCGTTGTGGACGGTCTCGGCGGCTTCGTCCGGGATATCTTCGCCGGTGAAGTCGCTCTGGGCCGTGGCCAGGGTATTCCGCGCCTGCCAGACCAGGGCCGCCCGGTACGGGGGAAGGATCTTCCCGTCGACGTCGGCGTCGACCATCAGCTGCGTGGTGCGCACCTGCGCGAGTGCCTGCTCGGCTGCTGAGAGAGCGGTATCGGTGTACCCATTGTCCGATGTGGGCAGTACGACCGGAATGGCGATACCGAGAAGAACTACCGCAGCTGCACCGCACCACAGCGTGATCTTCGTACCCCGGCCGATCATCGGCCTACCGTAATACCGCTGAGCCTGTACCGCTCAGTAGTGGTGAAAAATTGATCCGGCGAATGTCCGCACCGGCTACTCGGAGAAGGGGCGATTACCGGCGGCGCGGCGGAGGGTCTCGTCGACGAGAGCCTGGGCCACGACGTGGAATTTCGTGTTCGTGGCCTGCGACAATTCGACGAGCAGCGCGAACGCATCGTCCGGCGTGCAGCCCCGTTGCCCGATCAGGATGCCCTTCGCCTGCTCGATGTCCCCACGCGTGCGCAGTGCCAACCGCAGGTTCCGGTTCTCGGCCCGCACCGCCTGATCGCCCGCCTCCACATCGGGCGCGTCCCTGGTATCGCCGGCGAGGAGGCCGTCGAGGTCGGTGATGTCCTCGACGTGGTGCAGCACGCCGACGAGACGGCCGTCGGCGTCACGCAGCGGAACGTTCAGCGGCGAGACCAGACCTTCTTGACGAACGTCCGCGGTGGTCGGCGTCGGGCACGTCGTAGCGCTGGATGCCCATGTGGTGACGGCGGACGCTGCGCAGCACGTGCTCGAGCGAGGCCGACAGGTTGGTCGTCCCGTCGGCGGCCGGTCGGCCGGGTTGTCCGGAAACGCGTCGAAGAGGTACACCCCGGAAAGATCCGCCTCGGTGGTGAATGTCGCCGCGGTATAGGCCGCGTTTGCCGCGTGGATGCGCAGGTCGGTGTCCGGCACGAGGTAAGGGCGCACGCGCCGCCTGGAAGGCGGGACGCGCTCCGATCATGTCCAGCAGAGCCGCTGACGACATGGCGTCCCCTCTCACCCGTCCGCGTGGGGCCGGTTCGAGGTACCCGCTTTCGGACGGCTCAACCCGGTCGCAGTTCGATGCGGACCAACGAGGTCAGGCCGCTGACGGTGAGGACCGTTTTGAGCACTGGGTTGATGATCAGGCTGACCCGGTCGGCGTGGGTGAACAGGGTGTTGATCGCGCCGCTGTCGAGGTAGTCCACCGCGCGGAGGTCGACGATGAGGGGGCCGTCGGCCGTGGCGGCGTCGAGGGCGCGGCTGAAGTCGGCGATGTTGCTCAGGTCGATCTCGCCGGTCGCGGTCAGCACCCGGTTCCCGTCGTCGCGGCGGGACGTTTCCAGGGCGAGCGGTGTGGTCATGCGGTGATCCTCGCGTGCAGGTGGACGGTGGTGCCGCCGATGGTCGGGTGAACGCTGACCTCGTTCACCAGGTCTCGCATCAAGGTCGTGCCGCGACCGCGCAGGGAGTTCGCGGAGGGCTGCGGGGGCTTCCACGTCCCGGTGTCGGCGACGGTCACGTGCACCTGGTCGACGAAGGCGGTGGCGCTCAGCCGGATGGCGCCTCCGGGGGTGTCTCGGTGGCCGTGCTCGATGGCGTTGGCCACGGCTTCGCCTGTGGCGACCAGGAGGTTCTGGATTTGTTCGGGGTCCAGGCCGCATCGGCTGAGCCAGCCGCGCAGCGCCTTGCGGGTGGGAGCGAGCTGGCCAGCGTCGGCCGGGAAGTCGATCGCCAGCGGGCCGGGCTGGCGGTACAGGAGCACGGCGACGTCGTCCTCGTAGCCCTCCGCGGGCGCCAGCTCGGTCATGAGCTTGTCGGCGAGTTCGTCCGGCGTCGCGGTGGTGCTGTTCTCGACCAGCTCGGCGACGCGGGCGATGCCCTCGTCGAGTGGGTGACGCCGGCGTTCCACGAGGCCGTCGGTGTAGAGCAGCAGGGTGCCGCGGGGCGGGATGACCGCCCGGGCCTCGGGCCGCGCCAGGCCGGCGCGGACGCCCAGCGGAATGGAATGGCCGTCCTCCAGGAGCTGAGTGGTGCCGTCGGCGTGGACCAGGACCGGGGGCGGGTGGCCCGCGCTGGAGTAGACCAGCTCGCCGGTTTCAGACGTGAGCACTGCGCAGAAGGCCGTGGTGCAGTTGGCGCCGGGCAGCCTCGCGGCGAACCGGTCCAGCGCGGCCAAGGCCGCGGCCGGGGTCGGGTGCTCGATGAGCAGGGCGCGGCAGGCGCTGCGCAGCTGTCCCATGACGGTGGCCGCGTGCAGGCCGTGCCCGACGCAGTCGCCGACGACCAGGGCGATTCGGCCGCCGTCGAGGTCGACCAGGTCGTACCAGTCACCGCCGACCTGCAGGGGCCGGGTCGCCGGTTGGTAGCGCACGGCGAAGCCACCCGGCAGCTGCTGCGGGCCGAGGATGGCGTGCTGCAGGGCCAGCGCGGTCTCCCGTTGCTGGTCGTGCTGGTGGACGCGCGAAAGTCCCTGGCCGAGCCGCCCGGCGAGCACCGTCAGCAGTGTCTCGTCCTCGGAGGTGACCCGTCGTCGCTCAGCCAGCTCCAGCCACAGCACCAGGACCCCGTCGGGGTGTTGCAGCGCGACGCCGACGGCCTCGGGGTCATCGGTGGCAGGGGTGAGCGGGTCGCCCGCGCGCAATGCCTCGATCGTCTGCCTCACCTCGGGCGTGAGCTCGGTCCACCGGGCCGGCTCGCCGGCGCACACCAGCTGCGGCTCTGCCCCCGCGTCGGATCCGGAGAAGGTGACCGCGAGTGCGCGGTGGGCCTTCCAGACGCGGCGCAGTTCCTCGACCGACGCCATCACCGCCTCTGCCACGGTGTCGGCTTGGGCGAGCTGCTGGTTGAGCGCGGCCAGCGCGGCCTGGCGTTGCACGGTGTAGTGCTCGGCGGTGACGTCGCGGAAGGTCCCGACCGTGACCTGGCGGCCGGTTTCCGGGTCGTCGACCTGGGTGAAGCTGGCCGTGACCCACACCCGGTGCCCGTCGCGGTGGATCGCCGGGACGGTGAGGCTACCGCGGGGGTCGCCGAGCAGTGCGGCATACGCATCGGTGGCCTGTTGATGGGCGTCGGGGTCGGTGGCGGCCTCAGGCCACCAGGGGTGGATCGGTACGTACGGCAGACCTTCCGGGCCGAACCCGAGGATGTCGGTGAACGTCGAATTGATCTCGATGACCGAGCCGTCCTGGTCGCAAACGAAGAAGGCCTCCTGCAGCGAGTCCACCAGCGCGGTGCGCCAGCGGGCGTGGTGGTTGCGCAGCCGCGCGAGTTCGACGTTGGCCCGGACGCGGGCCAGGAGCTCGGCGGCGGCGAACGGCTTGACGAGGTAATCGTCGGCCCCGGCCTGCAGTCCTTCGATGGAGGCTTCCTGCCCGGCGCGGGCCGACAGCAGCAGGACCGGCACCGCAGCGGTGCGTGCGTCCGCGCGCAGCTCGGCCACCAGGGCGAGGCCGTCCAAGCCCGGCATCATCACGTCGCTGATCACCAGGTCCGGCGGATCGGAGCGGGCGGCCTCGAGTGCCCTTCTCCCGTCGACGACCCTGATGACCCGGTAATCGGCGTCGGTCAGCAGGCGCGTCAGGTATTCGCGCATGTCGGCGTTGTCGTCGGCGACCAGAACGCGGGCGCCAGTCTGCGCCGGCCGCGCGGTGTCCTCGGTGCGCGTTTCCTCCGGCAGCCAGCGCAGGGCTTCCTCAACGTACTGTTCGGCCGTAGCGGAGGTGGCGGCGCGCGTCCCAGCCGGTACGAGGGCCTCAGCGGGTAGGTGGGCGGAGCCGAACGGCAGCCGGATGACGAACGTGGTGCCCGCACCCTCGGTGCTGTCGGCGGCGAGGGTGCCACCGTGCAGCTCGACCAGCTCCCGGACCAGTGCCAGCCCGATGCCGCTGCCTTCGCCGGATCGCGCGCGGGTGTTTTCGATGCGGTGAAACCGCTCGAACAGGCGCGGCATCTCCGCAGCAGGCACACCGACGCCGGTGTCGGCGACGGTGACAACCGCGCATTCGTCGTCGCGGCCGGCGGTGACGGTGATGGAGCCGTCGAAGGTGAACTTGAGCGCGTTGCTGAGCAGGTTGAAGACCACCCGCTCCCACATGCCGCGGTCCAGATACACCGGCTCGTCCAAGGGCGGGCAATCCACCGTGAACGTCAATCCGGCTTTCTCGATCGCCGACCGGAACACGCTGGCGAGCTCGGTGGTGACCACGGCCAGGTCTACCGGTTCGTACTGGGCCTGCATGCGGCCGGCTTCGATGCGGGAGAAGTCCAGCAGAGTGTTGACCAGCTTGCTCAGCCGGAGGCTGTTGCGGTGGACGACCTCGAGCTCTTCGCGGGCCCGCTCGTCCCCGTCGGCCCAGCGGCCGCGCAGCTCCTGCACGGGCCCCAGGATCAGGGTCAGGGGCGTGCGGAACTCGTGGCTGATGTTGGAGAAGAACGTCGTTTTCGCCCGGTCCAGCTCCGCCAGTTCTTCGGCGCGTCGCTGCTGGGCCCGGTAACTGCGGGCGCCGGCGATACCCGCGGCGATGTGCCCGGCCACCAGCTCGATGAACCCGCGGTAGCCGTCATCGAGTTCGCGGTACCGGTTCAACGCCGCCACCAGGAACCCGTACGGTGCGCTGCCCTGCTGGCGCAGCGGCACGACCAGCGCGCGGGTGGGCGGTTGCGGCCACGAGCCGGCCGGCGGGTCCGGGAAGACCCCGCTGTCCAGCTCGACCAGCACCGACTCACCCCCGGCCACGGCCTCGACCGGCCACACGGTGGCCGCAGGCTCGGCCTCGATGCCGGTCGCCCCGGCGAGCACGGCGCCCGGGCCGTCGAACAGATAGGTCAAGGTGAACGGGAGGTCGCGCAGGTCCTCGCCGAGCTGACGGCCGGCGAAAGCGAGCACCTGCCGCTCGGTCCGCACGACACTCGGGTCCGAGCCGAGGTCACGCAACATCGCCATCCGGCGCTCGCCGATGACCCGCTCTGTCTCTTCGGTGACGACGCAGAGCATGCCGACCACCTGACTGGTGTCATCGCGCAGCGGGCTGTAGGAGAACGTGTGGTAGGTCTCCTCCGGGTAGCCGGAGCGCTCCAGGAACAGCAGCAACGCCTCGTCCCACGTCGCTTTGCCGGTGGAGAGCACCGTCTGGATCCGCGGACCGATGTCGTCCCAGATCTCCGCCCAGACCTCGCTCGCCAGCCGGCCCAGCGCCCACGGGTACTTCTGGCCCAGGGTGTCCCGGCGGTAGGCAGCGTTGCAGAAAAACGTCAGTTCCGGGCCCCAGGCCATCCACATCGAAAACCGCGACGCCAGCAAGATGCTCACGGCGGTCCGAAGGCTCTGCGGCCAGCCCGCTGGCGCCCCCAGCGGGGTCGACGTCCAATCCACTCGAGCCAGATCGCGCCCGATCTCGTCGTCGGCAGCGAACACCCCGGTCAACGGGCCGCCTCCAGCAGTTTCAGAGCGCACTCAAGGCCTCTCATGCTCGCGCCTTCCAGGCTTGCGCATTCTGCCGTGATTCGCCGGTCTCAGCACCCCACACGATCGTGTTCGGGGCTGGCGGCCGACCGGATTGCCCCAGTGAAGATGAAGACGGCCCTGCCGGCCCTGCGTTTAGACCCGGCAGGGCCTAGACCCGAAGGAGCCCGTACGGGAGATCCGGATCTACGATCTCCTTACCCGGCTGCCGAGTTCCGAAACACGAATCGCTCTCGGCGTGCGGTTTCGTTGCGCTTCGCAAAGGTGACGGGCTCGTAGCGGCCTAGCGACCCGCCGGACTACGTTTGTCATCGCGATGGTTGAAAACGCAGCCGTCTTCCGCAGCAACTCAGGGGAGACCGGCATGAGCAGTGACCAGGACCGGCCGCGCGACAAAGCGGAGCTCGAGCGCCAGCGGCTCGCGCCCGGTCCGCTGGCCGAGCAGTTCGCCCAGCTGACGCGCACCTTGCTCACCGCCCCCACCGTCGAAGACGTCCTGCGCCGCGTCCTGGAAGCCACCACCGTGCTGGTCCCGGCCGCTGACCTGGCCAGCTTCACCCTTCTCGACGCCGACGGCCACTTCCACACCCCCGCCGAGACCGACGAGGTCGCCATCGAACTCGACCGGCTGCAGTACCGGTTCCGCGAAGGGCCCTGCGTCGAAGCCGCCGAACCCGGCGGCCCGGCTGTCGCCATCGCCCCGGATCTCACGGCCGAACCGCGCTGGCCCCGCTGGGCGCCGGCCGCCACCCAGCTCGGGATGGGCTCCGTCCTCTCCACCGCCCTCATCAGCGGACCGCCCACCGGCGAGTCCAGCGGCGCCCTCAACGTGTACTCCCGGGCCCGGCACGGGCTGGACGCGGCCGACCGCGACGTCCTGCTGCTCCTCGCGACCCACGCCTCCCTCGCCCTGGCCGCCACCGACGCCGTCACC
>NZ_PPHF01000182.1 GCF_002904335.1 Amycolatopsis sp. CA-126428 | reverse complement strand
TGTTCTGCGCGTTGTCGCCGTTCTGGGCGTCACCGGTGCTGGCGTAGAGCTTGCCGTCGGGCCCGAAGCGCAAGCGCCCGCCGTTGTGGAACTTGTTGCGCAGCAACCCGCTGAGCAGAATCTGTTCCGACGCCGTGTCGAGCCGGTCGTTCGCCAGCTTGATCCGCACGATCCGGTTGTCGGACGGCGAGGTGTGCATGAGGTACAGCCAGTGGTCACCGGAGAATCCGGGAGAGATGGCCAGGCCGAGCAGGCCGCCCTCACCGTCGGTGTTGTCGACGCCGGGAACCGTGCCGACGCTGGTCTTGGCTCCGGTGGCGGGGTTCAGGTGGACGATGTCGTGGGCGTCGCGCCGGGTGTAGAGGATCGTGCCGTCCGGCAGCGTCACCAGGCCCCACGGGATGTCCGTGTCGGTCGCGAGCTGCGTCACCGCGCAGACGGAGGCACCGCAGGCCGCCCCGGTGGTGACGGTCGTGGCCGCGCTGGGCGCCGAGACGTTCGCCTGGGCGTCCCGCGCGACGACGTAGTACGAGTAGCTCGTGTTCGGCGCCAGCCCGCTGTCGACGAAGGTGGTCGCGGGCGGCGCGGTGGCGGTCCCGGTGACGGCGCCGACCTTGGCGCCCCCGCGGTAGACGTCGTAGGCACGGACGCCGACGTCGTCCGTCGCGGCCGTCCAGTTCAGGGTCACCGTGGTGCCGGACGCGCTGCCGGTGAGCCCCGTGGGCGCGCTCGGCGCCTGCGTGTCCGGCTGGCACTGCGGCGGCGTGACCGGCACCGTGGCGCTGGCCTGCGAGACGTTGCCCGCGGCGTCGCGGGCGTTCACGTACAGGCCCCACGTCACGCCGCCGACCACGGGAAGGCTCGTCGACAGAGTGCTCCCGCTCACCGGCTTCATCAGCTGCCCGTCGTGGTAGACGTCGTAGAACGCGACACCCACGTTGTCGGTGGACGCGTTCCACGAGAACGTCACCGCGTCGCAGACCAGGTCGCTGACGCGCGGGTTGCCCGGCACGCTCGGCGGCTGGGTGTCGCCGAGGGAGGTCCGCCACTTCTGGTTGCTCCCGCCGGTGCAGGTGGACAACCCGACCAGGGTGCTGTTCGCGGTGGCCGCCCCGGTGACGTCGAGGCAGAGGCCCGACTGCACGCCGGTGATGGTGCCGTCGGCGTTGATCCGCCACTTCTGGTTGGCGCCGCCGTTGCAGGGGTAGATCTGCGCGTCGGCCGGGGACGTGGTGCTCGCGCCGGCCACGTCGAGGCACATCGTGGCGTCGTAGACCCGCAGCTCGCCCGCGGCCGTGAACGTCCAGGCCTGGTTGGCCTGCCCGATGCAGTCGTAGATGTTCACGCGCGTCTTGGCCGCGGTGCTGTTGCCGACGACGTCCAGGCACCGCCCGGACGCCACGCCGACCACGGTCGTGCCGGTGGCGGCGCTCGCGGGCGCGACCACCGCGGCGGCGGCGATCACCGCGGTGAGGAAGCCGAAGCGCGCACGCCGGCGGACGTTCGAGGAGACCATTCTCCTACCTTTCGCAGGTCCGCCACCGGGCGTCAAGACTTGTCCGGCTGCTTGTCCGCTCGATGAGTACTTCCCGTTGTACGGTGTGTCATATATCAGATCGGACTTCGGGAGGTCTGGTGGAACTGACCCGTCGTCAGGCGCTGGCGGTCAGCGCGGTTGGCGCGGCCGGCGCCGCGGCCGGATGGCCGACGTCCGGAGCCGCTTCGGCGCTCGCCGGTCCCGTGACCGAGACGATGCTGCTCACCGGCAGCGACGCCGACCACACCGTCGACTGGGACTTCCAGGTCACGGCCGGCCGGCGCGCGGGGGAGTGGGCCACGATCCCGACTCCGTCCAACTGGGAGTGCCACGGCTTCGGCAGCTACCACTACGGCGGCGACCTCGTCCCGGCGGAGAAGGGCCACTACCGGCACTCGTTCACGCCCCCGGCGTCCTGGGCCGGGCGCCGGATCTTCCTGGTGTTCGAAGCGGCCATGACGGACGCCGACGTGCGGGTCAACGGCGTCCCGGCGGGGCCGGTGCACCAGGGCGGCTTCTACCGCTTCCGCTACGACGTGACGCCCCTCCTGCGGCTCGGCGAGGCGAACCTGCTCGAGGCGACCGTGAGCAAGGAATCGGCCGACAACTCGGTGAACGACGCCGAGCGCCGCGGCGACTTCTGGAACTTCGGGGGGATCTTCCGGCCGGTGTCGCTGCAGGCGTGCCCGGCGGCCCGGATCGACCGCGTCGCGATCGACGCCCGCGCGGACGGGACCTTCGCCGCCCACGTCACGCTCGCCGGGGTGACCGCGGCGGCCCGGCTGACCGCGCAGCTGCGCCGGCTCGACGGCACGGCCGTCGGCGGGGCCTTCTCGGTCCCCGTGGCGAGCGGGGCCACGGAAGCGACCCTGACCACCACCGCGGCCCAGCCGGCACTGTGGACGGCCGAAACGCCGAACCTCCACCAGGTCGAGCTGACGCTCACGAGCGCCGCCGGCGAGCCGCTGCACAGCACCGGCGAGCGCTTCGGGTTCCGCACGATCGAAGTCCGGACCGGCGACGGCGTCTACGTCAACGGGAAGCGAATCGTCCTCAAAGGAGCGAACCGGCACACGTTCTGGCCGACCTCCGGCCGGGCGTCCAGCCCGCGCCTCGCCCGGCTGGACATCGGGCTGATGAAGGACATGAACATGAACGCCGTCCGGATGTCGCACTACCCGCCGGACGCGTACTTCCTCGACCTCTGCGACGAGCTCGGGCTCTACGTCCTGGACGAACTGACCGGCTGGCAGCGCCACTACGACGAAGGTGTCGGGGCGCCGCTGGTCGAGGCGCTGGTGGAGCGCGACGTCAACCACCCGTCGATCCTGTTCTGGGACAACGGGAACGAAGGCGGCTGGAACACCGCGCTGGACGACGACTTCGGCCGGTACGACCCGCAGCGGCGGCCGGTGCTGCACCCGTGGACGACGTTCAGCGGGGTCGACACCAGCCACTACCAGACCTACAGCAGCACCGCGAGCAAGGTCGCCGGCACCACGGTCTTCATGCCGACCGAGTTCCTGCACGGGCTCTACGACGGCGGCGCCGGGGCCGGCCTGAACGACTACTGGAAGCTCATGGGCGGCGCCCAGCGCTCGGCGGGCGGGTTCATCTGGGCGCTCGTCGACGAAAGCGTCGTGCGGGACGACCGCGGCGGGGCCCTCGACACCAACGGCAGCCGCGCTCCCGACGGCATCCTCGGCCCGTACCGGGAAAAAGAAGGCAGCTTCTTCACGATCAAGGACATCTGGTCGCCGGTCCAGCTGGCCAGCCCGGCCTACTACGACTCGGTTTTCCCGGCGTCGTTCGACAAGACGGTGAAGCTGGTCAACCGGTACGACTTCACGAACCTCCGGGCGTGCCGGTTCGGCTGGCAGCTGCTCGCGTTCCCCGCGCCCGGCGCGGGCCCCGGGCACCAGGTTCTCGCCCAAGGCCAGGCGGCCGCGCCGGACGTCGCCCCGGGGGCCACCGGCGCGGTGACGCTCGGCCTGCCCGCCGGCTGGACCGGCGCCGACGCGTTGCGGCTGAGCGTGACCGACCCGACCGGCCGGGACGTCGGCGGCTGGACGTGGCGCATCCGCAAGGCGCCGGACTTCGCGGCGAGCCTGGTCAAGCCGGCGACCACGGGCAGCGTCACCGCGACCGAGACCGCCACCGGCGTCACGCTCGTCGCCGGAGCCACCCGCGTCACCATCGGCAAGTCCGACGGACGGCTGACCGGCGTGCGCCGCGGCAGCACGCCGGTGTCGCTGGCCAACGGCCCGGCCCCGGCCGGCGGGACGGCCGCCCTGACCGGGTTCGGCCACTTCCGCGACGGCACCGGCTGGGTCGTGCAGGCGGACTACAGCGGCGACCTGACGTCGGTGCGCTGGCGCCTGGACGCCAACGGCTGGCTGCGGCTGGAGTACCGCTACCGCGCCACCGGCGACCACGACCACCTCGGCGTGAACTTCGACTACCCGGAGGCGAACGTCCGGGGCCTGACGTGGCTCGGCGACGGGCCGTACCGCGTCTACAAGAACCGGCTGCGCGGTGTGCAGCCCGACGTCTGGACCAAGCCGTACAACGACACCGCGACGGGGGCGAGTGGGTTCGCGTACCCGGAATTCACGGGCTACCACGCGCGGACCTGCTGGGCGGTGCTGGAAACCACCGAAGGCACGGTCACCGTCGTCGCCGCGGAAGAGGGCCTCTACCTGCGGTTGTTCACCCCGGCGGTGGGCCCGGACCCGCAGAACGCCGTGGTCAGCTACCCGGCCGGCACCGTCTCGCTGCTCGACGGCATCGCGCCGATCGGGAACAAGTTCCACGGCGTCGCGGCGCTGGGCCCGGAGAGCCGGCCGAACACCGGCGCCGGCGACTACCACCGCACCGTGTACTTCCGGTTCGACGGGTGAACAGGACCGGCGCCTCGGCCGAAAGTACGAGACAGGTGCGACTCAGCGGGTGCCGGGCCGCGCCGCGACCTAATTTCCCGGTATGACTACTGAAACGGTACGCGCGAACCCGCCCGGCACGATCATCGCCGCCTTCTTCGGCTTCCTGGTGTCCACGGTCTCCGCGATCGCCGGCGCGCTGTTCGTCCTGAGCGCGCGCGACGAAATCGCGGCCGCCTTGCGCCGCGACAACCCGTCGTTGTCGCAGGACCAGCTCGACCGGCTGACCCTGGTGGCGCAGGCCGTTCCGGTCGCGATCGCCGGGGTCATCGCGCTCGTCTACCTGTGGCTGTCGTTCAAACTCAAGGCCGGGCGCAACTGGGCCCGCGTCACGCTCACCGTGTTCACGCTGCTCCAGGCCGCTTCGCTGGTGACCACGCAGGCGTCGTGGGCGGGTTACGTCAGCTGCGGGATCGCGGTCGTCGCGACCGTGCTCAGCTACCTGGCGCCGTCCAACCGCTACATCGCCGGGGTTCGGCGCGCGGGCTGATCCGGGTCGGTGGATCATGACGGCCATGCGCAGAACGGGGGCCCGGGCCCGGCGCGGCATGCTCGGCACCGAGATCGTGGTGCTGGCCGCGGCGGTCGTCGCCGACGTGCTGCTGGCCCTGCGCGTGCCCGGCCACGGTGGCCACGGCTGGGCCGCCCCGCTGGCCGGGCTCCTGGCCTCCACGGGCACGGCTGTCCCGGTCCTGGTCGTGCTGCGGCGGCGCTTTCCCCGCCACATCGGCATCTTGGGGAGCGCCGTCGCGGCGCTGTCGGCGATCGGCACGGTCGTGCCGATGATCACCGACGCGCGGAGCGAGCCCCCGATCGCCGAAATCGTGGCGGCCGGGGTGCTCACCGCCTCGGCCGGCCGCAAGCTCGAACCGAGACGCGCGGCCGCGCTGGCCCCGGTGCTGGGCGTCGTGATGATCGCGGCGCCGTTGCTGCGCTACGGAGCGGACGTGCCGGAGGCGCTGCTGGCCGTGGCGGCCGCGGCGTACTGGGGCGCCTGCCTCGGGGTCGGGCTCATCCTGCGCGCGGCGGACGGCCGGGAGCGTGACGCGCTGGAGCGGGTGCGCGGCCAGGAACGGCTGCAGCTGGCCCGGGAGCTGCACGACCTGGTGTCCCACCACGTCAGCGGCATCGTCGTGCGCGTCCAGGCCGCGCGCGCGATCACCGAAGCGAAACCCGACGAGGACGACCACGCCGCGGTCTACCGCGAGATCGAGGAGGCCGGGAGTGCGGCGCTGGGCGCCGCGCGCCGGCTCGTCGGCATGTTGCGGAACACCGAAGGCGTGCCGCCACCCGCCGGGGCCGTCCTCGGCGACGCGGTGCGCGCGGCCACCGGCTCCGCCGCGCGGGTGGACGTCGCCGAGGAGCTGGACCAGCTGCCGGTGCCGGCCCAGCTGGGCACGACCATCCACCGCGTCGTGACCGAGGCGCTGACCAACGTCCGGCGGCACGCGCCGGCGGCGACCGAAGTGGCCGTCTCCGCCCGCGTCGAGGCCGACGAGCTGGTGCTGGAGGTCCGGAACAACGGCGTGCCCGCGACGCCGCTGCCCTCGCCCGGCGGGTTCGGGATCATCGGCATGACCGAGCGGCTGGCCGTGCTGGGCGGCGACCTGACCGCGGGGCGTGAAGCGGGCTCGAGCTGGCGGGTCGCGGCCCGCTTGCCGCTCGGCGGCGAAGACACCCCCTTCGACACCTTGCCGCGGGGGATCTGATGACCATCCGGGTGCTGGTGGCCGACGACCAGGTGCTGGTGCGCACCGGGTTCCGGCTGGTGCTCGACGCCGCGCCGGACATCGAAGTGATCGCCGAGGCCGCGGACGGGGAGACCGCGGTCCGGCTGGCGCGGCGGTTGCGGCCCGACGTGACGCTGATGGACATCCGGATGCCCGGAGTGGACGGTCTGCGGGCGACCGAGCTGCTGGCCGGACCGGCCGTCGCCGACCCGCTGCGGGTCGTGGTGGTGACGACCTACGACGCCGACGAGAACGTCTACGCCGCCTTGCTCGGCGGCGCGTGCGGGTTCCTGCTCAAGGACGCCGGGCCGCGGCTGCTGGTGGATGCGGTGCGCGCGGCAGCCAACGGCGAAGCGATGGTCTCGCCGTCGGTCACGGTGCGCCTGCTGGCCCGGTTCACCGAGCGGGCCCGGCGGCGCGCGCAGGGCGCGCCGGATCTCCTGACCGACCGCGAGTCCGACGTCGTGCTCGCGGTCGCGCAGGGGCGGACCAACGCGGAGATCGCCGACTACCTGCGCGTCTCCCTTTCGACGGTCAAGACGCACCTGACGAGCGTGCAGCGCAAACTCGGGCTCCGCAACCGCACGGAGATCGCGATTTGGGCGTGGCAGCGCGGTTTGCTCGGCTGACGACGATGCTTGACCGGTGTGCAAGACTCGCCGAGTGTGCTGTCAGCGCGATGACCACTTCGGCCGGATCGGCGCCGGAACCGCCGGCCACCGAGCGGGCGGGTGAGCCGGGGGAGCGGCTGGGGATGGCCGGGCGCCGGGCGGTCCAGGCGGCGCTGGACTGGGCTCTCGCCGTCGGCGTAGGGGTGTTCGCCGCGCTCGTCGCCGGCCTGATCGCCATTCCGCTGGCGCAGTGGGGTTTCGCGCCGCCGAAGGTCATCCTGTGGGCACCGGCGATCACGTTCCTCGCGGTCACCCAGGCCTGCGACATCGTCATCCAGATCTGGGTTCCGGTGCGCCGGGGCGGGATCACGCCGGGGATGCTGGTGATGGGCCTGCGGGTGCAAACCCTGCGGGGCGGGCGGCCCAAGGCGCGCGCGTACCTGATCCGGTGGGTGCTGCTCACGGTCGACGGGCTGCTGCTGGGGCTGGTGGCCGTCGTCAGCATCGTGGCGACCAAGCGGCAGCAGCGGATCGGCGATCTGGTGGCGCGGACCCTCGTGGTCCGGGCCGACCTCAGCCCCCGCGAGCCGAAGACAGCTCCATGATCGTCCAGTCGGCGGCGCGGCGCAGCGATCGCACCGACAGACCGACGTCGGCGGCCAGTGCGCGCACCTGTTCCATCGTCCGTTCCTTTCCCCCGTAGTACATCAGCATGCGGAGGTCGGTTTCGGAGTCGGTGCGCACGCCTTCCTCGGCCGCGAACTCGTCGACCACGATGACCTTGCCCGCCGCGCCGGCGGCGTCGGCGCAGTGGCCCAGGATGGTCCGGACGTCGGCGTCGTTCCAGTCGCTTTGAATGCGCGAAACCACGTATCCGCCGGCTCCCGGTGGCAGTGGCTCCAGAAAGCTGCCGCTGAGCGCCTCCGCTCTGCCGGTCAACCCGGCCTCGCGGAACGTCCGGGTGGCGGGGCCGGCGTCGCGATCGACCACCGTGCCCCGAAGACCCGGATGTGCTCGCAGCAAGCCCGCGAGCAGAGTTCCGTTTCCGCCGCCGACGTCGACGACGCTGCCGAGTGCTCCCCAATCGTAGGACTCGGCGATCTCCTGGACCCGCTTCTGCATTCCGTCGGCCATCACCTGGTCGAAGTGGGCGGCCGAGGAGGGCTCCTTGCCGAGATCGTCCCAGAAACCGGTGCCGTACTGGGCCGAGTAAGCGACGATGTCGCCGCTCCGGGCGACGTCCGGAAGCCGGATGAAGGACAGTTCGGCCCGGCCGGCCACGGTGTCGAGGTCCAGGAAATCCGGATTGACGGCCCCGTCGTCCTCCAGGAGCTGAGCGCCCACGTGGGTGAGCCCGAACCGGCCGTCGTCGTCCCGGGTCAGCACTCCGACGCCGACCAGGTGGAAGAGGATGCGTTCCAGCACATCGGGATCGCTGTTCGTGGCCGCCGCCAGCGCCTCCGCGGTCTGCCCGCCGCCTGAGATCTTCTGCGGGATGCGCAGGGTGACGGCCACCCTGATCGTCATCGGGGTGATCAGATCGGACAGCTCGCGCAGGGTACGCCCCGAGCCGCGCTCGCTGGTGCTCTGCCCGGTCGCCGGAGTCTCGGAAATCGCCATGCCTGCCTGTTCTCCCTGGCCGTCTTCGACATCGCCTGAGTGCGGTGGACAGCGGCGCTCGGGCGGGCTCGATGCACGCTTTCGCCGAGTCATCGAGCCCCCGAGCCATCAGGTGCTACCACTTCCACCGTCCGGGCGGCTTGGAGCCGAGGATGCGCCGCAGCTTCGCGATCATGGTCGTTCACCTCCTTCCGGGGGTCGAGGGCTTGCGTCTCAGGTGGGGGTGCGGACGACGGTGAAGGGCCGGGGAACGGCACCCTCGGCCATGGCCGGGCGGGCGTCGGCTCCGGTGACGGTCAGCCGGGCGTCCTTCGTGAGCGCCGTCAGCGTTTCGGTCATCAACGTCAGCGCCACCGACGCGCCGACGCAGGTGTACGGGCCGGCGCCGAACGGCACGTAGGGGCCGCGCTCGCCGGATTCCGCCCACCGTTCGGGCCGGAAGACCTCGGAGTCCGCCCAGTGGCGCTGGTCGTGGTGCACCAGAAACGGGCTGACCGAGAGGATGTCGCCGGGCCGGAAGGGGAGGCCGCCGAACTCGGTCGGCCGGTCGACGGACCGGCCGACCATCCAGACCATCGGCCGGTGCCGCATCGCCTCGCGCACGATCCACTCGGAGCGCCACGGCCACGGTGAATCCGACGTGTGGTGCAGGCCGGCCAGCAACACCGACCAGGCCAGCGTGGACCCGACGGGCGCGACGATCGACCGGAACAGCACCAGGAAAACCTCGGCGACGGTCCGGTCCGCCAGGTCGTCCGGGCACGCACCGAGCACGGCGTCCAGGACATCACGCGACCCGCCGTCCCTGCGACAGCCCACTTCCCGGGTGACGGCCGCGATCAACTTCCCGCGCAGGAGTTCCGCTCGCGCCCGCTGCCACACGTGCGGGGAGCGGAACATGACCCCGCCGTGCAGGGCTTGCTCCATCAACTGCCGTGTCCCGGCCGGGGTTCCCGGGTGGAGCAGCACGTCCGCCAGGCCGCGGTACACGAGTTCGGACGCGGTGGCCGGCCAGCGACTGGCCGGGGGCAGGTCCGCCAGCGCCCCGGCGAGTGCGTCCCGGTACTCGGGCACCCGGGCCCGCAAGGTGTTCCGCGCCGCCTGACCGATGGCGACCTGCGCGTCCCGCGTCGGCAGCAGTTCGCCGAAGAACCCGGATGTGCCGCTGTTGAATTCCGGGCTGCGCAGCAGTTCGTTCGCCAGTTCCGGATCACTCACGCACCAGCCGCCCCAGGGAAGCCGGATCACCCCTGTCGCGGCGCGGCGGCGAAGGTCTTTGAGGTACTCGAACGGATCGCGCCTGAGTGGCCGCCGGTACCCCGCTCTCATCGAGCGGGCAAGCCGCTTCGCGGGCATCCCCCACGGATGACCTCATCCACGGACTGGCTCGGCCTTTCGGAAGCCGGCTGGGTCAGCGTCATACCGGGTTTCCCCCTCCCCGTCGAGCCGCACCGATGCGTACCTCATTCATCGGCGTAGCTGTCCCAGCTTGCTCTTCCGGCCGGATCTCGTCAAGAACGGCCAGTCTGACTGTCTACTTTGGACGGAAGCGGTATGTCGGCGGCTGTGCCGGGCTGAAAGCACTCGGCCGTCGGGTGTCTCGGCTGAAGTAGGCGACCGAACTGCGTGCCGTTCCGCGGCGAACCGGGCCGGTGCCCCCAGCGGTGCGCCGGGTGAGTCGGTCACCGGCGGTGATGAACCGGCTGGGGGCAAGCGGAGCGGGCGGCCGGGGCGCGAAACGTCACTGCCGTTTCGCGGCCGGGCCGGCGGGAAAGCTCAGTCGTGGGGACGGAGTTGGATGTTGAGGCGCTGGGCTTCGTGAAGCTGGTCCTCGAGGCTGACGATGCGGCAGGCGGCGTCGATGGCGGTGCCCTGGTCGACCAGTTCCCGCACGCGGGCGGCCAGCCGCAGCTGCTGGCGTGAGTAGCGGCGGTGCCCGCCGGCGGAGCGCTGCGGCGTGATCAGCCCGGCTTCGTCGAGGCTGCGCAGGAACCCTTGCGTGGTGCCGAGCATGTCGGCGGCCCGGCCCATCGTGTAGGCGGGGTACTTCTCGTCGTCGAACTTGTCGGCCGCGCCGGGCGTGGCCGGTCCTGCTTGGTCAGGAATCATTCCACCTCCACATCACAAAGGACCCCAGGTGCCGTGCACGGCACCTGGGGTCCTCAAAGGGTTGGGTTTCACCATTGTCCACCGGCGCGACCGCCGGCTTCCTGCACCCGCGTCCGGCCGAAAACCGGAACTCGCGGGGATCGCTCATGCGTGACCGAGCACCACCTCCGAACTCGATGGGCCTACGGCACCCGCGCGGCGCTACCGGGCCGCTGCGGGCGATCCAATGATGCTCCCGATCCCTTCTTTCCGGTGTTTTCCACTTACTGGGTACTGCTGTTACTGCTACTTCGGGTACTGCCACTTCAGGTACTGCTACTGCACTTGCCGCTGCGGACGTCACTGCCGGAACCCTTCCACTGATCGGTCCCAGCACGCTGGCGCCGCTGGTCACTGCCCGGAGCCCCGTTCACTGATCGGCTCCGGCCACCTGACCGGTCCTGCCACTGCACTTGCACTAACCACTTGCACGAACAACTACGGATATTGCTGATCTTCACGGGCGCACGCGCTCCGCCCGTCTCCTGCAACTACTGCGTTACTCACTGCTTCCGGTCACCAGCCGAAACCTTGTTCCGTGATCGGCTCCGCGCTGCCTGACCGTCTTGTCTCACCTCGCGGGTAGTTACGTCCTCTCCCGCGCCTGCTTGACGTTGTCTCTCTCGCTACGAGAAGAACATTACACACACCCGGCGCCCAATGTCTACTCCGGCTGGCATAGATTTTCTGACGCGTGGAGGACTGACGGTGAGGAAGAGGGGTACGACCGTGAGTGACGAGGCCGTCCGGGAGCCGCTCGAGCAGCGTTACGGCCTGACCGAGGTCGCCGACCTCGCGGAGTACGCCGAGGCGTTGACGCGGTTGCTGGAGCGGGGCCGGCGGGAGCGGTGCGTGGCGGTGTTGTCGCAGGCCGAGGCCTATGCGGCGGCGGAGCTGCTCGGGCAGTTTGCCCAGCTCGATCCGCACGCCGCGCTGAACCGGCTGGCCGGGTCCCTGGCCAGCCGGCTCTACAGCCGCCTCGGCGCCTGACCCGGTCGATCGGTACACCTGTCCGGGGGACCCAGCCGCCGACGTGTGCTGCTCGGTGATCGAGGGTGCGGCGCCGCCTCAGGAACAGGTCGGCGCCGCGCACGGTATTGCGTCGACGCCGTCGCAGGACACTTTCGCCCACACCGTCTTGGTGCCGTCCGGGTGCTCGGACACGCCCCAGGCGTGGGCGAGCTTGTCCACGATGTGCATGCCGCGGCCACCGGGGCGCTCGAGCGACGGGGTGGCGACCTCGGGGTGGTCCGGGCAGTGGTCGTCGACCTCGATCCGCACCCAGCAGGGGTTCGGGGTGTGGCTCATGCGGACCTGCAGCGGGCCTTGCCCGTGGTCGTAGGCGTTGGTCACCAGTTCGGTGGCCACCAGGAGTACGTCCCCCAGATGGGCGTCATCGACCCGGGCGAGTGTCCGCGACGCCCAGCGGCGGAGCTCGGCCAGCGCCGGCGCGGTGGTGCCGCGCAGGTCCATCGACCACGACGGCGGCGCCGGGCCGGTGCTCGGCTCGGGCATGACGAATCAACCCTTCCAGGCTCTCCGTCCTCCCTGCTGAAGACGTCCGCTCTTCGGCGGTACCCCGGAAAGGGTGAATTCAATCATCGAGGCTTGCGCGGACCGGGCCGGGATCGACGGCGCGCGCCGCCAGCAGTCCGCCGAATCCCGGGACGAGCGCGGACAACCAGACCCGCTGCCGGCCGTGCGCCAGGAGCACCGCCGCGATGATCGTGGCGGTGTAGGCCAGGCCGTGCACCGGGCCGAGGATGCCGGAGATCGTGCGGTGGTGGACGGTGACCAGGTTGAGCAGCAGGAACGCCAGCGTGGTGAGTTCGACGGCGCCGAGGAGGTGCAGAACGCGACGCGGGGTCACCGGCCGGCTCCGGTCGTCGAGCCGGGGCGGACGATCATGAGGACGACCACCACCGCCCACAGCAGGTTGAAGAGCCCGGTGGACATCGCCAGGCGCCGATCCGGGTTGCCGGTGCCGAGAACTCGTTGCTGCCCCGGGAGAATCAGGCCGACCAGGAGGGCGGCGGCGCCCGCCGTCAGCACCATCGAGACGATCAGCCAGGCGTCGCCGAGCACGCCGAGGGCGGCGCCGGTGGCGATGCCGAAGACCGGCACGAAGATGCCGATGACCGCGTAGACGCGGGTGATCCGGTGCAGCACGCCGGGAACGGCGTTCGTGCGGGGGTCGTCCGGCGTCAGGTGGGCGGCGCGAGCCGCGGGCGGGAACATGCTCGCGGCGACCGCGACCGGCCCGATGGCGAGGATCGCGGCCAGGACGTGCACGGACAGCAGGAAGGCCTTCACGCGTCCGCCCGCTCACCGTCGATGGTGACGCCGTCGTCGAAGAGCACGAGCGGGACTCGCGGGTGGGGCATCGGTGGTCCTTTCGCCGGAGGTGATCACTCGCCATGCTCTTCACCTCCGGTGCCGTCCACCACTGGCCATCGGGACAAGGAGCACCTGGATCTCGCCACCGGTGCCGGATCCGGCCGCTCAGCCGGGTGGCACGCGCCGGAGGCCGTCCATCAGGAGGTTCAGCAGGCGGCCGGCCTTGGCTTCGTGCGCGGGCCGGGGCGCGACGGTGAAGATGCCGATGAGGGCGGCGGCGATGTCTTCGGCGGTGACGTCGGAGCGGAGGTCGCCCGCCGCCCGGCCGGCGTCGAGGATCGTGGTGATGGCCGCCAGCAGCTCGGTCCGGGTCTGCGCGTGGGCGATCTCGCCCGACTCGATCATCGCGAGCAGTGTGTCGAGCATGCCGTTCTTGGTCGCGATCCAGTCCCCGAACAGGTCCATCCAGCGCCGCATCGCCGCCGCCGGGGCCAGCCGGCCGAGCAGCTCGCGGGCGCCGGTCGTCAGCCGCCCGACCTGGTCCCAGTAGACCGCGTCGACCAGCGACTCGCGGGTCGGGAAGTGCCGGTAGAGCGTGGCGATGCCGACCCCGGCCTCGCGGGCGATCGCCCGCATCGACGGTTCGTCGCCGGCCGAGACGAACACGCGGGTCGCCACCGCGAGCAGCTGGTCGCGGTTGCGGGCCGCGTCCGCCCGCGGCGCGCGCCTCTCTGCCTCAGTCAAACGGAACACGCTCCGGTTGTGTTAGGGTCGATCGGGTAAACGGAGCATAGTCCGTTTCGAGGTGGCCGAGGAGACACATGTCCATTCAGGAACAGCGCAGCCCACGGCCGACGGACCGGAGCCGGGCGGTCCGGCTCGAGTCGTTCGGCGGCCCGGAAGTCCTGGACGTCCGGGAGATGCCCGCGCCCCAGGCCGGCCCGGGCCAGGTCCGGGTGCGGGTCACCGCGGCCGGCCTGAACCCGATGGACTGGATCATGACCGCGGACGCGGACACCGCGGCCCGGTTCGGCTTGAGCCTGCCGGCCGGGTTCGGGACCGACTACGCGGGCGTGGTGGACCAGGCCGGTGCCGGGGTGTCCGGCTTCGCGCCCGGCGACCGCGTGTTCGGCGGTGCGCTGTCGCGCGCGGTCGCCGGCTTCGTGGTGGTCGACGCGACCGGGGAGACCGCGGCGAACGAGGTCCACCACACGCCCGGCGGGGTCGACGACCGCACCGCCGCCACCCTCACCATCGCGGGCCGCACGGCATCCGCCGCCCTCGCCGCGGCCGGCGCCGGCCCCGGCGACACGGTGCTGATCGGCGGGGCGGCGGGCGGGGTCGGGGTGTTCGCCGTCCAGCTGGCCCGGGTCGCCGGAGCGCGCGTGCTCGGGACCGGATCGGCGGCCTCGGCCGGCTACCTGCGCGAGCTGGGCGCCGAGCCGGTCGCCTACGGCGAGGGCCTGGCCGAGCGGGTCCGGGCCCTCGCACCCGGCGGCGTCACCGCCGCCCTCGATCTGTACGGGGTGGAGACCGTGCACGCCGCGCGGGAACTCGGCGTCCCGGACCGTCGCATCTGCACCATCGCCCGGCAGGTCGACGGCGTGGCGGGCGCCAACGGAGCGAACGCCGCTCCCGGCGCCTTGGAAGAGATCGCGCGTCTGGTCGCGGCGGGCCGGCTGCGGGTCCCGATCGCGGCGAGCTTCCCGATCGAGCAGATCCGCCGCGCGGCCGAGCTCCAGGCCGGCCGGCACGTGCGGGGCAAGGTCGTCATCGACCTGTAGAGCAGGTGCTGCCGGTCGCGGTGCGCCTCAGCGGGTGGCGAGCACCCGGCGCACCTCGTCCGCGCCCAGCACGACGGGGGAGTGCAGTGAGCCGACCTCGCCGATCTCGATCTCGACCACGTCTCCCGGCCGGAGCCCTTGATCGAGCCCGGGCACGACGGACGTGCCCGTCGAGAGCACGGCGCCGTCGGGGAAGTCGTTGTCACGCCAGAGGTACTCGACCAGCCCGGCCGGTTCGCGGTTCAGCTGGGCCGTACTGGCTTCGCCCGCGAAGACCTCGTCGCCGTCGCGCAGGATGCGCATGCGGAGGTCGAGCGACCGCGGGTCCGGCACCTCCCACGCCGGCCGCACCCGCGCCGACACCGCGCACGAACCGGTGTAGATCTTGGCCTGCGGGAGGTACAGCGGGTTCTCGCCTTCGATGCTGCGGGAACTGACGTCGTCGACCACCACGTACCCGGCGATCTCCCCGCCACTCGTCAGCAGCAGGCCGAGTTCCGGCTCCGGCACGTTGTTGGCGGAGTCGGCGCGGATGGCGATCGGCTCACCGTCGGTGACCACGCGCCACGCCGCCGACTTGAAGAACAGCTCCGGCCGCTGCGCGCGGTAGACCCGCGCGTAGACGTCCTCGTCGGCGCTCTCTTCGCGGCGGGCCTCCTCGGACCGCAGGTAGGTCACCCCGGCGGCCCACACCTCCATCCGCCCGTCCAGCGGCGGCAGCAGGCGCGTCCCGGCCGTCGGCACGGGCTCCCCGGCGGCGTCGGCCAGCTCGCGGATCTCTGCGGCCGGGCGGCGCAGCAGGTCACTCATCGACGCCACCGCGAGCGGCCGCAGCTGCTCGTCGGCGAGCAGACCGACCCGGATGTCGCCGGCTCCGTCGGCGAAGCGCACCAGGTGACTCATCCCGCACCTCCTCGTCCGGTACCGAACCTACGGAGTGCGCGGCTCGGCGGTCAACGAGTGCCGAGCGACCAGGACGCCGGCCACCAGGGCGAGCAGGAGTGTGGCGGCGCCGACGACGAGCAGGGCCGGGGAGAGGCCGGTGGTCGCTCCGGCCAGGGCGAGCACGACGAGCGGGCTGGCGAACTGGCCGATGAACAGGGCCGAGGTCCACATGCCGGTGCCCCGGCCGCGCTGGGCGAACGTCAGGCTGCCCAGCGCCCAGGTGAGCAGGGCGGGCAGCATCAGCCCGTTGCCGAGGCCGGTCACGACCGCGCCGAGCACCACGACCGGGACCGAGGAGGCCAGCGCCAGGACGAGGATGCCGAGTCCGCACAGGACGAACGCCGCGGGGATCGTGACGGCGGGACCCCGCCGGGCGAACCGGGGGAACAGGTACGCCGCGACGGCGGTGGCCAGCGAGCCGGCCGCGCTGACCAGCCCGACGGTCGCGGTGGCGGTGACGCCGATGCCGTCGAGCACATAGGACAGTTCGACGATGAGGACGTAGAACACGAGGCCACCGGCCAGGGTGACGCCGACCGGGGCCAGGAAGGTGCGCCACGGCAAGGGCGGGAGCTTCTCGCGGGTCCGGGCCTGCGACGGCTGCCGGATGATCCGCGCGGCGGCGAACGCGAGCGGCAGGCTGACCGCGTAGAGCCAGAACGGCGTTCGCCAGCCCCAGGAACCCAGCAGCCCGCCGGCGGCGAAGAAAACCGTGGCGGCGACGGTGGTGTAGACGGTCTGCAGGCCGAAGTACCGTTCCCGCTCGGCGCCGTGGAAGTAGTCGGCGAGCAAGGTCGTGCAGCACGTCATGATCGCGGCCTCGGTGAGCCCGACCAGCACGCGGCTCCCGACGATCAGCGGCAGGGAAGACAGCCACAGCGGCGCGGTGCCGACGAACGCGTACACGACCAGCGCGCCGACCAGCAGCCGCTTTCGGCCGAGCCGGTCGACGACGCGGCCGGCGATCGACGCGGTGAGCCCGATGACCAGCGCGGGCACGGTCAGCACCATCGGCGTGAGGGTGGCGACGCCGGGTGTGCCGGCGAACGCGTCCTGGATGCGGGGCAGGACCGGGGCGAGCAGCACCGCGCCGAGCACCGAAAGGCAACTGGCCAGCAGCAGCACGACCGCCTGGGCGGGACCGGGCCGCCGGCCGCCGGCGGGATCGGTGGCGGGCGCGGGAGCGGAGACGGATCGATCGGACACGGGCAGCTCCGGGAAGGCACGAGCCGGTCTTCGGCGACCGGCGTGTGCGTCGAAGTGTCAGCCCCGGTGCGGGGATGCGGAAATCACTTCCGCCGAAGCGGCGCATCGACGCCGTCGATGCCGATCACCGCCGCCACCGTCCGCCGGACGACGTCACGCAGGTAGCGGTGCTCGGGGTCGTCGTCGTACATCGGGTGCCACCACATGGCTTCCACCAGCGGGGTCGCCTCGAACGGGCACGGCAGGGCGCGCACGCCGAGCGCGTCCGGGATCCCGTCCGCCAGGCGCCGCTGGAGCAGCGCGACCCGGTTCGTGCCCGCGACCAGTCCCGGCACGGTCAGGAACGTCTCGGTGATCACCTGGACGTGCGGCTCGATCCCGAGCATCCGCATCTGCCGCGCGGCGGGCGTGGACGCGGTCGGGCCGTGGTAGGTGACGACCCACGGCATCGTCTCCAGCTGCCCGACGGTCAGCGATTCCCCGACGTCGGCGTTGCCCGCGGCGACCAGGCACACCCATTCGTCGCGGTGGAGGTCCTCGTGCGGCAGGTCGTCGACGAACCCGTGCGGGATGACCAGCAGGTCGGTGTGGACGAGCTCGTGCACGGCCGCGTCGACCATCTTCGGGGTGTTCGCGGGGAACCGCAGCCGGGTGCCCGGGGCCTCCTCGGCGAGCCGGGCGGCGATTCCCGGTCCCAGCACGGCGATCCCGTAGTCGCTCATCAGCATCGAGAACTCGCGGGTGGACGACGTGGGATCGAAGTCGGGTTCGGCCGCGAAGACCCGCTCGGCGCCGGACAGGGCGACCCGCACGCGTTCCTTGAGCTGCACGGCCAGCGGCGTGAGCCGGTACTGGTTGCCGGCGCGGGTCAGCAGGTCGTCGTGGAAGTGCCGGCGCAGCCGGCCCAGCTGGGCGGACACCGCCGGCTGGCCGAGGCCCATCCGCTCGGCCGCGCGCGTGACGCTGCGCTCCTGCAGCAGCGCGTCCAGGGCCACCAGCAGGTTCAGGTCCAACCGGGCGAGGTTCACGATCGACCACCGTATCAACGCCGCTGATACCGCACATTAACGATTTCGTCTTCCCTGATACCGCCCGCGCACCGACAGTGAAGGCGTGGACCGAACCGATCCCGAAGGCGCGATCGCTGCAGCCGCCAAGCGGTGCTCCAACTGGGGCCGCTGGGGCGCCGGCGACGTCCTGGGCACCCTCAACTTCCTCGACGCCGCCAAGCGCCGCGAAGGCGCCGCGCTCGTCCGGCGCGGCGCGAGTTTCTCGCTCGCGCAACGCTTCGACGCCGACGGGCCGCAGAAGGGCTGGCGGCGGCGCACCAACCCGGTGCACACCATGCTCGACACCGGCACGGACGCCGAACGCGGCACGCAGGGCTTCCCGCACGGCATCGGCGGGGCCGACGACGTGGTGTCCATGCCGCTGCAGGCCTCGACGCAGTGGGACGGCCTCGGCCACATCTTCGACCACGGCCTCGCCTACAACGGCCGGCGCGCCGGGGACGTCGTGACCAGCGAGGGCGACCGCGTCACCGGCATCGAAACCACGGCCGGGCTGCTCGCGGGCCGCGGGGTGCTCCTGGACGTGGGCCGCGTGTTCGGATCCGGCGGCGAGCTGCCCGACGGCTTCGCGATCACCGCGGACCACCTGGAGGCGACGATCGCCGAGCACGGCGACACCGCGCGCGTCGGCCGCGGCGATCTCCTGCTGGTGCGGACCGGGCGGCTCACCCGCGCCCGGCGGGAGGGCTGGGGCGATTACGCCGGCGGCGACTCGCCCGGCCTGTCCTTCTCCACGGTGGACTGGCTGCACGGCACGGAGATCGCCGGCATCGCGACCGACACGTGGGGCGTCGAAGTCCGGCCCAACGAGTTCGACGACGCCTTCCAGCCCCTGCACCAGGTGGCCATCCCGCACCTCGGCCTGTTCCTCGGCGAGATGTGGGACCTCGACGCCCTCGCCGCCGACTGCGCGGCCGACGGCGTCCACGAGTTCTGGCTCACCGCCGCCCCGCTGCCGGTGACCGGCGCGGTGGGCGCACCGGTCGCGCCCATCGCCGTCAAATAAGGAGTTCCCCATGCCCGCGGTCACCAAGGTGCTGGTCGTCGGCGGCGGTCTCGCCGGCGCCGCCACCGCGATCCCGCTCGCCCGGGACGGCGTCGCCGTCGACCTCGTCGAGCTCAAGCCGGACGTCTCGGCCATCGGGTCGGGCATCACGTTGCAGGGCAACGCCTTGCGCGAACTGCGCCGGCTCGGGGTGTGGCCGCGGGCCGAGGCGGCCGGGTACCCCTTCGACTGCCTCGGCCTGCGCGCGCCGGACGGCACCGTGCTGGCCCGGATCCCCGACGTCCGCAGCGGCGGGGCCGATCTGCCCGCCTCGATGGGCATGCCCCGCCCGGCGCTGGCCCGGATCCTGCTGGACCGCGCCCACGAGACCGGGGTGAAGACGCGCTTCGGCGACACGGTGACCCGCCTCGACCAGGACGGCTCCGGCGTCGAGGTCACGTTCGCCTCGGGGGCGGCCGGCCGGTACGACCTCGTCGTCGGCGCCGACGGCATCCGCTCGGCGCTCCGCGGGCTGATCGGCATCGACGTGCCGCCCCGGCCGACGGGCATGGGGATCTGGCGCGCGTTCGGGCCGCGTCCGGCGTCGGTCACCCACACCGACCTGTGCTACGGCGGCCCGTCCTACATCGCCGGGTACACGCCGACCGGTGCGGACTCCCTCTACGCGTTCATCGTCGAGGACTTCCGGGACCACAGCGGACTGACGCCGGCGGAGCGGCTCGCCACGATGTGTGGGCTCGCCGCCGCCTACCACGGGCCGTGGGACGAGATCCGGCCCACGCTGGACGATCCGAGCCGGGTGAACTACACGCGGTTCGAGACGCACGTCGTGCCGGCGCCGTGGCACCGCGGCCGGGTCGTGCTCGTCGGCGACGCCGCGCACTCCTGCCCGCCGACCCTCGCCCAAGGCGGCGCCCAAGCCCTCGAAGACGCGGCGGTGCTGGCCGAGCTGCTGCTCACCCGGAACGGTGTCGACGACGACCTCTGGGCGGAGTTCACGGCCCGCCGCCACGACCGCGCGAGCACCGTCGTCGAGGCCTCCAACCAGCTCGGCCGGTGGCTGCTCGACCACGAACAGGGCGACGTGCCCGGCCTGGTCCGCCGCATCGGCGACCTCGTGTCCCAGCCCGCCTGAAAGGACGAACCCGTGACCGACCGCCTGATCACCCACCTGCGGCACGTCGACCTCGCCGTGCCCGACCTCGCGCGGCAGCAGGACTTCTACACCGGCACCTGGGGCCTCGCCGAGGAACACGCCGACACCGGAATCACCTTCCTCGCCGCCGAAGGCTCGCCGGAGCAGTACGTCGTCCGGCTGCGGCAGGCCGCGGACAAGCGGATCGACCTGATCGCCTTCGGCGCCGCGACGCCCGCCGACGTCGACACCCTGGCCGCCCGGCTGGCCGCGGCCGGGATCACGCTCGTGCACGAGCCCCGTGCCCTGGACACCCCGGGCGGCGGCTACGGGTTCCGGTTCTTCGACAACGAAGGCCGCACGATCGAGATCAGCGCGGACGTCGCCACGCGGGGGCACCGCCGGATCGAGGAAGGCGAGTCCGTCCCGGTGCGACTGTCCCATGTGGTCGTCAACTCCGCCGATCCCGAAGGCACCCGGGCCTTCTACGAACGCCACCTCGGCTTCCGGCTGTCCGACACGCTGATGCACCCGCGGATGGGGGAGATGATGTACTTCCTGCGGATCAACGCCTGGCACCACAGCCTGGCGATCGCGCGCGGCCCGCACCCGTCGCTGCACCACGCGTCGTTCGAACTGCGCGGCCTCGACGAATACATGCGCGGCACCGGCCGGCTGCTGCGCGCCGGTGTCGAGAAGATCTGGGGCCCGGGCCGCCACCTGGCCGGGCACAACACCTTCAGCTACTTCCTCGACCCGCACGGCAACACCGTCGAGTACACCACCGAGCTGGAGCTGGTCGACGAGGACAGCTGGCACCCGCAGCTGCACGACTTCTCGAAGCCCGAGGTGTCCGACCAGTGGGGCACCGCGAACGCGATGAACGAGTTCGTCGCGCGGAAGTCGTTCAACGACCCCGACAAGGGCCTCTTCGTGGCCCCGCCGGTCTGATGCGGCTCGCCACCTACGAACACCGCGGCGAAGTGCGCGCCGGCGTCGTCTCCGAGGACGGCGTCCGCCCCTTCCCGGCCGGGGTGACGGTCCTGGACCTGGTGCGGTCCGGCCTGCCCGTCGGTGCCCGTGTCCTCGGTGTCGATGTCCTCAGCGGACCGGCGGTTCCGCTGACCGAGGTACGGCTGCTGCCGCCGCTCGAACCGCCGTCCGTGCGGGACTTCGTCGCCTTCGAGGAGCACGTCGAGGGCATGGTCGCCCCCGGCTCGGTGCCGCCGGAGTGGTACGAAGCCCCGACGTTCTACTTCACCAACCCGGCTGCGCTGGCCGGCGCGCACGACGACGTCCCGATCCCGCCCGGTTCGCGGCTGTTCGACTTCGAGCTGGAGGTCGCGGCCGTGCTCGGCCCGGACGGGATCTTCGGCTACACCGTCTTCAACGACTGGTCGGCCCGCGACCTCCAGCGCCGCGAGATGAAGGTCGGGCTGGGGCCCGCGAAGGGCAAGGATTCCGTCACGACGCTCGGGCCGTGGCTGGTGACCGCGGACGAGTTCACCGTGGACGGTGACGGCTTCCTCGATCTGGACCTGCGGGTGTCCGTCAACGGCGTCGAGATCGGGCACGACCGGCTGGCCAACATGGGGTGGCCGTTCGAGGAGCTCGTCGCCTACGCCGCGCGCGGCACCCGGCTCCGGCCCGGCGACGTGCTCGGCTCCGGCACCTGCGGCAACGGCGGCTGCCTCGCCGAGCTGTGGGGCCGCCGCGGCGCGCAGGACCCGCCGCCGCTGAAGCCCGGTGACGTCGTCGAGATGACCGTGGAAGGCATCGGCACGATCCGCAACACGGTCGTCGCCGGGATCGACCTGCCGCCGGTCCGCCCGGCCCGCACCCGGGACCGGTCGCGATGAGGGGCAAGATCGTGCTCGTCACCGGCGCCGGGCAAGGCCTCGGCGCGGCGGTGGCCCGGCGCCTGGCCGCGGACGGCGCCACGGTCATCGGGGCCGACCTCGCCGAAACGGCGGACCTCCCCGGCGTCGACTACCGGCAGCTCGACGTGACGGACTCCGCCGGGTGGGCCCGGCTCGTGGCCGGGCTGGAGCGGGTCGACGGCCTGGTCGCGAACGCGGGCGTCACCTGGCGGGCCCGGCTCGCCGAGCTGGACCCGGCCGACCTGGCCCGCGTGCTGGACGTCAACGTGGGCGGCGTCCACCGCGCCGTGCGGGCGGTCCTGCCGGTGATGCCGTCCGGCGGGTCGATCGTCGTGGTCGGCTCGGCCGCCGCGCTGACCGGCCACTACCCGGTCGCCTACACCGCGAGCAAGTGGGCGCTGCGCGGCTTCACCAGGGCGGCCTGCCTCGAACTGGGCGGGCGCGGCATCCGCGTCAACGCCGTGCACCCCGGATACGTCGACACCCCGATGACCGCGGCGGCCCCGCCCGCGTTCCGCGCGGCGAACGTCGCCGAGACCCCGCTCGGGCGGACCGGGACCGCCGCCGAGGTCGCCAACCTCGTGGCGTTCCTGCTCGGCGACGAGGCGTCCTACATCTCCGGTGCCGACATCCCCGTGGACGGCGGGATGACCGCGCACGGCGGTGTGAAGTCGATCAGCGAAGCAGCACGAACCTGAGAGGAACCCCCGTGTTCGAGTACTTCCCCGGCAACTACGTCTGGAACCTCGGCGTCGTCGCCACCCTCAACAGCGGTGGCCTCATCGACGAGGTCGACCGCGCCTGCCGGCCCATCCGCGAGGCCGCCGCCCAGGGCGAGGACGCCGGCACCCGGGAGTTCCTGCGGGCTTGGACGGCACTGACCGACCAGCTCGTCGGCCAGGCCGAAGCGGCCGAGAAGGCCGGCCACCCCCGCACCGCCGGGCAGCTCTACGCCCGCGCGACCAACTACCTGTGCCAGGCCGAACGCCTGCAGAGCGCGTCCGCGCCCGGCCGGCTCGACACCTACCGACGCGTCCTGGAACTGCAGCAGAAGGCCCTCGAGCTCGTGTCGCCGGCCGTGACCCGCGTGGCGGTTCCCTTCGAAGGGACGACGTTGCCCGCGTACTTCAGCGCGGCGGGGCCCGGGGCGCCGGTGATGATCCTGTGGAACGGCCTGGACTCGACGAAGGAGCACATGTACTCGTCCGGGCACTGGGCCGAGCTCGCCGCCCGCGGCATCTCCTGCCTCATGGTCGACTGCCCCGGCTCGGGCGAGGCGCTGCGCCTGCAGGGGCTGACCGCGCGCGTCGAGACGGAAGGCTGGGCGACCGCGTGCGTGGACTACCTGGAAACCCGCGCCGACGTCGACGCCACCCGGATCGGGCTCGCCGGCTGGTCCTTGGGCGGCTACTACGCCCCGCGCGCGGCGGCGTTCGAGAAGCGCCTCGCGCTCGTGGTCGCGTGGGGCGCCAACCACGACTGGGGCGCGGTGCAACGCCGGCGCCTGGAGCGCGAGGGCGAACGCCCGGTGCCGCACTACTGGGAGCACGTGCTGTGGGTCTGGGGCCACGACGACCTGGAGACGTTCCCGGAGTTCGCGGACGCGGTGCACCTCGACGGCGTCGTCGAGCACATCACCGTGCCGTTCCTGATCTGCCACGGCGAAAACGACCGCCAGATTCCGGTGCGTTACGCGCATCGCTCGTACGATCAGGCGGTGAACAGCCCGAACCGCCACCTCCGGCTGTTCACCGCGGAGGAGGGCGCGACCGAGCACATCGGCCTCGACCACCTGGCCCACACCAGCACGTACATCGCCGACTGGGTGGCCGATACCCTGGCTGACTAGTAGTGCTTTGTTAGGTTCGGTGGCGCTTGTTGCGGTGTAAGGGTTTCACCGTCTGGTGGCAGGTCAGG
>NZ_PPHF01000181.1 GCF_002904335.1 Amycolatopsis sp. CA-126428 | reverse complement strand
CGCCGATTCCGCATTACGGACACGGCCCTCACCTCCCAGCCTCTCCCCGGTGGGGTCGCGACACGCCGACCCGCCGTTACGTCCCCGATCCGCCGGCATCCGTGACCAGCCACAGGCCGATGACCAGGAGAAACCCGATGGCCGAGCTGCACCGCTGCTACCGCGGCCCCCGCTGCGCGCAGCGCGAACCCGACCCCGACACCCCGCACATCACCCGGGGCGCGCCGATCAACCCCGCCGAGGGCCTGTGCGACGCCTGCACCCGCCACCTGCGCCAGGCCATCACCGACCTGCCCCGCGACTACCTCGACCTCGACACCGCGCTCGCCGGAACCCGTGACGGCCTGCGCCAGCTCGTCTCCGGAACCCGCGAACTGCCCGTCCCAATCTCGCTGAGCATCGAGACCGTGCAAGCCGCGCTACTGCACGAAGCGCAATGCTGGGCCGAATCCGTCGCCGACGTCCTGAACGTCGACTGGGACACCCAAGCCGCGCGCGACAGCCGCCCCGGCGCCGTCCTCGAACGGGCCGCGCGGCTGCTGGAAAACTCGATCAGCGTGCTGCTGGCCCTACGCGGCGCCGTCCACACCGGCTGGATCCTCGACGAGTGGACCACCTTCGACCGCGACGGCCTCGACGGCGCGGTGATCCTGCTCGACCTGTCCCACCGCGTCCGCGCCATCACCGGGCAACTGCGGCTGGTCCACACCCTGCCCGAGCCCTGCCCGCGCTGCGACCGCCGCGCCCTGCAGCGCGCTGACGGCGACGACGTCATCCGGTGCGGGTCCTGCGGCCAGCGCTGCACCTGGGAGGAGTACGAGCAGTCCTGCACCCTGCTCGGTGCACGAGGGGAGTCGGTGGCGTGACCGACCTGTACGGGCTGGCCGTGCACTGCCTCGCCGAGAACGCGCTGCGCCGCAACGCCCAGGAACACCAGGCGGACCATCTGACCTGGCACGACTTCGCCGACGAAGCCCGCGAGGATCTGGCCACAATGGCCGGCGAAGGGCTGCTCAACGTCTATCTCGCCCGCCAGATCCACGACCGCCAGGCCGCGTCGTGAAGCGCGCCGATCCGTGGCCGTGGCCCGGTGACAGCCCGCTTGACCGGGCGCGGCGGATCGCCCGCACCTACCGCGAGGCCCTGCTGCGTGCCGACGCCGAGGCGTGCGGCGAGGTCGACGGCCGCTGCCGCGAGCTCGGCCAGGGGTGGGTCACTCCGCGCCCGATGAACTTCGGTCACGACGACCTGCTCACGATGGAGGAAGTCGCCGACCTGTGCGACGTCCAGCCCGACACCGTCCGCCAGTGGCGCCGCCGTGGTTTGCCCACAGTGGACACAGCCGACGGACTCCGGTATCGGGTCGCCGACGTGCTGGCCTACCACGCCCAGCGCCGCCAGATCCGTGCCAGTTCGACTGAAAACCTTGATATGACAGGGAATTCGTGACGGGGCCGGGTGGCGCGCGCGGGCGTGACTGTACTACCGTGCACAGCAAGCACCCCTATGCCCAATGATCGGCAGGGGTGCACGGGGACGCGGAACTCGAACGGCACGGGCGAGGATCGCACTTCAGTGGCGAGGGCCTTCACCAGAGCCCGGTTCGCTCGACGCAATCATCGTCAACCACGGGAATCTGCCCGAAGCCTGCCCACGCACAGGTTGTGCAGTCTCTTGCCACTGACCACGGAGACCGAGGGTCGTGCCCACCAGCCCGCCCCGCGTCTGCCCGACCTGCCGGACCACCATCCCGCCCGGCCCGTGCCCGCTCTGCCGGCGGGAACAACGCCGCGAGGGCGACCAGCGCCGAGGCACCGCCGCCCAGCGCGGCTACGGCCACGACTGGCAGCTCACCCGCGCCGCCTACCTCCGGGAACACCGGCTCTGCACGCTGTGCAACCGACCGGCCACAGTGGCCGACCACCACCCCGAGACCCGCCGGTCCCTCGTCGCCCGAGGCGTACCCGATCCGGACGCCTGGCACCGGCTCCGCCCGCTGTGCAAGCGCTGTCACGACCGGCACACCGGCCTGACCAGCCCAGGAGGGTGGAACGCCACCCGGTCTCGATAGCATCGAGCCCATGCGCGAACTGCGGACGATCGGCATCAGTCTCGGCGTCACCGTCGCGCTGGCCGTCATCACCGTGTTCATCTGCGGCCCGGTGACCTGGTGGCTTACCCCGGACGAGGCCCAGCAGCTTGCATCGGTGGACCGCCTCGCCGCCGAGGCCGCCACCCGCGCCGTCCTCGTCCAGCTCGTCATCGCCGGGGCGATCGTCGCCGGGATCTACTTCGTCTTCGCTGTCCTCCGGCACGCCCGCAACAACGCTTGACCCGCCTGTTCAGATCCTTGCGGGCTTGCGCAGCCGGAAGAACGGATCGGGTTCACCGCTCGCCGCGCAGGGCGGACAGCGGTACTCCTGCCAGTCGATCTGCCAAGTCTTCATGGTCTCGTCCAGCGGATGCCCGTGCCGACACGTCGGCGGGGTCGCGAACCGGCGCAGCTCGTCGTCCCAGACCGCTTCGCCGTCCATCGGCGGGCGTGGGCTCCATCGTCGTCTCGAACTCATGTTCGACACCGTACGAGTGACGACGTTGAGACTCAAGGCGGTGTCCACGCGCGGGTGACGGAGACGACACGAAGCCCCCGGCCAGGAAGGCCGAGGGCTTCGGGGTGGTCTCGCGGCCGAGGCAGGGCGCCCACATGGGGCGCGCCACCTCGGCGGCGAGGTCAGGCGGCGTGGCGCAGCTCGTGGTAGGTCTCGCGCACGTGCAGCGTGGTCCCGACGCTGTAGGCGATCGCCACCAGCAGCTCGGCGTGCCCGGCCGACGCGCTCACGAAGTACGCGACCGACATGATCGAGGTCTCGAACACGGTGGCGGTGCGCAGGATGGTGACCAGGGTGGCGACGTGGGCGAAGATCTTGGCGAACATCGTGGTAGCTCCTTCAGTAACCTGTCCGGGTTGTTGACCGCTTAACCGGTCCTATAAAAGGATCTCCGCGTGATCGCACCCAAGATCAGGAGCCATCCGAGCGATACTTTGCCCCGCGCATAAGGAAACCCCGAGCAGCAGCCCGGGGTCTTCATGTCAGCGGTGGATGCCGAACAACGTCACCGTGCCTGGTGGTTCGCCAAGCTGGACCTCCAGCTCACGTATCGCCGCGAGCGCGCGCTCCGCCATCAGACGGCACGCCACATGCGTGTCGATGTCATCCGGGTCATCGACGGTCACCTGCACGCCCTGGTTCGCGTAGTTGAACAGATCCTCCAGTGCGCCAAGACCTCCGCGCGATTCCGGGAACGTCAGCAGGTGCGCAGACCCCGCGCGTCCGTACCTGCGCACGGGCGCGTCACGGTAGATCTCCCACAAGAGTTGTCGTTCCGGTGTGTCCAGCTCGACGCCCTGTCCGACCGACGTGTTGTCGAACCACAGGCCGACGAACCTGCCCGTCACCCTCACTGCGACCACTAGTTGGTCCTCATATCTCTGTCGTTTGTGGACTTGGTCGCACCCGACGATCCCGGACGCGCTGCGGCCGGCAGCAAGGAGCCGTTCGGGTGATTCACCGCCGCGGCCCGAGCTGCTCGCCCGGGGGGTAGGGGGTCGAAATCACCAGGACCACACGGCACCCAGACCGCGTCGGTGGTGTCGCGCGTGAAAACCCGCGTTTCGCAAACTCGGTGCTGACAGCCCAGGAGGAGCGCGCCGTGCCCGACGACCGACCACGCCGCTCGCGCCGGTTCCACCTCCAGCGCGATGACGACGTGACCGGAGCCTCCGGGACCGGCGGCATTGCCGAAGGGTGCTTGTGGCCGGACGGCAGCGCGAACGTGCACTGGTCCGGCGAGCACCGGTCCAACGTCTTCTGGCCGTCCATCGAGTCCGCCGAGGCCATCCACGGCCACGGCGGCGCGACACGGATCGTCTGGGACGACTGACTTTTCCAGCTCTGCACGCCATTCCGTCAACTCTGCGAGAACGGGAGGGTACGTGTACGAGCTGCGGGTCCCCGCGAACTACCTGTTCGGCCAGCTGACCAACCCGGCGGCCATTTCGGACACCACGATGGTGTCGACGGACTTCGCGGCTCTTCAATCGGGACTGTCCACCAACCTGTACATCCCGATCACGCTCCAGGACCCGGCGAACAAGAACTTCGAGATCGTGTGGGCGACCGCGCACACCGGCGCCTCGAACACCATCACCGTCGTGCGCGGCCGTGAAGGATCGACCGCGCGCGCATGGCCGGCCTCAACGCTCTGGGCGTGCGCGCCGACGCTGCGGGACTCGGTACTGCCGGTCGCGAACGCGGCCGCACTGCCGGCCGATCCGCACGTCGGCCTGCGCACGCTCCAGCTGGACACACAGGTCGCCCTTCAGTGGGCGTACCCGGGCGGCTGGGAGCTGGAGGCCCGCCGGGGAATCCTCGGCCTGGTCAAGCGCAACGTCCAGGACACGAACACCACCCAGGCGGACGGCCTCTTCGAAACGCTGACCATCCCCGGGATGCGCACGACCCGCTACTACAAGGCGGTCTGGACGTTCAACAC
This sequence comes from Amycolatopsis sp. CA-126428, assembly GCF_002904335.1. Taxonomy (GTDB): domain Bacteria; phylum Actinomycetota; class Actinomycetes; order Mycobacteriales; family Pseudonocardiaceae; genus Amycolatopsis. The sequence goes on along the minus strand of NZ_PPHF01000181.1, from coordinate 130,328 downwards.
GAACGCGTCCGGCGCGGTCAACCCGCCCAATGGAACGGCGAATATCCGGCTCTCGGCTGTCGGTGCGCCGGTCTCGACCGCTGACCCGGTGATCCGGACCCAGGGAATCATCAACCAGGTCTACACCAACCCGGCGATCATCGTGGAGACGATCTTCACGGTCCCCACCGACGGCACGTACCAGCTCGGCTGCTCGGCCAACTCCGGTGCAGCTTCGGGCGGCACGACCTTGACGATTCTGGCCTCCGGTGCGGCAGGGGAAGCCAACGCGGCGAACAAGCGCGCGTTCTGGGTCGAGGACATGGGCCTGAAATAGGCGGAAGCCCCCACGAGTTCGTGAGGGCTTCCAGGGCGAGCGGGACCGCTCAGCGCGCCACCGCGCGCGCGAACGCCTGCCCGGCCAGCTGCTGCGCCGCCTCGACGGTGTCAGCCTTCCCGTCTTCAATGATCCGGCCTTCCGGGAAGCATTCGCCGACCGTCCACGTGCACGGGCCGTCGCCGGTAACCGTGGCGTAGTAGATTTCGGCTTCGCCGTCGTAGTCGGTCGACAACGTCCAAACGGGACGGCCGTCATCCTCGGGCACGTCCTCGATCCACTCGCCGGGCACCTCGACGGTCGCGTTCTGCATCTTGTCGCTGATCTCCTGCGCCTCGGCCTGGAGCGCGGCGAGGGCGGTCTTGCGACACTTCTTGCAGAAGCCCGTGACCTGACCCGATTCGGCGAGCGCGGTGGCCTTCTGCACGGCCGCAGCGAGGTCGGTGGTGGTCAGCGCGTACACCCAGAAGGTCTGGTTCTTCGACAGCGCCGGGCACGCGGTCAGCGCGTAGTCGAGGCTGTCGAGCCCGCCTCGGACCTGCTCGTCAAGGCCCTGGATGTGGACGGCGCCACGGGCGTACACGACGTTGTAGGTGCGGGTGCGGGTGCGGGTGCCGGTGCTGGTGCTGGTGTTCATCGGGTTCCCCTTCGTTGCGACCTGTCCGGGTCTGTTTCGTTGGTGATCTCAGGATCAGCTCTGCGGACGCAGTTGGACCAGCGATCTTCGGTTCCGATCGTGTTCCGTGGACCACGTCACGGTGCGTCGAAACCGCTGGCACGCAAAGGGAAGACCCCACGCGTGAGCGCGGGGTCTTCGTTGGTGGCTCACTAGCCACCGACCACGAGGTCGGCCAGCTGAACCAGGCCAGCGAGCGCTTCCCGGAGGTCGTCTGCCGCCTCGGGGACGCCGTCAAGGTTTCCGGTGCGGCGCGCCTCGGCGAGCTTCCCGGCGACCGCGCCGATCTCTTCGATCGAGAGATCGAGCAGGCTGGCGTACCGGGCGCCCTCGGTGTCGCCAAGCGCGGGACCAGCGCCGAATTTGCGGCGCCACTCCGCGATCTTCCCGTCCGGTTCCCGGTCGTCGGGCGCATCGATCGTCACGGTCATCGGGCGGTGCGCGTAGGTCACGTTGATGTGCGAGGCCGAGTCGGTGTTCGGCGCGTAGCTCCACGTCGCGCCGAGCTTGTCGAACGCACCGGTGATCGCCCCTTCGACGCTGCCGTGGGCTCCGTCCCACGCGAGGCGGGCAGCTTCGATCTTGAAGGGCAGGTCTGAATCCTTGCTGGGCATGACGATCCTCTTCGTTTGTGGTGGGTGTTGGGGTGCGGGCCGGGGCGGCTCAGTCGTGGTTGGGTGAGCGCACGCCCCGGCCCGGCCCCTTGGTGGCCGGTTGGCCACCAGGTCACTTGGCGGCCTTGGCCTTGCCCCCGGCGGCCTCGGCCTTCACCTTGCCCTTGAGGTAGATGACGACCATGCCGTCCGCCTGCACCTCGTGGCTGAGGTTGACGCCGAGGCCGTTGCGGGCAGCCGCACGCCGGACGGCGGCCTTGACCGCGTCGATGGTCTTCGGGTCGTTGGCGATCGGGTCGAGCGCGAACGCCTTCTTCTCGGTGAAGCTGCGCTGGACGAGCTGTGCGAGCGGGTTCTGCTTGCCACCCCGGGCCGTGACGGGCATCAGGTCGACCTCCCGGGCGCCAACGGCCAGCTTGTCGAACAGGTCGCCGTTGCCGCGCTTGGGCTTCTTCGCGTCGGCCGGGGCCGTGGTGGCCGGGTTGGCGGTGCCCTCGGGGGCCTTCGCGTCGGTCGCCTTCGGCTCGGCCGGGGTCGTCGCCTTCGGGGCGGCGGGCTTCGCGGTCGCGGGCTTCGTCGCGGCGGGGGCCTTGCGGGCGGTGGTGGTGGCGTTGGTGGCCATGGTGTTTCTCCCTGTGGTGAGTGGTGGTGGGCCGGTGTGCCCGCCGTTGACACCAACCTTCGACTCGACCGCGCGAGCAAGACAAGCGCAGTCGCACCCGGATCACTGAGCCATTCGAGCGTTCACAGACAGGAGTCCGATGATCCCGATCCCGTGCCCGGCCGCCGGCGGATGCCGATGAGTAACCGCTACGTCGAGTACATGCCCATCAAGGACATCCAGGCCGCGACCCGGAACCCCAAGGAACACGACACCGCCGGCATCTCCCGCTCCATCGGCCACTTTGGACTCGCCGAACTGCCGCTGGTCGACGAACGCACCGGCCGCCTGGTCGCCGGGCACGGCCGCTACCTCCAGCTGCGCGCGTGGGCCGAGGAAGGCCGCGCCGCACCCGAAGGCGTGCAGGTCGACGAGGACGGCCGATGGCTCATGCCGGTCATCCGGGGATGGGCATCGCGGTCGGACGACGACGCCGAGGCGTACCTCATCGCGTCGAACCAGCTGACCGTCAAGGGCGGCTGGGACGACCGGATGCTCGCCGAAGTCCTGCACGACCTCGGCGAAGCCCAGATGCTCGACCTGACCGGCTACGACGCCGACGACCTCGCGGCGCTGGAAGACGCGCTCACCGCGGACGACGACGAGGAGGGCGAGCCCGGCGAGGGCGACCCGCCGGACAAGGGGGAGGCCCTGCGCTTGGCCGGGGTCACCGTCGGCGAGCCGGACTACGAGACCGCGACCGGCCAGATCTGGGACCTCGGCCGTCACAAGCTCGTGGTGGCCGACGTTCACACCGGCTGGCCACTGTGGACACCGCTGCTGGGTGAGGACGACCTGTTCTGGCCGTACCCGACGATGCTCGCGCCGTTCGCGCAGAAGGCCGAGGAGCACCGCGTGGTCATGGTGCAGCCGCTGCCGTACCTGGCCGGGTGGCTGCTGACCAAGTGGAAGCGGATCACCGGGAACGACCCGGTGCTCTCCACTCCGGCCGAAACGGGGAGGGCGGCATGACGACGATCTGGAAGTACGCGCTGGAGATCGCCGACCGGCAGACCTTGCAGATGCCCGCGGGCGCGCGGCTGCTGACCGCGCAGCTCCAGCACGGCCACTTGGCCCTCTGGGCCGAGGTCGACCCGGCCGCCGAGCCCGAGGACCGGACCGTCGCGATCGTCGGCACCGGCAACCCGATGCCCGCCGGGGAGGCCGAGTACGTGGCGACCGCGCAGGCATGGATCGGGCACCTGGTCTGGCATGTCTTCGAGGTGCGCCCGTGACCGGCACCGGCATCGTCGCAACAGCCGGCGGAGCCTTCGACCGCAGCGACACACCGATCTACTTCGCCGCCGGGGAATCCTCGGCGTACCCGCGCCACCTGCTGCTCGCGGTCAACGACTTGTACCACCGCAGCCAGGAACTACGGATGGTGCGCCTGCTCGACGAAGGCCACATGATCCTGCTGGACTCCGGCATCTTCAACCTCACCAACGAGCACAAGCGCGCCACCGGCTGCTCGATGGATGAGGCCCTGGCGCTGCCGCCGGACGAGATCCAGGGCTTTGACCGGCTCTTCGACCGGTACGTCGAACTGGCCACAAAGTACGAAGACCGGCTCTGGGGCTACATCGAACTCGACCAGGGCGGCCGGGAGAACAAGATTCGCACCCGCGCCCGGCTGCACGACCTCGGCCTGAACCCGATTCCGGTCTACCACCCGTTCAACGACGGCTGGGACTACTTCGACGACCTCGCCCGCGGTTACGACCGGCTGTGCTTCGGCAACGTCGTGCAGGCCAACCACCCCACCCGGGTCCGGCTGCTGCACACGATGTGGGAACGCCGCCGGCAGTACCCGCACCTGTGGGTCCACGTGCTCGGCCTGTCCGCCTGCGAGTGGTGTCTGCCCTGCCCGCCGGACTCCTGCGACTCCTCCTCGTGGCTGAACTCCCTGCGGTACCCGGCCGTGCGGACCGAGTCCGCCGCCCTGCGGCGCCTCGGCGAACTCGGGCACCGGTTCCTCTACAGCGAGAACGCCAACCGTGATGTCGCCTGCCAGATGCACGCCGACGCCATGACCCACACCCTCGCGGTCTGGCGCGCCCTCCAGGACCGGCACGCCGACTTCGGCGACGACCCGTACCCGGCCCGCGACGACCGTGAAGGCGAGCTGATGCCCTCGTGACCACCGTGTGGACCACCGTCACCCTGCCCGGCTTCCACCACTGGCCCGCCGCGACCGGCCGCCGGTCCTATCTGGCCGACCGGCACCGCCACCTCTTCCGCATCACCGCCCACGTGGCCGTCGCCCACGACGACCGGTACGTGGAGTTCCACGACCTCCAGGACATCATCCGCGCGTGGTGGGGCACCGGGCCGCGCGAATGCGGCTCGGCCAGCTGCGAAGACCTCGCCCGCGACCTGTGGACCGTCCTGGAAGAGGGCTACCAGCTGGAGCCCACCCAGGTCGAGGTGTCCGAGGACGGCGAGTCCGGCGCGACCGTGACGGGAGTGTCCTGAATGGCCAGCACCGTCACGATCGCCCACAACTTCGAGACCGCGCACCGGCTCCCGCACCTGCCCGGCAAGTGCACGTCCCTGCACGGGCATTCGTGGTGGGCCGAGATCACCGTCACCGCCGCCGACGTCGACCCGAACGGCGTGGTCGTGGAGTTCGGTCCGCTGAAGAAGGCCCTGCGCGGCTGGATCGATGAGCACTTCGACCATGGCGTGCTGCTCGGGCCGGACGACCCGCTCGTCCCGCTGCTGCGCGAGCACGGCTGCAAGGTGACCGAGGTCCCCGGGTGGCCGACCGTGGAGAACGTGGCCGCCCACCTCGCCGCCGTGGCGGCCGGACTGCTGGCCGAGCTCGAGCGCGTGCCCGGAGCCCGGGTCACCGCGGTCGAGGTGCGCGAGACCCACGTCAACCGGGCTGGGTGGTCCGCGTGACCGCGACTGCTCCAGCCACATCGGACACCCTGGTGGCATCCGAGGTATTCGGGCCGACCGCGCAGGGCGAAGGCCCATCCGCCGGCCGCCGGGCCAGCTTCATCCGGCTCGGCGGTTGCAACCTCGCCTGCGGCTGGTGCGACACCGCCTACACCTGGGACAGCACGCGGTTCGACCTGCGCGCCGAGCTGTCACGCAAGCCGGTCGCCGAGATCGTGGACCGCGCACTCGCCGGTGACCCCGCGCTCGTCGTGATCTCCGGCGGCGAACCGCTGCTGCACCAGCACCAGCCCGGATGGACACGGCTGCTGCGGGACCTCCGGCGAGCCGGAGTAAACATCGAGATCGAGACCAACGGCACCGTTTCGCCCACGGCCGCGACCCTGGAACCGGACCTCGGGGTCCGGTTCAACGTCTCGCCGAAGCTCGCGCACTCCGGCGACCCGTACGAACGCCGCATCCAGCCCGACGTCCTGGCCGCGCTGGACCGCTGCGGTCGCACGGTCTTCAAGTTCGTGTGCGCGACCCCGGCCGATGTGGACGAAGCCGCCGAGCTGGTCACCCGTCACGAGCTGGTCCGGCCCGTGTGGATCTCTCCGGAGGGGACCAGCGTCGAGGCTATCGCCGCGCACACCCGGCTCATCGCCGACCGCGTGATCGAGCACGGCTTCAACCTCGGCAGCCGCGTACACGTGCTGGCCTGGGGAAACGAGAGGGGCCGATGACCACCGACCTGACCGCCGGCATCCGCGCCTGGCTGACCGAACGCGGCCTGGACCCGGACGAGCCGAACCTGCGCGACACCCCCGCACGGGTGGCCCGTGCCTGGGCCGAGCTGACCTGCGGCTACGACCAGGACCCGGCTGAGGTCTTGGAGCGCACGTTCCCGGTCGACCGGTCCGACGGCGTGATCGCCGTGACCGGCGTGCCGTTCACCTCGATGTGCGCCCACCACCTCATGCCCTTCAGCGGCACCGCGACGATCGCGTACCTGCCGGTCGCCGGGGCACCAGTGGCCGGGTTGTCGAAGCTTCCCCGGCTTCTGGACGTCTTCGCCCACCGGCTCCAGGCCCAGGAGCAGCTGACCCACCAGGTCACCGAAGCCGTCGACGCCCACCTCAAGACCGAGGGCTCGGCGTGCATCGTGCGTGCCGAGCACGGCTGCATGACCCAGCGCGGCATCCGCAAGCCCGGCGCGGCGATGGTCACCACCGCCGTGACCGGCCGCTTCGCCACCGATCCCGAGCTGCGGGCGCAGCTGTGGGACCTGCACCGGGGAGGCTGATCCACATGGGCCGACGCGGCGTCCCGCCCAAGCCCACCGCCCTGCGGATCATCGAAGGCGACCGCCACACCGAGCGCTACAACCACCACGAGCCCATCCCGCGCGCCGGGCGTCCGGAATGTCCAGACGATGTGGCCGACGCGGTGCGCGAGGTCTGGGACTACACCGTCGGTGAGCTGGCCGCGATGGGCATCGCGCACGCCTGCGACCGAGACACCCTGCTCTGCTACTGCGAAGCCGTCGTCGCCCACCGCCGCGCCTCGGCGCTCGTGGCGAAGACCGGCGTCCTGCAGAAGGGCCTGCACGGCGGATTCGTGCGGAACCCCGCGCTGGTCATCCAGCGCGACTCCGCCCACGTGATCCGCGCATTCGCGCAGGAGTTCGGATTGACCCCGTCGGCGCGGACGCGGATTGAGCAGCGGGACGGGGCCGGCCGTGGCGACGAAGGCAACCCGTTCGCAGGTACCGGCTAAGCGTGCGCCGAGCCGGGCCACCCTCGCCCGGCTGCACATCTCACCCGAAGTCGGCTGGTACCTGCACTCCCGGGGTATCCCGCTGCCGGACTGCCCGCCCGCGATCAAGACCCCCGAAGGCGGCGCCCGGCGCGGAGCGCGGTTCGACCCGGCCCGGGTGGACCGCGTCCTCGACGTCTTCGCCCGGCTCCGGCACACGCAAGGCAAGTGGGCCGGGCAGCCGCTGCGGCCGGACCCGTGGCAGGTGGCCTACATCCTGGCGCCGGTCTTCGGGTGGGTGTACCGCAACGAGGACGGCGACTGGGTCCGCGTCACCCGCCGCGTGTACGTCGACGTACCGCGTAAGAACGGCAAGACCACGCTCTCGGGCGGGTTCGCGACCTACCTCACGTGTGCCGACCACGAGCAGGGCGCGCAGGTCTACGCCGTGGCCAGCGGGAGGGACCAGGCGCGGTACTGCTTCGACCCGGTGCGGCAGCTCGCGCAGAAGAGCCCCGCGCTCGCGCCGTACGTGAAGGCGCTCGCGCAGCGGATCATCCACCAGCCCAGCGGCAGCTACTTCGCCGTCGTGTCCAAATTGGCCGACGTGCTGCACGGGGCGAACGTGTACGGCGCGATCATCGACGAGCTGCACGTCCACAAGACCCCCGACCTGGTCGAGGCCGTGGAGACTGGCACCGGCTCGCGGACACAGCCGCTGGTGTTCACGATCACCACCGCCGACGACGGCCGGTCAGAGACGATCTACGCCCGCCGCCGCCACTACGTCGAGCAGATCGCCCGCGGGGCGCTGAAGGACACCTCGATGTACGGGGTGATCTGGGCCGCCGACGCCGAGGACGACCCGTTCACCGAAGCCACGTGGAAGAAGGCGAACCCGGGCTTCGGCGTGTCGCCGTCGCGGGCGTACCTGGAGAACGCGGCCAACGAGGCGCGCAACTCGCCGGCCGACCTGGCGAAGTTCCTGCGGCTGCACCTGGGCATCCGGACCCGACAGCAGACCCGCTACCTGGAACTGGACGCCTGGGACCGCAACGCGTCCATCGTGGACGAACGCACGCTGGCCGGGCGCATCGCCTACGGCGGGCTCGACCTCGCGTCCACCTCGGACTTGTGCGCACTGGCCTGGTGCTTCCCTGACGGCGAGGGCGGGCACGACCTGCTGTGGCGGCTGTGGTGCCCGGAAGGCGCGCTGGAGGCCATCGACCGGCGCACCGCCGGGCAGGCCCGGGTGTGGGCCGACCGCGGCCTGCTGGTCGCCACGCCCGGCGACGTCGCCGACTACGACTACATCCGCACCCAGATCAACCTCGACCGCGAGCGCTTCGCCGTCCGGGAGATCGCGTATGACCCGTGGAACTCCAGCCAGCTGGTGTCCGACCTGCTCGGCGACGGCGCGCCGTTGGTGAAGATGCGCCAGGGCTTCGGCTCGATGTCGGCCCCGACGAAGGAGTTCCAGCGGCTCGCGCTTGAGGGCACGGCCGAGGTTCCCCGGTTGCGTCACGGCGGCAACCCGGCGATCCGCTGGCAGGTCGACAACCTGGCCGTGGAGATGGACGCGGCCGGAAACGTCAAGCCTAGCAAGCGAAACTCCGGCGACAAGATCGACGGGGTCGTGGCGCTGATCATGGCGCTGGACCGTGCCGTGCACTACACCCCGCCCCGCCGCTCCGTCTACGACGACGGCGACCTCGAAATCGTGTGAGGGGACGGGCTTGTGGAGCTGGCCATCTTCACCCTCGCGGTGATCCTGCTGACGGTGTCGCTGCTGTGGCACGCGGTCGAGGAGATCCGGGGCCGGAGGCTGGCCGCCCGGCGGCGGGTCGTGGTGTCGCTCGTGGACGACCAGGCCGTCACCGGCATCCTGTGGCGCCGCCATCGCCGCCTGCTGGTCCTCCGGTCCGCCTCGCTGGCCCAGCCCGGCCGTGAGGCGGTCGCGATGGACGGCGACGTCGTGATCGAGCGCGACCGGATCAACTGGGTTCAGATCGTGGGGTCCGGCTGATGCCCTTCGTGATCTCTCAAGGCGTGCTGGAAGCGGTGCACCAGTACCAGACCGCCACCATCGCCACCGGCGGCGCCGTGATTCTCGGCGACGGGCTCGCGCAGGACTACGCGACGATCTGGCGGACGCAGCCGCAGGTGCGGACCGTCGTCTCGTTCCTGGCGCGCAACATCGCCCAGCTCGGCATCCACGTCTACCGGCGGCTGTCCGATGTGGACCGCGAACGGCTGGCCGACCACCCGCTGATGACGCTGCTGGCCCGCCCGAACCCGTTCACCACCCGCTACCGGCTGATCGAGGCACTGGTCTCGGACCTGGCGATCTACGACAACGCGATCCTCGCCAAGACCACCACGGCGGTCCCGGCGCTGGTCCGGCTCGATCCGCGCTACGTCACGCCGATCTCGTCGAACCAGTTCACGGTGGAGACCTACCGGTACCGGGGAACCACCGGCTACCGCGACATCCCGGCCGCGCAGGTCGTGCACTTCCGGGGCTACAACCCGGAGGACAACCGGTGGGGTTGCTCGCCGATGGAGACGCTGCGGCGCATCCTGGCCGAGGAGTACCAGGCCAGCCAGTACCGCGAACAGCTCTGGCGCAACGGTGCCCGGCTCATGGGCTACCTCAAACGCCCGGTGGACGCCCCGGAGTGGGGTAGCACCGCCCGCGAGCGGTTCCGCCGCTCGTGGCAGGAGCAGTACACCGGCACGGGCGGGCGGGCCGGCGGGACGCCGATCCTCGAAGACGGCATGGAATTCGTCCCGGCGTCGGTGACGCCGGAGGCCGCGCAGTACATCGAGGCCCGCAAGCTTACCCGCGAAGAGGTCGCTTCCAGCTTCCACATTCCGCTGCCCATGGTGGGAATCCTGGACCACGCGACGTACAGCAACATCACCGAGCAGCACAAGAACCTGTACCAGGACACCCTCGGCCCCTGGCTGACCATGATCACCGAGGAGCTGCACCTCCAGCTCCTGCCGGACTTCCCGGACGCGACGGACGTCTATCTCGAATTCAACCTCGCCGAGAAGCTGCGCGGCTCCTTTGAGGAGCAGGCCGCCCAGCTCCAGACCGCAACCGGTGCGCCGTGGATGACACGCAACGAGGCCCGCGCCCGCGTGAACCTGCCGCAGATCGAGGGCGGCGACGAGCTGGTCACCCCGCTGAATGTCCTGACCGGCGGCCAAGCCTCGCCGACCGACACCGCCCCCGAGCCGAAGACCGTGCTCGCCACCGCCACGAGACTCCTGGAGGGCGTCACGCGATGAGGAAGAAGACGTGCCCGGTCCGGATCAAGGCCGCGGGCGAGCAGGACGGCACCGAAGACGGCGTGTTCGAGGCCATTGTGGCCGCCTACAACGTCGACTCGGTCGGGGACAAGATCGTGCCCGGCGCATTCGCCGACACCCTCGCCGAGTGGAAAGCCTCCGGAGACCCGATTCCCGTGCTCTGGTCGCACATGGCGCATGACCCCGAGTACCACATCGGCTACGTCGAGGACGCCGAGGAACGCGACGAGGGACTGTGGGTCCGCGCCCGCATCGACCTCGACGAGCCGAAGGCCAGCAAGGTCTACAAGCTGCTCAAGGGACGGCGAGTCCGGCAGTTCTCCTTCGCCTACGACGTGCAAGAGGGCGGCTGGATCGAGAAGACTGACGACGACGGCGGCAGCGAGGGCTACTACGAGCTGCGCAAGCTCAAGCTCTACGAGGTCGGCCCGACGTTGATCGGCGCCAACCAGGACACCGAGCTGCTGACCGTAAAGAACCCGCCCGCCGACACCGAGCCCCGCCCCGCACCCGAAGGCGGCCCGTCGGCGAAGGCCGGCCGCGTCCTCTCGGCGAAGAACGAGACAACCCTGCGCGATGCCCTGGCGAAGATCGCCGAGGGCACCGACGCCATCGAGACCGTGCTGTCCACCCTGGACAGCGACGACGCGGACAAGTCCGCCGGTCTCGCGAGCACACCGCCCGCCCCGCCGGCCGACACCAAGTCCAGCTCCGCCAGCTCCGCCAGCTCCGCCCTGCTGCGGGCATCGCTGGCCCTGCTGGACGCCGAGTCGCAACCGCTCACCGCCTGACCTATCCGATCTGCCTGACGTACAACGGCCACGCCCGGCCCCGCCACGCGCTCGCCCTTCCGGCGAGTGCGCGCGCCCGGCAAGGGAACCGCCTCTCTTCGTCTGCGCACGCGCACGAACTGAGGAACCCCTTGAGCGACAAGATCGCCCAGCTCGCTGACGAGCTGCGCAAGCACCTGAACGACGCGAAGACCATCGCGGCCAAGGCCGACGACGAGAACCGCGACTTCACCGACGACGAACGCGCCGCCGTCACCGCGGCCATGGCCAAGGCCCAAGACGCGAAGAAGGCACTGGACGCGGCCAAGGCCGACGGCGCCGTCCGCGACGCGATCAAGGATCTCGGCGACGCCGTCGGCCTCGTCGACGCCGAGGCCGAGAAGAAGAACCGCCAGGAACAGGCCGGTCGCGACGGCTACAAGGCCGGCACTCGCGCCAGCATCGGCGAAACCTTCATCACCTCCGAGCAGTACAAGGACCTGCTGGCCTCCGCCCCGAACGGGATGTTCGCCAAGGACATGCGGGTCCAGTCCCGCCCCGTCGGGTACAAGGACCTGGTCACAGGGCTCTCGCCCACCTCGGGCGGCGCGTTCCGCACCGAGGACTACCGTGGCCTGCTGGTCGGGCCGGACCGCTTCTTCCGCCCGCTGACCCTGCGCCAGCTCGTCACCGGCGGCACCACCACGTCCGACCAGATCGAGTACGCCCGCGTCACCGGCTGGAACAACGCCGCGAAGCCGGTCCCGGAAGCGGTCACGGCCGCCGCCGTGGGCTCCGGCGACCCAGCGGTCACCCTGGCCCAGGCCGGAGTGAAGCCGGAAAGCGGGTTCTCCACGGTCCGGGTCACCACCCCGGTCCGGACCATTGCGCACTGGATCCCGGTCACCAAGCGAGCCTTGAGCGACGCCGCGCAGGTCCGCACGCTCATCGACAACTTCCTCGAGGTCGGCCTGGAAGAAGAGCTTGAGGACCAGATGATCGCCGGTACCGGCACCGGCGAGGACTTCGAGGGCCTGGCCACTGTGTCCGGCACCCAGACCCAAGCCGCCGTCCCGGACCCGGCTGGAAAGCCCGCCGGATTCGGCCGGCTGCTGGCCGTACGCCGCGCCAAGACGAAGGTCCGCGTGGTCGGGCGCTCGGTGGCCAACGGCGTCGTCATCCACCCGAACGACCTGGAAGCCCTGGACGAGATCAGCGACAACCAGGGCCGGTTCTACTTCGGCGGCCCGTCCGGGGTGAACGGCACGGCACCGCTGTGGGGCCTGCCGGTCATCGAGTCCGAAGCGACCACCCCGGGACAGGCATGGGTCGGCGACTTCCGCAAGGCCATCCTGTGGGACCGCGAGCAGTCGAGCATCACCGTCACCGACAGCCACGCCGACTTCTTCGTGCGAAACCTGGTCGCGATCCTCGCGGAGATGCGCGCCGGTTTCGGTGTCATCCAGCCGTCCGCGTTCTGCAAGGTCACCCTCGTCTGATGCGCGGCGACGTCGGCTGTCCCGTCTGCGGAAGCCTGGACTTCTCCTGCGGAATGGCCACGTCCACCACCGGCGTCGACGAGCGAATCGAGGAGGCCCCCGCCATGGCGGAAGTGCGCGAATACCACGTGACCGTAAACGGTCACCAGACGATCATGAATCTATCCGAAGCGGACGCCGAGCGGCTTGGCGGCGTTCCCGTCGAGCCTGAGCCCGAACAGAAGCGTGCCGAGGCGCACACGAAGGTCCGCGCGGTCCGAAATAAGTCCGAGGCATGAGTCCAACTGTAGCCAAAACCATTGCCCATCAGTGACCGACTTTGCCACGCAAGACATGCTCACTCGATAATCAGTTGTCGAGGCGTCAAGTAATCTTTATCATTACTATGATGATTACAATTGTGCCAATAATGGTCATTTTGTTCATGTGCCGACGCAGGTCAACGGAAAGTTCTTCTTCGGTCGATTCAACCGGAATGCTACCGAGTCTGTGTCCGCGAAAAAGCATGCGAACCAGCTCGACTGATGATATCAGAATGATCGATAGAAGTGCAGATAGATAGATCAAACGCAATGTTGATACGGGGACGCCATTAGTGTTGGGCAGGCGAGAGTTCTGTATCCAGTAGATGACAATCGCAGTAATGATCGCAGCGATCGGGTCAATCAGGGGATGCGCCTCGTCGACGCCGAAGGACGTCAGGATAAGCACCAGTACCATCGTGACAAAGAAGAGGCCAAGCCACAAAAGTGACAAACCCCAAATAAAGTTGAGGAGAATGCCGCCGTTCTCGTCAAAATAGGCACTACCAATCGGCAGAAGCCAGATTGCCAAATATGTAAGCGCAACCGACAGCAGGGCGCGCCGAAGTGGGGCCGGGAATAATGGTGCTGCAGACAACGGGATCTTAGTCAAGAAAGACAGTCGCCACAATGTGACGACCGCAATCACGACCAGGCTGGCCACACTAAGATTCTCCAGAGCGTCATGTACGACGCTGGACATAGCGTTCACGCCCAAGTATGGAAACGAGAAGATGATTACGGCAATTAATCCTAGTCGGCGACGCAACGACGTCAGTACCGAATAAGACTTCGATGTCCTTGCCATTTTTTCATTCTGACCTCTGGGGGTCATGCCTTCGATGAAGAGAGATGCGGACAGAACTACTGGATTGAGCAGATCTCTCGGACTCATGTCTAACATTAGTTATCACCGACTTAGGTCGTCTGAGCCCCGTGCACAGCCTCCCCACTTGGGTCGCAATACTGATTGAGCTTGTTACAAGATAGAGCCGCGGCAGCCGAAAGTTCGCTCGCGCCACTCCGGCTCGTTACTGAACGCCCGTATAGCGAATTTCTACGTAAGCAACTGACAATCGCGAGCATAACCGACAGGTGTCGACGGCGTACGTGCCGACCTCACTAAGACCAGGGAGGAGCACCATGCCTCTCCCGCTCCTGGCTGACCCGGCCGTGCTGGCCCGATGGGCAGGCCGCGACGCCGCCGACCCGGCCGTGACCGACGCGCTCGCGTCGGCCTCGGCCCGGTTCCGTGGCGCGGTCCGGCACTCGGTGTCGCGTGTGGCTGATGACGAAATCTGGCTCGACGGGTACGGCGCAACGGTGCTGTTCCTCCCGGCCGCCCCCGTGCTCGCCGTGACCACCGTCGAGGTCCACGGGCGCCCCGCCACCGACTTCACCTGGTCCCGCCTGGGCGTCCTGCACAGCCGGACCTGCTGGCCGGACGAACTGGACGCCGTCCGCGTCGTCTACACCCACGGCCACGACCCGATCCCCGACGAGGTCGCCGACGCCGTCCTGACCGAGGCCCGCTACCTGCTGACCGTCCAGCCGGGCGTGTCCGCGATGACCGTCGGCGGCGAGTCGGTCTCCTACACCACCCCGGACGCCGAAATGCCGCAGACCTGGAAGACGGCAGTTGAGGCACACCGGCTCAACCGCGGGGACCAGACGTGATCTTCGGCGACACGGTCACGCTCGTCCGCCCCCAGGTCACCCAGGACCGCTACGGCTCCGACGTTCTCGACTACGCCGCCGGTACCCGCACCGTCGTGGCCGGGGTGTGCGTACAGCCGCGATCGTCCACGGAGGCCACCGGGGACGCCCGGGACATGGTCACCACCGGGTGGCGCATCTACACCCCGGCCGGAATGGACCTCGACCTGGAACCCACCGACCGCGTCGAATGGGCCGGGCGCACCTGCGAAGTCGTCGGGGAAGTTGCCCGCTGGCCGCACCCAATCCGGCCCGGCGCGGTCCACCACTGCGAAGTCGACATCCAGAAAGTGAGCGGCTGATGCCTCGTCTCCAGCTCTCCGACCGCGACTGGCGCCGCATCGTGGCGCTGCCCTCGGTCCGCAAGCGCCTGCGACTGGTCGCCGACCAGATCGCCGCGCGCACCCGCGCCAACCTCAACGCCGCCGAATCCGAAGCCACCGTCACCGTCGAAGAAGGCGTCCGGCCGAAGGGCCGCGCCTACGCCCGTGTCGTGCACAACGACCCCTACGGCGAGTACGGCACCGAGAACGTTCCCCGGCACCGCGCCCTCGGCCGCGCCGCCGGCAGCAAGTAGAGGAGGCCACTGTGGCCAAGGTGATCGTCGCGTTCAGCCGCGACCACACGAAGATCGGCAAGACCGTCGACGTCGACGACGACGCGGCGGCCGTCATGGTCAACGAGGGTCGCGCCCGCTACGCCGAGGACGAGCCCGGCGAGAAGGCCACGGCCCGCAAGCCCGCCGCCAAGACCGCCGCGACGTGATCGACGCCGAGGCGCTGGTGGTGGCCTGGCTCACCGCGCGCCTCGGCGGAGTCCGCGTGGTGGCCGAGCTGCCCGCCCGGTTCGAGCAGGCCCTCCCGGTCGTGCAGGTCACCTGCCTGCCCGGCCCGAAGCTCGCCCGCCCCTGGTCTGGTACCGCGCCGCTGCTGTGGCGCCCGCGTGTCGACATCGACACCTACGCCGCCACCCGGGCCGCCGCGACCGACCTCGCATCCACTGTGTCCGGCCACCTGTACGCGCTGGCCGGGCAGGGCAACGAGTGGGGCCACGTCACGGACGTCGCCGAACCCGCCGGCCCGTCCTGGCGGCCGGACTACAACCCGTCGGTCCACCGCAGCGGCCTGACCGCCGAACTCACCATCCGGGCCGCATAGGCCCGGCCACGTCCTGATCCGCGCCCCCGATCGCTCACCCGGGGCCCCGCACCGCAAGGGAGATACACCCCGTGGCACAGAACTCTGCCCTGGCGCGCCTGGGCGTGACCGGGGCGCTCTACGTCGGCCCCCTCGGGACGACCGCGCCGAGCGCGACGGCGATGGAGGCGTGGAACGCCGCCATGCGCGATCTCGGCTACATCTCCGACGACGGGATCGTCGAAGGCCGCGACGAAGACAAGGAGGATTTCACGCCTTGGCAGTCCGCGACGCCGATCCGGTCGGAGATCACCAAGTCCACCCAGACCTATCAGGCCACGCTGTGGGAGTCGAAGTTCGACACCATCAGCCTGTACTACCGCGTCGGGCTGGAAGACATGACCCAGACCGGCACCGGCAAGGACGCCGTGGTGTCGTTCGTGGAGAAGGGAAAGCCGGAACGGGACCTGCGGTGCTTCGGCATCGACGTCATCGACGGCATCTACCACCGCCGGATCTTTCTGCCCATGGCGGAGGTGTCCGAACGCGGCGAGGTCACCTACAAGTCCGACACGCTGATCGGGTACGACGTGACGATCACCGCCTACCCGGGCTCGGACGGCTACTCCGCCCTGCGGGTCTACAAGGAAGGCTGGGAACTTCCCGCCGCCAGCGGCTCGTAAGCCGCCCCTGATCGGGGGCCGATGTGGACAAGTGGTGAGCGGTCCACATCGGCCCCCTCCTTCGTGCGCTCACCCACGCTCACCGAACGGAGAACACCGCCTTGTCCACCATCGACATGGACGCCATCCTCGCCCAGCGCGAGGAAGCCACCGGCAGCGCCGACCACTTCACCTTCACCTTCAAGGCCCAGGAGTGGTCCTGCACCGACCCGATCACCGCCGAAGACGACTGGAAGGACGGTCTGCTCGACATGCAGACCGATGTCGAGGTCGCCGAGTACTACCTCGGCGAAGACCAGTACGCCACATTCGTCGCAGCCGGTGGCCGCGCCGGGTACGTCATCCTCGCGATCAACCAGTACATGCAGAAGATGAAGCAGGACAACGAAGACGGCCGCCCTACACGGCGCTCGACCTCCTCGGCGAAGCGCCGGAAGCGATAGAAGCCGCCCTCTGCGCGACCTACGCGCCACGCAACCCCGTCGCCGAGTTCTGGCGCGGGCAGATCAGCTTGCGGCACCTGCGCGTGCTGATCGAGCATCTGCCGCCGACCTCGGCGTTTCACCGCACGGTGCACGGGCACGCCTGGACCGACGTCGAATACCTGCTGGCCATTGTGGCCGACCGGCTGGCGGAGAACACGATGGTCACCGGACGCGGCGCCGGGATGAAGGGCTTGCGCCGCCCGCGCCCGCTCTCGCGGCCCGGCGAGCCGGACAAGGACCGCATCGGTGACCGCGGCGACGTCGACGCCGCTGACGTGATCGCCTACCTCGACCAGTACAAACCCCGTCCCGCCGCCGCATAACCGGCCTGCCCGCGCGGCCTCGTTCCACGGGAGCCGGGGTGAGCGGTCGTGGTGAACTCCGGCGAGGTCGTCTGGATCGACACCCTGCCCTCGGCGCGCGGCTGGGGCGCCGAGCTGGCCAAGCAGGCCGCCGGAGCCGGAACCCGCGCCGGGGCGCAGATCAGCCGCGAGCTGGAGCGCTCGGCCGGGGACGCCGGCCGCCGCGCCGGGACCGCACTGGGTACCGGCATCGAGGCGGCCAAGGAGAACGTCAAGAAGGTCGCGGGCGAGCTGGAGACCGCCCGCAACCGCGAGGCCGACGCAGCGGGCAAAGTCCGCGTCGCCGAAGCCCGCCTCGAGGAAACCCGTACCTCGGGCAACGCCAAAGCCAGCGCGCTCGCCGCCGCCGAAGAACGGCTCGCGACCGCCCAGCGGACCCTGACCACCGCGCAGGAACGCACCGCCTCGACCTCCGACAAGTTCGAGCAGGCCCAGCGCAACGCCGCCGACGCCACCGACACCGTCACGGTCTCGGTGGACAAGGCCGAACGCCGCTCGGCCGGGTTCGGCTCGTCCCTGGCCGACACCGCCCGCCAGGCCGGAAGCTTCGCCTTCGGCCTGACCGCGATCGGCAACGCCGCGTCGATCGCCATGGACACGCTGGAGAACGCGCGCCTGGGCGACAAGCTCGCCGCGCAGCTCGGCGCGCCCGCCGACATGGCCGCCGACCTCGGCCGGGTCGCCGGCACCCTGTACGCGCAGGCGTACGGCGACTCCCTCGACCAGATCAACGAGGCCATTCGCGGAGTCATCCAGTCCGGGCTCGTCATGGAGGACGCCACCAACGACCAGCTCGCGGGTATCACCGCGAAGGTCCTGAACTTGGCCACCGCGTTCGATCAGGACCTCGGCGGCACCACCCAGGCCGTGGGCCAGCTGATGAAGACGGGGCTCGCGCGCGACGCCGACGAAGCCCTCGACGTGCTCACGCGCGGGTTCCAGCAGGGCGCCGACCGGTCGCAAGACCTGCTCGACACGATGACTGAGTATTCGGTGCAGTTCCAGAAGTTCGGTCTCGACGCCTCGATGGCGACCGGGCTGCTGGTGCAGGGAATGCAAGCAGGGGCGCGGAATTCCGATCTGGTCGCCGACGCGATCAAGGAATTCAGCATCCGGGCGGTCGACGGTAGCAAGCTGACCGCGCAGGGATTCCAGGCCATCGGACTCAACGCGGCCGACATGGCCGCCAAGATCGCGCGCGGCGGCCCGCAGGCCACGCAGGCGCTGGACCTGGTGCTCGACAAGCTGCGCGCGATGCCCGACCCGGTCGCCCGGTCACAGGCAGCGGTCGCGCTCTTCGGCACCCAAGCCGAAGACCTCGGGCAGGCGTTGTTCGCGCTGGACCCGAGCAAGGCCGTGGCCGCGCTCGGCGACGTCGCCGGAGCCGCCGACCGGATGGGCGCCACGCTCAACGACTCGGCCGGGCAGCGGCTCGTCGCGTTTCAGCGGACCCTCGAAACCGGCCTGGTCAGCTTCTTCGGCGGGGTTCTCCTGCCCGCGCTCGGCGATGCCGTGCAGTGGGTGCGCGAGAACGCCGACTGGCTCGCCCCGATGGCCGTCACCATCGGCGCGTTCGCCACCGGATACGCGGCTGTGTCGGGGGCGATCAAGCTCTACGAGCTGGCCACGAAGGGCGCGGCGGCGGCGCAGTGGCTGCTTAACGCGGCCATGAACGCCAACCCGGTCGGGCTGATCGTCGGCGCGATCGCGGCCGTGGTCGCGGCGTTCGTGTACTTCTGGAACACCAGCGCGGGCTTCCGTGACTTCTGGATCGGTCTGTGGGGTGCGATCCAGAACGCGGCGCAGTGGGCCTACGTCAACATCCTCAAGCCCGCGTTCGACGGAATCGTTGCGGCACTGAGGTTTGTCGGCCAGATCGCCTCATGGCTGTGGTCGAACATCCTCTCGCCGACCTTCTCGTTCATCGGCCAGGCAGCGGGAATCCTCGCCGCCGTCGTCGCCACTGTCCTCATTGGACCTTTGGTCGTCGGGTTCCGTCTGGTCGCGGCGATCGCGTCGTGGCTGTGGACCAACGCGCTCCAGCCGACGTTCAGCGCCATCGGCTCGTTCTTCTCGTGGCTGTGGACGACGCTGCTCAAGCCGTACTTCGACGCCTGGGTGCTGGTCTTCACGCTCATCGGCAACGGGGCGTCGTGGCTGTGGACGAACGCGATCCAGCCTGCCTTCTCGGCGATCGGATCGTTCCTCGGCTGGGTCTGGTCCACGCTGCTCAAGCCGTACTTCGACGGCTGGGCGCTGGCCCTGCGGATCGTCGGCGACGCGGCGATCTGGCTGTATGACCACGGGATCAAGCCGGTCTTCGACGCCATCGGCAGCGCCGTGTCTGCTGCCTACACCAACGTCGTGAAGCCGGTGCTCGGCTGGTTCGGTGATCGGCTCGCCGACGTGCGCGACGGGTTCGAAAAGCTGCGCGACGTCACGAAGAGCGTGTTCGACACGATCGTCGATTTCCTGAAGAAGCCGATCCAGCTCGTGATCGACATCATCTGGAACAACGGCCTGCGCAAGGTCTACAACACCGCCGCAAGCCTGATCCCCGGCGTCGACGAGCTGCCCGAACTCAAGCTCGCGCGCGGCGGGGTCCTGCCCGGCTACGCCCCGGGCCGCGACAGCGTCCGCGCGCTGCTCTCGCCCGGGGAAGCGGTGCTCGTGCCCGAGCTGGTGCGCGCCATCGGCCCGGCCGCGATCCTGGCGGCCAACTCCGCCGCCCGAGCCGGACGACCGGTCGCCGCCGCCAGCGGCGGCCTGGTGGCGCGGTTCGCGGCGGGCGGCATCGTCGGCGCGGCGCCGGCCTCGACCGTTGCCACCTCGGCGACGGCGGCGGACCCGGCGGCGTCCACTCAGGCCACCGACGCGCTGACCGCGGCGTCGGCGGCCCTTGCCGACACGGTCACCACCGTCCTGCTGCCCGCCCTGGAGCTGCTGGAGCTGCACACCGGCACCCTGCTGCCCGCTGCCGACCTGGCCCTGACCACGAGCCTGCTGGGCGTGCAGGGCACGGCCGTGGCCGTGTGGCTGGCGACCTCGGCCGCCGTGGCGTCCGGGGTCGCGGTCATCGTGGCCCGCCAGGCCCAGCTTCAATCCACGATGGCCGGTTCCTGGTCGGCCCTGGCGGCCGTGGTCCAGGCGTCTGTGACCGCCCAGAACAGCGCGCTGTCCGGTCTGGTGGCCGGGCTGGGCGCGCTGCGCGCAGCAGTGAGCCTGACCGCCGGGTGGGTGCAGGGCCGGTTCGCCGAGATGCCCGGCTATGCCGGGAATCCGGTGCGCTGGATCTTGCAGTGGCCGCTCAACGGCGGGCTCGTCGCAGCCTGGAACAAGCTCAACGCCGACTTCGGGCTGAACCATCCGATCGGGCCGGTCCCGATCGGGTTCGCCACCGGCGGCCCGGTCTCCGGGCCGGGCACCGCCACCTCGGACTCGATCCTCGCGAGGCTCTCGCGCGGGGAGTTCGTGGTGCGCGCGGCCATCGCCAAGCGGATCGTGCCGTTCCTGGACGCTCTCAACGGCGGCCAGGCCGAGGCGTTGCGCGCGGCCGGGTATGCCCGGGGCGGCCTGGTCGCCGACACGGGCAGCCAGGCTAATGCCGCGATCACGCGCGGCCTGTCGTTCGCCCGCGCCCAGGCCGGGAAGCCCTACGTCTGGGGTGCCTCCGGCCCGGCGGGGTACGACTGCTCGGGTCTGCTCTCGGCGGTGTCGAACGTACTGCGCGGCGACAGCCCGTACCGGCGGCTCGGGGTCGCGGCGAGCCAGCCGTGGTCCGGGTTCGCCCCGGGGCTCGGCTCGGCGTTCGCCACCGGCTACAACTCCCACCACACGGCCGGGACGTTGGCCGGGGTCAACCTGGAGGCCCAGACCTTCAACGTGCCGGTGAAGGTCGGGCCGGGCGCGTCCGGCGCGGACTCCTCGCAGTTCACCGGGCACGCGTTCCTGCCGGTCGTGGGCGGGTCCTTTGTGTCCGGCGGTGCCGGCGGCCTGGACCCGGCCGCCCTGGTCAGCCCGTACTTCGCCGAGGCGCTGCGCCAGGCCAAGGACGCGGTCCGGCTCTTCCCGGGCAACGTCGCGGCCGTCGACGGCGCCGGGGTCGCGCGCACCGCGATCGAGGGTGCCCGCGACGTCGGCGTGCAGCAGCTGGCCCAGCTCTTCGCCAGCACCGCCACCGCCAGCGGATCGCCCGAAGTCGTGGCGGCCGTGCGCGCGGTCGCCGGACGCTACGGCTGGGGTTCCGGTCCGCAGTGGGACGCGCTGTCGTGGCTGATCAGCCACGAGTCCGGCTGGAACCCGGCCGCGGCGAATCCGACCAGCTCGGCGCGCGGGCTGTTCCAGCAGATGGAGAGCATCTACGGGCCGGTCTCGGCTTTCCCGGCGGGGCAGGCGGAATGGGGCCTGTCCTACATCGCCAGCCGCTATCACGACCCGCTCGGCGCGAAGAGCTTCTGGCAGGCCCACCACTGGTACGACGAAGGCGGATGGCTCCAGCCGGGGTTTACGCCGGTCTACAACGGCACCGGGAAGCCGGAGCTCGTCGTCCCGCACGAGACCGCCCGCGACGTTTTCGGTTCCCTGCGCGGGAACGACGAGCCCGTTCGGCTCGTGGGGGAGCTGTCCATCAGCGACGACGGGCTGCGGGCCTTTGTGGACGGCCAGATCGAACGCAGCGAGCACGACACCGGTACCGCCATCGCGCGCGGTGTCCGCATCTAGAAGGCGGTGGTGGCATGGCGTGGGCCAGCGAACCCTACGGCCGCACCCCGTACGCGGCCGGGGTCGGTCCGGAGGCCGCGACCCTGCCGGGACAGCAGGAGCTGCCCCCGCCGATCCCCGGCGGCACCACGAAGTGGACGTACGCGGGAAACCCGTCGCTGGCGTATGCGTCACGGCCATGGGCGGGGAGCATTTTCCCGCTGCCGTACCCCGGCGGCGGGATTTCGCTCCTGCCCGTGGCCGAGGCCGGCGTCATGCGGGTCACTGCCTGGTGGCCAAGCGCCACCGTCGTGCAGCTGATCCGCCAGCACCCGGACGGGACACTGTGGCCGGTGCGCGGCGGCAACCCGCTGTGGGTGCCGAGCCCGACCCGGTACAACTACGCCACCAACCCCGGCCTCGAGACCGGGCTGAACGGCTACGTCCCGGGCGAGGGCAACCCGGCTCTCGCCCGCGTCGCCAGCGCGGCGGCCCCGCGCGGCGGGGCGTACCTGACGGCCACCATCGCGGCGGCCGGGCCGGTCGGGCTGACCGTGCCCACGACGGTCCCCGGGGCCGCGCTGGTCACGGTCGGGCTCGACCTGCGGTTCTCCGCCCGGCCCACGTCGGTGACGGTCCAGATCACCTGGACCGACGCCGGAGGCGTCCCGCTGGCCCCGGCCGTCGTGGCGCTGACCGCTGACCAGGTCAACATGTCGGTGTCGCAGTTCTCCCGGCAGGTCGTGACCCTCGTGCCCCCGCCGGGTGCGGTGACCCCGACGATGAAGGTGATCGCGGTTGGGATGCCGGCGGCCGGGGTGATGGCCCTCGACGGGGTCACTGTCGAGACCCAGCCGACGTCCGGCAGCTACTTCGACGGCAGCGACTACGGCGGCACGTGGGTCGGCGCACCCGGGCTCTCGGAATCCACGCTGGCGCCGCTGCTGGTCATCGACGACGGCGAATGCCCCCTCGACGTGCCCGTGCGGTACCAGGTGGTCAACCCGGCCCCGATGGGCGGGGCGATGACCAGCCAGTCCGCGACCCTGCTGAGCCTGGGCCGAACCTGGCTGACCCACCCCGCCCGCGCAACCCGCCCGGTCACCGTCCAGGTGGGCGCGGTCCCGACCCGCACCCGGGAAGCCAACCGCGGCATCTTCTATCCCGTCGGCGCCTCCTACCCGATCATCGTGTCCTCCGCGCAGCGCCGGGCCGCGACCGGCGACCTGTCCATCGGCGCGCTGTCCTTCGCCGAACGGGACGCGCTGCTGGCGATGTTCGCCGACCTGCAGCCGGTCTACCTGCGCACCCCGGCCGCATTCGGCTACGGCACCGGCCTGTGGCTTGCCCTGGGCGACCTCACCGAAGACCCGGGCAACCGGCGCGCCTACCAGCAGACCCGCATCCTCACCGCCCCGTTCCACGAGGTGCAGCCACCCAGCGAACTCACCGCATGATCGGGGGCGCCGATGTGGCCACTGTCCACCGGGGCTCGGATCGCGCTCGCGCAGTCGCACTCGATGCAGGCACGAGCCACTGTGTACAGCCCCACCTATGGCGTGCTGGAACTGCCGATCTCCGGCGGTTCCGTCGACGTCGACGCCACCAGCAAGACCCGCCGCAGCGCCACCCTTCAGGCGGACCCGCGCTGGTGGCCACGATCGCCGGCCGACCTGCTCGCCCCCTACGGCTCGACCTGCCAGATCGACTACGGCATCGTGCTGACCTCGGGCAACACCGAGTGGGTGCCGCTGATGTACGGCAGCCTCGACGAGGCGACGCGCACCCGGCCGGTCTCCAGCTCCGGCGACCTGACGGTCAAGGTGGTCGACCCGGCCGCCCGGGTCGCCGAAGACCGGCTCGACATCCCCGCCCAGACCATCGCCAACGCCACCGCCGTCGGCGAAATCGCGCGCCTGGTCCGGGAAACCCTCGGCACACAGGTCGAGGTCGTCGATCAGACCTCCTCCGGGCTCGTCGCGTCGGTCATCGTCATCGAACGCGAGCGCTGGGACGCGGTCGAGAAACTGGCTGACTTCCTCGGCGCGGAAGCGTTCTTCGACCCGGTCGGCCACCTGGTCATCCGACCGCAACCGGCGCTGAACCAGGCATCGGTGTGGACGGTCCGCACCGGCAACGGCGGGAACCTGCTGACCGCGAAGGACACGCTGTCGCGCGAGCTGGTCTACAACCGGATCGTCGCCAGCGGACAGCGCACCGACGGCGTCCCGGCCGTGTACGCCACAGCCACCGACACCACCAGCCCCGCCTACTACGGCGGCCCGTTCGGCAAGAAGCCCCGTTTCTACACCAGCGAGCTGCTGACCACCGTCGCGCAGTGCCAGACCACCGCCGACGCGCTTCTCGCCCGGGTACGCGGAACCTCCGCACAGATCGAGATCGAGACGCTGGTCAACCCAGCCCTCGACACCGGCGACATCATCACCGCCCAGGACTCTCGGGCCGGGGAGACCCGCCACGTCATCGACAAGCTGTCCATCCCGCTCACGCCCGAGGGAACGCAGTCCATCACGACCCGCTCGGACGACCTGCCGGCCGAAACCTGACCCAGCAGGGAGGACTCGATGCGCATCGCCGACGCCGTCGCGAGGGTCGTGGACCAGGCGCTTGCCGCCCGACGCAAGACCGGCACCGTCACCGGCGTCTCCGGCTCCCAGGTGATCGTCACCGTCCAAGGTGGCTCCCTGACCCTGCCGCGCCTGGCCAGCTACACCCCAACCACCGGGGACATCGTCCACATCGACGCCACCGTGCCCGGGGCATGGCTGGTGCTCGGAAAATCCGCCTGACAGAAAGAGAAGCGATGGCACCGACTCTCGCCGAAAGCGCCGAACTCGCCAGCTTCCCGCCGTTCATCCGGCGCGTGCAGGCCGCGGTGTCCACCGCGGCCAAGGACGTCGGCAGCGAACCCCAGGACCCGAACAATCCCGCGCGGACGCAGCTGCGGCGCGGCCTGGCGACCAACGTGTTCGCCGACCCGAGCAACTACGGAACCCGCTTCGCCTGGGCCGTGGCCACCAACCCCGTCATCACGATGGCCTCCGACGACGGCGACATCCAGTACACCGTGAACTCCGTCTGGGACACCATCGCCGGAGCCCCGCCGCTCCCGTCGTAGCCGCGCAGGCCGCGCCCGCCGACACGGGAGGGGGCGGCTCGTGGTGCAGCTGGCCGCCGACGCGGCACCACCGGTCGGCCCGTCCTGGCTGGCCGTCGCGCTCGCGGTGTTCGCCGCCCTGGTCACCGCCGTCACCGCGGTCATGCCGGCGGCGGTGGAGAAGATCAAGCAACGCGCCAGCTCCACAACGGCGAGCACCGCCGTGCCATCGCCGGGACGCCAGACGGACAAGGCGCTGGACATGATCGAAGAGTCCATGCGCGACCTGCGCCGCCAACGCGACGAGGCCGAACGCGAAACCACCCGCCTGCATGAGCTGCTGGCCGCCCGCGAGACCGAGCTGAGACGGCGGGGGTGGCGCGGGGAATGAACATCAGCGAGCCCGACCCGGCACCGGGCATGGATGAGCTCCGGCGCGGCGTGCACGAAGCGGTCGAAGAAGCTCCCCGCCAAGCCCGCCAGGCCGCGCGGGACGAAGTCCGGCGGGCGTGGAAGTGGGCTGTATTCGCCAGCGTCGCGGTGTCCCTGCTGGTCGGCCTCGCTACCGGGGTCGGGGTGCTCAACCTCTACGGGCGCGCCGCCTCCACCGACGCAGCCGTGGCCGCGCTGCGGCAGCAGGCCGAACAGTCCAAGGCCCAGGGCGAGCAGGCCAACGCCGAACTCGTCCAGCGTGGACAGGCCCCCATCCCGATCCCGCAGCCGGGCACCGGATCCGACACCGACGTCCTCGTGGCCGCCGCCACCGCCCGCGTCCTGGCCAACCTGCCCGCCGGGAGAACACCGACCGCCGCCGAGCTGGGCGCGGCCGTCGCGCAGTACCTCGCCGCCAACCCGGTCATCCCGCCGGCCCCCACGCAGCAGCAGCTCGCCGCCGCGCTCGCCGCGTACCTGGCCGTCAACCCCGTGCCCGCCGGACCGCCCGGTTCCTCTGGCGCCCCAGGAACCCCCGGGCAAGACGGCCAGACCGGCCAGACCGGCCCACCCGGACCCGGCGGTCCACCAGGGCCACCGCCCACACAGGACCAGATCGAAGCCGCGTTCGCCGCCTACCTCGCCGAGCACCCCGACGCGCTGTGCCCACGCGGCGGCCAGCTCACGCAACTGCGCCTCCAGCTCGCCGACGGCGGCACCGCCGACACCTGGCTGTGCGCCGTCGCCACCACCCCGCCGCCGACCACCCCACCCACCACCGAGCCGCCGCCGACGTCGAACGAACCCGACGTCCCGCCCACGCCGACCGGATAGCACCAGGAACCCGAGGTGATCCGATGGCCCTGATCATCGATCTCTACAAGAAGTACAACCCCGTCACCAACTGGACGGCGCTGCGCGGCGCCGTCGATGCCGCCTACATCAAGTACAGCGACGGCCTCGGCCCCGCCCAGGTCCCCGCGGACGACTACGTCGCCGGATGCCGCGCCAGCGGCATCCCGTACGGCGGGTACCACTTCGCCCAGCCCGGCGCCCCCGCCGCGCAGGCCCGCGCGTTCCTCGGCCAGTACCGGCGCCTGGGCGGGCAGCTCGCGCCCGCGCTCGACCTGGAGACCGCCGGCATCCCGTACGCCGCGCGGCCCGCGTTCGCGCGGACCTTCCTGGAGACCGTCCACCAGGCGTACCCGCTCGTCGTCCTGTACGCCTCGGCGTCCTGGCTGGCCAGCCTCCGCCCGGACACCTGGCCCTACGCCTGGGACCGCACCTGGTGCGCCGCCTACGGCCCCAACGACGGCGCCCGGCACACGATCACCAGCTACAGCGGACTCGTCGACCTGCACCAGTACACCAGCCGAGGCCGTGTCCCCGGGGTGTCCGGGTCCGTCGACCTCGACCACACCGACAACCTCTCCGCTCTGCTCCTGACCGGTGCAGACAGCGGAGACGAGCCCGAGGAGGACGCCATGCCCGCCATTCCGCACGACTACCAGGGGACCGGCCGCGACTCCGGCGGCAAGCTCCTCGAACGCTGCCACGTGTTCACCGTGCCGGTCGGCTCGGTCAGCACGGTCGTCGAACGCGCCTGGCTTTCCTTCAAGTGCGCCATCGGCCCGGCCGAGTCGGTCCGGCTGATGGCAATCTCCAGCGGAGCGAAGCCCGGGTATCCGATCGACAAGACCTGGACGAGTGTCGCCGCCGACGCGGCCCGCCCGTACATCGAGGCACCCGGCGGCGTCGACCAGTTCACGGCGTTCGTGAAGAGCGAGTTCCCGTACAGCCTGTGCGTGGAGACGAAGGCGAAGAAGAGCTGATGACGACCAGCACCGGACGCCCGCGTCCCATCCTCGAGGCGATCCGCACCGGCGCGTGGCGCACGCTGGCAGGCACGCTCATCACCGCCGCCGTGTCCTTCGGCGTGCTCAACGCCCAGCAGGCTACTGTGGCTGGCAACCTGGTCGCCGCGCTCGCCACACTGCTGACCGCCGTCACAGCCGTCCTGTCACAGCTACACGTGCTGGCCAACGCCGAGCCACTCGTGACCCCCGTCAGCGACCCGCGCAACGACAACGGAGACCGGTTGGCACCCAGCGACGGCGTGCACCCAATCGACGATTCGCCCAGCTAAATCTAGCCTCGGCGCGTGACCGTGTCGCGAAAACCTATTCCCCGGCTCCGCCTTTGGCGGGGCCGGGGCTTTTCGTCGTCGAAGGGCCGAGCGCCGCTACAGCGCACCTTTTACTGCGTCTTTGGCCGAACCCAGCGCGTTGAGCAGCCCAAGTAGACCTTTCAGCGTCTCGTGCATCTGACCGACGACGTTGTAGAAGGCCGTCACCTCTTGCGAGCCCATGCCGGTGGTCGCGACCCCGACCATGGCTGTCATCTCGTCGAACAGGATCTCGAACTCCGTAAGCCGGTCGTCGCCTTCGAGGCAGACCTTATTGACGTACGTGTCGAGCGTCGACCCGATCTCTTCCGGTGTCACGACGCCCTGGTAACGACCTGCCTCGCCACCTCGTACCCGGCCCACCACAGGGTAAATATCCGGGCTGATCCTCGTCGTCGCCGTTCACAGTTATTTAAGGCTAAGATTTCGACCGCTAGTTCGATATTGTTCTTTCTGTGATAATAGAAGGCTGGACCGCGGACTACGAAACGGTCTGCTGGGTCGCCTCTCAAGATTTCGTCACCGTAAGACGGCACGGCTGGCAGGCGGAGCTTCGTGAGATACCTTCCAAGGTCACCATTCTTCTCGGCTTCATAGAGTCTTACGTTCAGCATTCCCGAAGCCTGCTCTCGTCGAAGTCGACGACGACCGGACAGTGGTCCGTACACTGGCCCACTTCGGATGGGTCAACGACTCGATAATTGGTGACCGCGTCGGCTGGGACGTCGTGCGTGACGTAGACGCGATCGATCCGGCGAGGCTCGTTGGTGTCGGTCTCGTGATGTCCGGTAGTTGCCTGCCACTTCGCTTCGAGGAGCCGGGCGCAGTCACGGAACCGCCCGTGGTGCTCAAGACGAATGGCCGCGTCACGATCAACATTGCCATCACGGTCGTAGTGGTAAGAATGGGATTGGTCCCACTCCTTTCCCGCGTACGGGTCCGGATCGTAGGTCGCGTCGGCGCCGATTCCCTGCCAGTCGCCGCCGACGATACCCGGGATGCCGTCATTGCGGTTGAACGCTCGCATGACGAGCCCGGCATCCTTCCAGCCGCCGGACATGCCGGGATCACAATGGCTCAGGTGCGCCGACCCGACGCGCACTTTCCTGCCGTCCACGGTAAAAACTGCGGCTACCAAGCCGTGTGAGTTGCCGTAGATATGGCTGTCGTACCGCATCAAGCTGTTCGGGACCACGTCGATCCCCGGGCGCCACAGGAGACCCGTGTGATGTCGGGTGGGGCTGATCGCCACGGCAGGAACGAAGCTCGTGTCACACAACATTCCAAGAGCGGTGGCGAGACTGAGCAACGCACGCGATGCCTCGTTACGTCTCGTCGCGGGGCCTTCGATGTTCTTGTCTCGGCCTGATGAGACTAGCTCTTGCACTGCAAGGAAGTCCGGCTTTTGCCTGCGCAGCAACGTCGTGAGCTGGCCGTACCGGGCAGCTTCCCGAGGATCCTTGCCGTCGAAATTGAGAAGATTGGCGGTGACGAAGGTGAAGATGGTGACGTCTCCCTGCTGTGTTTCCTTGTTCTTTCGGCCCGTCACACGACGCCGGCGATAGGTTGGCTCGCTGCTTGCCAGGCGACCCACACCACCACGCCTACGAAAGCGAGCAGGCCAAGCAGAATCCAGAAGTGGCCGAATCCGCGGGGTCCCTGCGCGCTCACCGCTTCGACGACTTTCGCCGTGGCGCTCCGATGCGCCTCATCCAATCCATCGCGGTGTTGCTGGTGATGCCCACCTTTGCGCCTGCCCTTATGAGGTTCAGTCCGCGCGCATACCACTCGATGACCTCCCATGCAGCCCGAGGGCTCGGGTGGTACGGCGGCAAGAAGAGGCCGGAGCACTCCAGCGGAGGAACGTTCATCGTCCAGTCCGCGTCCTCCGGAAGTCCGTGAGCCCGTTGGCAGGCGGTGATCACGCTGCCGACCGTCTGCATTCTCCGGGTGTACGTCATCGCGAACCGGCGGTGGCGGGTGCGACCTCCAACCAGCAGGAGACCATCCGGTGGTCTGACAGCTCCTTCTCGCCCGGCTTCGGCACGTGCACCTTGTAGGAGTTCGGCACGAGCCGGACCGGCGCACGGTCACTGACCATGATGCGGTCGATCCGTAGGCCGGAGCCGCCGTCCACCCACCGGTTAACGGTTACGGTGAAGTCCTTCGCCTTCTCGCCGACGTCCCACCAGCCGTGTTCCAACAAGCTGTCAATCGGGTCCGTGTAGACACGCCACACGCCCTCTGGGCCGCGAATACCCTTCTGGCTGCGCTTCTGCGCCTGCCCCTGCTCGTCACAGCGCTCACCCCAGTTAGCCGGGATGCTCTCCCTCGGATGCGAGCTGGTGGCGTTGAAGTCGCCGCCGATGATCGCCGCGTGCTGCGCCATCTGTCCGTCCTGAGAGGACTGCTGGTCGAACAGTGTCGAACCGCAGGAACCGTTCCAGTGGACCGATTTCAGCTGAATGTCGTGACCATTGATGCGCGCCGTTAGTGAGTTCGCCAGGCTGCGTCGCTGAGTCTCGTCGTACCAGCGAAGTGGTCGAACGTAGCGGGGATCGATGAACAGGCCCGGAACGTTCACAGAACCGTGCACCTTCGAAATGAATGCGTCGTATCGCGCTTTCGGGAAGGTATTTCCCGCATTGTCTTCGCTGTAGCCCCACAGGGACGCGAGTGTCTCTTGTGCGTCGAACAGCGGCTCATTTTGAAATGCTGGCTCTGTGTAATAGGTGCATTCGGAAAGGAACAGGATGTGCGGCGGCGTGCTCAAACCGGATAGCATTGTATGGAGTTTTGCGTGATCGTGTCGACGGGTGACACGATCGTAGCCGCCGCGCTTGAGATTGAGTGCGACGACATGCAGTTTGACGGGCTGAAACATCGACTTTCTTTCTATTTGTGATCTCGCGAATTCAGCGGCAGGCCATGGCGGAATGTGGCCGAGCGGCGCGGGGACCGGCGCGTCGTGGCACTGTTCCAATGCCTGCCAAAGCGATACGGAGAAGGTGACCTCGACCCGGGAAAAGCCGCCGTTGACCGGGTACCTGCCCAGCCGTGAGGCGTCTGCTGACCCGTTCCGGACTTGTCTGTGCGACCGCGGCAGGCCCTAGCCCCTGCGGCCGGGGCCTGCCTCGAGGCTGGCTACTTGGCCAGCCGGTACCGCGCGTATGTCTTCGCGGCCCGGCTGAGCCCGCTCGCACCAGGGAACGGGGACGTCGTGCCCCGATAGCTCCACAGGCCGGCCACGTAGCACGCGAACGAGGTCACGGCCTCGTCGCTGCCAGCGGACCAGCTCGGAATGCTCGCCGCCCACCGCTCGGCCTCGGCCGGTTGGTGCCCGGCGGCGATCAGGCGAATGACCAGGAAGGCGTCATCAACCCATGCTGCGCCAGCCGCTGGCCGTCCCCAGTCGATCACCCGAACCGATGCCGTCGGATCGCTGATGAGGAACTGGTGCTCGTGGAGGTCCGTGTGAAGGAGCGAAGTCCCACCAACCAGATCAGCGGTCAGCGCACTCCACTTCGTGAGCGCTTCGAGGTCCCAGTCGGCCACCTGGTCCGGCGCCACCTCTTCCAGCTTGACCCACCAGTCCGACGAGGCCCAACGCTCGCTCAGTGGTGCCGCCGGCCCGGCCGGGTGCCGACTGATCTCGGCGACCGTGCTCGCGACGATCTCCAGATCAGACGAGCCCGGCGTGAAGTCCGCGGCCCGCCCCTCGACGTACTCGAACCCGACCACGAACCACTCGGGCTCGATGTCGGCGCTGAACCTAGTCGACGGCGCGATGCCGCGTACCAGGTCGCCAGCGGCGGCCTCGTTGCGAAGCCACCTCATCCGCGGGCTGATGCCCACGACGCCCTTGAGGAACACCTCACCCGCGTCGCCTCGCACGACGAGTGCCAGGTTGCAGTTCTGGCCCTCGGCGACGTCACGGATCACGGTCACGTCGCCGATGTGCGCCTGAACCTCGTCCCGGACAGCTTCGGGCAAGGCATCCCAACCGAACCGCTCGATCACGCGGTAACCGTATCTGTACGAACCGGGTGATGGTGACACCCGGTGTTCCCGCCGGAGTGGGTACACCCCTGCTTACACTGGGAGCACTTCGCTGAGGCGTCCCACAGCTCCGGGTCGACTGCGAAACCGGCGTCTCGGATCGCCCGCACCGAGCGGTCCACATTCTCCTGTGGTTCCAGGTCGTTCGGCGTGACGCCGATCGGCGTGGGGTCGTGGTGGAGGTAGTGACCGGCGACTCGCTGGCAGAACGCCGCGTACTCCTTTGTGTAGAGGATGAACGCGTGCCAGCCGATGTCGACGGTGCT
Organism: Amycolatopsis sp. CA-126428; assembly: GCF_002904335.1. GTDB lineage: Bacteria > Actinomycetota > Actinomycetes > Mycobacteriales > Pseudonocardiaceae > Amycolatopsis. Next base: position 98,388 of record NZ_PPHF01000181.1, on the reverse strand, counting down.
GCTCGGCGAGAGAGGTTCGGTCGACACGGCGCAGGCGGCCAGGAACGCCAGTGCCTGGTCCACGATCCGCGTGGCCCACTCGGTCGTCGTGGCTTGCTCACGAACGATTCGCCGGACGAGCTGCTCGAAGAGCTGCTCCGATACCAGCCCTTGGCCCCTCAGCTCAGTTGCAGAGGTCTCGCTCATTACTTTCCCTCGTTTCCTCGATGATGACGATCCCGAAATTTCTTCGAAAGTGGCGAACACTTCTGCGGACTGTCCGCTCCCGGCAGGTAGCAGCACGGCATTGGACACCTCGCCCGATGTCAGCTGTTTGCCGAGGCTCGTCATGAGTGCGGCCCGAGCGGATAGTGCGACCTTGATCAACTTGGTCAACATCTCCGGATCATCGAATGTCAAGCATAGGAGTGATTTGTCGGAGAGGCCGAAGGCGGCACCGATTTGCAGGGCTACTTTTCCATCCGCAGGTAGAAGGTCGTGCGCGATCTCGGTGCCCTCAGGAATAGAGATGTACGACTCGAACTGAAGTCCTTCACTCATAGCGGAAGTCCGAGCAGTAAGCGCGTAGCGTAGTAGACCGCGACAAACGCGGCCGCGACCATGACGCCACAACCGACAATGAGCAGGATGAGTCCGCAGCTCCCGATGGTTCCGGGTGGCCGTTGCGAACCGGTACCGGGGTTGGCGGCATGTCGTCCACTAGGCATGACGTCCTCTCCGCGCGTGTCAATGTGCTACTTCCTGTCCGGGTCTTGGTGTGGCCAATGGATCTCCTGCGGCAGAAAAACCGTCGGGTTCTGGCTGAAGATCCATTCGTGGAGTCGGCGTCCGGCGGCGTCGGACTGAGTCGGGATGAGATGCGTCTGTTCAGCCGGACTTTCGGATGTCCAGTCGATCACCGTCTTCGGTCGAGCCGGTGTGCGACATACTGGCGCGCCGCTGTCCGCAGCGGCGCCGGTCGGTTGGCCAGGATCCAGCGGCCCAGCAGGGAAACGGCGAACGCGTCGATGCTGTCTGGACTCGCTTGCTTCCAGGCCGGCACCTGCGCTACCCAGCTATCCGCAGCTTCTGGACTGTGTCCGTTGACCACGAGCTGCACCGCGAACACGGCGGGATCGACCCATGAAGGTGCCTTCGCGACGTCGTGCCAGCCGGTCAATCGCGGACCGGACGCGCTAAGCAGGATCGACTGTGCTGAGACATTCCCGTGCACTGCCGCCATTCCGCCGCTCATCACTTCTAAGAGCAGCAGTTCGTACTCGCTGAAGGTTGTCGCTCGGCGTCGTTCCCACGGGTCGAGTACGCGCGCCGAGGAGGTCATCAGAGTTCGCCACGCGGACTCCTTGGAAAGTCTAGGCGACAAGCTCTCAAACTGTGACGTACGTCGATAAGTGTTTTCGTCGCCTGGATGCAGGTACGACGCGCCAGTCTCCGATAGGTCGACGAGCATGTCCAATACAGGCAGCAAGTCCGCCGATCCGGGACCGAGCTTAGGATGGTCGCCGACGATCGACTCGTAACCGGCGACTGTCCACGTGAGACTTCCTAAGGTCCAGATGCATCGCGGAGCCATGGAGGGCAACAGCTGGCGTACTCGAAGCTCCCGTTGTATGGCTTCGGTCCCGAATTGGTTTCCCTGTTCTACCGCCAGCACGTATGCGGATCCGATCGCGGTATGCACGGTTCCGGAATAGTCGTGCGGCCCGTCTCCGGTGCTGTCCACTGTCGTGCTGACTTTGGCGCCCAGCCGATCCTCGATCTTCGAACGCACCTCGGAAGGCAGTTCTTCCCATTGTAGAAGGCTCACGCCTGATCACCGGCCGTTACGTGGGCGGGAGCGGGCCTGCTCGTGTCGTTCATCGGGTACACCTCGAAGCGTGGAACCGACCCGGATCACGAGGCGGGGGGCACCCGTGATCCAGGTCGGAAATCGTTGTTATTACAGGAGAGTGGCCCATTCGATCGTGACGATGCGCGCCACGTCGACCACCGTTCCAGGTCCTGCGATGCGCAGGGGCTCGGGCTCATCGCCGCGTGCCCAGGGATAGCCGCGACGTTCATACCGGAGGCCGAGTGATACGCCCTCCTTGGACGTGTCGAGCCAGAGGTGATCGACGTAGAACCCGGTGAATCGCCGAAAGAACAGGTCGTCGGTGCCTTGGCCGGGTCCTTTGTAGACGAAGAGGCCCTTCTCGATCACATCGATAACCGCCAGAGCATCGCGCACGTCTGCTGGACCGACGTCGGGATCGTCGTATAACCCGAGGCCGTCCAGTAGGGCGCTGCGCTCCGTGTTCATCGCCTAACCTCCTGTATGGGAGTTAGACGTTAGGAGCCGAAAACGACCGTTCCTGTACTAGAAGTACAAACCAGGGCTGTTTCACCCGATCGGCGTAGGTCAGGCTGGGGCCACACCGAGACGGTAGGCAAGTCCTCGCAGCTCACGGCCCCCTGCATCGCGTCGAGCCTTCGCCAGCATCGTCACGACAGCGTCTCGAACAAATGCGTTAGCCTGGAATTGCTCGGGCGTGAGTTCTTCCGCCTTGAGGAGCGCCTCCAGACCTTCGTTCACAGTCCGCTTGTCCTCGACCAGTCCGCGCCCGAGTTCCATCCAGTACGCGCCTTGACGAGACATGGGGATCGCCTGCCAGTCGACTCCTCGCGCGACTTCGGCAATCCCAGCTCCGGCGCCCAGCTCGACGCCGAGGGAGACCCTCCAGACACCCACGTTGGACTTGCCGAAGTTCATCGTCCCGGCGCCCCACGTGCTGTTCGACAGCCCGAGGCTGTCGGCCATTCCGCCGGCCTCGGTCAAGTGCGCTGTCGCTGTGTCTTCGTCCCCTTGCGCAGCTGCCGCAAGTGCAGCCGTGAGGTGGGACATGCCTCGGGACTCCAGTCGGCTTCCGGGGGCTTCCGCGGCCTCGATGGCCAACTTGTACTGGCGGGGGCGCGACAACGACGAGATGTAGTGCGCGCGTGTCCATGCGGCCACGCCTAACCACTCGGGATCTTCGAGCAATCTGGCGGCCTGGGAAACGCGCTCCGAAGCCAGGTATCCCAGGTGTTCGGCGTTCAGTGCCGACGTCACGCGACCAGTCGCGTGATAGGTGCCGATGAGCCCCTTCAAGGCCGCTGACCGCTGCTGGGGCTTCCCGACGTAATGGAGAAGGTCCCGAATGAGGATGGGGACAAGTTCGGCCATTGCCTCGTATTGCGACTGCGGTCGTAGCTCGTCGATCAGCTTGGCCAGGTCGGCTCGGACTTGCTTCCACGGCCGTGCTGGTGCGTCATCTGGCTGCTCGCCAGGCCAGTACTCGGTCAGCGCCGTTTCGATGTCCTCAAGGCGCGCATGCGCCGCGCTGCTGATTGTACTACCTGGTCCAACTGGCCTGTTGGTGAACTCGTTGGGATGGACCTTCAGGGCTCGCGCGATGCCTTCGATGGTCTGACGACGAGCGACAGACTTCTCGTTGCGTTCGATCTGGCCGAGATAGCCGAACGAGATGCCGGCAAGCTGGGCTGTCGCCTCCAGGCTCTTATGGCGCCAGATTCGGAGCTCGCGGACGCGTTGGCCGATGTACTCGCCGTCTTCCATCGCAACCACCCAATCCGTCGCCGAGTTGCCTGCGCGGCCCAGCGAGGCGCCGCCCCGGTAGCCTCCGGGCGTTTCAAGGCTACCGGGTGGTGTCCACCAGCAGGTGACAGGTGGTCAAAGCCCTGGTCACGGGCTTAGGTACGGCTACTTCGGCCTAGTGCCAGGTAGACCGGAACGCCTGCACGCGAAGGCAGCGAGGCCACGCACGTACTCCTCAGTCTCTTCGCCGAGGGAAGCGGACTCCTGTCCGGTTGGACCGCCGCCCGAGAACACGACAGTGCCGGTGTAGCGCTCGGGCGCACGGCCCCAGTGCGCTGTGACGACCACGGCGGCTACCAGGTTCACCAGCGCGGAGGGTGCAGCTTGACGGCAGTGGTACATCGCGAGATCGACATCCACCGGGACCCGTTCGACGACGTTGACGTCGCCCACGTTCTCCTGGATTGCTTTCGCGAACTCCCCGCCAGTGGCGGTGAGCCCGTACGTGATCGTGCCATCTGGATCGACGACCAGGTAACGGACGCTGCTCATCGGCTGGCCTTTCAGGACGCATCAATCGTCTCAGCTGTCGACCTTATCGCTGCCTCGTGCAGCAAGATGCCCCCGGCACGGTGCGCCGGGGGCATCGTCAAGGAGGGCTCATCAGCGCTCGATCAGGCCGTGCAGGCGTTGTCCCCAGTTAGCCCGCTCCAGTGCGCGAGGGTCCGGTCTTGCGCATCCCTCACGGCCACCGATTGGAAATCGACCGGCGTCTTCGTCGCTGCGCTGCGCAACGCTTCGCAGGCTGATACCGCGGCCTGATCGCCCTTAGCCAGCGTGGACCGTCCGATGACCCCGCGCCCGTCCAGATCGACACTCGTGATCTTCGTGAACCACGGCTGATCGCCATGGTCGGTCCGGAACGTCGTCCGAAGTGCATCCGTGGGACTGGGAGCCGCCGTCGCAGGAGCGGAGCTGGGCTTCCCGGTACTCGGCTCCGACGGCGATGAACTCGGCGGGGCCGGGCTCGTCGGCGGGACTGGTGTCGAGGAGGGAGGCGCCGACGGCGGCGGGCTGGCCGCTGCGTTGTCGTCGGTCTTGCGGGTGTTCGCGCCGACGATCCCCAACGCCACGATGATCAGAACCACTACGGCTCCGACGATCCACGGCCAGCGTCGACGGCGACGCTTCCCCCTGCTTTCCTCCGGCATTTCGGTAGCCAACATTCCTCCTGTCCGGTTCGGCCCATGCGAGCCGGTTGCCCGATCAGCGTGCCTTCCTGGCCTGGTCATGGTCAACGCGGCCCGCGGCGCCACGCCTGGAGATCACGCGTGTGGTCCATCAGCAGGTGCGTGGAGATGAGATCGGCGAGATAGACCCGCCGGCAGAACGTGCAGGACGCGGCTGTCCTGACCCCGTCGGGCGTTCGTGCGGTGGCTCGGCCGCGCCTGCGGGCGTCCAGCTCGGCTCGGACGCGAACACCCAGGTTGTCCAGGGCGGCGGCCAGGTCCCGCAGCTCGTCGTCCGGCAGCTCGGTCACGCCGTCCTCGAGCGCGCCGACCTCCGCGGCCGGGCTGGTCGCCGGGGCCGTCACTGCTCACCGCCGGTGCGCGTGTGCAGCGGGACGTCGGGCCACAGGCCGACGCCGAGGTCGGCGCGGTCGCCGCAGGTCCGGCAGACCCGGACGACTACCGGCAGCTCGGCCTTGGCCGGTAGGGCCGTCACCCGGCTGAGCGCGGCCGCAAGAACCTGTTCGACGTCCGCCGGGGCGACCCCGAGCCGGAACAGGCCGGCGGACGCGAACTCAACGTCGCCGACGAAAGCGAGCCCGGTCAGCGTGACCATCCGGCAGCTCACGCACGGTCCGGACGGGCCGGTGACCTGGCCTGGGGTTCGTGGGAGCCGGTAGAAGCGTTCGCTGATGTCTGCCCGGCGACGGCGGTCGCGGTTCAGCCAGAACCCGTGACGTCCGAGCCAGTGCCTGAGCGGGGTGACCTTCGTCCTCGGACGCTCGGATTCGGGTGGGGATACGTTAGCGGAGAGGACCAGGCCGTGGACGTCTGCCAGCTCGGTGATCAGCTTCATGACCAGCTCCGCGATTCCCCGTCGCCGGTCCTCGCGGTGGACCCAGATCATCCCCAGTACGAGGTGCCCGCCGCTGTGGCGGGTGAGCTGGAGTTTGCGGAGCCCAGGCGTGGACCGGTGCACTTCCTTGACGAACTCGTCGATGTCGACGCCGACAACGTCGAAGGGGTCGTCCGCCAGCAGCATCAGCGACCGGCCGTTGTCCCAGCATGTCCGCAGCTGGCCGCCGTTGCCGCCGATAACCGTGCCCGTCGCGCCGATGGGAAGCGGGTCCGGGTCGTCAGGCAGTAACCCGGTCACGCGCACGCGGGTGCCCCATGGCAGCGGGCCGCCGAGCGTGGTTCTGCGCAGGAACGCGCGGGATTCGTCGTCCACTGCGGTTACCGTCCTTCCGGTTGTGTGCTGTCGTGGAGCAGCCCGAACGGCAACGTCCACGACTCTTCGTTGACCTTCACCTTGAGTCCGCCGTCGAGGGCGAAGCGGACGCGGCGAATGTCGTCGCCGTCGAGGTGGGTGAGCAGCAGGTGCAGCTCGTCGCCGTCGACAACGGCCATGCGGTTCATCGGGTCGAGTTCGAGGTCCAGGCCCTTCCGGACCAGCCTGCGGACCGCGGCGGCGCGGTTGATGTCGTGGCCGAGGGCGTAGGTTTCGACCTCGGCTTTGAGGTCGTCACCGAGTTCCTGGCGGATCTGGCCGCCGATCGGCGGGCGGCCTTTGCCGCGTTTCTCCTGCTCCTCCTCGCCTGGGTCGCCCGGGTCTTCGTGGAGGCCGGGGAAGATGTGGACGCGGGCGCTCATGCGTCCAGCCCTCTGGCCGCCAGGCGGCGCACGGAGTCCGCCAGCATGTCGACGTCGATTTCGGATTCCTGGTGGACGATGTTCCAGCCGAAGTCCCTGGCATTCAGGTAGCCGACCTCGACTTCGTAGTAGTCGCGGACATTGAGCTTGACGATGATTTTGCGGATCTTCGCCCGGCCGGTTGGGCCGAACATGAACATGAGGCCGTCGTCCATGGTGATGAGGTTGCGCGCCTGAATCTCGTCCAGCAGGGCCGCGCCGATCTGCTCGCGGATGGTGTCCGGGTCCGCGTCGGCGTAGCGTTCTTCGCCGATCGATCGTCGTTCTTCGTTCACGATATCGGTTCCTTCCAGTGCCTGTCCGGGCCTGTTTGTCCTGTGTGGACACCGCGCGCCCACCGGTGGACCGGTGAGCGGCGGAACCCCCGCAGGAGGTCAGGACAGCTGGCGCAGGTGGCCGCGTTTGTCGTAGTCGAAGATGTGCTCGACCTTGAACTGCGCGGCGAAGAACACGAGGTAGCCGTGGATGTTCAGTAGCTTGAAGTCGTTGGTGAGCCCGAGGATCCACATCTCTGGGCCGGGTTCGCTCCAGAACTGCGGTGCCTGCGCGTCGTGTCGGAACACGCTGGCTGGTTGTGGCCGGCGGTGCTGCTTCCGGCTGATGTGCGGGCAGACGGTCAAGGCGTAGCGGGCGCAGGCTTCGTGCATGGGCGGGAAGCCGAACGTCCGGAGGTGGACGCTTCGGCTGTCGCCGATGAACGCGATCCAGTGGTCGAGTTCTTGTCCGCACGCGCCGCAGAGTCCACTTTGTGCCGCCTCGATGAGCCGGTCGTTGTTGACGGCGGTGAAGTCTGCGCGTGTGGTGCCGTTGGGCTCCTCGTGCTCGTTCGCCCAGGGGATCGGCATCGGGCCGTCCCTGTGCAACGGCCGCTGCGCGAGAGCGTCGGGCATGTCGGTGTTCATCGTTGGTGCCTTTCACTTCCTGTCCGGGTCGTCCACAGTCCAACGTGGACACCGCACGCCCGGCCCCGCCTCCGGGGCCGGGCGGCGGAATCAACGTGGAGACTGTTCACGCAGCTTGAACCGCACCATCCGCAGCGGAAAACCCTTCCTGTCTCGGAAGAAGTCCCACCCGTTGCGATTGGGGTGGACGTCGGGGTTGATCGCTCTGACGATCTCCGTAGCCGCCCCGCTGGGGCTGAGAAAGCGTCGACCGGTGTGCGGGCCGGTGGTGATCTCGACGCATTCGCTCGGCCAGAAGAAGTTCGCCTCGATGACCTTGCCCCGGTACTTGCCTACCACGGGAACGATGACCTCCAGTGGCCGGGCCGATGCGTCGGCAAGCGTCGTGGGCGCGACGGGCTCTGCCGGTACTGTCTCGTCTTCGGCGCCTGGGACAGGGGCTCCGGCGCGGAACCAGTCCAGAAGACGTTTCAGCGCCCGGTCGTTCGATACCTCCCACGCGTTTGCCAAGATCCGAACCTCGGTGTAAACGTCTTCGGATACCGTGAGTTCCTTCATGAGATGTCGCCCTCTGCGGGACCTCGGACGAGCAGCGGCGCCAGATCGGCTCGCCAGCGCCGGATCGCCTCGTCAAGCAGATCGGTGGCGATGTCACGTCGTCGCTGATCGGGACAGACGAAGATGTTGATTCCGCCGGCCTTCTCGTGCGGGGGAAGATCCTGGGGATAGTGGTTGAGGATGCCCGTCAGGACGCCGCTGTCGTCGCGCATCAGCAGGCAGTCCACATAGGTGCCGGGACCGAAGCTGTCAGACACGTCGCCTCGGAAATAGCTGATCCCCGGCGGCCCGACCTCCGGATACTGCGCGGTCTGCGCTGGCCACGAGAACACGACCATGCCTCGAAGCAGCCGCTCCAGTCCTCCCGGGCCGGTCACTGGATATCACCGCCCAGGGCGACGAAGTCCATGTGCCAGGACGGGCGGCAGGACTGATTCTCGTCCGCGTGGCTGCATTCCATTCCGTCAAGGCCGAGACTCCAGGTCCCGGCGTTCTCGTCGCGGCGGAAGGCTGGCTGTCCCTCCAGTTCGGCGACGTGCAGTTCGCACATGAAGCCGTACGTCCCGCCGTGGACGGGGGCGACGTTGTCGGCGAACGAGCGGACCAGGTCGGCGAACGCCTGCCGGGGCACGGTGCGGAACTCGAACCGGAGCCGCTCGGCGTCGGAGACGTCCTCGAAGGTGCCCCGAACTGTGCAGCGCCCGTCCCCGCGGTCGGTTACCGCACCAGACAGCGTCATACCGTCGATCTCGAACGCGTACAGCTCGGTGTGCACGACGTTGGATTGCTCGCCCATCAGAAGTTCTCCTCGCGGAAGTTGCGGACGGTGAGGTCGCCCTGCTTGACCCGGAACATCAAGTGGCGCACGAAGATCTCAGCCTCATCCGACAGGCCGGTCTCGCGCCCGCTTGTCGTCGGGCAGCCAAGGAACACGGCGGTTCCGTAGTACGGCTGGTGAACAGTTCCGTTGAAGGCGAAGACGAAGGCCGTGACGTAGTCGTTGACCATCGGCAGGCGGGCGTCCATGTCGACCCACATCGACGCGCGGCGGCCGTCTGGTCCGAGACGTACGACCTCGGCGGTGTCGCAGTTGATCGTGGCGTGCAGGGCGTCCAGGAAGTCTTCGGTGGGCGCTGGGAACCACTTCTCCTCGATCTCGCCGTCAGGGGTGACGACGAGGGTGCGCAAGTCGGTCACGGCTGGACCTCCTCGACCTGCCACGCCCAGCCGAACCCCAGTTCGTAGAGGCCGTCGTCGTCCGGCTGGATCACCTCGGACGGCTCGAACTGCTTGGCGGAGGTGAACACCAGCACGTAGCCGTCGTCGGTCCACGTGCAGATCGGGTTCCGGCCGTCGCGTTCGGCGATCAGGTTGGTCCAGGCCACGACCTGCTCGGCGACCTCGCGCGTGAAGCGGGGAACGACGTACTTCCCGGCACCCTCGTCGAAAACAGCTTCGAAACGTGGATCGAGATTCGATCCTGCGATTCCTATGTAGACTTTTCTGGGCGCGCTAATGACAGTTTTCTGATCGGAAGTCATTTGTTTGTCCGGGTCCTGTTCTGGCTTGTATGGGTTACTGAGACCCTCGCCGATCACGTCAGGAGCGATGTGTGCACAATCACGGTTGGCCCGGCCCAGGCAAGATGGCCGGGTGAAGTCGTGACTCGCGAGCACACCGCCGGGGCGGGAACATAGAGGGCTGTCCGGGTCCTCGTACCCCACAAGTTGGGGTACCTGGCAATCCTAGGTGGCCGGTGCGACGCCGGACAATAACGGTGACCCGAAAATCCCAAGGCCCAGGTGACCAGGCAATACGGCTGTGGACAAGGGACAGCCCCCGGCGCGAACGCCGGGGGCTGTCTGTTGGTAACCCATACATATGACCCGGACAGGTACATTGAACGGAACCAACGCCCGCCACTCTAGCGTGTTCGTCGGCCGCTGCGTAGTCGGGCTCCGGGTGGGTGACCTCTCAACAACCTGTCAGCGTTCGATCGCGCGTCCGGATTCGCTTCGCGAATTGCAGCTAGGATCGCGTGCATAATTGGTGTTGACGGTGGGTCCGGCGGATCGCTTGCTGCTCGATCCGCCGGACCCTCGCAGGAACCACGAGAATCGACCGGGATTTTCCTTTCGCCTGTCCGGGTCAGGGCACGCAATCCCGGCCGATGCCCCACCGGCTCTCGCGGTTCCCTTCGCTCCGCCCGTCGGGGCGGACGGAGCTGCCTTCAGCGGCGCTCGCAGCGCCGCAATATTTCGTCCACTGCGGCATCGAAGATCAGCGCCGGTACCAGGGAAAGGCAGGCGTAGCCCGGCGCACCCCACCACCACGAGTCGGTCGAGGCCGCGGCGGTCACCGCGCCGACACCGATCAGCAGCAGCGCCGTCGCGCAGAACAGCCGCATGTGCCAGGGCTGGCGGCCGTGGTCTTCGGCCGGGCCGTGGGCGCTCATCGTGGCCTGGTCGGCCGGCAGGAGCAGCACCTGCCTTCACGGGCCTGCTGAGGGTTGTAGATCACCGTGCCGCACGCGGGGCAGGGCCAGCCGTCCAGTTTGGCGCCGAGGTGGAGCGTGGCTCCGGCAGGCAGGTGGTCGACTTCGACGCTGTCAAGCCCGGCGGCGGGCACCCGCTCGCCGGTCGCAGGTTTTGCCGACCAGATCACGTCGCCGTCGTCGGCCATACCCTCGAACTCGCAGGTGCACGGGATCGACCGACCGTCGTTGAGCAGAAGCCGGACTCCGCGCGGTTTACGCAGTCTGACCAGCAGCAGCACGTACGTCCGTGCCCACATCGCCCACGGCCAGTCCAGCAGTGTCGGGGTCATGCCGCCACAGCCTTGCGACCTGCCCGGCGCTGTCCGGCCCGTGTGGACGATGCGCTCGAGCGGGCTCGTGGCGCGCGCGTCGACGGCCCGGCAATGGCGGCTTGGCGCTCCAGGACCTCGCGGTCTGCCATCTCCGCGACGTAGCTGCGGGGGATGCGTACGCCTTTGGCGACGTACCCGGCGGGGTATTGGGCGCGGGGATGCAGCTTGACGTAGCTGACGACCCGACCGCGCCGCAGGACGATGTGGTACCGCTTGCGAATCACGTAGCCGCATCGGGAGCACACGAACCGGCGCTCGTGTGTCGCGTCGGGATCGTTGTACGCCTCCAGGAGAGCTACGTCGTCTTCATGCGGCATGTCGTGGCGCTTTCGGCATGCGGCGAACGCTGGGTTGTCGCGCAGGTAGTCGTCCGGGTCGGTGATCTCGTCGGTTTCGTCGGTGGCTGGCATGACGTCCAATCAGGCTTGTGCAGGTGCTTACTTCCGGCGGCGGGGCCTGGCGGCCCGGCCGCCACCGGGGTCGGGGACCGGTTGCTGCTGGATGCGGTCCCACGACGGATCGTCCGTCGCCAACCACACCTCCTCGACCCACCGCTCGTACGCCTCGTGGGGAACGACGCCGCGGGTTCCCAGCTCGGGCCAGCCGTGGTCGCGTGCCCACTCGCGGACCAGGCGGCGGGCAAGCCCGAAGGCTTGCCCTGTCCGCCGGCTGTGGGGCCGGGGCGGGTCGATCCACCACCTCTGCCCCTTGGCCGGGACCGGGATGATCGCTTCAAGCGGCCCTTGCCCCCGGCCATCCGACCGGTCCGGGGCATGCTCCTCGACGTCCTCTTCCACGATCCGTTTCGCTGCCCGGGACCACTCGGCCACCATCGCGTCGAAGCGGGCCGCCTCCTCAGGCGGTAGCCAGCGGGTGTAGGTCTTGCGGCCGAGCGCGAAGGTCCGCTTTCGCAGGCCCGAGGTCCACTCGCGAAACTGCGCGTCGAACTGCTCGGCGTTGGCATCGCACAGGTCGATCACGAATCGCCTGCTGCCCACATCGAAGAACCTGCTGGTCGTGGCCTCCTGGGAACCGTCCAGGTCGTCCACGATGGTGATAATGGTCTGAATTCTCTGGGCCATGGCTCGGCCGCCTCCCTACGCCCCGGTCCCGCGCCGCCTGCGCAGCGGCCTGATCTCGACGACGTTTTCCTCGTCTCCGTTTTCCGCTGCGGCGCGGCTCACCGCGTCGGCGACGGTGCCGGAATCGGCGCGGTCCTCGTCGTACTGGCGGCGGATCTCGCCGGGAATTCGTCCGCGAGCGCTTACCGGCAAACCGCGTAGGCGTGCCCATTCCCGAATCGTCGCGGCGTCGTACTCCTCGTCGGCGGGCACGCTCGGCTGCCTGCCCTTGCCGTTCGTGCAGGCACGACGGTGGATGCGTAGTACCTGATGGACGTGGCGTTCGCTACCCGCGGCATCAAGGTCCACCCGGTACAGCGTTGCGCGCCTACCCTCCGTCGAACTTCTCTCGCTACCGCAGCCTTCGTCATCCATGACCACGATCAGCGCAACATGGCCCATCTGAAACAACACATCCTGTCCGGGTCGATCGCCGGTATGCACCCCCTCTAGTGCATCCGGCCCCCTTTCGGGGGTACGTCCGGATTCAACCGCTACTCATTTCGCCCTGCAACCGACATACGCGAGTGACCCCAAATGGAGTATAAAATGGACGTTCGAAATCGGAGAGTGACGACGCATGGGGGCCAGGTGATCCCTGGCCCCCATGCCCGCGATCGAGCCGCTTATACCTCGAACGGGCTAGTTACTATTACCGTCATCGCAAAGTTGATCTCTACCCGTTCGGCGGTATGGCTACGCAGCGGCCAACTCCATCTCTCCCACATCACGGAACCTGACGGAGACGGCCTTCGGATCGAACCCAGCACCGCGCCGGGTCGGGTTGACGGTGACCTCCATGAGGGTGTCGAGGATGAACCGCCGGCTGCTCAGCGGCTGGGCTTCCCAGACCGTGGCAACGTCCTCGACCCCGAGCAGGGACGTGAGGGGTGATTCGACGACGCAGGCCGCCAGCGCGCGGTCGATCTCCGTGAGGCGCGCCTGACCAGCCCGGGTGGCGCTGTGCAGCTGGCTTCGGTCGATCAGGCCGAACGTGCGGTCCTGCGCGAGACCGTCGAGGTTGACCCGAATGCTGTCGGCCTCGACGAGCAGGGCTTCGGTGTCCAGTTCGTCGTCCTGGGGTCCCTGGTAGATGAAGCTCTGCACGAACCTGGGGTCGGTGCCGACGCGGTTGAGCAAGGTGGCCTGGACGTAGGCATCGAGGGCGGCCGCGTTGCGGGACAGGTGCGCCTCCACTTTGCAGATGTACCGCGGTGCGCGGCTGCCGCTGTTGACCTGACATGCCGTCCCGTCGCAGTGGATGCCGCACAGGTACAGCCCGGCCCCTAGCCACTTCGGTGTAGCGCCGACTCCCGGTTCGAGGGTGTTGCGCGCCGGATCGGTCAGGACGCGCAGGACAGCGTCGTGCGTGGTCTTCGCCAGGATTGGCCTACCGGGAAGCGTGCCGACGGCCTCGCCCTTGTAGATCGAGATGCCTGCGTTGCGCGGCCGGAGAAGGATGCTGCGGAGGAGTTCGGCCGACCATGCGGCACCGCTGACCGTCGGCACGTCTCCGTTCTTCAGCTCGGCGGCCAGTGCGCGCAGGCTCCAGAGCTTCCGCGTCTTCTGGTTGAACTGGACGACGCGCTTCGCGCAGTGGCGGATGACCTGTACCTCGGCCGGAATCTGGGTCACCCCGTCCGGCTCGAAACCGAAGGCACGCCGTCCGCCGTGCCACTGGCCTTCCTTGGCTTGCCGCTCCCGCGCCTGCGAAACACGGCGTGACGTCGCCCGGCTGGCCGCGTTCGCGAACGACACCATGTTCCGCGCGAGGGTGATCTCGGCGTCTGTTCCGCCGTCGGTGAATGTCAGCGAGCCCGACAGCGACCGGGCGTTGACCCGCTTTTCCTCGGCGATGTCGATGAAGTCTTCGAGGTCCCGGGGGTCGCGCATGGTCCGGTCCAGGTCCTCGGTCAGCAGGCCGTTCGCGCGTCCGGCGTTGAGGTCGTCCAGTGCCTCCCGGAAGCCCGGGCGGATGACCCGCAGGACGGTGGTGTTATCCGAAAGAGTGATTTTGCGGCGCTTGAATGCCGACGCGTTCCGAGCCTTGCCGTTCTTCCGGTTGACGTCGTTCTCGATGATGACTTTGAAGACGCCCCAGCCAAGACGCTCCGCGAGCTTGCGAAGCTTCTGCTCTCGGCTGTTGAACGTCTTGCCGTTTCCGTGCTCGTCGAGGTCGTCGGCCTTCAGGTCCGACAACCGCAGGTAGATGATGCATTGCGTGGTTGAAATGACTGTCCGGGTCATGCCTCGGACAATCACAAATCCTTTGTGTCATAAACAAGTTTTCGGCAAGACCGCGTTCGCCGTCCACGCCGGTCACCTGCTGGCCGACCGGTTCCCGGACGGTGCGCTCTTCGTCGACCTGCAGGGTCACAGTGCGGGGAAGACCCCGCTGACCGTCGAAGAGACCCTGAACGTCCTCCTGGGACAGCTCGGGGTCACCCCGGCGGGGGACACCCGGGCACAGTGGCGGGCGAAGACCGCGGCGCTGCGCCTTCTGGTCGTCTTCGACAACGCTGTCGACGAGACGCAGGTGGCGCCACTGCTGCCGACCGGGCCCAGCCTGGTGATCGTGACGAGCCGCGCGAGACTGCTGGAGCTGGCCGGTGCGCGGCCACTGTCCCTGACCGTCTTGGCGGAGGCCGAGGCCGAGGCGTTCTTCACCCACTTGGTGGGCGCCGACCGTGCGGGCGCCGAGCCCGAGGCCGTGGCGCAGATCGTCCGGCTGTGCGCCGGCTTGCCGCTCGCGCTCCGGCTGTCCGGGGCACGGCTGGCGCACCGCACGACCTGGCCGGTCGCGCACCTGTCCGCACAGCTGGCCCGGGCGCGCCGCCGGCTGCCGAAGCTGTTCGCCGACCGCGAGGTGGCACTGGCGTTCCGCATGTCGTACGAGCAGCTGTCTCCGGTCGAACAGCAGCTGTTCTCCGCACTGGGCCGGCATCCCGGCGCCGACGCGGACACCGCCGTGCTGGCGGCGATGACCGGCTTACCGGACGGACGTGCCGAGGAAGCCCTGCAGCGGCTGGTCGACGTCCACCTGGCCGAGGAACCGGCGCCCGGCCGGTACCGGCAGCACGACTTGCTGCGGCAGTACGCCCGTGGCATGCCGGACGACCCGGGCCTGACCGAGAAGATGCTCGACCACTACCTGACGGCCATCACGGAGGCAGCGGCCTGCATCGAGGAGAACAGCCCCGGGGCGGGGGCCGCGCGGGCCTGGCTGCTGGCCGAGCGCGCCAACGTCCTGGCGGCGACCCGCTGCGCCGCGGCCGAAGGGCAAGGCGGCTACGCGTGGCAGCTGGCGATCTCCCTCTGGCACGTCCTGGGCCGCGACCTCGCCGGTGACTCGATCGAGCTGCTCGAGCACGGCCTGGCGGCCGCGCGCGAGACGGCCGAGGGCGGTGAGGACCTGCTGTGCACGCTGCTGGCGCTGGCCCACTGGTCCGCCGGCCACACCGCCCGCGCCCACGACCTGCTGACCACGTCGGCGATGCAGCGCGGGAAGACCGAATCACACGCGCACACCCTCGCCTTGCTCGCGTTGATGCACCTGCACCGCGGCGCGCACGCCCCAGCCGCGCAGCACGCGCAGGCGGCCTTCGACGAGCTCGCCGAGCTGGCCGAGTTGTCCCCGCTCGGCATCGACGCCAAGATCATCACGCACTGGACCCGAGGCGTCGTGCAGTGGCTGGAAGGCTCGCCCGAGACGGCGCTGGCCCACCTGCGGTCGGCCTACGCGCTCTGCGGCGACCTGGGTCAGCTCAGCCCCAACGACCACGTGCTCACGGCGTTGGCGCGATGCCTCATCGAGCTGAGCGCCGCCGACGAGGCCCTCGACCACCTCCGCCGGGCCTGCGAGCTTCGCCGGCGGATCGGGGACCGGGACGGGGAAGCGGAAGCATTGACCCTCATCGGAGCAGCGCACCGCGCGATGGGGGACGCCGGCACCGCCCTGAAGTCCCAGCAGACGGCCATGACCCTGCTCGCCGACGGCTCTCGGCTGCGGGTTTACGCTGGCCTGGAGCTCGGCCGCACCCTTGCCGCTCTGGGGGACAGGACCGAAGCGGTCCGGCAGCACGAGCTCGCCCTCGCCACCGCGGTGCGAGGGGGTCACCTCCGCGAACAGGCTCAGGCGCATGACGAACTTGCCCGGACCTACACGGGGAGTAGGCCTGGAGAGGCCCGAAAACACCGGCAAGCCGCCGCGGACCTGGCCGTCCGGCTCGGCCTGACGTGCCCGAAGTCGCTCCCTCATCTTCGTCCTGCCGGCTGGTGAACCCGTTCCAGTCGTGGCTCGGACCGCGCATCTCCTTAATTGTATAACGCCCTATACGGCGGGGTTCTGTGGCCAGCAGTTTGCTCACCGCAGAACGGAAAAAAACTCCCAGACGCCGGTCGGGTCGGCTAAACCGGTTCCGCCTTCCGCGCGTGTGCGGTCATGGCTCCGTTTTCGGGCCGTGACAGCAACAGGGAGTGAACCATGGTGAAGGACGGAACGATGGCGAAGAGCGGCACAAGGAAGGTCGCCGCGGCCGTGGCCGCAGCCGCGTCGGTTGCGGGGATGGTCTTCGCGGCGGCGCCCGCCACCGCGGCCGCTTACCCCACCAGCACCTTCACGATCAAGTACGGCGCAAGCTACTACAGTGGCACGGTCATCTGGCAAAACCGGTCGGTCGCGGTCACCGGAACGTTCAACGCCGTCGGGTGCCGCCGCGTGTACGCGCTGGCGAACTCGGACGTCACTCAACTGGACTACCGAAGCTCCAGCACCCACTGCAACTCGACGGCGGCTGCGCCCTTTGCCCTCACCACGGACGTCGCCGGCGGGGCCAACAACGTGGGACTCTGGATGACCACCGAAAACCCCAACGACATCCTCACGAGCGTCTACTGCTACCGCGGCGATAGCGTCTGCGGATAGGTTTCGGCTGAGGCGTTCCCCAGGCGGCCGACGGGTCGGAGTCGCCCGGGGATCGCCGTCAGTGGATCGCGCCGTGCGGGAGGACCGCGTGTACGCCCCACGTCTCGTTGGCGACCTGGGTGATCCGCAGGTCGACGACCGGCGAGGCGAGCGCCAGGGCGGTCGGCCGGTCGAGGCCGTGCAGCTGCTGCAGCCAGGTCACCATGGCGGCCAGGGCGTCGGCCATGGCGTCGTTGAGGTCGGTGCCGAAGCCGAAGGTGATGCGGCCTTCCGGGGTTTCGGCGTGGATGCCCGGGACCGCCGCGTCCGCTGCCAGGGTGAGGGTCACCGCGGTGGTCATCGGGCACTCGATCGCCGTTCCGCCGACTTCGCCGTGGCCCTGCGCCGCGTGGCCGTCGCCGAGGTGGAGCAGCGCGTCCGGGACGGTCAGCGGCAGGTACAGCGTCGACCCGGGGACGAGGTCCCGGCAGTCGAGGTTGCCGCCGCCGGCCGGGCGTGGCGGGATGGTCGGGTGCGGTCCCGGTTCGGCGGGCGGGACACCGATGACGCCGAGGAAGGGCGTGACGGCGACGGTGTGGCCGAGGTTGCTGGTGGCGGTTTCGGGTCCGATGTCCCACGTCAGCCAGGCGCCGGGGCCGCCGGCGACCCCGAGCCGGCGGTTGAGCGCGTTGTCCTTCGTGCCCGCGGCGGTCCAGCCCCAGTCGCCGGGCGTGATCGACGTGAAGTGCACGCCCAGGACCATGCCGGGTTCGGCGCCGCGCACCGCGATCGGTCCGGTCAGGCAGTGGCCGCGCCGGTCCGGGAACATCGTGGGGCCCTGCACCCGCCGGTCCAGGTAGCCGGCGGCGTCGAGTGAGCCGACCACGATGGAGTCACCGGGGTCGACGGTGAGCACGGGCGGGGTGGCCCGGTCGAAGACGTCCACTGTGGTCTCGCGGGTGGCGGGAAGCCGGTGCTCGGCCACGGGTTTCCTTTCCGACGTCGGGCTCAGCGCAGCGCCGACCCGGCGGTCGGCACCAGCCGGGTCGTGGTTGCCGGGTCGCTCGTCAGTGCCGAAACGGTGGCGGCCAGCGGGGCGCACCGGGGGTCCTGGTGGACGGCGTCCAGGATACGGTCGCGGTCGGCGTCGTCTTCGAAGCGCCTGATCCAGACGACGGTGTCGGCGGGCCCCGTGAACGAGCCCACCACCTGCATCCCGTGTTCTTGGTGCAGCGGGATGACGGTCTCGTCCAGGTAGCGGGCCAGTTCGGCGCCGCGGCCCGGGCGGGCGTGCTCGGTGCGGATCTCGTAGAACATCGGTGGTGCTCCTCAGGTTCGGGGTGCGAGGCGGGCGGCGGCGAGGGCGTAGACGTCCGGCGAGCCTTCCCACGGCGCGGTGCGCACGACGGTCCAGTGCTCGATGAGCCACCGCCCGTCGAGCTTGCGCAGCTTGAGGTCCCAGCGGCCGCGCATCGTGCAGTGGTCGACGACGCCGGGGTCGGCGGGGACGTGGTGGTAGGCGACCATGTGCGCGCGGCAGGTGGCTTCGTCGCCGTCCTGCCGCATGAGGAGGTCGGTCGCGGCGTGGTGGGTGCAGTCGAACCCGGCCAGGGTCGTGCGGGCCAGCTCGACGAGGTCGGCGGCGGTCACGGTGGTCGGCGGCCTGCCGTGGTAGTGGGTCGAGAGGTCCAGCGTCACCTGCTCGGCGAACAGCCGCCGGAAGGCGACCCAGTCCTGGTCGTCCTGGGCGTGGGCAAGGCCGGCGACGACGTCGGCGATGGCCAACCGGTCGGACAGCTCCGGCAGCGCGATCATGCTCGGTCCTCCTCGGAGGTGGGGCGTTCGATCACCGGCAGGATCAGCCGGCTGGGGTGGGCGGGTCCGTGGCGGACGTGGTTGACGGCGACGACCACGGCGTCCGCGTCGTCGGCGGCGATCGTCGCGCCGGTGTTGGTGTTGCGGTCGTAGCGGGGGAAGTTGCTGCTGGAGACTTCGAGCCGGATGCGGTGGCCGGGCCGGAAGACGTTCGCGGTGACGCCCAGGTCGAGGGTGAGTTCGGCGTCCGTGCCCGGCGCCAGGAGGGCGGGTTCGGTGAGCGACTCGCGGTAGCGGACGCGCTGGATGCCTTCGCAGAGCAGGATGGCCCGGCCGTCGGGGTGGACGTCGACGAGCTTGCCGGTGAAGTCGGTGTCCTGTGTGGACGAACGGATGTGCAGCACCAGGGTGAGGTGGCCGGTGACCTCGACGGGCCGCTGGAGAACCGGGGTGGTGAAGCACAGGACGTCCGCGCGCGTTTCGATCGCGGCCTGGTCGGCTGGCCCGGGGTAGGTGCCCGGCGCGGCGGCGAGCACGGTGCCGCCCAGGCTGGGCACGGGGTCGTGCGGGTCGTAGTGGAAGGTGTCGGTCGCGTCCTCGGCCGGGGTGTCGCGGGTCAGGACGCCGTCGCCGCCAGCGGTGCCGGCCCGGCCACCGCCGTCGAGGAAGAAGGCGGTGTACCGGGTGTCCGGGAGCGGCCAGTCCGGCTCGTCGCGCCACTCGTCGGCCCCCATCACGAAGAGCCGGACCCGGTGGGTGTCGTCGGGGAGGCCGGGCCGGCCGCGGACCCAGCGGTCGAAGAACCGCAGGTGCTCCTCGGTGATGCCGGCGGTCTTGATGCTGCCGGCGAGCCCGAACGACCGGTCGGGGTAGGTGCCGAGGTCGGTCCCGTCGGGGTGGGACCAGGGGCCGATGATCAGCCGCTGGCCGTCGCGGGCGGCGGCGTTGCCTCCGCGGTGGCGCAGCGTCGTGTACGACCGCACGGTTTCGCCGATGAACACGTCGTACCACCCGCCGATGTGGAGGGCCGGCACGGTGATCCGCTCGACGTGGTCGATGGCGGCGATCTCCCGCCAGAACGCGTCGCGTTCCGGGTGGTCGAGCACTTGGCCGAGCCAGGGCAGGGAGCGGGTCACCGCGGCGCGGCCGGCGATCGGCAGCGGTTCGTGCAGTGATGGCGGTTCGGCCAGGCCGGCCAGCAGCGCGCCGGCGTCGGCGGGGTCGCCACGTCCGTCGTCGAGTCCGCGTCGCAGGTTGCGCAGGGCGGAGAGGGTGCCCCAGGTGAGGACGGCGTCCTGGGACAACGCGCCGCCGGGGGAGCGCCACGGTGCCGCGTACGGGTCGGCCGAGGTCATCACCGGCGCGATCGCCCGTAGCGCCGGGACGTCGTGCACCGCGGCCTGCCACTGGCTGAACCCCAGGTAGGACCCGCCCCACATGCCGACCGCGCCGTCGCACCACGGCTGCGCGGCCAGCCAGCCGAGGGTGTCGACGGTGTCCGGGCCTTCGTGGGTGTGCGGCACGAACGTGCCGGGGGAGCGGGAGGTGCCCCGGACGTCCTGCGCCACCACGGCGTAACCGGCTTCGACGAGGGCGAACACGTCGGGGAGCTTCGGATTGCCGTACAGCCCGGCGTTGTCCTTGCCGTAGGGCGTGCGGACCAGCAACGCCGGGAACGGGCCGGGTCCGTCCGGGAGCCACACGTTGGTGGCGAGCGCGACGCCGTCCCGCATCGGCACCGGCACGTCCACTTCCACCGTGAAGCTCACGCGGTCACCGGATTCCCGGCCGGGGTGATCATCCAGTGGCTGAACGCGGCGTAGTGCCGCGCGAACCCCTGCGGTGTGGCGGCGTGCTCCACCGCCGCCGACAGCTCCGCGACCCGGGCGTACCGCGGGATCCGGTCCGCTTCGTAGGCGGCCAGCGCCTCGATCACGTCGCCGGTGGGGGAAAGCAGGCGGCCGAGCAGCGCGGCGTCCTCGATGCCCAGCGTCGCGCCCGCCGTGACGTGCGGCGACATCGCGTGGGCCGCGTCCCCGACCAGCACGACGCGCCCGGACGCCCAGTGCGGCAACGGTGGCACGAGCATGATCCGGTTGTGCAGGATCCGGTCCTCGGGCGTGGCGCGGATGAGCTCGGCGAGGACGCCGCCGTGCTCGCTCTCGTCGAGGTGCGTGGCCCGGGCGAGGGCCTGCTCCTTGAGGGTGCCGGCCGGTTCCGGCGCGTCGAACTGGTTCACCAGCCAGTACACGCCGCCGTCGTGGGTGCGCAGGTACCCGCCGCGGCAGCGGTGGCCGCCCAGGATCAGCCGGTTCTCGGTCAGCGCGAGGCCCGGATCCGGGAGCACCGCGCGCCAGGCGTGGTGCCCGGGGTGTTCCTGCGCCGGCGTCCCCGGCACCAGCTGGGCCCGGACCGCCGAGTACGCGCCGTCCGCCCCGACGAGGACGTCGGCGGCCTCCTCGCTGCCGTCGGTCAACCGGACCGTGACGTGGTCCGCGTGCTCGTCGTACGCGGCGAGCCCGGTGGCGAGGCGGATGTTGTCCCGGCCGACGGCGTCGGCGAGCAGATCGGTGAGCTTCGCCCGGTGCACCAGCAGGAACCGGTGATCCTCGACCCCGAATTCCGGGGTCTCCAGCAGCCGCCCGGCCGGGTCGTGGAAGTACATCTCGCTGGGCTTGCCGATCGCGCGCACCTGCTCGCCGACCCCGAGGGCGTCGAACACGGCCAGCGCGTTGGCCCACAACCCCAGTCCCGCCCCGGCCGCGCGGATCTCCGGCGCGCGCTCGTGGACCACCACGTCGATTCCGCTGCGGCGCAACGCGATTCCGGTCGTCAGCCCCACCACCCCGCCACCGATCACCACAGCTCGCATCACGGTCCTCCTTCGTCGTTCGCCACCGACGCTAAGGACGGCACCCGGTTAACTCCAGTGCAACCTGGGTACGGACTGATTCCACCTGTGATAATCGGCGGGGTGGACTACGACCTGAACCTCATCGAGGCGCTGGATGCCCTGCTCACCGAGAGCAGCGTGACGAAGGCGGCGGCGCGCCTGCACACCTCGGCGCCGGCGATGAGCCGCACCCTCGCCCGGCTGCGGCGCACGTTCGACGATCCGCTGTTCGTGCGGGCCGGCCGCGATCTCGTGCCGACTCCCCGGGCGCTGGAGCTGCGCAGTGAGGTGCACGCGGTCGCGACGCGGGCCCGCGCGCTGTTCACCCCCTCGGCCGCGGCCGACCCGCGGGCCGCGGTGCGCATGTTCGACCTGCAGGTCACCGACGTGCTGTCCACGACGTTCATCCCGGCCCTCATCGACGACCTGCGGAGCCAGGCGCCGGGGATCTCGCTGCGGCTGCGGCCGGAAAACCTCGAGGACACCCCGGCGCTGCGCGAAGGGCTCGTGGACCTGGAGATCGGGACGCTTCGCCCGGGTGACCCCGAGATCCATGCGGAAACCCTCGTCACCGAAACGCTGGTCGGCGCGATCCGGCCGGAGCACCCGCTGGCGAAGGCGAAGACCGTCACCCCCGAGAAGTTCGCCGCGGCCGACCACATCGTCGTCTCGCGCCGGGGCCGGGCCCACGGCCCGATCGACGAGCGGCTGGCCGAGCTGGGCCTGAGCCGCCGGGTGATCGCCGTGCTGCCGAGCTTCGCCGGTGCGCTGCACCTGGCCCGGGGCACCGACGTCGTCTGCGTCACGCCCGCCCGGCTGGGCCGTTCGATGCTGGAGACGCTGGGGCTGCGGACGTTCCCGATTCCCGTGGTGCTGCCGGAGGTGGTACTCGGCATGGCCTGGCACCCCCGCAACCACCACGACCGGACGCACGCGCTGCTGCGGGAGCGCACCCGCCGGATCATGGCCCGCGCCGCGGGCCTGCCGTGATCTTTTCGATGAACGACGAAGCAGCGGTACCGATGAATGGTACCGCCATTTCAGCGAGCCGATTTTTCGGAAATCGGACATAGAAAGATCTTGACGAATTTCCGTGAGCCGTTTGAATTGCGTCCGAACGGCCGTCGAAGCAGTGCCGCGTAAATGCATACACTGCGCTCGAAGTGTTCAGATGCTTCGTCGAACTGGAGGATGCCATGCAAACTGTGGATTCCACGGCCGTGCTGGAAGGCTGGCTGTCGGGTTCGGAATCGGTACACGGCCTGGCGAACCCGGCCGGCCCGCTCTACGTCGGCGGGAACGCCGCCGAGGCCGCGCTGGTCGACCCGACCGACATGCTGTACGCGTTCTGTTCCAGCCCGACCGGCTCCCACGGCAGCTGGTGCTGCTGACGAGATCGATTATCGGTACGCGCCCGCCATTCCCCTCGCGGGAGTGCGCGGGCGCACTCGGATCGGATCAGGCGGAGGCCGGCATGCTCGATGCACTGGACAACGAAACCCTCCCGTTCGGCGCCCCGGTGGAACGGCTCACCCGGCCGTGGCGGACCACCCTGGCGGGCGAGCTCGACGCGATTCCCGGCCTGGCCCCGGACGAGCGTGCCTTGATCCTGGCCGCCGGGAGCGACGCGTTGGTCCAGTCCTTGCACGCGAAGCTGTCCCGCGTGTTCCTCATCGAGCTGCACGCGCGGCGGCTGGTCGCCGGCGCGGCCGGAGACGGCGAAATCTGGGCGGACTACGTCGAAGAAGCGACGCGCGAGGACTACCTGACGAGCATCGAAGGGCGCTACCCGGTCCTGCCGCGGCGAGTCGAGCGGGTGGCGCAGGCGTCCGTGACCGCCGTCGCCGGCTTCGCCGCCCGGCTGGCCGCCGACCGCCCGGCCTTCGACGAGCCGCTGCGCGGACCGCTGAAGGCGGTCGCGTTCGGGCGGGGTGACACGCACCGGGGCGGCCGGACCGTCAGCCGGGTCGACGTCGGGGCCGGAACCATCATGTACAAGCCGCGGAACTCGGCGATCGACGTGGCGCTCGCGGCGCTGATCGAGGACGTCTACGCACAGTTCCCCGGCGCGCCGGGGCCCGCCGAGCGGATCCGGGTGCCGCGGGTGCTGCTGCGCGCCGGCTACGGGTGGGCCGACCACGTCGAGCCGCGCTACTGCGCCGACGAGCGGGAGCTGGGCGTCTTCTACCGCAACATCGGGCACTGGCTGGCCGTCCTGCGGCTGTGCGGCGGCACCGACATGCACGCGGAGAACATGATCGCGGCGGGTCCGGTGCCGGTCGTCGTGGACGCCGAGACGTTGTTCGACGCCCCCGCGGAGTTCCCGGCCAGCGGGCAGGGCGACGCCGTGGACGTCGCGACCGCGTCGATCCGCCGGACGGTCCTGCGCACCGGCCTGCTCCCGGTGCGCGGCACGGGATACGCGCTGGGCGGGGTGGACATCTCCGGGATCGGCGCGCTGCCCGGGCAGCAGCCCCGCATCCCGGCGCCGGTGATCGCCGACGCGGGCACGGCCGCCGCGCGCCTGCGGGTCGACCTCGTCGACGTGCCGGCCGCGGGCAACCACCCCAGCCCGAAGCCGGTGCTGCACGCCCACTGGGACAGCGTGCTCGAGGGGTTCCGGGAAATGACCGCGCACCTGCACCGCCTCGACACGTCTCCCGCCGGCGACGTGCACCACCTGCTCCGGCACTTCGACGGCGCCGAAGCCCGCCGGATCCTGCGCCCGACGCAGGCCTACGTCGACATCGGCCGGATGCTGTGGCACCCGGCGTCCCTGCACGACGAAGCGGCCGCGATCGAACGCGGGCGGGACATCCTGCTCCGCAACGCGCAGGTCCTGCACGGCGCGCCCCAGGACCGGCCGACCATCGACGCGGAGATCGCCGACCTGCTGGCCGGGGACGTCCCGTTGTTCGGCTTCACCGTCGGCGACGCGGCGATCGCGGCGTCGGTGGCCGACTGGCGCGGGGCGGACCTGCCGCTCGAGGAGTCGATCATCCAGGACGCCCTCGTCGGCGCCTACCTCAACGAACGCACCCTGCCCTCGCGCCGCCAGTACCCGGCGCACGAGCCGCACGGCCGGAACCGGGACCGCCGGCGGCGGGCGCTGGCCGCGCGGCTGGTCCGGCAGCTGTGCGAGGGCGGGGTGCGCGGCGCGGACGGCACGGTCACCTGGATCAGCCCGGTCTTCACCCCGGCGGGCTGGTCGATCCGCGTCCTGCCCGCCGACCTGTACACCGGCCAGGGCGGGGTGGTGCTCACGCTGGCCGGATACCTGGCCGAGGTGCGCGCCGGCCGCGCCGACGAGGTCGCCGGGGTGCAGGAGTGCTTCGACGGGGCGCTGCGGGTGCTGATGAGCGTCGAGGAGCTGACCGAGACACCGTCGGCCGGGGCGTTCAGCGGTGCGGCGTCGCAGGTGTGGACGTGGCTCGCGCTGCATCGCGTGCTGGGCTGGGACTGGCTGCCGGAGCGGGCGGCCGAGCGGGCCGGGCTGTTCACCGACGGCCGCATGATCGCCGAGGACCGCGAGGTGGACCTGCTCAACGGCGTCGCGGGAGCGGCGGTGCCGCTGCTCGGCCTCGCCGCAACCGGCCGCCCGGAGTGGCTCCCGGTGGCCGCGGCGGTCGGCAACCGCCTGGTGGAACTGGCCGTGCACGAGGACTACGGGGCACGCTGGCCCACCCGGCTCAACCCCGAGGGCATCGGCGGCTTCGCCCACGGCGCAACCGGCATCGGCTGGACCCTGATGCGCCTCGCGCTCAGCGACGCCGGCACGCCGGCGGAGCGGGCCGGCTGGCGGGAGTTGGCGGAGCGGGCGTTCGCTTACCAGGAATGGCTGTACCGCCCGGAGGAGGGCAACTGGTTCGACGCCCGCATCGGCAGCGAAGAGGACTTCTTCACCAGCTGGTGCCACGGAAGCGCCGGCATCGGACTGGCGGCGCTCGACCTGCACCGCCGCACCGGCGAGGAGCGGTGGCTGGAGATGGCGGGACGCGCCGCCCGCGCGAGCGCCGCCGAAGGCTTCGGCTGGAGCCACACGCTGTGCCACGGAGACATGGGCATGTGGGAGATGCTCGACGCGATCCGCCAGGCCGAGCCGTCCTGGGACGGCCCGGACCGCAACGAGATCGACGCGGAGCTCCTGACCGGCCTGGAGCAGCGCGGGCCGGTCGGTGGCCTGGCCCGCGAAGCGTTTTCACCGAGCCTGATGTCCGGGTTGGCCGGGGTGGTGCACGGGCTGCTCCGCATGCATCCCGAGCAGCGCCTGCCGTCCCCGCTCCTGCTGGACTGAAGACTGGCTCTGGCCTGAGGGGAGCCGGAAGAGGCTCGCGGTGACGGAATGCCCCGGTGTGGGGCACCATTCGCGTGCTGCCATCGGTCGACGGCCGGCACTTTTTCCAGCAGGGCGCGATCATGGCACCCGGCGACCTGGCCGTCGGCCGCATTCATTGCGAGTGGTGGCAACCGACCCGAACGGCAGAGAGGAGAACGACATCACGGTCCGGATCGACGCCACGGGCACCGGCGCCTGCCTTTGACTCCGGTGCTCCGGAGCCGTGAACGGCCCACAGTTTTTCGCCGCCGGTTCTTGACATTCACTTACGTTGGCCGGTCGGCGGTGTCTCCCGAGGTGTGGAGTCCCTAACGTCTGCCTGTGCCGCCGTCCCGTTTTCCCTTGTACCACAAGGAAAGGACGAGGACATGGACATGTCACTGGTTCGACGCCTGCTGGCGGAGCTCGCCGGCACAGGCATCCTGTGCCGGTTCGGCATCGGCGCCGCCGTGTCCGTTGCGGCGGCCCGGGCCGGCGGGCCCGGTCTGCTGATCGTCGCGCTGGCGCACGGGCTCGCACTGGCCATCGCGATCTACGCCTTCGGTTCGGTGTCGGGTGGGCACTTCAACCCCACGGTCACCGTCGCGCTGGCCGCGCGTGGCCGGTTCTCCTGGCGGGAAGTCCCCGCCTACGTGGTCGCGCAGCTCGCCGGCGGCGTGCTCGGTGCCGCGCTGGTCTATGCCACCTACGGCGACACCGCCACCGCCGCCGGGCTGGGCGCCACCACCTTCGGCACCGGCGTCGGCTACGTCCAGGCGCTGGTGGCCGAGGCGATCGGCGCCTTCATCCTGGTCACCGCGGTGTTCACGCTGGCTGTCGCGCCGAACGCGCCCAAGGGCGTGGCCGGGATCGGCATCGGGCTCGCGCTGGCCACCCAGATCATGGTGTTCGGTCCGCTCACCGGTGCCTCGGTGAACCTGGCCCGCACCTTCGGCCCGGACGCGGTGCTGGCCCTCGCCGGCGAGGATGCCGCGTGGGCGCAGCTTTTCGCCTACCTCGCCGGCCCGCTCGCCGGCGGTCTGGCCGCCGCGTTCCTGTGCGACTACCTCGTCACCCGCCGGCCGGCGGTCGGGGCCGGGGTGTGACGTGAGCGGCGAAGACCCGTGCCGCGCCTGTGCTCTGCGAACCGCCGCCGCGCTCGGCTGGACTCTCGAAGACGCTCCGCCCACCGTGGTGCCGCGGCACCGTTGCCCGTTGAATCGGCACGATCCGGCCCGAGCCGAACGGGACGGACCGGTCGCGGACGGCTTGCTTCGCCGGTCCTTTTAGGACGCACGACGGGTCAGTCCCAGGTCACGGGCAGTCGGTCGATGCCGTAGATCGGGTGGGCGTGCCGGAACGGCAATTCGCCGGTGGGGACGGCGGGCCGCAGCCGGGGCAGGCGCCGCAGCAGCGTTGTCAGCGCGATGTGAAGTTCGAGGCGGGCGAGGTGGTGGCCGAGGCAGAGGTGTTCGCCGTGCCCGAAGGCGAGGTGGTGGTTGGGACCGCGGGCGAGGTCCACCTCGTCGGGATCGGCGAACTCGCCGGGGTCGCGGTTGGCGATGTCGGCGGCGGCGATGACGCCCTCGCCGGCGCGGATGGTGACGTCGCCGAGCCGGACGTCGGCGGTCGCGACGCGGCGGCGGCCGAAGTGGGTGATCGTCAGCAGCCGCAGCAGTTCGTCGACCGCGGCCGACGGCGGGCCCTCCGCGGTGCGGAACGCCTCGGCGTGCTCGGGGTTGTCGAGCAGGAAGGCGGTGGACAGGGCGATCTGGTTGGCGGTGGTTTCGTGGCCGGCGATCAAGAGCAGGATGGCCGTGGCCACCGCGTCCGCCCGCGAGAGCGCACCGGTGGCGACCTGCTCCGCGTTGAGGCGCCCGAGCAGATCGTCGCCGCTTCGCCGGTGCAGCAGGGTGCCGAGGTAGCGGGCGAGTTCCGCGGTGGCGGCGCGATTGGCGTCGCCGCCGGCGGAGTCGTCCAGCATCGCGCGGGCGCGATCTTCGAAGAAGGCGTGGTCTTCGTAGGGCACGCCGAGCAGTTCGCTGATGACGATGGACGGCAGCGGCAGCGCGTACCGGGCGACCAGATCGGCCGGTTGCGGCCCGGCGGTCAGCTCGTCCAGCAGTTCGGTGGCGGTGCGTTGGATGGCCGGCCGCAGCGCCTCGACGCGGCGCACGGTGAACTCGCTGATGAGCATCCGGCGCAGGCGGGTGTGCTCGGGGGCGTCCATGGAGATGAAGGAGCCACGTCCGCTGCGCCGGCCGCGGCCGGCCGGGCCGCGCGCGGGGTAGCCGGGCCGGGTGGGATCGACGCTGAACCGGCGGTCGGCGAGCACCGCCCGGACGTCGGCGTACCGGGTGAGCAGCCACGGCGTGCTGCCGTCCCAGATCCGGACCCGGCTGATCGGGGCGTCGCGCTGCAGTTCGCCGAGCCGGGACGGTGGCGAGTACGGGCAGGCGCGGGGCGGCGGGAAGGCATCGACGTCGGTCATGCTTCGTCCTTCGTGGCGGGGTGGTCGGAGAGCCGCGCCAGCAGGGGTGCGGCCAGGCGGAGCAGGCCGCGCTCGGTCTCGGTGAACGTCTCGAGCGCGGCCGCCAGCCATGCATCGCGTTCGCGCATGTCGGCTTCCAGCGCGGCCGTGCCGTGCGCGGCGAGGTGCAGGAGGACGCTGCGTCCGTCGAGCTCGTTGGGCGACCGGCTGATCAGCCCGTCGGCCTCGAGTTCGGTGAACACCTTGGTCAGCGCTTGCGGCCGCTGCGCGTCGGCCGCGGCGATCTCGCCCGGACTGCTGGCGCCGTGCTGGGACAAGTAACCCAGCACGCCGACCTTGGCGGGACTCAACGCCCCCGCCGAGCGGCTGCCGCGCAACCGCCGCGCGAGCCGCAGAACGCTCCGGCGCACCGCCTTGACCGTCTCGTCGTCCACAAACCAGTACTATATTGAGTATCAATTTCTGAGGCAAGCAGCCTCTGAGCAGGTAGATAGTAATTAGTTGTGAACGAACGGGCAGAGTTTGAGTGGTGCCGCTCTTGTCAAGATCCGGTCAAGCCGTCGAGGAACACCCGCACCAGGCGCTCTGCCGGTTCCGACGGCTCCCGCGTGACCAGTTCCGACGCCAGTGCCGCCTCGTGCATCTCGAACAGCAGGGCCAGGTCCGCGGGTTCGATGTCCGCGCGCACGGTGCCTTCGCGCTGGGCCTGCTCCAGAGCCGGGCGCAGCAGCGAAACCAGGGCGTGGGCGTGGTGGCGGCGGCTGCGCTCCGGCAGTTCGCGGAACAGCCGGACGAGCGGGCGGCGCCGAGCCTGCATGGCCAGCACCGATCCCAGCAGTTCGCGGAACGGCTCCCGGCCGCGGACCCGGTTCTTGAGCGCGGCGAGGTGATGCGCGGCGACGGCCAGGGCGAGCGCCGTGCGGTCGGGGAAGTGGCGGTAGACGGTCGCGCGGCCGAGGCCGGTGCGGCGGGCCACCGCGTCCAGTGCGACGTCGGCGTCTTCGCTGAACGCTTCGTCGGCCGCGCGCAGGATCGCCTCGCGGTTGCGCCGGGCGTCGACGCGCCGGGGTACGGCCGCGGACGGTCGCGCTGCGCGCATGAGGCCCGACCCTACTCGTGAGTAGTGAGACGGGCAATCTGTTCCATCTCTCGCTTCGGGTTCCTACAGTCACCGAAAGTCACGATCACGGCCGGAGGAACCCGCTCATGCGCACCCTGAACCGCCGTACCGTCCTGCAGGGCGCCATCGCCTTCGGTGGTGTCGCCGCGCTCGGAGCGGGCCGCGTTCCGGTCAGCCGGGAAGAGCACCGGGTCGTCGTCATCGGGTCCGGGTTCGGCGGCGGGGTCACCGCGCTGCGGCTCGCCCAGGCCGGGGTGCCGGTGCTGGTGCTCGAACGGGGCCGGCGGTGGCCGACCGGGCCGGACGCCGAGACGTTCCCGCGCCCGACGTCGGCGCCCGACAAGCGGATCTTCTGGCTGGGCTCGGCGCAGGCGTTGCCGGGCCTGCCGTCGCTGCCGCCGTTCGAGCGCTACACCGGCCTGCTCGAGCAGGTCACCGGCCGGGGGATGAGCATGATGTGCGCGGCCGGTGTCGGCGGCGGCTCGCTGGTCTACCAGGGCATGACGCTGCAGCCGACGGCCGAGCTGTTCCACGCCTGCTTTCCCGAGCAGCTCGACTACGCCCGGCTGGACGCCGAGTACTACCCGCGCGTCGCCGCGATGCTCGGCATCGCCACCGCGCCGGACGCCCTCGTCGTGAGCGCGCCGTACAAGGCGTCCCGGATCTTCGCCCGCAACGCACGCAACGCCGGCTACCCCGCCGAGAAGATCCCGATGCCGATCGATTGGGACTACGCCCTGCGCGAGCTCGACGGCGAGATGAAACCGTCCTACACCAACGGCGACTGCGCGCTCGGGGTGAACAACGGCGGCAAGCACTCGGTCGACGTCACCTACCTCGCCGCCGCCGAGGCCACCGGCCGCTGCACCGTCGCCGTCCTGCACAACGTCACCGACGTCGCGCTGGCGCCCGACGGCCGGTGGGAAATCCGCGTGGACCGCATCGACACCGCCGGGAACGTGCTGGAGAAGAAGGTCTTGACGGCGAAGGCGCTCGTCATGGCCGCCGGGACGGCGAACACGACGCGGCTGCTGATGCGGGCGGGCGCGAAGGGCGACATCCCCGACCTGCCCGACGGGCTCGGCGCCGGCTGGGGCAGCAACGGCGACCGCATCTACACCTGGACGAACCTCGCCGACGACTTCGGCGCCCCGCAGGGCGGCCCGGTCGTCTACGGCAGCAAGGAGTGGGCCGACCCCGCGACGGCCAACACCGTCATCCAGGCGTCGCTGCCGCCGCTGCCGGACCTGCGGACCACGATGCTCGTCGGGTACGGCGTCAGCGAAGGCCGCGGCCGGTTCGTCTACGACGCGGCGAAGGACGACGCCGTGCTGCACTGGCCCTCCGGTGCCGACGCGAAGCTGAGCGCCCGCATCCACGAACGGATCACCCGCATCGCCGGCCCGCTCGGCGTGCTGCTCGACACCACCGCCATCGCGCCGAGCACCTGGCACCCGCTCGGCGGCGCCGCCATGGGCTCGGTCTGCGACCTGGACGGCCGCGTGCTCGGCCACCGCGGCCTCTACGTGCTCGACGGCGCCCTGATGCCGGGCACGACCGCGGCCTGCAACCCGTCCATGACCATCGCCGCGCTCGCCGAGCGCGCGCTGGACCACCTGATCGCCCGAGACGTCGACCGCGTCTTCTGATCCCGAGCGGACTCAACGAGGAGTTCCCGTGCGCCGAAGTCCGTTCCGGACGGTCCTGCTGGCCGTCGTCGTCACCCTGCTCTCCGCGGTGTCCGCGAGCGCCGCGACCGCCGATCCGCCGCGAGGCCCGGACGGTGACGCCTTCTACACGCCGCCGAGCCCGCTGCCGGCGGGCGCCGGCGGCGACGTCGTCTGGTGGCGGCCGTTGCCGGACTCCGGCAGTGCCAAGGGGTACCTCGTGCTGTACCGGTCGAGGTCCGCGACGGACACGCCGATCGCGGTGTCGGGCCGGGTCCTGGTGCCGACGGCGCCGTGGACCGGCCCGGACCCGCGCCCGATCGTCTCGGTCGCCAGCGGCACCCGCGGCATCGGCGACCGCTGCGCGCCGTCGAAGTTCCAGCCGGACTACGAGAAGCCGCTGTTCGTCGACGCCATGCTGAGCCGCGGCTGGGCCGTCGCGATCACCGACTACGAGGGCCTCGGCACGCCGGGCCGGCACACCTACGTCGTCGGACGCTCGGAGGGCCACACGGTGATCGACGCCGTCCGCGCGGCCACCCGGCTCCCCGCCACCGGCCTGGCCGAAGGCGGGCTGGTCGCGTTCTCCGGGTACTCCCAAGGCGGCGGGGGCGCGGCCTGGGCGGGCGAACTGGCCCCGTCTTACGCGCCGGAGCTGCCCGTCGCCGGCATCACGGCCGGCGGCACGCCCGCGGACCTGAACGTGGTGGCCGAGAACCTCGACGGCGGCATCGGGTTCGGCTTCCTGCTGCTCTCGGCGCTCGGCCTGGACGCGGCCTACCCCGAGCTGGACCTGCCCGCCTACCTCAACGACCGCGGCCGCACGCTGTACGCGACGCAGCAGGACGTGTGCGTCGACGCGGTGTCCGGCTACGCCTTCGGCCACATCGCCGACTACACGACGTCGAACCCGCTCACCACGGCGAAGTGGCAGAAGCGGCTGGCCGAGAACGAACTGGGCGCCCGGCCGCCGCAGGCGCCGATCTTCCTCTTCCACGGCAGCCTCGACGAAATCATCCCGTTGTCGCAGGCGCAGACCCTGCGGCGGGAGTACTGCGCGGCCGGGGTCGACGTCACGTGGGGCACCTACGTCGGCGAGCACGTGACGACGCTGGCGTTCTCCGCGGGCGATGTCGTGCACTACCTGGCCGACCGGTTCGCGGGCAAGCCGGTGCGCTCCGACTGCTGAGCGTGGTTGACTTCCGTGCGTGAGGATCCCGGGTGCGCTGCTCACCGTCCTGCTCGCCGTCGCCGGCGTCGTCGTTCCGGTGGCCCGGGACGAGGCGGACCCGCCGCCCTGGACCGGGCCGCTCAGCACCCGCGGCCGGTACATCGTCGACGCGCACGGCGACCGCTTCAAGCTGAAGGCGGCCAACTGGCACGGCGCGAGCGGCACGTGGACCGGCTCCGGCGACGTCAACGACCCGGCGAACCACCACGCCGGCGAGATCGCCTACCAGACCCCGCTCGGGCTGGACCGCGCGTCCATCGACACCGTCATCGACGGGCTCGCGCGGCTCGGCCTCAACAGCGTCCGGCTGCAGTTCTCCAACGCGATGCTCCACGACACCCGGCCCGTCCCGGACCTGGCCGCCAACCCGGACCTGCACGGCTTCACGCCGCTGCAGGTCTACGACCGCGTCGTCGAACGGCTGACCGCGCGCGGGTTCGCCGTCGTCCTCAACAACCACACCACCACCTCGCGCTGGTGCTGCGGGCTCGACGGCAACGAGCGCTGGAACACCGCGCAGACCGAGCAGCAGTGGCAGGACGACTGGCTGTTCATGGCGCGCCGCTACGCCGCGAACAAGCGCGTCGTCGGCGCCGACCTGTACAACGAGGTGCGCCGCAACACCTTCGACGACCCCAACTGGGGCTGGGGCAACGGCACCGACTGGCAGCGCGCGAGCCAGCAGGTCGCCGACCGCATCCTCACCGAAGCGAACCGCGACCTGCTGATCTTCGTCGAGGGCATCAACTGGACCGGGCTGCCGATCGACGGCTTTCCACACGGCCGGCCGACGCTGGAACCCGCCCGGACGCTGTCGCACACGCTCGTGGACTCGGGCAAGCTCGTCTATTCGGCGCACTTCTACGGCTACACCGGGCCCAACCACTCCGGCGCGACCGGCGTCGGCGAAACGCACGACCCGCGCTACCGCGACCTCGCCCCCCAGGACCTGCGGGACGTGCTGTACCGGCAGGCGTTCTTCGTCTCGGCCGACACCGGCAAGCACTACACCGCGCCGTTGTGGATCAGCGAATTCGGCGAAGGCCGCAACACGACCGACCCGGCGTCGCGCGCGTTTTTCGAAAACTTCGTGAACTACCTCGCCGAGACCGACACGGACTTCGCCTACTGGCCCGCGGTCGGCTTCCAGGCCAACGGCTCCGGCGACGGCTGGGCCCTGCTCGAGTACGACCCGGCGGGCCGCCGCATCGACGTCCTCGACGGCACGGACTGGCGCGGCCCGGCCTGGCAGCGACTGATCTCGGCGCCGTCCCGGACCGGGCCGATCCCGGCCTCGGAACACTGGTCGATGCTGAACCTCGACTACGGCGACTTCCCGGAGTCGCGCCAGGTCCGTGCGCTGCCGGACTGGAATTCCGGCGCCCGCAAGGGTGTCTGCCCGGACGGCCAGCGCCTCGCCGGCCTGGCCCACACCGGCAACCGCGGCCTGTGCACCGGGACGCTCGCCGCCCCGGGCGGTTACGTGGTCGTGCGCGACGAGACCTACGTCGACACCGACTGGGCGTCCGGCTACACCAAGACCCAGTGCCCGCCCGGCCACGCGGTCGTCGGGTACAGCGTCCAGGGCGCGGCCTTCTCGGCGGTGTTGTGCGGCCGGTCGGCGACACCGCTGGGCCGCACGGGCCGCACGGTGTGGTTCGACCGCGGCGACAACCGGCCCTCCGGCGACCCCGGCGGCGACTTCGCGACCGGCAACTACAAGGGCCAGTGCGCGCCGGGGGAGTACGTCGCCGGCGTCGCCCACACCGGCCGGATCGGTTCGAGCCGGACGCCGGACGCGCTGCTCTGCCGGTCCTAGCCCGGGAATCTCCGCTTGGTGGTGCTGCCGAGCCTGGCGAGCACCGGAGCCAGTCTTCCGGTCACCGGGAAGATCGCGGCGGCGGCCACGATGACCACCAACGCCGGTTCGGCGCCGCGAAGGTCGAGCAGGTGCGGCAGGGAGTCCGAAGACGTCAGGGACTCGATGATCTGCAGGTCGATCCGGGAGGCCAGCAACGGAGCCAGCACCAGGGTCAGCAGCGCCGCCTCGACCGCCACGAGGACGGGGATGGCCGCCCTGGGCGAGGCCCAGGACCACTGCCGGGCCGTCACGTCCACGATCATCGTCCACAGCCAGCACACGGCGACCAGTACTCCGCACCACGCCATGCTCCACGAGAACGGCACGTCCACCGGGAACAGGCCGAGGCTGGACCCGGTGAAAGTCAGGTGCACACCGCCGATCACCCCGGCGGCGAACACCACGCTCACCAGGCTGTTGCCGCTCGGGCGCCCGTCCCGGGCCCGGCCGGCCACCGTCGCGGCCAGCGCCGCACCGACGATCGCGGTCAGTGGCCACAAGGCCCGCAACGACGACGAAACGCCGACGTCGAAGAACGTCTCGCGACGCAAGACGTACAGGACGCTCGGCCACGCGAGTCCGGTGAGGGCACCGAGCAGGAACACGTCGAACAGGCCGC
Organism: Amycolatopsis sp. CA-126428; assembly: GCF_002904335.1. Taxonomy (GTDB): domain Bacteria; phylum Actinomycetota; class Actinomycetes; order Mycobacteriales; family Pseudonocardiaceae; genus Amycolatopsis. The sequence continues at coordinate 63,508 of NZ_PPHF01000181.1, read as the reverse complement.
TCGTCCACAGCGGCCGCGACTCGGCCAGGGCCCGCTGCCGGTGGGCGGGGCTGGGGTGGAAACCGAACAGCACCCGGACGCGGTGGCGCACGGTGTCATCGCGCGACAGGAGCCGGTCCAGGCCGGACGTGCCCGCCGCCCACCGCGCCGCGGTCGCGTCGGCGAGGTACTCGCGTCCGTGCAGGACACCGTTGCGGGCCACCAAAGCGAGGACCGAGAACGGGATGAGCTGCACCGCGGTCAGCCCCCAGTGGGTGATCGTGGCGAACTGCTCGTCGGCGAAAAACAGGAAGGCGAACGGGATCAGGGTGACCGCGACGAACGCTCGCCAGGTCGCCACGGCGAGCGCGGTGATACCGAGATCGTTGTTGCGGACGTGCGCGAGCTCGTGCAGCAGGACGCCGCGGAACGTCTCGGGGTCGTCCTTGGCCAGTGGCACCAGTCCGCCGTTGAGGACCACGTACTTGCGCCAGGGATAGCCGAAAGCCGCTCCGCCCACCCGGGAATCACCGGCGGCGCACCGGAACCGGACGTCATGGCCGACCCCGGCGGCCCGGACGACTTCGCCGAACAGGTCTCCGCCGTCGGGGAACGCCTCGGGCCGCAACTCGGTGAGCCCACGCCGGAAGATCCTCAGCGCCGGCTCCACCACCAGCTGCAGCCCGATCAAGGCCGCGAGCAGCAGGAGCGCGAACCACTGCGGCGCGAGCGGGAACGGGTTCTCCCGCGTGACGCACTCCGGATGTTCGGCCATCAAGGTCGCCAGCCGTTGCGGGACGAACGGCAACCGGAAAGCCGCGAAATAGCGGGTCTGGCACGCATCGCTCATTTCGTCCAGTGGAACCAGCTGGGCGTCGCGGTAGGACTGGAACAGGCGCATCGTGAGCACCGCGACGCAGAGGACCAGCACCAGCGACCTCGAGGTCAACGTCGTCGGCACCCGGAACAACGTCCGCCGCCCGGTCGATTCCGGGTCGATCGTGGCCGCGTCAGTCATCGCCGGAAGCCGGCAGGACGAGTTTCGCGACGATCGTGTCCGCCAGCTTGCCCGCCCGCGCCGGTGGCACGTTGAACTCGCGGGCTTGCCGGTACGCGTGCTCCCGTATTCGCCCGAGCTGCTCCTCGGTCCACGGGATGCCCCGCGGTTCCTCGGGGTCGACGACCACCACCGCGCTGTCCGGCTCGTCGGTGGGCGGTGCGAGCCGCCGGAATCCCCGCTTGATCCAGGCGCGGATCGTGGACGCACCCTCTTCCTCCACGCCCTTCCTGAACTCGGCCGCGACGAACACCAGCACGGATTGCACCGTGCTCAGGACCGCGAACGTGGCCACCGATGTCCACGCCTCGATGCCCATGGCCAGCGGATCCCGGCCGCGCCCCTTCCGGCGGCGGAAATACGCGCGGCACCGCTCCGGGAACAGCCCCAGTTCATCGGGTGCGACCTCGGCCACCACCTCGCGCGCCAGATCGACGACCACACGCCGGTCCGCACCTGGCTTGCCCATGACGCAACCGCCCTCCGCCGGTACACGACAATGCCGTTATAGCGGAGTGGCGCCCATTCGTCACACCACGCCAATGCGCGTGAATCGGCTCGTGAACCGAAAGGGAATCACCGGAAACGCGCCGCGGCGGGAATTCGATCCATCAGCCGATCATCAAGCCGTCCGGGCGGCCGGTGCCGTCTCGTCCGCCAGAGCTCGCTCGGCGCGCAGCGCGACGCGCAGGTTGAGCCGTTCTTGCGGGTCGTCCAAGCGCGCGCCGAACAGGGTGCGCAGCCGGCGGAGGCGGTTGCGGGCCGTTTGCGGGTGGACGCCGAGCCGGGTCGCGACTTCCGGCGCGCCGCCGCGGGCGTCGAGCGCTGCCTCGAGGGTTTCGGCGAGCTTGCCGCGCCGGTTCCCGGGCAGCCCGGCCAGGGGTGCCAGGCTGTGCGCGGCGAGTGCGCGGGTGAGCGGCTCGTCCGCGAACAGGCACTGCGTGGTCAGGTGGTCGGGCCAGCGGAGGACGCCGTCGCGAGGGAGCACGCCGCGGTCCCGCAGTGCCCAGGCCCGCCGGGCCCAGCGCAGCGAGGTGGCCGCCTCGGCCGGGGGAACGGCCGGTCCGGTCGCGGCCGGGCCGTCGCCGAGCAGCCGCGCCGGGTCGGGGTGGGCCGGGAGGAGCAGGTACGGCGGTTCGGCGGCGAGGTCGGCGAGCAGGCCGGGGTCGCACGGGGCGATGCGCACGCCGGGCGCCACGACGACGGCCAGCACGCGCTCGGGCGGTGTCCACTTCGCGCGCGCGGCCAGGTCGGTCCAGGGCCGGCCGGCCATCAGTTCGCGCAGCAGGTCCCGTCGCAGGTCGGTGGGGGACGGCGGTTGCGCGGCCCGGAAAGCCTCGGTCGACAGGCGGCTCAAGACGTCGACGCACCGGAGCAGGGCCTCCACCCCAGTGGCGACGGCACCCGGGTGCGCCCGGCGGCCCAGCTCGGCGACGAGCGGAAGGCCGCCGCGGCCGCCCGCCCGGTAGGCACGCGTGAGCCGGTCGAGGTCGCCGCCCGCCGCGTGCTCCGCGACGCCGGCGCGGCGGAAGGCGTCCGCACCCGCGGCGATCCCGGCGGGGACCGGCCGGGAGCCGCGCACCAGCGCGGCCACGAACTCCGTCGCGCTCGCGTCGAACAGTGCGGCGTGCCGGGGGACGGCGTGCCGGACGCCGGCGACGACCGCGCGGGCGATCGCCGCCGCGACGCCGTCGGGCAAGAGCTGGGGGACGGTCATCGTCGACCTCCGGAGCGGGGCGGGCATCGCTGGCGCGCCGAAGTCTGGACGGCGGCAGCCGCTGCCCGCGTCGATGAATACACGTATTTCCGGCTGATCGGCGCAACGGCGGTTGGGCCACATGGACACGAACACCGCGACCGATCAAGATGGGCAGCGGAGGCACGGTGGACGACGGCGGCGTGAGCACGCGACGCGACCTGACGAGTTACGTGGGCCGCGCCGAGGACGAAGCCCGGGTGCGGCGCTTGCTGGGCGCGAGCCGCCTGGTCACGTTGACCGGACCCGGTGGCGTGGGCAAGACCCGGCTCGCCTGCCGGGTCGCCGGCTCGGTGACCCGGGCCTTCCCCGACGGCGTCGCGATGGCCGGGTTCGCCGGGTTGCGCGACCGCACCCTGGTGAACCGCACGCTCGCCGACTGCTTGGGCCTGCACGACACGGCCGCCCGGACCGCCCGGGACACCGTGCTGGCCCACCTGCGCGACCGGCGGATGCTCCTGGTGCTGGACAACTGCGAGCACCTCGTCACCGACTGCGCCGAGCTGGTGGGTGTCCTGCTGCGGCAGTGCCCGGGCCTGGTGGTCCTGGCGACCGGCCGGTGTTCGCTCGGGGTCGCGGGCGAGCGGATCGTGCCGGTGACGCCGCTGGCCGTCCCGCCGGAGAACGCCCGGACCGTCGCGGACGCGGTCGCCTACGACGCGGTACGGCTGTTCGCCGACCGGGCGGCCGAGGTGCTGCCGTCGTTCCGGCTCACCGAGGACGACGTGGCGTCCGTGGTGGCGTTGTGCCGGCAGCTGGACGGCCTGCCGCTGGCCGTCGAGCTCGCCGCGGCGCGCGTCCGCGTGCTCTCGCCCGGGCAGATCGTCGCCCGGATGGGGGACAGCCTGGCGCTGCTGACCACCGGCGCGAGGTCGCTGCCGGAGCGCCACCGCAGCTTGCGGGCCACCATCGAGTGGAGCCATTCCCTGTGCACGGACGTCGAGCGGGCGGTCTGGGAGTGCTGCTCGGTGTTCGCGGGTGCGTTCGACCTGTCCGCCGCCGAGGACGTCTGCGCGGTTCCCGGGCTCGACGGCTTCGCGGTGCTGGACGCCGTGGACGGGTTGATCGACAAGTCCGTGCTGCTGCGCGTCGGCGAAACGAACGGCATCCGGTTCCGGATGCTCGAGGCCCTGCGCGAGTTCGGTCAGGAACACCTGGCCGCCACCGGGATCGCCGAGGTCGTGGCCCGGCGGCACCGCGACCACCACGCGCGGCTGCTCGGGCAAGCCGGCGCCGAGTGGTTCGGCCCCCGGCGCGACGACTGGTTCGCCCGCCTGTCCGACCGGCACGCGGACCTCCGGGCGGCGCTGTCGTGGTCGCTGCGCACCCCCGAGGAGGCCACGGTGGCGCTCCGGATGGCGAGCGGCGTGATCGAGTACTGGATGGCCCGGGGTGCCGCGTGGGAGATCCGCGAGTGGTTCGACCGTGCGCTCGCCGTCGCGCCCGGCGACGCCCCGGGGCGAGCGACGGCGCAGGCCCGCGCGGCCTTGTGCGCCGCCCTGCACGCGGATCTGGACGGGGCCCGGCACCGGCTGAAGCTCGCCGAAGCCATCAGCGACGACGACGCGGTGCCCTACATCTGCCACGCGCGGGCCTTCGTGGCACTGCTCGCGGTCGAGCCGCGTGCGCTGGAGAACGCCGCCGAGGCCGTGCGGATCTTCGGCGCCCGGGGCGAGCCGCGGCACCAGCTGCACCCGATGTTCATCCAGGCGGTGGCGACGGCGTTCCGCGGTGACCTCGCCGGCGCGCGGCGGCTGCTGGACCGGATGCTGCGGCTGTGCGAATCGGGGCAGGACGAGTCCTCCCGGTCCATGGCCCTGTTCGGACTGGGCACGGCCGAGATCCTCTTCGGCGGTGACCTCGGTGTCGGTGAACGCGCGATGCGCGACGCCCTGGAGATCGACCTGCGCGGGCCGGACGTGCTGTCGGCGGCGTACCGGGTGGACGGGCTGGCGTGGGCCTCGGCCAAGCGCGCGGACTGGCCGGGCGCGGCGAGGTTGTTCGGCACGGCGGCGACGTTGTGGGACCGGTGTGGAGCGGAGCCGGACATCGCGGTGTCGCTGGCCCACCGGGAGCTGCTCGCGGCCACTCGCGACGCACTCGGCGAAGCACGATTCGAGGAGGCGTTCGCCGAGGGGCACCGGCGGAATCCCCACGACATCCTGACGCCGCAGGCGGCCGCGGCTCCGGAGTGCGAGGAGGCGGCCGGGAACGCGGTCCTGCCACCGCTGACCCGGCGCGAGTCGGAGATCGCCAGGCTGGTCGCGACCGGGTTGAGCAACCGCGAGATCGCCGTCCGCCTGGTCATCGCCCAGCGGACCGCGGAAACCCACCTCCAGCACATCCTGAACAAACTGGACCTCGCGAACCGGACCCAGGTCGCGGTCTGGGTGAACGAGCGGCTCGGCACCCGGACGGGACCCGGATCCGGACCGGGGTGACCAGCTCGGCCATGGCGTCCATCGGCGCATGAGCCGCGCGTGCACCCGGGTTGTCCCTGCGTGCACCACACCTACCGGAACAGCGCCCCGGCCGGACAAGGTCGGACCATGACGAAGCTGAGCGCCGAGCAGATCGCCCGGCACGCCTACGCGGCCGGGTTCCGCGGCCAGGGCCTGACCACCGCGGTCGCCGTCGCGCTGGCCGAGTCCGGCGGGCGGACCACCGCGCACAACGCCACCCCGCCGGACGACTCCTACGGCCTCTGGCAGATCAACATGCTGGGCGCGCTCGGCCCGGAACGGCGCCGCCAGTACCACCTGAAGTCCGACGACCGGTTGTTCGACCCGGACACCAACGCCCGGGTCGCGAACCGCATCTCGGGCGACGGCCACGACTTCACCCCCTGGTCGACGTACACGAACGGCGCGTACCAGCACCACCTGACGGCCGCGCGCAAGGCCGCCCAAGACGTCACCAAGCACCACGGCGAGCCCCAGGCACGAGGAGGTGGCAGCCCGCTGCGGGTGGACGACGCGGTGCTGCACGCCTACGTGCACCGGACCCGGCACGTCGCCGACGCGCTGGGCACCGCCACCGGGCAGCTGCGCGACGTCCGCGAGATCGCCCGCGACAGCTTCGGGAAGATCGGCGAGGAGTCGGGGTTCGCCGACGCGCTGACCGGGTTCGGGCTGGCGCTGCAGCGGCAGGTCAAGGGGGTCGGCGCGCACGCCGACGGGCTCGCGTCGGCCGCGGGGAAAGCCGCGAAGTCCTATCGCGACCACGAGACGGCCACCGCCGCCGCGCTGAACGGGAAGGGCTGAAATGGACACCGACGCGCTTGCGCACTCCTTGGCGAAGGACCTCATCGCGCACCGCAACAAGCTCGCCGGGAAGGCCGAAGACGCCGTCCGCGCCGAGTACGCCCTGCACCAGGTGGCCGGGGCGCTGGACGCCCAGCACGACGCCTACCACAAGGAAAGCACCACGGTCCTGGACCACTGGCACGGCCGCGGCGCCGACGGCTTCCGCCACCACAGCGCGAAGCTGACGAAAGAGCTGCGGATCACCGGTGGCGCCGGCGCGGCGGCGGAGAAGGTCGTCGCGCACGTCGCGTCCACAGTGGACAGCGGGCACACGGCCGTGCAGCGGCTGGTCGACGAGTACACCGCCCAGGCCAAGCAGGTTCTCGACGCCGGTGTCGCGGCCGGGACGCAGGCGGCGCTGATGCGGGCCGTCGGCCACGCCGCCGACCTGGTGCCGCGGTACACGCGGCAGTCGGCGTCGACCCTGCGGCACGTCGACGCCGAACTCAAGGCGGCGGCGAAGAAACTGCACGAGCTGCGGAAGGACCTGACCCACGACGAGGTCGCGGACAAGGCGGTGCAGACGACGCACCCCAGCAAGGTCCCGGGGCGGGGCCGGGACATCGTCCACGCGGCGCGGAAAGAACTCGGCACGCGCGAAAACCCGCCGGGCAGCAACCGGAACCCGTACGGGCCGACCGCCGCGTGGTGCTCGTCGTTCGCGACGGCGATGTGGCGCAAGGCCGGGGTGAAGATTCCGGTGCTGCCCTTCAGCGGCGACGTCTACCACTGGGGCGAACGCAACGGGCACGCCTACGGCAAGCACGCGCTGCACGAAGCGAAGCCGGGAGACGTGCTGATCTTCGGCACCGGCCCGCAGAACACCTCGACGAGCACGCACATCGGCATCGTCGAGAAGGTCGAAGGGAACCAGGTCACGATGATCGAGGGCAACTCCGGGGACGCCGTCCGCCGGAACACGCACACGCTCTCGGCGTCGACGTTCTACGGAGGGGTCCACCCGTGATCACCGGAAAAGCCGCCGACCGGACGGTCGCCGTCGAGGTCGCGCCCGGTGGGGCGCTGCAGGAGCTGACCCTGGAAGCCGCGGCGCTGCGGCTGGAGCCCGACGAGCTGGCGCGCCGGATCCTGCTGCTGACGGCGGCCGCGTCGGCGCGGGCCACGGCTTCCCTGTGGCACACCCGGGACGGCGTGGCCGCCCTCGGCCTGCCGGAGCCGGGGGAAGCCGCGGAAGAGACCACACCGGACAGCTGGCGGGCCCAGTGACCAGGACGGCGGTGGAGCTGGCCGACGACGCTTTCGCGGCCCCGGAGCCGGGATACGGGGCCCGGCTCGCGGCGATCCGCGCCGCCGCGGCGGGCGACGGGATCGCGGTGGTGGTCGATCTGCACGGGGCGCTGGTGGATTTGCGGTTCGACCGGTGGGCGCCGGCCCGGTCGCCGGGAGAGCTGGCCGGGGTCATCCGGCGGCTGTCCGCGGAGGCGGGTGCGGCTGCCCTGCGACAAGGCCGCGAGCTGCTCGGGGACTTGCTGCCGGACGAACCCAGGACGGCCGCGCGCCCTCGCCGCCGGCCGCCGGAGCCCGACGAGGACACCCTGGTCCCGGCGACCTGGGCAACGTGACAGCGGGTCGTGAGTGGTAAGGCGGGTTAGAACCCGCCTTACCACTCACGACGGGCCGCGGGAGACTGCTCAGCGGACGTCGTCGACCATGCGCGCCAGGCGGTCGGCCAGCCAGGCGCCGTCGGCCGGGGTCACCGTCACCCAGGGCTCACCGCCCACGTCCTCCGGGGTCACCGCGTACCGGCCGGCCGCCGTGTCGAACCAGGCCAGTACCGGGCTCCGGCCCGCCGGGCCGGTCGCCGCCAGCTGGCCGGCCGCGTACCGCTGCGCCGTCACCAGCGTCGCCAGCGGCCGGACCGCGCGGCCGGTGATCCCGGCCGTGCTCAGCGCCCGCTCGAACGCGTCGTACCCGCTGCGCGCGTAGGCGTCCATCGCCGCCGAGTACGCCGCACGCGGCAGCCGCAGCTGGTCACCCGGGCCCGCCTCGAGGTCGCCCACCATCCGGGCCACCGCGGGGACCAGGCCGTCCGGGCGCACCGGCTCCAGCACCAGGTCGCGGTCGTCCAGCACGGCGAGCACGCCGGCGCCGGCCCGCGCCGCCGCGAGCAGCCGCCACGGCGCTTCACCCAGCACCAGCGCGTCGACGCTCACCGTCGGCGAACCCAGCAGCACGACCAGGTCGGCCAGTTCCGGGTCGACGTCGTCCCCGTCGGTGAACCCCGCCTCGGCGAGGCCGGCGAACACCCGGACGCCCAGGTCGTCGCGTTCGGCGTGCGTCGCGCCGTGCGACGGCACGTCGAACGGGTACGGCGGTGGCCCGCCCGGCCCCAGGTCCTCCCAGAGGAGATCGAATTCCAGATGCGACAGGATCACTCCCGCCGCCGTCGCGGTGCGCCGCGCCATGGTCCCCCTTCCCGAGCCGAGCGGCCGTCGTCGGGCACCATGGTGCCGATGGCCGAGCCGCAGTCGTTGGACGTCCCCGCGAACGGGTACCTCGTCGTCCGCGCGTCCGGGGCGGCGGCCGCGCGCGCCGCCATCCTCGGCGGCCGCAAGGACCCCGAGGACGTCCAGCTGCTGCTGCGCTGTCCCGTCCCGCGCGTGGGACGGGACAGCGAATCCGGCGCGAAGCTGACGTTCGCCGACGCGACGCTGCACCTGCAGCCCTCCGGCGTCGTGATGCTGACCGTCGCCGCGGCGAAGCTGTCGATCTCCTTCGCCGAGCTGCGGCCGCTGATGTTCCGCCCGGTCGAGGTCGACGCGCCGCTGCGTGCGCTGTTCGCCGGCGCCGTCGCGCACGTCGTGGCGGCCGGTCCGCGGCTCGACCCGCACGGGCTCGCGCACCACCTGCTGGGCCTGGCCGAACTGGTGCTGCGGAGCGCGCTGCGCGTCGAACTCGACCGCGTCGACGCACTCGCGGCCCGGCGGCGCGAAGCCCTGGAGTACATGCGGGCGCACCTCGGCGAGCAGTCGCTCGGCGCGGACAAGATCGCCGAGGCGCTGTACATCTCGCGCCGGCGGCTGTACCAGCTGTTCGACGACGGCCAAGGCGTCTCGGAACGGCTCAAGGGCCTGCGGGTCGAACGCGCGAAGGCGTTGCTGGCCGACCCGGCGAAGGCGGGCCGCGGGATCGCGGAGATCGCGCGGGACTGCGGTTTCACCAGCGCCCCGCACTTCTCGCGGACGTTCCGCCGGGCGACCGGCCGGACCCCACGCGAGTTCCGGGAGCGGGCCCTGCGGGGGTGAGGTCGACGCCGGCGACGAGCGTCCCGGCCAGGCCGGCGACCTCCAGCCAGCCGCGGCCGCCGGGGGAGTGCAGGGTGAACACGGCCGCACGCGGCCGGTCCGGGTCGAGCACGACGGCCTGCAGCTGCGCGCCGGAAAGGCCGATCCGCTCGACGATCACCACCGGGTAGCCGCGGCCGGTGCGCGCATCGCTGACGTCGCGGATACCGGGGGTGTGGTCGGCGAGGAAGTACCCGAGGTCGGCGGCCTCGCCGGGGTTGTCGACCGGGACGACCCCGGCGATGAGCAGGGCGGGATCGGCGTCCCGGTGTTCGACGAGAGCCAGCAGCCCCGCCCGCTGCTCGTGGGCGACCTCCGCGCACTGGACGGCGGCGGCCTCGAGGCCGAGGTCGCGGGCGGCGTCGGGACCGCGCAGCCGGGCCATCAGGGCGTGCAGCTCGGCCGTGGTGCGCTCGACCGAGTCCAGGTTCACCGGGGTGATCCCCGGAACGGCGGGCAGTTTCACCGGCCACCCAGTGCGGTGGCGAACGCGCTGACGGCACCCGGCGGCGGCGTGACCGGCACGACGGGCGTCTTCGCGACGGTCACCCCCAGCTCGCGCCCGACGGCCGAGAAGGTCTCCAGCTGGGTCGCCACCCCGGCGAAGCCGGGCGCTTCCGGCAAGGGGGACCCGTCGCCGAGGGCGCTCAGCCGCTCGGCGACGCGGGTCGCTTCGGTGCGGTGGGCGCGTTCCAGGTCGCGGGCTTCGGTGAGGACGCGGTCGAGGTCGTCCTGGCGGGCCGCGAGCCGGGTGCGGGCTTCGGTGAGGTTCGGCTGGGTGGCGGGCGAGAACTGGGCTTCGGTTTCGGCTTGCTCGACGTCGTCGTACGCGGCGGTGACGGCTTGGCGCGCCACAGTGGCGCGCCGGTCGAGGTCGTCGGCCCGGCGGTGGTTCGCGACGAGCGTGCCGGCCCAGTCTTCGAGGACTCCGGCGGCGGCGCGGAGAGCGTCCCGGGTGGCGGACAGGCCGGCGGCGGCTCGTCCGGCGCGGTCCGCGAGTGCTTGCGCGGACTGGCCGGCCCACTCGGGGATCGGGCCCGGGGAGCGGATTTCCCCGAGCCCGGCCGCGGCGGCGGTACAGCGGCGGGCGGCTTCGGCCACCGCGTCGGGGCTGCCGGGGACCGGGTCGAAGCCGAGGCCGCGGAACTCAGCCATGGCCACGGCCCGATCGGCCGGAAACAAGGCAGCCCGGCGCGCGGGCCGACCGGCGGGCGGCGTGTTCCCGGTCAACCATCGGCTCGGCCCAGCTCCTCGGCCGCGGCAGCATCCGCGGCCCGGTAGGCCTTCGCGGCCGTCCGGACACCCGTGGCCGCGCCGGCGAAGTCCGTTCCCACCGCTCGTATCCTGCCCGACCACTCGCCGGTCAGCGCGGCGAGCGCCGCCGAGACCGGTGCCGGGCCGAGGTCGTCCGGCGCCGCCAGCGAGTCCGCTGCCGAGCGGTACTCGTCCGCCGTGTCCTCCAGGCGCAGCGCCAACGCGTCGAGGGCCGACGGGTCGGCGTGGAAGCCGGTCATTCGCCGAACACCGGCGGATAGGCCGGCGGGAGGTCGTCGAGCAGGTCGTAGCCCTTCGCGTACTTGTCGCGGTGCTCGGTGTCCTCCTCGCGCCGCGGGCCCTGGCCCGGCGGGTACATGCCGTACCCGCCCGCCGGGCCGCGGCCGCTCGTCCCGCCCGGCCCGAAGCCCGCCGTCCCGGCTCCGAACCGGCCCGCTCCCGCCCGGCCGCCTTCGCTGAGCGTCCCGGAGCCCGGCGTTCCGGCCACGGGAACGCCCGCGAAGCCGGGACCGTAGCCGGAACCGGCCGCGCCCGGCGAACCCGGCCCGGCGGCCCCGATGACCCCGTCGAGGGCGCCCGGGACCCCGGCGCCGGTGAACGTGGGCGGCAGCGCGGACGCCGTCGACGTCGAGTCGTCCGGTCCGGCACCCGGCTCGTCGTGGAATCCCTCGTTCGGCGGCGAGGGTGGAGTGGGCGGGACCGGAGGGGCAGGCGGATCGCGGGGGACCGGCGGCGCGGGCGGGGTCCGGACCACCGGTGGCCGCGGTGCGGAACCGGAGCCGGCGGTCACCGGCGGGGCCGTGTCGAACTCCGGGGGCAGCCGGTGGCGGACGTCGTGGCTCGCGCTCTCGTACTGTTCCATCACGCGGACGGCCGCGGCCTTGGCGTCGTCGGCTTCCTTCTTCGTCGGCAGCTTGTCGTCGAGCAGGTCGTCCAGCATGTAGGTGCCCTCGGGACCGTCGAGCCGCTTCACCGCGTACCCCTGCCGGAACCACCGCTCGGCCCAGTAGTGCACCGGCTCGGGCATCCGGTGCCGGGCTTCGGTGACCACCGACGTGTACGTGTCGAGGCCGGCGCCGACGCGCTGGGCGTGGTCCCCCACCGTCGCCGCCCAGCCGGTCAGCCGGCCCACCGATTCGGTGGCCTGGTCCGCCGACGGCCCCTGCCACGACTCCCGCAGCTTTCCGACCAGCGCCGACACCTCGTCGGTCGCGGAGCTGACGCCGGCGGCCACCTCCTTCCACCAGGCGGCGTGCTGGTCGAGCTTCGCGGGGACGGCCGACTGCACCATGTCCCACAGTTCGCGGTGCTCGTAGCTGTTCCAGTTGATCCGGCCGAACGTCGCTTCGCGGTTGTTGACCGCCTTTTCCCGGCGGACACGCCGGGCCTTCACCCGCTGCCGGGCGGTCGGGGCGTGGTGCGTCGAATAGAACTCAGGCATCCGCTTCCCCCGTCGGCAGCGCGGCCGCGGCCTCTTCGTCGTTGCCCTGGTGCATCGTCACGACGGTGCCGAGCGTCTGCCGCAGCACCGCGAGCTCGGCCAGGTACGACTGCAGCGCGGCCTGGACGCCGCCGGCCTCGGCGCCGCCGCGCACCGCGAACGAGCGGCGCATCCAGTGGGCGACCGGACCCTTGCCGTCGGCCAGGCCGGTGTCGAGGGCGCGGGCCGTTTCGAGGTGCCGGCTCAGCTCGTCGTAGCGCTCGTCGATGGCCCGTTTGACGTCTTCGACCCCGTCGTAGTGGAGTTCGATGCCGCCGGTGCTCGCCACGGTCACCGGCCCCGCGATGACCAGCTCGTTCGGCTCGCGTTGCTGCTCCGCGCGCAGCTGCCGCCGCGCGTCGGCCTCGTTGCGCACAGTCGCCATGAAAAAAGGTCCTCCCTCGCCACCCAGGCGTCCATCCTGGCCAATGCCGGCCGCGTTGAGAAGAGCGACCCACCCGGGTGCACAGGTGGACACGAAGACTGCACGGGCGGATAGGGCGGCCGTGGCGACGCATGGTCGCCGCCCCTCACTCGATCGAGGGGGACGCGGCTCGAACGGCTCAGTGGCGGCCGCGGCGGGAGGCGCTGCGGGCCAGGGCGTCGACACGCTCGCGGACCCGGTCGTCGGCGCGGTAGACCGCCAGCAACGCCCGGATCCGGGTGTTGGCGTCCGCCCCGTCGTCCACGCGGCCCTGGCGCAGCACCCGGGCGTCGTCGGGGTGCAGATAAACGCTCACCCGGTGCGCCGTGACGGTTTCGGAGGTGAGGATCCGCGGGTCCTCCTGGTGTTCGGCATCCGGGTCGCCGGCGTCGTCCGCCCGTTCTCTGCTGGCCATTTCGTCCTCGTTTTGTCGGCACGGTTGATCACTCCTTTCGAGTCTGATCACGTGGGGCGGGAATGACCAGACGGCCATTGGAGTGACAACCCGGCGCGTCGCCCACTTGTCCCAGTCTCCACGATCGGGGCAGGCCAGGATGCGTCCACAAGCTACTCGACCGGTGAAGCAAAACCGCGGGAAAGTGTTTTGACGCATTCACGTGAAATCGTCAAACACAATGGTGTAATTGCGCCGATTTGACGAATGGCGACGCGAAACACTTCATCTCTGCGGTTTCGCGCCTACAGTTCACCTCGTCGTTTCCCTCTGAGATCGGAGAAGACCGTGGCTCTCGAAAAGATGTCCGACCAGTTCCAGGGACTGCCGATGGAATCGCTCATCGGCGGTCCGCTGACCGCGGCCTGCAACGCGCAGGTGATGCTCGCCAACTCCACCGCCACCTACATCAACACCGTCGGCTTCGACCGGCCGGCGGACGGCCCGGTCACCGACGCGGCCGGCTTCGCCCGGCTGCGGACGGTGAAGTTCGCCTTCCAGCGCCCGCGCGAGGTGCCGCCCACCGGGGACGCCGGCGGCGACGGGCAGACGGTGACCGAGGACGTCAGCCTGTCGGTGCCGTTGCTGTCCATGGTCCCGGTGCCGAACCTGCAGGTGGACACCGTCGACGTCGCGTTCGACATGGAGGTCAAGTCCGCCGAGCAGTCGAAGGACAGCAAGGACGTCGAAGCCTCGCTCGACGCCAAGGGGGAAGGCCGGATCGGGCCGTTCAGCCTCTCGGTGTCGGTGCACGGCAAGGTCGCGACCCACCAGGAGAACACCCGCAGCTCGGACAATTCCGCCAAGTACCACGTGGCGGTGAAGGCGACCAACCACGCGATGCCCGAAGGCCTCGCCCGCGTCTTCGACATCATGGCGACCTCGATCGCGCCGGTGACGACGGTCATGCCGGACAAGCCCGCCGACAAGGCGGTCGCGGCGAAATGAGCTCCGAGACCGTCGCGACCATCCTGCGGGCGCTGCACCACGCGGTGCTCGACGCCCAGCGGCTGGCCGAAGAGGAGCACGTGCGGCAACTGCGCCGGCACACGCTCGACGAGTCCGGCGACACCCGCGCGCCGCAGCTGCTGCCCGTCACGATCCCGGGCACCCTGCCCGAGGCCGAAGACCAGGAGATCCAGGTCCCGGTGCTCGCGCTCGCGCCGCCGCACCCGCTGCGGATCCACGACCTGACCGTCAGCTTCCGCGCCCGGCTGCTCGGTCTCGGCGCGCTCCCGGACGCGCCGGCCGACCCGGCCGCCACGGCTCCGCTGCTGGCGTCACTGGGTCCCGGAACCGAGGGCGACGTCGCCCAGTTCAAGGTCACCTTCGAGACCGGCGAGCGGCCCGAGGCGTTCGCCCGGCTGCTCGACCGGATGACCACGAACAACGTGCCGTGAAAGGAGAACAGCCATGACCGCACCGGATCCGCCGGCCGGCACCCTGTCGCTGGACCAGATGATCGCCGCGCCCGTCGTGTCGGCGGCCCGAGCGGCCGAAGCGCTCGCGGACGCTTCGGCGGACTTCGTACGCCGGGTCGGCGTGGACGAGCACGGCGCGGTCCGCACCGTCGACTTCGCGTTCAGCCGTCCCGTCGAACCGCCGGGCCCGCCGGACGAGCAGGCGGTGGTGGGCGAAGACGTCCACGTCTCACTGCCGCTGCTGGCCCTGGTTTCGGTGCCCAGCCTGCGGATCGACACCTTCGAGACGCACTTCAGCCTCGAGATCCGCTCCCTGGCGCCGACCGCCGGCGACACCGGGGAACCGCCGCAGGTGCTCGTGAAACCCGCCGCCCAGCGGGAAAACACGCGGGACACGGACAAGACGGCGAAGTACACGGTCGACCTGCGCGCGTCGGCGGCGCCGCCTTCGGAGGCGCTGGCGCGGGTGCTCGACCTGATGGCCCAGTCGGTCACCGCGGTCCCCCGGCCGCCGGCGAAGGCGTGACCGGTGGACACCGTCGCCGAGGGGCTGCAGACGCTGTTCCGCGAGCTGAACGGCGAATTCGGTGCGGTCGGCGCGGTCGGCATGCGGGCGCTGGAAGCCGCGTACTGGATCACCGCGCCGGACGGCGCCCGAGCCGTGCGGGTCACGGTCGACGGCGCCCACGCCCGGGTGTCCGCCTCGCCGGTGCCGGCGCCCGCGTGCCTCACCGTCCGGCGTCGCCGGGGCCGGCTGGTGGTGCGCTGGGCGCCGGTGCCGGACGCGACGGCCTACGTCGTCCGGCTGGTGCGCGGCGGGGTCACCGTGCGCACGCTCACCGTCCGCGACACCACGGCGGTGGTGCCGTTCTGCCCGCTGCGCCGCGGCCGCCGGTGCGCGGTCGTGGTCGCGGCCCGCAACCGGGTCCGCGGGCCCGGGACGGCTGTTCCCGTGAAAACCCGTTCACACAAAGGAAGGTGAAAACCATGGACTACGAGAAGATCAGCTCGAAGGTGCGCGGCTCCGGAGTGCAGGAGTTCGACCAGTCGGCCGAAGCCGCCCGCGAGCGCGTGACCATCGGCAACGGCGTCTGCCGGGCCCTGGTGGTGCAGTGGCTGGTGGCGAAGGCCCGCGGCAGGGACTACTGGACGAACCGCGGGACCGTGGCCGAGCCGCTGCTGGAGGCCGCGACGCGCCTGACGAAAGCAGTCGACCTGCAGGCGGAGTACGAACGCGTGGCGCAGTCGCGGTTCGTCGTCGACCCCGCCACGGAAAACGCGCTGTCGGCCGCCGGCCTCGGGTTCGCCATCCGCGACACCACGGCGTCGGCCCAGTGGGGGTTCGCGACGGACAAGCCGAACGACGAACCCGAGAAGATCGTCGGCTCGGCGTTCGGCCGTCATTCGCAGGCCTTCATCCTCTCGATCAAGGGCAAGTCGGGCGGCCACTCACTGGGCCTGTACCGGTCCGCGCGCGAGGACGTCCGGCTGTTCGACCCGAACATCGGCGAGTTCTCGGCGAAGTCGAGGGCCGAGCTGCGCACGCTCCTGCTGGCGATCGGCGCGGCCTACCGGGAGCACCGGATCGACCTCCACGACAGCTACATCCTGTGGAGCTTCGCCGACTGACGCCGCCGGGACCGGGGCCGCACCGCGGGCACGCTCGCGGTGCGGCCCCGGCCGATGGGGACGTTCGTGCGACAAAACTGCCCTGAATACTCTCGTCCGCGCCGGCGCCCGAGACCGCCGTCCCGTCAGGTGTAAACGGTGGTGGGGGCGACCGCGAGTGGGCAGTCGACGGGGGAACGGGGCACTGTGGAGCGGACGACGTGTTGCGTCGTGGGGGGTGGCCCGGCGGGCATGGTGCTGGGCTTGCTGCTCGCGAGGGCCGGGGTCGAGGTCACGGTGCTGGAGAAGCACGAGGACTTCCTGCACGACTTCCGCGGCGACACCGTGCATCCGGCGACCCTGCAGCTGCTCGACGAGCTGGGGCTGGGGGAGCGGTTCGCGCGGTTGCCCCAGACCCGGATCACCGAAGTGGTCCTGCCCGACGGAGACGGCGGCGTGCGGCGGATCGGTGATTTCGGCGCGTTGCGCAGGTGGGGAGTGCGGCATCCGTACGTGACGATCGTTCCCCAGTGGGACCTGCTGAACCTGCTCGCCGACGCCGCGCGGGCGGAGCCGGCGTTCCGGCTCGAAATGGGCGCCGCGGTGACCTCCCTGGTCCACGAGCGCGGCCGGGTCGCCGGGGTCCGCTACCGCACGAGCGGGCCCGGCGGCGAGCCGGTCGAAGGCGAGATCCGGGCGGACCTGACGGTGGCGTGCAACGGCCGGAATTCGGTACTGCCGGCGGCGGCCGGGCTGGGGGTGACCGAGTTCGGCGTCCCGTTCGACACCTGGTGGTTCCGGCTCTCGCGCCGCGAAGGCGAGCAGGTCGAACAGCTGACCCGGCGGCCGGGCCGGGGCCGGTTCGCGATCGTCATCCCCCGCGAGGGCTACTTCCAGATCGGGTACGTCGCCCGCAAGGGCACCGACAGCCGGCTGCGCGCCCGCGGCATCGACGCGTTCCGGCGCGACGTGGCCGAACTCCTCCCGGAGTACGCCGACCGAGTCGGCGAGCTGATCTCGATGGACGACGTCAAGCTCCTCGACGTCCGGCTCAACCGGCTGCGCCGATGGCACGCCGAAGGCTTGCTGTGCATCGGCGACGCCGCGCACGCCATGTCCCCGGTCGGGGGCGTGGGCATCAACCTCGCCGTCCAGGACGCCGTCGCGACCGCGACCTTGCTGGCCGGGCCGCTGCAGCGGAGAGCGGTGCGCGGCACCGACCTCGCCCGCATCCGGCGGCGCCGGTGGCCGTCACTGCTGCTGGTGCAGGCCCTGCAGCGGATCATGCACACCGACCTCGCCGGCCCGATCGTCTCCGGGCGGCAAGCAGGCCCGCCGGGCCGGCTCATGGCCGCGGCGCAGTGGGTGCCGATCCTCCGGACGTTCGCGGTGTACCTCGTCGGAGTGGGGCTGCGACCGGAGCGAGCCCCGGCGTCCGCCCGACGCGGCGTCACGCCGGAAGTGCTGCCGGGCTGATCGCGGCGGATCACCGATGGCTCGATCGGGTGACGTTCCGGCCGGCCGATCAACCGGCGTCCGCCCTCGGACGTGGTCGCCGTACAGCCGCACGGC
Organism: Amycolatopsis sp. CA-126428; assembly: GCF_002904335.1. GTDB lineage: Bacteria > Actinomycetota > Actinomycetes > Mycobacteriales > Pseudonocardiaceae > Amycolatopsis. The sequence goes on along the minus strand of NZ_PPHF01000181.1, from coordinate 45,872 downwards.
CTGTTCCGAGGGAGACACACGTGAAGAAGTTCGCCATGCTGCTCGCCGTCTTGCTGACGGCGACCGGCCTCGTCACGCTGCCCGCCACCGCTTCGGCGGCGACCAACTGCAGCGGCACCCTGATCGACCGCAAAGTCGTGAATTACGGCGGCGCGGACATCGCCGAGCTGGCGGTGTACTTCAACGCGTCGACGGGCGTGAACTGCGCCCGGCTGAACCACCTCGGCGTCACGTACGGCCAGCCGTACCGCACGGCGGTGTTCATCGTCGCCTGCACCGAAACGAGCCCCGCGGCGGTGTGCCACTACTACGGCAGCCCGGACGCGCAGGACAGCACCTACTCGTACTACGCGGGCCCGGTCGACGTGACGGCGAGCGGCCGCTGCATCCACGCGGCCGGGGACATCTACTACCCGACCGCATCGAACAAGCGGCACGTCGAAACCTCACCGGCGGCGAGCCACTGCGGCTGAGTGGTACCCGTGAAGGACTCCTCGCAGGCGAGGAGTCCTTCACGGGTTCCGGCTACCGCCGCTGCAACGCTTCCAGGTCGTCGAGCCAGCTGGTGCACCCACCGCTTCCCGACACAACAGCGCAGATCTCGGCTGCGGGCGTCCGGCGCGGCTGCTGCCGCAGGATGACCAGGGCGAGCCAGTGGGCGGCCTCGACCTTCAAGCCGGACGGCTCGAGTCCCACGCGGCGGCCGGGCAGCGCTCGCTGTTGCTGCGGGCCAGAATGTTCGGCGTCTTCGCGAGCTTGCCGCCATGGCGAAGCCGGGTTCGACCTCGCCGGGATACAGCGGGCGCTCATACCGGACAAACACGTGCTGGTTGAACCGCACGATCCCCGAGTGACGGTACGCGTTCGCTCATGCGCTCGGCGAGATCGTCCGCGCCGGGTGCCCAGGTGCCGGAGTCCGCGTCGACAACGTCGATGCGCGGGTGGGTGCCTTCCTTGCTGGGCTTCAAATATCGCTGCGGGGCGCGCCGGTCCTGACAGGACGCGACTCCCGACGACCTGTCCGTCCTGACCTGGCAGCTGACCCCGGCCACCGCGAGCCGGCCGGCGACCCGGATCAGGTCTGAACGGCTTCCCGCTCGATCAGTTCGCCACGCCGAGGGTGATCGTCCGGATCCCAGGGTCGTAGCGTGCGCTCGTGAACGACATCGGTTCGCTCAATACCTGGTCGCGTACCATGCCGTCGAGGCCGATCCGCAGCACCAGGCTGTTGGCCAGCTTGGTCATGAGGTCGGCGCCGGGTTCGTCGCGTACCCCTGACCGTTGTGCGATCTCGGTTTCCAGCGCGCCACGGCTGGCGAACGAGGCGTTCGGGTCGTCACTCAGGTCGGTGAGGACGCTGTCCCAGCGGCCCGCGAAGATGTCGGCGAACGCGCGGCGGATATCGGCGACGTGCTGCTGCTCGTGCGTCAACGTGGCTTGCCTGAAGCCGGCGGCATCGACCATCGACACCGTCACCTGCCCACTGGTGGGCAGCCTGCCGACGAGCGGCCCCAGCACGGGTGCGCTGACGGTGAACGACGCAAGCGCCTGTCGAAGCCACGCGGCGTCGAAGATTCCCGTCCACGGGCCCGGCCGGGGATAGGTGACCAGGGCACTGCCCAGATTCCTGCCTGGGTCCGTCACGCGCCACCGGCCGCTGCTCGCCGGTTCCAGGATCGGCGGGTTGAGCGCATTGCGGATCTGGGTCGTCGCGTTGGTGGGAAGAGCGTTGCGGTAAAACGACCGCTGGCCGTTGAACACCGGATAGGTCATGCCGACGTAGCGGCTGCGCATCCCGGTTTCGGCGATGTTCAGCGTGGGTGAGGGCGGCATCTCGTGAAACTCGGCGATCCGCTGGACGCGGGCCTGGACGAACCTGCGGGTGGCCACGTTGCCCGCGGCGGCTTGCATGCTCAGAAGAGCGGCGACCGCAGGCGGATTCGGTCGGGCCGGCACTACCTTCTTTGCTCGCACAGGAGTCGCTACGGCTTCCGCGGGGTCCGGTGTGCGCCGCACTTCCACCTCCTCGAGCCAGGGGTATCCACGCCGAATCTGCCTGGCAGCCGGTAACGGTGCCAGGTACGCAAGCGTGACCTTCGGGGCAGTATCGCCCGCCTCATCGTGCAGCCGACCGATGTCCTGCCACGGCGTTCGCTGATGCACGAGGTCACGGCCGGCCTGGCCGGCGATCTCGGCACGGCGGCATCGGTCAACCGCAACCCGGAGACGGGTTTCGCCCGCTATGTCCGGTGCACGGCAGCGTACCGGACATAGCGGGCAAGGGACTGGTCAACCCCATCGACGCCATCATGAGCGTGGCACTGCTCCTCGACGACCGAGGACTGCCGGCCGCCGCGTGGGCGGTCCGGGAGGCCGTCGCCAGAACGGTCGCGGCCGCCGGTGCATCGCGGAACTCGGCACGGAGGAGGCCGTGGCCGCGATCCGCACCGAACTGCGCTGAGCCGGCGGGGAAGCGGCGCTCCTCGGCCTCGGACGAACCGGGAACCGGGCCGGCGCCCGGGAGGCTCAGCCGGCGAGTTCCGCCAGGTAGTGGAACCGCCGCTGGCTGAGCACCAGTGCGTCGTCGGAGAGGGTGAACACGTCGGCGAAGTCGAACTCCGTCCGGCCGGTGTCCGGGTCGCGCGCGAGGCGGCGGCCGGTCACCACGACGCTGTCGGCCGCGGCGATGATCTTGTACAGCTCGTGCCGCGCCGCGGGGGCCGCGCGGGCGGCTTCCGCCGCTGCTTCGCGCCCGTACGCCGGTACCGCGCCGACCCCGCGGACCTGCACGTTCTCGTCCAGCAACGACGCGTAGCCGTCGAACTCGCCGGCGTCGAGGTACCGGTAGAGCAGCCGCACGTGATCGACGCCGCACGGCGTGGTCGCCGCGCTGGCGGTCAGGCTGGGGAGGTCACCGACCATGATCGCTCCTTGGGGACGGTGCTGTCGGCATCGACTCTGGCGGATTCGCGCATTCCGGCGCAATCACGGCGTTATCACCGGGTGCGTGGCCACCTCCCGCTGCGGCAGTCGGGCGATATGCCGGTGCAGAGATGGTCGTGTGTGACACCACCCCCTACATTCGAACATCGGGGGTCGCCAGACCGGTCTGTCCGGGGCAGAGCCGACGAGGGCGCTGGGGTACGAACACGACGAGGATGGCAGTGACGACAACCGAGACGGCCGACGCGACGCTGCGCATCCTCGGTCCGATCGAAGTGGAAGGGTCCGCCGGGGCGGTCCACGTCCCACCCGGCCGCCAGCAGGCGGTGCTCGCGTTCCTGCTGATGGAGGCCAACCAGGTCGTCAGCATCGACAGCCTGGTGGACGCGCTGTGGGAAGAGAACCCGCCGGACACGGCGCGGACGCAGGTGCAGATCTGCGTGTCCCGGCTGCGCCGCAACCTGACCGACGGCGGGGTCGGCGTCACCATCGAGACGCGGCCGCCGGGGTACCGGCTGCGGGTCGAGCCCCGGCGGATCGACGCCCAGGTCTTCACCGGGCTGGTCGCCCGGGCCCGCACGCTGATCAAGGAGGGCCGGGCGGCGCAGGCGGCGGCGACGTTGCGCGCGGCCGTCGCGCTCTGGCGCGGCCCGTGCCTGAGCGGGCTCTCCAGCCCGACGCTGCGGACGCGGGCGCTGCGCCTGGACGAGGACCACCTCACCGCGACCGAGGACTACCTCGAACTGGAACTCGGGCTCGGCAAGCACCGCCAGGTGGTCGGCGAGACGGCCCGGCTGGTGCGCGAGCACCCCCTGCGGGAGCGGTTGCGGGCGCTGCTGATGGTCGCGCTCTACCGCTCCGGCCGCCAAGCCGAGGCGCTCGAGGCCTACCGCGTCGGCCGTGACCTGCTGATCGACGAGCTCGGCCTGGAACCCGGGCCGGACCTGCGGGGCCTGGAGGCGGCGATCCTGGCGGGTGCGCCCGAGCTGCGCTACCACCCCCCGGAACCCGGCGAGGACACCCCGGAGCCCGCGACGCCGCGGGTGCGGGTGCCCCGCCAGCTGCCCGCCGCCACCGCGGACTTCGTCGGGCACGAAGACGTCCTCGCCGAGGCGACCGGCATCCTGACCCGCGGCCCGGACAGCACGGCGCTGGGGGTGCTGGTGGTCGTCGGGCGGCCGGGCGTCGGCAAGAGCACGGTGGCGGCGCTGCTCGGGCACCGGCTGGCCGAGCAGCACTTCCCGGACGGGCAGCTCTACTGCGACCTGCGCGGCACCCGCGCCGAACCGAGCGGCGCGGCCGAGGTGATCGGCCGGTTCCTGGTGGCGCTCGGCATCCCGGGCCCGTTGCTGCCCGAGGACCTCGCGGGGCGCGCGGACATGTACCGCACCCTGCTCGCCGACCGGCGGGTGCTGGTCGTGCTCGACGACGCGGTCAGCGAACAGCAGGTGCTGCCGCTGCTGCCGGGCAACCCGCGCTGCGCGGTGCTGGTCACCAGCCGTTCGCGGCTCACCGGCGTGCCGGGCGCCCGCCGCGTCGAGCTGGAGGTGCTGCGCCCCGAAGAGTCGCTGGAGCTGATCGGCCGGGTGATCGGCCACGACCGCACCGACCGGGAGCGGGAAGCGGCCAGTGCCTTGGTGCGCACCGTCGGCGGGCTCCCGCTGGCGCTGCGGATTATCGCCGCCCGGCTCGCCGCGCGTCCCCATTGGACACTCGCGTCGATGGTGCAGCGGCTGGCCAGCGAGCGCCACCGCCTCGACGAGCTCGCGCACGGCGAGATGACCATCCGCGCGAGCCTGTCGCTGACCCACGACGGGCTGGACCCGCGCTCGCGCCGGCTCTTCGGGCTGCTGAGCCTGCCGGAGGCGCCGTCGCTGTCCGGGTGGGTGGCGGGCGCCGCGCTCGACGACGACCGCCGCCACCCCTCGGACCTGCTCGAACCGTTGGTGGACGTGCAGATGCTCGACGTCGCCGGGATGGGCCCCGGCGGCGAATTCGCCTACCGGTACCAGGACATGGTGCGGTTGTTCGCGCGGGAGAAGCTCGCCGAGGTCGAGGCGAACGGGCGCGCGGCCGCGCTGGACCGGGTGCTCGGCGGCTGGCTGGCGCTGGCCGAGGACGCGCACCGGCGGATCTACGGCGGCGACTACACGGTCGTGCACGGGCGGGCGCCCCGGTGGCGGCCGGACCCCGACCACGTCGAGCAGCTGCTCGCCGATCCGCTCGGCTGGCTGGCCGACGAGCAGGAGAACCTGTGCGCCGCGGTCCTGCAGGCCGCCGCGGCCGGGCTGGACGAACTGGCCTGGGACCTCGCCGTCACCTCGGCCACGTTGTTCGAGGCCCGCGGGCTGCTGGACGACTGGGAACGCACGCACACCGCCGCGTTGACCGCCACCCGCGCGGCCGGCAACACCCGGGGTACCGCGGTGCTGCTCAGTTCACTCGGCACGCAGCACCTCACCACCGGCCGGGCGGCCCGCGCGCACGAGCTGCTGACCGAGGCACTGGCGCTGTTCGTCGAGCTCGACGAGCCCGTCGGCCTGGGGCTGTGCCGCCGCGACCTGGCGTTGCTGGCCCGGCGCACCGGGGACGAAGACCTGGCGATGGAGCTGTACGCGCGGTCGCTGCGGGACTTCGACCGCGCCGCCGACGTGGTCGGCCGGGCGACCGTGCTCACCCAGCGGGCGCACGTGCTGGCGCGGCGGAACCGGATCGAGGCCGCGCAGGCGGATCTGGCCGAGGCGCTCGGCAGCTACCGCGAACTGCGGTACGCGGGCGGCATCACGCACGCCATGCGCCGGGTGGGTCAGGTGCAGTCGCGCGCGGGGGAGCACGATGCCGCGGTCCGGACGCTGTCGGAGGTGCTGGACATGGTCCGGGACAGCCGCGACGTGATCGGCGAAGGCCACCTGCTGCACAACCTCGGCGAGGTGTGCGTCGCCGCGGGCCGGCTCGATGCCGCCCGCGGGTACTTCGAACAAGCGCTCGCGGTACGCGAGACGATCATGGACCACCAGGGCATGGCCGCCGTGCGCGCGGACCTCGCGGTGGTGCTGGGGCAACTCGGCCGGACCGGCGGCACCGGGCCGGCGGTCACCGCATTCGCCGAGCGCACCGCGGTGGAGCCGGATTCCGCCACCGGCCGCTGAGGGGCGCCCGGGCGACGTCCGGAGCTCAGTCCCACGGGTTGCCGTCGGTCGGCAGGTCCTGGGCGATCCGGACGACCTGGGTCTGCTGACCGGCGCCGGCCGCGGCGTGGTCGGCACCCGGCTGCATCGAACCGGCCGCGATGGCGAACGCCGCGGCGGCGAGAGCGGCGGTGGTGGCGATGCGGGCGGTGAGCGTGCGGGCCATGACAGAACCTCCGTGATCGGGGATTTCCGGGGTTTTCCCGGCGACGAGATGAACGTTATGGACGCCTCGAATCCCGGCGCTATCCCGCCCTTATCCCCACCATTGCCCGGCTCCGAGCTGCGGAAATCCCGCCGGCACGACCGAGCCGGCCGGTCTTTTCCCCTGGCTTAACCCGGCGATAACGCCGGGATAGCGGAATGCCGCGAGATGGACTCACCGGTCTGGTGGCCCTGCCGTTTTCCGGGCCTTGGAAGGGGAGAGAATGAAGTTTCACATCCTGGGGGATCTGAAGGTCGAGGGCGCCGGCGGGCCGTTGTCCCTGACCTCGCACCGCCAGCGGGCGGCGGTCGTGATGCTGGTGCTGGCGGCCAACCGCGAAGTGGCGGTCGAGCGGCTGGCCCAGGCCATCTGGGACGAATCACCGCCACCGACCGCACGCGACCAGATCCAGATCTGCGTGTCGATGCTGCGCAAGCGGTTCGGTCAGGAGGGCGTGGCCGCTTCCATCGTCACCGGGCCGGTGGGCTACGCGCTCGAGGTCGATCCCGCCGAGGTCGACCTGCTGGTCTTCGAGGACCTGGTCGCCGCCGCCCGCCGGGCGCTCGACGCGGGGCACCCGGAGCAGGCGGAACGCGACTTCCACGCCGCGGTCGGCATGTGGCCGGCGACGGGCAACCCGCCCGGCGGGAGCCAGGTGCTCGACGCCGTGGCCGTGCGGATGGCCGAGCAGCGGCTGACGGCGATCGAAGAGTGGGCCGCGGTCCGCCTCGACGTCGGCGAGCCGGACGGCCTGGTCCCGGTCCTGCTGGACCTGGTCGCGCTGCACCCGCTGCGGGAGCGGTTGCGCGGGCTGCTGATGCGGGCGCTGCACCGCACCGGCCGCCGGGCCGAAGCGCTGGACACCTACCGCGCGGGCCGCGAGGTGCTCGTCGACGAGCTCGGCATCGAACCCGGTGAAGAACTGCGCCAGCTGCAGCAGCACATCATCGCCGACGAGCCGAAGCCGCGACGGCCGGTGCACCGGGTCCGGCTGTCCGCGTCGCGGTCCGGGCCGGCGCGGGACCCGGTCGCCGGCCGGCCGGTCCGGTTGTCCGGCGAGGACAAGGCCCTGCTCGTGCTGGGGTTGCTGTCGGGTGATCTCACGGTGGCGGAGGCGGCCCGCAAGTACCACCAGCCCGAACCCGACATCGAGCTGTGGCAACGGCAATTCCTCGACGGCGGCCGGGCCGGCCTGACCGGCACCGCCCCACCCGGCCCCCCGCGGGACCCGGACCTGTCCGCCCGGGTGGCGGAACTGACCACCGCGCTCGGTGAGGCCCACATCGAGCTGCGGACGTGGAAACGCAGGGCTCTGACCGAAAACAACCCCCTGAAGGTGGCGACGTGAGCACGGATCCGGCTCTCCTGGAAGTTTCCCTCCGGTCCACGCTGACCGGCCTGATCGACGAGCAGACGGCCCGCACCCCGGAGGCCGTCGCCGTGGTGACCGCGGACGGCCCGCTGACCTACGCCGAGCTGGCCGGACGCGTCCGGACGCTGGCCACGCACCTGCGGACGCTCGGCGTCGGGCCGGAGACCGTGGTGGGCATCTGCGCGGTGCGCGGCGCGGCCATGATCGTCGGCGTGCTGGCGATCCTGCGCGCCGGCGGGGCCTACCTCCCGCTGGACCCCGAATACCCGGCCGACCGGCTCTCCTACATGCTCGGCGACGCCCAAGCCGAGCTGCTGCTCGTGCACGAGCCGACCGCGGCCGTGGCCCGCGCTCTCGGCTGCCGCACGACCGTCGACATCGACGCCCCGCTCCCGGCCGCCGCCGACGGCGAGGCACCGGCCGCGAAACCGGACAACCTCGCCTACGTCATCTACACCTCGGGCTCGACCGGGCGGCCGAAGGGCGCCTGCCTCGCCCACGCCGGGGTGGTCAACCGGCTGCTGTGGATGCAACGGGAGTACCCGATCGGGCCCGGTGACGCGGTGCTGCAGAAGACGCCGTTCAGCTTCGACGTGTCGGTCTGGGAGCTCTTCTGGGCCCTGATGACCGGCGCCCGGCTCGTGATGGCCCGGCCCGGCGGGCACCGCGACGCCGCGTACCTCGCCGCCACCATCCGCGAGCACGGGATCACCGTCGTGCACTTCGTGCCGTCGATGCTCGCGCAGTTCCTGCAGGAGCCCGCCGTCCGCGGCATCACCAGCCTGCGCCACGTCGTGTGCAGCGGGGAGGCGCTGCCCTCGGACGTCGCGCAGCGAGCGATGGACCTGCTGCCCGGCACCCTCGAGAACCTGTACGGCCCCACCGAAGCGTCGGTCGACGTGTCCTACCACCGGTGCGACCCGGTGGCCGACACCACCACCGTGCCGATCGGCCGCCCGGTCGCCAACACCGGGCTGCACGTGCTCACCGACGACTTCTCGGCGGCCGCCGACGGCGAAGCGGGCGAGCTCTACCTCGGCGGCATCCAGCTCGCCCGCGGCTACCACCGGCGCCCGGGCCTGACCGCGCAGCGCTTCGTGCCCGACCCGTTCGGCTCCGGCGGGCGGCTCTACCGCACCGGCGACATCGCGATGCGGCGCCCGGACGGCGAAATCGAGTACCTCGGCCGCACCGACCACCAGGTGAAGATCAACGGATTCCGGATCGAGCTCGACGAGATCGGCGTCGCGCTGCGCACCCACCCCGCCGTGCACGACGCCGTCGTGGTCGCGCACACGACCGCGGCCGGGCACCAGCAGCTGCTCGGCTACCTCGTGCTCGACGGCGACCGCGAGTGCCCCCGCCCGGCCCAGCTGCGCGAGTTCCTGGGCCGGACGCTGCCCGCGCACATGATCCCCGCGCGCTACCTGACGATCGACGAGATCCCGTTGAGCCTCAACGGGAAGATCGACCGCAAGCAGCTGCCCGTGCCCGAGGACCGGGTGGCCGGGCCGGACACCGCGGCGGGCACGGCCGCCGAACGCACCCTGGTCGAGATCTGGCGCGGCGTGCTGGCCGGCGCCGGCCCCGGCGACGACTTCCTCGACCTCGGCGGTGACTCCATCGTCGCCCTCACCCTGGTCGCCCGGGCGCGCGCCGCCGGCCTGCGGATCACCGCCGAGCACATCCTGCGCCACCGCACGATCCGCGCGATCGCCGGACTGGCCGAAGCGGTCACCGCGCCGGACGACCCCGGTGCGGCCGTGGCCGCGCACGGCCGGGACGCCGCCGCCGTGGCCACCATCGCGGCCCTCGACGACGTGGCCGACGTCTACCCGCTCACCCCGCTGCAGGCGGGGATGTTGTTCCACAGCCAGTACAACGACGACGCCACCGACTACTTCCAGCAGTCCGTGCTGCGGGTGAGCGGCCCGTTCGACCCCGGCGTGTTCGCCGCCGCCTGGCGGGACGTGGCCGCCCGCCACCCGGCGTTGCGCTCGCGGGTCGCGTGGGCCGGTCTCGACCGGCCGGTGCAGGTCGTCGAGCACGCCGTGCGCACGTCCGTCACGGTGGTCGAGGCGGCCGACCTCGACCGCGTGGTCGCCGAGGACCGGCAGGTGGGCTTCGACCCGGCCGCGGCGCCACCGCTGCGGCTGACCGCGGTGCGCCTCGGCGAGCGGGACTGGGCGGTCGTGCTCAGCCACCACCACCTCGTCCTCGACGGCTGGAGCATGGCACTGGTCGTGCGGGAACTGGTGCAGCGCTACCGCGAGCACGCACTGGCCGAGCCCGCGGAAGTCACCGCGGGGCCGGCGTTCCGCCGCTACGTCGACTGGATCGAGCGGCAGGACCGGGAGCGGGCCGCGACGTTCTGGCGCGACCGGCTGCGCGGGTGTGCGGGTCCGTCACCACTGCCCGGGAACGTCGGACACGACGACGTGCCCGACGGCGTCGGCGAGGTCGCGGTCAGCCTCGCCGGGGCCCGGGCGGTCGCCCTGCGTGACCGGGCCCGCGCCGAGGGCCTGACCCTGAACTCGGTGGTGCACGGCCTGTGGGGACTGCTGCTGGCGCGGTACGGCGAGCGGCAGGACGTCGTGTTCGGCTCGACGTTCTCCGGCCGCCCGCCGGAGCTGGCCGAGGTCGACACCACCGTGGGCCTGTTCATCGCCACGCTGCCGGTGCGGCTGCCGGTGCCGCCCGGCGCGGAACTGGCGGAGTGGCTGCGCGAGGTGCAGTGGAACCTGCTTCAGCTGCAGGACCACCAGCACTGCTCGCTGCCCGACATCCGGGCCTGGAGCGGCGTGCCCGCCGGCCAGGCACTGTTCGACACCATCGTGATCGGGCAGAACCAGCCCGCGCCGCAGGCGCACGACCCGGCGACCGGGCTGTCGATCAGCTCGCACGACACCGTCACCAACACCGGCTACCCGCTCGTGCTGCTGGTCGAGGAGCACGGCGAGCGGGTCGAGCTGCTGCTGCGCTACCAGCGGTCCCGCTTCGACGAGGCCGCGGTGCGGCGCATCGCCGGGCACGTCGACGCGGCCCTGGCCGCGTTCGCCGCCGATCCGGGCCGCCGGGTGGGCGACGTCGAGCTGATCACCGCCGAGGAGTCCGCTTCCTGGCCGGTCTTCGGGGCGCAGGTGCCCGACCCCGTCGCCGCGGCCACGATCCACGGGCTCGTCGAAGCCACCGCGCACCGGGTGCCCGGCGCCGTCGCGGTCCGCGGGCACGACCACGAGCTGACCTTCGCCGAGCTGAACACCCGCGCCAACCGCCTGGCTCACCACCTGCGCGGGCGCGGGGCCGGCCCCGAGACGCTGATCGGCGTCTGCGCGCACCGCACGCCGGAGCTGATGGTGTCGTTGCTGGCCGTGCTCAAGGCCGGCGGTGCCTACCTGCCGCTCGCCCCGGACAACCCCGCCGAGCGGCTCGCCACCATCATCGCCGACGCCGGCCTGCGCTACCTGATCGTCGACGACGACCTGCGCGAGCTGGTCGCCGGGTCCGGCGCCGAGCTGATCGCCCCCGGCAGCGGCACCGACGACCGCGATCCGGTGCCACTGTCCACTCCGGACAACCTGGCGTACGTGATCTACACGTCCGGGTCGACGGGCAAACCCAAGGGCGTCGCGGTCACCCACCGCGGGGTGGTCAACCACCTGCGGTGGTGCCTCGCACAGCTGCCCGAAGACGCGCGCGGTGGCGCGCCGGTCTTCTCCTCCTACGGCTTCGACCTGATCGTGCCGTCGCTGTACGCGCCGCTGCTCGCCGGGCAGCCGGTGCGGCTGCTGCCCGACGGGCTCGATGCCGGCGAACTCGCGGACCAGCTCGCCGAGGGCGCGCCGTACAGCTTCATCAAGCTCACGCCCGGGCTGCTGGAGCTGCTCGCCGAGCACCTGTCCCCGGAGCGCGCGGCCCGCCTCGCGCGGGTGCTGCTCGTCGGCGGCGAGGCGTTCCCCGACCGGGTGCGGGCACGCTGGCGCCGCCTCGCGCCGGACACCGCGATCCTCAACCACTACGGCCCCACCGAGGTGTCGGTCGGCTGCTCGTCGTTCCGCACCGGAGCCGAGCCGGCCGGGACGACGCTGGTGCCCATCGGCCGCCCGCACCGGAACCAGAGCACGTACCTGCTCGACGAGCGGCTGCGGCCGGTGCCGCTCGGGGTACCCGGTGAGATCTGCGTCGGCGGCATCGGCAATGCCCGCGGTTACCTCGACCGGCCGGGCCTGACCGCCGGGAAGTTCGTGCCCGACCCCTTCTGGCCGGTGCCGGGCGGCCGGATGTACCGCACCGGCGACCGCGCGGTCCGCCTGCCGGGCGGGGACCTCCTCTTCCTCGGCCGGCGCGACGGGCAGGTCAAGATCCGCGGCTACCGGGTGGAACTCGGCGAGATCGAGCGCGCCTTGTCCGGGCACCCGGACCTGCGCGGGGCGGTGGTGACCGCGCCGGCCGACGACAGCGGCCGGCAGCGCCTGGTCGCCTACGTCGTGGCCGCCGACTCCCGCCACGCCCCGGCACCCGGCGAGCTGCGGTCCTGGCTCGGTGACCGGCTCCCGCCTTACCTGGTGCCGGCCACCTACCTGGTGCTCGACGAGCTGCCGCTGACCGCCAACGGCAAGGTCGACCGCACGGCGCTGCCGGTGCCGGAAGCGATCGACCGCGCGGTGCAACGGGAGTACGCGGCCCCGCGCGGCGACACCGAGCGGGTGCTCGCCGAGTGCTGGGCGCACGTGCTGCGGGTGGAGCGCGTCGGCGTGCACGACAACTTCTTCGAGCTCGGCGGCGACTCCATCATGACGCTGCAGGTCGTCGCGGGGGCCCGGCAGGCGGGCCTGCGGATCAGCCCGAAGCTGATCTTCCGGTACCCGACGGTCGCGCAGCTGGCCCCGCAGGCCGCCCCGATCACCACCGCAACCCCGTCGCGGCCCACCGCGAAGACCGGCGAGTGGTTCCCGCTCGCGCCGATCCAGCGGGCGTTCGCCGAGCGGGACCTGCCGGACCACCACCACTACAACCAGTCGGTCGTGCTCACCCTCGACAACGCCGACCCCGGCCGGCTGGCGGTCGCGCTGCGGGCCCTGGTGGCGCACAGCCCGGCGTTGCGCACCCGGTTCGACCTCGGGGCGCTCCGGCAGCGGGTGGTGGACCGCGAGGACGCGGACCTGCTGTGGTGCCGGGACTTCGCGAGCCCCGACGCCGCCGCGATCACCGCCGCGGCCGATGCGGTCCAGTCCTCGTTGGACATCGTGTCCGGGCCGGTGGTGCGGGCCGGGCTGTTCCGCACCGGCGACGGGCCGGACCGGCTGCTGCTCGCGGTGCACCACCTCGTCGTGGACACGTTGTCGTGGCGCTCGCTGATCGAAGACCTGGCCGCGGCCTACGAAGGCGCGCCGTTCGCCGCGCCGACGTCGTCGTACCAGGACTGGATCGGCGTACTGGACACCCTCGACGTGGCGGCAGCCGGACCCGCGGCGGTCCCGTCGTTGCCGGCGGACCACGACCACGGGCCCGACACCGTCGCCACGGCGGCTTCGGTGCACGTGCGACTGTCCGAAGAGGACACCGAGCGGCTGCTGCGGGAAGTGCCGCGGGTGCACCGAGTCCGGGCCGAGGACCTGGTCGTCACCGCCGCGGCGAAGACGCTGGCGGAGTGGACCGGCGGCCCGGCGGTGCTCGACGTCGAACGCCACGGCCGCGACGGCGCCGCCGACGACCTCGACCTCTCCCGCACCGTCGGCTGGTTCACCCAGGTGCTGCCCGTCCGGTTCGACGAGCCCGAACTGCACCACGTCAAGGAGGTCCTGCGCGGCCTGCCCGCCGTGGGCAGCGCCGGCCCGGTCTCGCCGGTCGTGGTCAACTACCACGGCCGGGTGGATCGCTCGATCCCCGATGCCGGCCCGTTCACCGTGGCGGCGACGCCGCTGGGTGCCGAGAAGAGCGCGGCCTACCCGCGGCCCCGGCCGATCGAGATCGAGGCCGGCGTCCGCGACGGCGTCCTGCACGTCGAGTGGATCTACCCGGCGACCCGGCTGCGCGCGGACACCGTGCGGACCCTCGCCGAGGCGTTCCTCGCCCACCTGCGGGAGCTGACCGCGTACTGCGTCGCCAACCCGGGCGGGCACACGCCGTCGGACTTCCCGCTGACCCGGCTCACCCAGCGCGAGGTGGACCACGTGGCGGCGAGCGGTCCGGGCGGCTCGGCGCTCGAGGACGTCCACCCGCTCACCGCGATGCAGGAAGGACTGCTGTTCCACAGCCTGCTCGACCCCGACGACGACATGTACCTCGGCCGGCGGACCTACCGCCTCGACGGGCGGATCGACCTCCACGCGTTCGCCCAAGCCTGGCACGAGGTCGGGCGCCGGCACCCGATCCTGCGCAGCACGATCGTCTGGGACGGGCTGGAGGAGCCCGTCCAGGCCGTGTGGGCCGACGCCGGCATCCGGGTGACCGACGTGGTGCGCACCGGCGGGTTCGACCTGGCGGCGGCGCCGCCGATCGAGGTCGCGCTGCGGCCCGGAGGCGAGAGCGTGCACGTGGTGCTGAGCTACCACCACATCATCGTCGACGGGTGGAGCGTGTCCACTGTGGTCTCCGAGGTGATGGAGGTCTACCAGGCGCTGCTCGAGGGCAGCACCGCCCGCCCGGCCCCGGCGCCGCCGTTCGGGCAGTTCGTGGCCTGGCTGGCGCGCTCGGACGCCGAGCAGGCGCGCACCTACTGGCGCCGGACCTTGGGCGACCTCACCGGGGCGACGCCGCTGCCGGTCAAGCCACCGCAGGTGCCGGGCACCAGCTCGGCCACCGTCGACGTGGACCTGTCCCCGTCGCTGCACGAGGCGGTGCGCGGATTCCTCGCCCGCGCCGGCCTGACGCTGGCGACCCTGGCGCAGGGCGCGTGGGCGAGCGTGCTGGCCGAGCGCACCGGCCGGGACGATGTCGTGTTCGGTGCCACCGTGGCGATCCGGCCCGGCGAACTGGCCGACGTCGGCCGGATGGTCGGGCCGCTGATCACCACGCTCCCGGTCCGGGTCCGGGTCCGGGTCCGGCCGGCCCCGGCGCCGGACACCCGCGCCTGGCTGACCGGCCTGCAGGGTCGCCACGCCGAACTGCGGGAACACGTGGCGAGCTCGCTCACCGACATCCACCGGCTGACCGCGGTGCCCGCCGGCGAGCAGCTGTTCGACACCATCCTCGTGGTGGAGAACTTCCCGCGGCCGGTCATCGCGGGCCCGCAGGCGTCGCTGACCGCCGTGCGGGAGTTCGAGCGCACCGGCTACCCGATCGTCCTCGGCGTGATCGACGCCGACCCGATCCGGGTGCAGGTGCTCTACGAGCAGGCCGACTGTGATCCGGCATTCGCCCGCGACCTCGCCGAGGACACGATCCGCGCGTTCGCGCGGTTGTGCCGGTCCTGATCGCCTGCGACGACGGTGCCGCCCGCCCGGGACTCCCGGCGGGCGGCACCGTCGTTTCACACCGCTTCCCAGCCCCGTTCCGCGACGAGCTCGCGCAGAGCGGCGTACCGCTGCTCGAACTCCGCGTCGTCGGCCGCGGACAGGAAGAACTTGTGCACGAAGTCGGTGGAGTTGTCCACCCGGCCCGCGCGCCTGCTGCCGAAGCACAGGTGCACGCCCAGCTCCGGCGGCAGCGACCCGGCGTCGAAGGGCACCGCGACCGCGTCCGGCCGCGAGTAGAACCCGACCAGCCCCCAGACCCGGCCCAGGCCGTCCGACGGCGCCGGTGTCAGCGGCTCGGCACCCGACTGCGCGCGCAGCGCCGCCGAGATCAGGTCGACGCCGTGCGCCTGCCGGACGATGTAGGCGATGCCCCCGCCACCCGGCCGGGCCGCGATCTCGCAGAAGACGATCCGGTCGTCGGCGGTGTGGAACACCTCCAGGTGCGTGACGCCTTCGCCGAGGCCCAGGTGCCGCACGACCTCGGCGTGGTACTCGCCGATGCGCCTGCTGAGCTCGCAGTCCTGCAGGGTGACGCTGCCCTGGACGCCGGAGGAGCGGAAGTCGCCGGGCTGGGTGAGGTAGCGCGAAACCGACCCGAACACCGCCTCGCCGTTCTCGACGACGCCGTCGCAGTGGTACATCACGCCGGCGACGAACTCCTCGACTTCGACCCCGCTGGGGTCCTTCGCGAGCAGCTCCCGGCGGGCCTCGTTCACCTCGTCCACCGTGGACACGATCCGCACGGTGGTGGAGCCCATGCCCATCCGGGACTTCACCACGTACCGCTCCGCCGGCCACGGCAGCTCGGTGAGGTCCTGGTCCGCCTCGACGAACCGGGGCACGCCCGGGCAGCCGGCGTCGCGCAGCGCGCGTTTCATCACGACCTTGTCCCGGAACCGCAGCGCCGAGCCCACGTCCTGACCCGGCAGGCCGAACTCCTCGCGCAGCTCGGCGGCCACCACCATCAGCTGCTCGCTGATGGTCACGATCCGGTCCGGCCGGGTGGTGGCGGCCAGTTCGTAGACCGCCTTGCGCACGTGCTCCTCGTCGTAGATGTCGGTGCAGGCGGCCACGTGCGGGAAGTCGGCCGGGTCGTGGCCGTCGAGCGCGCCGTTGTACTCCGTGGACACGAGCTGCCGCTCGGCCGGCGCCACCGGCACCCGGCACGCACCCTGGAAGAACAGTTCGCCGTAGGGGTGGCTGTTGATGACGAGCACGCTCATGACACGGCCTCCGGAACAGGGTCGGGGGTGGGTTCGGTGGTGACGTCGCGATCGGTGCGGACGCGACGGATGGGGGACAGGAGCATCCAGAGGGCGCCGGCGGCACCGCCGGCGACCGCGACCCAGATCGTGGGCCGCAGCCCGATCTGCTCGCCGAGCACGCCGCCGAGCACCGCGCCCAGCGGCTTCATCGACCAGTTGACCATCCGGATCGTGGCGCCGACCCGGCCCTGGATGCGCACCGGCGTGGTGGTCTGGCGCAGGCTCACCAGGTTCACGTCCAGCACCGAGAGGCCGAGGGTGGTGAGGAACTGCGCGGCCACGAGCATCAGCACCACGGCGAGCACGTCGCCGCCCGCCGAGGCGACCAGAACCGGGGCCAAGCCGAACAACGCCGTGCCCACGATGACCGCGCGGCCGGTGCCGAGCCGCTTGGCCACGGTGCCGGCGAACACGCCGCCGACCACCGCGCCGAGCCCGCCCAGCAGCAGGATGGTGCCGTAGAGGGCCGCGCCGATGTGCAGGACTTCCACGACGTAGAGCGCGAAGACCGCCAGCAGCACGAAGTTGAACAAGTTGACCAGGCTCATCGCGAAGGCCGGCATGGCGAGCACCGGCGTGCGCAGCAGGTACCGCGTGCCCTCGACGACGTCGGCGAGGATCCGCCGCTTCGGCCCGGGCTCGCAGGGCGGGTCGTCCTTGATGCGGGACAGCAGCAACGCCGAGACCACGAACGACACGGCGTCGATCGCGATCGCGATCGGCGCGGTGAACGCCTGCACGGTGACGCCGCCGAGGCCGGGACCCGCGACCTGGGCGCCGGAGCGCGCCACCGTCACCGCCGAGTTCGCGCCGACGATCCGGTCCTTCGGGATCACCTGCGGGATGTAGGAGGTGTAGGCCACGTCGAACCACACGCTCGCGCACCCGGCCAGGCCGGCCACCAGGTAGAGCTGCGTCATGCCCAGCACGCCGAACAGTGCGGCCACCGGCACCGATCCGAGCAGCAGGGCGCGGCACCAGTCGGCGATGATCAGGATCCGCCGGCGCCGCAACCGGTCCACCCACGCGCCGACCCACAGGGCGAGCACCGGGTAGGGCAGCACGGCGAGCGCGGCGAGCAGGCCCATCTCGGCCGGGGTCGCGTTCAGCATCAGCACCGCCGAGAGCGGCAGCGCGACGATCGTGACCTGCGAGCCGACGGCCGAGAAGGTCTGCGCGGTGGAAAGGGTCAGCAGGTTGCGGTTCATCCGGCTCATTCGTCCGCCTTCCGGTAGAAGCCGATGCGGAACTCGTTCGTGTGGGCGCCCAGACCGTGGTCCAGCCACATGGCGCCGGCTCCGGGCAGCATTTCGGTGACCCGGAACGGCTGCGTGCTGGACTGCACGCCCTTGACGAAGATCTCCACCAGCAGCGGGTTGCGGAAGTCGACGAAGATCGGCTTGGGCTCCTCTTCGAAGCTCACGAACACCTGGTCGGGCAGGCCGTGGTCGTGCTTGATCCGCCAGGCCAGGCGCTGGTTGTCGAACTGGAAGATCTTGCGCTTGGCCGGCTCCGGCTCGATCCACCACGTTTCCCGGGCGAGCACGAAGCGCCCGACCCGCAACCGCGGCAGGTGATCGGCCGCGGGGCCGCCGAGGAAGTCGGTCATCCGGTAGGCGCGCACCCCGGTGAAGCACCCGAACAGCGACCCGGTTTCGTCGGCGAGCCACTGCTGCGGCGCCACCACCAGTTCCACCTCGCCGTGCCGGTCGCCGTGCAGCGCGAGGCGATCGCCCCGGTCCCGGATCGTCAGCTCGTCCGGGGTGAGCCGGAGCCGCTCGGGCTGGGCCGACCGCGCGGAGAACTCGATCTGCGGGCTGCCGAAGGGCACCCGCACGGACATCTTGCCGCGGTGGGCCTTGAGCGGTTCGCAGATGACCGTGTCGCTCAACGCCTCGCGGTGCGCCGCGCAGTCCTCGGCGAGCGAGCCGGGGTCGGGGTGCAGCAGGGCGAACGTGCTCGCGAGGACCTCGTGCAGGGCGTGCACCTCGCCCAGCACCCAGGTAAACTCGCCCGCCCGCACGGCATCGTCGCCGGCCGCCGAGAGGTGCAGGTCCGCGCTGCACAGTGCCCAGGCGTCGAACGGCGCGTCGCCGAGGTGCTCGTGCACCCACGACAGGGGCAGGACCACTTCGGACCGGTGCCGGTTGGCGTGCAGGACGGCCGAAAGCGGCGCCGGGTACTCGGCGCGCTGCTTGTCGTCGAGCACCTGCAACCGGGTCGAGAGGTCCGTGTCGGCGGCCGCGGCCAGGGCCTGGTCGACGGTGACCACCGACCCGGTCCCGAACGTCTCGGTGAACCACCGGTGGCACTCCGCGCGCCGGGCCCGCAACCGGGCGAGCGGCAGCTGGAAGAGCAGCTCCAGCAGCTGCGGGAACTCCTCCCGCAGGCTGGCGGCGGCGGGACCGGCCAAGGTCGCGGCACCCCAGTCCTGCCGGCAGTCCTCGTACCAGAGCGTGCGGTCGGAGGCGATCTGGCCGCCGTCACGCGCGGTGGCGCCGGCCCCGGTCCCGGCGTAGCCCTCGTTCAGCGCTTCCACCGCGGCGATGCGCGCCGGCAGGCCGCGGGCGTCCTGCACCCGCTGCCGGAGCGCGTCCAGCCGGTCCAGCTCGGTGAGCCACCGCTCGCGTGGCGCGGCGGGCAGCGCGGCGACGCGCTCCCGCAGGAACGCGAACGGTTCGGGCGCCCCGGACGGGATCGTGATGTCCACTTCGAGCGCGGCGCAGTCCACCAGTTCGGTCAGCTGCGCGGCCAGCCGCTCCGGGTCGGTGCCCGACGCGGCGGCGACGTCGGCGATGGTCCGTTTCCCGTCGCACAGCGCGAAGAGCTCGCGCAGCGCCGGTCCGGTCAGTTCGGCCACCGGCTCGACCACCGGCGGGTGCCCGGCGAAGTCGACCTGCCGCGCGCCGCCGTCGGTGAGGAACGTCTGCGTGGCCGGTCTCGGCTTCAGCGCGGGCCACACCTGGGGGTCCGCGGACACCAGCCGGGCCAGTTGCTGCACCGACCAGTTGCTCCAGAACACCCGGTTGCGCAGCTCGCCCGGCCCGGCGAAGGCGAACGGCTCGTCCGGGGTGCCGGTGCGGACCCAGGCGAGCGGCCCGAAGAAGCTCGAGGTCTCGTTCTTCGTGCACAGCCGCTGCAGGTACATGGTCAGCAGCTGCACCCGCCGCTTCACCCGGTGGTTGAGCGTCGCGGGCACCTCTTCGTGCACCCAGTCCCGCAACCGCTGGTAGGCCTCCGGACTGGACAGGTAGACGGCCTCGAGGGCGCGTTCGTCGCGGCCGGCCCGGACCAGCTCGCCGACCGACGCGCGCAGCACGTCGTCGAACCGGTCCGGCAGCGCGGCCCAGTCACCGCCCGCGGCCGCCGCGCGCAGTTCCTCGGCGAACTCGTCGTCGCGCTGCGGGGCGAGGAGGTCGAACGGGAAGCCCGCTCGACGCAACATGGCCCACGAGGACATGCTCCATGCGCTCATACCCGGTTCCCTTCTCGAGATTCGGCGGCCGCGTTCAGCGCGGCCTTGAGGTGACGGGCGGTCTCCGCGGCCCGCGGCGGGTAGACCACGTCGTGGTGGTTGCCGGCGAGTTCGACGACGTGCAGCCGCCCGTCGGTGCGTTCCTGCCAGCCCTGCGGGTCGACTTTCGGGTTGGGCAGTGCCGGGTGCTTGTCCCGGGCCCGGAACAGGTGCACGTCGGCGCGCACCCGGGCGGTGTTGGCGTACTTTTCCGCCGCGTAGCCGTTGGCGGTGAACACCCGCATCATGCGGCGCACCGTGGCCGAGTCGGCGCGCGGCGCGAGCCGGCCCTTGGCGTGCGCGTCGCGCAACAGCACGTCGAGGAAGTCCTGCTCGTCGAGGTCGGCGACGCCGTCCGCGCCGAGTTCGGCGCCGATGCGGAACCGTTCCGCGTCGGACTTGTCGCGGTACCACTGCTCGACGCCGTCGCGGCCGAACACGCGGGCGTCGATCGGGCCGAGGAACTCGATCTCCTCGCCCTCGGCCTCCAGCCGCAGCGCCATGGCGTAAGCGACGTTGCCGCCGTAGGACCAGCCGGCCAGGGCGTAGGGCCCGTGGGGCTGCACCCGTCGCAGCTCGGCGAGGTACCGCTCGACCATGTCCTCCAGCCGGTCCAGCGGCGGCTCGTCGGTGTTCAGCCCGACCGCCTCGATGCCGTAGACGTCGCGGTCTTCGGCGAGGTCTCGAGCCATCGCCGCGTAGCAGCAGACGTCGCCGCCCTGCGGGTGGATCAGGAACAACGGGGTGCCCGTCCCGCCCCGGCGGGCCAGCGGGACCACCAGCCCGGCCGGGACGTCGTCGAGCGCCGTGCAGAGCCCTTCGACCGTGGGCCTGGTGAACACCGTGTTCAGCGGCAGCACCACGTCGAACTCCTGCTTGATGGCGTCGACCAGCTGCACCGCTTTGAGCGAGTGCCCGCCGACGGCGAAGAAGTCGTCGTGCACGCCGATCGGCCCGCGTTCGAGCAACCGCTCCCAGACGCCGGCCATGCGCAGCTCCACCGCGTCGCGGGGCGCCACGATCTCCCCGCCGAGCGCGGCGAGATCGTCGACCGGGGTGGCGAGCAGCGCCCGCCGGTCGACCTTGCCGGTCGGGGTGAGCGGCAGCTCCGCCAGGGTGGCGAAGCGGGACGGCACGAGGTGGCTCGGCAGCTGCGCGGTCATCCTGGCGGCGATGGCCGCGACGTCGGTGACGTCGGTGTCGAGCACCAGGAATGCGACCAGCTCCCGCCGCAGCGCCTCCCCTCTGGGCACCACCGCCGCGGCCCGGACCCCGGGCAGCGCGGTGATCGCGGCTTCGATCTCGCCCGGCTCGATCCGGATGCCCCGCAGCTTGAGCTGCTGGTCCACCCGGCCGTGGAAGCGCAGCCGGCCGTCCGGGGCCCAGCGCACGAGGTCGCCGGTCCGGTACATCCGCCCGCCGGCCGGCCCCCACGGATCGGGGACGAACCGCGCGGCGGTCGCCCCGGCGGCGCCGGCGTACCCGCGGGCGAGCCCGGGGGTGGCCAGGTACAGCTCGCCGACCGCGCCGGGCGGCACGGGCCTGCCGTCGCGGCCGAGCACGTACCCGCGGGCGCCGGGGATCGGCCGGCCGATCGGGGCCGCGCTGTCGATCCCGTCGCGGCCCTCGAGGGCGTGGTGGGTCGAGGTCATCGTGCACTCGGTCGGCCCGTAGTGGTTGACCAGCCGCATCCGCGGTCCGATGCGGGCGGCGTCGCGCACGTGCTGGGCCCCGAGCACCTCGCCGCCGACCATCGCCAGCCGCAGGCTCGTCCCGTCGTAGCCCGGTTCACCCGCGCCGATCGCCAGCGCGGACACCATGGACGGCACGAGGCTCATCAGCGCGGTCACCCGGTGTTCGGTGACGATCCGGGTGATCGCGTACGGGTCCTTGGCCTGCTCGTCGGTGAGCATGACCAGCTGCGCGCCCTGGCCGAGCGTGCCGAAGATCTCGCGCACGGACGCGTCGAACCGGGTGCCGGCGATCTGCGGCACGACGTCCCGCCCGGACAGGGCGGTGACCGCCCGCAGGTACCGGAGGTAGTTCGCCGGCCCGCGGTGCGTGGTCGCGATGCCCTTCGGCGTGCCGGTGGAACCGGAGGTGTAGAAGATCGCGGCGAGCCGGTCAAGGTCGGCCGGGACGCCCGGGTCGGTGTCGGGGTGCGCCGCGAAGTCGACGGCGCCGATGTCCACCACGGAGCTTTCCGGCCTCGTGTGCCGCGCGAGTGGCCCGGCCAGGTCGGCGCCGGCCAGGACGAGCCGGGAACCGCAGTGGCGCAACACTTCCGCGTTGTGCGCGGCCGGGTGCGCCGGGTCGACGGCGACGTAACCGCCGCCCGCCTTCAGCACGCCCAGCAGCGAGACGACCAGCGCGGGGCCGCGGTGCTGGGCGATGCCGACCGGCTCGTCGGCCCGCACGCCCCGGCCGATCAGCCAATGGGCCAGCCGGTTGGCGCGGGCGTCGAGCTCCGCGTAGCTGAGCCGCTCGTCGCCGGACCGCACGGCGATCGCGTCCGGGGTGGCGGCGGCCTGCGCCGCGACCTGCTCGTGCACCGGCGCCACCGCGGCGTCCGGCGTCGCGGCGGGGAGCTCGTCCGGTGTGGTCAAGGTGAGCCGCGAGAGCGGCACCTCCGGCGCGGCGACGGCCTGCTCGACCAGCGTCCGGAAGGCGGCCGCGAACCGCTCGACCGTGCGGTGCTCGAACAGGTCCGTGGCGTAGACGAACGAGCCGTGGATCTGCGTTCCCCGGTCCAGCAGCGACGCGACCAGGTCGAACTTCGCGGTCGTCGCGGCCGGCTGCAGCTGCTCGGCGGTCGTGCCCGCGAACTCCAGGTGCCCGACCGAGTCGTCGTCCATGGTGAACAAGACCTGGAAGAACGGGTTGCGTGAGGCGTCGCGCTCCGGGCGCAGCTGCGCGACCAGGTCCCCGAACGGCACGCCCTGGTGGTCGAGCGCGGCCAGCAGGCCGTCCCGGGCGCGCCCGGTCAGCTCGGCGAACGTCGGGTCGCCGGTGACGTCGGCCCGCAGGGCCAGGAAGTTGATGAAGCAGCCGATGAGCCGTTCGACGGCGGGATCGGCCCGGCCGGCGACGGGCGTGCCGACGATGGTCTCCCCGGCGTGGGTGTATTCGGCGAGCAGGTACTGGAAGGCGCCCAGCAGCGTCTGGAACGCCGTGGTGCCGTGCTCTCGGCCGTATTCGCGGATCGCGGCGGTCAGCTCCGCCGGGAACGACCAGCGGACCTCGGCGCCGCGGCCCGAACGGACCGGCGGCCGCGGGTGGTCGGTGGCGAGCTCGCCGCTGGGCGCGTCCGCGAGCTGCGTCCGCCAGAATGCCAAGTCGTCCGCCGTGGCGCCGGCGTCACGGTGGTGCTGCCAGTAAGCGACGTCGCCGTAGCCCAGCGGCAGCTCCGGCAGCTGCGGCCTCCGGCCGGCCAGGTGCGCGGCGTAGGCGGTGGACAGTTCCTCGCGCAGCACGGTCCACGACCAGCCGTCCATCGCCGCGTGGTGCACGACGACCACGAGCAGCTGCTCGTCCGGGCGCAACCGCACCACGCGCATCCGCAGCAGCGGCGGCTCGGTCAGGTCGATCGGGGTGGCGATCTCCTGGGCCACGGCGGCGTCGGCCTTGACCGGCAGGTCGGTTTCGGCGACCGCGGTCAGATCCGTCACCTCGACCCGGGGCGAGCCGGCCCGTGGCACCTGCACCGGCTCGCCGTCGTGGGTCTCGAACCGGGCGCGCAGCACCTCGTGCCGGTCGGCCACCGTGGTCAGCGCCGCCTGCAACGCGCTCAGATCGAGCTCGCCGGTCAGGCGCAGCACGGTGTGCACGTTCAGCTCGCCCGCGCGTTCCCCGAGCCGGTCGAGGAACCACATCTGCCGCTGCGTCGGGGAAAGCGGGGCCACGGTGCCGGCCGGACGGCGGGTGAGCCCGGACGATCCGGCGCCCGGGCCTGTCCCGGCTTCGGCCAGGACGGCGCACAGCCCGGCCACGGTCGGGCCGGTGAACAGCCGCTGGACCGGCAACGTGACCCCGTATTGCGCGCGCAGCCGTGTCACGACGCGGATCGCGTGCAAGGAATGGCCGCCGACGGCGAAGAAGTCATCGTGCACGCCGATCGAGGGCAGCCCCAGCACGTCGGCGACGACACCGGCCACCGCGTGCTCCAGGGGAGTGCGCGGCGCGACCGAGCCCGCGCCGGCCGTGGGAGCGCTCGGCTCGGGCAGCGCGGCGCGGTCCACCTTGCCGTTCGCGTTGAGGGGCAACGTCTCCAGCTCGACCAGGGCCGAGGGCACCATGTACTCGGGCAGGTGGCGACGCAGGTGTTCGCGGACCGCGTCGAGGTCGCCGGTGCCGTGCCAGACGACGTACCCGGCGAGCCTGCGGTCGCCGTCGCCGCCGAACACCGTCGCCGCCGCGCGGGCAACGCCGGAGTGCGTGGCGAGAATGGTTTCCACCTCGGACAGTTCGATCCGGTGCCCCCGCACCTTCACCTGGGAGTCCGCGCGTCCCAGGTACTCGAGCGTGCCGTCGGCGCGCCACCGCGCCAGGTCCGAGGTCCGGTAGAGCCGCCCGGCCGAGCCGGCGGGGTCGGGGACGAACCGCTGCGCGGTCAGGCCGGGCCGGCCGTGGTAGCCGCGGGTGACGCCGTCGCCGCCGAGGAAGATCTCGCCGACGACGCCGGGCGGCACCGGCCGCATCCGCGCGTCGAGCACGTGCACGGTGGTGTTGTCCAGCGGCGTGCCGATCGGCAGCGGCCGGTCGGGTGCGGCGTCGCCGATCGCCGTGCGCACCGACCAGACCGTGGTTTCGGTCGGGCCGTAGTAGTTCCACAGCTGCGCGACCTTGGCCGCCAGCTCGGCGGCGAGCACCGGCGGCACCGCCTCGGCGCCCGCGACGGCCCGCAGGTGCGGAGCCGTGAACCCGGTGTCCAGCAGCATCCGCCACGTCGTCGGCGTCGCCTGCATCACCGAGACCCCGGCTTCGGCGATCAGCGCGGCCAAGGCCTCGGGGTCCATGGCGGTGTCGCGTGGGACCACGGCGATCGTCGCACCCGCCAGCAGCGGCGTGATCAGCTCCGGGATCGACATGTCGAAGGCGTAGGAGGCCAGCGCCGCGACCGTGTCGCCCGGCCCCATGCGCAGGTCGCGGATCATCGACGCGGACAGGTTCAGCACGCCCCGGTGCGGCACCATCACGCCCTTCGGGCGGCCGGTCGACCCGGACGTGTAGATCACGTACGCCAGGTCGTCGGGGTCCGGAGCGGCCGGCGGACCGGGCACGCTCGCGGACGGATCAATCACACGCGGTTCGTCCACGCACAGGGCCGTGACGCCCGCCGGCAAGTCGAGCCGGTCCAGCAGATCGGTGGTGGTCAGCACGAGTTCGGCGCGCGCGTCGCCGAGGATGTGCCGGATGCGGGCCGCCGGGTACTGCGGGTCCACGGGCACGTACGCGGCGCCTGCTTTGAGGACGCCGAGCATCGCGGCGATCATCGAGCAGCTCCGGCCGACGTAGAGCGCCACCCGTGCGTCCGGGCCGGCTCCGCGTTGGCGCAGGACCGCGGCGATCGCGTCGGAGGCGACGTCCAGCTCGCCGTAGGACAGCAGTTCGGTGCCGCAGCGGACGGCGGTGGTGGCCGGTTGCCGGCGGGCGACGACGGCGAACAGCTCGGGAATGGTCGCGGAGCTCGCGTAGGGGACCGCGGTTTCGTTGCCGGCGGCCAGCGCGGCCGCGTCGTCGCCGGTGAGCACGGCCAGCTCGCTGACCCGCGTGGCGGGTGCGGTGACGGCGTCGAGCAGCAACGCCAGGTAGCTGCCGGCGAACCGGTGGGCGGTGGCCCCGGTGAACAGCGCCGAGTCGTATTCGAGGGTGCCCGAGAGCGTCTCGCCGTCGGTGACGGTCAGCGCGAGGTCGACCTTGGCCGTGGCGCTCGCGAGCGGGAGCTCGGTGGCGGTGAGCCCGGGTGCGGTCAGCGTCGTGCCGGACTCGCCCTGCACGGTGAACAGCACGTCGAACACCGGGTTGCGCGAGGCGTCGCGCACGGGCTGCAGGTCCTGCACGAGCCGGGTGAACGGCACCCCCTGGTGGTCGTAGGCCGCGAAGGTGTCCTCGCGGACGCGGTCGAGCAGGGTCGCGAACGGCGGGTCGTCGGCCAGCGCCGGGCGCAGCACGGAAGTGTTGACGAACAACCCGATCAGCGGCTCGAACCGCACCTCCGGCCGCAACGCGATCGGCGTGCCCACCGCCACGTCGTCCTGCCCGGTCCACCGCGCGAGCACGGCGGTGAAGGCGGTCATCAGCACGGAGTAGGGCGTCACGCGGTGCGTGGTGCAGAACTCGCGCACCGCTCGCGCGGTCGCCGCCGGAAACGCGAACGGCATGCGCGTGCCTTCGCCCGAGCGCACCGCGGGCCGCGGGTGGTCGGCCGGCAGCTGCAACGGCGTCGGTGCCGCCAGCCGGGTGCGCCAGTACGCGAGGTCGGCGTCCGCGCCGGGGCCCTCGAGCAGTTCTCGTTGCCAGGCCGCGTAGCCGGCGTACTGACCCGGCAGCGGCTCGAACTCCGGTGCGCGGTGGGCGAGAGCCGCTCGATAGGCCGTGCCGAGCTCCCGCCAGAACACGCCGAGCGACGTCGCGTCGACGGCGATGTGGTGCAGCACCGCGACGAGGTACCAGTCGTCGCCGGCGCATCGCACGAGCGACATCCGGACCGGGACGTCGTGCGCGAGGTCGAACGGTTTCGCCGCTTCCTGCCGGGCGTAGGTCAGCGCCTGGCCGGCGGGCTCGGGTGCCCCGGTCAGGTCGACCACCGGAACCTGCGCGTCGGCGGCCAGCACCACCGGCACCGGGGTGCCGCCGGCGTCGCGGTAGACGGTCCGCAGCACGTGGTGGCGCTCGAGCACGGCCCGCAGCGCGGTGGTGACCGCGGCCGGGTCGAGGGCGCCCCTGACGTGCAGGGCACGCGGGATGTTGTAGAGCGGGGTGCCCGCGGCCAGCTGGTCGGCCGTCCACACCCACCACTGCTGCTCGGAGAGGACGGCGGGGCCGGCGGTCGGCGGCGGGGACTCGTCGGTGGCGCGGTCGTGGGCCGCGCGCAGCCGCCGGTTCAGCGCCTCGCGCACCGCGGGGGACATCGTGGGTGTGGACATGGCTGCCTTCCCAGGTGGAGGGGGGTGCGGGTGGCCGGTCAGGCGACGGCGAGGCGGACCGGGCGGAACAGCTGTGCGGCGGCGGCGGCGAGCACCGCCGTCGGGTCGATCACCGGCACCACGGGACGCGGGTCGGCGGCGAAGACGATCGGCAGCTCGGTGCAGCCGGCGATGACCGCGCCCGCCCCGGCCGCGCGGAGTTCGGTGGTGACGGCGCGCAGCCGGCCGGCGGTCCGCTCGGACACGTCACCCGCCTTGACCGCCCGGATCACGGCCATCACTTCTTCCTGGTCCGGTGGCGCCGGGACGAGCAACGGCCGCCCGGCCTCGGCGAACGGTGCGGCGTAAAGGTCGCTCTGCGCCGCCGCGGTGCCGGCGAGCAGGCCGACGGGCACGCCCGGCGGCAGCAGCCCGGTCACCTCGGCCACCGTCGCTTCGACCATGCTGAGGAAGCGCGCCCCGGTGACCGCGGTGACCTCCGGCAGGAACAGGTGCGCGGTGTTGCAGATGGCCACCAGCACCGAGGCACCCATGGCCAGCAGCGCGCTCGCGCCGGTGATCAGCGCCGGGGTCGGGTCGGGCCCGCCGTGGCACAGCGCGTCGGTGCGGTCGGGCACCCGCGGGTCGTTCCAGACGACCACCGGCACGTGGTCCTGGTCCCGCTCGGCCTCGGTCGCCCGGACGAGCTTGTCCAGGAAATCGACGGTGGCGGCGGGACCCATGCCGCCGAGCACTCCCAGCATGATCAGCTCCTCCCGGTCGGGGTCGCGGCGCAGCGTTCGCAGGAACGGCCGGCCGCGAAGTGGTTGATGTCCGCGGACAACGTGGTGAGCAGGTCGCCGGCCGGCCGCGGGCGGCGCGCGCAGCCGTCGTTGTGCCGGCGCACGGCGGGGGAGAAGGGCAGCCCGCCGAAGTCGCGGTAGCGGATCGCGCCGCGGGCATCGCGGCCGGGCACGACCACGGACTTCGCGTGCACGCTCGCGCTGAACGGCACGTCGAGCGTGCCGCGGGCGAACGCGGAAACGATGCGGGGCAACGGATCCGCCGCGTCGAGCACCGGGTCGAGCAGTTCCGTGACCTCGCGCCGGAGCCAGCCGCACTCCTCGGCGAGCAGGCCCTCGTCGAGCTCGACGAAGTCCAGCAGCGGCGACAGACCCAGTTGCGCGCACCGGATCCCGTCGGCGTTGACCTCCGCGCTCGGGATGCCGCTGGCCTCGTGGACGGTCTTGTTGATCACCTTCGCCGCACCGCCGAGCCGGGCGGTCAGCGCGCCCAGCAGGATCAGCGACCGGGCGCAGCCCGGGCACCGCGGGAAGACTCCCATGAACTCGTGCAGCACCGGGTGGACCTCGACGTGCGCGGGCAGGTACCGCCGGGCCAGCGCCGGGATGGCCCGCAGCGCCGCGGTGTCCTGGTAGACCTCGCCGCTCTGCGGGTAGGCGATCGACAGGCAGCGGACCCCGGCGTCGGCGGCGAGCCGCGCCTCGGCGAACGCGCACGCCAGGCTGATCGACGGGGGCATCAGCACGCCGGTCAAGGTGCCGAAGAGCTCCCGGTCGACGACCACCCCCGCGGCGGCGAGTTCACCGCAGGCGGTGTCGACCTCGCGCCACGACTCGAGCGAGTCCCGCAGCGGGACGTCCTTGCAGTACGGCAGGTTGTAGCCGATGCCGCCGCCTTCGAACGAGGTGATCCCGGACGCCAGGGTGCACGCGAACAGGTCGCGGGCCTCGGGGGAGCCGTGCCGGACCTCCAGGGGCACCCCGACCGCGGCGGTGAGCTCCCGGCCGCGTTCCCACCCGTGGGCCAGCAGCGGGTAGCCGTTGAGGTCGGCGGGGCGTTCCCGCAGCACCCGGGCGGCGGTGCCGAAGTGGCCCAGCCGCGTGTGCGAGTCGATGGTCACCGACAACAGGCCGGGGCCGGCCTGGTCCAGGGTGCGCAGCGACGCCAGCATCCGGGCGTGGTCGCCGACGCCGCACCGCGGCTGCACGAACGGCCGCCGGGCCGCCCGCAGCACGTCGACCGCGTGGCGGCGCTCCGGCGCGCTCAGCCACGACACGACCTCCGGCCACGGTGGCAACGCGGCCGCGGTCGCCGGGCTCACGGTCATCGGGAATGCGGCGGTGGTGGGTGCGGACACGGCTACACCGCCACCTTCGGCCGCAGCGAGTCCAGCACGGGGATCAGCTCGGCCGCGTCGGTCAGGACGCGGTCGACGCCGAGCTCCAGCAGCCGGCGCCGGGCGTCGGCGGACCGGTCGACGCCGACGGCGAGGTTGCCGCCGACGATCACCGGGCACCGCAGTTCGCCTTCGGCGCGCAGCGCGGGCAAGTCCCGCAAGTCGGCGTGCACGTGCCCGTTCAGGCTGCCGATCAGCACCGCTTCCGCGGTGGGGTGCCGGCGCAGCGCCGCGGCGAAGTCCGCCAGCGGTGTGCACGTGCCGAGGTTGACCACCTCGAAGCCGGCTTGGCCGAGGTGCATGGCGATCAGCCGGTTGGCCACGGCGTGGGCGTCGCTCTCCGCGACCCCGAGGATCACGAGTCTTTGCGGGGCCATGCAGGTCCTTCCGTCGTGCCGGTTCGCGTGGATTGGCTCGGCACAGCGGACTCCTCGCCGGTATCGCCGCGCCTTCACCGGACCGGTGGCGCCCCGCCGTGCGGTGATGGCGCGGTGAAGGCGGCTCGAAGGCGGCCGCCGGTGTCATCGCTGGCATCGACCGAGCCGAGAAGACGGAGCTGCAGATGACCATCGCTGTGACGGACCTGGACGCGGCCCAGACGGCGCCGTCGTTCACCGTGGTGCCCGGCGCCGTGGTGCACCAGGTGCTCGACGGGGCGCGACGCGAGGTGATCGACGTCGTCGAGGAGGCCTACCGCACCCACGGCGCGGGGGCGACGGTCAACCCGCCGTCCTATTTCCTGCGGTTCCCGGAGCGGCCGGCCTCGCGCATCATCGCGCTGCCCGCCTCGGCGGGCGGCGCGATCGGGGTGGACGGGATCAAGTGGATCTCCAGCTTCCCCGGAAACATCGCCAGCGGGCTGCCGCGCGCCTCCGCGGTGATGATCCTCAACGACCAGCGCACCGGGTACCCGACCGCGTGCCTGGAGGCCTCGATCATCAGCGCCGCCCGCACGGCGGCGTCCGCGGCGCTCGCCGCGCGCACCCTCACCGCGGGCCGGTCCGCCCCGCGCCGGCTCGGCATCGTCGGGGCCGGGCTGATCAGCCGCTACGTCTACGAGTACCTGCGGGCGGACGGCTGGGAGTTCGAGCGGATCGGCATCCACGACCTGTCGGCCGAGCACGCCGGCGGGCTGCGCGACCGCATCGAGCGCGACGGCGTGCCCGCCGAGGTGCACCCGGATGCCGAGAGCCTCGTGCGCGGCAGCGACCTGATCGTCTTCGCCACCGTGGCCGCCACCCCGCACATCGACGCGCCGGAGTGGTTCGACCACCACCCGGTGGTGCTGCACGTCTCGCTGCGCGACCTGGCGCCGTCGGTGATCCGGGCGGCGGCCAACTTCGTCGACGACGCCGACCACTGCCTGCGGGCCGCCACTTCGGTCCACCTCACCGAGCAGGAGACGGGCAACCGGAACTTCCTGGCGGGCACGTTGTACGACGTGCTCACCGGCGCCGTCGTCCCGCCGGCGGCCGGCACCATCGTGTTCTCCCCCTTCGGGCTCGGCGTGCTCGACCTCGCGGTGGCCAAGCTCGTCCAGGGCCGCGCGCGGGACGCCGGAGCGATCACCGTCGACGGGTTCTTCCACGAACTGCGCAGGCACGGCTGAGCGGCCGCGCGCCGGACGGGAGGTTCGACCAGTCATGCCGGTCATCACCGGACCACACCAGTACGTGGAGGACGATCTCTTCATCGACCTCGGCCCCACGTTCCACCCGGGCCTGCACCTCAAGTGCGAGGGCTTCAACTTCGGCGGCTCGGTCAAGCTGAAGGTCGCGGCCGAGATGGTCGACCGGGCGCAGCGCAGCGGGGTGCTGCGGCCGGACTCGATCCTGGTCGAGTCCTCGTCGGGCAACCTCGGCGTCGCGTTGAGCGCGGTCGCGGCCAACCGCGGCCTCGGGTTCGTCTGCGTCACCGACAGCCGGTGCAACCCCACCACCGTCGCGCTGATGCGCGCGCTCGGCGCCACCGTCCACGTCGTCACCACCCCGCACCCCACCGGCGGCCTGGTCGCCGCCCGGGTGGCGCTGATCCGCGAGCTGCTCGCGGCGGACGAGCGTTGTGTGTGGACCAACCAGTACGCCAACCCGGCGAACTGGACGGCGCACTACCGGCGCACCGCCCCGGCCATCCTGCACCGGTTCCCGGAGCTCGAGCTGCTGTTCGTCGGCGCGGGCACGACCGGCACCCTGATGGGCTGCGCGCGCTACCTGCGTGACACCGGCAGCAGCGCGCTGATCATCGCGGTCGACACCCACGGCTCGGTCAGCTTCGGCGGACCGCCCGGGCGGCGGCTGATCCCCGGCCTGGGCATGGGGTTCCGGCCGCCGTTGCTCGATCGGTCCTATGTGGACGACGTGGTGCTGGTGGACGAAGCCGAAACCGCGCGGACCTGCCGGGCGCTGGCCCGGCAGGGGTTCCTGCTCGGCGGTTCCACCGGCACCGTGGTCGCCGGGGCGCTGGCGTGGCTGGCCGGCTCGCCGCGGCAGGGCACGGCCGTCGCCATCTCGCCCGACCTCGGCGAACGCTACTTGCAAACCGTCTACGACGACGAATGGCTGCGGGCCGGCTACGGCCCGGATGTGCTCGAACCGGGGGCAGGCACCCGCCGCCCCGAGCCGATGACCGCGGTCGGGTGAGCGGTGGCCGCGCCGACCGATCGCTTGGGATCGAAGGAGAAATCATGACCACATTGGACCGGCTGATCGCCGCGCAGGCGGCCCGCACGCCGGACGCGCAGGCCGTCGTCGACGCGCGGCGGGCCCTGACCTACCGCGAACTGGACGAGCTGGCCAACGCCACCGCGGCCCGCCTCAAGGCGCTCGGCGTCGGCCCCGAGGTGCGCGTCGGCGTCGTGATGGACCGGGCGGTGGAGATGGTCGTCGGCGTCCTCGCCGTGCTGCGGGCCGGCGGCGCCTACGTGCCGGTCGAGCCCGACTCCCCGGACCAGCGCGTGGCCGACACCCTCGACATCGCGGGGGCCCGGATCACCCTGACCCAGCCGTCCTGTGTGGACCGGATGGTGTCGCTGGGGCAGCAGCCCGTGCTCGTCGCGACCACCGGTTCCCCGGTGCCCGTGTCCGCGGCGACCGGCGGGGACAACCTCGCGGCCGTCTACTGCACGTCCGGTTCGACCGGCCGGCCGAAGGGCGTCGGGTGCCCGCACACCGGCTGGATCAACCGGATGCGCTGGATGCAGGACCGCCACGACCTGCGGCCGGGCGAAACCGTCCTGCACAAGACCACGCTCACCTTCGACGACGCTGCCGTGGAACTGTTCTGGCCGCTGATGCACGGTGGCCGGGTGGCCGTGCTGGAGCCGGGCGCGCACCGCGATCCGCGGGCCATCATCGACGCCGCCGTCAAGTACCGGGTGGTGCACCTGCAGTTCGTGCCGAGCGTGCTGGACCTGTTCCTGGACGCGCTCACCGACGACGACATGGCGGGCCTGGCGTCGCTGCGGTCGGCGTTGAGCAGTGGCGAAGCCCTGCGCCCGATCACCGCCCGGCGCTTCTCGGCCCGCTTCGGCGGCACCGTCGAGCTGGACAACACGTGGGGGGTGACCGAGGCGTCGATCGACTCGACCTACCACCGGGTGACGATCGAGGACGGCCTGTCCGCCGACGAGAGCGTGCCGATCGGCACCGACATGACCGCGTGCGAGGTGCGTGTCCGCGACGCGCGGCTCGATGAGGTCCCGGCCGGGGAGACCGGCGAGCTGTGCATCGGCGGCGAAGGACTGGCCCGCGGCTACCTCGGCGACCCGCGCCGCACCGCGCTGGCCTTCGTGCCGGCTCCCGGCGGCCGGCGCGTCTACCGCACCGGTGACCGGGCGGTCCGCCGCGCCGACGGGACGATCACGTTCCTCGGCCGCGTCGACAACCAGGTGAAGATCCGCGGCGTCCGCGTCGAGCTGGGTGAGGTCGAGGCCGCGCTGGTGGCCCACCCGGCCGTGCTGGGGGCGGCGGTGGTGGCGGTCCCCGCGATCGCGGGCGGCAAGCAGCTGGCCGCGTACGTGGTGGCCGAACCGAAGACGACCGGCGCCGACCTGCGGGCCCACCTCGGCGAGCACCTCACGTCGTACGCGATTCCCAGCACGATCACCTTCGTGGCCGCGTTGCCGTTGCTGGCCAGCGGGAAGGTCGACCGCAACGCGCTGACGGCGGTGGCCCCCACCACACCGGAGGAGGAGCCGGCGGCGTTCCTGGCGCCCCGGACGACCACCGAGGAGACGGTCGCGGCGATCTGGTGCGCGGTGCTCGGCCTGGACCGCGTCAGCATCGACCGCGACTTCCTGGACGCCGGCGGCCATTCGCTGCTGGCGGTGCGGGTGCTCAGCCGGCTGCGGCAGGCCTACGAGCTGAACCTGCCGATCAAGCTGATCTTCGAATACCCGACCGTGCAGGACACGGCCGCACGCATCGAACAGCTCCTCCTGGCCGACCTGGCCGAAGTCCACTGAGTTTTCCGAAACCGAAAGGGCACCCACGATGTTCGAGAACACCGGCACGTTCCAGGTCGTCGTCAACGACGAGGAGCAGTACTCGATCTGGCCCGCGGACCGCGACCTGCCCACCGGCTGGCACGCGGAGGGCACGACCGGACCGCAGGAGGACTGCCTCGCCCACATCGACGCGGTGTGGACCGACATGCGGCCGCGCAGCTTGCGCGAGCGCATGGCCGCGGCTCACTGACCCGGATATCCCCGGGGGGCGGGTTTTCCGCTCGGCGGAGGATCCGCCCCCCGTACCTCGACTCCGTTCCGGCCTCGACGTGGACCAGGACCGGCGGCGGTGAGCCGGGGCATCCGTGCCGCGGTGGCGACTGGGCCGTCGAGCTCAATACCCCGTTACCCTGGTCGGCAGCGGACGGCCGACCCACCTCGTGCTGCCCGTGCGAGGGGAAGACGTGGGCACATCCGATCTGAGGTTCGGAATCCTCGGTCCGCTCGAGGTGACACGCGGTGGCACGCCGGTCCCGGTCAACGGGCCGAAGCTGCGCATCGTGCTCGCCGCGCTGCTGCTGCGCGCGAACGCCACGATCACCTTGGACCGGCTCGCCGAGTACCTGTGGGGCGGCGTGCAACCCCCCACCGCGCGCAAGAGCGCGCAGCTCTACGCGCAAAGGCTGCGGCGCGCGCTCGGCGAGGCCCTGATCGAGACGCGCCCGGACGGCTACCTGCTGCGGCTGGAGCCCGGGCAGTCGGACCTGGAGCGCTTCCGCTCGCTCGTCGGACGGGCTCGCGAGGCCGACCTGGAGACCGAGCGGACGCTGCTGGCCGAGGCGCTGGCGTGCCGGCGGGGTGCGCCGCTGGCCGACATCCCGTCCGAGTCGCTGCACCGCGACGAGGCCGTCCCGCTCGCCGAGGAGCTGCTGCGCACCCGTGAACGCTACCTGGAGGTCAGCCTCGAGCTGGGCCGGCACCGCGAAATCGTCGGTGAACTCGCCACCCTGACCCGGCAACACTCCTGGCAGGAGTCGTTCTGGGCGCTGTACATCCTGGCGCTGCACCGGTGCGGGCGGCAGGCGGACGCGCTGGAAACCTACCGTGACGTGCACCGGATGCTCGCCGAGGAGCTCGGTGTCGAGCCGGGCCCGCGGCTGCGCGCGGCGCACCGCGCGATCCTGACCGCAGCGGAAGAGCCGGCCGCCGCCGAACCGCTTCCCGCCGCCTGCCAGCTCCCCGCGGACCTGCCCAGCTTCTCCGGGCGGACGTCGGACCTGGCGAAGCTCGACGCGCTGCTCGGCGACCCGCCCGGAAACCGGACGCTGGCGATCGCGGGGCCCGGGGGGATCGGCAAGACCGCGCTGGCCGTGCACTGGGCGCACCGGATGGCCGCTCGCTTCCCGGACGGCCAGCTGTTCGTCGACCTGCGCGGGTACGCGTCGACCTCGCCGTTGTCCAAGACCCAGGCGCTGACGCTGTGCCTGCGCGCACTCGGCGTGTCCGCCTCGCGGGTGCCGGTGACGCTGGACGAGCAGGTCGTGCTCTACCGGACGCTGCTGGCCGGACGGCGGGTGCTGGTGGTGCTGGACAACGCCGCCGCCGCCGATCAGGTCCGGCCGCTGCTGCCGCCCAACCCCGGCTGCGCGGCGCTGGTGACCAGCCGCGGCGACCTGCGCGGGCTGACCGTGCTCAACGACGCCCGGGTGCTCGCCCTGGACGTGCTGACCACCTCGGACGCCCGGACGCTGCTCACCGACCTGCTCGACCCCGGCCTGGTCGACGCCGAACCGCGGGCCGTCGACCGGCTCGCCGGCCTGTGCGGGCACCTGCCGCTGGCGCTGCGGATCGCCGCGGCGAACCTGGTGGGTGGCAGGTACTCCTCGATCGGGGACTACGTGGCCGCGCTGCGGGCCGACCCGCTGGCGGAGCTGGCCATCGAGGGCGACCCGGACGTCGCCGTGCGCGCGACGTTCCAGCTGTCCTACCAGGCGCTCGACGAACCGGCGCGGCGCGTGTTCCGGCTGCTGGGCCGGATCCCGGGACCCGATTTCGGCCTCGCCGCGGCGGAGGCGCCGGCCGGCCCGGACACCCGGCGCTGCCTCGACCGGCTGGTGGCGGCGAGCCTGCTCACCCGGCGCAGCGCCACCCGGTTCCAGTTCCACGACCTGCTGCGCGAATACGCCGCCGACCGCGCGCGGGCCGACGAGGTGGCCGGCGAGCTGGCCGCGGCCGACGCGCGGCTGTACGAGTACTACCTGGACACCGCGGTGGCCGCCACGCAGCGGCTGTACCCGCTGTTCCGCCGGATCCTGGCCACGTCGGCACCCGAGGCGTCGTTCGAGGACGACGAGCCGGCGATGCGCTGGCTCGACGAGGAGCGCCCGAACCTCGTCGCCGCGGTCGAACGCGCGGCTCGGTCGCCCCAGCTTCGCCGCTACAGCACGTTGCTGGCTGACACACTGCGTGGCTACTACGCCGGGCGCGGGCTCGCGGCGGACGGGCTCGCGGTGGCCAACGCCGCCCTGGGCGCCGCCCGCGAAGCGGGCGATCGCCTCGCCGAGGTCTCGGTGCTCGTGCTGCGCGGGACGATCGCCTACTACCTGAGCGACTACGACGCCGCGATCGCCCGGTACGAGGAAGCTCTCGAATGCGGCGGGACGGGCATGGACCCCGCGGCCGAGTCGGAGGCGCGGCACGGACTCGGCCGGGTGTACTCGCAGCTGGGCAGGCCGCACGACGGGATGCGCCACCACGAGCGCGCGCTGGCCATCGCCCGGCAGATCGGCGACCTGGGGACCGAGGCGCGCGAGACCAACTACGTCGGTGTTTCGCTGCTGTCGCTGGGCCGGGTCGAGACGGCGATCCGGTGGCACACCGAGGCCGTCGAGCTCAGCGAGCGGAGCGGCAACCGGTACGTCCGGCTGCTCGCGCTCAACGGGCTCGGGCTGGCCCACTGGACCGCGGGCCGGATGCGGGAATCCGCGGAATGCCACGAGGAAGGACTGCTGCTGTGCGAGCAGTGGGGACTGCGGAACATGTTCACGAACAACCTGGTGTGCCTGGCCGAGACCTACTGCGACCTCGGACGCTACGGCGATGCGGAAAAGCGCGCCCGTCAGGCCTTGGAAAAGGGTCGTGAGCTTGGCGAACGCCGGCAGGAAGCGGGCGCGCTGGAGATTCTCGCGACCGTCGCCCGGCGGCGGGGACGGGTCGCGGACAGCATCGAGGGGTACTCGGTGGCGCTGGAGCTGGCCCGGAAAATCCACTTCCGCTACGGCGAGACGTCCGTTCTCATCGGGCTCGCCGCCGCGCACCGCGCGATCGGTCACCCGTCGGACGCGGTGACGCATACGGAGCTGGCCCTGGCCAAGATGAACGAGACGGGCATGCGGGTGCTGGAATGCGCGGCGCTGACCGAGCTGGCGGCGGCGTGCCTGGACCTGGGCGACCGCCCGGCGGCTTCGCGGTACATCGGCCGGGCGCTGAAGGGTGCGCGGGAGAACGGACAGCGGTTGCACGAGGCACGGGCCCTGCGGGTGGCCGCCGCGGTCCAGGAGTCTCGCGGGGACACGGCGGCCGCCTCGGAGTCGCGCGCGGCGGCTCTGGAGATCTTCACGGTGCTGGGCGTTCCGGAGGCCGCGTTGCCCGCCCGGAATTGAGGGCCGGGACTTCCGGCCCGGAAGGACGCCTTCAGTGCATCCGCTGCGCTGAAGGCGTCCTTCTGCCCCCCTCGGGTGGGTGCCGTGGCTCCTCCCCCCACCGCGGCACCCGAGACTTCGGTGCCGCCCGTCGTCCGGGCCAGGCGATCACCCTGGCGCAATTCTGCGGGGCGGTGGCTTCAGCCCGGCATCAGACCGACCTCACGTTCTCCGGACCGCGGATGCTCCACGGCGCGGATCGCCGGATTCAGCGTGACCGGCCAGGAGCACCAGGGCTTTCCGGCCTGGGTCTCCGCGGCGGCATGAGGCTCAGCGCGGGATGAGCTGGTGGCGTCGCCAGCAGGGTGAGCGCCGTGGCGGTGACCAGCCATGGCAGCACGCGCGGACCGGCGGCCTGCGGGTGGCGGAGCCGGTCGATCCGATGCGCCGTGGCCGATGCCGCGTCGAGGGTGCACGGCGGCGGCGCCGTGCGAGGTTCGCTCGACGCGATCCTGGCTCTGCTCGGTGGGGTGGGGTCGCCGACGCGCCTCCCGCAGCGGCGGCCACGCCGTGAGGCCGGCAGTGGACAGGAACCCTGCGGACGTGCTGGGCTGGAGGCCCAGCCGGACCCGGGGGGTCGGTCTTTGCCGCCTCCCGCGACGTCGAGGAGCGCGCCACTGAGCCTGTCGGAGTACCTCCGCGAGAACTGGGTCGACGTCGTCAATGACGCGATCCTCCACATGGATCTCACCCTCGCGGCAGTGGCGCTGGCTGTGCTGGTCGGTATGACGATCGGCCTGCTCACCTACCGGCGGCGGTGGCTCGGGTCGGTGGCGACCACGACGACCGCGGCGTTCCTGACCGTCCCGTCGATCGCGCTGCTGGGCATCCTGATCGGCCCGTTCGGGCTCGGACTGACGAACGTCCTGTTCGCGCTGGTGCTCTACGCACTCCTGCCGATCACGCGCAACACGATCGTCGGCTTGCGCGGCGTCGACCCGGCCGTGGTGGACGCGGCGCGCGGCATGGGCCTCGGCCGCGTGCGGCTGCTGTGGCGCGTGCGGCTGCCGCTGGCCTGGCCGGTGATCCTCTCCGGCATCCGTGTCTCGACGCAGATCACGATCGGCATCGCGGCCATCGGCGCGTACGTCAAGGGCCCGGGGCTGGGCAACGAGATCTTCGACGGGCTCGGCCGGTTCGGCTCGGTCAACTCGCTGAACCAGGTACTGACCGGAACGCTGGGAATCGTGGTGCTGGCGCTGCTGTTCGACCTGGCCTTTGCGGTCGTGGGCAAGCTGACCGCCCGGCGACGTCCGCGCGCCCGCCGGGCGGCGGCTCCGGAGACGTCAGGGGAAGCGGTCGGAGCAGGCGGCGAGACGATCGAGCTGCGGGACCTCGGCAAGCACTACCCGGGACAGGCGGTGCCCGCGGTCGGACGCCTGACGATGCGGATCCCCGCGGGTGAGATCGTCGTGCTGACCGGCCCGTCGGGGTGCGGGAAGACGACGACCATGCGGATGATCAACCGGCTTGTCGAGCCCACCTCGGGCGTCGTCACGATCGGCGGAACCGACGTGTCCGCACTGGACCTCGACGAACACCGGCGGCACACCGGGTACGTCATCCAGCAGGTCGGGCTCTTCCCGCACCTGCGGGTGGACGCCAACATCGGGGTGGTGCCGCGGATGCTCGGCTGGACCCGCCGCCGCATCGCCGGCCGCGTGCGCGAGCTGCTCGACGTCGTCGGCCTGACCCGCGAACACGGCAGCCGGTACCCGCGGGAACTTTCCGGCGGCCAGCAGCAGCGCGTCGGCGTGGCGCGGGCGATGGCCGCGGACCCGCCGGTCATGCTGATGGACGAGCCGTTCGGTTCCACCGACCCGATCACGCGTGCCCGGCTGCAGGATGAGTTCCTGCGCCTGCAACGGAAAGTGCGCAAGACGATCGTGTTCGTCACGCACGACTTCGACGAGGCGCTCAAGGTCGGCGACCGGATCGCCGTGCTGCGCCCACGCTCCGAGATCGCGCAGTACGACACGCCCCAGGCGATCCTCGCCGCGCCGGCCGACGACTACGTCGCGGCCTTCGTCGGCTCGAAGAGAAACCTGAAGCGGCTCGGGCTGATCCGGTTGGGAGACCTGGAACTCCGGCCGGTGGCCGAGGTCGACGGACTGCCGCCGGTCTCGCGCGAGGCCACCCTGCGGGACGCACTGGACGCCATGGTGCGCACCGGCAGCACCGCGGTCGTGGTGACCGAGGACGACACCGGACACCCGCTGGGGGTGTGCGACGTGCCCGGCCTCGTCGCGGCGCTGCAACCCGCCGGTGAGGTACCGCCGCCCGCGGTCCCCGACGCCCAGGCGTCACCTGGCCGGGACACCGGGCCGCCCACGCGGCACCGCCGGCGCCGGCTCGGGCTGCTGGTGCGCCCGGTGCTGCTCACCCTCGCCCTGCTGGCGCTCCACCTCCTCGTGCGTGCGCACCCGCTGGACTCGATCGAACAGCGCTACCTCAACGCCGACGAGATCTTCGCCGAGCTGGGCGCGCACGTGCGGCTCACGCTCATCTCGACGGTGTGCACCATCGCCCTCGCCCTCCCGCTGGGCATCCTGCTCACCCGTCCCGGCGCCCGGTGGCTCCGGCCGATCGGCCTGGGCCTGGGCAATCTCGGCCAGGCGATCCCGTCGATCGGGCTCGTCGTGCTGCTCGCGCTCTGGATCGGCACGGGAACCACGACGGCGGTGACGGCGCTGGTCGTCTACGCGACCTTGCCGGTGCTGCGCAACACGATCGTCGGCCTCGACGGCGTCGACCCGACGATCGTCGACGCCGCGCGGGGCATGGGCATGACGAAGACGGCGATCCTGTGGCGGATCGAGCTGCCGCTGGCCGTCCCGGTGATCCTCGCCGGGGTCCGGACGGCGCTCGTGCTCACCGTCGCGAGCGCGACGCTGGCGACCTTCATCGACGGCGGCGGCCTCGGCGGCGGGCTCGTCGCCGGAATCGGCCTGTACCGCCCGATCCTCAGTCTTACCTTCGGCATCGTTGTCGCCGCTCTGGCGCTCTTCGCCGACTGGCTGGGCCTGGTCGCCGAGGAGGTCCTGCACCCACGCGGTATGTAGCTCCCCCCACGATTCAAGGAGGATCGATCCATGAGGATCTCCCAGCGCACGACGGCCGCTGTCGTCGCGCTTGTCGCGGCCGCGGCGCTCGCGGCCGGTTGCACGATCGGCAAGGACCAGACCGCCGCTCAGGTGGGGGCGGGATCCATCAAGAAGATCGACGCGCTGGCCGGCGCGCAGATCCGCGTCAGCTCCAAGGAGTTCGACGAGCAGCTGCTGCTCGGCCAGATCGCCCTCGTCGCGCTGCAGGCGGCCGGAGCGAGCCCGCAGGACAAGACCAACATCACCGGCTCGAGCAACGTCCGGCAGGCGCTCACGAGCGGCGCGGTCGACCTGTACTGGGAGTACACCGGCACCGCCTGGATCGGCTACCTCAAGCAGACCAGGCCGATCGCCGATGCGCAGGCGCAGTACGACGCGGTCAAACAAGCCGACGCCGCCAACGGGGTGACCTGGTGGGCCCGCTCACCGGCCAACGACACCTACGCCCTCGCCGGTAATCCGGCGGCGCTCGCCCGGACCGGGGTCAAGACGATCTCGGACTACGCGGCCCTGGCGAAGCGGGACCCGGCCGCGGCCTCGACGTGCATCGGCCCGGAGTTCAAGAGCCGCGACGACGGGTTCCCCGGCCTGGAGAAGACCTACGGGTTCACCTTGCCCGAACCGCAGGTGCACGTGCTCAACGACGCCGTCGTCTACCCCAGCATCGGCAAGGGGGACACCTGCGGCTTCGGCTCGGTCGCCTCCACCGACGGGCGCGTGGCGGGGCAGCACCTGACCGTGCTGGAGGACGACAAGCACTTCTTCCCGACGTACAACCCCGCCATCACGATCGCCGCCGGTCTCGCGCAGAAGTATCCGCAGCTGGAGCAGGTCTTCACGCCGATTGCCGCGAAGCTCGACACGGCCACGCTCACGAACCTGAACAAGAAGGTCAGCGTCGACGGCCAGAAGCCCGAGCTCGTGGCCCGCGACTGGCTCAAGTCGGCCGGGTTCATCAGCTGAGCCGTCCGTGGAGCACCACACCGCCCTTCGGGCGGTAGCGGCGAGCCACCGTGGAATCTCGGGGGCATATCAGGGGCATACCGCGATCGGTCGCAACCGGTCCTCATCGGTCCTGACCAGCCGA
Source organism: Amycolatopsis sp. CA-126428 (assembly GCF_002904335.1). Lineage (GTDB taxonomy): Bacteria > Actinomycetota > Actinomycetes > Mycobacteriales > Pseudonocardiaceae > Amycolatopsis. Next base: position 4,268 of record NZ_PPHF01000181.1, on the reverse strand, counting down.
ACGCCCGAGATGGCCGAAGGGGTGCGTGCGGCCCGGATCGGGCTCCTTGGCACCCCTCGGCACACCTCTTGAACAGTGACGCGTCAGCGGTTCGCCCACCAGGTCTGGCCGGCTTCGGGCAGTGCAGGGGCAGCCGGGTAGCTCAGCGGATCGGGTTGGGCGTGATGTCCTGTGCGAACAGGTTTCCGTTCGAACTCCCGACGTGCACGTGGTACCCCCGGCCGCCGACGTTCACCGTGATGTGGGGCCTCGGGTCCGCGCCGCCCGCGGCTCCGCCCAGGCCGCCCTGGTGGATGCCCGCCGTCTGCTGCCAGCCCCGGCCTTCCCGCATCTGCTTCAGCAGCTCCTTCGCCCGGCGGGCCCCTTCGCCGCGGCCGGCGGCGAGGTTTTCCAGGACCCCGACGAACTTCTTGTCGCTGATCTCCGTCACCGGGACGTTCGCGTTGCCGTGGAAGACCGGCTGACCCGGGCGGTTGTTGGCCAGCACCGGGTTGTTCGCCTTGCCGCCCTTGCACTTCTTGCCCTTCAGCCCGACCGGGTCGAGCCAGCCGGTCGGGTTGCGGACGTAGGCGTGGGGGTTGGTGCCGCCGCCGAGACCGATCGGGTCCGGGCTGATATACCGGCCGGTTTCCGGTTCGTAGTACCGGTTCACGTTGTAGTGCAGGCCCGTTTCGGCGTCGAAGTACTGACCGGGGAACCGCAGCGGTGTCGGCGCCGGGGTCGTGGTTTCCACGCCCCACAGCGTCTGGGTGGCGTGCCAGGCGATCCGGCCGGTCTCGTCCACCAGCTCCGAGGGGCTGCCGACCAGGTCGGCGACGACGGCGTGGAACTGCTCGTCGACGCCGCCGTCCGCGCGGGACCGGCGGTCCAGCACGCTCACCGGCACCGGCCGGTCGAGTTCCCAGTCCCACGTGGTGACCCGCGCCGGCGCACCCGCCGTCGTGACGATCTCCTCGGCCGGGACGATCCCGTCCCAGACGAAGGTGGTCTCGGCGGCCGTCGTGCCGTCGGGGCCGAGGAGCCGCTTCGCCACGCGACGACCCAGAGCGTCGTAGGCGTAGTGCCACTCGCTCCCGTCCGGGGTCCGCACGTGCTCGAGGCGGTCGTCGGCGTTCCACGCGAACGTCCATTCGCCGTCCGGCTGCCGCCGCCCGGTCAGGCGGCCCAGCTCGTCGTAGCGGTAGTGGACCTCGCCGGCGCGCCGGACCTGCGTTCCGCTGTACTCGCGGGAGCCCGCGGCGGCGTGGGGCGCGGTCCAGTCGGCGACGGTGACGTTGCCCATCGCGTCGTAGGCGTAGCGCTCGCTGCCGGCCGGCCGGCGCAGCCCGGTGACGCGGCCCAGCCGGTCCAGGGCGAATTCGCGACGGCCGGAAAGCAGGTCGTCGACGCCGGTGAGCACGTCGTCCGCCCGGTGGTGGTAGGCGCGGCGCTGCCGCGGCTGCCCGTCCGCGCCCGCGACGACCTGTTCGACCAGCCGGTCGTTGACGTCCCAGGTCTGGGCCAGCGACGCCGCGCCGAAGACGCGCCCGACCTCGCGCCCGGCCGCGTCGTGCGCGAACCGGATCGAGCGGCCGGCGGCGGTCAGTTCGGCCGGTGCGCTCGCCGCGTCGTAGGTCCAGGTGCTGGTGACGCCGGTGGCGGTGTGGCGCGCGATCCGCAGTCCGCTGCGGTCGTACCGGGAGCGGACCTCGCGGCCGTTGCAGCTCTCCGCCACCACGCGCCCGAGGCGGTCGTAGGTCAGCGTGAGGTCGGCGTCGGCGTTCTGCGCCCGCACCAGCCGGTCCGCGGCGTCGTAGTGGTACGTCGTGACGCTGTCGCCACGGCGTTTCCCGGTCATCCGGCCCAGCGCGTCCCACGTGTACGTCGTCGGTGCCCCGGTACCGGGGCTGCTCTCCAGGAGCTGCCCGGCGGCGTCGCGGCGGTAGGTGACGACCCGGCCGTCGAAGTCCGTTTCCCGCACGACGCGCCCGGCCGCGTCGTGGTCGATCCGCCACTGCGCGCCGGCGGCGTTGGTGACCGAGACGAGCCGCAGTTCGGTGTCGTACTCGAACCGGGTGCGGCTGCCGTCCGGGGCGATTTCGCAGACGGGCAGGTCGAACGGCCCGAAGTCGGTACGGGTGACGGCGCCGGTGGCGTCCGTCCGCTCGATCGCGTTCACTTCGCCGTCGTAGGTGAAGCGCTCCACCGAGCCGTCCGGGGAGATGCGCTTCCACAGCTCACCTTCGACCGTCCACGCGAACTGCGTCGTGTGGCCCGCCGGGTCGGTGACCGACTCGATGCGGCCCAGCCGGTCGTAGGTGTAGGACGTGCGGCCCCCGGCGGGGTCGAGCACCGTCCGGGGCTTGCCCAGCGCGTCGCACTCGATCCCGGTGGTACGGCCCTCTTCGTCGGTGAACGAGCTGAGCGCCCCGCGCGGGTCGTGGCCGTAGCGGCGGACCCCGCCCATCGGGTCGGTGGCCGCGACGAGCCGGCCGGCGTCGTCGTAGTCGTAGGACCGGACCGCGCCGTCGGGCTCGACGACCGCCCGCGGGCGGCCCCGCGAGTCGAAGCGGACGCTGCGCACGCTGCCGTCCGGGCGGGTCTCCGACGTCCGCCTGCCGTACTCGTCGTAGCCGTAGCGGGTGACGCGGCCGAGCGGGTCGGTGGTGGCGAGCAGGCGGTCGTGGCGGTCCCACTCGTAGGTCGTGACGCCGCCGAGCGGGTCGGTCTCCCGGACGAGCTGGAACTCCTCGTTCAGCTCGTAGGTGGTGGTGTGCCCGAGCGAGTCGGTGGCGCGGTTGACGCGGTTTTCCCGGTCGTAGGCGAAGGTGTAGCTCAGCACCCCGCGCGGCCCGGTGCCGCGGACGCACCGGTCGCGCTCGTCGTAGGTGAACTCGTAACCCCACCCGTTGCGGTCCTGCCAGGCGGTGATGCGGCCGGCATCGTCGTAGCCGAACCGGTACGGCCGGCCCGACGAGTTGACCACCCCGGTCAGGTGCCCGCGCTCGTCGTAGGTGAAGCGGGCGAGGGTGACGCGGTCGCCGTCGTCCGCGCCGACGGAGGCGAACTCCGTGATCCGGCCGTCGGCGGTGGTGACCGCGATGCGGTGCCAGGCCGAGTGCCGGATCTCGCGCAGGACGCCGCCGGTGCCGCGGTCGAAGGTGATCCGGTGGCCGTCGTCGTCGGAGATCGCGGTCAGCCAGCCGGTGTCGCCGCCGGCGGGGAAGTGCAGGGAGCGGCCGAGGTCCGGCTGGTCGAGGACGTACTCGTCGCCGAGCCGGCGGAGCGGCCACCACGGGCCGTCCACCGGCGTGACGGCCGTGGCGCCCGGGACCGGGTAGACGAGCAGGGTGCCGTCTTCGGCGGCGAAGTCGACGCGGCCGTCGCCGGTTTCCAGGCGCTGGTCGGCGGTCGACGCCCAGGACCGTCCGAAGTGGACACCACTGCGGTAGCCGGAGAAGTGGCTGCGCTCCAGCACGAGCGACAGGACGCCCTGGATCTCGACGTCGGTCTGGGCGAGCATCATCCGGCCGGTCGTCATGTCGATCGGGTCGCCGCTGCCCGGGCGGCAGTCGGTCGGGGTCGAGTTCTCCTTGGGGGCGCCGTTGTGGTCGGCCAGTCCGCCGTCGCGCGGCTTGCCCCCGCCGTCCCGGGGCTTGCCGCCGTCCGGGCCCTTGCCGCCGCCGGAGGGCGTGGTGTTCCCGTTCGAGGACGGCGTGTCGTCGGGGCCCTTGGACGCCGGCGGCGGGTCGCTCTTCGGCGGCGGGTCGCCCTTGGCGCCGGACGTGCTGGTGCCGTCGCCCTTCGCGCCCGAGGGCGTGGTGCCGTCGCCCTTCGGCGGCGGCGCGTCCGGGCCGCCCTTGCCGTTGGGGCCGCCGATGTCCTTCGGGCCACCCTTGATGTCGGCGTGCTTGGGCGGCGGCGCGGTCTTGCCCGGCTTGATCTTCCGCAGGGCCTTCGCCGCGTCGTCGAAGAGCGCTCCTGCCCGCTTGAGCAGCGGGATCAGCGCCTTCAGCGCCGTCACCAGCCGCTTCACCAGATCGGCGATCTTCGACGCGGTCTTGGCCACCGCGCCGATCACCTGCGGCACGACCCAGGTCATCCCGATGCCGAGGGTGAACAGCACCTGCAGCGCCCAGCTGATCAGGTGCCCGACCAGCTCCGCGATGATGTCCCGCACCAGGGCGCGCACCGCGGCGACGACCTCACCCGCGGTCTTCACCCCGCTGGACGCGCCTTCGCAGCCCTTCTGCGCGGTTTCCAGGAGCGTCACGGTGTCCTGGGCGCGC
>NZ_PPHF01000180.1 GCF_002904335.1 Amycolatopsis sp. CA-126428 | reverse complement strand
GCTTCCCCGCCGCCACGTCCTCAGCCGGGTAGAACACCGAAAAGTGCTGCCCGATGATCTCCGCGGCCGCATACCCCTTGATGCGCTCCGCCCCCGCGTTCCACGTCGAGATCCGGCCCTGGGGGTCGAGCATGAAGATCCCGTAGTCCAGTACTCCCTGCACCAGCAGGCGGAACCGGTCGTCGTCCATGCGGCAACTCTGCCGGATCGCCGCCCGCCCGGCACGACCACCGGCCGCGGCTCAGCCCACGAATTCGGCGGCCGGGGCGGGCAGGACACACCAGACGACCTTCCCGCGGCCGTGACGGGCGGTCCCCCGCACCGAGGACAGGCGGTCGACGAGGACGAGACCCCAGCCGCCGTCGGCCCCCGCCGGCCGCCGGACCGGCGGGGCCGGGTTGTCGTCGAAGACTTCGACGCGGACGTCCGCGCCGTCCACGCTCAGCCGCAGGACCGGGTCACCGTCGCCGTGGCGCAGCGCGTTGGCCGCGAGCTCGGTGACGACCAGCAGCGCGTCGTCGACGGCGACGGCGGCGGTCCAGGCGAGCAGGACGAGCCGGGTGAACCGGCGAGCGATGACGAGGCCGCCCATCGAGTCGGTCAGCACGCACTCCGCGGTCAGCGGTCCAGGGATGTTCACGCTGCCAGCCTGCTCGCCGGGCACCGGGCGGCGCGAGATGCAAAAGCCCCCACCCGGCTGATGCAGGTGCATCAGCCGATGAGGCCCTCCCGGCGGGCCACCGCGACGGCTTCGAGCTTCGACCGCGCGCCGAGCTTCTCCAGCACGCGCTGCACGTGGTTGCGCGTGGTGTTGCGGGAGACGCCCAGCCGGCGGCCGATCTCCTCGGTGGTCGCGCCTTCGGCGAGCAGGTCGAGGGTTTCGCGTTCCCGCGCGGTCAGCGCCGCGCCCGTGCCGAGGCCCCGGCCGGCGAGCCGGTCGAAGACGCCGGGCAGCAGCTCCGGATCGAAGACCACGCCACCGGCGGCCACGTCCCGCACCGCGGATTCCAGCACGCCGAGCTGGGATGACTTCAGCAGCAGCCCCGCGCCGCCCGCCTTGGCGACCTGCACGGCGACCGCGGGCGTCGCATCACCGGTCAGCACCAGCACCCGCGCGCCACCCGCATCCAGCTGCGCGATGACGCCGATGGCGTCACCGTCACCGAGCCGCCGGTCCAGCACCACGACGTCCGGGGTGTGCTCCCTCGCGTAGGTCACCGCCTCCGCCCGGGAACGCGCCCGGCCGACCACGGTGATCCCGTCGGCGCGGTCGAGGGCCAGCTGCAGCGCCTCCGCGACCATGTCGTGGTCCTCCACCAGCAGGACCCGGACGGGACGGGGCTCATCGGCGCTGCTCACGGTGTTCCCTCACTCCGGTGGTGACTGACCGCCCATCCTAGGCGCCCGCCGGTCACCAGGCGGTGGAACTCGGCCGCAGCAGTCCTTCGGGCCCGGTGACCGGCAGCCAGTCGACGAGGTCCTCGTGGTGGCCCGCCGCCCGGAACACCGGCGGCCGGAACGAGCCGGCGGGCAGTCCGGCGACCCGCAGCACCTCGAGGAACCGGGCGACCACGCGCGGCGGGGGCAGGACTTCCGGGCCGCCGAGGTAGGCGAGCGCCTTCACCGCACCTCCGCCCACGGGCTCGACGACCGCCGACCAGCCGTGCACCTCGTCCCAGATGAGGGCCAGGTCGTGCCCCGGCAGGTCCGGCAGTGTGCGGTCGAGGGCGACGTACCCGGAGGTGGGCACGTCGAGGTCGAGCGAACACGATTCGAAGCCGACACCGACCGCCCGGGCGACCCGGGCGAGGTAAGCACGCAGCCCTCGGGCGAAGTGGTACTCGATGTCCCTGCCGAAGCCGATAAGCGTGTTCATGGTTCCGCCTCCCGCACCCGCTGCAGGCGCGGAATACCCGATTCGGGCTGCGATCACACTTTCGTGGTCATTCTTCGATCGCCCCGCCCACGGCCCGGAGGTGGGCGCGGAAAGTCAAGGCCGGATCCGTTTCCCGCGCCGCAAGGAATTCACCGAATCGCACCTGCTGCCGCAACGGTTCGCCGCCGCGGATCCGGTCGGCCTGGCGGCGTTCGGTGTCGCGGATTCCTTCGGCGAGGGTGAACAATTCACCCGCATGGGCGAGCGGGACGAAGAGGACGCCGTCGTCGTCGCCCAGCACGAGGTCCGGCGGGCCGATCCGCCAGGTCCCGACGATCGCCTCGGCCAGCCCGCCACCGACGCGGGGACCCAGGCTGAGCGGGCCGGTGGGCAGGGAGCCGAGGCTGAACACCGGCAGCCCGATGGCGCGGATGTCCGCGGTGTCGCGGTGCAGGCCCCAGATCACCACCCCGGAGAGCCCGGCGGCACGGGCCTCGAGGACGACGAGGTCGCCGACGCAGCTTTCGTCGAGCCGGCCGCCGTTGTCGACCACCAGGACGCCGCCTTCGGGGGCGTCCTCGAAGGCTTCGAGGAAGACGTCGACGCTGCCGACGTGCCGGGCCGGGACGGCCGGGCCGAACAGGCGGCTGCCCGGCACCACCGGGCGCGTCGGCGCCGGTGCGCAGCGCACCGGGAGCCCGGCGCGGATGCACGCGTCGGCGAGGTGGGCGGTGGTCAGCGTCGCGAAGCGCTGCCTGAGTCCTTCGTGGTCCATGCGCCGAATCTAGCCAGCGTCCCGGGTCTCCCCGGTCAGCCACGCCAGGTATTCCGCGCTGCCGCCGACGATCGGGGTGGCGATCACCTCCGGCAGGTCGTAGCCGTGCAGCTGCCGCAGGCGTTCGGTCAGCGCGGGCACGCGGTCGGCGGTCGTCTTGATCTCCACCCGCCACTCCTGATCGGTCCGCACGGCGCCCTCCCACCGGTAGACGCTGGTGATCGGGCCGACGACCTGGGCGCAGGCGCCGAGGCGGGCGGCCACCGCCTGGGTGGCGAGCTCGCGGGCCGCCGCTTCCGAGTCCGTCGTGGACGTCACGATCACGTGTTCTGCCGCCATGGCTCCGAGGCTACCCAGGGTTTCACCCGGAATTCGAGACAGCGCCACCGCCCGGGCGCCAGGATGGGCGGCGCCCCGCCGCCGACGTGAGGACCCGAGGATGCGCCGTCTGCCCGCACTCGCCACCGCTGTGCTCACCGCCTCCGCGCTGCTGACCGCCGGAACCGCGCACGCCGCGAGCCCGCCGTTCCCCGCGTCGGTGTTCCGCGCGACCCACAACAGCTATTCGGGCAACGTCGACGGCGCCAAGAACTCCCTCGCCCACCAGCTCGACCACGGTGTGCGGTTCCTGGAACTCGACGTGCACGACAACGGCTACGCGACGTCCCACGACTACGCCATCGGGCACGACTCCCCCGGCAACCTCGTGGACCACGGCGGCGGCAACCCGGCGTCGAACGACCTCCGCGACTGGCTGACCGTCGTGAACACGTGGTCCGCGCAGCACCCGGCCGCCGCACCGATCGTCGTCATGCTCGACCTCAAGGACGACCTGACCGACAACCCGTCGTTCGCCGCGGGCAACCTGACCGCGCTCAACCAGGAGCTGGAGTCGGTGTTCGGCGCGCGGCTGCTGCGCGCGCAGGACTACCCGGCGGCGCAGCCGGAGGTCGACGCGCTGCGCGGGCGCGTGCTGCCGCTGCTGTCCGGCGACGGCGGCTCCCGCACCGAGTACAAGCGGGACGTCGGCTACCACCCGGCGGTCGCGCTCAACGGCCGCGGCCAGGTGGTCGAGGTGCACGACTCCGGGGCCGGCGCGCTCTGGTACTGGACCGGGACCTACGGCCCCGACGGGCGGGTCACCTGGCTGCGGCACGGCAAGTACGACAGCGGGCAGACGCCGGCTGTCGCGCTCAACGACAACGGCGACCTGGTCGAGGTGCACCAGTCGCAGGGCGCGAGCACGCTTTGGTACCACGCCGGCAAGCTCGGCGCGGACGGCGAGATCACCTGGCAGGCGAGCCACCAGTACGACAACGGCGTGCTGCCGACGGTCGCCTTCACCGACGCGACGCACCTGCGGGAGATCCACCAGAGCCAGAGCGGCAGCCAGAACTGGGCCTGGAACGGCGTGCTGGCCGGGCCCACGGTGTCGTGGACGGGCAACGCCAAGACCTCCGAAGCGCGGTTCGCCAAGGCGACGGCGACCAGCGCCGGCCGCACCGTGTCCGTGTGGACCGGCGCCGACGGCCCGACCTCAGCGCAGACGCTGCGCGCCGACACCGACCGCGCCGGCGGCGACCGGATCCGCTACCGCCAGGTCGCCTTCGACGAGTTCCAGCAGGGCGACAGCGCGGAGCTGCAGCAAGGTGCGCTGTTCTACGGCGCCCCGGCAACGGAGTCGGCGTTCATCACCTCGGCCCGGCAGGCGGGCAAGCTGGTCCGCGGCTGGGACTTCGACTCGGTGAGCCAGGCCACCACTCCCCTGGCGAACTACCCGGCGACCAACCACCCGTACGACGCTTGGTACCAGAACCTGCTCGCCCAAGCGGGCGCGGTCGAGTAGCGGGCCCGCCGGCGGAGCTCCGGAACTGTCGGTGCCCTCCGGTAGCGTGGAAAACGGGGGGCGCCCCGCGACTGACGGCGACCGTCAGCGCTTCGCCAGGGAGTGGTAAGCGGCCCTGGCGAAGCTCGGCCGCATGAAGAACCCGACCGTCCTGATCTCCGGCGCGAGCATCGCCGGCCCCGCCCTCGCCGGCCTGCTGACCCGGTACGGCTGCACCGTCACCGTCGTCGAACGCGCGCCCGCGCTGCGGCCCGGCGGCCAGGCCGTCGACTTCAAGGGCGCCACCCACCGGACCGTCCTCGAGCGCATGGGCATCCTCGACGACGTCCTGGCGCGGCAGACCGGCGGGCAGGACCAGACGATCATCGACGCCACCGGACGCGCGCGGGCCGTGATCCCCGGCGAGTTCACCGGCGGTGACATCGAAATCCGCCGCGGCGACCTCGCCGAAATCCTCTACGCGCACTCGGGCTGCGAGTACCTCTTCGGCGACACCATCACGTCCCTGACCGAGACCGCGGACGGGGTCGACCTCACCTTCGCCCACGCCGAGCCGCGCCGGTTCGACCTCGTCGTCGGCGCCGACGGCATCCACTCGAACGTCCGGCGGCTGGCGTTCGGCCCGGAGCGCGACTACGTGCGGTACCTCGGCTACCACTACGCCCTGGCCGAGCTCGGCGAAGACATCGGCGACGCGGTGATGTACAACGAGCCGGGCCGGATGGCCGCCGTCGGCGGTCCGAAGGCGTCGGCGTTCTTCGTGTTCGCCTCGCCCGGGCTGGACTACGACCGCACCGACACCGACAAGCAGCGGCAGCTGCTGATGGACGCCTACCGGGGCGGCGGCTGGCGGCTGCCCGAGCTGATGGCGAAGATCCCGCAGGCCCGCGAGTTCTCCCTGGACTCGCTCAGCCGCGTCACGATCGACCACTACTCCCGCGGCCGGGTCGTGCTGCTCGGCGACGCGGCCTACGGCAACACCCTCGGCGGCTTCGGGACCGGCCTGGCGGTCGTCGGCGCGTACGTGCTCGCCGGGGAACTCGTCGCCGCCCGAGGTGACCACCGGGTCGCCTTCGCCCGCTACGAGGAGCTGATGCGGGACTACGCGAAGGTCTCGCAACGCGGCAGCGCGGGCCCGTTCCTCGCGCCGCCGTCCCGGCTCCGGATCAAGCTGCGGGACCGGACGTTCAAGTCCCGCTTCCTGCTCGGCCTGATGCTGAAGGCGACCGACAAGTTCGCCACGGACATCGAGCTGCCGGACTACGCCCCGGGCTCGTAGGCCAGGTTCGGCCGCAGCCACTGCTCGACCTCGGCGATCTCGACGCCCTTGCGGCGGGCGTAGTCCTCGACCTGGTCGCGGCCGAGCCGGCCGACGGTGAAGTAGCGGGAGTCCGGGTGGGCGAAGATCAGCCCGGACACGCTCGCCGCCGGCGTCATCGCGTACGACTCGGTCAGGGCCATGCCCAGCTCGTCCGCCGCCAGCAGCTCGAACAGCTCGCGCTTCTGGCTGTGGTCGGGGCTGGCCGGGTAGCCGAGCGCCGGGCGGATGCCGCGGAACCGCTCCGCGTGCAGGTCTTCCAGCGCCGGCTGCGCGTCCGGCTCGAACCAGTCCCGGCGGGCCCGCAGGTGGATGTGCTCGGCGAACGCCTCGGCGAGCCGGTCGGCCAGCGCCTTGACCATGATCGCGCGGTAGTCGTCCTGCTCGGCTTCGAACCGCTTGGCCAGTGCCTCGGCGCCGTGGATGGCCACCGCGAAACCGCCGAGGTGGTCGCCGACCGGCGCGATGTAGTCGGCCAGGCAGCGGTTCGCGCGGTCGGCGGGCTTCTCCGTCTGCTGCCGCAGCATCGGGAACTTGACGTGCGCGTACTCGCCGTCGAGCAGGATGTCGTCGCCTTCGCTGTGCGCCGGCCAGAACGCGTACGCGCCCTTCGCGGTGAAACTGCCGTCGGCGATGATCTGGTCGAGCAGGGTGTTCGCGTCGTCGAACAGCTCGCGGGCGACCGGCTGGTCCAGGATGGCCGGGTACTTGCCCTTGAGCTCCCAGGCCAGGAACAGGAACTGCCAGTCGACCATCTCCCGCAGTTCCGCGATGCTCGGCTCGAGCACGCGGACGCCGGTGAACTCCGGCGTCGGAAGCCCGTCGAACGCGACCTTCTCGGGGTTCGCGCGGGCCTGCTCGAGGGTGAGCAGCGGGCGGCGCTGCTTGCTCGCGTGCTGCTCGCGCAGCACCTCCTGATCGGCCCGGTTCTTCTCGGCCAGCACGACCGAACGGTCCGCGTCGAGCAGGTCGGACACCACGCCGACCACGCGCGACGCGTCGAGGACGTGCACGGTGACGTTGTCGTAGGCCGGGGCGATCTTGACCGCGGTGTGCTGGCGGGACGTCGTCGCGCCGCCGATGAGCAGCGGCAGCTTCAGGCCGCGCCGCTGCATTTCGGTGGCGACCGCGACCATCTCGTCCAGCGACGGCGTGATCAGGCCGGACAGCCCGACGGCGTCGGCGCCTTCGGTCACCGCGGTGTCGAGGATCTTGCCCGCCGGCACCATCACGCCGAGGTCGATCACCTCGTAGTTGTTGCAGCCGAGCACGACGCCGACGATGTTCTTGCCGATGTCGTGGACGTCGCCCTTGACCGTGGCGAGCACGATCTTGCCCTGGCCGCCGGTGGAGGCCAGGCGGCCTTCCTGGCGCGCCTTCTCCTTCTCCGCCTCCATGAAGGGTTCGAGGTAGGCGACGGACCGCTTCATCACGCGCGCGCTCTTGACCACCTGCGGCAGGAACATCTTGCCGGAGCCGAACAGGTCGCCGACGATCTTCATGCCGTCCATCAGCGGGCCCTCGATGACCTCGAGGGGCCGCGCCATCTGCTGCCGCGCCTCTTCGGTGTCGTCTTCGATGTAGTCGACGATGCCGTGCACCAGCGCGTGGGACAGGCGTTCACCGACCGTGCCTTCGCGCCAGGAGAGGTCGATGACGCGCTTGGTGCCGCTGCCCTTGACGTTCTCCGCGAAGCTGACGAGGCGGTCGGTGGCGTCTTCGCGCCGGTCGAAAAGCACGTCCTCGACCAGCTCGAGGAGGTCCTTCGGGATGTCTTCGTAGACGGCGAGCTGGCCGGCGTTGACGATGCCCATGTCGAGGCCGGCCTGGACGGCGTAGAAGAGGAACGCCGAGTGCATGGCCTCGCGCACGACGTCGTTGCCGCGGAAGGAGAACGACAGGTTCGAGATGCCGCCGCTGGTCCGCGCGCCGGGGCAGCGCTCCTTGATCCGGGGCAGCGCCTCGATGAAGGCCTTCGCGTAGCCGTTGTGCTCGGAGATGCCGGTGGCGACGGCGAGGACGTTCGGGTCGAAGATGATGTCCTCGCCCGCGAAGCCCGCCTTCTGCGTCAGCAGGTCGTACGCGCGGCCGCAGATCTCGACCTTGCGGTCGGCGGTGTCGGCCTGGCCCTGTTCGTCGAACGCCATCACGACGACGCCGGCGCCGTAGTTCCGGATCGTGCGGGCCTGGGCGAGGAACGGCTCCTCGCCCTCCTTGAGGCTGATCGAGTTGACCACGCCCTTGCCCTGCAGGCAGCGCAGCCCGGCTTCGAGCACGCTCCACTTGGAGCTGTCGACCATCACCGGGATCCGGGCCACCTCGGGCTCGGTGGCGATCAGGTTGAGGAACGTCGTCATCGCCTGCTCGGATTCGAGCAGGTCGGCGTCCATGTTGACGTCGAGCAGGTTGGCCCCGCCGCGGACCTGCTCCAGCGCGACGTCGACGGCGCCCTGGTGGTCGCCGGATTCGATGAGCCGCCGGAACCGCTTGGAGCCGGTGACGTTGGTGCGCTCGCCGATCATCACGAACCCGGTGTCGGCGCCGATGGCGAACGGCTCGAGCCCGCTGAAGCGCGTGCGCGTGCGCGGCGCCGGCACCTCACGCGGGCTGAGGTCCTTCGCCGCGGCCGCGATCTTCCCGATGTGCGCCGGTGTCGTGCCGCAGCAGCCGCCGACCACGTTGACCAGGCCGTCCCGCACGAACCCGCCGAGCAGCCCGGCCGTCTCCTCCGGCGTCTCGTCGTAGCCGCCGAACGCGTTCGGCAGGCCGGCGTTGGGGTGACAGGCGACGTAGGTGTCGGCGAGCCGGGAGAGCTCCTCGACGTGCGGGCGCGCCTCCGCCGCCCCCAGCGCGCAGTTGACCCCCACGACCAGCGGTTTCGCGTGCTCGATCGAACTCCAGAACGCCTCGACGGTCTGTCCCGACAGCGTCCGCCCGCTCAGGTCGACGATGGTGACGGAGATCCACAGCGGCAGGTGCGGGGCGACCTCGCGCGCGGCGGCGACCGCGGCCTTGCAGTTCAGCGTGTCGAAGATCGTCTCGATCAGCAGCAGGTCGACGCCGCCTTCGGCGAGCCCGGCGATCTGCTCGGCGTAGGTGGCTTTGACCTGCTCGAACGTGACGGCCCGGTACGCCGGGTCCTCGACCTTGGGCGACAGGCTGAGCGTGACGTTGAGCGGGCCGATCGACCCGGCGACGAACTTGCCGCCGGCTTCGTCGGCGGCCTGGCGGGCCAGCTGCGCGCCGCGGACGTTCATCTCGTGGACGTACGCCTGCAGGCCGTAGTCGGCCTGGCCGATGCCGGTCGCGGTGAAGGTGTTGGTCGTCGTGATGTCCGCGCCCGCGGCCAGGTACTGGCGGTGGACGTCGAGGATGACGTCCGGGCGGGTGAGGTTCAGCAGGTCGGGGTCGCCGGTGACGTCGTGGGTGTGGTCGCCGAAGCGGTCGCCGCGGTAGTCGGCCGGGGTCAGCCCGGCGCCCTGCAGCATGGTGCCCCAGGCGCCGTCCAAGACGGCCACGCGCTGATCGAGCAGCTCACGCAGGCGTACGGTCGACTCGAACGCCGTGGACTCGTGCGGGGTGTTCACCGGCAGCCTCCCTCGATCGGGAGGCGCCCTTGGTTGGTCATTCCCGGCCGAGCGTGGCGGACCCCGTGGTCCGTTGCAGCGCCTCTCGGCCTGTGGTCCACGGTATCGGAACCGGGCCCGCGCACGCCATCCCGCCCCGCGGGCGCGTCCACGGACTGGGACACCGTCCGTCCACAAAGGAATGTACCGGTCACGCTGCCTCCGCGTCGCGATCGTTTCGGATCCGTCCACCATGCCGCACCCGGCGGGCGGCACTCTGCTCCCTGCCTGCTTACCCGGGCCACTTCCACCATCGCTCGATCGGAGCACAATGTTACTCTCCGCGGTTGCCGTCATTACTTTTCGTACTCCCGAGACGGCTTGAAAACTGAAACACGTTCTAATACGCTCCCCGGGTGGACTACGGAACAGTGCTGTTCACCAGCGACCGGGGGATCACCCCGGCGGCCGCGGCGCGCGCCGCGGAAGCCGCGGGGTTCTCGACCTTCTACGTCCCCGAACACACCCACATCCCGGTGAAGCGCGAGTCACCGCACCCGCGCACCGGGGACGCGTCGCTGCCCGACGACCGCTACAGCCGGACGCTCGACCCGTGGGTCGCGCTGGCGACGGCAGCCTCGGTCACTTCGCGCATCCGGCTCTCGACCGCCGTGGCCCTGCCGGCGGAGAGCGACCCGATCACCCTCGCCAAGACGATCGCCAGCCTCGACCACCTCTCCGGCGGCCGGGTCACCCTCGGCGCCGGCTTCGGCTGGAACGTCGACGAGCTGACCGACCACGGCGTGCCGGGGAACCGCCGCCGCACCGCGCTGCGCGAGTACCTCGAGGCGATGAGGGCACTGTGGACGCAGGAGGAAGCCGCCTACGCCGGGGAGTTCGTCTCCTTCGGACCGAGCTGGGCCTGGCCGAAGCCGGTCCAGGCGCACATCCCGGTGCTGCTCGGCGCGGGCCCGACCGAGAAGACGTTCCGCTGGATCGCCCGCCACGCGGACGGCTGGCTCACCACGCCGGCCGACACCGACCTGGACGGGCACGTGGCGCTGCTCAAGGAGATCTGGGGCGCCGAAGGGCGCGAAGGTGCTCCGCTGATCTGCGCGCTCGGCGAGCGGCCGGACCCGGAACGCCTGGCGCACCTGGATTCCCTGGGCGTGACCGAGACGATCTTCGGCCTTCCCGACCGCGCGCCGGACGAGGTCGAAGCCTGGATCGGGCGATTGGCGGGCAAGCTCGGCCTCGCCGCCGTGCCCGCGCACTGAACCGGCGGGACACGGACGAATCCGTGCCCCGCCGGTGTTCGACCCCCCGGGGTCAGCTCTTGACCGCGACGCCCTGCCGGGCCCGCAGGTCGAGTTCGATCTGCTCCAGGCTGCGGCCCTTGGTCTCCGGGACCAGCCACTTGGTGAGCACGAACAGCACCACGTTCACCCCGGCGAACAGGAACATCGAGCCGCCGATGCCGAGGGACTTCGGGTCGGAGATGATCGGGAACACCGCGCTCACGATGCCCGTCGCCGCCCACAGCACCACGCTGCTGACGCCCATGCCGGTCGCCCGGTACTTCAGCGGGAACACCTCGGACATCATCACCCAGACGACCGCGCCCCAGCCCAGTTCGTACCCGACCAGGTAGAGCACCATCATCACCAGCATCAGCAGGCCGCGCGTGCCGGTGTCGTGGACGTTCAGCACGACCAGGCCGGCCGCCACCAGCGTGACCACCATGATGACGTTGCCGATGAGCAGCAGCGGCTTGCGGCCCCAGCGGTCCACCACGAACACGACCCACGCGGTGAACAGGAACTTCGTCACGCCCAGCAGCACGCCGGACAGCAGCGCCGCCTGGGTGGCGAAGCCGAGCCCGATGAGCATCGTCGGGAAGTAGGCGTTGATCGCGTTGACGCCGCTGAACTGCTGGCCGATCGCGAGCAGCAGCGCCACGACGATCATCGGCCGCACGAAGCCGGAGAACAGGTCGCGGATGCGCGGCTTCTCCTCGGTGTCGAGCCGGATGACCTCGTGGATGGTCGCGATCTCCTCGTCCAGGTTCACGGTGCTGCCGTGCGCGCTGGCCAGGACCCGCCGCGCCTCGTCCTCCTGGCCGTTCTTGACCAGCCAGCGCGGCGTCTCCGGCAGGAACACCAGCCCGATGAGCAGGATCACCGCGGGCACGATCGCGCCGGCGAACATCCAGCGCCACGCCGAAATCGGCCCGAGCCAGTAGCTGACCAGGAACGCGATCAGGATGCCCAGCACGATGAAGATCTGGTTGAGCGCCCCCATCGCGCCCCGCCACTTCGCCGGGGCCAGTTCGGACAGGTAGGTCGGGACGGTCGACGAGGAAAGCCCGATCCCCAGCCCGATGATCAGGCGCGAGAGCACCAGCAGCACGAACGTCGGCGAGAAGCTCGCCGCCAGCGTGCCCACGATGACGATGCCCGCGGCGACCATGATCGTGCGGCGCCGGCCGAGGGCTTCGTTGGTGCGGCTGGACAACAGCGCGCCGACGATCGCACCGACCGACAGGCTGGCGGTGATCACGCCCTTGTCCCAGCTGGTCAGCGCCCACAGTTTCCCGATGAACGGGAGCACCCCGGAGATCACGCCGAGGTCGTAGCCGAAGAGGATGCCGCCGAGCGCGCCGAAGAAGTACAACGTTGTTCGGCCGATGTGCCGCGCCGACGCTGTCTGTGTACTTGACTGATCGGTCATTGCCGGGTCGCCTCTTTCTTGAGTGCAGTCGAGCGTAGGTCCAGTCCAGCCAGCGGCCACCACACTCACACGCCGGAAAATGGCGGGCAAGAAGATCCGCGATAACAATTCAGACACCTGATCGTCATTCACGTATGTGATTCCGGCAAAACCGGCACCCGGCGAACACGAAGCCGGGTCGCATCACACCTCTGATCCACTGTGGACAGTGTGGATCGCCGAAATCGTCGAACGCTTTACAACGCTCCGAACGCTGGTTTACCGTCCCCCTGGAAGCGCTCCCAGAGTGTGGAGGCAGAGGTGCACAACGTCGTGCCAGAAACTCATTCCCCCGCCGGGTTCCGGTCAGCGAGACGCCTGCTCGCCAGTGCGCTCGCCGTTCTCGTGCCCGCCGTCGTCGCGGTCACCGCCGGCGCACCGGCCTCCCCGGCCGCACCGGCGGCCGCCACCACGACGTGGCGCAACGCGGAGATCGCCGGCGGCGGGTTCGTCCCCGGGATCGTCTTCAACCAGACCGAACCCGGGCTGGTCTACGCCCGCACCGACATCGGCGGGGCGTACCGGTGGAACACCGCCACCGGCCGCTGGCTGCCGCTGCTGGACTCGGTCGGCTGGACCGACTGGGGGCACAACGGTGTCGTCAGCCTCGCCACCGACGCGGTCGACCCGAACCGCGTCTACGTCGCCGCCGGGATGTACACCAACAGCTGGGACCCGAACAACGGCGCCATCCTGCGCTCGGCCGACCGCGGCGCCACCTGGCAGGCGGCGGCACTGCCGTTCAAGCTCGGCGGCAACATGCCCGGCCGCGGCATGGGCGAGCGGCTCGCGATCGACCCGAACCGGGGCAGCGTCCTCTACCTCGGCGCGCCGAGCGGGAACGGGCTGTGGCGCAGCACGGACTCCGGCGTCACCTGGGCGAAGGTGACCAGCTTCCCCAACCCGGGCAACTACGCGCCCGACCCGAACGACACGACGGGCTACTCCAGCGACATCGAAGGCGTCACCTGGGTGACGTTCGACCCGTCGACCGGCACCCGCGGGAGCACCACGCAGACGATCTACGCCGGTGTCGCGGACAAGCAGAACACCGTCTACCGCAGCACCGACGGCGGCACGACGTGGGCGCGGCTGGCCGGCCAGCCCACCGGGTTCCTGGCGCACAAGGGCGTCGTCGACCCGGCCGGCGGCTACCTCTACCTCGCGACCAGCGACACCGGCGGCCCCTACGACGGCGCGAAGGGCGACGTCTGGAAGTACGCCACGAAGACCGGCGGCTGGACGCGGATCAGCCCGATTCCCTCCGACAGCAGTGACGACTACTTCGGCTACAGCGGGCTGACGATCGACCGGCAGCACCCGAACACGCTGATGGTGGCCACGCAGGTGTCGTGGTGGCCGGACGTGATCTTCTTCCGCAGCACCGACGGCGGCGCCACCTGGACCCGGATCTGGGACTTCTCGAGCTACCCCGACCGGTCGCTGCGCTACACGCAGGACATCTCCTCGGTGCCGTGGCTGACCTTCGGCGTCCAAGCCGCTCCCCCGGTGCCCTCGCCCAAGCTCGGCTGGATGACCGAGTCGGTGGAGATCGACCCCTTCGACTCGAACCACCTGCTCTACGGCACCGGCGCGACGATCTACGGCACGTCCGACCTCACGAAGTGGGACAGCGGCGGGAAGATCACCATCAAGCCGGTCGTCGGCGGCCTCGAAGAGACCGCGGTGCTCGACCTGATCAGCCCGCCCTCGGGCGCGCCCCTGCTGTCCGGCCTCGGTGACATCGGCGGGTTCCGGCACGACAGCCTCGACGCGGTCCCGGCCACCATGTTCACCCAGCCGGTGTTCACCACGACCACCAGCCTCGACTACGCCGAACTGACCCCGGCGACGATCGTGCGCACCGGCACGCTCGACCGGTCCGCGCGACCGAACGACAACCGGATCGCCTTCTCCACCGACGGCGGGAAGAACTGGTTCCAGGGCGCGGAGCCGGGCGGGAACGCCAGCGGCGGCACGGTCGCCGCGGCCGCCGACGGCAGCCGGTTCGTCTGGAGCCCGGACGGCGCGAACGTCAGCTACTCCGTCGGCTTCGGCTCCTCGTGGACGGCGTCGGCGGGCCTCCCGGCCGGCGCGGTGGTCGAGTCCGACCGGGTCGACCCGAAGCGGTTCTACGGGTTCGCGGCGGGCAGGTTCTACGTCAGCACCGACGGCGGCGCGAACTTCACCGCGACCGCGGCCACCGGGCTGCCCGCCGGCTCCGCGCACTTCAAGGCGATGCCGGGCGTGGCCGGGGACATCTGGCTGGCCGGCGGCTCCGGCACGGCGTACGGCCTGTGGCACTCCACTGATTCCGGAGCGTCCTTCACGAAACTGGCGAACGTCGCCGAAGCCGACAACATCGGGTTCGGCAAGGCCGCGCCCGGCCGGACGTATGCGGCGTTGTACACGATCGCCAACGTCGGCGGCGTGCGCGGGATCTTCCGCTCGGACGACGCGGGAGCTTCGTGGACGCGGATCAACGACGACCGGCACCAGTACGGCAACATCGGGGCGGCGCTGACCGGCGATCCGCGCGTGTACGGCCGGGTCTACGTGGGCACGAACGGCCGCGGGGTGATCGTGGGCGAGTCCGGGGGCAGCGAGCCACCGCCGCCGACGAGCACCACGCCGACCACGACCACCACGACTCCGCCGACCACGACCACCACCACACCGACGACGACCACCACCCCGGTGCCGTCGGGGTCCTGCACGGCGGCCTACACGGTCACCAACTCGTGGCAGGGCGGCTTCCAGGCTTCGGTGAAGGTGGGCAACACCGGCACCGCAGCGGTGACCGGGTGGACGGTGACCTGGACGTTCGCCGACGGCCAGAAGGTGACGCAGGCGTGGAACGCGCAGGTCACCCAGAGCGGCGCGGCGGTGACGGCGGTGGACGCCGGCTGGAACCGGGCCATTCCGGCGGGTGGGAGCGCGGAGTTCGGCTTCACCGGGAGTTCGGGGATGGTGAACTCCCGGCCGGGCGCGATTTCGCTCAACGGCCGGTCCTGCACGACCTCGTGAGCCGGTCTGCCGCGGCTGGTCGTGAGTGGTAAGGAGGGTTAGAACCCTCCTTACCACTCACGACCGGCGGCGGCACACGCGCGGGCGAAGGGGGTTTCAACCCACCCCCAGGCGGTTGAAACCCCCTCCCCGCGCCCCCAGTCCGGGGCCTCGGCCCCGAGCAGCCGCAGCCTGCTCGGGGCGACGTCCCCGGTGAGGTCCACTCTTCCCGCTGCCGACGGCAGCCGCCATTCCTGCCCAAAGGGGACTTTTTCGGCTGTACACAACCCTGCTGAGCTGCGCAAACACGCTGAAGAGGTACCGAAAATACCCACCCGGGCGGGCAAAAGTTACCCGGCGGACAGCGCCGGCTCAGGCACTCTCCAGCACGACCTTCCCGACGTGGGTCCGGGACTCCAGGTGCATGAGCGCCTCGGCCACCTCGTCGAAGGCGTACCGGCGGTCGATCACCGGCTTCAGGCCGGTCCGCTCGATCGCCCGGTTCATCGCCCGGAACGTCTCTCGGGAGGCGTTGGTGAGGCCGCGCAGGGTCAGCTGCTTGACCAGCACCAGGATCGGGTCGGCGGCGCCTTCGTGGGTCAGGACGCCGGCCACGCTGACGTGCCCGCCGTACCGCGCGGCGAGCATCGACTGGCCGATCGTGCCGCCGCCACCGACGTCGACGACGTGGTCGACACCGCCGCCGGTCAGCTCGGCCACCGCCGCTCCCCACTCCGGGGTGGTCGCGTGGTTGAGCGTCTCGGCCGCCCCGAGCGCGCGCAGCCGCTCGAGCTTCTCGTCCGAGCCGGACGTCGAGACGACGTGGGCGCCGCCGAGCGCGGCGAACTGCAGCGCGAACGTGGACAGGCCGCCGCTGCCGAGGGTGAGCACGGTCTGCCCCGGCGTCAGCCGGCCTTCCTCCACGACGGCGCGCCACGCCGTCACGCCGGCGCTGGGCAGCGTGGCCGCTTCGGCGTAGTCGAGGTGCGCGGGCACCGCGACCAAGGCGTTCTCGGCGAAGACGGCGTACTCCGCGAGCACGCCGTCGAGGGTGCCGCCCAGGTCGTCCGCGGTCTTCTCGGGCGTGCCGGGACCGGCCAGCCAGTCCGGGAAGTACGTCGCCGCCACCCGGTCGCCCGTGGTCCAGGCCCGCACCCCGGCCCCGACCGCGACGACCTCGCCCGCGCCGTCGGACAGCGGGATCACGTCGGGCTTCACCGGCTTCGGGTAGAAGCCCTTGAGGATCATCAGGTCACGGGCGTTGACCGCCCACCCGCGCAGCCGGACCAGGACCTGGCCGGGACCGGGCTCGGGCACGTCCCGCTCGCCCAGGACGAGCCCGGCGCCGGGGCGGGGCAGGGAAAAGAACTTCACAGCAGCTCCAAGAGGTCGGGGACACTCCTCACCGCGGCCAGTGTGTCGAAGCCGCGAGCTCGCCGTCGACGGCCGCCAGCAGTTCCGGGGTGAGTCCGGCGAGCGAGGTCGCGAAGTGGCGGACGCCGAGGGCGGCCATGAACTCCCGCTGCCGCGCGTGGGCGGGGCTCGACGGGAACCCGACGAACCCGGCGCCGTGCGCGCGGGCGTCCTCGGCGACCCGGCTGACGTCGTCGACGAACACGATTTCGTCGAAGGCGACGCCGAGCACGGTCCGCGTGATGTGGTCGACTCCCGGGCGGTGCTCGTTGATGCTCACGTAACCCACCTCGGGATCGAGGAGGTCCGCGAAGTCACCCAGGTACCGGTCGAAGGTGTGCTCGCGGGTCCGGCCGCCGTAGCAGACCAGCCGCACGGGGAGCTTCGCCAGCGCCTCCAGGCAGTCCCGCGCGCCTTCCGCCACCCGGATCGGGTGCTCGGCCAGGTAGTCCTGCCGCGCGGCCCACAGCTGCTTCAGCGTCTGCTCGGCCGGCTGGTCCAGACCGCAGAGGCGGGTGATCTTTTCGGCGACGACGATGTCGCGCAGCCCGATGACGTCCCGCTCGGCCGCGGCGTCGTAGCGCCCGCCGTGCTCGGTGACGAACCGGGCGATCATGGCCAGGTAGGTGTCGTCGATGAGCACGCCGTCGCAGTCGAGCGCGACCACGCGCAGCTTTTCGAACCGGCTCACCGCTGCGCGAACACTTCCCGCGCGGCCGCGATGGCGTTGAGCGCGGCCGGGAAGCCGCAGTAGAACGCCAGGTGCAGCACGGTTTCCACGGCCTCCTGCTCGGTGCCGCCGACGTTGAGCAGCCCGTGGATGTGCACCTTCAGCTGCGGCAGCGCGGTGCCCAGGGCGACGCAGGCGGCGATCGTGACGATCTCGCGGTGGCGCAGGCTCAGGTGCGGCCGGGTGTAGATCTCGCCGAAGGTGAATTCGACGATGTAGGCGGCCAGGTCCGGGGCGATGTCCCGCAGGCCCGCGGCGACCTTCTCCCCCGCCTCGCCGTCGACGGCCCGCATCGCGGCCAGGCCGCGCTCGTAGCGGTCCTCGATGCCCGCCCACGGCACTTCGGCGACCTCTTCGGCCGGTACCGGCTCCTCGTCGGGCAGGCCCGCGAAGGCCGCCTTCAGGGCCCCCAGGGCGTTGAGCGTGGCCGGGAAGCCGGCGAACGAGCTGACGTGGATCACGGCCTCGATCAGCTGGCGTCGGGTGCAGCCGACGTTGAGCGCGGCCTTGGCGTGGAACTGCAGCTGCGAACCGGCGTAGCCGAGCGCGGTGAGCGCGGCGACGGTCGCCAGCTGCCGCTCCGGCAACGGCAGGCCGGGCCGGTGGTAGACGTCGCCGTAGATGAACCCGACGCACTGCTCGCCGAACTCGGCCTCCCCGATGCTCTCGAACAGGTCCAGCACGGCCGGCCGGTCGGTCCCGCCGAGTTGCTGGATGAGTTTCAGGCCCTGGGCGAAGGACGCGGAGCGGTCCTGCTGCTGCAGGTCGGACATCGTGGAGTGGTTTCCCTTCCGGTTCGGGGCCGGCCGCGGCTCAGCCGAGGTAGGCCCGGGTGGCCTGGCCGGCCTTGCGGCGTTCGAGGGTGCCGACGCGCCCCTGGGCGATCATCGCGTACTCGATGCCGGCGGTGGCCACGGTGCGCCCCTGCTGGCGCACCGACGTCGTGGCGCGGAACTTGAGGTGGGTGTCCCGGTCGAGGTCGGACTCGACGATCAGCGACTCGACCGTGGCCGGGAGCGGGAACAGGAAGTCCTGGAAGGACAGGTCGATCCGCTTCCACACCCCGGCGTAGGCCACCGGGGAGAGCCCGGGGCGGATCGCGGTCTCGAACTGCGCGATGCAGATCTGCCGCATCGCCTCGATGATCACGATGCCCTGCACGTGCTCGCCGGTGTGGTGGTCGAGGACCAGCTCGTTGTCGCGGTGGATCCGCAGCTCGGCCCGGCAGTGCGTGGGGGCGGGGCTGTGCACGCCGGCGAGCAGGACGTTCTCCGGCCGGTCCTTGTGGACGACGACGGGTGGTTCGGACGGCCGCCGGAAGGTGGCCGGGTCCGCGAGGCTCACGGTTCCTTCGCTCTTCTCGCAAGCGGTTTCGAGCCGCTCGGCGTCGGTCGCGTCGATGCCCTGGCCGAAGTGGACGATCCAGTGGCAGCCCGGGACCACCGGACCGCCGGGGCCGAGCAGGGCCAGCAGGCCCGACAGCGTGAACACCCGGTCCTCCCGGGCGAACTGCGCGAAGCGATCGGCGACCACGACGACGTCCCGCCGGGTGTGCCCCTCGAACGCCCAGTCCGCGCACGGGGTCATCGGGCACGAGACGTCGTGCGGTGCCACCTCGGGCGCCTCCGTCCGGGTCGGGTCTGGCGTCACGGCCGCGCCGAAGCGTGGGCGTCCTGGAGTGCTTCGGCGATGGTGCGGGCCGTCGTGGCCGACCGCCAGCGCGGCGCGGCCAGCTCGGTGACCATCAGCTTCAGCATGGCGCGCACCATGTCCGGCTGCTTGCCCACCCCCGCTTCCAGCAGCGGTCCGACCTGCGCGGCGGCGCCGTCGAGGTCGTCGAGCAGCAGGTGGGCGCGGCCCGTGTCGATCCGGATCATCGGATCCATGGCTTCCCAGCGGTTTTCCGTCGACAGCATTTCGAAGGCTTCGCGGGCGGTGGAGAACTCGCGCAGCGCGGCCGAGGCCTGCCCGACCGAAAGCAGCGCGTTGCCCGCCATGTAGTGCCGCCGGTCCTTCGTGATGTTGAAGAAGCTGTCCTCCCCGCCGGCCCCCAGGTCCGGGTCCTCGATGGCCGTCCAGCGCGCGATCGCGTCCAGCACCTGCCGCTCCGCCCGCACCGACGACCAGCCGCGCGCCTCGGCGAGGATGAGCGGGGCGTCCGTGAGGCGCCCGCCCACCTGGTAGTTGAGCCCGTCGGCGGCGAGCTTAGCGGACTCGATGCCGTTCCCGGCCCAGAACGCCACCCGGGCCTGGGACGTGCGCACCCAGCGCCGGGCGAGGAAGTCGTCGGCGTACTGGGTGTAGAGCCAGGCCGCGGAATTGAGTTCGCGCGAGAGCCGGTACCGGCCCAGGTCCCCGGCGATCCAGGCCATCATCGCGCTCGACTTCGCCCCGACGAGCAGGAGGTCCTGCGTCTGCTTCGGCCGCTGACGCCCCTTCAGCAGGAACGCGGTCCGGTCGGCGATCACCGCGAGCTGGCCGAGGATCGAGTCGGGCGCCATGCGGGTGTAGGCGCCACCGAGGAAGTCGAGGTCCGCCCACAGATCGTCGAGCTGGGCATCGTCCACGTTGGTGTGGGTGAGCAGCATGGCGTCGCCGAGGGCGCCGGCGCCGATCTCCTCGTCCGCCCGGGCCGCGATGCGGGCCGGCGGCGCCGCGGGCTCGGGGGCCGCGACGATCGCGGGCTCCGGATCGGCGTGGTACTCGGCGAGGTCCTTGGCCGGCAGCTGCTCGAGATCACGCAGGCCCAGCAGGCACTTCCAGCCGGTGCCGTAGACCTTGGCCAGCACCCGCAGCGCCGCGACGGTGGGCCGGACCCCGCGGTCGGGCCACTGCTCGTACTCCCAGATCCGGGTGCCGCGCATGCCCGCCCGGGGGTCGCCGGTGACGGCGTTGTACTGGTGCGCCGCGACGTCCAGGGAGAGCTCGGACGCCAGCCGCCACGCGGTGCGCGGCGGAATCCGGCACTCGACGATCAGGTTCTTCGCCACCTGGGCCGGGATCGCCTCCTCGGGAAAGCCCAACGCGGTCAGCCTGTCCCGCAGTTGTGCTCGATAGGGCTTGCTCCCTGGTTTGGCCTGTCGACTCATCGTTCATCCAACGATTTCCGGAGTACGGGGGCTCCCCACGACGACCCTACCGCAGCGTGACGGCGGCGGCCCAGTTCGTCACGCGGGCGGGAACCGTGTGATTTCCGAGAAGTTGAGTACGCAACAAGGCTTTCCGCCGGGCGAGTCCTCGCGTCCCGCCTGAGAGCGCTCCCAATTCTGGCCGCCGCAGTCCGTTCGTGATCTTGGGAAGGATTTTTCGGAATCCACCCCAACGGCGGCGTCCCGGCGCGTACACCGGTGGCGCACTGCGACCGGGACATGTCCTGCGCCCCAACGAGTTCGGCCGTTCAGGAGCGTTCAGTGGCGAGGCCGGGCGCACCGGCTGCGGAAAACGGACCACCGGATGGGCCCGCGTCCGGGTCCCTCTTTACAAGCGCGACACACCGGGGTTACCTTTCCGGCGGCTGGAAGCGCTCCCATGCCAGGTCGCCTCGCCAGAACGCGGCCACCCCCCAGGGGCGTCGTGGTGCAGGCCACGGCGCCCCTGTCCGCGTCCGGAGGAGGAGCCACCCCATGAACAGGACCGCCGGCGCACTGGCCGCGCTCTGCCTCGCCGCGGCGGGCACCACCGCGATCGTCGTGGCCGGTCCGGCCGCCGCCGCACCCGCGTGCTCGGTCGCCTACCGCGTCAACCAGTGGCAGTCCGGGTACACCGCCGACCTCACGGTGACCAACGGCGCCACCGCGGTCTCCTCCTGGACGCTCACCTGGCACTACGCCGGGAACCAGTCCGTCACGTCCGCGTGGAACGCCACCGTCCGCCAGAGCGGGACCGCGGTCACCGCGCAGAGCCTGTCCTACAACGGCGCACTGCCCGCCGGCGGCTCGGTTTCCTTCGGCCTCCAGGGCACCTACAGCGGGACGAACGACACGCCCACGGACTTCGCGCTCAACGGCGTCTCCTGCGGCGACCCCGCGCCCCCGACCTCGACCACGCCGACCACCCCCACGACACCGACGACACCGACGACGCCCACCACCCCGACCACGACGACGTCCGGGCCGCCGCCCGCCGGCTGCGCGAGCGCCGCGATCTGCGACGACTTCGAGCAGCAGACCGGCAGCACCCCGGGCGGCCGGTGGACCGTCGGCGCGGCCAACTGCACCGGCACCGGCACGGTCGCCGTCGACACCTCGGTCGCGCACTCGGGCGGCCGCTCGGTCAAGGTCGCCGGCCAGGGCGGCTACTGCAACCACGCCTTCCTCGGCACCAGCCTCACCGGCGTCGGCTCGGGCCACCTCTTCGGCCGGTTCTGGGTCCGGCACACGACGGCGCTGCCCACCGGGCACGTCGCCTTCATGGCGATGCGCGACACCGCCGACAGCGGCCGCGACCTGCGCGCCGGCGGGCAGAACCGGGCGCTGCAGTGGAACCGCGAGTCCGACGACGCGACACTGCCCGCGCAGAGCCCGGCCGGGGTGGCCCAGAGCGTCCCCCTGGCCACCGGCACCTGGTCGTGCTTCGAGTTCGAGGTCGACGGGGGCGCGGGACAGCTGCGGACGTGGCTGAACTCCACCGAGGTGCCCGGCCTCGTCGTCGACGGCGTGCCGACGCCCGACATCGACCAGCAGTGGCTCGCCAAGTCCTGGCACCCGGCCCTGACCGACCTGCGGCTCGGCTGGGAGAGCTACGCCGGCGACGCCGACACGCTGTGGTTCGACGACGTCGCCGTCGGCACTTCCCGGATCGGCTGCTGAGGCGTCCCGGCTACCGGCCGAGGACCTTCTCGATCCCGGCCAGCTCGTCGTCGGTGAACCCGAGGTTCGCGGTGGCCGCGACGGTGTTCTCCAGCTGGGCGACGCTGCTCGCGCCGATCAGCGCGGAAGTCACGCGGCCGCGGCGCAGGACCCAGGCGATGGCCAGCTGGGCCAGCGTCTGCCCGCGCTGCCCGGCGACTTCGTTCAGCGCGCGGATGGTCGCCAGGGTGTCCTCGGTCAGCCGGTCGCCGGTGAGGAACGGGCTGGCGCCGGCCGCGCGGGAGTCGGCCGGGATGCCGTCGAGGTAGCGGTCGGTCAGCAGGCCCTGACTCAGCGGCGAGTACGCGATCGAGCCGACGCCGCGGGAGTCGAGGGTGTCGAGCAGGCCGTCTTCGACCCAGCGGTCCAGCATCGAGTACCGCGGCTGGTGGATCAGCAGCGGCGTCCCCAGCTCCTCCAGCGCGGCGAGCGCGGCCTCGGTCTGCTCCGGCGAGTAGTTCGAGATGCCCGCGTACAGCGCCTTCCCCGACCGGACGGCGGTGTCGAGCGCGCCCATCGTCTCCTCGATCGGCGTGTCCGGGTCCGGGCGGTGCGAGTAGAAGATGTCGAAGTGGTCCAGCCCGGTGCGGGCCAGGCTCTGGTCGAGGCTCGCCAGGAGGTTCTTGCGGGAGCCCCACTCGCCGTAGGGGCCGTCCCACATCAGGTAGCCCGCCTTGGACGAGACCAGGATCTCGTCGCGGTAGGGGCGGAAGTCGGCGGCGAAGTGCCGCCCGAAGCTGGCCTCGGCCGAGCCGGGCGGCGGGCCGTAGTTGTTGGCCAGGTCGAAGTGCGTCACCCCGAGGTCGAACGCCCGGCGCAGCACGGCCCGCTGGACGTCGAGGGGTTTGTCGTCGCCGAAGTTGTGCCACAGGCCGAGCGACACGGCGGGCAGCTTCAGCCCGCTGCGCCCGGCCCGCCGGTAAGGCATGTCCGCGTATCGGTCTTCGGCCGCGGCGAAAGGCGACATGGTGCTCCTTCTCGGAAGGGGGCGGCGAGCGGTGGTGAGTCCGCCCGAGTCTAGCCGCGGGTGATCACCGCGCCGGCGAACGACGCCGCGGGCGGCAAATCCGGCAGCACCGTCGCCTGGTAGGCGTGGTAGACGTCCGGTTTGCCGGCCCACACCGTCGCGGCGGGCCGGTTGCCCGGGTCGAGTTCGTGGTGCCACGAACCGAGTTCACGGTCGACGAAGCAGGCTTCGGCGTGCGCGCACCATTCCCCGAAGCGGTCGAGGTAGGCCGGGTCACCGGTTTCCTGGTGCAGCGTCCACGCCGCGGCCATCGCCTCGGTGACCACCCAGTGCAGCCGGGTGCGCACCACCGGCGTCCCGGCGAAGTCGGTCGTGTAGACGAACCCCGGCCGCCCGTCGACGGCCCAGCCGTACCGGACGGCCGCCTCGAAGAGCGCGGCGGCGTCGGGCACCAGCCACGGCGGCGCGCCGTCCCCGAGCGCCCGTCCGAGGTGGACGGCCAGCCGCGCCCATTCGAAGAGGTGCCCGATGGTCGCCCCGTACGGGCGGAACGGGTGGGCCGGTTCGGCGCGGTTGAACTCCAGCCGGACGCGCCAGTCCGGGTCGTAGTGCTCCGGGAGCAGCCAGCCGTGCGCGCGGGCTTCGCCGTGGATCAGGCGCTCCACAATGGACAGCGCACGCGCCGCCCACACCGGGTCGCCGGTGACGTCGGCGGCGGCCAGGAAGGCCTCCACGGTGTGCATGTTGGCGTTGGCACCGCGGTAGTCCTCCAGGCGGGTCCAGCCGCGGTCCCAGACGTCGGCGACGAGCCCGGCCGACGGCTCCCAGAACCGGCGTTCGACGACTTCGAGGGCTTCGCCCAGCAGCCGTTCCGCGCCTTCGGCACCGGCCGCGGTGGCGCTCGCGGCCGCCAGCACGACGAACGCGTGCTCGTAGGCCCGCTTCTCGGTCAAGGCCGTCGAGGCGTACCAGCCGCCGTGCCCGGCGTCCCGCAACGGGCCGGTGAGCGCCGCGACGCCGTGGGCGACCTGCTCGCCGGTGTCCGCTCCCCGCAGCGACTCGAGCGCGAAGACGTGCGTCATCCGGCAGGTGATCCAGGTCTCGACGGGCCGGTCGAGCACCGGCCGCCCGGCGTCGTCGAGCCAGGCGAACCCCCCGGCCGGGTGCGCCGCGCCGCGGGCGAAACCGAGCAGCCGGGCGGGTTCGGCCCGCACCCAGGCGGGAACCGAAGACGGACTGTCCACTCTCTGCCTTTCTCCACCGGCGCGCCCCGTTCGAGGAGCCCCCGCCAACGTAGGCCAAGGCCCCCGCCCCGGCCATCGCGGGCTGTTCCGGAAGTGACCCCCACCGCGTATCCTGACCTTGGAAGCGCTCCCAGTCTTCGACGCACGCAACCCAATGAAGGGACTGACGTGACCAGGAGACGAAGTACCATCCTCGCCGCCGTCACCGTGCTGCTGGCGAGCCTGACCGCGATCCTGCTGAACACCGGGACGGCCGAGGCGCACGGTGCCATGATGAAACCGGGCAGCCGGACCTTCCTGTGCTGGCAGGACGGGCTCAGCTCGACGGGCGAGATCAAGCCCCAGAACCCGGCCTGCGCGGCCGCGGTGGCGGTCAGCAGCGCCAATTCGCTGTACAACTGGTTCGGCGTGCTGCGCTCCGACGGCGCCGGGCGCACCCGCGGGTTCATCCCCGACGGGAAGCTGTGCTCGGGCGGGAACCCGAACTACGCGGGCTTCGACGGGGTCGGCAACTGGCCGCTGACCCACCTCACCGCCGGTGCGCAGTTCGACTTCTCCTACAACGCGTGGGCGGCCCACCCGGGCTGGTTCTACACCTACGTGACCAAGGACGGGTGGAACCCGAACCAGCCGCTCACCTGGGACTCGCTGGAGGACCAGCCGTTCCTGACGGTGGACCACCCGCCGGTGACCGGCCAGGTCGGCACGGTGGACGGCCAGTACAAGTGGAGCGGCGCGCTGCCGTCGAACAAGTCGGGCCGGCACATCATCTACTCGGTGTGGAAGCGCTCGGACAGCGCCGAGACCTTCTACGGCTGCTCGGACGTCACCTTCGACGGCGGGCACGGCGAGGTCACCGGTGTGAAGGACCCGGGCACCGGCACGACGACCACACCCACGACCCCGACGACCCCCACCACCCCGACCACACCCACCACCCCGACGACGCCCACCACGCCGACGACCCCGACCACCCCGACGACTCCGGCGAGCTCGTGCATGGCGATGTTCGAGGTCACCAACACCTGGAGCGGCGGCTACCAGGCCACGGTGACGGTGATGAACCACGGCACGCGGGCGTTCACGAGCTGGCAGGCCGGGTGGACCCTGCCGGCGGGCCAGACGGTCGCCAGCGTGTGGAACGGCACGCTGAGCCAGTCCGGTTCGGCGGTCACGGTCCGCAACGCCAACTGGAACGGCACCGTCGCGGCCGACGGCACGACCACCTTCGGGCTGGTCGTCAACACCACGGGAGGCAGCGCGGCACCGTCGCCGACGTGCCAGGGCACCTGAATCGTCCTGAGTGGACAGTCCGGGACGGCCACCTCGAGGGACTCCGGGTCCCCCGAGGTGGCCTTCACGGATTCGCCGGGCCGGTGCTGCCGCGGGTGATCAGCCGCGGCCGGGAGGCGCAGACGTCGCCGGGGCGCTCCCCCGCCAGCACGTCGTGCAGCACGGAGGCCGCGAGCGCGCCGAGTTCGGCCAGCGGCCGCCGGATCGCGGTGAGCGCGGGGCGGACCAGCCGGCAGAGCGGGGTGTCGTCCCACGACACCACCGAGAGGTCCTTCGGCACCGCCAGGCCGAGTTCGCGCGCGGCCGCGAGCGCGGCCACCGCCAGGTCGTCGGTGTCGCACAGCAGCGCCGTGGGCCGCGGGCGCGCGGCCAGCACCCGGCGGACCGCGTCGGCCGACGGTTCGGGGTGGACGGTGCCCGGGTACGGGAGGCCGGTCGCCGCCGTGGTGAACGCCCGCCGCCGCGCCGCGGGGTCGGCGAACACCGCCGCACCCGCGATGCGGACCACGTGCCGGTGCCCCAGTGCCGCCAGGTACGCCAGCGCTTCGGCGGCCCCGGTGACGTCGTCCACGAGCACCGAAGGCACCCCCGGCACGCCGCCCGGGCCGCCGAGCACGACCGCCGGCAGGCCGATCCGCACCAGCTCGGCCGCGCAGCCCGGCGTGGTGAGCAGCACGCCGTCGACCTTCCGCTCGGCCCGCCACCGGCGGTAGACGGCCAGCGCGGCGTCGCGCCCGGCGGCGACCTGCACCAGCAGCTCGCCCTCGAACCCGTCGAGCAGGGCCGGGACGAACACCTCCGGGGGCCGGTCGAGCACCAGGCCGAGCGCCCCGGACCGGCCGCCGGACAGCGCCCGGGCGGTGCTGCTGGGTGCCCACCCGAGCTCCCGGGCGATCTCGGTGATCCGCCGCCGGGTGGCCTCCGAGACGCCCGGGCGGCCGTTGAGGGCGTAGGAGACCGCGCCCTTGGAGACGCCGGCCTCCTTCGCGATGTCGGTGATCGTCGGACGCTTCATCGCAGCCTTCCTTCACACCACGAGTCCGGGCTCCACGAGCCTCGAAACCGCCGGGGCCGGAGCCCGCGGTCCGTGTCCGCGCGGACACCCGCTGTCGCGCACCTTGACACCCGCCGCACCGGGAAACAAGACTCGCCCCGGGAGCGCTCCCAGCCAATGGGGGCCGGGAGCGTGCCGCGGATGGGGAGTGCGCGCGCATGAGGCAGATCCGAAGACAACCGGCTTTCGCCGCCGTCGTCGTCCTGCTCTTCCTGATCGGGGGATGCGGACCGGGCACGCCGGAGCGGATCACGCTCACGGTGTCGACGTTCGGCCAGTTCGGCTACGAGGACCTCATCCCCGGTTACGAGTTCACCCACCCCGGCCTCACCATCCGCCAGGTCCGGACCGAGCAGGGCGGACCGTACCACCAGGACCTGCTGGACAAGCTGCAGAAGGGCCAGGAGCTCGCCGACATCCAGGCCGTCGAGGAGGGCCACCTCGCCGACGTGCTCGCGTTCGCGGACAAGTTCGCCAACCTGGCCCAGGTCGGCCCGCCCGACGTGAAACCCGGCCGGTGGCTGGAGTGGAAGTACGAGGCGGGCCGCAGCAAGGACGGCAAGCTCGTCGGCTACGGCACGGACATCGGCCCGCTGGCCATGTGCTACCGCAAGGACCTGCTCGAAGCGGCCAACCTGCCCACCGACCCGGGCTCGGTGAAGACGATGTTCGCGACCTGGGACAGCTTCTTCAAGGCCGGCGAGAAGTACGTCCAGCGCTCGCACGGCAAGCCGTGGTTCGACTCGTCGGCGCAGATCTTCAACGCCAAGGTCAACCAGCTCCCGGTCGGCTACCTCGACCGCGAAAACCATCCGACGCTGGAGACGAACACCGCGCTGAGGGACGCCTGGAACCAGGTCACCGCCGCGGTGAAGCAAGGGCAGTCGGCCGGGCTCACCGCCTTCGAGGACGACGGCAACAACGGCCTGCGCACCGGCGCCTTCGCGACGAAGGTCTGTCCGTCGTGGATGCTCGGCATCATCGAACAGCAGGCCGGGGTCGGCAACGCGGGCAAGTGGGCGATCACCGACGCCTTCCCGGACGGCGGCGGCAACTGGGGTGGTTCCTACCTCACCGTGCCGGCCTCGAGCCCGCACCAGAAGGAAGCCGCCGCGCTCGCCGCCTGGCTGACCGCGCCGGAGCAGCAGCTGCACGCGTTCCGGGTGAGCGGGAACTTCCCCAGCCAGGTCGACGCCTTCACCTCCCCGGACCTGCTCAGCGAGATGAACGCCTACTTCGGCGGGGCGCTGAGCGGCCAGGTCTTCGTCGCCCAGGCCCGCAAGGTCGGGAAGCCGCAGTACAAGGGGCCGGGCGACGGCAAGATCCAGGAGACGGTGATCGCGCCGGCGCTCAAGTCGGTCGAGCAGGGCGCCGATCCGGCCGCCGTCTGGCAGCAGGTGCTGATCGGGGTGCACCGGCTCGTCCCCTGACCGGAAACCCGCTCGTCGGCGCGGGCGGGACCGGGCAAGGTGCCGGGCATGGTCACTCCCCTGCCCGCCCCCTGGCGGCACCACGCGATCCGGCACCCCGGGCCCGGCGACCACCTCCCGGTGCTGGCCGTCCTCGACCGCTGGTGGGGCGGCCTGGGCGGCGAGGCGGGCTCCCGCCAGCGCGCGCTGCTGCTGCCGAAGCTGATGTTCCAGCACTTCGCCGGCAGCAGCTTCCTGGTCACCGCGGACGACCGGATCGTGGCGTTCCTGATCGGCTTCCTCTCGCCGTCGCGGCCGGCCGAGAGCTACATCCACTTCGTCGGCGTCGAGCCCGCCGAACGCGGCCGCGGGCTCGGCGCGGCGCTGTACGAGCGCTTCTTCGCCGACAGCGCCGCGCACGGGCGCTCGGTGGTCCGGGCGATCACGTCGCCGGAAAACAAGGGTTCGCACGCGTTCCACACCCGGATGGGGTTCGTCACCGAACCAGGGCCGAAGGACATCGATGGGGTGCCGGTCCAGCCCGACCACGACGGGCCGGGCCTGGACCGGCTGAGCTTCCGCAAGGACCTCGGCTGAAACCGCCGGAGGTGCGCGCCGCGGGATCCGGCCCGGGGTCACCCCCGGCCGGATCCCGCTGTCCCGCTCGGACGCCTCAGGCGTCCGGGCGGGACCACGGCGGCGGGCCCGGCGGGACGGGCCGCGGCCGCCGTGGTGGAGGCCGGGCCGGGCGGCGGCTGCGCGGCACCGCCCGGCCCGGGGTCTTTACCGCACTACTACTGCACCGCCGGGTAGGCGTTCTGGACCAGCTCTTCGAACTGGGCCTCGAACCACTTGCCGGACAGCGGGGCGTTCGGCAGGGCACCGGTCAGGTTGCCGCCGTTGGCCTGCTGCGTCCCGTGGAACGTCGGGTCGCACATCGGGTCCGCGCCCTTGCCTTCGTCGTTCGGGATCTGCTGGCTCGCGCCGTCGGACTCACCCGGCGGCTTGATCCAGACGTAGGCGTCGAAGTGCGCCGCCGGGGACGCCGTCGGCCGGACACCCAGGCCCGCGCCGCTCTGGTTGCACCAGTTGCCGCGGTGCAGCCGCCGGTCGATCCGGCCCGAGTTCACGTAGGCGTCCACAGTGGACCCCGACGCCCCGCTCGGCCGGGCCGCGCCGCCCCAGCCGTTGCGGGAGGTGTCGACCAGCATGCCGATGCCGCTGGGCAGGCCCGCCGACACGAACGCGTTGTACATCGCCGTGGCGAAGGGGATCTCGGCGAAGTACGGGTTCCACTGGTAGAACGTCGCCGACTTCAGCTGCTGCCCGCCGACGTTCAGGTTCGGGTCGGGCAGGTTCGGCTCGGTCAGCGGCGTGTAGTTGGCCGTGGAGCTGATGAAGCCGTCGACGCTGTTCACGCCGGCCGTGGTGCCCTGCAGCACCTGCTTGACCAGGTTGACGAACGGCTGGAAGTTGCTGTCCCAGCCGAGCCACGCCGAGTGCGCGATGTCCAGGTAGTTGTAGACGTTGGAGATCGCGTGCAGCTTGTTCAGCGCGTACTGGATGCCCTGCGTGTACACCCCGCTGGACTGCGCTTCCGCACAGGTCGCCATCGAGGTGTTCGTGATCAGGTTCGGCAGCGAGTCCGGCTCGACGACCGCCACGATCCGCAGGGACGAGTACTTCGGGTCGGACATGATCGACGCGATCGGGTCGATGTACTCGCTCTTGTACCGGGCCAGGCCGTTCTGGGCGGCCTTCAGCTCACCGTTGGACGCCAGCGCCGCGCAGTCGCGGTTCGGCAGGTCGTAGACGACGATCTGGATCGTCACCGGCGTCCCGCCGCTCGCCTGGGCCAGCGCCGCGTCGAGGTGCCCGCGCAGGCCGCGCGAGTCCGCCGTACCGGCGATCGCCGCGATCCGGTCCAGCCAGACCGCGGTCGAGGTGTTGGCCACCTTGGCCATCTGCGCGCCGAGCGTGCCGCCCTTGGCCGCGGCCGCCGCGCTCACCTCGCCGGACCAGTCCGGGTTCACGTACCCCTTGGCCCCGGCGTACGGGTTGTCCACGTGGGTCCCGGGCTGCGGCGTCGTGGTGACCGTCGTCGGGGTCGTGGGCGTCGTCGGCGTGGTGGGCGTGGTCGGGGTCGTCGGGGTGGTCGTCACGGTCGGCGTCGTCGGCGTGGTCGTCGTGGGCGTGCCGTCGCAGTGCGCGCCGTTGAGCGAGAACGACGTCGGGATCGCGTTCGTCCCCGAGTACGAGCCGTTGAAGCCGAAGCTCGCCGTGGCGTTCGAGCCCAGGTTCCCGCCCCACGACGGGTTCTTCGCGCTCACGTGCTTGCCGCTCTGGCTGAAGGTGGCGCTCCAGCCCTGCTGCACCTGCTGGTTGCCCCCGAAGTCCCATTCGACGTTCCAGGACGAGACGGCGTCACCCAGGTTGGTCACGGCGACGTTGGCGGTGAAGCCGGTGTCCCACTGGTTGACCGTGTAGGTGACCTTGCAGCCGGTGGCGGCGCCCGCCGGACTGCCCCCGGCCACCAGTAATCCGGCGGTGACGGCCGCCGCCGTCACCGAGGACGCCACGGCGAACCGTGACTTCCTCTTCGGGGACCAGAATTCACTCCTCATCGAGTGCGCTCCTTTGTCTTCTTCGGTGGGTGGGTCAGGTGGTGCAGGCGGTCGCGCCGACGGCGAAGCCGCCGGGCGTGCCGGTCGAGGCGCCGGTCGCCTGGATGCCGATCGAGACCGAGGCCCCGCCGGCCAGGTCGGGCGCCCAGGTGGGCGCCTTGGCGCTCGCCTGCTGCCCGGTCTGCGTGACGGTCGCGTTCCAGCCGCCGGTGATCTGCGTCCCGGACGGCACGGTCCAGCCGAGCGCCCAGTTCTTCAGCGCCGAGCTGCCGGTGTTCTTCAACGTCACCGTGGCGGTGAACCCGCCTTGCCAGGTGTTGTCGACGTGGTAGGTGACCGCGCAGCTCGCCGCGGGCGGCGGGTCGGTCGTGCCGCCGCCCGAGCCCACCGGCGGGATCAGGTACGGCTGCAGGATCGCCTGCTTGGTCTGGTTGACCGTGGTCCAGTCGTCGTTGAGGATGCCGCCGGTGTCGCCCGAATTCGGGTTCCACGACCAGTACGTGAAGCTCATCCCGGACGGGCCGGTGCCCGCGTACTTCATCAGCTCCTGCAGCCAGACCTTGTCGCGCGGGTCGGCGAGCGTGCTGCCGAACTCGCCGAGCAGCACCGGCGCGATGTTCTGCTTGTGCAGGTAGCCGAAGAAGTGGTCCCACAGCGCGGGCAGGTTCGCCGGGAACGCCGGGTCGGAGAACCAGGTCTGGGCGAACACCGAAGTCGCGTACTCGTGCGCCGAGTACACCAGCTTGTCCGGTTTGGACAGCCGCACCGGGAACTGCCTGGCCCCGGAGAGGTTGCCGCCCCACCAGCCGCACTGCGGGTCGCCGGTGCCGCTGACGCAGTCGACGCCTTCGACGACGATCAGCCAGTCCGGGTTCGCCGCGAGCACCGCGTTGCCGGCCCGTTCGGCGGCGAGCCGCCAGTCGGTCGCGGTGTCGCCGCAGCCCCAGCAGGCCCCGCCGCCGCCCTGGATCGAGTGCGGCTCGTTGTGCAGGTCCGCGCCGACCACCGTCGGGTTGCCCTTGTAGTGCTGGGCCAGCATCGTCCAGTCGGAGATCCACCGGCTTTCGGAGTACGCGCCGGTGTACCAGAGCGGGGACTGCGCACCGGAATCCGGGCGGTGCCGGTCCAGCAGCACGCGCATGCCCTTGACGCCGGCGTAGGCGACGATCTTGTCGAGCACCTGCAGGCCGGACAGGCCCTGCAGGTCCGGGTTCTGCACGGCGTCGATGCTGACCGGCTTGGATCCGGCGTCGAACAGCTGGTTCGAGTACGGCAGCCGGAGCGTATTGTACCCGAGCCCGGCCATCTGGTCGAGCATGTCCTTGTAGTTGCGGCTCCACAGCCCGTGCGGCGAGTAGTTGCCGGTCTCGGCGCCGAACCAGTTGATCCCGGTCATCCGCACCGGCGCGCCGGTCGCGTCGACCAGCTGGGAGCCGGCGGCGTGCCAGAACCCGGTGCCGGTGCCGGTTGCCGCCTGCGTGAGCGGCGGGGCCGCGGTGGCCGGGGACGCCGTGAGAACGGCGCCCCCGACCAGTGCGGCGACCACCAGCGAAAGCAGTCGCTTCATCAAGTGCCTCTCAGCCGAACAGGGCGACGTGCGCGGCGAACGCCGTGGCGATCTCCGACTGCGCCCAGAACCGGTGGTAGGTGAACGTCGGCGCGGCGCCGCCGTCCAGGTAGGCCTGGACCTTCGGCCACTGCGGGTCGCTCTTGTAGAACGAACGGATCGACAGGAACGTGGAGTTCGCGTTGATCGGGTCGCCGTTCGGCATCGTGCCCGTCCAGCCCGAGGGCACGTAGAGCCCCTGGTCCGTGGTGGCGTTGTACTTGTCGTCGAACCGGTCGTAGTCCGACCGGGTCTCCGGCACCGCGATGCCCTTGGTGTCCGTGTTCGCCGAAAGCGCGTTCAGCAGCTGCTCGCCGACCGTCTTCGCCTGGGCGTTGCTCGACCCGGACGCGTAGTAGAGCAGCGTCTTGGCCAGCGAAGCCGCGACACCCACGTCCTGGCTGTAGTTCTTCACCGAGACGTGCAGGCCGGTGTTCGAGCCCGGGCTGGTGGCGTTCCAGGTGTCCGGCGCGCCGCTCCAGGTCAGGTCGGACGGGATCTGGAAGCTCCCGCCGGCGCCGACCGTGGTGTTCGCGATCGCCCAGGGCACCCACTTGTCGAGGATCTTCTTCGCCCGGGCGTCGCCGGTCGCCTGGTAGTACTCGGCGATCCGTTCCATGCCCCAGGTCTGGAAGCCGAACCACTGGTTGCTCGGCGGGTCGTGCCAGACCGGCTGCTGGTCGTAGAACATCCCGTAGAACGTCGGCGTGCCGGACGGCGGGGTGCCGTACTGGCCTTCCCAGCTGTTGGTCGCACCGCCGGCGAGACCGCCTTCGGAGGACTGCAGCCACTGCAGGAACTCCATCTGCCGGCCGAGGCTGGTCGCCCAGTCGGTCGCGCCGGTCGCCGAAGTGACCTTCAGGCCCGGATCCGCCGACAACGCATACGCGGCCAGGGGGTTCTGGTAACCCTGGTGCGCCGCGCCGTCACCGATCCGCCACGCCCAGGCGCTGGACGAGTCCATCGACCCGCCCCAGGCGTAGTACCACGAGATCAGGTAGTGCTCGCTGTCCTTGGCGGTCCCGGCCGGGCAGCTCGACGGCCCGACGCAGTTGCCGATCTTCTTGAAGTACTTGTCGAACAGCGAGTACCGCAGGTAGTCGCCCATCTTCGAGGCCTTCTTCAGCACGGCCGCGACATCGGCGCTCTTGCCCTGCTCCTGGGCCCACTTCTCGGCCTGGAAGGCCACCTGCACCACGCGGGCGTCCGCGTCCGGTGCGTCGGTGTACTTCCACTGCTTGGCGTAGGAGGAGTCCCCGGTGAACAGGTCGAGGTAGCCGTTCTTGCCGCCGAACTTCAGGACGTCGCAGCTGGGCTGGGTGACCGTCTCCCAGACCGATTCCTGCGAGCCGCGCTGGAAGGTGTTGATGAACGCCGGCGCGGTGTTGGTGCCGTCCTCGCAGTGGCCGAACTTGTAGATGTTGTCCACGTCCAGCAGCCAGTGCATGCCGTAGACGTCCGGCGAGCCGTAGGCCGCCTTCAGCTCCGCCGCGATCGGGTCGCTGCCGACCGAAACGTTGCTCTGCAGCGGCGACGGGTAGGACTTCGGCGTCGGGTACTCCGCCGCGTACGTCGCCGGCTTGCTCGCGTTGTAGCCGGAGTTGCCCGGCTGGTCCGCCGCCGACGGGATCGCGTAAGTCTCGATCGAGGTCCACGCCTGGTTGAACGGGGCCCAGTCACCGGTCACCCGGCCGTAGGACGCTTCCAGCCACAGGTAGTAGCTGAACGCCTCCGACGTCGTCTCGTGCCCGTGGTCCGGCGCCTCGACGATCAGCGTCTCGATCGAGTGGTAGGGCACCAGGATGTTCCCGAACTTGCGGAAGTAGCCGTTGTTCGGGTCCTTGATCTTGTTGTACTGCGTCAGGAACGCGAGCTGGTAGTCCGAAGTGGACGACGAGATCTCGTTCACCGTCACCGTGGCCGCGGTGTAGCCGCTGCTGGTCGCGGTGAAGGTCGCGCTGCCCAGCGCTCCCCCGTTGTCGGCGCTGGTGACCGTGACGTTCTGCGGCGTGTTCCAGTTCGCCGTCGTGAACGTCAGGCTCGCCGGGCTCGCCGTGAGGTCCGTGCTCCCGGCCGTCCGCGCGACGGCGACGGTGACCGGTGCGGTCGGCGCGCCGGCGAGGCTGACGGCGAACGTTCCCGTGCCACCCTGCTTGACCTGCGCGGTCGCCGGGGTGGCGACGATCGTCGGCCCGGACAGGACCTTCACGCTCACCGGGCTCGAGGTCGTCGACGCGTTCTTGTTGTCGTACGCCTTCGCCGTGATCGAATACGTGCCGGCCGGGACGTTGCCCCAGCTGCCTTCGAACGGCGCCGCGGTGTCGGTGGCCAGCAACGTGTCACCGGCGTAGAACTCGACCTTGCTGACCGTGCCGTCGCTGTCGGCGGCCGTCGCCGCCAGCGGGATCGTCGCCGGGGCGTAGTACGTGCCGGTTGAACTCGGCGCGGTCAGGCTGACCGTCGGCGCCTTGTTGGCGCCGGTGCACGAGCTGCCGTTCACCGAGAAGTCCGTCGGCGGCCGGTTGGCCGAGCCCTTCGAGCCGTTGAACCCGAACGACGTGCTCGCCCCGGTGCCGAGGTGACCGTTGTAGGACAGGTTCGTCGCGGTGACCGCGGCGCCGGTCTGCGCGAACGTCGCGCTCCAGCCCTGCTGGACCTTCTGGCCGTCGAGGAACGTCCAGCCGACCTTCCAGCTGTCCAGCGGCGCCCCGTCGTTGCGCAGCGAGACGTTGGCGGTGAACCCGGTGTCCCAGTCGTTGGTGGTGTAGGTGACGGAACAGGCGATGTCGGCGCCGAGCGCCGGAGGTGGGGCGACCACCGCGCCCGTGACCGCCAGCACGGCCGAGGCCAGTGCCAGCGCACGCGCGCGCTTTCGGGGAGAGGAACGCATGGCTGCGGAACTCCTTTGTCCGTAGGGAGCCAGCGATCTGGGAGCGCTTCCAGGCGCAGACGGTAGCCAGCCGGAAACCTGGATGTAAAGAATCGAGTCAGAAGGACACCGCGGCGCCGGGTGTCACACCTGCGCGCCCGGCGAACGCCGGCTCACTGAACACTCCTGAACAGCCGTACCCGATAGTTGTAGGACCACCCGTTCGGCCTAATCAACCGGTCACGCCGAGTATCCGGGAAACGCCGTTTAGCGCCAAAGGCGTGCATCTCGGACCGGAACGTTCCCACCCATCGAGCCACGGACGCCAAGCCGGTTTTCACACCCCGCGTGTCGACCTCTGAAAACCGCGTCCCGACCCTCCAGGCACGCGAGCCGACCGTCCAGGTACGCGGGTCGGCGTTCCGGGTACGCCGACCGACCCATCGGGTACGCCGGTTCAGCCTCCGGCCCGGGCGGCGGGGGCGGGACGAGCGCGCAGGAATCGGACATGCGTGCTCGAAGGGGTCGGCGCACGTGCCCGGAGGGCCGGCCGGTGTTGCCGCAGGGTCGGCCGGCGTACCTGGAGGGTCGGTTCGCGTACCTGGAGGGTCGGCCGGCGTACCCGGAGGGTCGGGTCAGCTCGAGGCGCGGACCGCCAGGGAGACCGGGAGGATGTGCTGGCGCGGCTTGAGGTTCTGGTCGTCGAGCAGGCGCATCAGGGTCTCGACCATCGCGTGGACCTGCTCGCGGGGGTCCTGGTGGACCGACGTCAGGGGCGGGTCCATGGCCGGGGCCAGGGTCGCGTTGTCGTCGAAGCTGACCACCGCGACGTCGTCCGGGATGCGGCGGCCGGCCGCGTCGAGGGTGCGCAGCGCGCCCACCGCCATCATGTCGCTGGCGACGAACACCGCGTCGAGGTCCGCGTGCCTGGCCAGCAGGGCCGACATCGCGTTCGCGCCGCCCGAAAGCGTGAAGTCGGCCTCTTCGGCCAGGTCGGCGGGGTCGAGGCCGGCGTCGAGGAGGGTCTTGCGCCAGCCGGCGAGGCGGTCTATCGGGGCGCTCTGGTCCTGCGGCCCGGCGATCGTGGCGATCCGCCGCCGACCGGCCGCGACCAGGTGCTGGACCGCCAGCCGGGCGCCGCCCTCGTTGTCGAAGTCGACGACGTGCACGCCGCGGCGGATGCCGGCCGCCTGCCCGCCGAACACGACCGGGATGCGCAGCAGCCGCAGCGCCTTGGGCAGCGGGTCGGCCCGGTGCGGCGCGAACACCAGCGCGCCGTCGACGTGGCCGCCTTCGAGGAACCGGACCGTCCGGCTCAGGTCCTCGCGGATGTCGCTGAAGATCAGCACCATCTGCCGGCCGACGTCGGCGAGCTCCCGGTAGCCGGCCCGCATGACGGCCGCCCGGTACGGGTCGTCGAGCAGCCGCGACTCCGGCTCCGACAGCACCACCGCGATCGCGCCGGTGCGGCGCGTGACCAGCGACCGCGCCGCCTGGTTCGGGGAATAGCCCAGGTCACGGGCGGCGGCCAGCACCTTCTCCCGCGCCGCCGCACTGACGTACGCGTCGTCGTTCAACGCACGTGACGCCGTCGACCGCGACACGCCGGCGAACGCCGCGACGTCCTCCAGTGTCGGCCGTTCTTCATCCCCTGCTCGAGGCCCCACGGCACCGCCCTCGCTCACCACAACCACCCGGACCTGGACAGCTTAACGGTCACGCTGGGCAATGTCCGGGAGCGCTCCTCGCAGGAAACACTCCGGTTACGACCTCTTGACACCGGTGAAGGGCCCCAGCAGACTCTGCCACACCTGGGAGCGCTCCCAGATCGGCTCCCAGCAGTGAGAGCGCTCATTCCCGTCAACAAGGTGGTTGGACACGTGAGAACGATCCGGAACGGCCTGGTCCTGGCACTGGGCATCACGATGACGGCGCTCGGCGCCTCGGCCTGCAGCGGGGGCGGTGAACAGCAGCCTCCGGCCGCGGCGAACCCGAACGAGCACGTCGACCTGACGCTGGCGACGTTCACCGAGTTCGGCTACGAGGACCTCATCCCGGAATACGAGCGGCTGCACCCCAACATCAAGATCACCCACCGCAAGACCGGCCAGGGCGGCCCCTACCACGAGGACCTGGTCACCAAGCTGGCCGCGGGCTCGGGCCTCGCCGACGTGACGGCGCTCGAAGAGGGCCACCTCTCGGACTTCCTCGACAAGGGTTCGAAGTTCAACGACCTGACCAAGATCGGGCCGGCCGACGTCACCCCCGACCGCTGGCTCAGCTGGAAGTACGACGCCGCCAAGACCAAGGACGGCAAGCTCATCGGCTACGGCACCGACATCGGGCCGCTCGCCATGTGCTACCGCAAGGACCTGTTCAAGGACGCCGGCCTGCCGGACGACCCCGAAGCGGTCAAGCCGCTGTTCGCCACCTGGGACAGCTACTTCGCCGCCGGCGCGGACTTCGTGAAGAAGAGCAACGGCAAGGCGTGGTTCGACTCGGCCTCGCAGAACTTCAACGCCATGGTCAACCAGCTGCCCGAGGGCTACAT
The DNA here is from genome assembly GCF_002904335.1 of Amycolatopsis sp. CA-126428. Classification (GTDB taxonomy): domain Bacteria; phylum Actinomycetota; class Actinomycetes; order Mycobacteriales; family Pseudonocardiaceae; genus Amycolatopsis. The sequence continues at coordinate 41,988 of NZ_PPHF01000180.1, read as the reverse complement.
CGGCACCGACGACAAGCTGGCCGTCGAGAAGAACCAGGGCCTCAAGGACGCGTGGACCAAGGTCACCGACGCGGTCGCCAAGGGCGAGTCGGCGAAGCTCACGGCGTTCAGCCCCGAGTGGGAAGCCAGCTTCAAGCAGAGCGCGTTCGCCACGAAGGTGTGCCCGGCCTGGATGCTCGGCGTGATCAAGGAACACGCCGGCCCGGAGCTCCAGGGCAAGTGGGCGGTCACCGCGGCGTTCCCCGGCGGCGGCGGCAACTGGGGCGGCTCGTACCTGACCGTCCCGACGCAGTCGAAGCACCCGAGGGAGGCCGCCGAACTCGCGGCCTGGCTGACCGCGCCCGAGCAGCAGATCAAGGCGTTCCAGGCCAAGGGCACGTTCCCCAGCCAGGTCAAGGCGCTCACGGACCCGGCGCTGCTGAGCTACACCAACCCCTACTTCGGCGACACGAAGGTCGGCCAGCTGTACGCCGAGCAGGCCAAGAAGGTCCAGAAGCCGCAGTACAAGGGCCCCGGCGACGGCCAGATCCAGGAAAACGCGTCCAGCCCGGCCCTGCAGGCGGTCGAACAGGGCAAGCCGGCGGCGGACGCGTGGAACCAGATGGTCGAAGCCGCGAAGAAGATCACGCGCTGAGCCGATGACCGTCCTCGACAAGGTCGCGCCAGAAGGGAGTAAGGCCGGGGAGCGCGTGTCTCCCCGGCCCACCTTCCGTCACCGGTTGAGCCGGTGGGACGTCAAGGTCTCGCCGTACCTCTACATCGCGCCGTTCTTCGTCCTCTTCGGGATCGTCGGCCTGTTCCCGCTGCTCTACACCGCGTACGTCTCGATGTTCAAGTGGGAGGCCGGCGCCGACCACCCCGACTTCCTCGGCATCGGCAACTACACGGAGCTGTTCGCCGACACGCAGTTCTGGAACGCGCTGGTCAACACGATCAGCATCTTCCTGCTCTCCAGCATCCCGCAGCTCGTCATCGCGATCCTGCTGGCGGCACTGCTCGGCGCCCGGCTGCGCGGCGCGACCGGCTGGCGCGTGGGCATCCTGCTCCCGTACGCGGCCAGTCTCGTCGCCATCGGCATCATCTTCGCCAACCTGTTCGGCCCGAAGTACGGGCTGATCAACGGTGTGCTGCAGACCTTCGGGCTGGACCCGATCCAATGGCAGGCCAACCGGTTCGCCAGCCACGTCGCGATCGCGATCATGGTGAACTGGCGCTGGACCGGCTACAACGCCCTCATCGTGCTGGCGGCCATGCAGGCCATTCCGAAGGAACTGCACGAGGCGGCGCTGATCGACGGGGCCGGCACGTGGCGCCGGTTCTGGAACGTCACCCTGCCGCTGCTCCGGCCGACGCTGATCTTCATCACCATCACCTCGACGATCGGCGGCCTGCAGATCTTCACCGAGCCGAAGCTGTTCGACGCCATGCCGGGGTCGAACAACGGCGGTTCCACCAACCAGTTCCAGACCGTGACGCTGTACCTCTACCAGACGGCGTTCCAGAACGCCGACCTCGGCTACGCTTCGGCGATCGCCTGGGTGCTGTTCCTGATCATCGTGCTCATCGCGCTGGCGAACTACTTCCTCACCAGCCGGATCGCCAGCACCCCGGCGGTGAAGGTGAAGAAGAAATGACGACACTCCAGAGTGCCCCTCCGAAGACGGGACTGCGCAAGAGCGTCGCCACGCTCGGCAAGCCGCGCAAGGCGACCTACATCGTGCTGGCGATCTTCGTGCTCGGTTCGCTGTTCCCGTTCTACTGGTCGTTCCTGGTGGCCAGCCGCGACAACGGGATGCTCACCGAGCGCATCCCGCCGTTCCTGCCCGGCGGCAACTTCTTCGCCAACGCCGCGCGGGTGTTCGACTCCGTGCCGTTCTGGAAGGCGCTGGCCAACAGCGTCATCGTGTCCGGCACGGTGACGCTGACGACGGTGCTGTTCTCCTCACTGGCCGGGTTCGCCTTCGCGAAACTGCGGTTCCGGGGGCGCAACAAGGCGTTCGTGTTCATCGTCGTCACGCTCGCGGTACCCACCCAGCTGGGCATCATCCCGCTGTTCATCGCGATGTCCGAACTGGGCTGGACGGGGAGCCTGGCGGCGGTGATCGTGCCCAACCTGGTCACCGCGTTCGGCGTGTTCTGGATGCGGCAGTACACGCTGGACGCGCTGCCGTACGAGCTCGTCGAGGCCGCGCGCGTCGACGGCTGCAGCATGATCCGGATCTTCTGGAACGTCTGCATGCCCGCGGTGCGCCCGGCCGCGGCGATCCTCGCGATGTTCACGTTCATGATGTCGTGGAACGACTTCCTGTGGCCGCTCGTCGTGCTGGACGCCGGCAACCCCACCGTCCAGGTGGCCCTGGAAAAGCTGCAGAGCGGCTACTACGTCGACTATTCGCTCGTCCTGGCCGGCACGACCCTGGCCACCATTCCCATCCTCATCGTCTTCGTCCTCCTCGGCCGCCAGATCGTGGCCGGGATCATGCAAGGTGCCGTGAAAGGGTGAACATGTCCGTACATCCCGACAGTGTTCGGGCCGAGAATGTCCGGGCGGAGACCGCGTTGATGTTCCCGCCTGGCTTCGTCTGGGGCGCCGCCACCGCGGCGTTCCAGGTGGAAGGAGCCACGACGGCCGACGGGCGCACCGACTCGGTCTGGGACGTCTTCGCCCGCCGCCCGGGTGCGGTCCGGGGCGGCGACAACGGCGAACCGGCGGCCGACCACTACCGGCGGTACTCCGAAGACGTCGGGCTGATGCGCCGGCTCAACCTCGGTGCCTACCGCTTCTCGCTGGCCTGGCCGCGGGTGCGGCCGGACGGCGGCAAGGCGAACACCGCCGGCCTCGGCTTCTACGACCGGCTGGTCGACTGCCTGCTCGAGTCCGGGATCCAGCCGTGGGCCACGCTGTACCACTGGGACCTGCCGCAGGCCCTGGAGGAGCAGGGCGGCTGGACCAACCGGGACACGGCGTACCGGTTCGCCGAGTACGCCGAGACCGTGCTGGAGCGGCTGGGCGACCGGGTCGCCAGCTGGTCGACGCTCAACGAGCCGTGGTGCGCGGCGATGCTCGGCTACGCGGGCGGCATCCACGCGCCCGGCCGCGCCGACCACCCGGCGGCCGTGGCGGCGACGCACCACCTGCTGCTGGGCCACGGCCTGGCGATGGACGTCATCCGGCGGCACGCCCCGGAGACCGCGGCCGGCATCACGCTGAACCTGTACCCGGTCGTCCCGCACGACCCGGCGAACGTCGCCGACGTCGCCGCGGCCCGGCGGATCGACGGCCTGCAGAACCGGTTGTTCCTCGACCCGGTGCTGCGCGGCGGCTACCCGGACGACCTGGTCGCCGACCTCGAGCCGTTCGGGCTCGGCTCGGTCGTGCGGGACGAAGACGCCGCGGTCATCGCCGCGCACGTCGACTGGCTGGGCGTGAACTACTACCGCGACTACCGCGTCGCGGGCCGTCCGGTGCCGGGCAGCGAGCCGGCGGGCCCCGAGTGGGTCGGCGCCGGCGACGTGCACTTCGTCCCGGACCCGGCGGCGCCCCGCACCGACTCCGGCTGGGAGGTCCAGCCGGCCGGGCTGACCGAGTCGCTGCTGCAGGTGCACCGCGGCTACCGGCCGGTGCCGCTGTACATCACGGAGAACGGCGCGGCCTACCCCGACGTCGTCTCCGACGGCGGTGACATCGTCGACACCGACCGCGTCGCGTTTCTCGACTCGCACCTGCGGGCCGCGCACGAGGCCATCGAGGCCGGTGTCGACCTGCGCGGGTACTTCTACTGGTCGCTGCTGGACAACTTCGAGTGGGCCGAGGGCTACGCGAAGCGGTTCGGCCTGGTCCACGTCGACTACGAGACGCAGCGGCGGACGCCGAAGCAGAGTGCCCACTGGTACTCCCGCGTGATCGGCCTGAACGGGCTCGGCTGAGCGAAGTCCGTGAAGGCCACCGGCGCGGGTGGCCTTCACGGACGCCGGGGCGTGCATTCGGCGGGGCGCGTTGCCAGACTGGCCGGTATGGGACTGCGCAGCGAAGCTTGGTTCGACAACCCCGCCGACCCCGGGATGACCGCCCTCTACCTCGAGCGGTACATGAACTGGGGCATCACCCGGGAGGAACTGCAGTCCGGCAAGCCGGTGATCGGCATCGCGCAGACCGGCTCCGACCTCACGCCCTGCAACCGCCACCACCTGCAGCTGGCCGACCGGACGCGGGAAGGCATCCGCGAGGCCGGCGGGATCGCGATCGAGTTCCCGGTGCACCCGATCCAGGAGACCGGCAAGCGCCCGACCGCCGCCCTCGACCGGAACCTCGCCTACCTCGGCCTGGTCGAGACGCTCTACGGCTACCCCATCGACGGTGTCGTGCTCACCACCGGCTGCGACAAGACCACCCCGGCGTGCCTGATGGCCGCCGCGACCGTCGACATCCCCGCGATCGTGCTCTCCGGCGGCCCGATGCTCAACGGCTGGTTCAACGGCGAGCGCACCGGGTCCGGCACCATCATCTGGAAGGCGCGTGAGCTGCTCGCCGCCGGCGAGATCGACGACGCCGGGTTCATGGAGCTCGTCGCGTCGTCCGCGCCGTCGCCGGGGCACTGCAACACGATGGGCACGGCGTCCACGATGAACGCGCTCGCCGAGACGCTCGGGATGAGCCTGCCCGGCTGCGCGGCCATCCCGGCCCCGCACCGCGACCGGGCGCGGATGGCCTACCGCACCGGGCTGCGGATCGTCGAACTGGTCCGCGAGGACCTCAGGCCGTCGGACATCCTGACGCGCGAGGCGTTCGAGAACGCCATCGTGGTGAGCTCCGCCATCGGCGGCTCGACCAACGCGCCCATCCACATCGGCGCGATCGCCCGCCACATCGGCGTCGACCTGCCCCTCGACGACTGGCAGCGGCTCGGCCACGGCGTCCCGCTGCTGGTCGACCTGCAGCCGGCGGGCAAGTACCTCGGCGAGGAGTTCCACCGCGCGGGCGGTGTCCCGGCCGTGGTGCACGAGCTGATGCGCCACGGGCTGATCCACGAGGACGCGCCCACCGTCAACGGCCGCACCCTGGGCGACAACTGCCGCGACGCCGAAGCCGGCGACCGGGACGTCATCCGCACCTTCGACACCGCCCTCACCCCCGACGCCGGGTTCCTGGTGCTGAAGGGCAACCTCTTCGACGCGGCGATCATGAAGTCCAGCGTCATCTCGCCGGAGTTCCGGCGCCGGTACCTGGCCGGGGGCGTCTACGAAGGCACCGCGGTCGTCTTCGACGGCCCCGAGGACTACCACGCCCGCATCGACGAACCGGACCTCGGCGTCGACGAGCACTCGCTGCTGGTGATGCGCGGCACCGGCCCGCTCGGCTACCCGGGGTCGGCGGAGGTGGTCAACATGCGCCCGCCGGCGGAGCTGATCAAGCGGGGCGTGCACGAGCTGCCGTGCCTCGGCGACGGCCGCCAGTCGGGGACGTCCGGGTCGCCGTCGATCCTCAACGCCTCCCCCGAAGCCGCGGCGGGCGGCGGTCTCGCCGTGCTGCGGACCGGGGACCGGGTCCGGATCGACCTGGGCGCCGGCACCGCGGACGTGCTGATCTCCGACGAGGAACTCGCGCGGCGCCACCGGGCGCTGGCCGAGGCCGGCGGCTACCCGGTTCCGGAGTCGCAGACGCCGTGGCAGGAGATCCAGCGGTCGATGGTCGACCAGCTGTGCGACGGCATGGTGCTGCGCCCCGCCGTGGCGTACCAGCGCATCGCGGCAACCAAGGGAATCCCCCGCGACAACCACTGATTCCGGTGCTTCGCCCGGGTGGAAAACGGGTATCCCCAGCGATAGCCGAGCGAGGAGGCCCCCATGCTCCCGGATCGAGAACGCCACGCCCTCCGCGAAATCGAGGCGGAGCTGCGCGCGAGTGATCCCGCGTTCGCCGCCGCCTTCAGCGGCCGCAAATTACGCTCGCCGAAGCGTTGGAGCCTGCTGCTGGTGCTCTGCGACGTCACCGCGCTGGTGATGCTGATCGTCGGGCTGTTCGCCCGCGACGCGGCGCTCGTGCTCTGGGGCACGGTGAGTGCGGGCGCGCTGGTGGCCTGGCACATCGCCCGCGCCGAGTCGATCCGCGAGTCCACTGAGGACGGTGCGACGGCCGGCTCGGCCTGATCTCACCCGACGCGGTACGGCCGCCCCCGGAACTCGCGCCGGGAGCGGCCGTACCGTGTCGGGAGCGTCGCTCAGTCGTAGGACAGCGCTTCGACCAGCTCGCCGGTACTCGGGTTGGAAAGCGCCCGGGCCACGTCGGCCTGGGCGACGATCCCGACCAGGTCGTGCCCGTCGATCACCGGCAGCCGGCGGACGCGGTGCTCGGACATCGTGCGCAGGATCTGCTGGGCGTCGTCGTCCGCGCCGATCGTCACGACCTCGCCCTGGGCGAGCTCGCCGACGTGGATCGCCCGGGGGTCCTTGCCCTCGGCCAGGACCTTCACCACGATGTCGCGGTCGGTGATCATGCCCTTCAGCCGGTTGTCCTCGCCGCAGATCGGCAGGGCACCGACGCCCTTGCGCGCCATGGTGACCGCGGCGTCGTGCACGGTTTCGGACTCCCGCGCGCAGGTCACGTCCGACGTCATGATGTCGCGTGCGGTGGTCATCGTGAACTCCTTTCTCCGGGTGGTGGCGTCCCGGCTACCCGCCCGGGGCAGGTTTACCCGTGCCCCGGGCGGGGAATTTCCGGGCACATGCCGGCTTCCCGCGGTGCCGAGCCGCCGGACACCACCGACCTCGACCGGTTGCGGTCGGCGGCGTCCGGCTGCCAGGCCTGCCACCTCCACCAGGACGCCACCCAGACCGTCTTCGGCGAGGGCTCGGCCGGGGCGAAGGTCCTCGTCGTCGGCGAGCAGCCGGGCGACAAGGAGGACCTCGCGGGCGAGCCGTTCGTGGGGCCCGCCGGGAAGCTCTTGGACCGCGCCTTCGAAGAAGCGGGCTTCGACCGGCGGTCGCTGTACGTCACCAACGCGGTCAAGCACTTCAAGTTCGAGCGCGACGAACGCGGGAAGCGGCGGATCCACCGGAAACCGGGCCGCACCGAGGTGGTCGCCTGCCGCCCGTGGCTGCTGGCGGAACTGCGTGCCGTGCGCCCGGAGCTGGTGCTGCTGCTGGGCGCGACGGCCGCTCAGTCGTTGCTGGGCCCTAAGTTCCGGCTGACCGCGCACCGGGGCGAGCCGCTCGAGCCGCCGGCGGAGCTGGCCGAGCTGATGCCGTCGGCCATGGCGACGGTCCACCCGTCGGCCGTGCTGCGCGCACCGGACCGGGACGACGCCTACGCCGGCTTCGTCGCCGATCTGCGGGCCGCGGCGAAGCTGCTCGGCTGAAGCCCGCTCAACTCAGCTGCTTCAGCGCCGCCTCGGCCGAACCCGCGTGCTCGTCCAGCTCGCGCCAGGGATCCTGCTTGCGGGCCAGCCGCTGCTTCTCCTTGCGCGGCCCCCAGCCGGCCGGGTCCGCCTTCCCCAGCTCGCGCCAGTCCAGCGGGGTCGCGGCCGCCGCACCCGGGCGGGCGCGCAGGGAGTACGGCGCCACGAACGTCTGCGCGTACCCGTTGCGGTTGGCGTCCAGGAAGATCCGGTCGCCGCGCTTGTCCTTGCGCTGGGCCGTGGTCAGCCGATCCGGGTCGTCGCCGGCGACCCGGTCGGCGAGGGCGCGCGACAGCTCCAGCACCACCTCCGTGTCCGATTTCGCGTCCAGCGGCGCGAGCACGTGGAAGCCGCGGCCGCCGGTGGCCTGGACGAACGCCGTCAAGCCCACCCGCTCGTAGTGGTCGCGGATGCGCCGGGCGACCGCCCGCAGCTCGGCGACCGGGGTGCCGTCCGGCGGATCGAGGTCGAGCACCAGCCGGTCCGGCCGCTCGGGGGCGTCCACGGTGGACAGCCAGACGTGGAACTCCACCGTTCCCTGGTTCGCCAGGTATTCGAGTGTCGCGGCGTCCTCGCACACGACGTAGTCGTCGGTGCCGCCGTCGCGGCGGGGAACGCGCTCGACGCGGATCGAGTCCGGGAAGTGCTCCCCCGGGTGCTTCTGGAACCAGCCCGGCTTCCCGATGCCGTCGGGGAAGCGCCGCAGCGTCAGCGGGCGGCCGCGCAGGTGCGGCAGCATGACGCCCGCGACGGCGCGGTAGTACTCGACGACGTCGCCCTTGGTGAGCCCGTCTTCGGGGTAGAACACCTTGTCGGGGTGGGAAGTCTTCACGCGCGCTCCCGTACGACGTCCGCGGCCTTCTTGTCCTCGCGCAGCCCGGCGAACCGCGGGTGCCGCAGCCGCCCGTCGCGCGTCCACTCGGAAAAGCCGATCTGGGCCACCAGCTCCGGCCGCACCCAGTGCGCGCCGGGTTCCCGCACCGGTCCGGCGAACGGCGACCGGGCCGTTTCCCGCTCCCGCAGCCGCGCGTGCAGCGACGCCAGCAGCTGCTCGCCGAAGCCGGTGCCCACCTTGCCGGCGTACTTCAGCACTCCGTCTTCGTGGTAACCGAGCAGGAGCGCGCCGAAGCCGTGGCGGGCGCCCTGGGGATCGGTGAAGCCGCCGATGACGAGCTCCTGGCCCTGCGCGCACTTGAACTTCAGCCAGTCGGGTGACCGGCCGTGGTGGTACGGCGCGTCCGCCCGCTTGGCGATGACGCCCTCCCAGCCGCGCCGGCACGCCTCCTCGAAGAACTTCTCCCCTTCGGCGTTGCGGTGCGACGACAGCCGGAGCGGGTCCGCGAAGCCGAACGCCTCCCGCAGCAACGCCTTCCGCCGCCGCAGCGGCAGCCCGGTCGTGTCCTGGTCATCGAGGTACAGCAGGTCGAACAGGTAGTAGTAGACGCGCACGCCGGTCGCGCGGGCCCGGTCCGGGTCGCTGACGTGGATCCGGGGCTGCAACGCGGCGAAGCTGGTTTGCGCGCCGTCGAACGCCACGATTTCGCCGTCCGCGACGAACCGCGGGCCGCCCTGGGCGGCGAGGGCCTCGACGATCTCCGGGTAGGCGTGGTCCATCACCTTGTGGTTGCGCGAGTACAGCGTCGGCGGGCCGGAGTCGCGTACGCAGATGGCGCGGACGCCGTCCAGCTTGCGCTCGAAGATCCAGTCCTCGTCGGAGAACCGGCGGCCGGTGAGCGTGGCCAGGGTCGGCTCGCGCCAGCCGGGGCCGGTCACGACGCCTTCAGGGCCTTCTCGAGTTCGGCGCGCGTCATCTTCGACCGGCCCTTCACGCCCTGCTCGCGGGCCAGCTTGTCGAGGTCCGCCTTCGGCAGCTCGGACAGGTCGGGCTTCTTGGCGGCCTTCTTCTTCGGCTGCTTGCCGCCGCTCTTGCGGCTCTTCACGCTGCGCGAGAGCGCCTCGAACAGGTCCACCACGTCGGCCGAGGGCGCCGGCTCCTCCTCGTGGGCGATCTCCTTACCGGCCTCCTTGGCCTTGATCAGCTCTTCGACGCGCTTCGAGTACTCGTCGCGGTAGTCCTCGGGCTTCCACGGCGCGGTCATCTCGTCGACCAGCGCGAGCGCCATGTCGAGTTCCTTGGGCCGCGGTTTCGGCAGGTCCGGCAGCTTGCCCATGACGTCCTTGGGCTTGCGCAGGTCCGCGACGAAGTGCAGCGTGTTGAGCACCATGACGTCCTCGCCGGCGCGAACGGCGGCGAGGTACTCCTTGCCGCGCAGCACGAACTTCGCGACGCCGGCCTTCTCGCTGCGGTCCATCGCCCGCAGCAGCAGCCCGTACGCCTTGGCGAAGTCCTCTTTGGCGGGCTTGAGCCAGTAGGTCTTGTCGAAGAACCACGGGTCGATCTCGTCGAGCTCCACGAACTGCTCGATGTCGATCCGGCGCGACCGCTCGGGCGCGATCTCGTCCAGTTCGTCCGGTTCCACCAGCACGTGGTCGCCGCCGCCGACGTCGTAGCCCTTGACGATCTCGTCCTGGGTGACCTCGTCACCGGTCCGCTCGTTGACGCGGCGGTTGCGGATCCGGTCCGACGTGCCGCGTTCGAACTGGTGGAAGTGGATCGTGTGGTCCGCCACCGCCGGGTACAGCTCCACCGGCACGGTGACCAGCCCCAGGCTCAGCGCGCCGCTCCACACCGGTCGGGCCATGTCGTCCTCCCCTGCCTTCAGGCGACGTCGGTGCTGCGCCGGCCGGCCCGGTGCAACCCCAGCATGTCCAGCAGCCGCGCGCAGTCCTCGGGGTCCTTCGCCCGCGCCGCCACGGCCAGTGCCGCCTTGTGCCGCGTGTGCTCCAGCTCCGCCGGGTCCCCGCCGTCGACGAGGAGGTCCGCCACCGGCCGCAGGTCGTTCCGCTTGTCTCGCATGTTCGCTCCCCTCCGGCAATCCCGTTCGCGGGCGGGTTACCCAGGATCACCGCACGCGACACAGCCGGCACCGAGAGAGCCACGGACAAGCCGCTCCGCTGCGCCGAACGAGTGAATTCAGCCGGCTTCGGCCGGGAACACGGCAAGGTGGTGAGACTCACGTCACAGCAGGAGGCCGGATGGGCACCCAGATCCGCATCAGCCGGGAGGACGGCTCACTGCCCTGCGAGGTCTGCGGCTTCCCGACGATGCACGTGGCCCAGGTCGTCGCCGACGACGGCACGGTGCTGGGCCGCACGCTGGTCTGCACGACGTGCCAGCGCAGCAAGCACCGCCCGGAACCGGCGCCCGTCGAATCCCAGGCGCCCCCGGACGAAGTCCCGGCCGGCTAGCACACGGCCGCGGGGACACGGCCACGGGGACACAGCCGGCTCACGCTTTCGTCGTCGCCACCGCCGCCACGAACTCCGCCGCCACCTCGTGGAGCTTCCGGTTGCCGTCCTGCGACCGCTTGACCAGGCGCTGGAACGCTTCCTCCGCGGTGATCCGGTGCGCCGCCATCAGGATGCCCTTGGCCTGGTCGATCACCGCGCGGGTCTCCAGCGCGCGGTTGAGCTGGTCGACCAGTTCGCGGGCCGCGAAGTACCGCCGCGCGCTGCGCAGGCCGATGACGACCGTCGCGGTGTACAGCTCGAGGATCTTGGTGCCCAGCTCGCTGAAGCCGTGCTCGCCGAACCCGAAGAGGTTCACCGCACCGGACATGTCGTCGTCCACCGTCAGCGGCGCGGCGAGGAAACTGGCCACGCCCAGCTGCTCGGCCGCCGTGACGAACTGCGGCCAGATGTCCCCGACCGCGCCGACGCCGACGCGGACCGGCTGGCCCGTCTCGGCGGCGCGCAGGCACGGGCCGTCCCCGATGCGGTACTGCTCGCGGTCGAAGTTCACCGCCCGCTGGTCGGTGCTGGCCACCGTTTCGGGCACCCCCTCGCGCACCAGGGTGATGCTGGCCATGTCGGCCCCCGGCACCACCTGCACGGCGTGGTCGCAGACCGCTTGGAGCATCTGCCCGAGGTCGAGTTCGCTGTCCAGCATCGCGGTCAGCGACTCCATCGCGAACGTGACTTCGTCCAGCCGCGCGGTCAGCTGCTCATGGCCGCCCGTCATCCTGGTGACGCCCCTCCTTCTTCCGACAGGGCGCTCTTATCCAGGGAGGACCCGGGCGCGCGCCACTAGTGGGCCGCTAGCGCTTTAACGGGTCCAGCGCGAGATTACTGCATCCCACCGGGGCCGGGCACGAGCGGTCACCGCCGCGGCGTGCCGCACGCCCGTTCGGAGCAACGACGGTTGCGAGCCGTGGACACGGGGTTAGGCTCGGTGCCACGGTTCAACCAGCAGCCGCTCGAATCCCCGGGCGCGGCGCTGCGGCCGCGCCGCACCAGGACGGCGGCGAACGGCATGAACCTTCCCCGGCCCCGGCACCCCAACCTCCGGCTGCGCACGGCGTGGCCCGCCCCGCACGCGGTCCTCGTCACCGTGCGCGGTGACCTCGACAGCGCGACGGCGGCCGACCTGGCCTCGCTGCTCTCCGACCGCCTGTGGGCGACGCCGGAACAGCTGGTCGTCGACCTGTCCGAAGTGGACTTCCTCGGCGTCGCCGGGGTCGGGGTGCTGCTGCACGCGGCCCTGCAGGCCGGGCAGGGCGGCACCGACCTGCTCGTGGTCACCGGGGCCAACGCGGGGGTGCGGCGGGCCCTGCGGGTGACCGGGGCGGACCGGAGCCTCGCGCTGGCCGAACGCCGGCCCGCCCCCGCACCGGCCTGACCGGCGTCGTGCCGTCAGCCGTGCAGCCCTTATCCGCGCAGGGCCGGGAGCAGTTCCTTCTCGGCGAAGTCGAGGAAGCCCTCCTGCTGGTCACCGCCGATCTGGACCAGCGCCACGTCGGTGAAGCCCGCCTTCTCGAACTCCCGCACCGCCTCGGCGATCGGCTCGGCGTCCGGGCCGCACGGGATCGAGCCGGCGACGTCGTCCTCGCGGACGAACTGCGTCGCCCCGGCGAACCCGGCCGGCCCCGGCAGCTCGGCGTTGACCTTCCAGCCGCCGGCGAACCACCGGAACTGCTTGTGCGCGCGCTTGACGGCGGCGTCGCGGTCGGTGCCCCACGACACGGGCAGCTGCCCGATCTTGCGGCTCGGCGCCCCGCCCAGCTTCGTCGCGTCCCACTCCTGGGACAGCTCCGCCTTCGGCTCGACGGCGATCATCGCGTCGGCGACCGGGGCGAACCGCCGGACCGACTGCGAGCCGGACACCGCGACGCCGATCGGCGTCCGCTTCTCCGGCAGGTCCCACAGCTTCGCCGAGTCGACGCGGAAGTGCTTGCCGTCGTAGTCGAAGTAGCCGCCGTCGAACAGGCCGCTGATGATCTGCACGGCCTCGGAGAGCATCTCGTGCCGGACGTTGGCCGGCGGCCAGCCGCGGCCGATGACGTGCTCGTTGAGGTTCTCCCCCGCACCGAGGCCGAGGGTGAACCGGCCGCCGGAGAGCGCCTGCACGGTCGCCGCCTTCTGCGCCACCACCGCCGGGTGGTAGCGCATGGTCGGGCAGGTCACGTAGGTCATCAGCTCGGCGCGCTCGGTCACCTGGGTGACCGCGCCCAGCACGGCCCAGGCGTAGGGCGCGTGGCCCTGTTCGTCCAGCCAGGGCGAGTAGTGGTCGCTCATGACCTCGAAGTCGAAGCCGGCCTGTTCCGCTCCGGCGGCGAACCGGACCAGGTCGTTCGGGCCGGCCTGCTCGGTCATCAGGGTGTAGCCGATCCGCATCGGCGTCTCCTTCCGGTCGGCCCTCCGCTTACCCCTGAGGGGCAGCGGGTAACCACCACGACCGGGACGTTTACCGCGTGATCAACCGGGTACCCGCCGCGCGAGACGAAGGGAGCGGGCATGCCTCAGTCGTGGAGCGGAAAGCGCGAACGCCAGTACGAGCACGTCAAGGACTCGGCCGAGGACCGCGGTGCGAGCACGAAACGGGCCAAGGAGATCGCGGCCCGGACGGTGAACAAGAACCGCGCCCAGGCGGGTGAGTCCCGGCAGGCGAGCAAGACGTCGCTGAAGGACAAGTCGCCGCAGCAGCGCGGTGGCGAGCGGTCCGGCAACCGCAAGGGCCCCGGAGGCCCGACGAAGGACCAGCTCTACAGCGAAGCGAAGAAGAAGAACATCGACGGCCGCTCGAAGATGACCAAGAAGGAACTCGAACGGGCGCTGGGCCGGTGACGAAACCCGAAATCCCTGATCACGAAGTGTCAGCATTACACCGGATGGGTAGTACCTCCCGCATGGAAGAAACTCGAAGCGACAGCTCGTTCGGCGGCAAGCCGACCGTCGACGAGCTGCTCGACGAACTCGTCGAGCTGCGGCTCCCCGCCATGGCGGAGCAGATCCCCCTGGTCCGGATGCTCACGCACGGCGTGGTCTCGCGCGCGGACTTCGGGCTGGACGCCATCGCCGACGCCAAGATGGCCGTCGACGAGGCGTGCGCGCAGCTCGTCCAGCTGGCCGAACTGGGCTCGCAGCTGCAGTGCCGCTTCCGGCTCGCCCCCGACGGCTTGCACGTCATCGTTTCGACCCGGTCGAGTGACCCACGGCCGCCGAGTGACCGCACGTTCGGGTGGCACGTCTTGACGACCCTGAGCAAGTCGGTGACCGCGCACTGCGACGCGCTTCCCGGTGGGGGTGCGGGCATCGTCACGATCGAGCTGGTGCTCAACCCGGGAACGAGCGCGTGAGCAGCGAGCGGAAAACCCTCCTCCACCGCCCGGACGAATATGCCCACTGCGAACCGCTGTTCAGGGAACTGGACGGCCTCGAAGCCGACGATCCGCGCCGGGAAGTCGTCCGGAGCAAGCTCGTCACCGAGCTGCTCCCGCTGGCCGAGCACATCGCGACCCGGTTCTCCGGCCGCGGGGAGCCCCGGGAGGACCTGGTCCAGGTGGCGCGGATCGGCCTGATCAACGCCGTCGACCGGTTCGACCCCGCCCGGGGGCACGACTTCCTGTCCTTCGCGGTGCCGACGATCATGGGCGAGGTCCGCCGGCACTTCCGCGACACCGGCTGGTCCGTCCGGGTCCCCCGGCGGCTCAAGGAGCTGCACCTTTCGCTGAGCCAGGGCTCGGCGGTGCTCTCCCAGCGCCTGGGCCGCGCCCCGACGCCGACCGAGCTGGCGGAGCACCTGAGCCTCGACATCGACGAGGTCCGCGAAGGTCTGCTCGCGGGCAACGCCTACCAGGCGCTCTCGGTCGACAAGCCGGTGCACGACGACGCCGAGGCGTTGTCGCTGGCGGACACCATGGGGGAACCGGACCACGAGATGGCCATGGTCGAGAACCACGAGGCCCTCCAGCCCCTGCTGCAGGAACTGCCGAAGCGCGAGCGCGCGATCCTGGTGATGCGGTTCTTCGGCGGGCTCACGCAGACCCAGATCGCCGACCGCGTCGGGATCTCCCAGATGCACGTCTCCCGGCTGCTGTCGCAGACCTTGGAGCAGCTGCGCGGGAAGCTGACCGGCGAAGGCTAGCCGCCCCGGCCCCTTGGAGCCGGGCGGATCGGGCCCCGCAGCCCCCGCGACCCGGCAGCTCCCGGAGGTGGGGCGGGGGCCGCCGCAGCAGCCATCCCGACCCGCCTCGCTTCCCCGCCGGCCCCCTGCTGCCGCCATCGCGGCACACGGGGAGACGGGGCGGGGCTCAGCCCAGCCAGCCGGGACGCCCGCCCTTCCACAGCCGCCGCCACTCCCGCGCGAACGTCTCGCGCAGCTTCGCCGCCCGCGCCGCGTCCTGGGCGTGGAGCAGCCCGAAGGTGAAGGTGTTCTGTCCCTCGCCGTGGCCGGCGATGGCGAGGTGGTGCAGGACGTCCCGGCCGACCACGGTGTCCTGGTGCTCGCCCAGCGTGCTCTGGACGGCCTTGACGTTCTTGCGCCACTCCCGCAGCTTCTTCCCGTACACCGGCTTCACGGTGTCGGCCGCGTAGCGCGCCCGCTTGGCCTTCTTGCGGACGTCGTGCAGGGCCGTCTCCAGCTCGCCGCCCGTCAGGCCGCGGGCCGCCGCTCGGGCACGGCTGAGCTTCTTCGCGGCCTTTCGCAGCGGCTCGCGCAGTCCGGCCTTCGCGGGCTTGCGCGCCTTCGCGGTCAGCGGCGGGTCGTCCAGCAGGGCGTCCAGTTCGCGCAGCAGCTGCAGGTAGCGCTTGCCGGTCAGCACCGCCAGCGCGCGAGTCCGCCCTTCCTCCGCCTCCCGGGCGAAATGGCGGGTGAGGAACTGGCGCAACGGTCCGAACACCAGCTCCGAAGGCACTTCGCCGAGCTGTTCGCGCAGCCGCTCCTCGGTGACCTCGGTGTCCCTGGCCGGCGACAACTGGCGGCCGAGCCACTGCAGCTCGACCACGAGGGCCGCCGTCTGCTTCTCGTCGATGAGCGAGCCGAACGTGCGAAACGTGCTTCGCAGCTTCCGGATCGCGACGCGCATCTGGTGCACCGAATCCTCGGCGTCCAGCCGCACCCCGACGTCCGCACGGCGCAACCGGCCGTAGTGCTCGCGCACGGCCGCCAGCACGACGTCGCCGGCGGACGGCTTCTTGCGGGGCCGGCGCGGGGCCGAGACGCGGTCACCGACGAGGCGGCGCAGTTTCGACGGCCACGGCGCCACCGAGGCACCGGCCTCGGTCAGCGCGCGGTCGAACTCCCCGAGCAGCGCCGGTTCGGCCGCGGGGTCCAGTTCGAGTTCCAGTTCGCGCCATTCGTCGAGCCGCGCGGTCGCGCCGCCGGCTTCCCCGGTCACGTGGTCGTCGGTGAGGGTCGCGATGGTGCGGCCGCCCGGGCCGGCGAGCCGGTGGGCGAAGCGGTCGGTGCGCAGGTGCGCGATCGGCACCAGCTTCTCCCCCAGCGTGTACGCCCGGACCAGGCGCCGCAGCCGGCCGGGCACCTTGTGCGGGTCGCCGCCCAGCGGCAGCTGCAGCTCCTGCCGCTCGTCGGCCGACACCGGGAGCTTGAGGTGCCAGCCGGCGTCGGGGCCGCCGACGCGCCGCCGCAGCGTGATGCCGCTGCGGGCCAGCCGGAACGTCTCGGTGTCGTAGTAGGACGCGTCCAGGACGTGCTCGACGGGGTCGTCCTGCGTTTCGACACCTCCGACGCCGACCAGGCGGGGCACCCCGCTGCCGGCGACGATTTCGTACTTGCGTTCGCGCTCGGTCACGCGCGACGGCGCTGTCATGGTTCGTCCTCCTCGGGGGCCGGTTTCCCGGTGAATACCCGGGAGGCGCCCGGCCGACACGGGATTCGGCGCCGGAGCAGCGGGTATCCCATGCTGCGAACCCGAGCCCGGACCAGGAGAGTGCATGAACGGCAAGCAGTCCGCAACCGACCTGACGACCGTCCTCGCCGGCGACCACCGCGAGCTCGACCGGCTCTGCACCGAGCTCGAGCTCGGCCAGGGCAGTCCGGAGAACCGCAAGGACCTCGCCGATCACCTGATCGCGGAGCTGGTCCGGCACGCCGTCGCCGAAGAGCCGTA
The DNA here is from genome assembly GCF_002904335.1 of Amycolatopsis sp. CA-126428. Lineage (GTDB taxonomy): Bacteria > Actinomycetota > Actinomycetes > Mycobacteriales > Pseudonocardiaceae > Amycolatopsis. Next base: position 25,127 of record NZ_PPHF01000180.1, on the reverse strand, counting down.
CCTCGACGGCGACGGCGACCTCGCCGAGGCGGACCGCCTGATGCGGGAGCTCGAAGGCGCCGGGCCGCAGGAGACGCGGTTCGAACGCCTGCTGGGCGGGCTGATCCGCGCCGTCCGGCGGCACGTCCGCGAGGAGGGGCCCGCGGCCGTGCGCGAGATCGGGCGCACCTGCTCCGCCGACCGGCAGGCCGAACTGGGCCGGGAGGTCCTCGAGACCCGGGAGGCCGCGCCGCGGCTCCCGCACCCCGACCTCGCCGACCGGATGCCCCAGGCCGACCAGCTGTGGCCGGGGCCGGGGTTCGTCGACCGGGCCCGTGCCGCCCTGCGCGCCCCGGCATCGGGTTGAATGGGAAGCCTGCACCTCGTTCCGGAAGACAGTGAGGACCCATGAGCGTCGGCGAAGAGGAGTGGGCCCGGGAACGGGCCTGGTTCGGGCAGGACGGTGTCCCGGAGCCGGGGCCGCTGGCCCGGCAGTTCGCCGACCTCACGCGGACCCTGCTCGACGTGACGCCGACCGTCGCCGGCGTGCTCAAGCTCGTCGTCGGGGCCGCGATCGCGCTCATCCCGGACGCCCACCTGGTCAGCGTCACCCTGCGGGACACCGACGGGACGTTCCACACCCCCATCGAGACGGACCCGGTCGCCGAGCGGCTGGACCAGGTGCAGTACGACCACGGCGAGGGCCCGTGCGTCGAGTCGGCGCGCCCGGACGGCCCGGCCATCGGCTGGTCGCGGAACCTGGGCAGCGACCCCCGCTGGCCGGCGTTCGGCCCGGCCGCCGCCCGGCACGGCTACCACTCGGTGCTGGCCACCGCCCTGCTCCCGGACGCCCGCCCGCCCCGGCTGTCGGGCGCGCTCAACATCTACTCGCGGACGCCGGGCGCGTTCGACACCGCGGCGATCGACACCGCGCTGCTGCTGGCGACGCACGCTTCCCTCGCGCTGGCCCACACCGAAGCCGTGGCTTCGGCCGAGCTGGAGTCGGCGCACCTGCGCCGGGCGTTGGACAGCCGCGACGTCATCGGCCAGGCGAAGGGCATCCTGATGCAGCGCCGCGGCATCACCGCCGACGAGGCGTTCGACGTGCTGCGCCGCGCGTCGCAGGACCTCAACGTCAAGCTCGCCGATCTGGCGACGGCGCTCGCCTCGCGGCACACCGAGGTGGATCTGCCGGCCTCCGAAGCCTGAGAACGCCGGAAAGCCCAACGCCGGAAAGCACACAGTGAGGGCGGCACCTTCCCGGGAAGGTGCCGCCCTCACTGTGGTGCCGCCGTTACTGAGCGGAGTACGGGGACCGGTTCTCCAGCGTCGGGCTCGCGGCCGGGTACCGGCCGTCCTGGCCCGGCACCGGGGTGACCGTCGTGCCCTGCTGCTCCATGTCCGCCCGCGGCCGGGGGCCGCGCTGGACGACCGCCTCGACCTCCTGCTCACCGCGGATGCGGGCCAGGACGCCGAGGGTGATCGCGTGGGCCAGCGCGAGGATCAGCAGCAGCACGCCGATCCGCCCGACCACGCCGGGCAGGTCGCTGCCGCCCATGTCGATGGTCGAGATCAGCGCCAGCACCCCCAGCGTCGCGAGGTGGAACAGCACCGTGACCAGGCGGGTCATCGAAGCGCCGGCCGCCGGGTCGCCGTAGGAGTTCTCCAGGTAGCGGCGGCCGCTGCGGTAGATGATCTGCCCGTCTATCAGGACCAGCGCAACGCCGATCGCGAGGAACGACAGGTACGCGTTCGTGGTCATGCCGGACGCTCCTTCCTGGGGGACCTTGCGGAAGGAATACCCGGCAGGTCGCGCAGGGAAACGCCCCCGTCACGCGGTGAAGGTGTCCGGGTCCGGCCCGGTGCGCCGGCCTTCGTCCAGCCGGCCGATTTCCGCCATGTCCTCGTCGTCGAGTGCGAAGCCGAACACGTCGATGTTCCGGCGCATCCGATCGGGTGAGGCCGACTTCGGGAAGACGATGTTCCCGAGCTGGACGTGCCAGCGCAGCACGACCTGCGCCGGCGTTCGCCCGTGCTTCTCCGCCAGGCCGGTGAGCACCGGGTCGCCGAGCACGCCGGCCTGCGCCAGCGGGCTCCACGCCTGGGTGGCGATGCCGTGCGCCCGGTGGTACTCGCGCAGCTCCGCCTGCTGCAGTGCCGGGTGCAGCTCGATCTGGTTGACCGCGGGCACCAGAGACGTTTCCCCGGCGAGGCGGTCGAGGTGGGCGGGCTGGAAGTTCGACACGCCGACGGCGCGGGCCTTGCCCGCCCGGAGGATGTCTTCGAAGCCGTGCCACGTCCGGACGAACATGTCCTTGGCCGGCAACGGCCAGTGGATCAGGTAAAGGTCGACGTAGTCGAAGCCGAGCCGGCGCAGGCTGCCTTCGAGCGCGGTGATCGCGTTGTCGTGCCCGTGCGCGTCGTTCGCCAGCTTCGTCGTGACGAACACGTCTTCGCGTGCCACCCCGGACTCCGCGATCCCGGCGGCGACACCGGCCTCGTTGCGGTACGCCTGTGCGGTGTCGATGTGGCGGTACCCCGTTTCCAGGGCCGTCCGCACGGCCTGGGCGGTTTCCTCGGGCGGGATCCGGAAAACGCCGAACCCGACCTGCGGGATCCGCACGCCGTTGTTCAATTCCAAGGTGGGAACGCCGGCTGTGGTGGTCGTCATGAGTCCGGCCTACCCGGCGGTCCCCGGACGTGAAACGCGGCGGGGCGGATGATCCCGCCCCGCCGCGACAACTCACCCCGAACGGGTGACTCGCGGGTCCTACCGGCCCGGGCGGTCCACGTCACCGCGCCAGCCGCCGGTCTCCCGGCCACGCTGCTCGATGAACTCCTTGAACCGCTTGAGATCGCCCTTCACGCGCCGGCCGAGCACGCCGAGCTTGTCGGCGACGTTCTCGGCGAAGCCCTCCGGGTCGATGTCCATCTGCGCGGTCACCCGCGTGTGCGAGTCGTCCAGCCGGTGGAAGGTGATGACACCGGCGTGATCCGGCCCGGAGTCCGACGTCCAGGCGACCCGTTCGTCGGGGTGCTGCTCGGTGATCGTCGCGTCGAATTCGCGCGTCACGCCACCGAACCGCGTCACCCAGTGGGTGTGGGTGGCGTCGACCTGGCGGATTTCTTCGACACCCTCCATGAACTGCGGGAATTCCTCGAACTGCGTCCACTGGTTGTACGCGGTCGAAACGGGGACTTCCACGTCCACGATTTCGGTGATCGTGCTCATGCACTCCTCCTCGTCGATGGTCGGTACCCGTCATTGAGGGCACACAGCGGCTACCCGGTGCACCGGAGGTCAAACGCGGCGCGATTGACGCACGGCCGAGCCGGGTACACGGCGACCAGGCAAGGAGGTGTTCGGTGATCGAAGAGGTGAACAAGAAGCCGGCTTCCGACCGCTCGGTCGGCGAACTGGTGACGGACCTGACCGACGAGGTCAAGCGGCTCGTCCGGGACGAGATGCGGCTCGCGGCTTTCGAGCTGCAGCGCAAGGGTAAGAAAATGGGCCTCGGCGCCGGCTTGTTCGGCGCGGCGGGCCTGTTCGCGTTCCTCGGCGCCGGCACGCTGGTCGCGGCGGCCGTGCTGGCGCTCGCGCTGGTCGTGCCCGGCTGGCTGGCGGCGGTGATCGTCGCGGTCGCGCTGTTCGTCGTGGCCGGGATCGCGGCGCTGGTCGGCAAGAAGGAAGTGGCGCAAGGGGTGCCGCCGGTGCCCGAGGAAGCGATCAGCGGCGTCCGCGAAGACGTGGACACCGTGAAGCAGGGAGTGCGGTCATGAGCGGGGACTTCCCGAAGAACGCCGAAGAGGCGCGCCTCGACCGGGACGCCACCCGGGAGGAGCTCACCGAAACCCTGGAGGCGCTCGGGCAGAAGCTCGACGTCAAGGCCAGGGTCAAGGAAAACGTCGACGAAAAGCTCGACCAGGCGACCGCGAAGGTCGCCGACGTCACGAACGAGCCGACCGCGGTCAAGTTCCGCCAGGGCGCCGACGCCGTCCGCGCCAACCCGCTGCCGGTCTTCGCCGGCGTGCTGGGCCTGCTGATCCTGATCCGCCTGATCCTGCGCCGGAGGAACTCGTGAACAAAGCGCTCTACAAGCCGCTGAGCTGGGTGGTGGGTGCCCTGGGCGGCATCCTCGCCGGCCAGGTGTTCAAGCAGGTCTGGAGCCGCGTGGTCGGGGAGGACGACGCCCCCGACGCCACCGACCGCGACTACACCTGGCGTCAGGTGGTCATCGCGGCGGCGGTGCAGGGGGCGATCTTCGGTGCCGTCAAGGCCGCCACCGAACGGGCCGGTGCCGTCGGTTACCGCAAGGCGACCGGCGACTGGCCCGGAGACGACTGAAGCAAACGTCGTCCAAGACCTGAAAGTACACAGTGGACGGCGGGAGGCGTGTCCGGCGAGCGGTCACGCCTCCCGGCCGGGCTCGAGGGCCAAGCCGGCGAGCGCGGCGCCGACGCGGGGGTGGATCTTCAGCAGCAAGTCGGCGCCGGTCGCTTCGAGCGAACGGGTGACCGCGTGGCCGCCGAGCACGACGGCGACTTCGGTGCGGGCGTTCGCCTGCAGGAGCGAGCGGACCCCCGCGCAGCTCAGGAAGGCGACCCGGGTCAGGTCGACGACCAGCCGCTCACCGGTGGCGAGGGCTTCGTCGAGGATGCCGACCGTGGCGGCGTCGATGTCGCCGACCAGGGTGAAGACGGTGATCCCACCCGGTCGTTCGGTCGTGGTGACGGTGAGGCCGGACGGTTCGTAAAGCGTGCGGAAACAGTCGTACATGGCGCTCCCTATTCTCAGCGGTGCAGGGGCGCTGACCGGAGCACGTGTCTGAACAACAGCCAACACCCTGACCGTACGCCCCTGGGGGGTGAGGTCAACCCCGCGGGTTTCCGGGCTCCGACCTCGGGTAATCCGTTCGGGACGGAAATCCGCCCCGGAAGGAGCTCCATGCGTGTCGTGATCGTCGGCGGCGGTTTCGCCGGATACCACGCGGCGAAGAGCCTGCGGAAGCAAGCCGGGGAAGACGTCGAAGTGGTCGTCCTGAACCCGACGGATTACTTCCTCTACCTGCCGTTGCTGCCCGAAGTGGCGGCCGGGATCCTCGACCCGCGGCGCGTCGCGGTGTCGATCCCCGAGACGCTGCGCGGAGTCCGCCTGGTCCTCGGGGTGGCCACCGGTGTCGACTTCGATGCCCGCCACGTCACCTACACCGATCCCGAAGACAACGAACACCGGATCGGGTACGACCGGCTGGTGCTGGCCGCGGGCAGCGTCAACAAGCTGTTGCCGATCCCGGGCGTCCCCGAGTACGCGCACGGCTTCCGCGGCGTGCCGGAGGCGCTGTACCTGCGCGACCACATCACCCGGCAGATCGAACTGGCGGCCGCGGCCGACGACCCGGCCGAACGCGACGCGCGCTGCACGTTCGTGGTGGTCGGGGCCGGGTACACCGGCACCGAGGTCGCCGCGCAGGGTCCCGCGTTCACGGCGGCGCTCGCCAAGCGTCACCCCGAGCTGGCCGGGCAGCGGATCCGCTGGCTGCTGCTCGACGTCGCCGAGCGGGTGCTGCCCGAGCTCGCCGGGCGGCTCGGCCGGACCGCCGACCAGGTGCTGCGCTCGCGCGGGGTCGAGGTGCTCATGAGGACCTCGGTCGAGCACGCCGACGCCAAGGGCGTCACGCTGACCAACGGCGACGCCGTGGCGGCCCGCACCCTCGTGTGGTGCGTCGGCGTGCGGCCGGACCCGCTGGTGGCCGGCCTCGGGCTCGAGACCGCGAAGGGCCGGCTGGTGGTCAGCGAGCAGCTGACCGTGCCGGGCCGCGACGACGTGTTCGCCTGCGGCGACGCGGCCGCGGTGCCCGACCTCACGCGTCCCGGCCAGTACACCGCGATGACCGCGCAGCACGCCGAGCGCCAAGGCCGGCTCGCCGGGCGCAACGTGGCGGCGTCGCTCGGGTACGGCCGCCGGGGTACCTACCGGCACCACGACCTCGGCTTCGTCGTCGACCTCGGGGCCGGCGCCGCCGCGGCGAACCCCCTGCACATCCCGCTGTCCGGGCGCCCGGCGAAGGTCGTGACGCGCGCCTACCACCTGATGGCGATGCCGGGCAACCGCGTGCGCACGGCCGCCGACTGGGTCCTGGAGGCGTTGACCGGCCGCCAGACCGTCCAATTGGGACTCGTCCGCTCCGGGGCCGTGCCGCTCGACACGGACAGCCCGGAACTCCCCCGTCGCTGAACGCCCTTTCGGTGAAAGGAACGCCCATGCCCGCCGAACCCGCACCCGTCCGCTCCGAAGGCCCCGCCGTGGTGACCGCCGGGGACCCGTCGGGGCCCAAGGTGATCGTCCTCGATCCGGCGGGCGCCGCGAAGCACGACGAGCTGCCCGCGACCTGGCGGCCGCTGGCCGAAGAGCGCGCCGTGTTCTGGTGCCGGATGCCCGCCGGCGGCGCGCTGACCGAAGCCGACGACCTCCTCGGCGACGCCGGCCCGCACGATCCCGAGATCGCCGTCGTGGCAAGCGGCCCGTTCGCGGCGGAGGCGCTGCAGCTCGTCGAGCGGCACCCGGGTGCGGCGACGCACCTGCTGCTGGTCGACCCGGCCTCGGACGCGTTCCTCGCCTCCGACGACGCCCTCCAGGCCAATGACGCCTGGCTGGCCGAACACGACGACGTGGTCGCCAAGCTGCTCGAGACGGGCACGGAGGTGCGGGTGGTCGCGTCGAGCGCCGTGAGCCCGGAAGACCGCGTGCCGCCGCCGCTGCCGCTCGGCCACCCCGACGTCGTCTCGGCGGTGCGCAGGGCGCTCGGCGCGCACTAGCCGGCGGAAGCGAGGGCGACGAAGGCCCGCACCACCGGGGACGCCGAGCCGGCCCGCCAGGCCAGGCCCAGGTCGATCCTCGGGGGCGGGTCTTCGAGCCGCCGCAGCACCACCCCGCGGCGCCGCAGCGCCCGGGCCCGGTGCTCCGGGACCGCCGCGAGGCCCGCGCCTTCGGCGACCGCGCGCATGAGCTGCTCGTCCTCCGGTTCTTCGCGGACGATCGGCGGCAGCCCGCCGGGCCAGACCTGGCCGCTGATCGCGTCGTACTGGCCGGGACCGTTCTCCCGCGGCCAGAACACCACCGGCTCGGCCGCGATCGCGGCGCGCCGCACCCGGCCGCGGCGGTGCGCGAGCGGGTGCCCCGACGGCAGCGCGAGCAGGACCTCTTCGGAGCCGACCACGGCGACCTCGATGCCCGGGACGGTGACCGGCGGCCGCACGAAGCCGACGTCGATCTCGCCCGCCGCCAGCCGGGCCACGTTCAGGCTGGTCCAGCCGGTTTCCAGGGCGAGTTCGACGGCCGGGTGCCGCTCGCGGTACGCCGCGACCAGGTCGCCGGCCAGCGGGCCGGGCGCCGAACGCGTGTAGGCGATCCGCAGCCGCCCGGCGTCACCCCGGCCGGCCGCGGTGATCGCGCCCCGGGCCCGGTCCAGCCGATCGAGCAGGTCGCGTGCCTCGGCGGCGGCCACCCGCCCGGCGTCGGTCAACGCGAAGCGCGGGCCCGTGCGGTCGAGCAGCGCGACCCCCAGCTCCGCCTCGAAGGCGCGGATCTGCTGGCTCAGCGACGGCTGCGACACGAACAGCCGGGCGGCCGCCTTCGTGAAGTGCATTTCCTCGGCGAGCACGGCGAAGTAGTGCCATCGGCGCAGGTCCACCCAGCGATTATAAGGTGCTCCTATGATTTGATCGGGACGAAGTCTTGGACGCCCCGCCGCGCCCGCTGCTGTCCTGGATGCCGTGACCACGACCAGCGCGCCCCTGACCCGCACCGACCGCAAGCTGCTCGCCCTGGCCGCCGCGGCGGACCGGCGGCTCGCCGCCCCGATGGCCGGGTTCGTCGACCTGGCCGCCGTCCGGGAAACCGCCGAAGACCTGACGAAGGCGTTCACGCCGCTCGGGCGGGTCCAGCACACGGTCGCCGCCAAGGCGTGCGGCCTGGCACCCCTCCTGCGGTTCCTCGGCGACCTCGGGATCGACGCCGAGGTCGCGAGCCCGGGCGAGACGGCGGTCGCGGAGGCGGCGGGCCTGCGCGGCCCGCGGCTGGTGCTCGACTCCCCCGCCAAGACGACCGCCGAGCTCGCCCACGCACTGGCCGAGGGCACGGCGGTCAACGCCGACAACTTCCAGGAGCTCGCCCGGCTCGACCGGCTGGTCGGCGCGACACCGCCGCGGTCGGTGCTGGGCCTGCGGATCAACCCGCAGGTCGGGGCCGGCCGGATCGGCGACACGAGCACCGCCACGGCGGCGTCCAAGTTCGGCATTCCGTTGCGGGACGCCGGAAACCGGGGGCTGCTGCTCGAGTCCTTCGCGCACCGGCCGTGGCTGACCCGGCTGCACGTCCACGTCGGCTCGCAGGGCTGCCCGCCGGAGCTGATGGCCGACGGCGTCGCGGCGGTGCACGAACTCGCCGAGGAGATCAACGCCGAAGCCGGGTACCGGCAGGTCACCAGCCTCGACCTCGGCGGCGGCCTGCCGGTGGACTTCACCTCCGAGGAGCCGGGTCCGACGTACGCCGGGTACGTCGCGACGCTGCTGGCCCGGGTCCCGGCCCTGGCCGGCGGGCGCTACGCGTTCATCACCGAGTTCGGCCGGTCCCTGCTGGCGAAGAGCGGCTTCCTCGTGAGCACGGTGGAGTACACGAAGGTCGCCGGCGGACGGCACATCGCCGTGACGCACGCGGGTGCCCAGGTGGCGGCGCGCACGGTGCTCCAGCCGGAGCACTGGCCGCTGCGGATCGGCGCGTTCGACCCGACCGGCACGCCGAAGACCGGACCCGAGGTACCGCAGGACATCGCCGGGCCCCTGTGCTTCGCCGGGGACCTCCTCGCCCGCGAGCGGCCGCTGCCGCTGCTCGAACCGGGCGACCTCGTCGTCGCCCACGACACCGGCGCCTACTACTTCGGCGCGCACTACGCGTACAACACGCTGCCGCGCCCGGCGGTGTACGGGTTCACCGTGTCGCCGCGCGGTGACGTCCGGTTCACGCCGCTGCGCCGCGCGCAGACCCTCGCCGAGCTGGTCGCCGACGCCGGCGGCGAATTCCTCGGAGTGGTCCCGGCGGCTTGATCCCCGGCGTACGATCCTCCGCACGCCGAGGGGAGACTGACATGGGGGCCGGTCGGGACTTGCCGCGGTTCGCTGCGCTACCAGTCGGAATTGTCGTGGCGGTCCAAGCCGTCGTGCTGACGGCGTTGTCCGGGCGCTACGGCTTCCACCGCGACGAGCTGTACTTCGTCGCCGCGGGCCGCCGGCCGGACTGGGGGTACGTCGACAACCCGCCGATCACCCCGTGGCTCGCCCGGGCGTCGACGGCGTTGTTCGGCGAGACACCCACGGGCCTGCGGGTGATCGCGACCCTGCTCGGGATGGCGACCGTGGTGGTGGTCGCGCTGATCGCCCGCGAGTTCGGCGGCGGCCGCGGTGTCCAGCTGTTCACCGCGATCGCGACGGCGCTGTCGTCCTACGTCCTGGTCGTGTCGCACATGCTGGCGACCAACTCCGCGGACGTGCTGCTGTGGTCGCTGATCGCGCTCTTCGGCCTGCGGTTGCTGCGCACCGGCGACGGCCGGTGGTGGCTCGCCGCCGGTGCCGCCGCGGGTCTCGGCCTGGCGAACAAGTGGCTCGTCCTGCTCCTGCTGTCCGGGCTCGGCATCGGCGTCGCCATCGCCGGGCCGCGCCGGGTGCTGCGGACGTGGTGGCTGGCCGCCGGCATCGGGATCGCCGCCGTCCTGGCGGCTCCGGTGGTGCTCTGGCAGGCGTCGCACGGCTGGCCGATGCTGACCGTCGCCGGCGGGATCAGCGAGGACGACGGCACCGAGAACCGCCTTCTGTTCGTGCCGATGCAGCTGCTCCTCCTTTCGCCGCTGCTGGTGCCGGTGTGGATCGCCGGGCTCGTGCGGCCGTGGCGTGACCCCGCCCTGCGCTGGGCCCGCCCGCTGGCCATCGCCTACCCGGTGGTCTGCGCCGAGCTCCTGGTCCTCGGCGGGAAGCCGTACTACTCGGTGCCGTTGCTGCTGCCGCTGGTCGCGCTGGGCGCGGAACCGGCGCTGCGGTGGCTGGGCCGGGGCGGGACCCTCCGGCGGGCGCTCGCCGGGGCGGCCGCCGCGGTGTGCGTGGCCGTGTCCGTCCTCGTCGGACTCCCGATCGTGCCGGCGTCGGCGCTGAACGGCCCGCTGCTGGCGATGAACAAGGAGCCGGGCGAGCAGGTCGGCTGGCCGGACTTCGCCGGCAGCGTCGCGGGTGCGTGGCGGCGGATCCCGGACGCCGAGCGCGACACCGCGGTCATCCTCGCCGGCAACTACGGCGAAGCCGGCGCGATCGAGCGCTACGGCCCCGAATTCGGGCTGCCGCAGCCGTATTCGCCGCACATGTCGTACGCGGACTGGGGGCCGCCGCCGGACCGGCTGGTCGGCCCGGTGCTGCTCGTCGGGCGGGTGCAGCCCGGCTCGCCCGCGGCCCGGCTGATCACCGGGTGCCGCGCGGTCGCCAAGCACCACAACGCCGAAGGCGTTGACAACGACGAGGAAGGTGTCGTGCTTTCGCTGTGCACGCTGACGCGGCCGTGGTCGCAGGCGTGGCCCGCGCTGCGGCACTACTACTGAGCGGTTCGTCCGGTTCGCGCTACCCTCGGGCGCATGGTGGCGAGGCGCACGGCGGTGGCCGTGGTGGGGGCGGGCCCGGCCGGACTCACGGTGGCGAACCTCCTGCGGCGCGCGGGAATCGGCTGCGTGCTGCTGGAGGCGCAGAGCCGGGCGTTCATCGAACAGCGGCCACGGGCCGGGTTCATCGAGGAGTGGGCGGTCCGCGGGCTCGAACGGCGGGGCCTCGGCGAGCAGCTCGTCGCGAAGGCGCCGCGGCACGAGGAGTTCGAGTTCCGGTTCGCCGGGCAGCGGCACGTCTTCCGCTACGGCGACGTCACGGGGCAGCGGCATTTCGTGTACCCGCAACAGCTTCTGGTCACCGATCTGGTCGCGCAGTACACCGGCTCCGGCGGTGACGCGGTCTTCGAGGTCTCGGACGTCGAGCTGCACGACCTGACGTCGGACTCCCCCGCCGTCACGTTCCGGACCGGCGGCGAGCACCGGATCGACTGCGACTTCGTGGCCGGCTGCGACGGCGCCCGCGGCGTCAGCCAGGGCTACCTGCCGGCGGAATCGACGGTGAAAGCCCACCACGACTACGGAATCGGCTGGCTGGCGCTGCTCGCGGAGGCCCCGCCGTCGGCCGGCGGCGTGCTGTTCGGCATCCACCCGCGCGGGTTCGCCGCGCACATGGCGCGCACGCCCACGGTGACGCGGTTCTACCTGCAGACCGCACCGGGTGAGACCGTGGCGGACTGGCCCGACGAGCGCGTGTGGCGGGAACTGCACGCGCGGCTGGCGGTGCCCGGCGGCGCGATCATCGAGGGAAAGCTGTTCGAGAAGCGCATCCTCGACATGCACAACTACGTCGTCGAGCCGATGTCGCACGGCCGGCTGCACCTCGCGGGCGAGGCGGCGCACCTGGTCGCCCCCATCGCGGCGAAGGGCATGAACCTCGCCCTGCACGACGCGTTCCTGCTCGCCGACGCGTTCGAGGCGTACTACGCGGGCGATCCGGCGCCGCTGGCCGGCTACTCCGCCGCGTGCCTGCCGCTGGTGTGGCAGTACCAGGAGTTTTCGCTGTGGCTGTCCGACGTCTTCCACCACACCGCGGCCGCGGGCGGGAACCCGTTCGCGGCGCGCATCGCGGAGGCCCGGATGCGCCGCCTGCTCGGTTCGCCCGCGGCCGCGGCGGCGTTCGCGGAGCTGTACATCGGCAAGAACGCGGACTTCTGAGGCGCGCTGACGCTGTCAAGAAGAACAAGACTGCACTTTCCGCGAGATCCCGGGCACGCTCTCCGGCATGCACGAAATCGCCGCTGAGCAGGACCACGTGAACGTTCTCTACGCCCGCCTCGACGCGTTGCGGGAGGAGGCGGCCGCCGCCCTCGCCCGCGGCCACGCTTCGGACGTGTGGCGGGCCGAGGTGGCGCGGCTCGCGGCGGTCGAGGACGGGCTGTGCTTCGGCCGGCTGGACCTGACCGGCGGCCGGCGTGTCCACATCGGGCGGCTCGGGCTGTTCGAGAAGGACCGGCCCCTGCTGGTGGACTGGCGTGCGCCCGCCGCCCGGCCCTTCTACACCGCGACCGCCGCCGAGCCGGGCGAGGTCGTGCGCCGGCGGCGGATCACCACCCGCGGCCGGACCGTGGTCGCCGTGGACGACGAACTGCTCGACCCGGCCGGGCCGCGCGACGGGCTGGTCGGCGAGGCCGCGTTGCTGGCCGCGGTCACGGCCGAGCGCACCGGGCGCATGCGCGACATCGTCACGACGCTCCAAGCCGAGCAGGACCGCATCATCCGGGACGACGCCCAGGGCGTGCTCGTCGTGGAGGGCGGCCCGGGCACGGGCAAGACGGCCGTCGCCCTGCACCGGGTCGCGTACCTGCTCTACACGCACGAGCACCTGCGCACCCGCGGCGTGCTCGTCATCGGCCCCAGCCGGGTGTTCCTCGACTACATCGGCCAGGTGCTGCCCGGGCTCGGCGAGAACCGGGTGGTGACGGCGACCGTGCCCGATCTTCGTCCCGGCGTCGCCGTCACCCGGGTGGACTCGGCGGCGGAAGCCGCCCGCAAGGGCCGGGCGGACATGGCGTCCCGGCTGGCCGAGGCGGTGCGGGCCACCGTCCGGGTGCCCGAGGAGCCGGTGGACGTCGAGTTCGAACAGCAGGTCCTGCGGCTGGACCCGGCGGTGGTGCGCCGGGCCGTCCGGCAGGCCAGGGAGACCGGGCTGCCGCACAACCAGGCCCGGGACGTGTTCCACCGGGCGGTCGTGGCCACGCTGACCGGGGAGCTGGTCGCCCGGATGGAGGCGGTCGCGTTCACCGACGCCGGCGAGGCGCTCGACGGCGGCAGTGCCGACGGCCGCCTCGGCGAAGCCGAGCTGCGCTCGCTGGCCGCCGCGGGCGTCGTGCTCGACCCGGCCGAAGACGACGGCCCGCGAGTCCTCCTGGACGAGCCGGACCGGGAAGCCTTGCGGACCGCCCTGCTCGGCGACGCCGGCGTCCGGGACGTGCTCGACGAGCTGTGGCCCTCCCTGACCCCCGCGGAGGTGGTCGAGGGACCGTGGAGCGCCGCGGACGTCCCGTTGCTCGACGAGGCCGCCGCACTGGTCGGCGAGAGCGTGCCGGTGTTCGGGCACGTGGTGGTCGACGAGGCCCAGGAACTGTCCGAAATGGACTGGCGCGTCCTGGTGCGCCGCTGCCCGTCCCGGTCGATGACCGTCGTGGGGGACCCGGCCCAGACCGGGAGCGCGGCGGGCGCGGCGTCGTGGGACCGGGTGCCGCGGCCGCACCGGCTCGCGCAGCTGACCGTCGGCTACCGCACGCCGGCGGAGATCATGGAGGTCGCGGCGGAGCTGCTCGCCGCGCACCACCCGGAGTTGCGGCCGCCGACGTCGGTCCGCGCGAGCGGAAATCCGCCGTGGCGCCAGGCGGCCACCGACCTGCCCGGTGTGCTCGCCGAACTCGTCGACGAGCACACCGAGGGGCAGCTGGCGATCATCGCGCCGGAGACCGGCGAGCTGGCGGCCGCGCTGTCGCTGAGCGTGCCGCCGGACCTGACCGCCGAAGTGGTGCTGGTGACCCCGGCCGAAGCGAAGGGCCTCGAGTTCGACTCGGTCGTGATCGCCGACCCCGCCGCCGTCCTCGCGGCCGGCCCGTGCGGACCCAACGACCTCTACGTGGCCATGACGCGCGCCACCCAGCGGCTGGGCGTGGTCCACCCCGGGCCGGTCCCGCGGGAACTGCGTTCGCTGACCGAACGGCGGGTCAGCTCCAGGCGATCTTGAACACCCACGTGTAGCGGCCCGCCTGCCGGGCCGCGGCCGGGACGTCGATCACCAGTGAGCCGTTCTCGACCGTCCAGTGCAGGTTCCCGCGGTAGCCCAGCATGGTCACCCGGTCGCCGGCGCGGATCGGCACCGGGGCGTCCACGACCACGCGGCTGCCCGGCGCGATCAGCGAGTGCACGTAGAACGCCTCGTTCTGCTTGACCGTGAACCGCAGGTCGCCGAGCTGGGCCATCCTCGACCAGTACGTCGTCCCGTAGATCGCCTCGCCGTTGACCTTCAGCCAGGCGCCCGCGTCCCGCAGGTGCGTCCGCATGACGGCCGGGATCGTGCCGTCGTAGTCCGGGCCGATGTCGAGCAGGAAGTTGCCGTTCTTCGAGACGATGTCGACGAGCGTCCGGACCACCTCCTCCGCCGTCATGTACCGGTCGTCGGGGGTCGCGCGGTTGTAGCCGTAGGAGAACGGGTCGAGGCCCCGGCTCGCCTCCCACTTCGCCACCACGGTGTTCGGGTAGGTCGTGTACTCCGGCGTCGTGAAGTCGTGGTCCGGGATGCCGCCGCGGTCGTTGTAGGTGACGTCCTTGGGGCGCTTGCGGTTCTTCGCGTGGTTGAAGTACTCCGAGATCACCGCGCGGGTGTCGTTGACCCCGCCGATGTCGAACCACAGCACGTCCGGGTCGAACTCGGAGATCAGCTCGAGCACCTGCGGCGCCTGGTAGTCGCGGACGAAGTCCTTCCCCGCGGTGTAGCCGGTGTAGGGCAGCGACGCGCCGGTGTAGGGGTTGCGCGGCGCGTGGCCCATCCACGGGTTGTCCGGGTTGAACCATTCCGGCAGCGAGAAGTACAGGCCGTTGCGCAGCTGCGGGGTGTACTTCCGCGACGCCGTGAAGAGCTCGTCGACGATGTTGCGCTTCGGGCCGAGCTTCACGGAGTTGCGGTCGCTGACCTTCGTGTCCCACAACGCGAAGCCGTCGTGGTGCTTGGACGTCAGGACGTAGTACTCCGCGCCCGCGTCCGCGATGAGGTTCAGCCAGCTGCGGGGGTCGAACTTCGCCGCGGTGAAGAGCGGGATGAAGCCGTCGTAGGTGAAGTTCTCGCCGTACTTCTGCCGGTGGTAGGCGTAGGTCGCGCCGTTCGGGTCCTGCTGGTTCTGCCAGTACCACTCCGCGTACTGCTGCCCCACCGGCGCCCACGCGGGCACGGCGTACACGCCCCAGTGGATGAAGATGCCGAACTTGCTGTCGTTGAACCAGTAGGGCGCGCGGTGCGTCGAGAGCGACGCGTCGGCCGGCCGGAAGTCCGGAATGCCGAGGGTGATCGGGACCTGCTGCGTGGCGAGCGTGCCGCGGCCGGCGGTGACCCGGATCTGGCCGTTCGTGGTGGTGCCGGGCGGCACGGACGCGTTGGGGGCGAGGCCGAGCCGGACCGTCGCCTGTTCCCCCGGCGCGAGCGCCCGGACGGTCGCGGGCACGACCGTCCGGCCGCCGGGGACGTCGACGGTGACGCCCACCCGGTCGCCCGCGCCGAGCCACACGGTCCCGGCGTTGACGATGGTCGCTTCGGCGGCCTGCGGCCCGCCGTCGGTCAGCAGGTTCGCCGACGAGCGGCCGTCGAGGATCAGCGCCGAGCGGCCCACCGCGACCGGCTGGAGGGTGAGCGCGAAGACGTGCAGGCTGGCGACGTTCGGCGCGGGGTTCGCCGTCGTGGGCAGGGTCAGCGCGACGGCTTCGCGGGCCGGGTCGAGCCAGACCTGGCCGGTGGCCACGGAAACCGGGTTGTTGTCGACGACACCGCCGGGCGCGTAGCGGAACGGCGAGACGAGCGCGCCGCTGCCGGTGTACCAGTCGGGGCCGGACAGGGAGCCGGTGCTCGTGCTGCCGTCGGCGTAGTGCACGGTCGCCGGGCCGCCCGCCGCGCCGTAGCTGCCGGCGACCAGGAAGTACGCGGCGAAGTAGCGGCCCTTCGGCAGGTCGATCCGCTGCCCGGTGGCGGCGATGTTGTTCTTCGCCCCGGCGGCCGCGGATCCGAGCCGGAACGGGACGCCGCCGGCCGTGACGGTCTGCCCGGCCGGCAGGTGCTCGGCGGGGAACGTGTAGCCGGACCCGTCGAAGTCGCCGCCGGTGGCCGATGCGCTGTCGATGCCGTCGTTGGTGAACCAGGGGTCGAGGGCCACCGGGACCGGCGGTGGGGGCGGGACGATCGGGGTGTCGGCGCGGTCCGGGGCGGCGTCCACGGGGCCGGCGGCGCCGGCGGGGGTACGGCCGGCCGCGCTGAGCGCGACGGCACCACCCAGGGCGATGCCCAGAGCTTGGCGGCGGGGGAAGGTCGGCACTGAGCCTCCAGGGATCGGATGACTACGGCGGAATTTCGACAGAGTTCGTCCTCAAGACGCACATCTGTCGCTGGCGGAACTGATTCATCCGATGAATGAGCCTGCTTGCTGGCCTGCGCCGTGTCAAGGGGCCAACTGGCCCGATCGTGGTGAACCGTGCTCGTGTTCACCGCGTATCCCTAGGTAACGAGCTGCAGCCCTCGCGCCAGAACCCAGCCGCACCGAAAGGCCAGACCGATGTCCACCGACCCGAACGCGCTGAGCCGCCGCGCGATCGCCATGCTCAAGGCGATCGCCGACGGACGCGCCGAGCTCCGCTGCAGCTGCGAACCCGACCTCCGCGTGGACGGCCTCTCGTGCTGCGACCAGAACACCGCCCACGACCTCGCCCGCGCCGGGCTGGTCAGAGCCACCCGGCTCGTCGCGCCCGGCCAGTGGGCCCCCGCCGAACTGACCGACGCGGGCCACCGCGCCCTCACCGGATTTCCCGCCGCCGCAGCTTGAGCCTCCCGCTCGACGCCGTGAAGGCCACCTCCAGGACACCGCGTCCCTCGAGGTGGCCTTCACGGCTTTTCGCGGCCGGGCGGAAGAGAAACCTTCGGCATGCGCTGAACCGGGCCGGGCCGGCGGCCGTGCTTGGGGTGAGGGCGTCTCGCACACGCCCTCCGGGGTCACCACGACGCAACGATCCGGGCCAGCCTCCGCCCGATCGGGACCGGGTAACCCCGGCGAGCGGCCGTCGCGGCAACGGCCACCTCGCGCGGGCCCGTCCGGCATCCCCAGAATCCCGGACGGGCCCGCCCCGGCCCGTATCTTGTCCACCGCGACTGTCCAATGTCACCTGATCAGCGGTCGCCGCTCCCGCGGATCACGGGCAACTGTGGGAACATGCGACGTTTCGTGGCCGTGAGCGCGGCCGTGCTGGCGGGAATCGGCCTCCTCACGACGCCCGGCAGCGCGAACCCCGAAAGCGCGGCCCCGGTGCTCGCCGAGCAGGCCGGCGGCTGGGTCGGTACCTGGGCCACGGCGCCCGCGGCCGGCGTGGCGAACACCCCGGACGGCTACCCCGGCTATTCGATCCGCAACGTCGTGCACACCAGCGCCGGCGGCGACCGCACCCGCGTCCACCTGTCGAACGCCTTCGGTACCACTCCCCTGACCTTCGGCCACGTCACCGTCGCGGTCCAGAGCACCGGGCCGGACGCCGTGCCGGGCACCCTGCGGTCCCTGGCCTTCGGCGGCGCCCCGAGCGTCGTCGTGCCGGCCGGCGCCGAGGCCGTGAGCGATCCGGCCGAGCTCCGGGTCCCGGCCGACGCCAACCTGCTCGTGACGACCTACGTGCCGGCGAAGTCCGGACCGGTGACCTATCACCCGCTCGCGATGCAGACGTCGTACTTCACGCGCAACGGCGACTTCGCGGCCAGCGAGTCCGGCGCTCCCTACACCGAGCAGACGTCGGTGTGGCACTACGTTTCCGGGGTCGACGTCCAGGGCGGGCACCCCGGCTCGAACGCGCGGGCTTCGATCGTGACACTGGGCGACTCGATCACCGACGGCGC
This sequence comes from Amycolatopsis sp. CA-126428, assembly GCF_002904335.1. GTDB lineage: Bacteria > Actinomycetota > Actinomycetes > Mycobacteriales > Pseudonocardiaceae > Amycolatopsis. Next base: position 7,355 of record NZ_PPHF01000180.1, on the reverse strand, counting down.
CGGGTCACTCCCAGCGGCCAACCACCGCTGGCCGGACTACCTCGCCGACCGGCTGCACGACCGCTACGGCGTGCTCAACGCCGGCATCAGCGCCAACCGGCTGCTGCTCGACGTGCCCGGCTCCAGCGCCGGCCAGAACGCGCTCTCCCGCTTGGACCGGGACGTCCTGAGCGTCGGCGGCGTGCGGACGCTGATCGTGCTGGAGGGCATCAACGACATCCAGCAGGACCCGCACCAGACCGACCCGGCCGCGATCGCCTCGGCGTACCGCCAGCTGGTCACGCAGGCGCACGCCCGCGGTATCCGGGTGCTCGGCGGCACGCTCACGCCGTTCAAGGGCTGGCGGGTCTACGACGACACCCTCGAAGCGACCCGCCAGGCGGTGAACGCGCTCATCCGCACCGGCGGGATCTTCGACGCCGTCATCGACTTCGACGCGGCGCTCCGCGACCCGGCCGACCCGCTCCGGCTGCTCCCGGCCTACGACTCCGGCGACCACCTCCACCCGGGCGACGCGGGCTACGAGCGGATGGCCGCCGCCGTCCGGCTCGACCGGCTCTGATCCCGGGGGATGAACAGCACCGCGACCAGGCTCACCACCGCCACCGCCACCAGGTAGAGCGACACCGAAAACGAGGTGCCCGTGGCGGTCTGCAACGCCGTCGCGATCAACGGCGCGAAGCCACCGCCCAGCACCGCGCCCACGGCGTAGGAGAACGAAGCCCCGCTGTAGCGGTAGCGCGGCTCGAACAGCTCCGCGAACAACGCCGACTGCGGCCCGTAGGTGGCACCGAGGCCGATGTTGAGCACCACCACCGCCACGATCAGCCACGCCGTCGCCCGCGTGTCCACGAGCAGGAAGAACGGGATCGGCCAGACCACCAGGAGCACCGATCCGGCCAGGTACACCGGTTTGCGGCCCACGCGATCGGACCACGCGGCCGCGACGAGGATGCTGACCAGCCACGTCACGCTGCCGACGATGACGACGACGAGCAGGGTGGTGCGGTTGATCTTGAGCACCGAGGTGCCGTAGGACAGCAGGTACGCCAGGAAGATGTAGCCGATGGCGGTGTTGGCGATGAAGCTGCCGGACGCCACCAGCAGCGCCCGCGGACGCTCGCGCAGCACGTCGGCCATCGGCCGGCTGCTGCGCTGCTCCGCCTCCCGCAACCGCGAGAACACCGGGCTTTCCTCGATCCGCAGCCGGATCACCAGGCCGATGCCGACGAGCACGATGCTCGCCAGGAACGGCACCCGCCAGCCCCACGCGGCGAACTGCGCGTCGGTCAGCGCCTTGCCGAGCACGAAGAACATCAGCTGCGCCAGGATCAACCCGGCCGGGACGCCGATCTGGGAGAACGCGCCGTACCGGCCGCGGCGGTCCTCGGGCGCGTGCTCGACCGCCATCAGCGCCGCGCCGCCCCATTCGCCGCCCGCGCTCAGGCCCTGCAGCAGCCGCAGGACGAGCAGCAGGACGGGCGCCCAGACCCCGATCGCGGAGTACGTCGGCAGCAGCCCGACGCCGACGGTGGCCACGCCCATCAGCAGCAGCGACAGCACCAGCATCGCCTTGCGGCCCACGCGGTCGCCGAAGTGGCCCCAGAGGATCCCGCCGACCGGGCGGGCCAGGAATCCGACCCCGAGCGTCGCGAACGCGGCCAGGGTCCCGGAAGCCGGCGACAGCGACGTGAAGAAGAGCTTGCCGAACACGAGCGCCGTCGCCGTGCTGTAGATGAAGTAGTCGTACCACTCGATGGTGGTCCCCACCGCGCTCGCCACGGCGACCCGCCGCAAGGGCCGGGCCGCGACCGCGCGGCCGCTCACGAGCCGGCTAGCGCGGCGGCCGGGACCAGGTCGTCCACGAGCAGGTCCATCAGCAACCCGTCGTGCCAGTTGCCGTCCGGACCGCGTTCGTAGGACCGCATCGTGCCGACCGGCCGGAAGCCGAGCGACCGGTAGAGCCGGATCGCCGCCTCGTTGCCGGCCGCGGGGTCGATCACCAGCCGGTGGTGCCCCCGCTGGGTGAACAGGTACCCGGCCAGCGTGCGGATGGCGTCCGCGCCGAGGCCGCGGCCCTGGAAGTCCGGGTGCACCGCGATGTCGATCCCGGCGTGGCGGTACTGCGGATCGGCCTCCTCGAAGGCCAGTTCGATGCCGATTACGTCGTCATCGTGTTCGATGGCGTAGGTCGTGGTGCCTTCGTCGGGGTCCAGCAGATAGGACACCTGGGCGGCCACCGGCTCCTCGGCGTCGGCCCACCAGCGGGCGACTTCGGGGTGCGACAGGATCTCCTCGAACCGGGCGGCGTCCGGGGCGGCAGCTGGCCGCAGCCGGACACGGCTTCCGGTGATCAGGCCGGTCATCGGCTCAGTGTCGCCCGCGCGGGCGCCCGCTGTCGACCCCCCGAACGGACCGCTCAGGTGTACACCGTGATGACGTCCTGCCCGGCGTCGGCCACCTTGCGCAGGGCGGTGAGCACGGCGTCGACCACCTCGGCGGCGTCCTCGTCCAGGTCCTCGGGCCGGTCGCCGCCCGCCTTCGCCAAGGCTTCGGCGAGCTCGTCGGCGAGCACGAACCCGACCATCGGGTAGTCGGTCCAGACGATCCCTTCGAGGTTGCGCGAGAGCAGGTGGTCGGCCACGTCGGCGCCCAGCAGCCCGGCGAGCACGCCGTCGAACAGCTCCTCGCGGAACCAGTCACCGCCCGCGGAGGTGTGCCCGGTGCGGCCGACCTCCTCGCCCATCGCCAGCGCCGTGCGCACGACGGCCTCCGCCACCTCGGGCGTGGGTTCGCCGCCGCCCGCTTCGCGGAACGCCGCCACCACCGGGTCGGCGGCCACCCGCGCCCGGAACTCGGCCGCCGACGCGGCGCGGAAGACCAGCTCGTAACTCATGCCCTACTCCCCGTACCCCGGCGTCACCTTGACGACCGCCTTGCCGTCCGGGCCGACCGTCGTGTTGACGGGAACGTACTTCACCGGCGGGTGGCCGTTGTGGATGGCGTTCCAGATCGAGGTTCCGACCTCGCCCCGGCCGTCGTAGGTCGCGTTCTCCGGCTTGCTGTTCTTCATGTTCGCGGCGACGTCCTTGAGGTATTCCGTGCTGCCCTGGTCCATCCGGTGTTCGTTGGGCCGGTTCGCGGGCGGCACCGGGGCGCCGGTGTCCGGGTCGAACTTCTGCACGCGGCCGTGCATCGGGCCGCCGGTCAGCGTCGACCCGTTGCCCTTCGCCTCGACGACGTGCATGGTCTTGCCGTCCCAGTAGGCGACGTCGGCGACGTTGTTGCCGTTGAAGGCGACCGCGTTCGGCCACGGCTCGCCCGGCTTGGTGCCGTACTTCCCCGCCGGCAGCGGGTTGGTCTTCGTCGGCGTGATCATGTCGAGGTCGTCCTTGCCGGTGACCTTCTTCAGGTAGTCGTGGGCACCGGCTTCGCCGACGTCCTCCGACCGCTTGACCTTCGTCTTGCCCTCGGAGTCCTTCAGGCGCCGGCCGAGCGGGTTGTCCGGGTCGTCCTTCGGGAAGTTCTTGTACTTGTCGATCGCCGGGTCCTTGAGGTCGTCGTTGACGATGTCCCCGGGCTTGAAGTCCTGGCCGGTCTTCGGCTTCTTGTTCGAGCCGGAGCCGGACGCGTTCGTCGAGTCGTCCTCGGACCGCTGGCGCTTCGGGGGCGCCTTGTCGCTGACCTTCCCGCACGGGGAAACCGTCGCCGTGAGCCCCAGCGGGTCCGCCGCGAGGAGCGGGTTCGCCACGTAGGCGACCGGGTTCGGGGCGGGCTCGAGACCCAGCGGGTCCGGGCTCAGGTACCGCCCGGTCGCCGGGTCGTAGTAGCGGTAGACGTTGTAGTGCAGCCCGGTTTCCGCGTCGCGGTACTGGCCGGGGAACCGCAGCGGCGTGCCGGCCGGGTCCGCCGGCTCTTGCGGCGTCACCGGCGCGCCCCACAGGTCCGCCTGGCCGCGCCACAGCAGCGTGCCGGCCGCGTCGACCAGCTCGATCGGCGTGCCCACCTGGTCGGTGACGACCGTGGCCAGCCGGCCGGAAGCCAGCTGCGCCAGGGGCTTCCCGTCGTCCGGGTGGTATTCCCAGGTGGTGACCCGGGTGCCGGCCTGCTCCTCGACGAGGGTGGTGCCGTCCCAGGCGAACAGCACCTGCTCGGCGACCACCGGGGCGCCGCCCGGGCCCGCGACGATCCGCTGCTTCGCGGTCCGCCGGCCGAGCGGGTCGTAGCGGTAGCGCCACTGGCTGCCGTCCGGCGTGACGACACCGGTGAGCCGGCCGAGGGCGCTCCACGTGTAGTGCCAGACCGCGCCCGAGGCGTCGCGGCGGGACACGAGCCTGCCGTGGGCGTCGTACTCGTACGCGGTGGTGTCGGACGCCGTCAGCCGGGTGCCGGTGTAGAAGCGGCGTTCCCGCGCGGTGCCGGTGATGTTGCCCGCGCCGTCGTAGCGGTAGTGCTCGGCGCGGTTCGGGCCGGTGACCGCGGTGACCCGGCCGGCGGCGTCGAGCTGGTAGCGCACCGGGCCGGTCACGTCGTCGTCGACGCCGGTGAGCTCGCCGTCGGGCCGGTAGTCGTAGCCGCGGGAATGCACGCGCCGCCCGGCGACCGTCACGGCCTGGCCGGTGAGGCGCTCCCCCGCGTAGGCCTGTTCGAGCACGACGTCACCGAAGACGCGCCGGGTTTCGGCGCCGCCCTCGTGCCCGAAGCGGATCGACTGGCCGGCCGTCTCCAGCGCGACCGGGACGCCGTCCGGGTCGAACCGCCACAGACTGTCCACTCCGGACGGTGTGCGGCGGTGCACGAGGTGGTTTTCGTCGTCGTAGCCGAAGGAGACGGTCCGGCCGTCGACGGTGTGGGCGAGCACGCGGCCCTGGTCGTCGCGCTCGATGTCCACCCGGGACTCGGCGTTCGCCGCGCCGGCGAGCCGGCCGACCGGATCGTGCGCGAACGTCGTGAGCTCGTCGGCCGTGCGGCGCGAGACGACGTTGCCGAGCAGGTCGTAGGCGTACTCGACGACCAGGCCGCCGGACTCCGACCGCACGAGCCGGCCCGCGGCGTCGTGGGTGTAGCGGGTCACCCGGCCGTCGAAGTCGGACTCGGCGGCGAGGCGCCCGGCCGGGTCGTAGGTGTAGTGCCAGGTCAGCCCGGCCGGGTTGGTCACCGCGATCGGCCGCAGCTCGGTGTCGTAGGTGTACACCGTGCGCGCGCCGGTCGGGTCGGTCACCGCGGTCAGCAGGTCGAACGGGCCGTACTCGCGGGCTTCGGCTTGGCCGAGCAGGCCGGTGTGGCCGAGTTCGTTGCCCTGCCGGTCGTAGCGCCAGGCCTCCTGGGCACCGGACGGCGTGGTCCGGGCCAGCAGCTTGCCTTCGACGCTCCAGCGCAGCGCGGACCGGCCGCCGGCGGCGTCGACGACGACCTTCGGGCGGCCGAACAGGTCGGTGCCGTCCCCGCGCTCGCGCAGCTCGGCGGCGGTGGCCGCCGCGGTGCCGGGCTCGTCCGCGCTCGGTGCTTCTTCGGCGGGACCGTCGGCGATGCCGGGCAGCGTGGTGTACGGATCGGGCGCGCCGCCGGCCGGGTAGTGGCGCCGCCAGACGCGGCCGACGGCCTCGACCGCGATGTCGAGGGCGCCGTCGAGGTGCCGGGTGACGGCGACGCGGCTGCCGTCGGGCCGCACGACCGCCCGCAGCTCGCCGGCTTCGCCGTGCTCGAACAGCGTCGTGTGGCCGAGCGGGTCGGTCCGGCTCAACATGCGGTCGTAGCGGTCCCAGGTGTACGCGGTGACCGCGCCGAGCGGGTCGACATCGCGCACGAGCTGGCCCAGCTCGTTGAAGTGGTGTTCGCTGGTGTGGCCGAGCGAGTCGGTGAACCTCGTGACGCGCTGCGCCGGGTCGTAGGCGAACCGGCCGTCGAGGAAACCGCCGTCCCCGACGGTGACCACGCAGCGCCCGGCGGCGTCGTAGACGTAGCGGTACCAGACGCCGTTGCGGTCGTGCCAGCCGGTGATCCGGCCGGCGTCGTCGTATTCGAACCGGACCGGGGTGTCCGAGGAGTCGACCACGGCGACCAGCCGCCCGCGCGCGTCGTAGTCGTAGCGCACGGCGCGGACGCGGTAGCCGGTGCCGCCGTCGACGACGTCCACCGCCACCACGCGGCCGCGGTCGGTGGTCAGCGCCACCTCGTAGCCCGCCGAGTGCGTCAGGCGCGACGGCTCGCCGGAAGGCGTGTAGGCACACGAAATCACGGCGCCGCCCGCGTCTTCGACCTGCTGCAGCGGCTGCAGCGCGCCGCCGCGGCCGGGCAGCGGCGCGAAGGTGAGCGTGCGCCGGGCCAGGGGGTCGTGCAGCGTGTAGCCGGTCGCCGTCCGGGTCAGCGGCCGCCGCGGTCCTTCCAGCGGCAGCACCGGCACGCCGGGCTCGGCGTGCGGGTACACCAGGATCAGGCCGTCGGCGGAGAAGTAGCAGACGTGCTCGTCGTCGAGCTCGAGCCGCTGGTCCACAGTGGACGTCCACGTCGGACCGAACCACAGCCCGGCCCGGTAGGACGACACGTGCGTGCGGTCGAGCACGAGCGGGAGGAGATCCGGCAGCTCGAGATCGCGCTGCTCCAGCACGACGTCGCCGTTCGCGACGTCGACCGGGTCGGACTTGCAGACGCGGTCGTCCGGGCCGACGCCGCGGTCGCGCGGGTTGTCCGGCTTGTTCGACGAGCCCGCGCCCTTGCCGCCGTCGCCCTTGCCCGCGCCCGAGGGCGTGGTCGAGCCGCCGCCGGGGGCCGGGTTGTCGTCGGGGCCCTTCGACGCCGGCGGCGGATCGGTCTTCGGCGGTGGGTCGGTCTTGGGCGGCGGGTCGCCCTTCGCGCCCGCCGCGCTGGTGCTGTCGCCGCCCTTCGGCGGCGGGTCGGTCTTCGGGGGAGGTCCGTCCGGGCCGCCCTTGCCGTTGGGGCCGCCGATGTCCTTCGGCCCGCCCTTGATGTCGGCGTGCTTCGGCGGCGGCGCCGCCTTGCCCGGCTTGATCTTCCGCAACGCCTTCGCCGCATCCGCGAACAAATCACCCGCCCGCTTCAACAGCGGAATCAGCGCCTTCAACGCCGTCACCAACCGCTTCACCAGGTCCGCGATCTTCGACGCCGTCTTCGCCACCGCGCCGATCACCTGCGGGACAACCCACGTCATCCCGATGCCGAGGGTGAACAGCACCTGCAACGCCCAGCTGATCAGGTGGCCGACCAGCTCCGCGATGATGTCCCGCACCAGCGCCCGCACCGCGGCGACGACCTCACCCGCGGTTTTCACCCCGCTGGACGCGCCTTCGCAGCCCTTCTGCGCGGTTTCCAGGAGCGTCACGGTGTCCTGGGCGCGC
>NZ_PPHF01000018.1 GCF_002904335.1 Amycolatopsis sp. CA-126428 | reverse complement strand
GTCGACGCGGTCCATGCCGGGGGCGCCGTGGAGGACGTCGATGAGGGACCAGTCGACGTAGGGGCGGAGTGCGTCGGCGCAGGCGTCGAGATGCGCGGCGAACACAGGTGACTCGCGGTAGAGGTCGACGGCCATGCCGTCCCACTGCGAGCCCTGGCCCGGGAACACGAACACCGGCCGGGCGCGGTCTTCCGTCGTTCCCACGTGGACGTTGGCCGCGGGCCGGTCTTCGGCCAGCGCCGCCAGCCCCGCGCGCAGCTCGCCGAGGGTCTCGCCGACGACCGCCGCGCGGTGGCCGAACGCCGTCCGGCCCGTCGCGAGCGTGTGGCCGGCGTCGGCGGGGTGGACGTCCTCGGTGGACAGCAGCAGCCGTGCCTGGTCGCGCACGGCCGGGCCGGTGCGGCCGGAGAGCACCCACGGCACCGGCGCCTGCGGCGGCGTGGTGCGGGCGGGCTCCGGAACCGGGGCCTCTTCGATGATCGCGTGCGCGTTGGTCCCGCTGATGCCGAACGACGACACGCCGGCGCGGCGCGGGCGTTCGCCGCGTTCCCACCGCACGGGTTCGGTGAGCAGGGAAACCCCGCCGGCGGACCAGTCGACGTGCGGGGTCGGGTCGTCGACGTGCAGGGTCTTCGGCAGCATGCCGTGCCGCATGGCCATGATCATCTTGAGCACACCGGCGACCCCGGCCGCGGCCTGGGTGTGGCCGATGTTGGACTTGACCGAGCCCAGCCAGAGCGGGGCCGCGCGGTCCCGGCCGTAGGTGGCCAGCAGCGCGGTTGCCTCGATGGGGTCGCCGAGCCGGGTTCCGGTCCCGTGGGCTTCGACGGCGTCGATGTCCGAAGTGGACAGACCGGCGACGGCGACCGCCTGCCGGATCACGCGTTCCTGCGACGGCCCGTTGGGCGCCGAGAGCTGGCTGCTCGTGCCGTCCTGGTTCACCGCGGACCCGGCCACGACCGCCAGCACCGGGTGCCCGTTGCGCTGGGCGTCGGAAAGCCGTTCCAGCAGCAGCAGACCGGCGCCCTCGCTCCAGCCCGTGCCGTCGGCGGAGGCCGCGAACGACTTGCAGCGGCCGTCGGGGGACAGGCCGCGCTGCCGGCTGAACTCGACGAACAGGCTCGGTGTGGCCAGCACGGTGACGCCGCCGGCCAGCGCCAGCGAGCACTCACCCTGCCGCAGCGCCGTCACGGCCAGGTGCAGGGCGACCAGCGACGACGAGCACGCGGTGTCCACGGTCACCGCCGGGCCCTCCAGCCCCAGGGTGTAGGACACCCGCCCGGACGCGACGGAACCCGCGCTGCCGATGCCGATGTACCCCTCGAGACCGTCCGGGGCCGTGCGGATCCGGGAGCCGTAGTCGTCGTACATGACGCCGGCGAAGACGCCGGTGTCGCTGCCGCGCAGGGACACCGGGTCGAGGCCGGCCCGCTCGAACGACTCCCACGCCGTTTCGAGCAGCAGCCGCTGCTGGGGGTCGATCGTGAGCGCCTCGCGCGGGCTGATGCCGAAGAACTCCGGGTCGAACCGGTCCGCGTCGTGGAGGAACCCGCCGTGGCGGGTGTAGGACTTGCCCACCGCGGCCGGGTCGGGGTCGTACAGCGAGGCCAGGTCCCAGCCGCGGTTGGCCGGGAACCCGCCGATGGCGTCGGTCCCGGTCTCGACCAGCCGCCACAGGTCTTCCGGTGAGCGCACGCCGCCGGGGTAGCGGCAGGCCATCGCCACGACGGCGATCGGCTCGTGCGCACCGGCCTCCACCTCGGCCAGCCGCTGCCGCGTCTGCATCAGGTCGCTGGTGACCCGCTTGAGGTAGTCGCGGAGCCTGTCCTCGTTCGACATCCGGCCTGGTTCTCCTTCGGGTCAGTGGCTGAGTTCCTGGTCGATCAGGTCGAAGATCTCGTCGTCGGACGCGGAATCGAGGGCACCGGCCGCCGGCTCGGCCCGCCGCAGCAGCTCGCGCAGCCGGGTCACCAGCTCGTCGCGGGCCGGCCCGGGTTCGGCCAGCGCGCGTTCCAGCCCGGCCAGGCTCTCCGGTCCGGCGGGCCCCGGCGGGGCCAGTTCCGCGCGCACGTGCGCGGCGAGCGCGGTGATCGTCGGGTGGTCGAACACGAGCGTGGTGCCCAGCCGCAGCCCGGTCGCGGCGCCGAGCTGGTTGCGCAGTTCCACCGCGGTCAGCGAGTCGAAGCCGAGGTCGAGCAGACCGCGATCGGGATCGATCGACGCGGGCCGCGGGTGCCCGAGGATCGCCGCGACGACGAGCCGGATCCGGTCCACCAGGAAGGCGTCCCGCTCGCCGTCCGGCACCTTCGCGAGCTCGTCCGCCCACCCCTGGGCCCGGGCCGCCGTGGTGACGTCCCGCCGGACCGGGAGCCGGACCAGATCGCGGTACACCACGGGCAGGCGGTGTGCTTCGGCGTTCGCCCGCAGCGCGCCCGCGTCGAGCGCGGCGGCCACCAGCACCGCCCGGTCCGCGCGCAGGGCGGCGTCGAACAGCGCGAGCCCTTCGGCCTCGCTCAGCGCGCGGATGCCCTGGCGGCGGAGCCGGGCGACGTCGGACTCGCCGAGCTGCCCGGCCATGCCGGTGTCCCACAGCCCCCAGCAGAGCGAGAGCCCGGGCAGCCCCCGCGCGCGCCGGTGCTGCGCCAGCCCGTCCAGGAAACCGTTCGCGGCCGCGTAGTTCGCCTGCCCCGCGCTGCCGACGACGCCGGCGACCGAGGAGAAGAGCACGAACGCCGCCAGGTCCTGCCCGGCGGTGAGTTCGTGCAGCAGCCACGCCGCACCGGCCTTCGGCCCGGCGACCGCGTCGACGTCCTCGGGGGTGAGGCGCTCCAGCACGGCGTCGGAGAGCGCCCCCGCCGCGTGCACGACCGCGCCCAGCGGCCGCTCGGCCGGGATGCCGCCGAGCAGCGCGGTCAGCGCGGCCCGGTCGGTGATGTCGCAGGCGACGACGTCCACGGTCTCGGCGCCCGCCGCGACGAGGTCGCGGACGAGCTCGCCGGCTTCGGCGCGGCGGGTGGGCAGGAGCAGGTGCCGCACGCCGTGCTCGGTCACCAGCCGGCGGGCGACGAGCCGGCCGAGCGCGCCGGTCGCGCCGGTGACCAGCACGGTGCCGGTCAGCTCCGGCGCGGGCCCGGCCACCGTCTCGCGCGTCAGCCGGGGCACGTGGACCCGCCCGGCGCGCACCGCCAGCTGCGGTTCGCCGGTCGCCAGCGCCATCGGGAGGATCCGCGCCGAGCCCGCGTGGTCGTCGACGTCCACGAGCCGGAACCGGCCCGGGTGTTCGCTCTGCGCCGAGCGGACCATGCCCCAGACGGCGGCGGACCCGAGCGACGGCACGTCCTCGCCGTCGTCGACGGCGACCGCGCCGCTGGTCACGACGACGAGCGTCGAATCCGCGAACCGGTCTTCGGCCAGCCACTGCCGCAGGACGTCCAGGACGGCGTGCGTCGCCGGGGCGGCCGGGCCGCGCTCGTCCGGTTCCGGGTCGTGCCAGCGGAGGAGGACGAACGGCGGGAGTTCGCCGGTCAGCTCGGCGAGCCCGGCGCAGCCGGCCGTGCGCGGCGCCTCGCCGGACACCGGGACGACCGGCCAGGACAGCGCGTGGAGCGGCTCGGCGCCCACCAGGCGCGCCGGGTCGGTTTCCCGCAGCGTCAGCCCCTCGGCCGAGAACACCGGCGCCCCCGACTCGTCCGTCGCCAGCACGGCGTAGGTGTCCTCGCCGCGCGGGGTCAACCGCACCCGCAGCGCGGTCGCCCCGGTGGCGTGGAGGCGCACCCCGGCCCACGAGAACGGCAGCCGGAACCCGGTGTCCGGCACCAGCGGGTGCAACGCCGCGTCGAGCAGCGCCGGGTGCACGTCGAACCCGCCGGCTTCCGGCAGCGCCACCTCGGCGAAGAACTCGGCACCGGCTCGCCAGAGCGCGCGCAGGCCCTGGAACGCGGGCCCGTACTGGTACCCGCGCTCGGCGAGCGACGCGTAGAAACCGGCCGGCTCGACGCTTTCCGCGCCGGGCGGCGGCCACGTGCCGAGCGGGCCCGGGTCCGCCCCGCCGGTGCCCAGCACGCCTTCCGCGTGCAGGACCCACCCGGCCGGGGACCGGGAGAACAGCTTGGCCGTCCCGTCTTCGACGGTCAGCCGCAGCTCGACGTCGTCGTGCTCGGGCAGCGGCAGCGGGGCGTGCAGGACCAGCTCGTCCAGCCGGTCGTGCCCCCGCTGCCCGCCGGCCCACAGCACGAGCTCGACGAACGCGGTGGCCGGCAGCAGGACGGTGCCGGCCACGGAGTGGTCCGCCAGCCACGGGTGGTGCCGCCGCGAGAGCCGGCCGGTCCAGACCATCGCGCCGGTGCCGGGCAGCTCCACGGCCGCGCCGAGCAGCGGGTGCCCGGCGGCGCCGAGGCCCAGCCCGGCCGTGCCGGCGACCGGCTCCGGCGCGTCCAGCCAGTAGCGCTCGCGCTGGAAGGCGTACGCGGGCAAGCCGGCGCGGCCCGCGCCGGCAAAGAACTCCGCCCAGCCGGCCGGGATCCCCCGGACGTGCGCGGTGGCGAGCGCCGTCGTCGCGGCGAGCACCTCGTCCCGGTCGCGGCGGAGCAGGGCGACCGACGCCGGGGCCGCGTCCGGCAGCGCCTCGGCGACCATGCCGGTGAGCACGGCGTCGGGACCGAGCTCGACGAACCGGGTGGTGCCGTGGTCGTGCAGCCAGCCGACGCCGTCGGCGAACCGGACGGCCTCGCGGACGTGCCGCACCCAGTAATCCGGCGAGTCGAGCTCCGCCGCGAGGGCGCCGGTCACGTTGGACACCACCGGGATTTCCGGCGCGGAGAGCGTCAGTTCCGCCACGACCTCGCGGAACTCGCCCAGCATCGGCTCCATGCGCGGCGAGTGGAAGGCGTGGCTGACGCGCAACCGCCGGGTCCGCCGGCCCCGCTCGCGGAGCGTCCCGGCCACGGCCAGCGCGGCCTCTTCGTCGCCGGAGACGACCGTCGCGCGGGGCCCGTTCACCGCCGCGATGCCGACGCCCTCGGTGAGCAGCGGCCGGACCTCGTCCTCGCCCGCCTCGATCGCGATCATCGCGCCGCCTTCGGGCAGCGCACCCATCAGCCGTCCTCGGGCGGTGACCAGCCGGGCCGCGTCGGCGAGGGACAGGACCCCGGCGACGTGCGCGGCGGCGAGCTCGCCGACCGAGTGGCCGATCAGGTGGTCCGGCACCAGTCCCCAGGACCGGGCCAGCCGGTAGAGCGCCACCTCCACGGCGAACAGCGCCGGCTGGGCGTATTCCGTGCGGTCCAGCGCCTCCGCGTCCCCGAGGACGTCGATCAGCGGGCGATCGAGGTGCCGGTCCAGCTCCGCGCACACCCCGTCGAAGGCCTCGGCGAACACCGGGAACCGCCGCCGCAGCCCGAGGCCCATGCCGGCGCGCTGGCTGCCCTGCCCGGTGAAGAGGAACGCGACCCGCCCCGCGACGCCGGGACGGCCCCGCACCACGGTCCGGTCGGGGGTGCCGGCGGCCAGCGCCGCCAGCCCGGCCAGCGCGGCGTCCCGGTCTTCGGCGACCACCGCGGCGCGCTCGTCGAACCGGGTCCGGTTCGCCAGCGTGGCACCGGCTTCGCGCAGGCCGGTGCCCGGCCGCTCGGCGAGGAAGCGGTGCACCCGCCCGGCCTGGGCGGCGAGCGCTTCGCCGGTCCGTGCCGACAGCACCAACGGCACCGGCACTCCGTCTCGGGGACGCTCCGGGGTGGGGGGCTCGGGGACTTCCTCGAGCACGACGTGGGCGTTGGTGCCGCTGATGCCGAAGGACGAGACGGCGGCCCGGCGCGGGCGTCCGGCGTCCGGCCAGGGCGTCGTCTCGGTGAGCAGCTCGACCGCGCCCGCGGACCAGTCGACGTGCGGGGTGGGGACCTCGGCGTGCAGGGTCCGCGGCAGGGTGGCGTGCCGCATCGCCGTGATCATCTTGATCACCCCGGCGACGCCGGCGGCGGCCTGGGTGTGGCCGAGGTTGGACTTGACCGAGCCCAGCCAGAGCGGGCGGTCGCGGTCACGGCCGTAGGTGTTCATCAGCGCCTGCAGCTCGATCGGGTCGCCGAGCGTCGTGCCGGTGCCGTGCGCTTCGACCGCGTCGATGTCCGATGTGGACAGGCCGGCGGTGGTGAGTGCTTGGCGGATGACGCGTTCCTGG
>NZ_PPHF01000179.1 GCF_002904335.1 Amycolatopsis sp. CA-126428 | reverse complement strand
TCCTACTCCTCGGCGCAGCCCTCACCTGTCACAAGAAGCTCCGCAAACTCACCACATGAGACAAGCTCTTAGCGACATTTTCCCTGCATGAGCAGGGGTGACCCAGTTAAATCTAAGGGTTGAGTAAGAATTCCCGCACTAGCGGGAGACGAGGGCGCTCACACGAGCGCCCTCGTCGCATTTCCGCGCTTGTCAGTGGTCGCGGCCGAGGATGATGTGGGGGTAGCCGCGGTTGACGGTGTCGCCCAGTTCGACGCCCAGGGATTTGATGAAGTCTTGCAGGCGGGTGGTGGCGTCGGCGACGTTGTCGGCTTCGCCTTTGAATTCGAATTCGACGAAGTCGCCGGCGTGCTCGACGTGGTCGAACACGACCTCGACGTCGGCGAGGCGCCATTCTTCGCGGGTTTTGTCGACGGTCACCAGCGGTGTGAACCCGAGGGCCTGGAACATGCGGCGGATGGCTTCGGGGTCTTCGATGCGGGTTTCGTATTCGTCGGCGTGTGTTTTGGTGATGGAGTCGATGGGGTGCCATACCTTGAAGTTCACCGATGAGCCGCGTTCCTCGGTGCGGATACGCAGCCATTCCGAGATCGCTTCCGGGGCGAGGAAGTCGCGGTGCGGCGCGTTGTAGTAGGCGTCGATCTGGCGGGTTGGCTCCGCCGGTTTCGCGCCGAGCTCCTCCAGTTTGGTTTTGAGTGCGGCCGGGTCGGGCAGGGCGTACTTCTTCTCGACTTCGATGTACTGCACGGGGTCATGCCTTCCTGTTGGCGGGTGTGGGGTGGAGCGCGGCGCGGATCTCGGTGAACTCTTCGGGTGTGAGCGGGTCTCCTGCGGCGGTGAGCGTGGTGTGGATTTGGTCAGCATTGCGGAACCCGACGAGCACGGGCGCGTCGGGGGCATGGTGGAGGGCGTAGCCGAGGGCGATGCGGGCGAGGTCGGCGGGGCGGTTGCCGAACCGTGCCCGGATGGGTGACAGGCGTTGCCGCAGCAGCTCCAGGGCGGCCGGGTGGAACTCGGGGTCGCGGGAGCGGTGATCGGCCGCGCTGAACGGTGGCAGGGCGCCGGCGTGGGGTTTGAGGAGGAGCCCTTGGCCGAGGGCTTGTTTGATCACCACACCGACACCGTGCCGGCGTGCGAGGGCGAAGACGTCGGTGTCGGTGTCGGCGTAGAGGGGGCTGAGGAGGTTGTAGCGGGCGGTGATGACGTCGGGGCGGATGGTGTGGAACAGGTGCAGGAACCGCGCCGTCTGCGCTGCGTGGGGGTGGTCGCTGTCGGCCCAGTGTTCGGCGAATACGTGTGGGGCGCGCATCCCGACCGTGCGGATCAGTCCTTCGCGGCGTAGCTCGGTCATGGTCTCCACGACGCCGGGCAGGTACTGGTCATCGGGGCCGAAGTCTGTGCTGTGGAGGTAGTAGATGTCGAGGTAGTCGGTGCCGAGGTTGTCCAGGGTGGTGGCGAGCTGCCGCCGCATCTGCGCGGGCTGGTAGGCGTGGCGGGCGGTGCCGGCGAAGTAGCCGACCTTGCTTGCTACGTGCACCGCGGTTCGGTCGATGAGGCGCAGCAGCCGGCCCAGGAGCCGTTCGGATTGGCCGAGGCCGTACACGTCGGCGGTGTCGTAGAGGGTGACGCCGCGTTCGTGGGCGTGGAGGAGGCCGGCGTAGGCGGCGTCGGTGTCGACGTGGTCCCAGCCGATGGGTACACCGTTGTTGGTTGCGGGGCCGCCGATGGTCCAGCAGCCGGCGCCGACCGCGGACACCTCGGCTCCGAGGCCGGACAGGAACCGGCGCGGCAGAGTCTGCATGGTGGAGCGTCCTTTCTGTTCAGGTTCCGCAGGGGTCGGCGGTGTTGATCAGCCGCCACGTGGTGATGCCGGCCCAGGTGCGGTGTTCGCGGCGCAGCAGCTGCCGGTGCTCGGGTGACAGGCTGCCTTCTACGTGGGTGATGGTGTTTGCCACGTCGGCGCGGAGCTGCCGGAGGAGGTCGTCGGCCAACGCGGCGCACCGACGTTCCAGGCCGGGGCGGTCCTCGGTGCCGATGTCGGTGTGGTCGAGGTGGTCGATCATGCCGCCCAGCAGCCGGTAGGCGCCCTGTTTGAGGACGCGGCGCAGCACCCGCACCACCTGGTAGGGGTGGCCGTCGATGATCTTCTCCAACGATTTCAGCGTGTAGTCGAGCGCGAAGTTGCGGTCCACCCACAGCTGCGCCCACCGGGCGATCACGCCGATGCGCCAGTCGGCATACGCGGCTTCCACGCGCCCCATGGACGGATCGGGGGCACCGGCCAGGCCCGCGGCCTCCACTTGGCGGGTGTAGGCCGCGCCGATCAGGCATTCCATCCCGACGAGCATGTAGCTGATGGCGGTGTAGAACGGCTGACCGGTGGCGTGTTCGGCAACCCAGGTCTCATCGCGGACACCGTCCACGATCTCCTCCACGCTCAACCCGGGTTGCGGCCGGATGAGGAGATCGGTGCGGCCTTGGAAGGCGTAGGTGTCGCGGAGTTCGGCTTCGGTCATGAGGTGGTCGAAGGTGATGTAGGTGAACCGCGGCGGCACCCCGAGCGCGGTGAGGGTGCGGATGGCGAGGGCGTTTTGGGTGCCGGTGGTTTCCTTGTTGAACCGTTCCAGGATGGAGGTAACGCCGGACTCGACGCCGAACAGGCAGCGCCGCAAGCCCCGCTCGACGAGGCCGCGCCACATGTGCGCCCGTTCCAGGTGCCAGTCGCGGCTTGAGTCCAGGCGCACTACCTGATCGACCCGGCAGGAGGTTTCCCAGGAGAAGCCGGCTGCTGTGAGCGTGTCGGCGACGGAGAGGGCGCGGCTGACGGCGGTGTCGCCGCGGCCGATGAACTCCTCATCCACCAGATACAGCGTGCGGGAGATCTGCGGGTGCTGGTCGAAGATCGCTGCCATCTCGCGCAAGATCCATGGCAGCGCTTCGGGTGTGGCTCCGGCCCACTGTCCTTTGTGGCCGCGCGGGCAGAAGGAACAGAAGTTGGTGCAGCCGCGGGAGGTTTCCAGCTGGGCCACGCCCTTGTGTTCGAACGTGGTGCGCAACAGGTCGAGTTCAGGCCACATGTCGGTCTGTACCCGGTTCGCCACGGTGGCGGTGCGCCGCGGCCCGATGCTCACCGTGCCGTGTCCGCGGGCGGCGCCGAGGTAGCCGATACCGCGGACGTGTTGCACGGCCATGTCGTCGTGCCAATGTGCGAGGGCGTCGGCGATGGTCGGTTCGCCGGCTCCCCGCCCAATCAACAGCTTCGGGTAGCGCTCCAACAAAAGTCGCTCGTTGCGGGCGGTCAGTGACCCGCCGGCGATGACCAGCGCCGGCGCATCGGTGGCGTACACGGCGTCCAGGAGCCGGGTGGCGAGGTCGTGTTGGCCGAACGTGATGGACACCCCCAGCACGTCCACCTGTCCGGAGGTGGCGCGGGCGGTGATGTCGTCGAGGGTCGCGCCCAGTTGCATGTCGAGCAGGTCGACGTGCCCGAGCAAGGTGGAGCGGGCCGCGCGGGCGAGGTCGGAGACGGCGAGCGGAAACCGGGGCAACGGGAAGTTCTCCGGGTGATACAGCGACGCCAGCAACACCCGAGGACGCATCAGCCGATGCTTGCCTTCGGCGGTGATGGCCGCAGACGACAGCCAACTATCAGGCGCGGCAACATCAATGTGACCGGTTGCCCACTGTGGCCAGACCCGCGAGGAGTGAGGCTGTCCGGACAGGTCCGCGACCGTCCACGAGCCGCCCGCCTCGTTCTCGATCAGCACCAGGCGCCGGTCGAGCGTGCCCGTGACCACGACAACACGGCCGGCGGGCAGGTAGTCGGTGAGCGCGGAGTGGACGGCGGCCGGTTCTGCCAGCGGCACCGACCACAGCGGCGCACCTACCGCGGGGGCGGTTCCGGTGGCGTAGGCGACGGCGTGTAGCAGGCGGTCGCGGGCGGATAAGACCAGGTCGTGTATCACGGGCGTGCCTCCACGAGAGCAGGGTTGATCGCCGGACGCCGCATCTCGGCGACCGCTCGAGCTGGTGCTGGGATGAATCGGGGCGGGGAACGCGCCGGGTCGGGGGTCACGGCGCGTTCCCCGCGGCTTAGGGGCCTGCTGCCGGCTGGTCGGCCAGGGCGTGCCGGCCGGTTCCCGGTGCAGGCGACACGTCGTCAGTGATCAGGTAGCGATGGGCTACGGTCCACACCGAGCACGGGAACGCCGCCGGTCGACGCCACCGGCAGCAGCGCGGACAGCGGCCTCGCTGGTCGGGTTCATGCAGCTCCAGCAGCGCCCGCCACGCCTGCGACAGTCGGGTGATTTCGGTGTCGGCGAGCGCGGCCCGTGACCGAAGGTCCCCATCCGCCACGAGTCGGCCGAGGTAGTCCAGGCGCTCATAGATGGCGTCACGCAGTGTCACCGTCAGTACCTCATCCACGCGAGGGCTCCTGACCGTCGAACCACGCCTGACCGCCGGCGCCCCGTTCGGCGGGCCGCGGTGTGGGTGAGGGCGGCGGTTTGGGTGGCCACAAAATCGGGTGCAGGTCCGCCGGCACCAGCTCGGCAAGCCGCAGGCCGGCCGTCATCACCTGCTGGGCAGCATTGTGGAACCCGCCGCACGGCCACGGCTCGGCCGAACACATCGGGCACACCCGCGGCTGCCCGGCCTCCGGTAGGTGCGCCGACAGGTCGTTGATCGCCTCCGCTGCCTGCCCGGCGGGGCTGTCTGCGGCCACGATGACCGCCACAATGTCGCGCACCTGCCCCACCGCCCTTTACGCCGCGGCCGGGCTGGTCGACATCTGATGCTGCGGCAGCCGCCGCCGACCCGACACCAGGTCGGCGACGAGGTCGTCGTAGCCCACCGTCAGCTCTCCGAGCTGCCGGAACGCCTCACCGACACGCCGGCGGGCTGCTGCGCGGCCGTCATGGGCCGCCAGCAGGTGCCACCGCACCCACCCCGCCGCAAGCCGGTTGACCAGCTCCCCGAGAGTCTCGGTGTGCACCGCCGCCGTACGGGGCCGCGGCAACACGACAGCCGACCACTGGTCGATCTGGTCCACCAGCCCCGCACACGCGCTATCGGCGGCATTGACAGCGCGGGCAGCAGCGGCCACCACGTGATCGTCGGCGGCCCGGTCACAGGTCACCCGATGCGCCTGCGCTCGCACCCGATGCTGCGCCGCCAGACCCACCGCCGCCACCAGCAGCGGGTGAGGATCGTCCGGCGCGACGTTGAACGCACGCACCACCAGCGCCGCTCGCGGCACATGATCAACACCCAGTGCCGGTATTACTGCTTTCGTGCTGGTCATCGCCGGTGTCTCCGATACTGTGTGAGTGCGTCCCTACCTGCACACAACCAGCCAATGGAGACATAACCTAGACGCAGTAACGGGGCATAGATGAGGCATCGGTGAAGCATCGGCGCCTCTGAACAGGGCAAACACCACGCCCACGAGCGGCGATTTCGATAGGCGACAGGAAGGGTTGTGATGGCACCACGGCAACGCCTGGCCAAGCGCCGCGAAACCCTCGGCTACACCCAACACTCCCTCGCTAAGCGGCTGCGTGTAGAACGATCCACCGTTGTGCGTTGGGAGGCCGGCAGCTGCGCCCCGCAACCATGGGTGCGTCGCCAGCTCGCCGCAGCGCTGGAGATCTCCCCCGAGACACTCGACGACCTGCTCGCCGACGCACACCGCTCCGCCGCCGCCGAGACGGTGACTGGATCAGACCCGATCGGGGTAGCTCACCTGCACAGCCCCTTCCCGATGGCCCCCGCCCTTGGCTCGGAGATCGACGACATGAAACGCCGTGAACTGCTCCGCCTGTTCAGCATGGCCGGGGCGATGGTGGCCGTCCCGCCGCTGGGCGACACCCTTGACATAGATCGGCTCGCCTACGCCACCGACTGGCCCGGCCGGCTCGATGACGCCACCCTCGACGAGTACGGCAAACTCAACGCGCACCTGTGGCGGGTGTTCGCGCTGTCGACGTCCAAAGCCGAAACGCTGCCGATGGTGCGCCGCCAGCTCGATGTGCTCACCGGCTCACTCCAGCACGCGGACGCCCACGCCTACAGCAGGCTGTGTGTGCTGGCCGGGGACCTGTTCCAGCTCGCCGGTGAAATCTTCTTCGACGGCAACGCCTACACCGACGCCGCGCACTGCTACACCCTCGCCGCATCCGCCAGCAAACAGGCGCAGGCATTCGACCTGTGGGCCTGCGCCCTGACCCGGCACGCGTTCGTCGCCGTCTATGACCGCCAACACGCCCAGGCCGCGCCCATGCTCAACCTCGCCGCCACCCTCGCCGACAAGGGCGACCCGTCGCTGTCGACCCGCTACTGGGTCGCTGCGGTGCAGGCAGAAACCTACGCCGGCCTCGGTGACCTCACCCGCTGCCAACAAGCTCTTGACCAGGCCGAACAGGTCCAAAACCTGACAGGGCAGATCCACACCAGCGGCTGGCTGCGCTTCGACGGCTCCCGCCTGGCGGAGGAACGCGGCACCTGCTATGTCACCCTGGGCCGCCCCGACCTCGCCGAAGCCGCCCTCACCGACGCACTCGGTCACGACCTGTCCCACCGGCGCCGCGCCAGCGTCCTCACCGACCTAGCGATACTCGGGGCGCAACGCCGCGACGCCGACCAAGTCCTCACCTACGCCGGCGCCGCCGTCGACGCCGGCCACCGCACCGGCTCCGGCGTCATCAGCCGCAAACTCCGCAGCCTGCAACCCCACCTCGCCCCGCTCATGGGCAGCTCGAAGGTGCAGCAACTCGACGCCCACATCAACGCCCTCACCGGGCACGCAACGGTCGACAACTAGAGGAGGAAACATCACAGTGCAGGTCGAACGAGGGCGCATCTTCCGCGAGGCATGGATTGCAGGCGTAAACAAGCACTACCCCGGCGAACCCAAACCCAGCTACATCACGCCATGGGAAGACACCCCCGACTGGGAACGCGACGCCGCCACCGCCGTCTATGACCAAGTCCGCGGCTTCATCGACGCCACCGGCGGCGCCACCACCAAACTCACCGCCGAACAGAAAGGCCGCTTCGTCGCCATCTGCTGGATCGGCCAAATCTTCAAACACTTCCCCGACCCCAAACCGGCCTACGTCGCCGACTGGAACGACCTGCCCGAGTGGCAACAGGCCACCGATATCGGCATTTTCGAACACATCGAAAACACCACCGCTCAATAGGAAAAAGTCCGACGACTCCGCCGCCAACACCGATGCGTGAGGCCCGCAGGTAACGGGACACCTGCGGGCCTCAACTTATCCACGACGCACTCAGCTAGCGGCCCCGCCGCCGGCAGCTCAAGGCGGCTACGGCGTCCTACATGTCTTATAGACGTGCTTCGGACCGGCCCTAGTGTGCGTAGAGAGCGGCTATAAGGTTGCGGGTCTCGTGCTCGGTGTGGGACACCGACAGGAAGTAGTTGAACAGTTCACGATGGAACGTGATATCTGACTGCTCTGTGAGGGTGACCATCCCGCTGAACAGTTCTGCGGTGACGAGCCGGTCGTCATAGACCGTGAACGTGTTCATCGGCCCCTCTAGGACTCTTTCTGATTCGTCTACGAGGCGGATGGTGACGTTCGGGCGGTGTGAGATTTCAATGAGCCTTTGCCACTGCGTGGCCATACCTGCCCTGCCCAGCAGCGGCAATCGGAGCGCTGCTGGCATCAGCAGGAACACGAACTCTGTCGTCGTATTCAGCGCTTGTTGGCGCGAAATCTTGTCACGAACGATCGTCTCAGCACCTCCCGCCAGGGGTAAAGCGCCGGTTACTGCGCCTAGGGCATACTCCGGAGTCTGCAGCAAACCTGTGAGCATTGCTGGCAGAAAAAACCGAATGCTGGAAGAGGACCGCTCGATCACCCGCAGATCGCGCTGCTCGTGTCGCCAACCCACCTCGCTAGAGAATCGAACCGGCCTATACGCAGGAGTCGTGCGGGTAGCCAGCTCCCGCGCCGACGCCGCGGCATCAGGATCAGCTTCCATCATGCGGGTCAACACGTCGACGTCCGCCGGCGACGGCCGGCACTTCCCAGACTCGATACGGACAATTTTGGTTTGACTCACAAACGACAACGCGGCGAGCTCCCGCGTCGACAACCCCGAGTCTTTCCTAAGCTGCCTCAATAGCTCGGCGAGGCGCTCACTATCAGTAGTCATACTCGCTAAACGGCACCGAGTTTGCGATAGCTAGCTGCATGTATTGCTCATATTTCCGTAGCTCAGCCGGGTCAGCAACGAGTTTCCGGCCAATCTGTGTGCCATCCTCCCGATATAGCATCCGCACGACCTTGTCGTCGAGTAACCAGAAATCTTCACTCGGCAACCCGGGATTCGACACTCTCGATAGATCGAGAATCCGCACATCGTGACCTACGGGAATCGTCGGCTTGTAGCCCACCTCGAATTGGTAGCGAAGATAGTCACTGTGTGGGGGTCCTGGAATGACGCGGACGCGGCCGAAATGGATACCCTCCTCCACCGACAGCCGGATGTCATCCAGCCATTCCTCGTCTGGCGGAATTTCCTCCCCCCGGCGCCACCGAGCGAACTCTTCTTCCTCTTCCGCCATTGTGTAGACCGGCTGCGCCTCTAAGCGCCACGCCCGAAACTGCAAGTTATCCCATGATTCATCCCAGGCCTCACCCTCAAGCCACATCGGCCGCCGCCTCCAAAATATATTTCACCAGGCTGACGGGAATCTCCACTATGTCCTCACCAGAAGGAATAGCGCGGCCGAGAGCGGCAGTTATGTTGTCCCCCTGGATCGCCAGCGTGCCATGATCGGTCACGTACACCGTTGGGCAATCGCGCTTGTTGCAGTCATCACCGCCACCGCCGGGACACTCCCCGCCAATTCTCGTCAACGTCACAACTGGATCCATAACACCCTCCTTCAGGTCACCAGATTCAAACACAGTGATTCACGCATTTGCATCGGTCTAGCGAGTCAATAGCGTGAATCAGGCTCGATATTGCGCAGCGCCGGGTTTTAGCCTTCCGTCATGACCGAGGCAAGGCAGCGAATTAATCGCACGAAATCTGAGCACACGTTCCGGAATATCAACGCAACGCTCATATGCCGGCTATGTGACTCGGCCTGGCCATGTGTCCCCTGGGAAGCTGCCGACACCGAGCAGCGGCTCCTCGCCCTGCAATCTCAATCTCCCTCGCTTCTGCGTGATTGATCCGTTAGTCGCGAGGGCGGCGGCCGGCCCAGCCGGGCCAACCACTGGAAACGAGTGCTCCCTTGTGGGGGTCTCGGCCGGCCGCCATCCAAAACGTAACAAGCAGAGATAAATTTCAGGATCTTCGTGCCAGCAACGGCACATTAAGTGCAGGATGTGCAGTCATGGGACTAAAGGACATGTTCGATCGGGTAACAAACCGCATCACGCAGGACCAATGGAAAACCATCAACTACTCCAACGATGAAGTCATGTTGCAAGACCTCGGGGTTAAGGCCGACAACATTCGCCGTGCCGCCGCATACGGGCCGGAAGCCATCGACGACGCCCTAGCTGCGTTTAATACTGCAGCTGACCACGCGTCGAAGAACGTCAGTCACCGGCAAGTCAACGGAGCCATTAACAATTACCGCCGAAACGTCCAGAACATGGCCCAGGACGCGAAAGTCTCGACATGGATACCCGACCCCCGCACCGGATACACCACCTACACGCCAGACCCCGGCGGCCCCTACGCTCACTCGCAGCACACCGCCACCACGGGCCTAGACGCATTGATGACCCAGATGAACAAACACCTAAGAGCTTGTCTCATGTGGTGAGTTTGCGGAGCTTCTTGTGACAGGTGAGGGCTGCGCCGAGGAGTAGGA
>NZ_PPHF01000178.1 GCF_002904335.1 Amycolatopsis sp. CA-126428 | reverse complement strand
CTCCGGAGCTTCCACCGGACGACCCACGCACAGCACATCCGGAACCCCCGCCGCCTCCGGAGCTTCCACCGGCCGGCCTGCCCGCAGCAGCTTCCCCCAACCCGCGCGGTCGTACCGCGCCGGCGGCGTCTCCCAGCCACTGACGGGCTCTTCACCGAGCCGACCGCCCCCGGGAATCACCGAGGAGGCCGCCTCCGCGGTCGCTCAGCCACCCCGCCAAGACCCGCGGACCCCGCTCAAGTCCCGGACGACACCGTCGGCGCGTCCGGAATCCCCGCCGCCTCGGGAGCTTCCGCCGGACGGCCCGCCCGCAGCAGCTTCCCCCACCCCGCGCGGTCGTACCGCGCCGGCGGCGTCTCCGCCAAGAACTCCCGCAGGATCTCGAGAAACCGCTCCGGGTCCGACCGGTGCGGGAAGTGGCCCGCGCCCTCGAAGAGGACCAGCCTGCTGCCCGGCATCGCCCGGTGCGCCCGCAGCGCGTGGCCGCTCGGCACCACCCTGTCCTCCGTGCCCCACACCAGCAGCGTCGGGATGCCCTCGGTCAGGTAGCACCGGTCCAGCATGTTGACCACCTGCCCGCGCCAGTCGACGACCGAGCGCAGCGTCCGCAGGAACGCCGAGCGCGTGCCCGGCTCGACCAGCCGCGCGTAGCGGGTCAGCACGTAGTCGAGGTCCGCGTCGTCGAAGAGCCGCAGCAGCCCCGCGAACCCGCGCAGCGCCGCCACCGCGGGCGGCGTCCCCAGCAGCGGCAGCACCAGCCCCGCCCCCGGCGCCGCGGCCAGGCGCAGCAGCGGGTGGACGCCCGCGCCGACCCCGCCCGAGCCGACCAGCACGAGCCGTTCGCACCGTTCCGGGAACTGGTAGGCGAACTGCATCGCGACACCGCCGCCGAGCGAGTGCCCGACCACCGTCACCCGGTCGACGTCGAGGGTGGTCAGCAGGTCGCGCATCCCGCACGCGTAGGCCGCGACCGAGTAGTCCGCGCGCGGCTTGGCCGAAGAGCCGTGGCCGAGCAGGTCGGGCGCGATCACCGTGAAGTCGGCCGACAGCGACGCCAGCAGCTCCAGCCAGGTCGACGAGTCGTCGCCGATGCCGTGCAGGAAGAGCAGGGCCGGCCCGCGCCCGGCCATCCGGTAGGCGCGCTCGTACCCGTGGACGACCCGGGTGCGCGGGGCGAAGCTGTCCGTGGATGGCGTCACCCGCCCAGCTCAGCACGCGCACGTTCGCCCGGCGTTTCGGGCGCGTTCGCAACGGGTGAACGCGCCCGGGCGGCCCCCTTACCTGGTCGGTGTCGGCGTCGGTGACGCCGGCGGCGGCGTGGGGGTCGCGGCCGGCACCGTCACCTTCGGGATCGCCGCGCTGAACGGCACGCCGGCGAGCTCGCGGCAGGCGCCGCGGTGGCCGTTGTAGCCGTTGTAGTTGCCCTGGTCGTCGGTGAGGCCCTGCTCGATCTTCGGCCGGGGGAACCGGTTGTCCTCGCCGAGCTTGCGCGTGCCGCCGGTCGCGGGTTCGCAGGCGTAGCGGGTCACGGTGAGCGGCCTGCCCGCTTCGTCGTAGAGGTAGACCTCGGTCAGCGGCTTGCCTTCGGCGTCGAAGGCGTAGACGTTCTCGACCTCGCGGCCGCCGTAGGTCAGCTGGTCGTTGCCGTAGTGGTCGACCGAAGACGGGGAGTACGACGTCGGACCCGAGTAGCTGCTCCCGCGGGCGAACAGGTCGATCGCGATGCCGAACCCGCCGAGGGCACCCCCGATGACGAACGCCGAGATCGGCACCGCCATCCACAGCAGCCGCCGGTCGGTGCGGACCCGCGGGCCCGCCCACAGCGCCCCGACGGCCGCGAGGATCAGCAGCGGCAGCAGCAGCACCGCACTCCGGTGCCGCAGCATGAGCAGCAGCCCGAACGCGACCAGCACGACGGCGCACACCACCCACCACGCCGGCTTGAGCGAACCGGCGTAGCGCAGGAACTTGCCGGTGTCCTGCTGCTCGCGTCCCTTCGCCACCGTGGCGCGCAGCCACCGCACCTCGGGCAGCGCCAGCACCGGCTCGATCCCGCCGCGCAGCAGCAACGCCAGGCTGACGAAGAAGACCGGCGCGAACAGGAGCAGGCCGCTGAAGGCGTCCAGGCTGCGGGAGACGGTGGCGCTGAACGCGAGCAGGGCGAGCCCCAGCGAGCAGAACACCAGGCCCCACAACGCAATCCGCGGCTTCGCCAGGCTCGGCGCGCCCGTCGCGAGCACCTGCGTGCTCCCCTCCCCCGGCGCCGGGTACCCGCCGGACGCGCGCAGTTCGGCGGCGTAGCTCTCCGGCGAGCCGAGCCGTTCGATCAGGGCCTCGACGCGGGCACCCTCCCCCAGCTCGGCCTCCAATTCGGCCAGGTGCGGGCGGACGTCCTCGAGGATCTCCTCGATCTCGCTCGCGGGCAGGTCGGCGAGCGCGGTCCGGACCCGCGCCAGATACACCCGCACGGCCGTCGGCTTGTCGCTCATGCTGCCTCTCCCAAAAGCGCGTTCATCGTCGATGCGAAGCTCTGCCACGTCTTGCCGGACTCCGCCAGCCGGACCCGGCCCGGTTCGTTCAGGCTGTAGTACTTGCGGTGCGGACCCTCTTCGCTGGGTACTACGTACGAAGTCAGCAATCCGGCCTTGTAGAGCCTGCGCAACGTCCCGTACACCGACGCGTCCCCCACCTCGTCCAGGCCGGCGGCCCGGAGTCTTCTCAGTACGTCGTACCCGTAGCCGTCTTCGTCGCGGAGCACCGCGAGAACGGCGAGATCGAGTACGCCCTTGAGCAGCTGACTGATCTCCACTGCACCCTCCAGTCTTACGCTTGGGAAGGTACCACGCATTGCACAGTAGTGTGCACGGCGGAGGGTGGTTCGGCCATCATGCTCCTGACAGAACTTCAGGAGGAGTGAGCGGTGGACCTGATCAAGACGGACTTCCAGCTGCTGGACGAGCGGTTCGCGCGCGTCAACGGCGACGAGTGGACGCAGCGCCTGCACACGGGCTGCCGCTGGACGGAGGGGCCGGCGTACTTCCCGGCCGGCCGCTACCTGGTGTTCAGCGACATCCCGAACGACCGAACAATGCGCTGGGACGAGACAACGGGCCAGGTCGGCGTGTTCCGTCAGCCGTCCGGGTACGCGAACGGCCACACGGTGGACCGCCAGGGCCGGCTGATCAGCTGCGAGCAGGGACCCCGCCGCGTGACGCGCACCGAGCACGACGGCTCGATCACGGTGCTGGCGTCGGAGTACCAGGGGAAGCGTCTGAACAGCCCGAACGACGTGGTCGAGCACTCGGACGGGTCAATCTGGTTCACCGACCCGAGTTACGGAATCGACAGCGATTACGAGGGGTACCGAGCCGAGAGCGAGATCGGCGCCTGCCACGTGTACCGCGCGGCCCCGGACGGCTCGGTGACGATCGTCGCGGACGACTTCAGCCGGCCGAACGGCCTGGCGTTTTCGGCGGACGAGTCGCGGTTGTACATCGCGGACACGCGCCAGGACCCGAGCCACATCAGGGTGTTTTCCGTGGTGGACAACGGAAAGCTGACCGGCGGCGAGATTTTCGCGACGAGCGACAGCGGCGGCTTCGACGGAGTGAGGGTGGACAGCGAGGGCCAGGTCTGGGCGGCAGCGCACGACGGCCTGCACTGTTTCGCTCCGGACGGCACGAGAATCGGCAAGCTGCGCATCCCGGAGGTGTGTTCGAACTTCACGTTCGGCGGCGCACGGGGAAACGAGCTGTTCATCACCGCTTCCAGCTCGGTCTACACCCTGAGGGTGACGGTGAACGGCGCCCGCTACCCGCGCTGAGCGTTGGAGGCGGTCGGGAACGCCTCCCGGCCCAGTGCGCCTTCGGTGCCCCCACGCACCCCAGGCCACATCGGGGCGCTTGGGGCTCAGCCGGGCACGCCGTCGGGAGCGGTCCGGGCGCCGCAGTGGTCTGGGCGCCGCAGCAAGCCGGGCGCCGCAGCTGCGGGGCCGGGCGTCGCCGGGAGCGGTCCGGGCGCCGCCGCAGCGAGCTGGACGCTGCGGCGAGCCGTTCGGGGTGGCTAGGCGGGCGTGGCTGTCTCCACTCGCTCCACCACCGCGTCGAGGCGGCGCCAAGCCCGGCTCACCTGGACCAGCCAAGCCGCCTCGGTGGCCACGTCCGCTTCCGTGTCCGGTTCCGCCGGGTGGTCGGGCTCGCGGGCGAAGCGGCGACCCGCGCGGCCCGCCTCGATCGCCGCCGCCAGGGTTACTGCTTCCACCGTGGCCGCCACCTCCGCCTCGCGGACTCCCGCCCGGCGCGCCGCCGCCTCCGCCCGCGCCGGGAGGTCCGGGTCGAAGTGGGCTCGGAGCGCCAAGTGGCCGTCGCGGATTTCGATGACCCTGCGGTACAGCGCGAACTCCGCGCCGCCCGCCAGTTTGCGGCCCGGGTCCAAGGCGATGCCCGGGACCGCCGTGCGCAGCGCCGTCCACAGCGGCTCGATGCGGCGGTACGCCCGGTACGCGCGGACCCGGCCGACCAGCGACGACACCGCCGGTGACCACGCGCTGAGCGTGGCTCCCGCCGTCACGAAACCGATCGTCACGGCCGCGAGCACCGAAGACGGGACGTCCTCGCGGGCGCCGATCCGTCCCGTCCGCGCCAGCTGCACGACGTCGTCCACGTCCCAGAACGTCCACGCTGCCGCCGCGCCCACGCCGACGACGAGCAGCCACAGCCCGGCGCGCAGCGGTCCCGGCTCCGCGTGCCACGCGCTGCGGACGAACACCGCGAGCAGCAGGCCGAGGCTGATCAGGCTGTACACCAGGAACAGCACCTTGTCGCCCAGGGCGAACGGCAGGCCGGCGGCCGAAAAGAGCGTGTCGTCGCCCACGCGCCGCGGCTCGGAAAGCGCGAAGCACGCCGCGAGCAGCACCATCGTCGCCGCGGTGAACAGCGCGTGCGGGGCGAGGCGGGCGCCTTCGCCACGCCACACCGACTGCGTGAAGGCGACCGCGAACCCGATCGCGCCCAGCTTCAGCTCGTCGCCGGACAGGTTCAGGACCCACTCGGCCACCGGGCCCGGGCCGGCCAGCGCCGACATCGCCGGCGTCAGCACGAGGATGCCGGCGGCGATGCAGATGCCGAAACCGGCGAGGAACCACATCGTGCGCACCGGCTGGCTGCGGCGTGCCTCGATCAGCTTGTACCCGAACCCGGCGAAGCCCGCCGTGCAGAGGTAGTAGGCGAGGGTTTCGATCACGGCGTGCGGCGGCCGAACAAGGAATCGAAGCGCCGCACGCCTTCCGGGACGCCGGGCGCGGGTTCGCGCGGTTCCGCGGGCCGGACGACGCGCTGGGCGAGCAGGCTCGCGACGAGTTCGGCTTCGCGCTCCTCGACCTCCGAGTAGGTGGTGCGCCCGAGCACGCGCCGGACGAGTTCCGGCGAAAGGTTCGGCATGAGCTGCCGTCCGGCGGCGGCATCGATGGCGACGCCGTCGGCGCCCGCGTCGGCTCCGACGTGACCGCACAGCAGGTGCCCGACCTCGTGCAGCAGGATGTGCCGCCGGTGCAACGCGGTCGTGTTCGTCGGGTAGAGGATGTAGTCGGCGCGTTCGGTGCTCATCAGCAACCCGCACGGCGCGCCTTCGGGAGCGCTGACCGGCATGAGTTCGATGGGGCGCCCGCGCTGGGCGGCCAGGCCCGCGACGAAGTCCTCGGCATCGAACGGTTCGGGCAGGCTGACGCCGTCGGCGACCTCGCGGGCCCGCCGCCACAGCGAGCGGGCCGGTCGCCGCCGCCACCATGGTCGCGCCACCTCAGCCCTCCTTCACCACGCCGCGGACGGTTCCAACCGGATCAACGCGGCAGAGCGCCCGTGGTTGCGCGGCCGTCGAAAATCCGACGCACGGACGCGGAAGACGGTGCCCCGCGGGCGGCTCGGCGGCCGGAACGACGAT
Source organism: Amycolatopsis sp. CA-126428 (assembly GCF_002904335.1). Lineage (GTDB taxonomy): Bacteria > Actinomycetota > Actinomycetes > Mycobacteriales > Pseudonocardiaceae > Amycolatopsis. The sequence goes on along the minus strand of NZ_PPHF01000178.1, from coordinate 54,584 downwards.
TCGCGACGATACCGGGCGACGGCCCACGGAGGTGCGGCAAGTCCCGAACCCAGGGCGATGTTCCGCAAGTACCGATGGGCAGACGCCCGCAGGCGAACCCCCACCCGCACCAGCGCTTCGCGCCAACGCCCGGCAGCTCCCCCGATGGCGAGTCCCCTCAGCTCTCCTTCTTCGGGCCGCCGCGACCGGCCTCCCGCCGGGCGATCGCGTCGATCATGTCGCTGATCGTGTCCAGGCCGTCGGAAGACAACGTCACCGCCCGCAACGCCAAATCCCGGACCCCGGCGTCGCGCAGGGCGCCCAGCAGGGCCAGCTCCTCCGCGATCTTCCGGCTCTGCTCGTCGTCGAAGAAGTACGCCGGGGGGACTCCGAAGAACTGCGCCAGTGCCTCGAGGTGCCGCTTGGTCGGGTTGTCGCGGCGGCCCGTGCGCAGCTGCCACAAGTACGTGGTCGAAAAGCTCTCACCCGTCGCTTCGCGGCAGGCCTTGGCGACCTCTTCGTTGCTGTACGGCTCCCGATCGGGCCTGCGGACCACGTGGAACAGCCGGTCGATCTTGTCGGCCAGCGTCGACTTTCCGGGCTCCTTGACCACGATGCACTCCCTCAGCTACCAGGCACATTCATCTTAGCTGAATGGCGAACCCCCTTTATCTACCCGAGTTCGCCCGCGGCCGCGGCTGGCACCGCGGGCACGAGAACGACGAACGGTTCATGAACGGCTCCCGCCGGATCGCCGTGCCGCACCGGTGGCACGGCATCCCCTCCTGGCCGTACGCGTCCAGCGACCGGTCGAAGTACCCCGACTGCCCGTTGACGTTCACGTACAGCGCGTCGAACGACGTGCCGCCCGCCCCCAGCGCCGCGTTCATCACGTCCGACGCCGCGGACAGCAGCTCCCGCCCCTTCGCGAGGGACAGCTTTTCGGTCGGACGGGCCCAGTGCAGGCGAGCGCGCCACAGGGCTTCGTCCGCGTAGATGTTGCCGATGCCCGAAACGAGCGTCTGGTCGAGCAGCGCCCGCTTGACCTCGGTGCGCCGCGACCGCAGCGCGCGCACCGCCGCGTCGAGGTCGAACTCCGGGTCCATCGGGTCGCGGGCGATGTGCGCGATCGTGTCCGGGAGCAGGACGTCGCTGCCGATGTCACTGAGGTCGTCGAGGGCCAGGCCGCCGAACGTCCGCTGGTCGACGAACCGCAGCTCCGGCCCGTCGTCGTCGAAGCGCAGGCGGACCCGCAGGTGCTTCTCGTCCGGCGCGCCCTCCGGCTGGACGAGCATCTGCCCGCTCATGCCGAGGTGGGCCAGCAGCGCCTCCTTGTCGGACAGCTCCAGCCACAGGTACTTGCCCCGGCGCCGCGCCGCCTCGACGCGGGTGCCGGCGAGCCGCTGCGCGAAGTCCTCCGCACCCAGGGCGTGCCGGCGGATGGCGCGCGGGTGCAGGACCTCCGCCTCGCGGATGGTCCGCCCCGCGACGTGCGCCTGCAGGCCCAGGCGGACGACTTCGACCTCGGGAAGTTCGGGCATACGGCCATTGTGCCCGGCGGGTACGACACTTTCTGTTCGGCGCCGCCGGACGACGCCGTTACGGCGCGCTGGGGCCGACGTCCGCCTTCGTCAGCGGGACCCGCGTCGCGCCCGACGCGAAGTACTCGTCGGCGCCGACGTCGTAAGCACCGGTGCGGGCCTGCAGGTCGAAGTCCTTCGCCGCGAACGGGTACGAACCCACGCCCGCGTCGATCGCCGGGCTGCCCGAAGCCAGCCGGTAGAGCCCGGCGGCGTCCTTGACCAGCTTCGGGTCGACGTTGCGCGACGGAACGCCCGCCGTGCCGCCGAAGGTGATGTTGCCCTCGTACTTGACCGTCGACCCGCTCGGCAACGTCACCAGCGTCCCCGACGTCCCCTTGACGATGTTGTCCGCGACCACGCAGTCCTTCGGCTTGAAGTCGCCGCCGTCGCCGTCGATCACGCTGTTGCTGCCCAGCACCGTGTTGTACGCGACCGTGACGCGGTCCGGCCGGTCGTGGAGCTTGCTCGTCGGCCCGCTGTCGGCTTCGTTGCCGGAGCCGAACACGATCGCCCGGCCGCCGGAATTCGCCACGTAGTTGCCGACGATCTTGTGGTCGTTGCCGTGGAACCGGATACCGGAGTCGAACAGCACATTGCCCTCGACGGTGCTGCGGTTGCCGTGGCGCAGCACGATGTAGCCCCGGCTGTCGCGGATCGTGTTGTACCGAACCACGTTGTCCGACGACTTGACCGAGATCGCCTCGCTGTCGCCGTCGGCCTTCTCGAACAGGTTGTTCTCGATCAGCGCGTTGGCCGGGTACGACTGGTGGTCGCTGAGGCCCAGCCTGATCGACTCACCACCGTTCGAACCGCTGAACTGGTGGTTGTAGAAGTAGTTGTGGTGCACGTGAACGCGCTTCGCCATGGCGCCGGACGGCCCGAGGATCTGCAGGAACACGCCCTGGCTGGTGCGGTTCTGGAAGACGTTGCGGTCGACGACGGTGTCGTCGCCGCTGACCGTCACCCAGTTGCCGTCGGTGGTGAGCTGGAAGTCGTTGCGGGTCAGGCGGTTGCCCGGCGCGCCGGCCGGGACGCTCAGCTTCGCGCTGCCCCGGAACTTGAACCCGCGCAGCACCACGTTCGAGACGCCGCTCGCGAACGAGAAGGTCTTCGAGCCGGTGATGGTCGCCTGGCCGGTGTGCTCCGCGGCGATCGTCACGGGCGCCGAGGCGGTGCCGGACCGCTTGATCGACAGCGTCGAACCCGCGGAGTAGCTGCCGTCGGCGAGCACGAGCGTGTCGCCGGGGTTCGCTTTGTCCATTGCGGACTGCAGTGCCGCGAGCGAAGTGACGCGGACCTGCGCGGCCGAGGCCGCCGGTCCGGGCACGACGACCAGCGCCGCGGCGATCAAGGGTACGAAGAGCAGACGCATCCGCCAAACCTCTCAGTGAGCTTCGGGCGGCGGATGTCCACACGCTACTGAGCGTTCCGGGAAAGCGTCAACAGGAGTTCCCGCTGATCAGGACTCCGGTTCGGCCTTCTTCTGCGCCTCGAGTTCGGCGGACAGCGAGCGCCAGGCCGTCTCGGCGGCCTTCTGCTCGGCTTCCTTCTTCGTCGAGCCGGCGCCGTTGCCGAGGGGACGGCCCGCGACGAGCACCGTGGCCGTGAACTCCTTGCGGTGGTCCGGCCCGGTGTCTTCGACCTTGTACTCGGGCACGCCGAGGCCGGCCGACGCGGTCAGCTCCTGCAGGCTCGTCTTCCAGTCGAGCCCGGCCCCGCGCAGCGGCGCTTCGGCGAGCAGGCCGTCGAAGAGGTGGTGGACGAGCTTGCGCGCGATCTCGATGCCGTGTTCGAGGTACACGGCCCCGATCACGGCCTCCAGCCCGTCGGCGAGGATGCTCGCTTTGTCCCGCCCGCCGGTGAGCTCTTCGCCCTTGCCGAGCAGCAGGTGCGCCCCGAGCCCGCCCTCGCCGAGCCCGCGCGCCACCCGCGCCAGTGCGTGCATGTTGACGACGCTGGCGCGGAGCTTCGCGAGCTGACCTTCGGGCAGATCGGGATGCGTGTTGTACAGGTGATCGGTGACGACGAGGCCGAGCACGGCGTCACCGAGGAATTCCAGCCGCTCGTTCGGCGGCAGCCCCCCGTTTTCGTACGCGTACGAACGGTGGGTCAGCGACAGCCGGAGCAGCTCGGGGTCGAGAACGACCCCGAGCGCTTCGAGCAACGGCGCCGGATCGGCTGGTGGTCCCCCGGGCGTCTTGCCCCCCATATCGGCTACCCGATCAGGCGGGCTCGACGACCTGGCGGCCGTTGTGCTGGCCGCACGACGGGCACGCGATGTGCTGGAGCTTCGGCTGCTTGCAGGCGCGGTTGGAGCAGGGCACCAGCTGCACCGGAGCCGCCTTCCACTGGCTGCGGCGGGAGCGCGTGTTGGATCGCGACATCTTCCGCTTCGGGACGGCCACGAGTAGATCTCCTTATGACGGTCTGCTCGCGGTGCGAGCGAACTTTCCTCCGGAACGAGCTGGACGCTCGTCAGGCTTGCTCAGCTGGGCCCTTGCGCAGGCTTTTCGCCCGCGTTCTCGTCGAAGCGCTCGACCAGTGCGGCCCACCGAGGGTCTATCTTCTCATGCCCGTGTCCGGGCTCGAGATCGGCCCACTTGACGCCGCAGTCGATGCAGAGCCCGGCGCAGTCTTCCGTGCACAGCGGGGCCAGCGGCAGGGCCAGCACGACGGCGTCGCGGACGATGGGTTCGAGGTCGATCCGGTCGTCGATCAGCCGGGGGATCTCGTCTTCGTCCGTGGTCTCCTCGGTGGCCGACCCCGGGTAGGCGAACAGCTCCTGGACCTCGACCTCGACCTCTTCGGTCAGCGGGTCGAGGCAGCGGGCACAGGTGCCCTTCGCCAGCGCTTTCGCGGTGCCGCTGACGAGGACGCCTTCGACGACGGACTCGAGGAGCAGGTCGAGTTCCAGCTCGGAGCCGGCTTCGATGGTGATGACATCGGGGACGCCGAGCGGCGTCTCCACCGGCACGCTGCGCGTGAGGGCGCGGCTGAGACCGGCGTGACGGCCGAGCTCACGGGTGTCGATCACCCACGGGCTGCGGTCGTCGAGCTGGGGGGTCTTGTTCTCGGACATCCAGTCCAGGGTACGCACGGGCCGCCACCCCTTTTGAGCTGGCACCCGGCGAGGTCGTGCGGCGGGTGGCCGCTTCCGCGCGCGCCCGCCCTCCCTCTGGGGGCCGTCCCCGGGTCCAGTCTATCGGGGGTGGCCGACGAAAAGCCGGGAAAGCCGCAGGTGGGGAGCTTTTGTCCCCAACCCGGGCGGAGTGTGGACAACCGCCCCCGGCAACTCAAAGCCCGGCTGAGAAGCTCGTCACACCTGGTAGTCGTAGAGCGTCGGCCGGCCGCCGGAGCTCGGCAGGTTCGCCGGCGAGCGCAGGTGGTTGCGGCCCGAATCGACCGTTCGCAGCGTGGTCGCCAGCAGCTCCGAGAACTCCGCGAGCTTGCCGTCCACGTACGCGTCGCAGTCCGCTCGCTGGCGGTCCGCCTCCGCGTGGGCCTCGTCCACGATGCGGGCCGACTCCGCGTGCGCCGCCTGGACCACCTCGGTCTGGGCGACCAGGCGCGCCTGCTCGGCGCGGCCGTCTTCGATGGCCCGGTCGTACGCGTCGCGGCCCGCCTGGACCATGCGCTCGGACTCGGCGCGGGACCGGTCCGTGAGGTTCTGGTACTCCGCCTGGCCCGCCGCCACCGTGCGGTCGGCCTGGTCGTGCGCGTCGGCGAGCATCTGCTCCGCCCGGGCCCGCGCGTCGGCGAGGATGCGCTCCGCTTCGTCCGTCGCGTCGGCGATCGCGCGCTCGGCCTCGGCGTTCGCGCCCGCCACCGTCTCGCCCGCTTCCTTGCGGGCCGCATGAATCAAATCGTCGCGCTTGTCGAGGACGTCCTGGGCGTCGTCGATCTCCGCCGGCAGTGCGTCGCGGACGTCGTCGAGGAGCTCGAGCACGTCACCCCGGGGTACCACGCAGCTGGCCGTCATCGGGACGCCACGCGCCTCCTCGACGATCGTGACGAGCTCGTCGAGCGCCTCGAAAACCCGGTACACGGCAACTCCAATCCCCTGTCGCTGTGTCCAGTCTGCCCGCATCGGGCGCCGAAGCGGTGAACGCGACCGGCGCCGGGCGTGTCCCCCTGGACCACGCCCGGCGCCGGAGTTCCTAATACAGCGTCAAGGCCGGATCGGTGATCACCTCGGTGAGCTGCTCTTCGGTCAGCGGGTAGCCGAGACCGCCGATCACGACCGCCGTCGAGCCGTCGGGGCGGTAGAGGAACCCGACGGTGCCGTCGCGCACCGGGTCACCGTTCCGGTCCCGGTACACGAGCTCGGAGAGCACCAGCAGCCCGCCGCCGGGCTGGGGCACCCGGGTGCAGCGCCCCGCCGAAACCGGCGTGGTGCAGAGCCGGTCGGCCGGGACGACCTCGCCCGCGGCCCCCGGGCCGCGGACGGTCAGCTGGAAGTTGCCGGGCCGTCCGTCCGCGTCGACGAACTCGGCCGTCACGCCCATCCGCTCCGGCCCGATGCTGTCGGCGGGCGACCGGCCCAAGGTCAGGTCGTGGACGCCGGGGAGCGCCCGCGTCACGGCGTCGGCGAGCGCCAGCCGGATCCGGGACTGCTCGGCGAGCGAGGGCGGGGACGGCGGACCGGCCGGCGGCACGGGCGCCGGACCGGGCGCGAACACCGCCACGGCCGCGACGGCCGAGGCCGCTGCGAGGGTGCCGATGATCCCCGCCCCGCGTTTCCGGGCCTGCCGGGCCGCGCGATCGGCGACGTCGTCCGGGTCGAAGCCGAGCGGCGGTTCCGGGACGTCCAGCTCGCGCAGGCGGGTTTCGAGTTCGTGCATCACGCGCTCCTCTCCGAGCTGTGCTCGAGCACGCCCCGGAGGGTCTCGAGCCCGCGGGCGGCCTGGCTCCGCACGGTTCCTTCCGAGCAGCGCAGCACCTCCGCGACCTCCGCGGCCGGGAGGTCGGCGCAGTAGCGGAGGACGACGGCGGCGCGCTGCTTCGGCGGAACCTCGGCGAGGGCGCGCAGGAGCGGGCCGGAAATCCCGGCCTCGGGCGTGGCAGAGGGCTGGTCCGGCACGACGCCGTCACGGCGTTCGCGACGCCGCCACGGCCGCCGCTGCTCGTCGAGCCAGCAGCGCAGCAGGACCTGCCGGGCGTAGTTGTCGACGGGCCCCCGCCGGGCGACCTTCGGCCAGACCCGGTACAGCTTGATCAGCGCGACCTGGACGAGGTCCTCCGCGAGGTGCCAGTCGCCGCACAGCAGGTACGCCGTCCGTCTCAGCGCACCCGCCCGCGCCCGGGCGAACTCCCGGAAGTCCGCGTCCTCCGCAGCCCGCATCGCGCCTCCCTCGTCCTCGTTCCGGTGTACCTCACGGACGAGGGGGCGCGGCGCGTTGCACGGTTCAGGAATTCAGGTCGATCCGCTTGAAGGTCGCGTAGTGGTCGGGGGTGTAGGCCAGCTCGCCCGCCTTGCCGGAGATCACGCGGTCGTTCGTGCCGACGGTGAAGAACTTGTAGTAGCCGGACGCGCAGGCCGGGAGCACGCCTTCGCGGTTCTCGTACGTCGTGCCGGCCGAAGTGCCGTTCCGGACGTTGTCGACGACCGTGCGAGCCGCCGACGACAGCTGCGAGTAGCCGATCTTCGCCAGGCCCGAGAGGTCGCCGCAGGCGTGCGTCGTGCCGCCGACGTCGATGACCTTGAAGGTGGCGTAGTGGTCGCCGGTGTAGAAGTACTCGCCGGCGCTGCCGGTCACGATGCGGCGCGTGCCGCGGGTGCTCGAGCCCGGCGTGGGCACCGTGTACTCGTGGTAGTAGCCCGAGGCGCAGGCCGGGAGCACGCCTTCGCGGTTGTCGAAGACGACACCGTCGTTCTTCGGGTACGGGAACGGCCCGCCGGTCTGGATCAGGTTGTACGTCTTCGTCGCTTCGGGCGGCAGCGCCGAAAGCGTCGTGTGCGAGAAGCCGGAGAGGTTCCCGCACGCGTTCTGCGCGACGACGGCGGGGGAAGCCGGGGAAGCCGCTGCGGCGGCGGTGACCCCGGCGAACAGCGTGGCCAGGAGCGCGAAGAGGACCGCGACCAGGCGTGATCGGTAGTTGGCCATTTTCGGACCGTAACTCGATCGGATGATCGTCGGGAGACGCCGACGTGAACTCCCGCACCACCGGCCCCAAGTCCCGACGAACGGAGGGGGCCGGACGACGGGAACCGGACACCCGGGGTCCGATGTGGACCCGGTGGCGGGTCAGCGCCCGAGCTTGGGGAACTTCTCCGAAAGCCGCTCGTAGACGACCGCCGGGACCAGGTGCTCGATGTCGCCGCCGAGCGCCGCGACCTCCTTGACCAGCGAGCTGGACACGAAGCCGTACGCCGGGTTGTTCGCCATCAGCAGCGTCTCGACGCCGGTGAGCTCGCGGTTCATCTGCGCCATCTGCAGCTCGTAGTCGAAGTCGCTGACCGAGCGCAGGCCCTTGGCGACCGCCGCGATGTCGTGGTCGCGGCAGTAGTCGACCAGCAGGCCCTCCCAGGAGTCGACCCGTACGTTCGGCAGCTTCGCGGTGATTTCGCGGAGCATGTCGAGCCGTTCGGAGACCTCGAACAGCCCCTTCTTCGACCGGTTCACCCCCACCGCGACGACGACCTCGTCGAACAGCACGCTGGCCCGTTCGATGATGTCGAGGTGCCCGTTGGTGGCCGGATCGTAGGAACCGGGACAGACCGCACGCCGCATGGCGCGGACGCTACCGTGCCGGACCCGGTCTCCGCCGCGTGGTTCACGACACAGCCGTGTACTCCGCCCAGAAGACGGCCGTGTCGCCGTACTTCTTCGCGCGCGCCGGCGCGAAGCCCGGCGGCCAGTCCGGCTCGCCGTCCCGGGCGGCGCGCTCGATCACCACCAGGGCCGACGGCCCCAGCCAGCCGCCGGCGGCCAGCGCCGCCAGCACGGTTCCGAGCGCGGCCGCGTCCACGGCGTACGGCGGGTCGGCGAGCACGAGGTCGAACGAGGCGGGCGCGGGCGCCGCGACCACCGCCTCGACCGCCCCGGCGCGGACCGTGCCGCCCAGGCCGAGCGCCGCGACGTTGCCGCGCAGGACGTCCACCGCGCGCCGGTCGGACTCCACGAACAGCGCGTCCGCCGCGCCGCGCGAGAGGGCTTCCAGGCCGAGCGCGCCGGACCCGGCGTAGAGGTCGAGGACGTGGGCGCCGTCCAGCTCGCCGGCCGTCTCGAGGGCGTTGAACAGGGCTTCCCGCACGCGCTCCGACGTCGGCCGGGTGCCCTTCGGCGGCACCTTCAGCCGCCGCCCGCCCGCCGTCCCGGCCACGATCCTGGTCACCCCCCGATTGTGCAGTGCCCTGCGGGGCCGCGCCCCGCACCCCACGCCGGGGGCTCCGCCACCCGGACCCCCGCAAGCGTCGGGGAACGCGTGCGGCGCGGATGACCGGGACACGGGTGTCCCCGCCCGGGCCACCGCGTAGAGTCGTTCTTCGCCCTCGGAGGCGATCCCAAAGCTGTCAAGGAGCCATGCGTGTCCGAACCTCGGGTCAGACGGGCCGAGATCGCCATCGAGCAAGCCCACGTCGATCGCGTGTACACCCGTCTGGACGAACTGAAGGCCCAGGCCGAGGCGATGCGTACGAAGGGCTACGAGATCGGCCAGGGGGCGCAGCGCGAGGCGATCTTCGAGCAGGCGTCGATGCTGTTCGAGCGCGACATGATGGTCCACCACGCCAACCAGACGCTGCAGACGCTCGACGCGGAGTACGAAGGCCTCGTCTTCGGCCGGCTCGACGACCGCGAGGGCGAACGCACCTACGTCGGCCGCCTCGGCATCCGCGACGCCGAGTTCGACAACCTCGTCACGGACTGGCGCGCGCCGGCCGCGGCCGCGTTCTACCAGGCCACCGCCGAGGAACCGATGGACGTCGTGCGGCGGCGCGTGATCCGCTGCTCGGGCCAGAACGTCCTCGACGTCGACGACGACGTCCTGATCGCCGACGCCGTCCCCGAGGACATGCGGATCGTCGGCGAGGGCGCGCTGATGGCGGCGCTGGGCCGCTCGCGCGGCGAGAAGATGCGCGACATCGTCGCGACCATCCAGAAGGAGCAGGACGAGGTCATCCGGGCGCCCTGGCGGGGCGTCACCGAGATCACCGGCGGCCCGGGCACCGGCAAGACCGCGGTCGCGCTGCACCGCGCCGCCTACCTGCTCTACCGCTACCGCCGTCAGCTCGGCGGGGCCGGGGTGCTGGTCATCGGGCCGTCGGGCGTGTTCACCAGCTACATCTCGCGGGTCCTCCCCTCCATGGGGGAAACGAACGTCGAACTGCGCGCGCTCGGCGAAGTCCTCGACGGCCTGGAGGCGACGCGGCAGGACGCGGCGCCGCTCGCCGCCGTCAAGGGGTCGCTGCGGATGCGGAAGGTGCTGCTGCGGGCGCTGCGGGACACGCCGCCGGAGGCGCCGGAGGAGATGCGGATCGTCTACCGCGGCGAAGTGCTGAAGCTGAACGCGCGAGAGCTGGAGAAGATCCGTCGCAAGGCCCACACGCAGGGCGCGCCGCCGAACCGGTCGCGGATCCGGGCGGCCGAGATGCTGCTCGACGCCCTCGCCGCGAAGGCCGAGGAGCACGCCAAGGACGACGGCAGGCCGTTCGACCGCGCCGAGCTGATCACCGACCTGGGCGAGCGGATCGACTTCCACCGCTTCCTCGTCGTCTGGTGGCCGGTGCTGTACCCGGCGCAGATCCTCAAGTGGCTGGGCGACGAGAAGCGGCTGGCCTCGGCGGCGAAGGGCGTCCTGAACCGGCCGGAGATCTCGATGCTGGCCGCGGACTTCGCGGACCGGTCGCGGGGCTGGTCGATCGCGGACGTGGCGCTGCTGGACGAGCTGCGCGTCCTGACCGGGCCGGAGCCGAAGCGCAAGCGGCGCCAGGTGATCGAGGTCGAGCCGCAGCGCTCGGGCGGCGCGCCGACGCGGCCGGAGCACTACGACGAGTACTCGCACGTGGTCGTCGACGAGTCCCAGGACCTTTCGCCCATGCAGTGGCGGATGGTGGGCCGGCGCGGGAAGTACGCGAGCTGGACGGTGGTCGGGGACCCGGTGCAGAGCTCGTGGCCGGACCCGGCGGAGGCGGCTTCGGCGCGCGACCAGGCGTTCGGCGTCAAGACCGCCCGCCGGCGGTTCACGCTGCGCACGAACTACCGGAACTCGGCCGAGATCTTCGACCTGGCGGCGAAGGTGGTGGCCGGGCACGCGGAGTCCGGCGAGCTGCCGGTGGCGGTCCGCCGCACCGGGGTGGAGCCGGAGGTCCGCCCGGTGGAGGCGGCCGGCCTGGCCGCGGCGACGCAGGCGGCGGTGAAGGAACTGCTGGGCGCGGTCGAGGGCACGGTCGGCGTCATCACCGCGATGGACCGGGTGCCGGAGGTCGCGGGCTGGCTGTCGGGGCAGGCGGACGAGCGGCTGAAGGTCGTCGGCAGCCTGGATTCGAAGGGCCTGGAGTACGACGCGGTGGTGCTGGTGGAGCCGGTCGACCTGATCACCGAATCGACGACCGGCCGCCGGGTGCTGTACGTGGCGCTGACCCGCGCGACGCAGCAGCTGATCGTGCTGGCCTCGAATCCGGACTGGATCCCCGCCGCCTGACCCCTGCCGCGCCGGTCGTGAGTGGTAAGGAGGGTTCTAACCCTCCTTACCACTCACGACCGGCGCGGCAGAACGCTGAAGGGCCCCTTCGGGGGGCGGGGGGCGGGTTCCCGTGCCCTCGAAGGAGCCCTTCAGACCCCCGGTGAAACGAACGTCGTGGGACGCGAGCGCGTCCAAGGGCATGTCTAGCCGATCCGGGTTGTTCGGTGTCCGCGCTCACCCACCGAACAACAACGCCGAACAAACCCCCGGCACGGTGATCAGGGGCAGGGTGGGGCGTAGCCGAGGTCCGGGAAGCTTTCCCTCCACTCGGCTTCGGTGATCCGGGGTGACACCGCCGCGCAGATCCGCTGGGCCGCCCGGTCCGGATCGGCCTCCCAGAACCGCACGGTGCCGTCCGCGCCCCCGCCCGCCAGGGTGTGGCCGTCCGGCGCGAACTGCGCGGCGTAGACGCGGTCGCGCTGCTCGGGCAGGACCGCGTACGGCGTCGCCGCGGCGACGTCCCACAGCCGGATCGTCCGGTCGTAGCTGCCGGACGCCAGCGTCCGGCCGTCGCCGCTGAAGGACACCGACATGACGACGTCCGCGTGGCCGTCCAGCACCACCGGGGGCGGCACGTGCGCCGGGTCGGTGACGTCCCACAGGCGGACCATGCGGTCGGCGCTCGCCGTGGCGACGTGCCGGCCGTCGGGACTGTAGGCGACCGAGAAGATCGTGTCGGTGTGGCCCGTCAGCTTCGCGAGCGGCCGCGGGGCCCGGGGCGCCGAAATGTCCCAGAGCCGCGCGGTGTGGTCCCAGCCCGCGGTGACGAGCGTCCGGCCGTCCGGGCGGAAAGCGAGGGTGTGGACGTCGTCCCCGTGGCCCTCGAGCTTCGCGATCTCGACCGGACGGGTCCGGTCGGCGAGGTCCCAGAGCCGGGCCGTGTGGCCGTCGCCCGCGGTGGCGAGCAGCCGGCCGTCCGGGCTGAAGGCGACCGCGTCGACGTCGTCGTGGAGCCGGTTGAACACCACCGGCGGCCCGGGCTCGGCCGGGTTTGTGATGTCCCGCAGTGTCATCGTGTGGTCCCAGCTGCCGGTGGCCAGGGTCCGGCCGTCGGGGCTGATCGCGACGCCGCAGACCGCGTCGCCGAACCCGCCGATCGTGGCCGCCTCCCGCGGCGCGCGCGGGTCGGTGCGGTCGTCCAGCCGCACGGTTCCGTCGTAGCCGCCGGAAGCCAGCAGCTTGCCGCCGGGGCCGAAGGTGACGTGGCACGCCTGGGCCGTGTGCGCGGCGACGGCGGGCCCGGGCAGGTCCCAGAGCCGGGCGGACTGGTCGTCGCTGGCCGTGGCGAGGGTGCGGCCGTCGCGGGTGAACACCGCGGCGACGACCGCGCTGGTGTGCCCGGGCAGCGACTGCAGCTCACGCGGCTGCCGCGGGTCGGCGACGTCCCACAGCCGGGCCGTGCGGTCGAAGCCGGTGGTGGCGAGCGTGTGCCCGTCGGCGGCGAAGGCCACCGAGCGCACGATCGCCTTGTGCGTGGTGAGCGAGGCCAGCGGCGCCGGGTGGGCCGGGTCGGCGATGTCCCACAGCCGCGCGGTCTGGTCCTGGCTCGCCGTGGCGAGGACGGGCCGGCCGGGGCTGAACGCCACCGAGTGCACGACGTCGGTGTGCCCGGCCACGACGCCGAGCTGGGTCCGCGAAGCGACGTCCCAGAGGCGGGCGGTCTCGTCGGCCGACGCGGAGGCGAGCAGCCGGCCGTCGCCGCCGAAGGCGAGGTTGTTGACGTAGGACGTGTGCCCGGTCAGCTCCCCCGCCGGCCGCGGGTGGGCGGCGTCGGTGGTGTCGTAGAGCCGGATCGTGCCCTTGAAGTCGGCGGTCGCCAGCAGCGGCCCGGCCGGGCTGAAGGCCACCGCGTACGCCTTGACGTCTTGGTGCCGCTCGATCGCCGTGCCGGGCCCCGGCCGCGCCGGGTCGGAGACGTCCCAGACGCGGACGGTGCCGTCGAAGCCCGCGGTGGCGACGGTCCGGCCGTCGGCCGCGAAGGCGACGTTGTTCACGTTGCCTTCGTGGCCGGCGAGCACGCCCAGCGGCACCGGGTGGTGCGGGTCGTGGACGTCCCAGAGCCGGGCCGTGCCGTCCCAGCTGGCCGTGGCGATGACCCGCCCGTCCGGGCGGAGGGCGACGGTGTTGACCCGGCCGGTGTGCCCGGTGAGCCGCGTCGCGTACGGCGTGCCGAACATGCCGAGCAGGCCGCTGCGCTCGTCGGCCCCGGGATCGAGGCGGTACGCGGCGAGCGCGAGCTGCGCGGCCAGCGCGGGGTTGGTGGCGCGCATGGCCAGCGCCTGGCCGGCGACCTTGTAGGCGAGCGCGTCGTTGCGCTGCTCGGTGGCCGTGGTCTCGGCGCGCACGGCGTAGGCGGTGGCGGCCACGGCGACGACCAGCAGCACCGCGAGCAGCGCGACCAGCTGGCGGAGCCGCCGGGTGCGGCGGCGGTCGCGGTCCCGCTCGGCGTGTTCGACGGCGAGGCTCGCGTCGAGGAACCGCCGTTCGCGCCGCGACAGCGCCGAATCCTGGTGCGCGGCCCACTCCCGGGCGATGGCCAGCCGGGTGCCGCGGTAGAGCCAGCCGGGGTCCTCGTCGACGGACTCCCAGGCGCCGGTCGCCTCGGTGAGCTGCCGGTGGACGCGCAGGCCTTCGCGGTCCTCGGTGAGCCACTCGCGCAGCCGCGGCCAGCCGCGGATGAGGGCTTCGTGGGCGATCTCGATGCCGGTGTCGTCGAGGGTGACCAGCCGGGCCGCGGCCAGCTCGGCGAGAACCACGGCGGTGTCGGTGTCGTCGGCGTCGAGCTCGGCGCGGCCGATGCGCCGCTTGGTGTCTTCGGTGCCTTCGCCGAGGGCGGTCATGCGGAGGAAGATCTGCCGCGCCAGCCGCTGCTGGCGCGGGGAAAGCTTGGCGAAAGTGCCTTCGGACGTCTGCGCGATGGCCCGCTCGATGCCGCCGGCCGACTCGTACGCGGCGAGGGTCAGCGTGGTGCCGCGGCGGCGCCGCCACGTCTCCAGCAGCGCGTGCGAAAGCAGCGGCAGCACGCCGGGCTGGCCGGTGGCATCGGCGACGAGCCGGGAGACCAGGGCGTTCTCGACGCGGTACCCGGTGTCGACGGCGGGCCGCGAGATCGCCTGCCGGAGCTCCTCGGTCGTCATCGGGCCGACCAGGATCTGGGCGTCCTGCATGGCCTCGGCGAGCTCGGCGTGCCGCGCGCAGTGGGTGTAGAAGTCGGTGCGGATGCCGAGGACGACCCGGGTGCGGCTGCCGGGTTCGGTGGTCGCGGTGACGAGCGCGTCGAGGAAGCGGGCCCGTTCCTGGTCGTCCTGGCAGAGGGTGAAGACCTCTTCGAACTGGTCGACGACCAGCACGACGTCTTCGTCCTCGCCGTCGGCCAGCTGACGCGCGGCTAGGCCGAGGTGGCTCGGGTGCGCGGCGAAGTCGTCGAACAGGGCCCCGGGCGCGACGCCGAGCGCGGCGGCGAACTTGACCGCGCACTCCTCCAGCGGGCGGTGCCCCGGGGTGAGCAGCACGGCCGGCCCCTTCACCGAAGGCAGCAGCCCGGCCCGCAGCAGGGACGACTTTCCCGAACCGGACGCGCCGAGGACGGCGAGAAAACGCTGTCTCCCGAGCCGTTCGACAACTTTTTCGACGAGCCGTTCGCGGCCGAAGAATCGGTCCGCGTCGGCGGGCGTGAAAGCGGCCAGCCCGACATACGGCGGAGTTTCCCCGGGTTCCGGCTCGCGCGGTGAATCGGTACCGTCCGCACGCGACTCTTCGGCGACGGCGTGCCAGCGTTCCTCCCATTCCGCCGGCACCCCGCCGCAGGCCCGGACGTAGGCAAGCGTGACGGCCAAGCTGGGGAGTTTCCGCCCGCCGGCGGCTTCCGAGAGCGTTCCCGCCGAGTAGTGCGCGCGCCGCCCGAGCTCGCGGTAGGTCGGATTTCCGGCGCTCTCGCGCAACCGCCGGAGATCGGCGGCGAATTCGACGAGCAGATCGTCCCCGGGATCCAAGGGTCGCTCGGGACGCGGCACCCGGTCCTCCCTGTGGCTCATTCACCGATTCGCCCACCGTAGCCAAAAGCGCGCGATCAGGTGCGGGAATCCAGCGACCGGTGAACCGCTTCGGAGTCGACGCCGAGTTCCGCCAGCAAATCGGCCGCCGGGTCGGGCGGGGCCAGCTTCAGCAGCACGCGCAGCAGCCGCGCCGGATCGCGCGGCCGGGGCGTCCCGCCGATCGCCTCGTTGACGACCGCGCGCGCACCGGAGGTGAACGCTCCGAGGGTCAGCTTTCCGCGCCGCGCCGGGACTTCGGCCGGGCGGAGGCCTTCGACCTCGATGCCGAGCGCCGCCAAGGCCGCCCGGTCCAGGCGGTCCAGGGCCGCGCGGGCCTCGGCCAGGCCGATGCCGAGCGCGAGCGCGCTGTCCGGGTCGTGCAACAGGCCCAGCAGCAGGTGTTCGGTGCCGAGCCGCCGGTCGCCGCGGCGGCGGGACTCCTCCAGGGCCGCCGTCACCACCACGGCGAACGGGCTCTTGGCGATCAGCCGGTCGAGCACGAGGACCTCACTTCCCGTACTTGGCGTGCACGGACTGCCGGGCGACGCCGAGCGCGTCCCCGATCTGCTCCCACGACCAGCCCCGCTCCCGTGCGTGCGCGACGGCCGCCGCTTCGACCTGCTCGGCGAGCCGGTGCAGGGCGCCCACCGCCCGCAACGCCACCGCCGGGTCCGTTTCCGAGACGCGTCCCGAAAGCTCTTCCGCTTCCATGGTGTGTCAGTCTAGCCTGACATGGTCGTCAGTTTGAACTGACACTCTGGAGGGCGTGATGGACGTAGCGGTGATCGGAGCGGGCCCGGTGGGCCTGATGCTGGCGGCGGAGCTGCGGCTCGGCGGCGCGAAGGTGGTGGTCCTGGACCGGCGGACCGAACCGGACCGGCGGCCGCGGGCGAACGGGCTCGGCGGCCGGATCGTCGAGCAGCTCGACCACCGGGGACTCCTGGACCGGTTCCGGGCCGAAGCGGCGTTCGCCGGCCCCGTCCCCGGCTTCCCGTTCGGGCCGGTCCCCCTCCGCTTCTCCGGGCCGGACGCGCCGCTGCGCACGCTCATGCTGCAGCAGCCACGGATGGAGGCCCTGCTGGAGGAGCGCGCGACCGAGCTCGGCGCCGAAATCCGGCGGGGTCACGAACTGGTGGACCTCGGCACCGTCCGCGGCCCGGACGGCGAGTACCGCATCGAGCCGCGGTACATCGCCGGCTGCGACGGCGCACACAGCCGCGTCCGCGAGCTGGCCGGCATCGGCTTCCCCGGCACCACCGGCGACGAGCTGATGCGCCTCGGGCACTTCCGGGCCGACGTGGACCTCTTCGCCACGGTGGCGGGACTGGAGCGCGGCTGGAACCGCCGTCCCGGCGGCCGGGTGCTGGTGACTTCGCTGACGCCGGGCGTCGTGATCGCCGGCGTGCGCGAAGTGACGCCGGAGCCGCCCGGCGAGCCGACGCTCGACGAGTTCCGCGACGCCGTCCGGCGGGTCCTCGGCACCGACCTGCCGCTGGGCGAACCGCTCTGGCTGTCGCGGACGGCGAGTTCGGCGCAGCTCGCCTCGCAGTACCGGGCCGGGCGGGTGCTGCTCGCGGGCGACGCCGCGCACGTCTTTCCTGCCGGTGGGTCGGCGCTCAACGTCGGGCTGCTCGACGCCGTCAACCTCGGCTGGAAGCTCGCCGCCGTCGTCTGCGGTTCGGCTCCGGAGAGTCTCCTCGACAGCTACGACGCCGAGCGGCGCCCGGTGGCGGCGCGGACGTTGACGCAGACCCGGGTCCAGGCCCTGCTCGACCGCCTGACCGGCGAGGACGGCGACGCCCTGCGGACGCTCTTCGGCGAGTTGGCCGCGTTGCCCGAAGCGACCCGGCACCTGGCCGGGCTCCTGCGGGACGCCGACGAGCTGCCGTACGTGCCCGACCTGCCGCTGACCGTCGGCGGCGAGCCGACCCGGGTGGCGGAAGTCATGCGTGACGCGCCCACCGTGCTGTTCGACTTCGCCGACCGCGCCGACCTGCGGGAGGCCGCCGGTCCGGGCGTGAAGATCGTCACAGCCGCCTGCCCGGACGCCCCGGCGGACGCGCTGCTCGTGCGTCCGGACGGCGTCGTGACGTTCAGCGGGGACGATCCGGCCGCGATTCGGGAAGCATTGACGGCACCGGGGCGTTGACCCCGGTTGTGAGCTCATTGCCTGACGTGCCGCTGTCCGTGCTCGACCTGTCCCCCGTTTCGGAGGGGAACACGGTCGGCGAGACGCTGCGCAACACCCTGGACCTCGCCCGCGCCGCGGAACGGCTGGGCTACCACCGCTACTGGCTGGCCGAGCACCACAACATGCCCGGCATCGCCAGCTCGGCCACCGTCGTGCTGATCGGGCACGTCGCCGACGCCACCGAGCGGATCCGCGTCGGGTCGGGCGGCATCATGCTGCCCAACCACGCGCCGCTGGTCGTCGCCGAGCAGTTCGGCACCCTGGAGGCGTTCCACCCCGGCCGCATCGACCTCGGCATCGGCCGCGCGCCGGGCACCGACCAGCGCACGGCGCTGGCGCTGCGCGGCCCGGGCGGGCTGTCCGCCGAAAACTTCCCGGAGCACCTGCAGGAGCTGATCGGCTACTTCACCCATTCGGAGGCCCGCGGCGTCAACGCGGTGGTGGCCGAGGGCAACCAGCCGCCGGTGTGGCTGCTCGGCTCGAGCGGCTTCAGCGCCCAGCTCGCCGGGCGGCTCGGCCTGCCGTTCTCCTTCGCCCACCACTTCGCCGCCGAGAACACGGTCCCGGCCGTCCAGCTCTACCGCGAGAACTTCCGGCCGGGGGTGCTCGACGAGCCGTACGTGATGCTCGGCGTGTCCGTGGTCGCCGCCGAAACCGACGAGCGCGCCCGCTTCCTGGCCGGCCCCAGCGGGCTGACGTTCCTCAGCCTCCGCCGCGGCCGCCCGATCGCGTTGCCGACACCGGAAGAAGCCGCGGAGTACCCGTACACCGAGATGGACCGCGCGTTCCTGGCCGAGCGCTTCGGCTCCAGCATCGTCGGCTCGCCGGAAACCGTCCAAAAGGGACTCGAGCAGCTCCTGGCCGACACCGGCGCGGACGAGCTGATGGTCACCACGATGGTCCACGGCCACGCCGACCGCATCCGCTCCTACGAACTCGTCGCCACCCTCAAGTCCTGACGTGCGCAACGGGTCGACACGCGTGATTCAAAGGTCGACACGCGTGATTGAAGGGTCGACACGGCGCAGGCCGGGGTCCCCCGGCGTGTCGTCCTCCTGATCACGCGTGTCGGCTCCCGGATCACGCGTGTCGGCTTCCCCGTCACGCGTGTCGTCCGGCGGAGTGCGCGGGAATTGACAAAGCGGGGTGGGGCGTCGAGCGCGGGTGGGGTCGCCGGCGGAGTTTCTTTTCCTTCGCTGACAACAAGATCGGGTCCGTTTGTCAGCTCTGGACAAGAAATGCGCGGTTACCAGCCCGTGACCCCGTGATCCTGCTCAAGTTCTTGTCTCCCAGCAAGGCCGTCGTTAGCGTACCGACCAGTAGGAAACGGCACGGCACTCCCGAGACCGTGAATGGCCGGTAATTATTAGTCCATTCGGTCCATTTCCCTGTGGTCATCTCGGGTGTATTCGGCGTGCCGCCGAAACCGCTGGAGGCACACGAATGGCCGAACGGACGACGACGGCGTCGTTCCCGGGGGCGGCCGCATTGCGGCAGACCGGACGGCTCTACGGACTCGGCCTCGACGTCGTCCGGCTGACCTTCCGCCGCCCGTTCCAGGCGCGGGAGCTGATCCAGCAGTTCTGGTTCATCGCGAGCGTGTCGATCCTGCCGACGGCGCTGGTCTCCATCCCGTTCGGCGCGGTGATCGCCCTGCACATCGGCTCGCTGACCACGCAGATCGGCGCGCAGTCGTTCACCGGCGCGGCGAGCGTGCTCGCGATCATCCAGCAGGCCAGCCCGATCGTCACGGCCCTGCTCATCGCCGGCGCCGGCGGCAGCGCGATGTGCGCGGACCTCGGCTCCCGCACCATCCGCGAAGAGATCGACGCGATGGAGGTCCTCGGCGTCTCGCCGGTCCAGCGGCTCATCGTGCCGCGGGTGCTCGCCGCGATGGGCGTCGCCGTCTTCCTCAACGGCATGGTCAGCGTCGTCGGCGTGCTCGGCGGCTACTTCTTCAACGTGATCATGCAGCACGGCACCCCGGGCGCCTACCTGGCCAGCTTCTCCGCCCTGGCCCAGCTGCCCGACCTGTGGATCAGCGAGATCAAGGCCCTCATCTTCGGCTTCGTCGCCGGGGTGGTCGCCTCCTACCGCGGCCTCAACCCCAAGGGCGGCCCGAAGGGCGTCGGCGACGCGGTCAACCAGTCGGTGGTCATCACGTTCCTGCTGCTGTTCGTGCTGAACCTGATCCTCACCACCGTCTACCTGCAACTCGTTCCGCCCAAGGGGAGCTGAAGTGACGACCACGGACCTCCCGAGAACCGCGCGGGTACGCGAGGCCGTCGACCGCCGGTTCGGCTTCCTCGACACCCTCGGCGACCAGATCCTCTTCTTCCTCCGCGCGATCGCCTGGACCCCGCGGGCCCTGCGCCGCTACCTGCGCGAAGTCGTCCGCCTGCTGGCCGAAGTCAGCTTCGGCAGCGGCGCGCTGGCCGTCATCGGCGGCACGATCGGCGTGATGATCGGGATGACCGTCGCCACCGGCACGGTCGTCGGCCTCCAGGGCTACTCCGCGCTGAACCAGGTCGGGACGTCGGCGTTCGCCGGGTTCGTGTCCGCCTACTTCAACACCCGCGAAATCGCGCCGCTGGTGAGCGGGCTCGCGCTGAGCGCCACCGTCGGCTGCGGGTTCACCGCGCAACTCGGCGCGATGCGGATCTCCGAAGAGATCGACGCCCTCGAAGTCATGGGCATCCCCAGCGTCCCGTACCTGGTGACGACCCGGGTGATCGCCGGCTTCCTGGCCGTCATCCCGCTGTACGCGATCGGGCTGCTGTCGAGCTACCTCGCCTCGCGGCAGATCACCGTGTGGTTCTTCGGCCAGTCCGCCGGCACCTACGACCACTACTTCCTGATGTTCCTGCCCCCCGGCGACGTGCTGTGGTCGTTCGGGAAGGTCCTGGTGTTCAGCGTCGTGGTGGTCATGGCGCACTGCTACTACGGCTTCCGCGCGAGCGGCGGCCCGGCCGGGGTCGGTGTCGCGGTGGGCCGCGCGGTGCGCACCGCGATCGTCGCGATCAGCGTCCTCGACTTCTTCCTGTCCCTGGCGATCTGGGGCGCGACGACGACCGTGCAGGTGGCCGGATGAGAAGGGAAACCCGCCGCAAGGCCGGGGTCCGCACCGCCGGGGTGCTGTTCCTCGTGGTGATGGGCGTGCTGGTGACGCTCTCCATCAAGGTTTACGACAAGGACTTCGTCAGCACGGTCCCGGTGACGCTCAAGGCGAGCCGCATCGGCAACCAGCTCCAGGCGGGCGGCCAGGTCAAGGCCCGCGGCGTGCTCGTCGGGGAGATCCGCGGCGTCCGGGCCACCCCGCAGGGTGCCGAGATAGCGCTTGCTCTCGAACCGGGCAAGGTGGACATGCTGCCCCGCAACGTCTCCGCGCTGCTGGTGCCGAAGACGCTGTTCGGCGAGCGGTACGTCCAGCTGTCCATCCCGGACGGCGAGCGCGCCCCCCACCTGGTCGCCGGCGACGTCATCGAGCAGGACCGCTCGGCGAACGCGGTCGAGCTGGAACGGGTCTTCGACAACCTGCTGCCGCTGCTGAAAGCCGTCCAGCCGCAGAAGCTGGCGACGACGCTGACCGCGGTTTCGACGGCCCTGGAGGGACGCGGCGAGCAGCTCGGCCGGACGCTGTCCACCGCCGCCGGCTACCTCACCGGCTTCAACCCCCAGCTGCCGAAGTTCACCAAGGACGTCCAGGACCTCGCGGCGGTCTCCCGGCTGTACGGGGACATCGCCCCCGACCTGCTGGACGCGCTCACCGACTCGGCCGTCACGCTGAACACGGTGCACGACAAGGCACCCGAGCTCGCCACGGTCTACCAGGAGGTGCGGAGCTCGGCGGGCGAGGTCCAGCAGTTCCTGAACCGCAACGAGAACAACCTCATCGCCCTGTCGGCCGACAGCCGCTCGGCGCTGGAGATCGCGGCGGCGTACTCCCCCAGCTTCCCCTGCACCCTGAAGGCGATGGACGCGTTGCGCAAGCCGGTCGACGAAGCGCTCGGCAAGGGCACGAACCAGCCCGGCATGCACGCCGCCGTCACCGTCACCCAGTCGCGCGGCAAGTACGTGCCCGGCAAGGACGACCCGGCGTACCCGGCGGCCGGTGGCCCGCGCTGCTACCCCAGCGGCGTCGCCCCGACGACCGGCACCGCCGCGGTCGCGCCCGGCACGCCCCAGCACCCGCTGCTGACCGGCACCCGGGACGACCTCGGCGTCGCGAACTCCCCGCAGGAACGGGAACTGCTGGCCACCGTGCTCGCCCCGCAGCTGGGCGTGCCGACCGGGGAGGTCGCCGACTGGAGCAGCGTGCTGGTCGGTGCGCTCTACCGCGGAACGGAGGTGACGCTGAAGTGAGGAAGTTCGCCGCCCCGCTGCTCAAGAGCCTGATCTTCATCCTGGTCACCACGGCCGCGACCGTGCTGCTGGCGGTCTCCATCGCCAACACCGGCGTCGGCCGCACCGACCTCTACGGCGCCACCTTCACCGACGCGACGTCGTTGAACGTCGGCGACGACGTGCGGATCTCCGGGGTCCGCGTCGGGCAGGTCGAGGAACTCGAGATCGCCGGCCACAGCCTGGCGCACGTCCGGTTCTCCCTCGACGCCGGCCGGCAGCTGCCCGCCGACGTCGGCGCGGTCGTCAGATACCGCAACATGGTCGGGCAGCGCTACATCGCGCTCGAACGCGGCCCCGGCGGCCAGGGCACCCTGCCCGTCGGCGGGGAAATCCCGCTGAGCCGCACCACCCCCGCCCTGGACCTGACCGACCTGTTCAACGGCTTCAAGCCGCTGTTCCAGGCGCTTTCGCCCACCGACGTCAACCAGCTCTCCGGCGAGATCGTGCAGGTGCTGCAGGGCGAGGGCGGCACGGTCGAGGAGCTGCTCGCGCACACCGGCTCGCTGACCTCGACGCTCGCGAGCCGCGACCGGCTGATCGGCGACGTGATCACCAACCTCAACCACGTGCTCGGCACGGTGAACAGCAAGGGAACCGCACTGACGACGTTGATTTCGACGCTGCGGGAGCTCGTTTCCGGCCTGGCCGCGGACCGCACCGTCATCGGCGACGCGATCGGCGGCCTCGGTGACCTCTCCACGGCCACCGCGGGCCTGCTCGGCGACGTGCGGACCCCGCTGAAGGACAGCATCACCGGCCTCGACGGCGTCACGAAGAACCTCGCGGACGAGCAGACCCTGCCCGGCCTGGAGCAGACGCTGAGCACGTTGCCGGAGAAGCTGAACGGCCTCGGCCGGATCAGCTCCTACGGCTCGTGGATGAACTTCTACGTCTGCAGCGCCGTCCTCCGGACCCAGCCGCCCCGCGGAACCCCCGTGACCGCGAAGAGGTGCGGCTCGTGAAGTCCTTCAAGGAACGCAATCCGCTCGCCCTCGGCGTCGCCGGGAGCGTCGTCCTCGCCGCGCTGCTGACCGTGACGTTCAACTACGACAACCTGCCGATCGTCGGCGGCGGCACCACCTACCGCGCCGAGTTCTCGGAGGCGGCCGGGCTGCAGCCCGACGACGAGGTCCGCGTCGCCGGCATCAAGGTCGGCGAGGTCCGCGACGTCGCGCTGGCCGAGGACCACGTGCTCGTCACCTTCCGCGTGAAGAACGCCTGGGTCGGCGACCGGACGTCGGCGGAGATCCGGATCAAGACGCTGCTGGGCCGCAAGTTCCTCGCGCTCAAGCCGACCGGCGACGCCGTGCAGGACCCCGGCCAGGCGATCCCGCGCACCCGGACGGTCACCCCGTACGACGTCACCGAGGCGTTCAACGGCCTCGCGAACACCGCCGGTTCGATCGACACCGGGCAGCTCGCCGACAGCTTCACCGCGATCAGCGACACCTTCCGCAACGCCCCGGCCCACGTGCGCACCACGCTCGACGGGCTGTCCGCGCTGTCGAAGACCGTGTCCTCCCGCGACGACCAGCTCGCCGGCCTGCTGGCCAACGCCAAGAAGATCACGACGACGCTGGCGAACTCGAACCAGGACTTCGAGCAGCTGCTCTCCGACGGCAACCTGCTGCTGGGCGAGCTCGACCGGCGGCGCCAGGCCATCCACGACCTGCTGACCGGCGCGCAGACGCTGGCCACCCAGCTCTCCGGCCTGGTGGCGGACAACGCCGGCGCGCTCAAGCCGGCGTTGAGCCAGCTGAACACCGTGACCGACCTGCTGACCCGGCAGAACGACAACCTGGGCAAGAGCCTGGCCGCCGCCGGGCCGTACTTCCGGCTCGCCAACAACGCGCTGGGCAACGGCCGCTGGCTCGACTCCTACCTCTGCGGCCTGCTGCCCGAAAACCGTGACCCGTGCGTGCCGCCGAAGCAAACGGGAGCTCCGAAGTGAACG
The DNA here is from genome assembly GCF_002904335.1 of Amycolatopsis sp. CA-126428. Lineage (GTDB taxonomy): Bacteria > Actinomycetota > Actinomycetes > Mycobacteriales > Pseudonocardiaceae > Amycolatopsis. Next base: position 30,755 of record NZ_PPHF01000178.1, on the reverse strand, counting down.
CCACCCGCACCTACCGGTTCCTCGCCGCGGCGGTCGTCACGGCGCTCGTCGTCGTGGCCGCGCTGTGGTGGCTCTTCTCCGGCGCCGGCCTCAACCGCGCCACCGTGCTCTTCTCCCGCGCGGTCGGCGTCTACAGCGGCTCCGACGTCCGGCTGCTCGGCGTCCGGATCGGCCAGGTCGAGTCGGTGACGCCGCGCGGCGAGCAGGTCGAGGTGACGCTGACCTACGACGGCTCCGCCCCGATCGCGGCCGACACCGACGTGGTCGTCATCGCCCCCAGCGTCGTCGCCGACCGGTACGTCCAGTTCTCGAAGCCGGCCCGCGGCGGACCCCGGCTGGTCAACCACGCCACCATCGGCCTGGACCGCAGCGCGACCCCGGTCGAGCTGGACCAGCTGTACGCCAGCCTCGACTCGCTCACCAAGGCGCTGGGCCCCGACGGGGCGAACAAGAACGGCGCCCTGTCGGACCTGCTCACCACCGGCGCGAACAACCTGCGAGGCAACGGAACCGCGTTCAACGACTCCGTCCGGCAGCTCGCGGAACTGGCCAGGACCCTCTCCGGCAACTCCGGCGACCTGTTCGCCACCGTCCGGGAGCTGCAGCAGTTCACCACCATGCTGGCCGCCAACGACGAGCAGGTCACGCAGGTGAACCAGCAGCTCTCGTCGGTGTCCGGCACGCTGTCGGCCAACCGCGACGAGCTGGCCTCGGCGCTGCGCTCGCTCGGGGCCGCGCTCGGCGACATCCAGGGCTTCATCAAGGACAACCGGGCCCTGATCAAGTCCAATGTGGACAAACTGGCGGTGACCACGCAGACGCTCGTCGACCAGCGCGCGTCGCTGGCCGAGTACCTCGAAACCGCGCCGCTGGCCGCGACCAACCTCATCCAGACGGTCGACCCCGCCACCGGCACCCTGCAGACCCGCACCGACCTGATCGACTACCTGCCGCTGCCGGTGACCGGGTCCGTCTACACGAACGAGGCGGGCGGCAGATGAAACCACTGCAACGCGTCACAGCCCTGGCGGCCTGCTGCTTGGCGCTGACCGCCTGCTCGGGCGAGTTCAAGGGCGTCTACGACCTCCCGCTGCCCGGCGGCGCCGACGTCGGCGACCACCCGTACCACGTCACCGTCCAGTTCGCCGACGTCCTCGACCTCGTACCGCAGGCCGCGGTGAAGGTCGGCGACGTCCCGGTCGGGCGGGTCCAGACCATCCGCCTCGGCGCGGACGGCTGGACCGCCGAAGCCGTCGTCGAGGTCAACGGCGACGTCGTGCTGCCCGCCGACGCCGTCGCACGGCTGCGGCAGTCCAGCCTGCTCGGCGAGAAGTTCGTCGAACTCGCCGCCCCCGACGGCCAGGCGAAGGACCGGGCCCGGCTGGCCGACAACGCCGTGATCCCGGTGTCGCGCACCAACCGCAACCCGGAGGTCGAAGAGGTCTTCGGCGCGCTTTCGCTGCTGCTCAACGGCGGCGGCATCGGGCAGCTGCAGACGATCAACCGCGAGCTCGGCAAGGTGATGACCGGCAACGAGACGCAGATCCGCTCGTTCCTCGCGGGCGTCAACACCCTGACCACCGACCTCGACGCGCACCGCCAGGACATCACCGCGGCCCTCGAAGGCGTCAACCGGCTGGCCACGACGCTGGCCGACCGCGACGAGCAGGTGTCCGGGGCGCTCACCGACCTGACCCCGGGCCTGCGCACGCTGACCGACCAGCGCACCCAGCTCGTGGCCATGCTCCAGTCGCTCGACGACCTTTCCGGCGTCGCCACCGACGTCATCCACAAGAGCAAGGACGACCTGGTCGCCGACCTGCGCGCGCTCGCGCCGGTCCTGCAGCGGCTCGCCGACGCCGGGGCGTCGCTGCCGAAGGCCCTGGAGATCCTGCCGTCCTTCCCGTACACCGACGCGGTGATCCCGGCGATCAAGGGCGACTACCTCAACGTCTACCTGTCGGTCATCCCGGCACCGGGCGTGCCGCTGCCGAACCCGGGCGAAGGCGTCCCGGACGGCCTCCCGACCCTGCCGCTGCCGTCGGGGCAGGTCACCACCCCGGGAGGGCGCTGATGCTGACCACCACCAGAGTCCGGGTCCAGGTCATCGCGTTCGTGGTGATCTCGCTCGTCACCGTCGCGTTCGTCGGCGCGAACTACGCCGGGATCGGCCGGCTCGTCGGCAACGGCGGGTACACCGTGAAGCTGGAGCTCGCCGAGGGCGGCGGCATCTTCACGAACGGCGAAGTGACCTACCGCGGCGTCGCCGTCGGGCGGATCGGGGAACTGCGGCTGACACCGTCCGGGACGGAGGCGGACCTGATCATCGACCGCTCGGCCCCGCCGATCCCGGCGAACGCGCAGGCCGTGGTGGCCAACCGGTCCGCGGTCGGCGAGCAGTACGTCGACCTCCAGCCCCGCACGTCGGACGGCCCGTTCCTGGACGGCGGCTCGGTCATCCCGCGGGAGAAGACGACGCTGCCGATGCCGGTGCAGCACCTGCTCGGCGACCTCGACTCGCTGACCGCGTCCGTGCCCACCGGGGACCTGCGCACGGTCGTCGACGAGCTCGACGACGCGCTGCGCGGCACCGGCCCGGATCTGCAGGTGCTGCTGGACACCGCGACGTCGTTCACGAACGACGCGGCGGCCAACCTGCCGCAGACGGCGAAGCTGATCGACGACGGCTCGACCGTGCTGCGCACCCAGCTCGACTCCTCCGCCGAGTGGCGCTCGTTCGCCGGCAACGCCAAGCTGTTCGCCGCCCAGCTGTCCGATTCCGACGGTGACCTGCGGCGGCTGATCGCCACCGCGCCGCCGGCCGCGACCGAGCTGGGCACCCTGCTGCGGGAGACCGACCCCGGGCTGCCGATCCTGCTGGCCAACCTGCTGACCACGGCCCAGGTGATCCAGACCCGCACCGGTCAGCTGGAGCAGCTGCTGGTGGCGACGCCGAAGCTGGTCGCGGCGACGTCGACGGCCTTCCCCGGCGGAAACGGCAACCTCGCCATGGCGCTGACGTTCTACGACCCGGTCCCCTGCCGGGCCGGGTACGAGAGCACGCAGTACCGGCCCAGCACGGACACCTCGCCGCTGCCGTTCAACACCAGTGCGTCCTGCACGCTCGAAAAGGGCGACGCGACCTCGGTGCGGGGCTCGCAGAACGTGCCGCACCCGCCGGTGCCGTCCCCCGCGGCGGCCGCCTCCGGTGCTCCGCTTCCCGCGTCGCCCGGCCTGGCGGTGTCCCCGACGATCGAGGAGATGCTGTGGCTGGGAAAGTGAAGTGGCCGCTGCGGGCCGCCGTGCTCGCGGTGGTCGTCACCGCCGCCTTCGCGGGCTGGTCGGGGTTCTCCTGGTACCGCACCGCGCACAGCGCCGAACTGACCTACGGCACCGCCCGCGACGAGGCGCTGGCCCGTGGCCGGGAGCTGGTCGCGCGGCTGTGCACCCTGGACTACCACCGGCTGGACCAGGGGCTCGCGCAGTGGCTCGACGCGTCGACCGGCCCGCTGCACGACCGGCTGGCCCACACCGACGACACCACGAAGAAGACCCTCGCCCAGGACGCGACGGTGTCCACCGGGAAGGTGCTGGACGCGGCCCTGAGCGAGCTCGACGAGCACGCCGGCACCGCGAAGCTGCTGGCCTCGGTGGAGATCACCGCCCAGAAGGACGGCGTCGCCCCGGCGACCAAGCGCAACCGCTTCGCGGCGGGACTGACGCGGACCGACGGCGGCTGGAAGCTCAGCGCGCTCGACGAGCTGCCGGTGGGGGCCCGATGAGCACCGCCGACGCCCCGGCCGCCACCGAAGAAGAGGCCGCCGTGACCACCCCCGCTCCCGATGACGAGCCCACTCCCGACACCGACACCGATACTGGCACCGAAGAAGCTCCGGAGGAGATCGCGCGGCGGCGCCCGATCCTGCTCCCCCTGCTGATCGCCGTCTCGGTGCTGCTGGCCGCGGCGGGCGTCGTGTGCACCGTGGCGGCGCGCTCGGCGGCCGGCGAACCGGCCGCGGCCAACCACGCGCTCACCGACGTCGGGGCCACCGCCGACGTCACCTCGGCGGTGACGCTGGCGCTCAACCGGATCTTCTCCTACTCCTACGACAAGACCGACGTCACCGGACAGGCCGCGCGGGACGTCCTGCGCGGTGACGCCCGCACCACCTACGACCGGCTGTTCGCCCAGGTGAAAGAAAAAGCACCGGCCCAGAAACTGGTGCTGACGACGCGGGTGACGTCTTCCGCGGTTCAGGAGCTCCGCGAAGGTCACGCCCGGCTTCTCGTGTTCCTCGATCAGTTCGCCACCCGCGCTGACAACAATTCCAGCAGTTCCGCGGCCGCGCAGCTTTCGGTGACGGCGGAACGCGAGGGCAATACCTGGAAGATTACCGGCCTCACCCCCCGCTGACCCCAGTTTTCAGCACGCTGCACAATTCGAAGGAGAGTTGGCATGCCCACTTTGTTGCGCACTCGAACGAATGGCCGGAAATGGGCCCGCGCGGCCGCGGTCGTGGCGGCCGCGGGCGCCGCGATGAGCGTCGTCACCGCCGTACCCGCCTCGGCCGACGTGGTCGAGATCCCGGTCGGCTACACGGTCACCGGCAACACCGTGGTCAAGAAGACCGGCAGCGCGATGACCCTCGGCCCGGGCAGCCTCGACGGCAACCTGATCATCGACGACCAGACCGGCTCGGTCGGCCTCAGCGCGAACCTGACGCTGCCGCCGTCGCAGGCGAACATCTCCCTGGTCTCGGGCCTGTTCAAGATCAAGGCGAAGGTCAAGATCACCCCGACCGGCCCGGCCACCGGCACCCTCGCCGACGGCACGCTGACCACGCACGCCCAGGCGAACATGGAGATCTACGACATCTGGGCCGGCCTGCTGGTCCCGGTGATCCCGCTGCCGACGGTGCCGGGCAGCTGCAAGGCGAGCAAGCCGCTCGAGCTCGACCTGAGCGCCAAGGACGTCGACATCTTCGCCCCGAAGTTCACCGTCACCGGCACCTACACCATCCCGGACTTCAAGAACTGCTTCATCGCCGACCTGGCGCTGGGCGCGCTGGTCTCCGGGCCGGGCAACACGATCTCGCTGGACCTGGCGGCCAAGACCGAAGGCTGATCCGCCGGACGCGAAGAGGGGCTTCCCGGCCGGGAAGCCCCTCTTTCCGCGCTGGTCAGCAGGCCGCGGACGGATCCGCTTTGAGCACGACGCTGAACCGGTCACCGGCGGAGACGGCCTGCAGCGGACCGCAGATGCCGTTGCCCAGCGGGTCGCTTTCCGTCTGGTCGTTGGACCCCCAGCCGACGATGTCGCCGTTGCTCTTGAGCGCGAGGTTGAACGTCCAGCCCGCGTCGATCGCGACGACGTCGGACAGGGCCGTGTCCGGGACCTCGGCCTGGTGGTTGTCGTTGCGGCCCCAGGCGATCACCCGGCCGTCCTTGAGGGCGAGACTGTGCTGGTGACCGGCGGAAACGGCGGTGACACCCGATTTCGCGTCGGCCGGGACGTCCGACTGCCCGAAGTTGTCGCTGCCCCAGGCGAGGACCCCGCCGTTCTTCAGGGCGAGACTGTGGTCACCACCGGCGGAAACGGCGGTGACGCCGGACGTCGCCGCGGCCGGGACGTCCGAGCGCAGGCCCCAGCTGACGACCCGGCCGCCCGCCTTGAGCGCGAGGCTGTGCATGGCGCTGGTGGAGATGGCGACGACGCCGGACTTCGCCTCGTCGGGCACGTCCGTCTGGCCGTACCAGTCGTTTCCCCAGGCCAGCACGCCACCGTTCTTGAGCGCGAGCTCGTGGGCCCAGCCGGCTGCGATCGCGCTGACGCCGGACGCCGCCCCCGGCGGCACCTCCGTCTGGCCGAAGTTGTTGTCGCCCCACACCAGGACTCCGCCACCCTTGAGGGCCACCGCGTCCATGCTGCCCATGGACACCGCGGTCACGCCGTCGAGCGCGTCCGGTGACGGCCCCGAGATGTAGTTCGAGTAGCCCCACTCCAGGACACCGCCGGTGTCCTCGGCCGAAGCGGCCGCGGACGGCACGAGCGGGGCGGCGACCAGTGCCGCGGCCGCCAGCACGGCGGACCGCCGGGAGGTGCTCCGGAAACGGAAGACTTCGGCCACGGGTATCTTCTTTCGCTGAATCGATTCGCACGGTTACGGTGCACGCGCGCACCCAGATACTAACCCGGAGAATCGCCGGACGACACCCGTCGGGTTCTTTGTCAAGCGCCAACCAAGGGTCGACCACGAATGCTCCGCTCTTGACAAAAATCGCAGCGGGGAGGACCACTGGCAAAGCCGGTACGTCACATGCTTGTTGCACAACCGACTGGCGAGTAACCTTATTTATCACAGCCACCTCGCGAGGGTCAGGGCTGCACCAGGGAAAACCCAGGGGAATTCGCGGTACCGATCGGTCCGCGGGGCGCGTGGGCAGCGCCGGCCAAGACGTCAACTGGATGATCGAAGGAGATTGACAGTCATGACCCGACTCAGGACCTTGTCCCTCAAGGCAGTCACCACCGCAGCCATCGTCAGCACGGTGGGCCTGCTCACCGCGGGCGTCGCGGCGGCCGACACGGCCTACACCGCGTCGGCCACGCACCGGTGCACGTTCCCCGGCATCCCGCAGCAGGACGTGGGGATCACCGCGTTCCTGACCGGGCCGGACTCGATCCCGGTCAACGGCACCGCGGTGCCCACCAACGTCGGCGGCACCGCGACGATCTCCGCCGCGGTCCACTCGCTGCTGACCGCGGTCGGCTACGACGGCATCCGCGGTCTGGCGACCGTCCCGGTGAGCGCGGCCCGTGGAACGGTCTCCGGACCCGCGGCCGACCTCAACATCCCGGAGACGATCTACCCGGCCGGCGGGCCGATCACGGTCAACATCGCCCAGGACGCGAACTCGACGGTCCCGACCTACACCGCCCCGGCGACCGACGGAACGGACACGCTGTCGCTCGCCTCGCCGATCACCGCGGCGCTGCAGTTCCACAAGAAGTCCAACAACACCTGGGCGAACTGGAACATGACCTGCACCCTGAAGACGACCACGCCCGCGCAGAACCCCGCGTTCTCGCCGGACTTCGTCATCACCCCCTGAATCACCGGGTGAAGCAGCCGTAGGGATGGCCGGGGCCCCGGCCATCCCTACGGTTCGTTCCCCAGCGGCACGAACAGGAGTACGGCATGGCCTTGCGGCTGACCCGGCGGACGGCGACCCGCGGCGCGATCGCGCTGGTGTGTGTCGTGTCGGTCACCACCGGCGCGTTCACCGGCATCGGTTCCGCCGCACCGGGCGAACCGGACGGCGACGCGGCGTCCGGACGGCACGAGCTGACCAAGACACTGGCCACGACGTGCCCGTTCGCCGACCCGGTCGGACCGCTCGAGCTCGCCGTGAAGACGACCGCGTCGCTGCCCGCCTCGATGACCGTGGGGCAGCCGGTGACCATCGACGGCCTGGTCGTGTCGTTCTCCCTCCCGCGCGCCGCCGCCCAGCAGCTGCTCGGCACCGGCAGCACCCTCGAAGGCGGCCTGACCTTCCAGCTGCAGCTGGAGGAGGGGAAGGTCAAGGACACCCTCACCGTCCCGATGACCATCGCCGCCACCGGATTGCCCGGCGAGGGCGATCTCTCCCTGGTGGCCACCGGAAAGCTCCCGGCCTTTTCCCCGTCCGCCGCCGGCGTGCTGCGGATTCGGGTGACGGCACCGAAACTCGCGCTCGGCCTCACCGGCGCGCCCCCGGAGCAGCCCGCCGAGCAGGTGACCTGCTCGGCCGACGGCGGCCAGGACTCCTCGTTCGGCTCGGTGGCGATCCTGGCGGCCGCCCCTCCCGCGGCGGACGAGCCGGCACCGGAGAAGAAGGCCGTGCCCGGTCCGCGGCCGGCCGGCCCGCAGAAGCACTCCCTGCTCGCCGAAGAACCGCCGCCGGACGACACCACCACGATGGTGCTGCCGCTGCAGCCGAACCAGGTCGACAACACGAGCACGATCGCCAAGACCGGCACCGTGATCCGCAGCAAGCCGGCCGCGCTGGCGAACGGGGTCTGGCTGAACATCACGGATGCCGGGGGATTCCCCGTCCGGAGCGAGATCACCGGTGAGCTGGCCTTCGCCCCGGTGACGACCACCTACCTCGGATACGGATTCCTGCCGATCAGCGCGACCGTGGAGTTCCTTCCGATCGACTACCGGACCAGCACGATGATCCATTCGTTCGGGACACTGTTCGACGGGCTCCTGCGCAACCACCTCGACGTGGTGTCGCGGCTGAGCGACGTCAAGGTGAACGGTGTCCCGCTGGACGCCGGCCCGGACTGCGTGTCGGAGACGCCGATGGCGATCGACATGATGGGCGAGTACGACCCGTTCGGCGGCGGCTTCATCCGAACAGACCCGGACAACCCCGACCCGAAGTACCGGGGCTTCACCCTGCCGCCGTTCAAGAACTGCGGGGCGGCGGAGAAGCTGAGCTCCCTGTTCACCGGGCAGAACTCCGGCCCGGGCAACCAGGCCTCGGCGCGGCTCACGATCATCCCGCTGTGCCAGGAAGCGGACCACCGCAAGTGCCCGCCGGTGGTCCCGATTCCCGCCGAGGTCCTGCGCAGGGGCCGGTAGCCGCGCACCGGATCGGCGTGGCCACCCAGGTTCCGACGGCGCTCAGCAGGCTCCGGGCGCCCGGGGCCGGGAGCCGGTCGCAGGCCTGCTCGAACTCCGCGAAAGCTCCCTGCCCGGCCTTCACGGCGGCCACGAGTGCCTCCGGTGGGAGCGCCCCGGCTGTCAGGCCCGGCACCGCGAGCAGCTCGGGCAGTGCCGAGATCCGGCCGTCGAGCAGGTCGGTGAGGGTGACGTCGAGCCGCGTCCGGTCGCCCCGCAGGGCGAGGACGTCTTCGGCACGGAGGAACAGCCTGCCGAGAGCCGCGCCACAGGTCCGGAACACGTCGTCGTCCGAACCGCCGAGAGCCGCGCCGATGCGGAGCGGGAACTCGAACAGCGAGGCGAAGACCGTGGCCGCCCCGGCACCGGTGGTCACGACGGTGGCGCGCAGCGAAGTGAGCTCGCCCAGCCAGTCCGAAAAGGACCAGGAAAGCTCCGGTGCCGCCTCCGCGATCAGCCGCGACGCCTGGCCCAGCAGGTAGTCACCGGCGAGCACGGTCGTCGCGGACTCCCAGTCGACGCCGCGCACCTCCCGGGGCGGGGCCGCGGGGCCGAGGAAGGCCAACGCGCCGAGGGTGGCGAGCTCGATGGCCGCGGCGACGGACGCGTGCCCGCGCGCCGGGGGGTGGCCGCCGGCCACGAGCGCCGCGTAGAAGCCGATCGCGGGCCGCGGCAGCAGCTCCTCTTCCCGGTCGGCGGTGAACATCCGGGCCAGGAACGGCCAATCGCCCCGGACGATCGACAAGCACACTTCGTCGCAGGCGGCGAGGAACGGCAGCACCCGGACGCGGCCGGCGGGCGGCAGCTCCAGGGGCTCGGCTCCGGCCAGCGTCGACGCGCCTTCCGGCAGCACCACGGCCCGCCGCCCCTTGGCGTAGAAGGGGTGCTCGCTGCCCGCGCCGGCCGCGAGCACGCGCCAGGCGAGGTGGTACCTGCGGGCCGCGTGCCGCGCGGTCTCGAAGTAGCCGACGAACGCGGACCCCAGCAGCCGTTCGTATTCCCGGCGCGCGGCGGCGGGGTCGTCGCGCGAGGACAGGACGGCTCGCGCGGCCAGCCGTCCGGATTGGACGGCCCCGCTCAGCCCTTCGCCGGTGAACGGGTTCACCAGGCCCGCCGCGTCCCCGACCCGCAGCCCACCGGGGCCGGCCGCCGCACCGGGACTGAACCCGCACGACAACGGCCCGGAAGCCATCGGGCCGGCCGGGACACACTTCCGGACGCGGGGATCGAGTTCGGCCAGTGCCCCGATCGCCTCGGCCATCAGGTCACCGGCCGCGACGACGTCCAGCGCCGACACACCGATCGTGCACCCGCCCGGCACCGGGGCCAGCCACGCGCAGCGGGGGCGCCCCCGCGGGTCGTCCGCCGGCGGAGCGAGCAATCTGAGCACGACCCGGTCTGCCGGGACGGGCCCGGTGAACCTCCGCGCACAGCTCACCCCGGCGCCGCCGGACCGCGGTTCGCCGACGTGTCCCGCGCCGCCGGCCAGCACCACGTGCGGGGCCGCCGTCGCCGTCAGCCGGTACTCCGCCCCGCACCGGACGGCGTGTTCTCGCAGGGTGTCCCGCAGCACGGTGCTGTCGACCACGGCGTACCCGGCATCGGGGACGGCGTGGGACGTGGTGGCGTCGAACGCGATCGTCACCGGCAGCACCGGCCAGTCGTCGACGGCCACGCCGATCGAGCGAAGGATCTCCCGCGCCGGGCCGCTGAGCAGGACGTCGTACCCCGGCCCGTCGTCATCGCGCCCGGTCAGCACGACGGGCATCCCGCCGCGGGCCAGGACGGCGGCGGCGACCGCACCGGCCGGCCCGGCGCCGACGACGACGGCGTGGCTCAAGAACGGCTCGCTTCGAGCATCCCGGCCAGCTCCCGGCGGGAGGACCCGTCCGGAGTCCGGGCCAGTGCGGCCTGAGCGTGTCCGAAGTGGACACCGGCGAGTGTGCGGGCGGCCCGCAGCCCGCCGTGGGCGGTGACCAGCTCCCGCACCCGGGTCAGGTCGCCGCCCGAAAACGACGGCGTGAGCAGGAGCCGGTGCAGTTCTCCGGTGGTGTCCACGCGCAGCGCGGCCAGGGTCGGCGCGCCGAACAACCCGAGCAGGTGGTCGGTGCCGGCCGGCTTGTCGCCGCCCGCGGCTTCGAGGTCGAGGCAGTCGTCGAGGACCTGGAAGGCGATGCCCCACTCCACGCCGAACTCGGCGAGCGCCGCGACGACCGCGCTGTCCACTCCGGACTCGACGGCGCCGAGCAGGCAGCACAACCGGAACAGCACGCCGGTCTTGCGCCGCACGAGGTCGACGTAGTCCGGCAGGGACAGCCCGGTGTCGAAGCCGCGTTCGACGTCGAGCAGCTCGCCGTGGGCCAGTTCGGCCACCGTCCGGCTCACCGCGGTGGCGACGCCGTCGCCGAGGTCCGCCGCCTCGGTGCCGGCCGCCGAGAGGCAGGCCAGGCCGGCGAGCACGGCCAGTTCCGCACCGGCGGCCCGGTGCGCGGACGGCCCGCCCCGCCGGATCGCCGCCCGGTCGATCACGTCGTCGTGCACCAGGGAAGCCAGGTGCACGAGCTCGACGACCGCGCCGAGCCGGGCCACCCGCCCGGCGTCGGCCGGGCCGAACCCGGCGCAGGCGGTGAGCAGCCGCGACCGCAGCAGCTTGCCGGGCCGGTCGACGAGCCCGCCGACGGTGTCGCGCAACGGCGCGGAAAGCCCGCCGACGAGCCGGACGAGGTGGTACCGGACCGGATCCGTGGCCGTGGTCACCGGGAGGAGAACCCGTAGGTGTCGTCCACCTCGAGCCCGGGGATCTGCCGCAGCGCCGCCACCACCCGCCGGTACACCGCCAGGTCGTTCAGGTAGTCGAGCAGCTGGGCACGCGTGCGGCCCACCGAGGGCGCGATGACGTCGTCGAAGATCACCCACAGCGCCTGCTTCTCCGGCAGGGTGATCAGCTCGGGCGAGAATCCCGCGAAGACCGTGCGGATGTCGTCCACGTTCTCCTGGCTCAGCTGCGCGGTCGAGCCGGGATCTCCGAGCAGGCCGATGACGAGCGCGCGGTACTTGGCGTAGTACCGCTGGGCTTCGGCCTTCTCCTCCGGGCTGACGGTGGCCTCCTCGAGCCGGTTCACGGCGACGTCGAGGTTCTGGTAGACGAGCTGGATGACCAGGTTTCCGACGGCGCTTTCGCCGAAGAACTCGTCCCGGGCCTGGTCGAGGTAAACGTTGTCGTCCGCCAGCGGGAGGTCGTACAACGCCCCGGCCGCGCCCAGCATCCGGCAGGCGATGGCGGGCATCGGCGTGTACGTCTTGCCGTTGCCGCCTTCGCACACGACCGCGCCGGAGTCGCCGACGAGCGAAAACCGCTGCGCGTAGATGAGGTCTTCGAAGGCGTAGCCGTCGACGAACACCATTGCCGTGGTGTCCAGCACGACACTGGAGGTGTACCCCGAACTGCGGCCGACCTTCTCGATCCGGCCGCCTTCCACCGCGGCCACGGTCGAGTCCGGCGTGAGCAGTTCGACGTCCAGCTCCGCCAGCACGGTGTCGATCTTGGCCATGAAGGTGCCGCCGTGGACGCTGGCGAGGAACGCCAGCCCGATCGCCCGGTGGGTCGGGGAAATCGGCGCCATCAGGTTGCGGGCCACCGTCGAGCTGACGCCGATGCCCGGCTCCAGCTCGGCGATGGCGGCGTCGGCGCTGTTCGCGACGCCTTTGACGAGCGGGATCGACCGCTTGAACCGGGCGACGGTGTTCCCGGCGTCCGCGCCGCCGTCGAGCGGGGCGGGCTGCAGGATCGCCGCGCCCGGCGCGGTGGCACCGAAGTTCGCCAGGACGTGGTTGGCCGAGAGCACGCAGATCGAGCCGTCGGTGCGGTCGCGGACCAGGCAGCCGAGGGTGCCCAGGGTGCCGTCGGCGAGCGAGCCGAGGCTGCCGCCCTGCAGCGGGGGCCGGAAGCGCTCCGCGATCGGCGACGGCGCGGCCGCCTTGGTGGCGCCGGAGAACCGGAACTCCCCCGTTTCGACGACGTCCACGCCGTGCCCGCCGATCGCGGCCGGCAGCAACCGGCTCCGGGAAACCAGGGCGGCGCGGCGCTTCTTGCGGACCAGGGCGATGACGACCGGCTCGTCGGTGAGCTCACCGCCGCGGGTGCGGAAGCCCTTCGCCACGCCGACGACGTTCGGGTCGGTGAGGTACTCGTCGGCCAGCCGGGACTTCGCCGCGTCGAGCGCGGCCGCCGTTCTCGCGTCCATGCGCACGGTCAGCGCACCTCGATCGTCGCGACCGGGGGCACCGGGCTGGGTCCGATGAGGTTGATGGTGGTGGGGAACGAAGTACTGACTCCGCTGTCCTTGAAGACCGTGACGGCGCCTTTGGCGCCGGACTCCGCCTTGATCGTCATCGTCCCGGGATTGCGAACCGCGGGAAGCTGAGGCGATCCGGTCAGGGTGGCGGTACCGGTCAGCACGGTCTCGACGGCGGTCGCCGGCATCGTGACGCGCGGGAAGACGATCGTCACCGGCAGGCGTCCGGAGAGGCCCCGGGAGTCGGCCACCATGACCGTGCCGGTGACTGTCGCGGTCAGTGAGCTGTATCCGGCGGTCCGGAGCAACAGCGGGAAGGCCCGGTCGCTGATCGCCTGCACGATGACCGGACCGAGCGTCACGATCGTCCCGTAGCCGACGACGGCGGGAATTCCGGAGATGATCCGCACCCGGAACGGCGGCGGGCTGGCCGCGGGTCCGCTGGCCCGCCAGGTGAGCTCCGGGAACTCGTCGGCGGCCGCGACGGCGCCGGCCGGCATGGCCGCGCCCGCGGCGAGCACCGCCGCCCCGCGCAGCGCGGACCGTCTTTTGATTACGGGTTCCACCGTGACTCCCCCTCGGAATCGTCCTCATCGGAGGCTAACCACAGAATCGAAGAGCGGACAAGGAAATTCCCGGCTTTCATCGGATCACGACAAAAAACCCGGTGCGCCGAACGGCCGATTGATCACCACTTCACCGCGATGTTACGTTGAGGTGGATCGGGCGTTTTGCCCGCCCGATCGCCATGAGGGGGAGGCAATGATGTCGCGGCTTCGCGTCCTGTTGTGCGGCGTGCTGGCCGCCGCGGCCGTCGCCGGGGTGAGCGACGTTCCGGTCGCCGCCGCGTCCACTTTGGATCATTTCGTGTCCGCTGCCGCGGCCGATCCCGCCACCACCGCCCGGAAACTCGTCCGGCGGCTGGCCGGCAAGGACCCGCGGGCCGCGGTGCGGGCCGACGCGTGGGTGGCGTGGGCCGACGAGAACGACGACGTCGTCTTCGAGTTCCTCGACCACGGGCTCGCCGCCGCGGAACAACGCGCGGCGGAAACCGCGGCGGTGAACGCGGACTTCTGCCGCCGGATCCTGGCGACCTACACAGCGGCGTACGCGCCCGAGGTCAACGCCGCCGCGCAACGCGCGCTGCTGGGCACCGACTCGGATCGGGACCTGTTCGTGCACCAGGGATTCGCGGCCGCGGAGCAACGCGACCGGCTCGCCCGGGAGGCGGACGGCAGCCAGCAGGAAGCCCTCGCCGAAGCGGATCGCCAGTACGTCCGCACGCTCGCCACGCACGACCCCGGCGCGCAGGTGCGCGCGGCGGCCGCCTGGGCGACGCGGCCGGGCGCCACCGACGCGGACATCGTCGAGTTCTTCGCCTACGGCTGGGCGACCGGCGCGGAGCTCGACCTGGAAGCCCACCGCCTGCGTGACGCGGAGCAGGAAGCCCGCTGGCTGGCCACGGTCCGGCAGCTCCTCGCCGACGCGCGGGAGGCGGAACGGGCCGCACTCGAAGCCTCCGGCGAGCTCGAGGTCCAGCTGCGGGAGGCCGCCGCCCGGGCGTGGCAGCGGGTCGGCGCCCAGACCGGCGCGCCGCGCGTGGCCTGGGCGGATGCGGCGCAGGTCGCCCGCGACCAGGCCGCGAACTGGGCCGCGGTCGCCGCGGCGGCACAGGCCGCCACCGGGCCCGACTGGCGGGCCGTGCGCGACGCGGCCGATCCCACCCGGGCCGCCTGGGCGGCCGAACAGAGCTGGGCGGCCGAGCAGGCCGGGTTCTGGACCGGCCTGCTCGCCGAAGCCGTCGACGGGGAAACCCGGATGCGGAATCCGGCGCACAAGTAAGCGCTTTCCATTCATTCGTCCGAACCGCTCCCGGAGGACGCCGAAATGCCGCACGGATTCGTCACGAAGGTGTTCGCGCTCTTGCTCGCGTTCGCCGTGTTCGCCACGACCGACGTCGAGGCGGTCACCCCGGCACCCGTTCCGGTCACCGCCGACGACCCACCGGCCGACGGCGGCCGCCCGATCCCGCACACCGAATACCCCGGCTGGGACGGCGAGACCGGGCTGGGCGAGCCGCTCGACCCGCGGCTGTGGAAGCTGGTCTCCGACATCGCCCAGCTCTCCGAGGAGCCCGAGGTCCGGGCGGCCGCGCAGGCCGCGCTGGACGCCGGCACCGAGGACGCGATCTGGGAGTTCCTCGACACCGGCGAGGTCGAAGCGCAGCAACGCGCCCAGGCCCGCCGTGACGAGACGGCCCGGGTCAACCGCGAAGCCGTCCTGGACCTGCGCGGCACCGGCGGCCCGATCTTCAACGCCGAGGTCGAGCGCGTGCTGGCCGGCTCGGACGCCGACCGGGCCGCGTTCCTCGACTACGGCCGCGGCATCGCCACCGAGCGGGACGAGCGCACCCGGCGGAACGCCCAGGCCCGCGCCGAGGAGTTGCGGGCCCGGGTGACGGCGCTGTCCGGTTCGGCCGGGCCCGAGGTGAAGCTCGCCGCGCAGCAGGCACTGGCCGCCGGGGACGCGGCGATCGTGGCGTTCTTCAACAGCGGCTACGTCGCGGCCGCGCAGCGGGACGCCGCCGCCCGCGAGCAGTACCTGAAGGACCTCGAAGAGCGGAACAAGGCCGCCGAGGCGGCGAGCGACCTCGCCCAGCGGGCGGCCCGCGCGTCCCGGGCCCGGCAGAACCTCGTGGTCGCGAACGGCCGGGGCGTCCGGGCGCTGCAGCGCGCGGCGAACGCGATGGTCTCGGCGGGCACGGCGGCCCGGCAGGCCGCGCAGGTCCTGGCCGCGAACACCGCGGGCGGCCACCACTCCCCCGAGTCGTTCAGCCTGGTCCGCCAGGAGGTGCAGCGGCAGCTGGATCTCGCGGGACAGGCGGCGTCCGAAGCCCAGAGCGCTTCGGTCGCGGCGACGGCGGAAGCGAACATCCTGGTCGAGGCGGGCCTGCCGTACGGCGCCGACTGGGCCCGCCTGGCCCAGGGCATGTCCTCGGCGGCGCAGGCCGCCGTCTCGGCGATCGGGACCGCCCAGCACGCCCTCGAAGCGACAGCGGCCACCGACGCCGCCATCGGGCACCAGAACGAGGCCACGGCCCGCGCGGAAGAAGCGCGGCAGTGGCGCCTGCACGCGGACGAGCACGCAGCCCAGGCGGCGTCCTTGGCCGCCGCGGCCGCCGACCAGGCCAAGGCGGCCAAGGACGCGGCCGAACGCGCCAACCAGGCCCGGATAGCCGCCCAGACGGCCCGCAACTCGGCCTGGGAGAGCATGCAACGCAGTTACGACGCGCTGTCGGCCGCGCGGCGGGAGGCGGGGAACGCCCGCACGGCTCGCCAGGAAGCCGAACGCCAACGCGACGAAGCCGTCCGCTACCGCCAGCAGGCCGACCAGGCCGCCGCCGAGGCGAGCCGGGCGCGGGGCGAGGCGGAAGCGAAGAAGCGCGAAGCCGCCGCGTACCTGGCGCGCGCCCGGGCTCAGGAGGACATCGCCGCCGGGTGCGAGGACACCGCCCGGCGGGAAGAACACAACGCCGAGACCGCGCGCGATGCAGCGTGGAAGGCGGAGCGCGAAGGAAATGCCACCGAAGCCCGCGCGCAAGCGTTCGAAGCGGCCGCGGCCGCGGCGCGGGGCACCGAGCAGGAAGCACCGGCCTGGGCCGCGGCCCAGCAGGCCCGCAGGGACGCCGGAAACGCGGCCTCGGCGGCTCGGGAGGCTCGAGACGCGGCCAACCGGGCGACCGGCGCGGCCGCGCGGGCCCGGGAAGCGGCCACCAAGGCCACCGCGGCCGCCGCCGCGTCCCGCGCCGCGGCACAGGAGGCGGAGCAGGCCGCGGCCAACGCGGACCTGGCCGCGGACAACGCCGAATCCGCCGCCGCGGACACCCACGTCTCCGCCACGCGAGCGAACGCCGCAGCCGCCACCGCGACGGCCGAAGAGGTCAAGGCCTCCGACGCCGCCCGCGCCGCCGCCACGCTCGCCGAACAGGCCACGGAGCAGGCCCGGCTGGCCACGGTGGACGCCGTCCGGGCCGGGCAGAACGCCGGCGAGTCCTTCAGCGAGGCCGTTTCCACGGCTACCCAGGCGAACCTCGCCGGCCGGGCCGCACTCGCCGCGCGGGCGTCCTCGGCCGCCATCACCGCACCGGCGAACACCGCGATCGTCGTCGTGGCCCCGTTCACGGGCGCCGACCTCGACGCCGACTTCGTCGCCGAGGTCGCGGCGCAGGCCCAGGCCGTGGGCGACGAGCAGGCGCGAGCCGCGCAGACCCGCGCGGACGAAGCCAAGACGGCCGCCGCTCAAGCCCAGCAAGCCGCCGACAGCGCGGCGGCCGACACCAAGGCGGCGTTCCAGGCTGCGGCCAACGCGGCGAAGTCGGCGTCGGCCGCCGCGCAGTCCGTAGCCGAGGCGCAGCGGTCGGCGGCCGACGCGGCGGGGTCGGCGAGTGCCGCCCGGGACGCGGCGAGCACGGCCAACGGCTACGACGTGCAAGCCCACGACAACGCCGCCAAGGCCCGCCAGGAGGCGAACAACGCGGCTTCGGACGCGGCGATCGCCGGACTGGCCGCGGACGCGGCCGAGGGCCAGGCGACCGCGGCCCGCACCGCGGCCACCCAGGCGGAAACGGACGCGGCCGCGGCCCGCAAGGCGGCCGACGACGCCGACCGCTACGCCCGCGAAGCAGCGGCGGCGGCTGAGCGCGCCCGGATCCACGCGCAGGAGACGTCGAACGCGGCCCAGCGGGCCCGCGACGCCGCCGCGGACGCGCAACGCGCGGCGGACCAGGCCGAACGGGAACAGCGGGACCGGGACGCCGCAGCCCGCTCACAGCAGGCGCAGGTCATCGCGGACTGCCTGAAAGACCTCAGTCCGCAGGACATCGACTACCTGACCGGCGACGAGGAAGGTTCCGCCGCGCTGGCCGAGTACCTGAGCGCCCAGGGGGCGTGCACGGGCGGCGGCGACGTCGTGTCGTTCCTGACCGAGATCGGTGCCCAGGTCCTGCTCGAGCTGCTCGGCGTCAACGACGTGATCCGCTGCTTCGGCGACGGGGACGTCGCGTCCTGCCTCTGGTCAGTCGTCAACGTGCTGTCGTTCGCGACCCTGGTGGCCAAGGCGGGGCCGATCGGGAAGGCGATCGTCGCCATCGTCGCCAACTTCGGCAAGTACCTCGCGAAGTCCGAGCGCCTGGTGCTGTTGCTGCAGAAGATCAGCGCGGTCCTCGCGAAGCTGCACCGGGCATGCCGGGGAGGCCGGCTCGCCCTCGCGGCCGCCGAGTCCGCCGCTGCGATCCCGATCCTGAGCTGCGAGAAACTCGTCCAGATCCTGGAAGACATCGAGAGCACCCACGGAAGCACCGTCGCGGCGGGCGTCGACTACCAGTACGGCAGAATGCGGGACGAACTCGAGGCCGGCGGCAAGGGTGACCACTGGCTCCCCGGCATCGACAACAACCCGCAGGCCATGGCGGACTACTTCCGGCGCTTCGAAGGCCGGGGCACCTACTGGGACACGAAGAACCGGACGCAGGGCCGGATCAACCCGAACATCAGGATTTCCTACGACGCGGCCAACCAGGTCATCGTCATCGAGAACGTGTACAACGTGCACGGCTACAAGATGGCCCAGTCCGCGTGGGACAAATTGGTCCGCGAAGGGCGATACGTGCTGCGCACCATCCCGTTCGGCCCCGCCGTCAGGGCGCCCCGCACGCTCGCGGCGGCCCGATGACCGCCGGGATCCCGATCGGCGCTTCCGAGCTGACGCTGGACGCGCGAGAGGTCGTGATGGTTTCCGAGGCGCTCCACGTGCTGACGTCCGAGCACGCGGCTCAACCGCTTCGCCGGTTGTGGTTCGGCGCGGACGAACGGCGGGAGCCGGAGCTGCGGACTCGGCTCTCGAAGTGGATCATCGCGGAACGGGCGTACGAGACCAGCCATTCCGCGCGGCCACCCGAGCTGGCCCTGCCGCTGAGCGACGCGCACCTCGTCCACTGCTCGCTGGTTCTCTCGACGGAATTGATCAGTTCCGAAGAGGAGTACAAGGAGAGAGCCGGCTCTTTCCGCGAAGAGGCCATCGCGCTGGCCGGCGCGGTGACCGACGCCGTGCTCCGCTTACCGCCGCTCACGGCCCGGTTACCGGCCGCCGACCCGGAACCGGCCGCGCCGGCGCAGGTGAAAGTGGCGGAAGCGCGTCTCGTCCACGCCTCCCTGGTCCACGTCCTGGGCCGGGCCGGAACACCGGCCGTCGCGTGGTTGTGGCTCGGCGTGGACGCACCCGAAGGCCATCGTTTCGCCGGGACCTTCGAGGAGGCGATCGTGTCCGCCGAAGAGTCCGGTGCGCGCCGGGTGCCCCTCGAGGTGGCCGACGTCCACCTCGCGTACTGCGCCCTGGTGCTGGCCACGAGGCTCATCCGGTCGGAAGCGGCTTACCAGCGCGAAACCGGGCGCTTCAAGGAGGACGCCCGTAGGGCGGGCGTCGCCATCATGCGCGACCTGCGGACGCGCGCCGCCGGAGATTGAGGGGAAGATGTGGTGAAACCAGACAACCGCCGCCGGCTGGGCGTGCTTGCCGCGCTGGTCCTGGCGACGACGGTACCGGCCTTGCCGGCCGCGCACGCCGATCCGGTGACGGCGGCGTCCGCCGCCACCGCGGCCGCCGAAGTGCCGCCCGTTGCCAGTGATTCCGAAAAGCTTCGCGCCGCCCGGACCCTCGGGATCGTGCCGACCGACGCCATGCTGCTCCTGCGGGACAAGGAGTTCGTCATCGCGCTCTGGCGGCAGGCCACCGGTCCCGAAGTCCGGGCGTCGGCCGAACTCGCGTTCGCCGGGACCGATCTCGCCTGCACCGACTGGATCAAGTCCGGGATCATCGCCGCCAACACGCGCGACCAGGCGCAGCAGATGCGGGACGCCGAAGCCGCGCGGGTCGCGCGGGAAGCCAAGGAGCAGGCCGCCATCGTCATCGGGATCGCGCCCGATGCCGAGCTGGTGATCCAGAGCGACCGGGACTTCATCTACCAGATCACCCAACGGGCGACCGGGGCGCGGGTCAAGGCCGCCGCGCTCGTGGCGTTCGGGGCGGCCGCCGCGGCGCAGAAGGAGTTCATCACCAACGGCGTCCGGACCGCGCACGCGCAGGACCAGCAGGACGCCATCGACGCCGACCAGCAGGCCGGCGAGGCCCAGAAAGCCCGCGAAGCCGCGGAGGCTGCGCGCGGCCGGGCGGTGACCGTCGTGCTGGTCGTCCCGTCGCCGGAGATCGTGAGCCTGCCGGACGACGATGTCCTGCGGGTGATCGCCGACGGTGCCCGGCCGGGCAGCGAGGTCGAGAAGGCCGCCGTCACCGCCCTGCGCAGCCGTGTGCGCGCCGACTGGAAGCGCTTCATCGACACCGGCGTCTACGAGGCCAACTGGCGGGACGTCGCCGCCGTGCTGGCGCGGAAGGCCGAGGCGGACCGGGCGCTGGTCGACGACATCCGGCACAAGGCCGTGCTGGGCGGCATCCGGCCGCGGCTGGCCCGGGCCGCCGAACGGGCCCTGGCCGGCGGCGTCGACGACGTCCGCGCGTTCCTCGACCAAGGGCAGTACGACGCGCTGACGCAGTCCTTCAGCCGCAACGCCGTCAACGGCAACATCGCCGGCCAGTACCTGCGCGAGACCGCCGACGGCCTGGTCGTCCGGCCCGGGGCCGCGGAACCGGCGCCCGGTGAAGGGCTCGACGCGACCTGGCGGGTCGTCGAGGGGCTGGCGGGTGAGGACTGCTTCTCGCTGGAGTCGCCCACGAAACCGAACCACTACCTGGCGCGGTACTACGACGGCAAGAAGACGCAGGTCGCCGTGCAGCCCGCGAACGGCACGGTCGACTTCGGCTGGAACGCCACCTGGTGCGTCGACAACATCCTGCCCGGCGCCGGGGTCACCCTGCGCGGCGGCGCCGACTTCCTGACCCGGCAGGCCGACGGCCGCGCCGGCGTCGGCATCGAGTTCTACTGGTGGGTCACCGAACCGCTGCCGGATTCGACCGAAATCACGGTGAACTGGCTGAACAAGTACCTGCCCGACTACGACCCCTACACCGACCTGCTGGTCTCGCCGCTGGGGCCGGAGCAGATCGACGGGGCCGTGCGGTACCGGGACTTCCAGCGCCGGACCGCGCCGGGGCAGGTCGCCTTCCGCAGCTACTGGAGCCGCGGCGGCGCGGTCCACCCGCTCACGACGGGACGCGGGACAGCCTGCGCGTCCCCCGAAATCCTGGCCGTTTACCTGCGCCTCGGCGGACATCCGGTGCTGGGCGTGCCGGTCACGGACGAGGCCTGCACGTCCGACAAGGCGGGCCGGTTCGTGAACTTCGCGGGCGGCGGCTCGATCTATTCGGCCGACCGCGCCGGCGCGCACGCCGTGCTCGGCGCGATCCGCACCAAGTGGCTCTCCCTCGGCGGGGAGAAGTCCACGCTCGGCTACCCGACCTCCGACGAGGTCGCCATCCCCGGCGGCCGCCGCAGCACGTTCGAACGCGGCCGCATCGACTACGACACCGCCACCGGCGTGGCGACCGTGTACCCGGCGAGCTGAAGGAGCCCGACGATGACAGGCAGCACCCGGCTGGGGCTCGCGGCGGGCGCCGCGGCTCTCGCCCTGCTCGGGACCGTGACCCCGGTGGCGACTCGCCCGGCCGCCGCCGCGGTCACGGCCGACGCGCCCCGCAGCGCCACCCAGGACGACAAAGTCCGCGCGGCGCAGGAGATCGGCATCGTCGCGAGTCCCGATCTCCTGATCCTCACCGACCGGAACTTCGTGTTCGCGCTGTGGCAGCGGGCGACCGGCACCGAGGTGCGGGCGTCGGCGGAACTCGCCTACGCGGGCAGCGAACCGGAGCAAACCCAGTGGATCAAGACCGGAGTCCGTGACGCGAACGCCCGTGACCAGGCCCGCATCCTGCGTGACGCCGAGGTGGCGCGCGTGGCCCGCGAGGCCAAGCAGCGGGCGGCGCTGGTCAACAAGATCGTGGCGTCGCCGGTGCTGCTGATCCAGAGCGACCAGGAATTCGCCTTCGCCATGTGGGAAAACGCTTCGGGGCCGAAGCTGAAGGCCGCGGCGCTGGCCGCCTACCAGGGCGACGCCGCCGCGCGGAAGGACTTCATCCTCACCGGGATCTTCACCGCCCGCGCGGCCGACCAGCAGGACCTGATCGACGCCGACACCACGGCGGACGCCGCGAAGAAGGCGGCCCTCGCGGCGCGCGACGCCCGGAGCCGGGCCGCGGCGGTGGTCGCCGTCGTGCCGACCGAGGGCCAGCTCGTCGAACCGGACGTCAACTTCGTGCTCGATCTGTGGCAGGCGGCCAAGACGGGCACCGAGGTGCGGGCGGCGGCCGAGCGCGCCCTGCGGACGATGGACGAGGCGCAGCTGAAGGCCTACATCGGCACCGGGATCCACAGCGCGAACCTGCAGGACTGGTTCACCTGGATCCGGAAGAAGGGCGAGGCGGACCGGCGGCTGCTGTTCGAGCTGCGGACGCGCGCGGAGCAGAGCCGCGTGCACCCCGCGCTGGTCGCCGGGGCGAACACCGCCATGGCGGGCACCGACGACGACGTCGACCGCTTCCTGCGGCTCGGCCAGTACGAGGACGCGGCGCTGATCCAGTCCGTCCGCTCGCAGAGCCCCGGCGCCGCCGGCTGGTACCTGCGCGGCCTGACCGACGCCGTCGTCGGCGCGGGGGCGGGACCGGACACCGCCTGGCGGGTCGTCCCGGGTAAGGCGGACTCGACGTGCCACTCCTTCGAATCGGTGGCGCACCCCGAGTACTACCTGCGCCGGCAGGAGCTGCGGGTGGTCGTCGGCGCGTCCGACGGCACCGACGGGTTCCGCGCGAACGCCACCTGGTGCTCGAAGGCCGGGCTCTCCGGCTCCGGCGTCACGCTGGAGTCCTACAGCTCCCGAGGCCGGTTCGTGCGCCAGTACACCACCGAGGTGTGGGCGGCCGACTCCAGCGGCCAGCACCCGTACGACACCCCGGACGGCTACGCGGCGGACGTCTCCTGGCAGGTCGACGTCCCGTGAGACCCGTGGTGGCCGGGGTCCGCGCGGGCCCCGGCTACGGCGTCGTCCACTGTGGACGCGAACCGCCCGAGCGCGGGGACGGGAGCAGCTCGCTCACCGGGTACCGCAACGGCATCGGTGCCGCCCCGGCCCGCAACGCCAGCTCCATCTCGAAGCGGGCCGCCGGGTCGCGGAGGCTCTCGCCGAAGGTCGCCTGCAGCTGGCGCATGCGGTAGCGGACCGTCTGCGGGTGGACGCCCAGGCGCTCGGCGATCTCCACCACGTTGCCCTGGCTGTCCAGCCACGCCCGCAGCGTCTCCAGCAGCCGTTCCTGCTGCTTGCCCGTCATCTCCGCCAGCGGCGCGAACAGGCGCTGCCGCAGCGTGCCGACCAGGCCGGTGTCGGAGTTGACCAGCAGTGTCGCCAGGTGCTCCTCCGCGCGCAGCACCGGGCGCGCCGCCAGGACGCCGCGCTCGGCCAGCTGCAGCGCGTTCCGGGCCCAGCGCAGGGAATCCGCCACCGAAGCGAGCGGGACGCACGGGCCGATCGCCAAGCGGCAGTCCGGCAGCGCCACCTGCAGCGCCGCCAGCCGGGGGCCGCTCAGCTCACCCGGGACGACCAGTTTCGGGTCCGGCGTGTCGAGCTCGGCGAGGACGTCCGCGTCCAGCCCGGCGTGGCGGCGGGCCGGGGCGACGCCGCTGGCCGGGCAGACCGCCACCGGCGTCGCGTCCACCGGCACCGGCCAGCCGATCAGCTGGGCCAGCTCGGCAATCGCTTTCGGGGACGCGGGCGGCGTCTCCAGAATCAGGTGGAGGAGCTTGCGGCGCCAGGTGTCCAGCGCTCCCGCCGTGCGCGCCTTCGCCTCGAGGTAGCCGTCGAGCGCGACGGAGGCGAGCTCGTCCATGAACGCCAGCATGGCGTCGGCCAGCTGGGACATCACCGCCGAGGAAAGGCCGCTGCGCCGCCCGACGCGCATGATGCGCCGCCACGACACCCGCGCGCCGACGCGGTAGGCCGACTGCAGCGTGTCGAGGCTGCGGCCTTCGCGCATTTCGTTCTGCCCCAGCCGGTGGTGCACCTCGTGGGACTGTTCCTTCGACACCGTCGGGTCGGCGATCTGCGCGACGAACAGCGTGATCGCGTATTCGACGCCGGCCCGGATCGACTTGCCGTAGGGCCCGTCGAGCGGGCGCGCGTAGGCCGGGATGGTCGCGCGGATCTCTTCGACGATTTCGGCGGCGAGGCTGGCCAGCTCGGGGCGCAGGATGTCGGCGAGCTTGCGCGGTAGAGCGGCGGGTGGCGGCGGCGCAGCGTGATCGAATCCGCGCTCCACCGACATCGCAGCTCCTTCGCTCCGCCCCGGACTCCGGTCGCGGGCACCTCGCGGCCGGGCACCCGTGCCTGTTGCCCGGATGACAACCGACACATCGAAAAACTAACGCCAAACGTGTCACACCCGTGAAGGAAAACCGATTTCTTGTCATCATGGTGACAATTTCACGGGGTTCGGCTGCGATGAGCTGACAAGTGTCCCGCCGACTGCCCCTGGGCGTGCGTACGAACGGGCGAACCTCCAACGACCGGCCCGCGCTGCGGTTACGCCCGCATCTTGTATCGTGTGGTTGATACAAGACGAGGAGGAACCGCATGCCGTGGGACAACGTGCTCGGGGTCGCCGTGTTCGCGGGGTTGTTCGGCCTCGCGATCCTGATCGTGCTCTGGCCGGGCGAGAAACACGGTAAACGCTTGCTGAAGCGCTGGGGCGTCGCCGATCCCGACGCCGGGGAGGTGGCCCTCGCCGTCCGGTACCTCAAGCGGCGCCGGCTCTGGTACCCGTGGCTGTTCCTCGCCATCCCGCCACTTCTCGACGACCGGGGAATGGGCTCGATCCTCGCCACGCTGCTGCTGGGCGGCCTGATCGCCGAGCTGCTGGCCCAGCGCCCGTCCCGCGGTCCGCGGCGCGAAGCCGATCTGGCGCCGCGAACGCTGCTGGGCGTCGTCCCGGTATGGGTGCTGGTGCTCGGCGGGCTGGCGGCCGCGGGTTCGCTGGTGCACCTGGGGCTGACCGCGCAGTGGAAGCTGCTGGCGGTGGCCGCGGGCACGGTGGTGGTGAGCGCGGCGATCACGCTGCTGGCGGTGCGCCGCCCGCCGGTCGGTGCCGCGCGCGCCGATCTGGCGCTGCGCAGCCGAAGCGCACGCGTGGCGATCGGGCTGGGCATCGGCGCTTGCACGGCGGTCGGCTGGCCGGCGGGCGACTTGGTCTCGTTCCTGGCGGTCGTGGCGGGCTTGGCGGCGTTCCTGGCGGTGACGGCCCCGGCGAAACGCCTGCCGGCGGCGGCGTGAAGATCGTCGTCGACACCGAAAACGGCGTGGCCCCCTGGCGGCAGGTGCACGACCAGGTCGTCCGGGCGGTCACGACGGGCGCGCTGCCCGAGGGGACCCGGCTGCCGCCGATCCGCCAGCTGGCGCGGGACCTCGGGCTGGCGTCGGGCACGGTGGCCCGGGCGTACCGCGAACTGGAGGCGGCGGGCTGGGTGGCCACGGCCCGCGCGCGCGGCACGGTGGTGACGATCCCGGCCGGCCGCCCGGACCGCGAGGCCCTGCTGCGGTCGGCGGCCGCGGACTTCGCGGCCCAGGCGCGCGACCTCGGCGCGGACCTGGCCACCGCCCTCGACGCAGTCCGCGCGGCCTACCGGTCGTGAGTGGTAACGCGGGTTAGAACCCTACTTACCACTCACGAGCAGCCGGCCCAGCGCGGCGAGGACCGGTTCCAGGACCTCGACCTCGCGCGGTGTCCCCACGCACTCGGTGATCCCCGCGCCGACCACCTCGAACCGGGCCAGCGCGTCCAGCTCCGACACCAGCCGCGCGATCGTCCAGCCGTCCGGCTCCGGGTAGTTCAGCCCGGCGAACTCGGCCGGGTCCAGCACGTCCAGATCCACGTGCACGTACAGCTTCTCCACGCCCGTCAGGGCGGCCACGGAAGTCACCGCCAGCCCCCGCGAGACCGCCGCCTGTTCCTCCGGGTCGAACGCCCGCGTCCCGGCGAGGACCACGTTTCCCGGGGTCAGCGCCGGGTCCGCCGCGAACTCCGGGTCGCCCTCGCCGAACAGTGACCGCAGCACCATGCCGTGGAACGCGCCCGACGGCGACGACTCCGCCGTGTTCAAGTCCGGGTGGGCGTCGAACCACGCGACGCCCAGCCCGGGCCCGTGGCGGAAGCGGGCCACGCCGATCGGCACCAGCTCGACGCCGCAGTCGCCGCCGATCGTCAGGACCGGGCCGCCCGGTGCCTCCAGGGCCGCCAGCTGGGCCGCGCGGTTCGCGCCGGTCAGTTCGGCCCGGGACGCGACCCCACCGTCCACTTCGGACACCGAACGGGTCTGCCGGACGTGGTGCACCGGCCGGCCGAGCACGTGCCCGGCCAGCTCGGACAGGGCCACGCAGCCGTCCGGCAGCTCCGCCGCCCGCGGTCCCAGGGCGCCCTGCCGTTGCGGTACCGCGTTGATCAGCATCCGCCGAGCGTATCGCTCACTCGAGGACCAGCAGAAGGTCACCGCCCTCGACCTGCTGCACCGCGGTGATCGCCCGCCGGGCCACCTTGCCGCCGGCCGACGCCGTGATCGAGGCCTCCATCTTCATCGCCTCGATCGTCGCCACCGTCGCCCCGGCTTCGACCGTGTCGCCCTCGGCGACCTGCAGCGTCACTACGCCCGCGAACGGCGCCGCGACCTGCTTCGGGTTGCCCTTCTCGGCCTTCTCCGTCGCCGGGATGTCCGAGGCGATCGAGCGGTCGCGGATCTGGATCGGCCGCAGCTGGCCGTTCAGCGTCGACATCACCGTGCGCACGCCGCGCTCGTCGGCCTCGCCGATCGCCTCCAGCTCGATGAGCAGCCGCACGCCCGGCTCGAGGTCCACCGGGTACTCCTCCCCCGGCCGCAGCCCGTAGAAGAAGTCCTTGCTCGGCAGCACCGACGTGTCGCCGTAGGCCTCGCGGTGCGCCTCGAACTCCTTCGTGGGCCCGGGGAACAGCAGCCGGTTGAGCGTCCGGCGGGGGTGCTCGGCCAGCGCCGTCCGGTCCTCTTCGGACAGTTCGGCGACCGGCTTCGCGGCGGCCCGGCCCTCCAGTGCCTTGGTGCGGAACGGCTCCGGCCAGCCACCCGGCGGGTCGCCGAGCTCGCCGCGCAGGAAGCCGATCACCGAGTCGGGGATGTCGAACTTGTTCGGCTCCGCCTCGAAGTCGGCCGGCGAGACGCCCGCGCCGACCAGGTGCAGCGCGAGGTCGCCGACGACCTTGGACGACGGCGTCACCTTCACCAGGTGGCCGAGGATCTTGTCCGCGGCGGCGTACATCGCCTCGATGTCCTCGAAGCGGTCGCCCAGGCCGAGCGCGATGGCCTGGGTGCGCAGGTTCGACAGCTGCCCGCCGGGGATCTCGTGGTCGTAGACGCGCCCGGTCGGCGACGCCAGCCCGGCCTCGAACGGCGCGTAGATCTTGCGCACGCTCTCCCAGTACGGCTCCAGGTCGCCGATCGCCCGCAGGTCGAGCCCGGTGGTGCGGGCGGAGTGGTCGGTGGCCGCCACGATCGACGACAGCGACGGCTGCGACGTCGTGCCCGCCATCGACGACACCGCGCCGTCGACGGCGTCCGCGCCCGCGTTGATCGCCGCGAGGTAGGTGGCCAGCTGGCCGCCCGCGGTGTCGTGGGTGTGGATGTGCACCGGCAGGTCGAACTCCTTGCGCAGCGCGGTGACCAGCTTGGTCGCCGCGGGCGCGCGCAGCAGCCCGGCCATGTCCTTGATCGCCAGGACGTGCGCCCCGGCGCCGACGATCTGCTCGGCCAGCTTGAGGTAGTAGTCGAGCGTGTAGAGCTTCTCGCCCGGGTCGGACAGGTCCGAGGTGTAGCAGAGCGCCACCTCGGCGACGGCGGACCCGGTCTCGCGCACGGCTTCGATGGCCGGGCGCATCTGCTCGACGTCGTTGAGCGCGTCGAAGATCCGGAAGATGTCGATGCCGGTCTTCGTGGCCTCCTGGACGAAGGCGTTCGTCACCTCGGTGGGGTACGGCGTGTACCCGACGGTGTTGCGCCCGCGCAGCAGCATCTGCAGGCAGATGTTCGGCACGGCCTCGCGCAGCGCCGCCAGCCGCTCCCACGGGTCCTCGGCGAGGAACCGCAGCGCGACGTCGTAGGTCGCGCCGCCCCAGCACTCCAGCGAAAGCAGTTCGGGGAGCGTGTTCGCGACGACCGGCGCCACCGCGAGGAGGTCCTTCGACCGGACGCGGGTGGCGAGCAGCGACTGGTGCGCGTCGCGGAACGTCGTGTCGGTGACGCCGATGTGCGGCGACTCCCGCAGCCAGCGCGCGAACCCGGCCGGGCCCAGCTCGGCGAGCTTCTGCTTCGAGCCCGGCGCCGGCTGGGCGTCCTTCGGCAGCTTCGGCAGCTTGATCGTGGCGTCCGGCGTCTTCGGGCGCTCGCCGTGCGGCTTGTTGACCGTCTGGTCGGCGAGGTAGGTCAGCAGGCGCGTGCCGCGGTCGGCGGACTGCCGCGCGGTGAGCAGCTGCGGGCGCTCCTCGATGAACGACGTCGTGACGCGCCCGGCGCGGAAGTCCGGGTCGTCGAGGACGGCCTGCAGGAACGGGATGTTCGTGGCCACGCCGCGGATCCGGAACTCGGCGACGGCGCGGCGCGCGCGCCCGACGGCGGTCTTGAAGTCCCGCCCGCGGCAGGTGAGCTTCACCAGCAGCGAGTCGAAGTGGGCGCTGATCTCGGTGCCGGAGAAGGCGGTGCCGCCGTCGAGCCGGATGCCGGAGCCACCCGGCGAGCGGTAGGCGGAGATCATCCCGGTGTCCGGGCGGAAGCCGTTGGCCGGGTCTTCGGTGGTGATGCGGCACTGCAGCGCGGCGCCGCGCAGGTAGATCTTGTCCTGGGAGAGCCCCAGGTCGTCGAGGGTCTCGCCGGAGGCGATCCGCAGCTGCGACTGCACGAGGTCGACGTCGGTGACCTCTTCGGTGACCGTGTGCTCGACCTGGATGCGGGGGTTCATCTCGATGAAGACGTGGTTGCCCTGCTTGTCGAGCAGGAACTCGACGGTGCCGGCGTTGCGGTACCCGATCTTCTTCGCGAACTTGACGGCGTCGGCGCAGATGCGGTCGCGCAGCTCGGGGTCGAGGTTCGGCGCCGGGGCCAGCTCGACGACCTTCTGGTGGCGCCGCTGCACCGAGCAGTCGCGCTCGTAGAGGTGGATGATGTTGCCCGCGCCGTCGGCGAGGATCTGCACCTCGATGTGCCGCGGCTCGACGACGGCCTTCTCGAGGAAGACGGTCGGGTCGCCGAAGGCGGACTCGGCCTCGCGCGCGGCGGCCTCGATGGACTCGCGCAGCACGGCGGGGTCCTCGACGCGGCGCATGCCGCGCCCGCCACCGCCGGCGACGGCCTTGACGAACACCGGGAAGCCCAGCTCCTCGGCCGCGGCGACCAGCGCGTCGACGTCACTCGAGGGTTCGGACGACCCGAGCACGGGCACGCCGGCCTCGCGCGCGGCCTTCACCGCGCGGGCCTTGTTACCGGTGAGTTCGAGAATGTCGGCGCTCGGCCCGACGAAGGTGATCCCCGCTTCCTCGCACGCGCGCGCGAGATCGGGGTTCTCCGAGAGGAAGCCGTAGCCGGGGTAGACGGCATCGGCCCCGGCCTTTTTGGCCGCGGCGACGATCTCGTCGACCGAGAGGTAGGCGCGCACGGGGTGACCGGGTTCGCCGATCTCGTACGCCTCGTCGGCCTTCAGGCGGTGCAGCGAGTTGCGGTCTTCGTGCGGAAACACGGCAACCGTGCCGGCACCGAGTTCGTAGCCGGCGCGGAACGCCCGGATCGCGATCTCCCCGCGGTTGGCCACCAGAACCTTGCGGAACATGCCCGGTCCTTCCCTCTTGGATCGGTAAGTCAACGCACGTTACCCGGTTCTTCCCGCTCTGCGGGAGTTCAGTCCCGGGTGATGGACATCATGCGGCCCGGGAGGTTCACCGCTCACCCCTGGTGGCAGTCTTCGACGACACCTCGGCGCACGTGGAGGCGGATGCGGTTCGGGCGTAGGTCCAGCGTGACCGCCGAGGGTTTCCCGAGGTCGATGACTTGCACCTGGAAGCCGTCACGCTCGCAGCGTTCCCTGGCGGCGTCGATCTTCCGGCCGACCAGCTCGGCCAGGTCGAACGACGGCGGCCGTCGCTCGAGCGGCAATCCGGGCATGGCACACCTCCTCCGGGACCGCTTCTCCTGCAGGACCGCTACTCCTCCGGGACCAGCTTCCCGGAGCCGGGCCCCGGTCGCCAGACGGCGCGTGGCCCAACCGCCCGGCCGTGGCCGGCTGCACCCCGACGGCCTGAGAGCAGGGGCCCACCCTCCCGGGGGGTCCGTCCCGGCTCCAGCCTATCGGGCCCCCCTGACACAAATGCCGGAAAAGCCGCAGATCGGGCACGGTGTCCACACCCCGACTGCGTTGTGGACAACCGGCCCCTCAGTGGCGTTCGCCGGAGCCTCCGGCCTGGCGCAGGTTGCGAGCCGTAGCCGCGCGGCGAGAGTGGCTTGAGCGCGGCGTGGCAGGCCAGGGCGGCAGGCTGCGCGCGCGGTCAGGGCATCGAGGATGGCGAGACCGCCCTGCGGAGGACCTCACGGGCGACAACCGCCCCCCTCAGCCTCCCGGCAACGCGCCCCTCAGCCTCCCGGCAACGCGCCCCTCAGCCTCCCGGCAACGCGCCC
>NZ_PPHF01000177.1 GCF_002904335.1 Amycolatopsis sp. CA-126428 | reverse complement strand
GGGCAAGCTCACCCCAGTCGAGTTTGAGACTATCTACACGACCGCGTCAGCGGCCTGAGAAACCGTCAGCCCGGTGTCAACCGAAGTCTGGGCAGACCCGCCCTCACCAAACGGATGGCTGTCGGTGTCGGGCTGGTCGCAGGGGTGTGCTGATCGTAGAACGCGGCGCCACCGCTCTCGACCAGGTCGGCCGTCAACTCTTTGATACCGCTGGAGATGGCCCCAGCCTCAGACCGAGTGTCCCTTTGCCGGCCATGGTGCGCTGTGGTGAGACTTGACCGGCGCCCGTCCTCAGCCCTCGAACGACTTCGTTGCTGACCTTCGCGGCCCGGCTCAGCGGTCTGGCGGGCCGGCGTCAGCCGAGTTCGCCCCGGTGGTGAGCTCGGCCGCCACGATCTCCTCGACCTTCGCGGCAGCCAGCG
Organism: Amycolatopsis sp. CA-126428; assembly: GCF_002904335.1. Lineage (GTDB taxonomy): Bacteria > Actinomycetota > Actinomycetes > Mycobacteriales > Pseudonocardiaceae > Amycolatopsis. The sequence continues at coordinate 21,760 of NZ_PPHF01000177.1, read as the reverse complement.
TCCACCGCCACCGGATCGTGGCCACCACCGCGACAACTGCGGCGGCCACGCTGATGACGACGATCCCCGCTGGAGTGTCGGCGACGGCGATCGCGGCCGCCGTGGCCGGTAGCGCCAGCACGGGCCATCTCAGGCGTGTGCGGGCGTGCCGCGGCTGGTAGGCCGACATGCCGAACAACGGCTGAAATGCGCTCATCTGGGTCCTCCGCGCTGCCGCGGGCGGTCGTCCCTCGTCTCAACCGCCGCCACGGCATGACGTTGTGTCAGTAGGTCCTCCCTCTTTCGGTCGCTGCCGCCGTTGATCAAGTTACGTTCTGCGCAAAGTTCGGCGCTCCGAAATCGTTCGACCACTCGTGTGAGTGACGACTGCTTGGGGAAGAGCGCTGTCAGTAGCAACAGGGAGAGCGGAGCGTGACCCCAGGCCAACGGGACCAGATTGCCGAAGTCACGACTGCTGAGTGGCACGGTCGCCGCGGCGAAGGCGGCTCGAGCTGCCGCGACGGGCTCGCCGGTCGCTTCGGGGCTGTCCGGCCGGCGGGTCGTCCTGGAGCTGCGTCCGGGGCCGCTGCGGTGCCGGAAGGAGGATCGAGCGGCTCTGCGGCCTGCTCGGCAAGCGCATCCGGAACGTGGTGCCGACGCCTGGCTCGCTGGCGACGGAGATGGTCCCGCCGAGGTTTTCCACCGCCGTGCGGACGATGGTCAGGCCGAGCCCGCTGCTGCGGTCGCCGTCCCGATGAGACCACCGCGGGGTGAAGATGTGCTGTTGGTCTTCCGGACAGATGCCGCGTCCTGAGTCGGTGACTTCGAGGAAGACGCGCCCGCTTTCCACCCGGGTCGTGACGGCGATCAGCTCGCCGTCACGGGTGAAGGCGACCGCGTTCTCGATCAGGCTGTCGAGTGCGGCCTGAAGGCGTTCTTCGTTCGTCAGCACCACACCGACTGCGCAGTCCACGCGCCAGTCGCGCTCGGCCACCGCCTCCCACCGTCGTACGGTCCGAGCCGCGAACGCGTCGAGGTCGACCGGGCTGCGGTCGGCGGGGGAGTTCAGCTGCATGAGCGTCGTCAGACCCGCCGTCATCTTCTCCAGCTTCGTCAGTTCGTCGAGCACGATGCCGGCGTCCTGCTCGGTCTGGTGATTCTCGTGCGCCGCGCGGATCAGCTCGACGTAGCCGCGGGCGATCGTCAACGAGGTCTTCATCTCGTGGGAGCCGAGCCGGACGAAGAGATCCTGGGTTTCGGCGCGGCGGTGCTCGGTGGCGGCCGCCTGTTCGGCTTTCGCCAGCGCGGCCTGCCGTCCGCGAACGTGCCACACCATGACCAGGAAGACGGCGGCCATCAGTGGGATCTCGCTGGTTTCCTCGAGGCCGATGTCGCCGGCCATAGCGTGATGCCAGAGGATCGCGCCGGTCGATGCCGTCACGAACCCGAGAACGGTCAGCATTCCGCTCAGCGGCCAGTAGTTGACCCCGAACACGATGGCGATGCTGATCCACACGAAGTGGAACGGGATCGTTTCGGCGCCGGGGAACGCCCACATCAGCCAGAGGTTGATCGCGGCGAAGACGACCCAGCCAGCCAGGATGGCTCGCCTAGCTCGCGGAGAGGCAGTAACCCACATTGCGCACCGTCTCGATCCGGCGAAGACCGTCTAGTTTGGACCGGAGCCGGCGCACGTAGACGTCGACCACGTTGCTGCCCGGGTCGAACTGGTAGCCCCAGACGTCCGCGAGCAGTTCGTCTCGGCTGCACACCTCGTCGGCGCGTTGCATGAGGTGGTTCAGCAACAAGAACTCCCGGTGCGACAGCATCGTCTGCTGGCCGCCGATCGACACCGTGCGGCGCTGGGTGTCGAGGCGCAGGTCGCCGACCTGGAGGAAACGCGAGTTGCCTGGCGCGGCCGAGCCGGGCGTCCGTAGCCGCGCCCGGACCCGCGCGAGGAGTTCGGCGATGACGAACGGCTTGGGCAGGAAGTCGAGAGCTCCGGCGTCGAGCACCTGAACGCGTGTGCCGATTTCCGGAACCGCCGACAGCACGAGGATCTTCGCCCCCGGCCGCCGGGCGAGAATTTCCGCCAACACCTCGGAACCGGGACGATCCGGCAGCATCAGGTCGAGCACGACCAGGTCGTAATCGCCGCCCACCGCTGCGGTGAGCCCGGCCGTCGCGCTGCCGGCTTGGTCCACTGTGTAGCCGGCTGATTGCAAGGCGCGCAAAAGAAGTCCGCGTACGCCTTCTTCGTCGTCGATCACCAGGAGTCGGCTCATGCTCGTTCCATTCGCCGGACGGCCGTACCAGCGGACGCCGCCCGAAACGGACGTTCGCTTTTCCTTGGCGATGTCGCCCGTTCGGGCGTAACCGTTACGTGTGCCGGTAACGATTCGAACATCCCGGCCGCGGCCGTGACAACCGGATGACGGCTCTGTCATCTGATGCGGCGCCGAGCTCCGCCGACCGCAGGATCGGCGCTGGACCGGTCCCGATCGGGGAGGAAACTCATGCCTCGAACAACATTCCGGTGCGCGGTGGCTCTGATCGCAGCCCTCACCGCCATCGCGTTCTTCGTCCCCGTCGTGATCGGGGCGGGTACTCCCGCCGCCCACGCGGCCCAGCCGGGAGCGATCACCCTGCACGTCCAAAGTGCACGCACGGTCGGGACTGCTCCGGGGCAGATCCGCAAAGGCGACGCAGTGACGGCCTACCACTGGCTGATCGCCGGTGAGGACGTCGGGAACCCGCACGACACCACCCAGCACTGCCTGCCCGCGCGGGCCGGTGGCTCGGCCGGGTTCGCGACCGGCTGCCAGTGGCCGTCGGTGCGGTCCACGGCCGGTGCGGTGCCGATCATCGCCCAAGGCGACGAGACCGATCTCAACGACGGCAAGGCCTTGCCGGACCTCCCGCCCGGCCGGTACCTGATCTCGGTCACCGCCGACGGCTACAAGATCGACGGTGCTCACTTCTCGGTGGACGGTGGCACACAGCGGGTCACCGTCGAGATGCAGCCCTACCCGCTGCCGCTGGGCACCGTGCGGGTGCGCGTGTTCGACGACTCCGTGCCGGTCGACGGCACCTACGAGGTCGGCGCGGAACACGGGCTGGCGGGGTTTACCGCGCACCTGTCCGACGTGCTCGGTGAGGTCTCCACCGACTACTACGGCAACCCGTTGTGCACCAAGTACGTGCACTCCGCGCCGGACGCCACCCACCCCGCCGGACAGATCGTGTTCACGGACGGTAAGCCGCAGATCGACCCGTCGTCGATCGGCAAGTGCGTCAGCGACGCGAACGGCGACGTCGTCATCCCCAACATGGGACCGGACCGCTACGCCGCCCAGATCGTCCCGCCGACCGGAACCGACTGGGCGCAGACCACCACCCTGGAAGGCGCGCACGACTGGGACATCTGGACCCAGGAAGGCGACACCGGCTTCGACACCGAGCAGACGATCGGCGCCGAACCCGTACCCGCGGTCGACTTCGGGTTCGTGCGGCCGAAGGCGCTGCCCGCCGGACCGTCCGGTGAGGTCAAGGGCGTCGCCGTGCAGATCGACACCTATGTCGGCGGCACCAGCGGTGTCACCGTGCCCAACGCCGGAGTGGCCGGCGCGAGCGTTCGTGGGCCGGTCGACAAGCCGTTCGTGGCGTTGTCCGCGCTCGGCGCGGGCGACCAGATGGTCTACATGGCGCGTGCGGGCAGCAACGGTGCCTTCGACATCAAGAATGTGCCGGACGGTGACTACCAGCTCACGCTGTGGGACTACCCGCAGGACCTCATCCTCGACAGCTTCAACGTGACCGTGAACAACGGGCAGACCGTCGACACCGGTCAGAAGGGGCTGGTCGGGTGGCACACCGGGTTCACCGGCACGATCTTCGTCGACGCGAACACCAACGGCCGGCAGGACCCCGGCGAGGCCGGTGTGCCGCAGTTCCCGGTCGCGCTCAAGGAACGCGACAACTCGGTGATGGACCAGGGCATCAACACCGTGACCACCGACGCGCAGGGGCACTACTCGATTCCGGAGGGTTACCCGCTGAGCAAGTTCCTCGTGCTCGAGGCGTTCAACACCCGCTATAAGACCACCGGCATCACCTACCAGGCCGACAACCAGCCGACCGCCACCACGCTGCTGGGTGCCGCGGTCGACGTCAGCGTTCTGCCGATCATCGGCCTGCACGGCCGGGTCGACTGGGGCGTGCAGCCCTACACCGGCGCGGACAACGGCGGCATCGTCGGCACCGTCACCTACGACACGACCCGCAACGAGCTCGACCCGCGCTACGCGGTGACCGAGACCTATCAGCCGGGCATCCCGAACGTCCCGGTACACCTCTACGCCGTACAGCGCGACGCGAACGGCGACCCGGTGAAGAACGCCGACGGCTCGATCGCCCGCGGCCCCGAGCTGGCCGACACCTACACCTCGGAGACCTGGCAACAGCCGGCCGGGTGCGTCCCACGGAAGTACGACGGCTCGGTACTCACCGACCAGCAGGCCGTCGCGCTGCCCGACGTCGACCCGCCGTCCTGTGTGGAGGCTCCGCTGCAGGGCGTGCAGGTCCAGCCCAGCGACACCACACCGGGGAACTTCGGGCAGACCGTGAACGGCAACTACGGCTTCACCTCCTCGAAGCTCAACCTCTACCCGCCGGGCGACCCGCAGAACCCCGCGCCTGCGCACGACCTCGCGCTGTACGCCGACCTCGCCGCCGCGGGCTACGACGAGCAGACGCTGCCACCGGACGACTACCTCGTCTCGGTCGACATCCCGCAGAACCCGGTCGGCGGCAAGCCGATGTACCAGGTCACGCGCGAGGAGGACGTCAACATCTTCGACGGCGACGGCTACCTGCCGCAGGAGAACTTCCCGCCGTCACCCGAGCAGTCCGGCGACCAGCCGAACCCGGCGCAGCCGCAGCCGGACCCGGGTGCGCCACCGTCGCAGGGCAACGGCATCGTCGCCCCCTGCGCCGGGGCGAACCACACCGTGCACGTCACCGACCAGGCCTATGTCGACGGCGGCGGCAGCCCGTTCGAGGGCCAGCAGAAGCCGCTGTGCGACCAGAAGCTCGTCACCGTCCGGGGTGGACAGTCGACGGCGCCGAACTTCAACCTCTTCACGACCGTCCCGCTGCCCACGCACTTCTGGGGCCTGACGATCAACGACCTCGCGCTGTCCTACGACAAGCGCTCGGTCGAGTTCGGCGAAGCCGCCGGCCTGCCGAACGTGCCGATGGGCATCTACGACTTCAGCGGCCGGCTCGTGGACACCGTCGACACCGACTTCAACGGCTTCTACGAAGCGCTCGAGCCGTCGACGTCGACCTACAACTGCCCGCTGCCGGCCGGACCGTGCCCGAACATGTACCGGTTCGTCGGCAACGACCCCGGCCAGCCGGGACACGTCAACAAGAGCTACAACTCCCGCTTCCGCACGATCGCGACGAACTTCCAAGCCTGGCCCGGCCTGTACACCGTCACAGACACCGCACCCACCCAGGTGGCGAATGTCGCGGTGGCACCCGGATCGACCCAGGTCAACCCGGTCGCCTGCACCCCGCCGGACAGCGCACCGCAGATCTTCTCGGTGAGCCGCCCGTTCGTGCGCCAGAACGACGCCAACCGCGCGCTCACGCTCTCGGGCCTCGGGTTCGGGACCACCAAGGGCACCGGCCAAGTCGTCCTCACACGGCCCAACGGCACCACGGTCAACCTGGCGACGACCAGCTGGTCGGACACCGCCATCACCGCAACCATCCCGGCGGCCCAAGCCGCGGGCCCGGTCCAGGTGTCGGTCCGCAAGGCCGACGGCCAGACCACGGTCAACGGCATCGGCCTCCACCTGCTCGGCACCGGCTACAACCCGCGCGTCCTCCAGGTCAACGCGCCCACGGCGCCACCGCCGGGCACGGGGTTCACCACGGTCCAAGCCGCGCTCGAAGCGGCGGCGCGGGGCGTTGGTCAGCAACTGGTCGTCGTCTGGCCCGGACCCCAGGGCCAGGACAACCCGCAGGGTGCCTACTACGAGAACATCGTCGTGCACTCCTCGGTGAAGCTGCAGGGCGTCGGCCCGGGCGGGTTCCGCCCGGACGGCAGCTACGTGCGCGGCTCCGTGCTCAACGGACTCGGGTTCAATCCCGACCTGCCCGCGGGCGCGGCGTGGTTCGCCCTCGTCGGCGGCCTGCAGTACCAGGGCCCGGCGGCCGTACCGGACTCCGCGGTGGTCACCGTCCTCAGCCCGCTCCGCGGCGGCAACACCGGCTCGGCGATCGACGGCTTCACCATCACCGGCGGTGCCCAAGCCGACTTCGCCACCAACATCAACGACGTCTACGGCGGCACCAAGACGCCCGCTGGAGCGCCGGGGGCGGCGATCACGCAGGGCGGTGGCGTGTACGTCCACGCCGCGGTGAACAACCTGCAGCTGACCGACAACGTCATTTCCGGCAACGGCGGGTCCTACGGCGGCGGCATCCGCGTCGGCACCCCGTACAACACCACGATCCACAACAGTGGCCTGGTCGTCTCGCACAACCAGATCCGCGACAACGGCGGTACGAACCTCGCCGGCGGCGTCGGGCTGTTCGACGGCACCGACAACTACTCGATCGACCACAACGACCTGTGCGGCAACTTCTCCGCCGAGTACGGCGGCGGGATCAGCCACTACGGTCTCGGCCGCGGCGGCGACATCGGCCACAACCGGTTGTGGTTCAACCAGTCCTACGACGAGGCGGGCGGGATCATGCTCGCCGGTGAGCTGCCGTCGAACCCGAACCGGCCGTCCGCAGGCTCCGGCCCGGTGGCGGTCCACGAAAACCTGGTGCAGGACAACCTGGCCAATGACGACGGTGGCGGCATCCGCCTGCTGCAGGCCGGCACGGCGGCGGTGTCCATCGTGAACAACCTGATCACCGACAACATCTCCACCCACGAAGGCGGCGGCATCGCGCTCGACGACGCCACCAACGTCCGGATCGTGAACAACACCGTGATGAAGAACGTCACCACGGCCACCGCGATCACCAGCACGGGGCAACCGGCCCCGGCCGGCCTGTCGACGACGCTCAACAGCGCACCGTTGCAGGCCACGCTCCCGGCGAACGCGCCGAAGTTCAGCAACCCACTGCTGTTCAACAACGTGTTCTTCGACAACCGCGCCGGCACGTGGAACGGGCTGTACGTGGCGGGGATCGCCTCGCCGCAGGCACCCGCGGGTGACCCGGTCCGGCACTGGGACATGGGCTCGGCCGACGCGGGCGTGGCGCTCACGCCGACGAACTCGCTGCTGCAGCAGTACGACCCGGGCGTCACGCCGAGCGCGACGAACAAGATCGGGCTCGACCCGCAGGTCCGCGCGCCGTTCGACGTGTCGGCGACGATCCTCACCTCGCGCACGTTCCCGTCGTTCCGCGAAGCGGTGATCGTGGCGCAGAACGTCGCACCGCAGCTGCAGGGCGACTACCACCTGGCGGGCGCCGGCTCCCCGGCGAACGCGGCGGGCACTTTCGCCCGCACCTACAACGGCGGCCTCGTGCTCGCCCCGACCCTCGACTACGACGGCGACTCGCGATTCTTCCTCGCCCCGGACGCCGGCGCCGACGAGTTCCCGCTGCTCGGTACCGCCAGGAGGGCGCAGTGACCACACCGGAGAAGAAGCGCATCCTGACCCGCCGCGCGCTGCTCGGCGGCGGGGCCGGGGCACTGGCCGCGGTGGCCGCCGCCCGCTGGCCTGGGCGGTCCGTCCAGCCCGCCGTGCGGGTGACCGCGGCGGCTACCGCGCCGACGACGAGCTTGCACCTGGCCGCCACGGACGGGTGGGTGTCGATGCCGGCGGGTGCCCGGGCCAACGCGCCCTTCTGGCCTGACTCGCTGGCCCCGGCGCCGTTCGACCTCTACGTCTTCGGTTTCCGGGACGTGACGGGGATGGACGACGCCACCGTCAAGGCCCAGCGGGGGCACGCCCAGATCTCCGGCCCGCTCATGGGCTTCGACGAGGGCACCGACATCAAGATCACGTTGACCAACCTCGGCCTGTCCCAGCGGCCGGACCTCACCGACGGCCACACCGTGCACTGGCACGGGTTCCAGAACGCGATCCCGCTGTTCGACGGCGTCCCCGAGCTGTCGATCTCGGTGCCGATCGGGCGCGACTTCACCTACTTCTACCGACCGCACGACGCCGGCACGTACATGTACCACTGCCACTTCGAGGACGTCGAGCACGTGCAGATGGGCATGACCGGGCTGGTGTTCGTGCGCCCCGCGCAGAACGGGCATCCGGTTGCGGGTGACCCGCCGGGCACGAAGTACGCCTACAACGACGGAGACGGTTCGACGCGCTACACGCGGGAGTTCGGCTTCATGATGACCGAGATCTGGTCGGAGGCGCACTACCGCGACGCGCACATCCAGACGACGGACTGGACCGACTTCGCCCCGAGTTTCTGGGCCCTCAACGGCCGCTGCTACCCGGACACGCTGGCGCCCAACGGCAACCCGACGTCCACCGCGGCCGGCCGGCTCCAGTACCAGCCCAACAGCTCGCTGATCACCGCGAACGAAGGCGACCGCGTGTTGCTGCGGGTGGCGAACCTCGGCTACCAGAACCACACGCTGACCGCCGACGGCATCGACCTGACTCTCGTCGCGAAGGACGCGGCGCTGCTGGCCGGGCGGGACGGGAGCAAGCACTACCTGACCGGCAACAGCGTCGAAGTCGGTCCGGGGGAGAGCCGGGACGTCCTGTTCACCGCTCCCGGCCCGGGCACCTACCTGCTGTACGACCGCAACTACGCCTACCTCGACAACGGCGGTGGCGGCGGCTACGGCGGACAGATGACCGAGATCCGGGTCAGCCCGCGCGGCACCCTGCCGCCCCAGACCACCCCCAACACGTGAGCGGGAGCGCAGCCATGATCCGCAAGCACCGCCGGACGTTCGTGACCGCAGCGGTCGTCCTGCTCACCACCGCGGGCGTCCTCGCCGCGCCGGCGTCCTCGGGTGCCGTGAACGACGGTTCCCGTCGTCTCCCGTGCGAAGCGAACTCCGCCAACACGTTCTCGCTCGACGCGAAGTCCGGGTACGTGTCGACTCCGGACGGCAACTCGATCTTCATGTGGAGCTTCGCGCCGAGCACCCGCGGCTTCCAGCTGCCCGGGCCGACCCTGTGCGTCGACGCGGGCGTGCAGGTGACCGTCGTGCTGCACAACTCGCTCGCCGAGCCGACGTCGATCGTCTTCCCCGGCCAGCAGCACGTCCGAGCCGACGGGCGGCCGGCGCAGCCGCGGTTCGACGGCACCGGGCTGCTCACCTCGATGACCGACCCGGCCGCACCAGGTGGCAGTGTCACGTACACGTTCACCGCGGGCACGCCCGGAACCTACCTCTACGAGTCCGGTACCGACGTCGCGCTCCAGCGGGAGATGGGGCTGTACGGGGCTGTGGTCGTCCGGCCACCAGGTGTGCCCGACCACGTCAACGGCCGCGGCGACTCGGTGTTCGACCTGAACCGCGAGTACGTCTACGTCCTGTCCGAAGTAGACCCGGATCTGCACCTGGCGGTGGAACGCAGGCGCCCTTATGACGTCACCAAGACCAGGGCGCGCTACTTCTTCATCAACGGGCGCAGCATGCCGGACACGATCGCGCCGGACAACGCGGCGTGGCTGCCCAGCCAGCCGTACGGGGCGCTGGTGCACATCCGGCCGTTCGTCCCCGGCGACCCGAACAGCCGGCCCGCGCTGGTCCGGTACCTCGACGCCGGCTCGGTCAACTACCCGTTCCACCCGCACGGCAACGACCAGCGCGTGGTCAACCAGGACGGCCAGCCCGCCGAGGGCGCGGGCGGCAGCGACGCCTCCTACGACAAGTTCCTCGTCGACGTCGGGCCCGGCCAGAGCGTCGACGTGCTCGACCAGTGGGTCGACGCCGAGCACTGGGACCCGGCGAGCAACCCGATCCCCGTGCCGCTCCCGCAGCTGCAGGACCAGATCGTCGGTCCCGGCACCGAGACGTGGTTCAGCGAGAACCCCTACCTCGGCGGGACTCCGGGTGAGCTCCCGGCCGGCGTGGTGCAGAACAACCAGTGCGGCGAGTACTACATGGTCGCCCACAGCCACGCACTGGAACAGGCCACCAACTTCGGCGCCAGCTTCGGCGGCATGATGACGCTCGTGCGCATCGACCCGCCCGCCGGGTGCCCGGGCTCATGACCACCGCAGGCCGAAAGGACGGCATCCCGATGCGCACGAACGGACTGCGGCGCCTCCTGGCGTCCCTCGCCGCCGGTGCCCTCGTGGCCGCGGTGACCACCGCGCTCCCGGCTCCGGCACTCGCCGCCCCGGCTCCGGCGGCGGCACCAGCGCCGGCTGCTCTGCCGCAGGGGCCGGTAACCGGCAGCGGCTGCACGGTCGTGGCCGGCGCGGCGACGTGCGACCTGTACGCCAAGCCTGGCACCCTCACGGTGTCCAGCACGGCCATCCCGATCTGGGGGCTGGCCGCCACGGCGGCGGCCCCGGCGACCACCCCGGGCCCGGTGCTCGTGGTCCCGCAAGGCGCGGTCGTCGGCGTCACCGTCCACAACGGATTGCCGAACGCGCTGAGCCTGGCGGTGCCCGGGATGCTGACCGGACCCGACGACCGGACCGGCGCGGCCCCGGGCGCGGCGAAGACCTACACGTTCACCGCCTCGCGGCCGGGCACGTTCCTGTACGAGGCCGGCCACACCCCGGACGGCGCCCGGCAGACCGCGATGGGCGTCTACGGCGCTCTCGTCGTCCGGCCGGCCGATCCGGCGACCGCGTATGGCACGCTCGCGACCGGATTCGACGACGAGGCCGTGCTCGTGTTGTCGGAAGTGGATCCCGCGTTCAACGCCGACCCGCTGAACTACGACCTGCGGGCCTTCCGGCCCGCCTACCGTCTGCTCAACGGCAAGGCCTACCCCGAGACCGATCCGATCGCCACCGCGCCGGGCCGCCGCGCGCTGGTGCGTTACGTCAACGCCGGTGTGCTCGCCCACGCGATGGGCGTGACCGGGACCGAGGAGACCGTGCTCGCCACGGACGCCCGCCCGTCGGAGAACCCGCGCGCCCGGGTGTCCGACAGCATCAACGCCGGCAGCACCGAGGACATGCTGGTCACCGTGCCCGGCCCGGAGGACGGCGCGAAGTTCGCCGTCTACGAGACCGCCGGCCGGCTCGACACCGCCGGCCACCGCGTCGGCACCACGAACGCCGTGGCCTTCGGCGGCATGATGACCTTCCTCGACACCGGCGCCGCCCCGTCGAGCACCGACATCGCCGGACCGGTGAGCAGCAACCTGTCCGGCACCCCGGCCGCGGCGACCGCGCTGCAGACTGTCACCGTCCGCGCGGACTTCAGCGACGTGGCCAACGGCGGATCGAACGTGACCCGCGCCGAGTACGTCATCGACGACCCGTCGATCGCGGTCGGCACCGGCACGCCCTTCACCGGCGCCTTCGGCGGCCGGGCCGTGACCGGTGCGACCGCCCAGCTGAACCTGACCACGCTGAGCCCGCCGCTCACCACCGGCAAGCACCTGGTGTACGTCCGCGCCCAGGACAGCGCGGGCAACTGGGGCGTCGTGAACTCGTTCGTGCTCACGGTCAGCGCGTCCGGCCCGGTCACCACGGCCGGTTCGCTCAGCCCCGAACGGGGCAACGGCACGGCCGGGGTCATCCTGCGCGCCACCGGCGACGACACCCTCCTGGGCGGCTCCATCGACCGGGCCGAGTACTTCCTCGGCGCCGCCGGCCCGGACGGCACCGGCACCGCCCTGACGCTCAACCCCGCGTCAGTCGCCGCGGAAAGCGCGACCATCCCGGCGACCGCGCTCACGGGCCTGCCGGAAGGACCGGTCACGGTCCTCGTCCACAGCCACGACTCATTCGGCCTGTGGGGTCCGGCGCAGAGCCTGACCTTCACCCTCGACCGCACCGCTCCGACGCTGGTGAGCGGTATCGCCGAACCCAGCCCGAACAACGGGACCGCGGGCTCGACCGTCGATTCCACGGCGATCAAGATCGCCGGAGCGTTCACCGACCCGCCGTCCGGCGGCGTCAGCTCCGCGATCACCGCGGCCGAAGGATTCGTCGACAACCCGGCGGGCACGCCCGGCAGCGGCTTCGTGTTCGTCGCCGCGGACGGCGCGTTCGACAGCACCTCCGAGTCCACCTACGGTCTGCTCCCGCTGAGCCAGCTGACGGGGATGGCCGACGGGCTGCACCAGGTCTACGTCCACGCCCGCGACGCGGCCGGCAACTGGGGCACCCTGGCCCCGGTGCCGCTGGTGCTCGACCGCGGCGGCCCGGCCGTCACCGCGGCCGCCGTGGCACCGTCCACCGTCGTGCGGACGACAACCGCGCTCACGGTCACTGCCACGGCCACCGACGCGCTGACCGCCGTGACGGGCGCCGAGTGGTTCGAAGGGACCGACCCCGGCAAGGGGCTCGGCCGGCCGATGGCGGTGACCGGTACCGGCCCGCTGACCGCGTCGTTGCGCGGCGACCTCGCGCCGGGTGGGTTCGGGCTCGGGCAGCACACGCTGTCGCTGCGTGCCCGCGACGCGGCCGGCAACTGGGGTGCGGTGACGACCGTTCAGTTCACCGTGTCGCAGCTGAGCAACACGGTGTTCACCGACGGCTTCGAAAGCGGGACCACCCGGTCGTGGACGGCCGCCACCGGCCCGGTTGCGGTGACGCCAGGATCGGCGTTGACCGGCGGCTACGGCCTCCAGGCGACGGCGGGCGGGGCGACCCCGGCCTACCTCACCGACTCGGCTCCGCTCAACGAAAGCACCTACCACCTGCAGTTCCAGTTCCGGCCGGACACCTTGGCCACCGGGACCGGCATGGTCACCCTGGCCGCGGGCCTGTCCGGCACCGGACAGCAACTCTTCGTCGTGCAGTACCGCAAGTCCGGCGGGACCCCACAGGTGCGGCTCGGCGCCAGGCGCAACACGGGCGCGGTCAGCTACACCGCCTGGCAGAACCTCACGAGCGGCACGAACACCCTCCGGGTCGACTGGGCGGCCGGCACCTCGGCGACCGAGTCGCTCACCGTCGGGTCCGCCGTCCAGCGGCTGACCGGGTTCAACACCGGCACCGTCCGCCTCGAAACGCTGTGGCTCGGCCTGTCCGGCGGAGGCGGCGGGACCACCGGTGCCGCATCCTTCGACGCCGTCCTCTCGACCCGCTACACCCTGCCCTGATCTGGCAGCCGTCCCTTTAGGAGCACAAGATGCGCAAGATGCGGGCACGGGGAGTGCGGCGCGCGGCCGTGGCGGCCGCGGTCGCCGCGGCGGCCGGATCGCTGCTGTGGGCGGCCCAGGCCCCGGCCGACGCGGGCAAGCCGTATACGGTGCCGTCCGACTCGAAGATGGAGGGCAGCCTGGGCATCCGGGTGCAGCAGGCCGCGGTGGTGGCCGACGGCGGCATCGTCGAGCTGCGCTACACGGTGCTGGACTCGCAGAAGGCCAGCCGGTTCCAGAACGACGTCCACCACCCGCCGGTGCTGCACAGCGAGCGGCGTCAGGGCGACGTCTACCGGGCCGCCCTCATGAAACAGGGCCATGAGCTGCGGCCCGGCCAGACCTACTACATCCTCTACCTGAACAACGCCCACGCGATCCGCAGCGGCGAAACGCTCTCCATCGAGGCGGGCGGTTCGAAGCTCCAGCACGTCCCGGTGCGCTGACGTGCGCGCCCGGTCCATGGCCGCGGTCGGCGGCACGCTGCTCGCCCTGCTGGGCACCTCGACCCTGCTGGCCGGGCCTGCCGAGGCCCACGCCGAGCTCGGCTGGAGCGTGCCCGCCGACGGCAGCTCGGTCCGCACCGCGCCGGCTCACGTGGAACTGCACCTCACCGAGCCGGTCGAGGCGGCAGCGACGAAGGTGACGCTGCGGGACGACACCGGCCGGGCGGTGGCGACCGGCACGCCGGCTCTCACCGCGGCAGGACCGGAACAGCCGGCGACGCTGACGATCCCGCTGCCACCGCTGCCTGCCGGAACGTATCGGCTGGGCTGGGCGACCGTCTCGAGCGACGACCTGCACCCGACCGCGGGCACGCTGGTGTTCGGCGTGGACCGGCCGGTCGCGCCCGCGACGGTCGGCGCACCGGCGGATCCGCTGCCCGCATCGGGGGAGGTGGCCGCGCAGTGGGCGCTGTACCTCGGCTTCGCGGGCTGGACCGGGGCCATGGTCCTCGCGGCGTTGCTGGTCCGGGTCCGGGTCGACCGGCGGTGGGCGAGCGCGGCTCGGCGTCGCCTGTTGAGGTTCGCGACGGGTTCCGCGGTGTTCGCCGCGGTGGCCGGGGCAGTAGTGCTGGTCGTGCGGGCCGCGCAGCTCGGCGGCAACCCGTTGGCGACGGCGTGGTCGCTCGTTGCGGGGAGTTCAGGCGGAACGCCGTGGCTGATCCGCGAAGGATTGCTGGCCGCCTTGGCCGTGACGGCAGTCTGGCTGCTCAGGAGCGGCCGGCCGGTGCGGGTGCTGCCCGCGGTCCTGGCGACGGCGGTGGCAGTCGCTACTGCGTGGCAAGGACACCTGGCGGCGTCCGGTCCGCTGTGGCTGGCCACCGACAGCGGGCACGTGCTCGCCGCGGTGGTTTGGGGCGGCACGGTCCTCGCGTCGGCCGTCGCGCTGCCCGGTTCGCGGACCGGGCTGTCCCGGCGTGCCGCACGAATCCTTCTGCGGCACTTCGGCTTCGTCGCGCTCGCAGCGCTGACCGTGCTCACGGCGACGGGTCTGCTGCTGGCCAGCAACCGGATCGCGTCCGTCGACGCCCTGCTGTTCTCCACCTACGGCCGCACGATGCTCGTGAAAGCCTCCCTAGTGGCGTTCGCCGCCCTCACCGGCTTGGCGACCACGGTGGTGCTCCACCGGCGCCGTGGGCGCCCGGCTGGCCGGCTCGTCCGCATCGAGGGCGCGATGCTCGCCGGAGTGTTCGCCGTGACCGCCGGGCTGGTGTCGACCCACCAGGCCGCGGGACCGCAATGGCGTCCGCCTGCGGCACCCGAAGGGCTTACCGCTTCCGCACAGGCCGACGACCTGGTCGAAACCCTTACCGTGCAGCCGGGCATTCCGGGCAGGAACTTCCTCACGGCCGGGGTGTTCGACACTCGCCGGCCCGCGCCTGCGCCGATCCAGTCGGTGACGTTCGGGCTGCGCGGTCCGGACGGAAGCTTGCGGATCATCGCCGCCACACCAGCGGAAACTGGGACCTACTTGGCGGCCGTCGACCTGGAGCAAGCCGGGACATGGCAGATCACAGCCATCGTCGCCCGTCCGGGACTCCAGCCCGCCGCCCACGACTACACCCCGACCCTGGTCCCGGGCGTCCAGGTTTCGCGTGCGCCGCGGGTGTCGTTCAACTCGCTGACTCCGGTCACCGGTTGGCTCGCCGTGGCCGCCCTGGCGGCCGGGATCGCCGCTGCGTTGCTGATACGGCGTCGGCGACCTCGACCGTCGGAATCCTCAGGACGGCATGCGCAGAACAGTGACCTGGGGGTGGGGAGCCTGACTCGTGAGCAGCGGCTCCGGGTGCTTGCGGGTGACGTGGTCGGCGAACGCCGTGACGTACGCGCCGGTGGTGGTGAGCGCGGCGGGGCCGTCGATCGTGCCGAGGGCGAGTGAGATTCGCAGCGGTGCGGCGAGGTAGTAGGTGCCGTAGTCGCTGAAGTTGAAGTGTTCGGCGCCGTCGATCTGGTAGCACCAGGTCGGCCCGGTCGTGGCGGCCAGCAGGTGTGGGCGGCGTCGAAGGCGTCTTGGTCGGCGGGGTTCGCCGGGTGGCAGGTTCCGGTGATGCAGGAACCTTGGCTGACGATGAGCATCAGCGGTTTGGACAGTCCGGAGTGGACGACGGTGCCGAACGGGGTGCCGTCGAGGTCGACTGCTCCTGCGCACCGCGGGTCGGCACTACAGGCTTCCAAGGCCGTGGCACCACCGAAGGAGTGACCGAGGTAGACGATCGCGGTGCTGTCGACGTGTCCGCCGAATCGTCCACCGCTGTCCAGTGCGGCGGCTTGGGTGGCGACGAAGCGGGCGTCGGCTGCCCAGATGCCGACCAGCCGGTCGCCTTGGGATCGGGCTTGCCGGTCGGCGCCGAGCTCGGGTGGGTTGCCGGCCTTGTTGGCGGCCAATGACTGTCCGTTGAGGACAGTGAGATTGGCGCTGTAAGTGGGGGTGAAAGCGGCGACGACGTACCCGTGGCTGGCCAGGTTCACCGCCAGCGTCGTGTATTGCGGTGCCGAGAAGCCCATGCCGGGCGCCAGGACCACGAGGGGGAAGCGGCCCGCGGCGACCGGGGCGTCGGCGAAAGCGTGGTCGTCGACGACGTCGAAGTCGGTTTCACCCAGCCCGGGCAGCCCACCGAAGTGCAACCCATTCCACGCGCCGGGGGTGTAGGGCGCCGGTGGCGCGCCGGGACCGGGCAAGGCGGGGTACCACAGCCAAACCGACAGCGTTCGCCGTCGTTCGGGCTGGGGAGCGAGCGGGTCCGCGCGGTCGTGGTCGGTCCATTCGACGATGCTCCGCCCAACGGGGTGCGGTCCGGTCGGACTGGGCAGGCTGACCGGCTGCGCCGACCGAATCGCGACATACCCGACGTAGCCGCCGCCGGCGACCACAAGCGCGAGCAGGATCGTGATCACACGACGCCGCCACGGACGCCGAATCCGGTTTCGCGGAGTGACTTCGTCCACGCCGGGATAGTACACGGCGCGTAGTACGCGTCGAGTAGTAGTCTGGGGTCCGATCGGCAGTGTGGAGGGAATCGTGCACAGCAAGGACGCCCAGATGCTGGTGTTGACCGCGTTGGCGGGCGGGCCGTTGCACGGGTATGCCATCAACGCCGCGATCGAGCATTTGACCGGCGCCCGGCTCGGGCCGGGCAGCCTGTACGGCGCTCTCGCCCGGCTGGAAGCGCGGCAGCTGATCGAACCCACCGCTGGGCAGGCTGAGGACAGGCAGCGCACGGTCCGCATCACCTCGGCCGGGCGGGACGCCTTGCGTGCGGAACTGGAAGAGATGAGCCGAGTCGCCCAGGCTGGCTTGCGCGCGCTGGGAGGTGCTCAGGCATGAGCGTCGCGGCACAGCTGGTCCGCCTTTATCCGCCCGCGATCCGCCGGCGCTGGGGCGCCGAAATTGCGCGCGAAGCGGAACAGGCCGGGCCCCGCTCCTGGTTCGACACGGCCGTCGGAGCCGTCAGGCTGTGGCTACGGCCGAGCGACTGGCCGGAAACGACCACCGGAGAGACCGGCCGGGTGGTGGTCACCGCACTCGTCGACATCACCACGACGGCTGGGTTGCTGCTGCGCGCGACCGGCCCCACGTCGCTGGAAACCGACACCAGTCACCCGACGGCCGAGGTCTGGCTCGCGCTGATCCTCGTCGGCCTGGTGCTCGCCGCGCCCCTGCCACCTTTGCGGCGCAGTGAATTCGCGCGCCTGGCTGTTATCGCGGTTCGTGTTCTCGCCGCGCCCGCATCCGCATTTGCCGCCATCTTCCTCATCGCCCGCAGCGGCTTGGCCGACCATCCCGCCGGTACTACCGACATCCTGCTGGTCGGTTGCTACTGGTCGACGCTCGGCTTCGCCGGCATCCGGTTGTGCTTGCTCACCGCGCGCGTCGGTGAAGTCGCCGTCATGCCCGGCGCACGTCGGCTGCACGTTGCGTCACTGCTGGTCGGGAGCGGCTTGGCGCTCGCGGCAGTACAGGCCATCGAGGAGCTGAGACCCGAATCCGTGCTCCTCTCGTCCGGTTTCGCCTTCCTCGCGACGGCGGTCCTCGTAGTCGGAAGCGACCTGCGGCACATCCCACCTGGCCGAACGCAAGACATCCGGTCGGAGTGATCGCCGCGCCACCGGACTATCGGTCAGTCGGCATGGCCGAGCGCGCCGATGCGAAGCCCGCGGCCGCGGCATTCGGCGAGGATGGCGGGTAGGGCGCCGAGGGTGGCGCGCCAGGCGCCGTTGCCGGTCGTGACGTCGCTGTCGTGCAACAGAATCGTCCCGCCGGTGCCGAGGTTGCAGCTGACCCGCCGGTGGATGGAGTCAGGGGTGCAGCCTTCGGTCCAGTCGAACCCCCACGTGCTCCACAGGATCGGTCGGAGGCCGAGAGCTCGTGCGCTGACGAGTGACCCGGTGCTGAAGACGCCGTAGGGCGCGCGGAACCAGCGTGGTCGCGTGCCGGTCAGGCGCTCGACCAGGTCGCGGGTGGCTCGGAGCTCGCGGTGGGTGCGGGCTGGGGTCTTGCGTAGCAGGCATCGGTGGTCCCAGCCGTGCACGCCGATTTCGTGGCCGGCTGCGGCGATCTCCGCGATCAGCCCCGGCACTTTCCGGGCTTCGGTGCCGAGCACGAAGAAGGTGGCGTGGACGTCGTGCTCGGCGAGCACGCGGAGGAACTGCGGAGTGGAATCCGTCGCGGGACCGTCGTCGAAGGTCAGGGCGATCCGCCCCGGCACCGTCGTGCCGGCGAGCCCGGGCAGGAGCGCCCGGCGCGGGCCGGGCAGGAACGCCGCGGCCGGGCCCGCGTGGGCGAGCGCGAGGGCGGCGAGGGGCAGGACGAGCTTCACGCGGTCTCCAGGAGTTTCTCCAGCAGCGGCACTGGATCCTCGGCGGGCAGCACCGTCTCGGCAATGCCCGGCCTGGCGGCGGACAGGGCAGCGGAAAGGTCGCGACGGTTGAGGATCCACGGTACGAGCCCGATCCGGTCGAGCACCGTGGCATTGGCTCGGCCGTGGCCGGGCAGGCAGCGGTAGGTCAGGACCGGCAGCCCGGACGCGAGCGCTTCCGACGTCGTGAGGCCGCCGGCGTTCTGGACGACGGTGTCGACGGCGTGCATCAACCGGGGCATGTCGTCGATCCAGCCGAACACGTGCGGATGCCCGGCGGCGCGCAGCTGTTCGCGCAAGGCGTCGTTGCGGCCGCAGACCACGACCGGCGTGGCTACTCCGGACGCCGCCACGTCGTCGGCCGTCTCGCGCACCTGCCCGACTCCCCAGGAGCCGGCGATCACGAGGGCCAGCTGTCCGGTCGGCGGCAGGCCGTAGGCGTCTCGGGCCCGGGAGCGCTCGATGACGCTCGGGGGGTGGAACCGCGGTGCGACCAGGGGAGCGGCGGCCGCCACGGACCGGGCGCCGAGGCCGGCGGCCTGGACCGCGGCGTCCGCGTTCGGAGCGATGTGCAGGTCGGCGGCGGCGTTGACGCACAACCGGTGCACCGACGGGTCGGTCAGGTACACCGCGAACGGCGCCGTCAGCACGCCGCGGGTGCGCAGGGCCGCCAGTGCGTGGGTGGCCAGCGGGTAGGTCGACACGGCCAGGGCGGTGTCCGAGCCCAAGGCCTCCTTCAGGCGTGGACAGGCGAGCCCGGCGGCCCGGACGGCGAGCCGGGCGACCCAGGGGATGTCGAGCGCGCTCAGCGTCCAGTCCCAACTGCGCGGAGCCGCCTCGAGCTGGCGGTGGTACAGGTCGCACAGCCGGCGGCCGAGGGAGCGGGGCAACAGGTCGAGGAAGTCGAGGATCTCGACGTCGTGGCCGGTCAGCCGGTCGGCGAGGGCCGAGGCGGCTCCGTCGTGGCCGGCCCCGATGCGCGCCGAGACGATCGCGATCCGCGCCATGACCCACTCCGTTCTACGACAATAATGTAGAAGTTCTACACATTAGTAGATCAAAGCGCGGTGAGCTGCGGTAGCCGGTTTGTCGCCGGGAGCTGATCAGCGGGAGTGGAACACCGACGCACGGACGGCGGAGCCGTGGTGCCGGTCGTGGTGGGCCCGCAGAGAGAGCAGGTCCTGTCCCGGAGCCGCCGCCTGGGCGATCTCGATGCCGTCGTGCAGGTCGGCCGCGCCGTCGAGGGCGGATTGCGCCGACAAGACGGTCAAGCCGAGCACCAAGGCGCTCCCCATGATCGCCAGCGGGCCGGTGGTCGCCGGTGCCGCCAGCAGCGCGGACACCCGGCGCGGAACGGGGCCTCCGGTGGCGGCCAGGGCGAACCCGCCATGCGGTGCGTGGCCGGCCAAAGCGGCCTTCGCGACGGCCCGGGCGACCAGGCCGCGGTCCCCGACGCGTGCGGCCGCGGTCTCGTCGGCCCAGCGTTCGAGGGCGAAGCCGGCCGCTGTGCCGAGGGGCCGCAGCAGGGGGTTGAGCGCCGAGGACAGCGTCACGGCGATCAGGAACCGGTGGTGACGCAGGGCCAGGTGGGCGCGCTCGTGGGCGAGCAGGGCGCAGCGTTCCTTCGCGGTCAGTGCGGCCAGCATGCCGCTGGAGACCGCGATCCGGCCACCCCGGCCGGGTGCGGAGAACGCGACCGGTTCCGCGCCCGCCAGGATCACCACGCCGCCGTCCGGGCTGTGCTCGTCCAGTTCCCGCGAGACCCGCCGTGCCCAGCTCAGGTAGCGGATGGCGGTGCGGACCAGCCGGACACCCAGCACCGCCAGCACGACGCCGGCACCGATCGAGACGGGCGCACTCACGGCCTCGAGGCTCCGCAGCGCGTCGGGGGACCAATGCCCGGCGTCCGCCACCGCCGGGACCAGGACGAGCCCCGCGAAGGCGACGAGCAGCAGCGCGGCGGTGCTGCCCGCGGCGAGGACGACACTGCTACCGGCGAGCAGCCAGCCGGCCATCCGGGGTGGGAGCTTGGGGGCCACGAACCGCGACAACGGCCACGCCATCAGCGGCAGCAGCAGTGGGACCAGCAGGTCGGCGTCCACAGTCGGTCAGCTCCCGGCCTCGCCGCGCAGCAGTGCGCGCAGGACCGCTTCATCCGTCTCGGACAGCTGGGTGACGAACCGGGCCAGCACACTCCCGCGATCGGGCTCCCCGTCCAGGACCTTGGTCATCTTCCGGGCCGCGAGCCCCGCTTCGTCGTCGATCGCGTGGTAGCGGAAGGAACGGCCATGCTTCTCGCGCGTGGCCACGCCCTTGTCGTGCAAGCGGGTGAGGATGGTGACCACGGTCGTGTAGGCCAGGTCGTCTTCGAGCCGTGCCTGGACGTCGGCGGGGGTGAGTGGCTCCTCCGCGCTCCACAGCACCGTGAGCACCTCGGCCTCGAGAGTGCCGGGGGCTCGTCGCATGGCGTCCTTCCGCCGGTTCCGCATGCTGCAAATCTACACCGTTGTCGTATCGGCGGAGGTCAGCTCAGTCGTGACCGAGTTCGTGGTGCTCGAACCCCTCTCCGCCGAAACCGTGGAACGCCGCCACCAAGACCATCGCGGACATCAGCAGCGCGGCCAGGAGGGCCACCGCGATCACGACGCGTCGTCGCGCGTCCGGCGCGCTACTGCGGTTGAGCAACGTCGCGATGTCAGCGGTGAGCTGCCGGCGCACCGCACCGAGGATCGGCCGCCACCCATCGTGTGCTTCGGGTGACTCAGCAGGCAGGTCTGCGATGAGCGCGCCGAGTTCGTGCCGGTAGCGCGTTGTTTCCAGCGTGGCCAGGCGTTCCTCGACTTCCGCCATGGACAGCCGTCCCTCGCCGGCCGCCGTGTACAGCCGGGAGCGGGTCTGCTCGCGTTCGGCGTCGGAGCACCGGATTGCCGGTTCGTTCATCGGCCTCCTCCATAAGATTGTTGGTGTTCAGGACGGGTTGTTCTGGATGCCCGGGGCGATGGGGTGTGGCTGATCGGTCCTTGCCTTGTGTGGTGGCTTCTGAGGAGTGGCTGCCCTGTCGTTCTGGACGCCCTGGCCGCTGATTGAGATCTGCGCTTGGTCGCTGTTTATGGAGATGCCGGCGGGT
>NZ_PPHF01000176.1 GCF_002904335.1 Amycolatopsis sp. CA-126428 | reverse complement strand
TCTGCTCGGCGGGGCGAGTTGGTCGCACTTCTCATCCTGCCGCCGAAAGACCCGCCCCTCGTCTCAGGCCCTTGTCCGCGTCACCAACGTCATGACCCGTAACAGCTAGCGCCCTCGTCACCCCGGTCCGCATCCAGAGCTTTCCGGGCGCGGGTGATAGCTGCCTGCGCATCGCTAAAGTCGTCACTGCGTGCGTTGGCCACCGCCAGGTGCAGCAGCGGCACGGCGGTCATCCGCGACGACGACCCGAGACCGCGCGCGGCATCCTCGGCTGCGCGGGAGAAGCGAAAGCCCTCTCGCGGGCGGCCGACGAGGTTGCTTTTAAAGCCCAGGCCAGCCAGAGCGCGGGTCTCAATCTCCGCATCGCCGGTCTGGCGGGAGATGGTCAAGGCGTCGGTGAAGCTGGTGCGGGCGACTTGATGTTGACCAGCGTCGCAGGCCAGCCAGCCGGTCCGGATGTGCAGGTTGCCGGTGGCCGTAAGCAGCGCCTGGCCAACGTTAGTGCTATAGCTGCCCTGCTCAAGCATGGAGTTGGCCTCGCACACGGCCGCGACCCCGGCTCGCCAAAGGGTTTCGCCGCCGTGACGGTAATCGAGGTTGCACAGCCGGTCGGTGGTGGCCGTGGCATCGTGATTTGGCCCCGGTTCGGCACCGCTAACGGGCCCCACCGATCGGGCGAATTCCTGCTCGTGGTGTGCGAGTCGGCGGGTCGAGGTGAGGGTCCTGGGTGGACAGTGCCGGTGAGGGGCCGTCCGCGTGGGAGCCGGGATGGTGTCCAGGGTGGAGTTGTTCGCGCTGATCCGGCGGGATGCCCGTGTGGAGGGTCTCTCGGTCCGCGCGCTGGCTGAGCGGCACGGGGTGCATCGCCGGACGGTGCGCCAGGCGCTCGGCTCGGCCGTCCCGCCGCCGCGGAAGACCCCATCCCGGTCGTCACCGGTGACGGGTCCGCTGCGGGAAGCGATGGACGAGATGCTGCGGACCGATCTCGATGCACCGCGCAAGCAGCGGCATACCGCGCACCGGATCTGGGAACGGCTGCTCGACGAGCACGACGCCACGATCGCCTACCGCACTGTGTCGAAATACGTCGCGAAGCGACGCCCGGAGATCGCGCTGGAAGTCCGCAGCCGAGCGAGCGTGGTTGACGGTTTCGTTCCCCAGACACACCTTCCGGGTCAGGACGCGAGGTCGACTTCGCTGAAGTCTGGGTCAACGTCGGCGGCGTCGACACCAAATGCTTCCTCTTCACACTGCGAATGTCTTTCTCTGGCAGAGCAATCCACCGTGTCTACTCCTCACAGGGCCAGGAGGCGTTCTTCGCCGGCCACGTGGCCGCCTTCATTGAGCTGGGCGGCGTCCCGGCTGGAGAGATCCGATACGACAACCTCTCCTCCGCGGTCCGGCGGGTCTGCTTCGGACGGTCCCGAGTCGAGACCGACCGCTGGGTGCTATTCAAATCCGCCTACGGTGTGACGAGTTTCTATTGCATGCCAGGCAAAGAAGGCGCCCACGAGAAGGGCGGCGTCGAGGGAGAAGGCGGCCGGTTCCGGCGACGGTGGTTCGTCCCGGTCCCGAAGATCGCCGACATCTCCGGCCTGGCCGGTATCAATGACAAACTCGCCGCAGCAGACCGGGCCGAGGACGCCCGCCACATCGACCAGCGGACCGCCACGATCGGGCAGGACTTCGCCCTCGAAGCGCCGCTGCTGGCTCCGTTGCCGGTGGACGAGTTCGACATCGCGCTGACCACGACACCGCGGGTCGACCGCTACGCCAGGATCACCGTCCGCCAGGCGCTCTACTCGGTTCCAGCCCGGTTGATCGGGCAGACGGTCCGAGCGAAGCTCGACGCCGAAAAGCTGGTTGTCCTGCACGGGGCCACCGAGGTCGCCCGCCACCCGCGGCTGACCACCAAAGGTGGTCAGCACCTGGTACTCGACCACTATCTCGAGGTCCTGGCCGGCAAACCCGGCGCGCTACGCGGGGCGTCTGCGCTGGTCCACGCACGGCAAAAGGGCTGGTTCACCGCCACCCACGACGCGTTCTGGGCCGCCGCCCGCGCCAAGCACGGCGACCAGCCCGGGACCCGGCTGCTGATCGAGGTCCTGCTGCTGCACCGGCGGATGAGCCATGCGCACGTCATCGCCGGGATCCGCGTCACGCTGGAGGCCGGGTCGGTCTCACCGGACGTGGTCGCGATCGAGGCCCGCAAACACGCCGCCGCGGCCGGCGACACGGTGACGGCAGAGCCGCCGCGGCCGCGGCGCAGCCGCAGCAAGGTCGTCTCGCTGCCCGAGCGGCGCCGTGACACCGACCTGCCGCCGGACTCCCGGCCGGCGCCGTCGGTCGCCGCCTACGACCAGCTGCTGCGCAACACTCCGAGGAAGGGGAACGCGTCATGACCCGCACCACCAGCCGCGGCCGGGACCAGCTCACCGAGGAAGCCGCCGACGCCGCGATCGAGCAGGCCTGCCGGATCCTGCGGCTCCCGACGATCCGCGACCGGTTCGGTGACCAGGCCGCCGCGGCGGCCCGTCAGCAGGCCACCTACAAGACGTTCCTGTCCGAGCTGCTGTTCATCGAGTGCGAGGACCGCGAGGTCCGACGCAAGGCCCGACTGGTCAAGCAGGCCGGTTTCCCGCGCACGAAACGCATCGAGGACTTCGACTTCGCCGCGAATCCGAACGTCCCGCCCGCACTGGTCCACACCCTGGCCAAGGGCGCCTGGATCCGCGCCGGGCAGCCGGTCTGCCTGATCGGGGACTCCGGCACCGGCAAGAGCCACCTGCTGATCGGGCTGGGCACCGCCGCGGCCGAGGCCGGGTTCAAGGTCCGCTACGTCACCGCCGCCGCGCTGGTCAACGAGCTCGTCGAGGCCGCCGACGACAAGCACCTGTCCAAGACCATCGCCCGCTACGGCCGAGTTGACCTGCTTTGCTTGGACGAGCTCGGCTATCTCGAACTCGATCGCCGCGGCGCGGAGCTGCTGTTTCAGGTGTTCACCGAGCGCGAAGAACGCTCCAGCATCGCCATCGCGAGCAACTCCGCGTTCAGCGAGTGGGCCCGCACCTTCACCGACCCTCGGCTCTGCGCCGCGATCGTCGATCGCTTGACGTTCGACGCCTCGATCATCGACACCGGCACTGAGTCGTTCCGGCTGCGCACCACCAAACGCCGACGCACCAACCGCGCCAGCTGACAACGTCGACCTGATCTTCGCCGGGCCGTATGCCGAGCCCACGGCCCGGCATACGAGATCGTCGGCGGCGCCCGTGTCATCGTGGTCGCTCGAAATCAGGTGCGACACGGGGTGTGGTCACGGTGCACGAACTGTCCGAGAAGGTCCAGCGCTGGGTGAGCGACGCGATGGGAGGCGACGCCCCAGTGGCCACAGCCACCGGCCTACGACAGGGAGCCAATCCTTGGCTTTTGACGTTCGACCAGGGCAGCCGCGTCGAAGCGGCCGTGCTGCGACTCGGAGACCCGACTGATCCCGAGCATTGCCAACGGTTCGCCACCGAGGCGGCGGCACTGCACGTTGCGGGCAACCACCGGCTGCCCGCGGCCAGGCTGATCGCAACCGATCTCGACGGTTCCGCAGCCGGAGCCCTAGCAGTGCTAACCACCGTCCTGCCCGGGCACAGCCGGATTCCATCGGTCGCCTCCACCGAGCGGCTTCGGGGCTTGGGTGCTACAGCCGCCGCTCTGCAGGCAGTTCCATTGGCGCCACGGGCTGCTCTGCCGCTGCGGACCCGCTCGATCGCGGACGTCGACTTCGCGGCCCAACGGCGGGAAAAGGGCACCACCGCGCTGCTGACGGCCGCCGAAGAACGACTGGAGCAGCTTCCCGCGCCCGGCGGCCCGACAGTCTTCGTGCATGGTGACCTGTGGTTCGGGAACACCCTCTGGTCCGGTGACCGCTGCACCGGCCTGGTCGATTGGGACTGCGCCGGCGCCGGATCGCCGGGAATCGACCTCAGCGGTGCACGCTTCGACGCGGCCCTGATGTTCGGGCCACCTGCCGCCGAGCAGGTCCTGGAGGGCTGGCAGCACGAAACCGGCCGACGAGCCGAGCGGGTCGCCTACTGGGACGTCGTGGCGGCGTTAGGCACCTGGCCGACATGGCGTTCTGCGTTCCGGCGCTCCACGACCAGGGCAGAACAGACCTCGACGCCGACATTCTCGGACAACGGCGGGACGCGTTCCTCGGCACAGCTCTGCGCCGGCTCGACGCCGACGATCAGTAGCCAGCGGTCGGTGACCGGCACCCGCGCTCGACGGCACAAGCATCCTCGGGAGTCAGCGCATCACGAACGGTCCCCGCGATGGCCGTCGGGTCCGTCCCACGGTCTCGCACACCATGCCGCCCATCACCGGCGCATAGCTCGACCAGCAGAAACACGCGAACGAGGTGGGGCCAAATCAGAGTGCCGACCCCGCCTCAACAACAGCAGGTGGGGCCACAACAAGATGCCGACCGATCCTGCAACCCAGCTGCCGGGGCCAGATCGGAAGGCCGAACCGGGGCCAATTCGACTTGCCGAAATCACTTGATCCGCCTCATCGGGGGCGAATCCGATGAAAGAGCGGTCGCGGCAGTGTCTCGATCAGGCAGGTACGTGAACTCGGGCGGCGAGATCACGGATTCCCGGTACGGCTGCACGATTCTGGTTCAGCAGCGCGTCGACGATGGTGCGGACGGCCGCGCGGGTGTGCACTTCACCGGGTGCGCGGCGTTCGGCGGCCAGCAACGTGCTGTACGCCGGGCCCGGTTGCCCCAGCTGCAACTGGACCGCGGCCAAGTCGACCAAGTAGCGCCCCTCCCGCTCAAGATCAGGGAACTGCACCCCGCGGGCCGTGCGAGCGTGGTGCAGCGCAGCCCCCGGCTCGCCGAGTAGCTGTTCCACCGAGACGCGGTGGCTCAACAGGTTCGCCCGGGCCCGTGCAGCCCCGGCGCCGTCGAGCCGGCTCGCCGTCGCGGCAGCCTCTGTCAGCAAGTCGCGAGCTCGGGCACCGTCGCCGGCTCGGGCAGCGGAGTATCCGCCGGTGCACAGCAGGCTGGCGTGCAGCAGGAGATGGCGCGGGTCTCGGCCGTCGAGCGCCAGTCGGTCGGCTGCCTCCACGACAAGAGTGCCCGCCCGGTCGTGGTCACCGGCGCGGCGGCACACACCGGAGAGCATGCGCTCGGCTTCGGCGAGAATGAGCGGCTGACCTGCTGCTTCCGCAGCCCGCACGGCGCGGTCGGCGCTGATCCACTCCAGCCCCGCAGGGCGGAGCTTGACCAGCGCGCGGGTGACCAGGGTGTAAGCCTGAGCTGTTGCTCCGGCGTCCTGAGCGGCCTCCGCGGCTCGGACCAACGCCGGCAGCTTATCGGCCAGGGCCAGAAAGTCGGACTTGCCGAACGATGCGCGCGCCGCCGCGAGTGCGCGGGTAAGACCGACGGTCGGCATGGCCGGGCCGATGGACGTTCGGCTGCCGAGGAGGACGTCGGACAAACGGGTGGTGAGCACGACGGCCGGATCCGGTAGTGCCCCCGGGGCGGGAGACGCGGCGGCCTCTGCGGCCGGCGCGCCAGCGACGGCGGCGCCGATGGCCACGCCACCGGCCTTCAAGAAGCTACGTCGACGCACGTCGTCCTCCTCCGGGGCGGGCTTGGTGCCCACCCTAGAAGGGGCCGGGTCGATGCGCCCGGTCGCCACGCCCTCGGCGCCTTCCAGCCCGAACGCCGATGCGGGCAACTGCAGCACCTCGGCCAGCCGCCGCAGCGTCACCACGTTCTCCATCCGGCGACGACGCGCCTCCATCTTCGAGATCACGCTCGGGTGAAAACCCAGCCGCCGGGCGAGCTCGGTCTGGCTCCACCCGGCTCGCTCCCGGGCGAGCTGCAGGACTGCGGGGTAGTCGCGGCGCTCGATCGCGTCAACCAAGGGCGAGGACATGATCAAGAACATCAGGCGCCCTCCCACCGCCGGAAACGAAGACTAACCCAGGGTAGCGGTTTAGTGACCCTGTCAAGGGCGATGTGCCGGTTCGGCACAGCCGTGCCTAGCTGGCACAGAACGCACCTCACCTGCCCCTGGATTCCTAGCGTCGAACTCTCGCGATGACGCGCCGATTCAGGGAGAGAACAGGGTGGAATCACGCATCGAGCCGCTACCGATATCCGGAGCGTGGACGGTCACACCCACAGCCTTCGTCGACGACCGCGGAAGCCTGCACGAGCCGTTCCACGGCGAGCAATTCGCGGCGGCCACAGGCATCGATCTGGCAGTGCAGCAGGCGACCTGCTCGGTCTCACACCACGGCGTGCTCCGCGGCATCCGCATGACAACGGAAGCCGGGCCAGCGAAATACGTAACCTGCACCGCAGGCGCGGTGCTCGACGTCGTCGTCGACGTGCGGGTCGGTTCCGCGACCTTTGGCCGCTGGCACGCCGAGCGCCTCGACCACGAGAACCGAACAGCGCTCTACCTCGCGCCCGGGCTCGGACACGCCTTCCTGGCCTTCTCCGGCACCGCAACGCTGTTGTACCTGCTGTCCAAGCCACATCGGGACACCGACGAACGCACCGTCAACGCTCTCGACCCTGACCTCGCGATTACCTGGCCACCTGGCATCACGCTGGAGCGATCAGCGCGCGACGCGGCCGCGCCAGGACTCTGCGAGGCCCGCCAGGCCCGCACTCTGCCCAGCTACGCCGCCTGGACCGCCCTGCACCGCGGCTGACATCCGCACGCTTCTCGCCGTCCGACTCAACCGAAAGGATCACGATGTACACCGTCTTCGTTACCGGCGGCGCCGGATTCATCGGCTCGCACCTGG
The DNA here is from genome assembly GCF_002904335.1 of Amycolatopsis sp. CA-126428. Classification (GTDB taxonomy): domain Bacteria; phylum Actinomycetota; class Actinomycetes; order Mycobacteriales; family Pseudonocardiaceae; genus Amycolatopsis. The sequence continues at coordinate 24,328 of NZ_PPHF01000176.1, read as the reverse complement.
TCGACCGGCTCATCACCTGCGACGACATCGCGCAGGTCACCGTCCTCGACGCGCTGACCTACGCCGGCGACCGCCGCAACCTCGCCGACGCCGAATCCTCGGGCAAGGTCCGGTTCATCCACGGCGACATCCGCGACCATGACACCGTCTCCGCCGTCCTTCCCGGCCATGACTGGGTCGTGCACCTGGCCGCCGAATCCCACGTCGACCGCTCGCTGATCGACGTCGGGCAATCGGTTCGCACGAACGTCATGGGCACCCAGGCGCTGTTGGACGTGGCGATGCGCGTCGGCGTGGCGAAGGTGGTCCACGTGTCCACCGACGAGGTCTACGGCCCCTTGCCGACCGGGGCCGCCGCCGAGACCGCGCCGTTGCGGCCCACGGTGCCGTATGCGGCTAGCAAAGCCTGCAGCGACCTGCTCGCCAGCTCCTACTTCGTCTCCTGCGGTGTCCCGGTGTGCATCACCCGCAGCTCGAACAACTACGGACCGCGCCAGCACCCCGAGAAGCTGATCCCGCGTTTCCTCGGGCCGCTGCTGTCCGGCCGGCAGGTGACCGTCCACGGCCGCGGACGGCACGTCCGCAACTGGCTGCACGTCGAGGACAACTGCCGGGCCATCGAGCAGGTCCTGCGCACCGGCGCACCGGGCGAGACCTACAACATCGGCGGCGGCACCGACCTGACCACCATCGAACTGACCAAGCTCCTGCTCGATGCCACCGGCCGCGGCGCCGACGCCATCACCTACGTCCCGGACCGCCCCGCCAACGACATCCGCTACAGCATGACCTGGGACAAGATCGCCGCCCTCGGCTTCACACCCACCCGCGAGATAGAAGACGGGCTGGCCGACACCATCGCCTGGTATCGCCGGCACCCGGAACGACTCGCCCCGAGCACCGCCGTGGCCGAACCGGACGGGGTGCCCGCGTGAGCATCGTGACCAGCCCGAGTGGGCCTGCCGCCAACGCCCGCCCGTTCCTGCACGGCCCCGAGCTGGGCGCGATCGGCCGCGCCCTGCAGTCCGGCCAGTACGGGCACGGACCGGAGACCGACGCCTTCGAACGCGAACTGGCGGCCTATCTCGAGGTCGACGATGTCGTCGCGGTCGCGACCGGCACCGCGGCACTGCACCTGGCGCTGCTAGCCGCCAGCGTCGGCCCGGGCGACGAGGTCATCGTGCCGTCGATGACCTTTTGCGCCGGCATCCAGGCGATCCTCGCCACCGGCGCTCACCCCCGGTTCGTCGAGGTCGATCCCAGCACCCTGTGCGTGACCGCCGAGCACATCCGGGCCGCGATCACCTCAGCGACCCGCGCCGTCATGCCGGTGCTCTACGGCGGACGCGCCGTCGACCTCAGCCCGATCCGCGACCAGCTCGCCGACCGCGGCATCGCCGTCGTCGAGGACGCCGCCCACGCCTTCGGCTCCGTCAACGGCGACCGCTTCGTCGGCGCCACCGGAGACCTGACTTGCTTCAGCTTCGACGCCATCAAGGCTCTCACCTGTGGCGACGGCGGCGCCATCGTTCCCCGCAACCCGGCCGAAGCCGCCGAGCTGCGCCGGGCCCGATTGCTGGGCATGACCTCCGCGCGGGAGGAGCGGGTCCGCACCGTCCCCTACCAGGTCAGCACCCTAGGGTTCCGGTATCACCTCTCGACCCTGCACGCCGCCATCGGCCGCGTTCAGCTCGCCAACTTCGACAAGGTCGCGGACCGTCGCAAGCACCTCTGGCGCCGCTACGCAGCCATCCTCACCGACATCCCGGACGTCGTCATGGTCGACCTCGACGTAGCCAACACCGTGCCGTTCAACTGCGTCGTCCGCGTCCCCGCCAGGGGCCGCGACGCCGTGCACGCCCGTCTGCACGCCGCCCGTATTCAGGCCGGGGTGCACTACCCGCCAAACCATCTACAGCCGGCGTTCGCCCGCTGGTCCTGCACGCTGCCCGCGACCGAGGCCGTGGCCGCCGAGATCCTGAGCCTGCCTTTCCACCCCGACCTGACCGACGCCGACATCGACCATGTTGCCGCGACGCTCGCCGCCGTGGTCGCCGACGGACACCACGCGTTGGGCCGCAGCGACGCCGTCGGCGCCGCATCACAGAAAGGACGCTGATGCGCCGCGCCGCCGTACTCGGGAAAGGCCGCCTCGCCGTCCACGCCTGCGAAGCGATTGCCGACCTGCCGGACCTCGTGCTCGACACCGTCATTCCGACCACGCCAGAGCCGAGCTGGGACATCAGCCTCACCGACACCGTCGCCACCCGATGGCCCGAGGTCCGCGTCATCGAATCCGGCGACTGGCGCGACCTCGAACCCGGCCGGTGCGAACTCGTCTTCAGCGTCCTCTACGACAAGATCATCGGCAGCGATCTGATCGACGCGACCCCACAGATCATCAACTGCCACCCCGGGCGCCTCCCGCAGTACCGCGGTGTCCGACCGGTGAACTGGGCACTCCGCAACGGCGATGACCTCGCCGGCATCACCTTGCACATCGTCGACAACGGCGTCGACACCGGCCCGATCGTGGCTGAAGCACTGTTCTTTATCTGGCCGGACGTCGACGAGGTCCGCGACGTCTGGTGGCGCGCCATCGCCCACGGCCGCCAGCTCATCACCGACACCCTTCCGCGCCTCCAAGCGATCACCCCGCGACCGCAAGACCCAGCTCAGGCGGTAACGCACTACAGCCGCGATAACCATCGACTCGGCGACCGCGCTGACTGGACCCGGGCTCAGTCCGTACGCGTCGGGTGACACCCCGAGCGTGTCGATGGCCGTTGACCCGGCTCAGGTCAATGGCCGCCAGCCCCGGCACGGTCGAGAACGAGGTCGACGAGCCGGTCCCCGGCGTCCGGCCGCCCATGCTCTCGCGCCTTCGTGGCCATCTCTTGTCGACGCGCAGGGTCGGCCAGAAGCGGCTCAAGCGCCTCTCGTAGCGCCGTCGCCGTGACCTCGCCCAGTAGGGCGCTCGCCGCGCCCGCCTCCGCGAGGTGGCGCGCGTTGTGGGCCTGCTCGCCGCCGGCCGAGGACACCAGCGGAATCAGTACGGAGGGCAGCCCCAGCGCGGTCAGTTCAGCGATCGTGCCCGCGCCGCTGCGCGAGATCACCACGTCCGCCAGCGCGAACACGTCCGGCAATTCCGCCCCGACGAACCCGACCGGCAAGTACCGACCCCTCAGCGCCGCTGGCAACGCCTCGGCAGTCGTCTGCATCCCCGTCACCGCGGACGGGCCACTCTGGTGAATCACATTGGCCCGTTCCAATAACCACAGCAGAATGTCGCCGACAAGCTGGTTGATCTGCGCTGCACCCTGGGCGCCGCCAGTCACATACACCGTCGGAAGATCTCGATCGAACGCGTCCAACCCCAGCACTTCGAGGGCCTTCTCCGCGTGGCCGGCAAGAACCTCCGGTCGCACCGGGTTGCCTGTGACGACCGCGCGTTCACGAGCCCGCTTCGGCAGCAGGGGCAGCGTCGACGCCGACGACACAGCCATCGCTGTCGCCACCCTGGCCAGCAGACGATTCGCCAATCCCAGCCGCACCGTCTGCTCATGCACCACCAGCGGCCGCCGGCAGACCCACGCCGCCAAGCTCACCGGCACCGCCACGTAGCCACCCGTCGCGAGCACCACGTCCGGTCTGAACGTTCTCACCGCACGCACCGCCTGAAACACTCCAAACGGGACCCTCGCCATGTCCTTCACGTTCGCCCACGACAACATCTTCAGCGGATTTCGCGCCCGCCGGACCTTGCCGGCGGCAACCGCCGCAAATGAGATGCCTTCACGTTCAGCCGTGCGCGCCTCAAGGCCCTCACCAGTTCCGACCCAGAGAACCTCCGGCCGCAGCTCCTTCGCCAAACGCGACTGCAGAGTACGAATAGCCGTCAACGCCGGATAAGTGTGACCGCCCGTTCCGCCACCCGTCACCAGCAGTCGCGCCGGTCGATCATCAACCACTTCACTACGATCGGCGTTCAAGACGATCGCCCTCCCACCACATTGAGCCACGATCTGAACGCGGCGCACGAATCGGCATGAACCCTGCCACGCCTCTTGGAGGGACTTGCAGCCAGGTGCGACCAGAAACCGGACGGCCGCCTATCACCTGACGAAGACGGTCGTCTCGGGGCCCACCGATATCGCAGGACTACCTCTACCAGAGGCAGCGAGGCTCTTGGATGGCCGCTCGGAGGCGACGTCGCGTCAGCCTGTCGTCGCTCCGATGCGGTCATAAGCTCGCTGTATGAATGCTCACCTTCTCGTGACCACGACGACCCCAGACCGAGCCTCTGCCGCAAAGATCGCTACATCGGCGCTGGCCGCGCACCTGGCGGCCACCGCGCAGTTCACCGGTCCCGTGGCGTCCTTCTTCTGGCATCTCGGCGAGCAGGGCGAGGGTGAAGAGTGGAACGTGACGTTCAAGACCACCGATGCCCGCTACGCCGAGCTCGAAGCGCACATCGTCGAGCAGCACCCGTGGAACAAACCGGAGGTAACCGCCGTCGAGCTCGTGCGCGGCTCCGCCGACTACCTGCAGTGGCCCGAGGAATCGACGAGCGCCGAGGCATAGGTGCCTAGCCGGGTCAGCAGCTCGCCGACCGCGGGCGTCGACCGGTACCGCGTTAGCTGGCACACGACGGGCGGGACGTCAGAGCTCGGAGAAGATGACAGCCGGAACGTCCGACACAGTCGACACCGTCCGAGTCGCCCCAGCGTGACGCAACTCAGCTTCACTGGTCTTGCCAGTGGCCACGCCTATGACTCGCACGCCTGCAGCTAGCGCGGCTTGGACATCATTCGGCGTATCGCCGACCAGAACGACCTGCTTGTTGATGAAACGCGCGCCAGTCCGCCCCTCGGCTCGCTGTCGTGCAATCTGCACCAGCTCCGAGCGCTCGGCGTGATCGTCACCGAATGCGCTACTGTCGAAATCAACGAAGCGTGCGAGGTCGAATACGTCCAGCTTAATACGCGCTACATCCCGCAGATTGCCGGTGAGAATCGCCTGGTGGATTGCGGGATCGGCAGCGAACAGAGCGAGCGCTTCCAGAGCGCCGGGTAGAGCGCGTCCCGTGGTGGCCAGTTCTTCGCGGGCGTCCTCGTAGCCCTGCACCAGGGCATCGGCCAGCTTCTGGACGGCCTGGTCGGTCGCTTCCAGCCCGTTGACCTTCAGTGACTCGGCCATGATGTCAAGCTCGGTCCGGCCCGCGATGGTCGCCAGCTTGGCCAACGGCCGGCCGGTAGCTGCGGGAAAAGCCCGGTCGTAGATGGCCCGTCCGACGCCCCGCGTCTCGATGAGTGTGTGGTCGATGTCCCACAGCAGCAAGGTTCGAGGTGCGGCGTCAGGCGTGGTCATGTCGTGAGTGTGCCATCCGTGACGAATTGAGTGCGGCGAGATACCATTCGGGCTGGTCAGAAGCCCAGCGGGGAGGCGGCACAAGATCGTGAACGACCAGTTTGCACGGATGGTGGGTGATCGGGTGCGGTTCTACCGCACGGCCGCCCGCCAGACGAAGACGGTCGTCGCCGGGCTCACTGGTATCACGCCGGACTACCTCTACCAGATCGAACGCGGCCAGAAGCTACCCACGATTCCAGTGCTCGCACAGCTCGCCGAAGTCCTGCGCATCAAGCCAGGTGACCTGCTGAGCGCCGAGCCAATTGCGGCGCCCCGGCGCGCCTCTAATGCTGCCGGGGACGCGATCTACCGCGCCATGACGGCACCGACGACAGCAGGTCCAGCCCGTGTTAGTGACCTCGGGCGCCAAGTCTGCGAGGCCTGGAGCACCTGGCAGACGTCCGGCCACCGCTACAGCGAATTGACCACCGACTTGCCAGAGCTCATCGCAACCACCGACGCGACGGTCCGCGGCACCTCGGGCAAACACCGCCGCCAGGCGCAGTCCGTAGCCGCCGACTTGTACGGCCTCGTTCGGACCGTGACGAAGCGCATCGGCCGCGTAGATCTGTCCCTCCTGGCCGCCGACCGTGCACAGCGGTCCGCGGAACAAGCGGACGATCCGCTCCGGCTAGCCGGAGCCCGCTGGAACCTCATCCAGGTCATGCTCGCCGATGGCCACGCCCAGGCCGCTGAAGACGAAGCCATGAAGGCGCTCACCGAGCTTCAGGCCGCGCTCGGTCCGGACCACCTTGACGCTGTGGCGATGTCCGGCGCGCTTCTCCTCCTCGCCGCCGTGGCCTCTGTCCGGGCAGGGGATGCCTGGACAGGCCGCGAGCGACTCCGACAGGCGACGCCGCTTGCCGAGCGAGTCGGCGACTGCAACGTCTGCTGGACCGCGTTCGGGCCGACCAACGTGGCGATGTACGCCGTCTCAATCGAGGTGGAGTCCGGCGAGGCCGTCGAGGGCTTGCGGCTGGCCGCCCACATCGACCATGAGCGATCGCTCTCGATCGAGCGACGGGTGGCATTCTTGCTCGACCAGGCGAAGGGCTACGCACAACGCCGCGAGTTCGCCCAGACCCTGGCCCTCTTGACGACCGCCGAAACCGACGCACCGGAAGACGTCAGCTTTCGGCCCGCGGCCCATTCGCTGATCCGTACCGTCATGAAACGCGGGCGACGGACCGAGGCAGCCGGCGCCGTCCAGCTCGCCAACCGAGTCGGCCTGCCAGTTTAGGCAACCCCTCGCCAGCTACCTACCCGAGCTGACAGTTCGGGTTACCGGCAAGTAATCGTCCTACCGTCGAGTTCTGGCACCCCGGCGGCCGGTTGATCGTCCTCTCGCCTCCGAGGTCACGGGCGAACTCCCGCGTGCATTACTTCTCGTTCACCGTGATGCGTCCCGGTCGTCGGGTGCCACTCAGCATCCGCAAGCAACGAACGAGGCGATCCTGGTGCACCACGGCGAACGCTCATCGACCCTGAGTAATCAGTTCGACCTCACCCATCCGGCGCGCAAGCCTCGTGGAGTTGACGTCCACGGCGGCAGCTCTCGCCTCGTCAAGGGCGGCACGTGCCGCGTCCAGGTCACCAACACGGGCGTAGGACTCAGCCAGCCACGTCCGATACAACGCCACCTCGCGGGCGTGGGCGTGGTCGTAGCGGTCGATCGCAGCCGTGAGCAGCGGCGCCGCGGACACCGGATCCCCCAACTCGATCAGGCAGCGGCCGGCCATGACGTCGATCTCGTCCCGCGACATCCAATACACCCATTCGGGTTCGGGAACATCGACGGTCCGCTGGGCGTAGGCGGTGTCGACCTCATCCAGCGCCCGGCGAGTGGCCTCCTGGTCGCGGGATCGTGCACTGGCCCAGGCCAGGCGTTCGAGCAGCAGTGTCCGGACGACCGGCGAGGCTTGCCGAGCGCCGGTCACCGCGCTCTTGGCGAGCAGCTGGGCGTCGGCCGGATCGCCCACGTTGGCCATCTGGTACGCCAGCGACGAGAACAGCTGCCCGACCAGCGCATCGTCTCCGGCGTCGCGAGCTGCGCAAACACCGTCGAGGTACGTGCGTTCAGCCTGCAGGTACGCTCCGGCGTCGCTGGCGACCCAGCCGGCCAGCTGCGCGAGCTCGCCGACCACCACGCGCAGCCGTCGGCCGACCTGCTCGGTGTAGCTTCCGTCGTTCACGATGTCAGCAGCCTCGGCCAGCTCGCGTTGGACCAGCGGGTTCAGATCGCCTCCGCCGACGGTGTCGTCCAGGTGGCGAAGCTCGATGACCCGGCGCTCGAGTTCCTCGGCGAGACTGTCGCCGACGCGTCGGCCGGCGGCGCGGTGCACCGCCACCGGCGTGTCGGACACCAGCCACTCGTGCGCCAGCCGCAGCGGGTCCAGCGACGGCCCGTACAGCGCGTCCACGGCCACGTTCAGCGCCCGCGAGTACGCGGTGACGTGTTCCGGTTTGACGGTGCGTTCACCGTTCTCCAGCTGCCAGATGTAGGTCTTGCTGTAGTGCGTCTTCGCCGCCATCCCCGACAGGCTGATCCCGGCGGCCTCGCGCGCCGCCCGCAGTTGTCCACCCAGCTCGTGCACGATCTCCCGTCCCGCTGCGAACAGTTGCGAACGGCGATTCAGTTCCCATCACGCCCCGTAGCTACCAGGCTACCGGAAAGGCGAATTGAACGCGTCTATTCGACCTGCGATCGGTTCCGGAGCCGACAACGCGTCACACGAGTGAATGTGAGGAGCGCACGATGACAGTCGACTACGAATCCCTGGCAACGCTGCTGCCCATCACCTTCACCGCCCTGTTCGCCATCGCGTTCGTCATTGGCCTGGCCCAGCAATGGGCGGCCAGCCGAAAGCGAGCGCGTGCAACCGCCAGCCGGAACACTTCTCCGCGCTGTGGCCCGGTCAAAGACATCGGACGCGGCCTCCGATGACCATCCCCGCCAAGAGCTCGTTCGCGTTCCTCTGGGACGAACCGGCCAGCGAGCCATTCACCACCTTGCTGAAACGCCACTGGGACTTCCATCCGGTGTTTGACACCGACGGTCTCCTCGAGAAGATCACGGGCGCCTTCGCGTGGGATGCAGACGGCTTCGTCGACGCCCTCCGCATCAAGAGCGAGACCGACGCCGCCGCCCTACGTACGGATCGAACCGGCGGGACAGTCTGGGAACGCGAAGGCGACGCCCTCACCGTCCTGCACCAGCTCGTCGACCTGCCCGAGCCCAGCGACCCGCACGCGCCCCGTCTCGTGATCGGCTCGGCTCCGCGGCTGTGTACACCGTGAAGTGGCCGTGGGCGCGGCGACGCGCGCGACGAGAGCGCACCCTCGTCCAGGCACGGCAGGCGCTGGTCTCGCTGCCGGACGTCCGTTGGCGCGATCCCGAGTCCGAAGAACAGGCACGCACGCAGCTGCAGGAGATTGCCGCGATCGTCGGCCGCGCACTGGGGCGAGTTCATGCGTCATCGGACGAAGCGCGCGCGTTGAAGTACGCGCAGGCGAGGTTGACCGCGTTTCTTGTGGGCTGGGACGACCCCGGCCTGATCGCACCGACACACGTCACCCCCATGTACGAGAGCCTCACGTGTGCACTGCGCGACCTTTCTACCCGCTTGGCAACGAGCAAGAACGCCGATCCGCCAGTGGACCCCGACGAGCCCGTCCCTCGAACCTGAACCCTCCAACAATCCCAGCCCGGACAGGCGATGTGCGTACCTCCCTCCCGTCCGGTCTGCGCGCCTCGACCGAACGCGGGCTTCCAACCTTCGGGCGGTCGAGGCGCATCCACCGTGTTCATCCCCGAATCTGGAACGTCATCACCATGCGAGACACCTCAACCACAACATCGTGCTGCCACGAGGCCATCCGCGAACCTGCCACGTCGATCTCGTCACCGTCGACTTCGCGAAGGTACTCACATCAGCAGGACCCGCCCGGCCGTCATCGGCCTCGCCCGAACAACTGCGCACCTCGCCGCCTCGCTGACCATGTCACGGGAACACACTGATGACAGACTCCGAACAATTGCTGGATCACCCCGGCACACCGCCAATGAAGCTGCTCGGCCTCATCACCGATGCCTACACCAATGCGTTGATACGGCTCGCGTATGCCGAGCGTGACCATCATGACTGGACGTCCTACAGGCAGCTCGGCTACGACCTGATCGGAGTTGGAGCACAGGTCCTCATCCACGCCTGCGCTCGTCGCGAGCAGCCGGCCAACGACCCACGGCAGGTGGCAGCGGAAGTGGTCCAGGAGCTGCGGACCACCCTCGGCATCGCCGAACAAGTTGCGGGAGGCTCAGCGGGTGCGGACTCGGTGGCGATGGAGATCGAGGCGTTCGCCGACGATTGCGCGCAGGTCACCGGTCGGCTGTACCGACTTGCGGCGGGTTTGTCCCCGTCGATCATCGCCGAGATCAACCCGCTCGGCGAGGATCACGACGACGCCATCGACAAGGACGAGGGTGGACGGTCGGACGGTGGGCCCGCATGACCGACCGCAGCAGGGCGCACACCATTCACAGGGGCACCGGTCCAGGCGGGAATCCACCTGCCAGCCGCAAGAAGAAGCCAGTCACGCCGTGCACGGCAAACCGACCGCGACTCCATCCCGCCGCGAAGGGTGACCGCCGATGGCAAGGCGGGGCCGCCGCATGACGGCACCCTCAGCCAGTCGGCCGACCGCGACCGTTCTGCGGTCACCATCGACCAACGATCCGCGGATCCATCGCGTCGACGGTGCCACGTTCGATTCCACCGGCGTGCTCGCACCTGCGTGCGCGTCAACGGAATTCCGGCGCGACACCGTCGATGCCACTCGATCCCGCCGGCCCCGCTACCGCGGCACCTCAGCCGCTGTGACCTGTGGGAGACCTCGATGCCGTGAGGATGATGCGGGTACCGACCCGCCAGGAGATGTGACCGACTCTCCGGCTAGCGCGGATCCACTATGCCAGTGACCGACGGTGCGAGACCCGAGACCTATTGGTGGACCACCGTGCGCGCGCGGCCACTGCACGACTACCTCGACTCCCGCACGCCGACGGCCCGGATACGACACTGGCCAACTCGCGACCCCGACTTCCCACAGACCATCCACCCGCTCCAGGAAGCCTTGGAAGAACCCGATGACCACCACCGAAACCGGCGAGCTCGCCCACGCCGTGGGCACGGAACTACAGCAGCAGCGGGAAGACCGCGGCTGGTCCCGCGCTGCGCTCGCCGCATGGTGCAACAACCAGGTCAAGGCGCGAACACTCATCACGTGGGAAAAAGCCACCCGCTCGATGTCCCTGCGCCAGCTCGGCGACGCAAGCCGGCTCTACCTGACCCGGCCCTCGGACCTGCTAGCACGAGCTGAGCGCCGCATCGGCTGGAATCCCGATCTCACCGTCGATCTCGCTACGCTCGCCGCCACCCAGATCGACGCGCTCCGTCCCGCGGCCCGCTGGGCACAACAACAGCTCCACACCGGAGAACCACCGTTTCGCAGATTGAACCCGGACGACCTCGCCAGGCTTGCGGACCGCTGCCGCCTGAGCATCGCACACCTGACCATCCTGCTGTCCACCGAAGCGCCGGTACACCCATGACGCCACCAGAAACAACACACGCCACCCCGAGCCACCAAACCACCACAGCGGGGAAACCGTGGTGGCAAAGACCAGCCGGGACGAATCCGGACCGCATCAACCTCGCTTTCCTTCTCGATGCCTTCCGCGAAGCCAAAAACAGCGACAACCGCGATGCCCGCTGCGTCAAATTCGCCCACATCAACGAACTTGACGCTGCGCTCCTGCTCGAAGCCCAAGTATCGGACGCAGGCTTCGTGTTCCGATCCGAACGTTCGTTCCTGGATCGCGCTGCCGCCTACCTCGTGGCCCGGCAAGGCGTCAGCACCATCGTGGTCGCCGGCGCGGGCCTGCCCAACATCGACTACGAACACGACCTGCACTCGCTCGTCCGCCGCACCGAGTCCACCAACCGAACCCGGGAGCAGAACACCGCTCGGGCGAGCGTGATCTACGTCGAACACGACCCCCTGGTCCTGGCGCACCTGCGCACCCTCGCCGACGAGAACAACGGCGTCCACGTCGTCGACGCCGATCCCTGGAATCCCCACGCGATGTGGGACACCCTCTACAACACCGCCGGAGAAACTCCCGGCCTGGTCTCGCGCGATCACGACCACGTGGCGCTCCTGCTGGGCGGGGTGATGTCCTTCCACGGCGGCAGCCGCACCGAGACCGCGCAGGTCGTGCAAGATCATCTCGCCCGGCTGCCCGCCCATGCGTTCCTGGCCATGACGCACCTGCTGCAGCCCGAGCATCCCGACCTCGCCGTCCAGGCCCTCGAGTTCGAAGCTGCGCTGCAGCGCCGTGGCCCCGGCACCGGCAGTCTCGCGACCGAAGCCCAGATCGGAGAGATGATTCGCGGCACCATCCTGTTACCGCCTGGGATCGGCCCCGCGTTCGCGTGGTTTCCCGACGGGCCGCCCACGGACACGCCGGTGTGCGGGAACTTTACCGCCGCGGTCCTTACCCAGAAACCCGAACCGGACCGTGACCTGCCGGAACCTCCGTGGCGGCCGCCAGCGTCCTGACTTCCTGACCGTCCGTGCCCCGACGTCGCAGACGGTCAGGAAACCGGGGCCGGCCTCCTCGCACGAAACGAGATACCTGCGCGAGGACACCGGGTCCCCGGATTCGACCGGCTACCGGGGTAGCCGGTCACCTCGCCCGTGATCACAGGTCAAGCAACCGGCCATCCCGATCGTGGGTGACCACCGGTGTCTGGCCGTGCTCACGGCCCCCCGAGCACGGCCAGGCACCCACACCACACCAGGCGCGCCCAAGTTGCGCCGAATTCGTTGTCGAGAAGGGACATTTCACCCGTGCGTCTCAGAGCAACAGCCGCAGCAGCGCTTGCCCTGCTGCCGATGCTGTTCGGCATCTCCGCCGCGACCGCCGACACCGGCACACCCCCACCCTCACCGTCGACCTCCACGGCATCGCCGCGGATCGTCGGCGGCGACCCCGCCCCGGTTGCCTACGCCGGCGCCGGATCCCTGCAGCTGCTTGACCACGACGCTCCCAACTGGCACTCGTGCGGGCTCACCCTCCTGGAGCAGGGGTACGACGAAACCGGCCAGCCGGCCGCGGTGGCGGCCACGGCCAGCCACTGCCTGAGCAACCCGCCCAGCCCCGCCGAGCAGGCGCGGATGACCCCGGCCGAGAAGAAGGTCTTCACCAGTTTCCGGACCGACCTGCGTAACCCGACCATCGACCGCAGCGATCCCGCGATCTACCACGCGCGATTCGGCTCGCCCAACCGGCTGCAGGGCGGCGTCGTCCGCGTCGGCAGCAAGATTGTGGTCCCGGCGGGCTGGGCCTGGGGCAAGGTCGATAAGGACGGCAAGGTCCGGGACGTGTCCCTCATCCGGTTCGTCGGCCACGTCGACGGCGTCCGCCCAGCCCGCGTCGCCCCCGCGTGGCTGTGGCAGCCCGCGCGGGCGATCGGCTGGGGCATCAGCACCGACCCGGCCGCTTGGACCGGCCCCGCACCGGCCCAGCTCAGCCAGCTCGACGTCCCGCTGCTGCGTGCGGGCAAGTGCGCCCCGGGCGGCATCGGCGCCGGAGAACTGTGCGCCGGGGTCCCGCCGACCGGCGGCGGCGTCTGCAACGGCGATTCCGGCTCGGGGCTCTTACAACGCCATGGCGGCGACTGGTATCTGCTCGGCGCGGCCTCACGCACCATCGCCGAGTTCTGCGGCAGCGCGGCGATCTACACCGACCTCAACACCTACCGGTGGTGGATCATCCAGGAGATCCGCCAACTGCTGCCCGGCGCCCTGGGCGTTTTCACCCACACCGCACCGGCCACCCCCGTCGGCTAACCCCACGCAACACCTGCTCCCGAGGTGGCCGCGGCAGATCCGATGCCGCGGCCACTCTCGGGACGACGGACGACCCGCAACCGCGGGGGCACCGACCAGCCTCGAAAGCACCTCGACATGCCACCACGCGCCGCAGCCACACTCGCTCACCCCCGCGCGCATCATGGCGACCGCGTCCACGCCGACATCGAAAGGACCCGCCGGGACCCTGTCGCCGACTACCTGCTCGACGGCCACCTCAACACCACCGTCGAAGCTCCTCAACGGTGGATGTCAACGCCGCGATCGTCCCGACGCCTCCGCCACCTGGAACGAGAAACTGCATGATCAGACCTAAATCACTTCCAGCGCTGCTCGCCTTGAGTGGCTCTCTCCGGGCGGCCAGAACAGACCGGGGACTGGGCCTGCGCAAGTTCGCAGACAAGCTGGGAGTCTCGGCTCAGACTCTGTCGAACTGGGAAACCGGCAAGCGGACGCCGGCGATCGAGGAGGTGGCGCACCTCCTCGGCTTCCTCCGCGTCAGCCTCACTGAACACCAACGCATCATGCAGCTCTGGCATCAGCTCAACTCCCCGACGCTCATCGAAACTCCGAGCCCAGACACCAGCAGCCTGCAGCACAAGTTCGATGAGCTCGCCGCCCATTCCTGGGAATGGGCACCACACACTGTCCCGGAACCGTTGCAAACCGTGGAGTACGCCCGCGCGATTCTGCAGCGTGACCAGACACCGCCTGACGATGTTGACGTCGAAGTCTTCGTGCGACGAGCCCGGCAGCTGGACCGGAAGCGGCCCCGACAGCGGACTGTGCTGTTGAGCGCGACAGCGTTGGCCCCCGCACCCGAGTCACAGCTACACGCGATTAGGGCAACGCCAGTTTGCCCTCAGCTGAAGGTCATGCTCGTACCGGTCACCGACAGGGTGCGAAGGATCGAGCCTTTCACGATCTATGAAACGGCCGGCAAAATCTTCACTGTCGCGCTGCGCCACCACGACAACATCATCTTCGTCACTGAGCGAAGCCTGGTACACAGCTACCGGTCGACGTTCCAAGCCTTGGAGCAGGAGGCGATCGACCATGCCGATAGAGCGTAAGGTCACGGCCGCAGAAGTCACTGTGGTGCCCGAAACGTTGTCAGCCGCACAGGACGACATGAATATCCGCAATCCGGGTCCGGATGCTGATCTGGTGCAGCGGATTGAGTTCCACCGGTACAACGCGGAAATGTTCCGGCTCGCCGGCCAACGCCTGGCAGAGCAGGGCCAGGCCACAGAGGACGACTGGACGAGCTGGTGCTTCACGCAGCAGACGAACGCGGTGAACACATACGTCCGCCTCCTGGGAACGGACAGCGCGCGGTCGCTGAGGAATCAAACAAACCACACGGATGCTTTAACTGACCCGGCATGATGCCCAGTCTCTGCCGCAGCGGGAAAGCAGGACGCGTTCAACACCCGTGCCCCCGCAGAGATCATGAAACTTCAGCCGAGTGCGCGGAGCACGACGGCGGTGAGCGCACTGGCCGACAACGCGCGCCGGACCTCGCTTCATGCTGCGGCGCAACAGGACCTTCGGAGACAAGCCGATGAGCTGCCACGACCACGCCTACGAGATGCTCGGTCTGGACTTCGCCCAGAAGTACCGTATCCGTTGCCTCTCATGGCAGCTCGGGAGGTTCGAGCGCCACGGGCACCTCCGTCGCGAGTGGGCATTGCGGATGCAACGCCAGGACGGCGACGGCCAGCAGCGTTCGCTGACGTGGCTACACGACCTACCCGGACACCAAGAGCTCGACTGGGATTGGGCGATCTTCCTGCTCGCCCGCGACGCCGGAGACGGCCGACAGTCCTTCGACGCCTACATCGAGGAAAACCTATCCCAGCGCGACGACGATGACATCCCCCGGCACGAGCATCACGACTGGGTGCGCGCTGAGCACCTGTGGCATCAGGTCCGGGACCTTCTCGGGCGCGATCCCGCTCTGCTCGCAGCGTTCTTCGACATCCTGCCGCCCGAGCGTTGAATGCCAGCCCCGCAACCCGCCTGCCTGGGGCGCATCCTCGGCGACGCCGTCGGAGCGCCGTGCGTGGCAGCGTTGGTCATTCCCATCGTCGCCATGGTCTTCACCCGCTGGAACCCCGTCTACGGCACCGTCGTCACGTGGGCAGCCGTGATCGCCGATATCGGCTGGGGCGTCGCCCTGTTCGTGTCCGGGATACGCCGGGGCAGAAAGGAACCAAGGGAACATGTCAACCCCGAACGCGCGCCGACACCCGCCGAAGTCGTCGAGAAGATGCGGAGGCTGGCCGACGATTGGTGAACACATCACCGCAGTGCACTCGCGATCCGCCGCCGACGGCGTACCCGACCCGGACTGGCTGCCCTGGCCGCCCACCGCACAGAACTGTCCACTACTGCTGCCACGCGGCGAGCACACTCCGTATCGGGTGTGGGAGGTGATGGAGCTGCGGGCTCGCTATGTGCGGTGGCCCCAGATCGCCGCGCGTCTCGGCATGCCGGAGCCCGTCGTCCGCGACTGGATCGCCCGGTTCGGCAACCGGTGACTCCGACCGTGGGCGGCCTGTGGTCGGCGTGCCAGGCACACCGGTCCGCCAGATCGAGTGATGGAGGGGACGTCGGTCCGGCCGGGGCTGGACACCGGCCGGACCGACCCGCCCATCCACGGCGCCCGGTGGGCGCCGCCGCGCAGTTACGGGCACCGCGGAACCTGCGGTGTACCGGCACCACCGGGGCCGGTGTGCTGCTCGACCTCCCACAGATCCGCGCGGACCCAGCCGTAGGTGCCTCCGCGATAGGACCAGCCCCACGCGTGACCATCGGATGCCCCTCGCGTGCACGACACCCAGAATCCCGCGCCGTAACCGATCGTGCCCAGCACCGGGCCATCAACAGGCCGCGACCGAATACGCGCCCCGTCCGCGGTCGCGATGACCGCGATCCAGCCCTGCGCCGTCGCGGCCAACATCGGCTGCGCGTGCGACGAGGTCGATGTTGCGGGCCAGACGAGGACGCCATCGGGTGCGACCGCCGGCGTACCCACGTTGGACTTGCCCTCGCCCAACGCGCCCACGTCCGGCTCAACGGACACCACACCGGCGAAAGGCCGGGCGCCGGCTGCATCAGCCGGCGCCGCAGCTGCCATCGTCGCGCTCGCGAGAGCACCGACCGTCAGCAGCGACGCGGCGATCCGCTTCGCGTCCTGAAGACTCGTTGTCATGAAAAGACTCCCGTCGACTCTGGCGCATCACGACCGCCCAGAAGAAGACTTCTTTCGAGCACGAGGGCAGCGAATCGTCGACGCACACACGGAAACCGACGCTCGATCCAGGTTGCCTCGGCCTGGAACCTCACCACCCGTCGAAAGCGACTGGTGTGTCGTCGGTACAAGTTTTCGGCTCGGGAGAGGTGCCCTCCCCAGTGCCCTCTCCCGAGCCGGGAACCCTTCTACCGCTGGGGGTTGAAGCGGTCCAGGTCCCCAGAAGGGTCCATTGTGGTCGCTCCCTGTGGACCACCGTGGATCACCTTCTACGACCAGAGTGCACCAGAAACAAGTTATTCGCCACAACTGTGGCGGATTTTCTGGTAATAACTTTGAGTGTCTTCTCGTGCGCGATAAGCAGCGCTCGACGACATCGTCCTCCCCACCGTGCGACCACGGCTGTGCGTGGCTGCCGCGCAGTGCAGCAGACCCGCGGTCCGGGGCAAGCCGCAACATCCACGAGGGAGACGTCTGTCACCCTCCGGCCGGCTTGCCCCGGACCCGCGGCGCCCGCTCGCCAAGGCCGCGTCCACTGCCCACCCGGGCCGCGGCCACCGAGGAGGAATCCGTGTTGAAATACTTCGTCTCCACCCAACGCACCCAAGGCGAACGGGACAACGACTCCAACAGCATCCCCGGCCCCGAGATCGTCGATCTGGCCAGCCTGTCGCACGAGGACCCTGACTCGCCCATCTGCGGCTGTGCCCGCAGCTTCGTCGGCATCACCAGCCGACAGACCTCGACCACCGCCGAGGTCGTCGAAAGCGACATGACCGCCGCGCAGTACATCGGCCGCTTCCACGCCGGTCTCCTCGCGCTCGGCCGGGAAGACAACGTCGAGACGCGCAACGGTGTCATCGATGCCGCGGTGGAGCTGCTGCTGCTCGCCGCCATGTGGCCGGTGGGCACCGTCGTCGAACGCCGCCTCCACGAGATCCGCGTGCGGAGCTTCCCCGCCGAATCCTGATCGCCCGCCACGCGTTCAGCAGCTCTTGCGAAGGAGTCGTCATGTCCAGTTCCACCGACGCGCGGCGTGCCCGCGCGTTCCTCCAGCACGCCGCCGAACCCACCAGCCCGGTCCTCGCCCGTTACGTCGCCGAGGTCGGGCCGGTCGAGGCCGCCCACCACGTCAGCGAACGCACCGCACCCGCCGACGTCCTCACCGAAACCCGCCTCGGCGCCAACTGGATGCGCGCCGAAGCCGGCCTGCGCACCGCCGCCGAGCTCGGCGCCCGCTTCGTCATCCCCGAAGACGACGAGTGGCCGGCCGGCATCGTCGGCGGCCTGCGCACCCTGGCCGCCGACGACGACACCCTCGGCGGCCCGCCACTGGGTGTGTGGGTCCACGGCGAGCCACGGCTGAACGACCTGGCATCCGCGCGATCGGTCGCGATCGTGGGAGCACGCGCCGCCACCCAGTACGGCGAGCACCACGCCGCCGAGTTCGCCTACGCGCTGGCGTCTCGGGACGTCGCGGTGTGGAGCGGCGCCGCCTACGGCATCGACGGCGCAGCCCACCGCGGAGCGCTCGCAACCGATCGCCCAGCCTGCACCCTCGCCGTCCTGGCATGCGGGATCGACTGCGGCTACCCGGCCGGGCATGTGGGCCTGCTCAAGCAGATCGCCGCCTCCGGCGCCGTCGTCTCGGAGTACCCGCCCGGCATGCCACCAGCCCGCCATCGGTTTCTTCAGCGCCACCGACTGCTCGCCGCGATCACCCGAGCGACGGTAGTGATCGAGGCCGGCCAGCGCAGCGGCGCCCGCCACGCCGCCCGCGTGGCCGACAAGCTCGGTCGGCCGGTCCTCGCCGTTCCGGGGCCGGTGTCCTCCGCCGCGTCAGCCGGGTGCCATCGGCTGATCCAAGACGGCACGGCCCGCCTGGTCACCTCCGCCGACGACGTCATCGCGGTGATCGAGGACTCCGAGGAGCTGGAAGTTGATCCGGAGGCGGCCGTCCCCGCGGATGTGGCCGGCCGAAGCTAGCGCACGCTCCGACGGCGGCCCGGACTCGACGCAGACCGGGTGACGTCGGCGAGCGTCACGGGCCGCCGTCGGACGCGCGCTCGATGCGGTGGCGGCTCACACCTTCGTGGGCCGCCACCGCCTCTCACGGCCCACACGCCGGGGAGGCCGAGCCGAGGAGCGCCGACCGTGACCGCGTACCTGACCCCCGGTGAACTGATCGGATCCCTGCCCGACACCTGCGCCGACACCCTGCACGTCATCGCTCTGCCCCCACGTCCGGACCGCACATCTGCGTGGCGGCTGACCGCGCCGGCCGGAGCGGCGTTTCCGGTCACCCTGGTGCGGGGCATGACCACCGCCGAGATCGCGGGACACGTGCGGGCGGCGCTGCCGGCCGACCGCGACACCGACCTGGTCGTCGTCGTGATCGCCGAGAACCACTCCCGGAACTGGCTGCCGCTGCGGGCGGCGATCGCCGCGCTCGAGGCCGACCTGCGCCCCGCCGGACACACCGTCATCGGCCGCTACTGGGCCCCGCGCACCCGCCCCGGCGCCCCCTGGCGCGACTACCGCCGCCCCACCCACCTCGGCACCGTCATCGCCCCACGCGCCGACCTCGACTTCGCCCAGCCGAACCAGCTGCGCGCAGACGCCCCGACCCCGACCTGGGGCCTGCCCTTCACCGAACCCGGCGAAACCCTCCCGGCCCGTGCCGACCGCTTCGCCCGCCGGGTCGTGCCGCTTTTGGTGCGTCGCGGGGACGAAGCCAACCGGATCGTCGCCCACGCCACCATCCAGGCCGGCCGCGGCGAGTTCATCGACGACATCGCAGCCTTCGCCGTCACGACCGCGCTGGCCGACAACGCCGTCTACGGCCCGATGCTCCTGCCGCCGAACGAGCAAGACCCGCAGCGGGTCGAGCAGCTATGGATGGCCCTCCACCGCGGCAGCACCGACCCTGCGGCCCGTGCCCGCCTGGCCACCTTGATCGCGGCCAGCGCCGTCCGCCGGGGCGACCGCCACCTCACCGCCTGCGCCCTGGCCCACGCCCACGGAGCGCCAGGCGCAGCGACCGCCGGATTGCTGTTCCAGCAGCACGCCAGCCCCGAGGTCGTCGAGTATGAGCTGGATCAGACCGCCGGCCGGGTCCGCGCGATGCCCTCGGTCAGTGCGAACCGCTAACAGCCCACGCCCCGCCAAGCCTAATTGGCCGCAGAGTCCCGGGGTGTCGTCGTGCGCTCCGGGACACTGCGGCCCGCCTTTCACGGAGGCCACCTCGTGCAACACGTGATCCAATGGTCCGGCGGCATCGGATCCTGGGCCGCCACCGAACTCGTCCGCCGGGACCACCCGGCGACCCGATCACCCTGCTCTTACCAGATAGCACGGCAGTTCCTTCGGCACAGCTGACGCGGCAAAGCCGCTGCATGACGCTCGACCTGCGGCTTCGTGCACGTGTCGGCATGACCCGTTCCGATGATCCCTCTTCAGATTTCCTGAAGTTGCGTCGACGTAGTTGTGGATGGCGTTGGCAGGCTGAACCCTGGGAGGTAAGTCATGGCGCTTGCCGTGGTTCGCGACCTCCACGAGACCCGGTCGCCCGCCACTGCCGAGGAAATCGAGGCGTTCGAGACCGACGTCTTGTCCGGCTTCGTCCTGGCGCGCGCGTCCGCCGGCCTCGCGGACAAGACAGTCGGTTGCGATGTGTCGCACCTGGAGCAGGTTCGCGACTGGTTCGGCAAACCACTGTGGGAGATGGAGCCCGCGGACGCCGATCGATACTTCGGCGACTTTCTCCGCAACGGTTCCCAGAGCTTACGGCTGGCACGTGCGCAGGCACTGAGCACGTTCTTTGTGTTCCTCGAGTTGAGGTTCCGAGCCGAACTGCATGTCCTGTGCGGGCGTGTGGTTGCCAGTCCGCTGGACGACGTCAACCGGCCGCGAGGACGCAACGAGATCGGGATCCGCATTCCGCCGTCCGAAGCGGAAGTCGACGCCTTGTTCGCGGGATGGCGCGCGGAGATGGCCACCTGCCGCAAGTACGTCACAACTGCACGAAACTACGCCGCGGCGCGGATCATGGCCGACCTCGGCCTGCGTATCAACGAGCTCTGCAAGCTCGACCTGGCCGACATCCACTGGGATTTGGGTCGGTTCGGGAAGCTGCACGTCCGGTTCGGCAAGGGCAGCCGCGCCAGTGGACCACGCGAACGCATGGTGCCTCTCATCAACGGCTCCGATGCCGTCTTGCGATGGTTCATCAAGGACGTCTGGGGACACTTCGATGACGACCACACGCGACCTGGCGCGCCACTGTTCCCCTCAGAACGACGTAACAGCGATGGAAGCTGCAAGCGGATCAGCGCGGACGGGGTGCGTCTCGCGGTCGCCAATGCCGTCGAGCGTCACCTCCCAGACTGGACAGGCCGGCTCACACCGCACGCACTGCGCCACTACTGCGCCTCGCAGCTCTACCGAAGCGGCATGGACCTTCTCGCGGTGCAGGAACTGCTGGGACACCGCTGGATCACCACGACCATGCGCTACGTGCACGTCTTGGCGACCCACGTCGAAGATGCCTGGATCTCGGGACAGGAACGGGCCGCACGCCGACTGGAGGGATTGTTGTCATGAAGTGGAACTTGCGGCTCGCCGCGGCGAACCGCGGTATCTGGCAGGCCAGCGAGCTCCAACGCATGCTGGCCGAGCACGGCCTGGTCATCAGTGCGGGGAAGATGTCCGGCCTGTGGTCAGGCAACCCGGCCAGCATCAAACTCACCGATCTCGATGTGTTCTGCACGGTCATCGACTGCGGCGTCGAGGAACTGCTCCTGCCCGAACCGGTCGAGGCCGCAGGGGCGGACGCGTCGGCGGCGCCGGCTGTGGTGGCGACAGGCACGAATTCGCCAACGCCGCGGCCGCAGTCCGGACGCTCGATGCCGCCTCGGTGACCACCGATCAACCGCCGGTCGCCGCCAGTTGCGCCCGCTGCCTGGCATGGGGTGTCCACGCTCCGCGCCGCGTCTGCGGGTCCTGCATCACGTGGGGAGCACGGACGTCGGCACCCTGCCTGGGCTGCCGCCGGGACGTCCCGTTGCGCTACGGCTTCTGCCGGCTGTGTCGGCACCAAGCGACGATCCACATCGGACAACAACGCATCCGCGGTCCGATACCCGCCGGGGTCCAGCTGGCTGGCTGGCAGCTGTTCTTCGCAGGCATGACCACCACCCGAGCCGCCATCACTTCGTCAGCGGCCGGCACGCAACCCGCGCAGACCGGCCACACAGAATCGCCGGGCCAGCTTGCACTCCTGAACTGTCCCCGGGACTTCACACGGTTCTGGGCCCACCGGCTATCGAACCCCGCGAATCCCGCATTGATCGCTGCACGCCGAACGGCACAGCGACGCGGTGAAACCTACGGCTGGTCACATTGGCTCGCCGCCGAGGTCGACCGCGGCCTCGTCATCCTGTTGTCGCAGCTCATACCCGGCGACCGCATCCGCTACTCCGAGATCGTCCCGCTGGACTACCGAAGCGTGGACGTCTCCCGCACCGCCGAAGTTCTCGCCGAGCTCGACCTACTCCACGATGACCGACCGGACCCGCTCGACGCCTGGATCAACGGCAAGCTCAGCACCCTCGCACCCGGCATCGCCGAGGCGGTTCGAACGTGGGCGACCGCTCTGCGCACCGGGCAGCTGCGGACGAAGGTTCACACCGACGGCACCGTCCGCAACTACCTCCGTGATGTATATCCACACCTCGTGGCATGGTCCGCCGACCGCAACCACCTTCGGGAAATTACCGGCGACGACATCCGCGGCCGGCTGCCCCAGCTGGCCGGTCTCGAGCGCAAGCGCACTCTGGTCGCCCTACGGTCACTCTTCGGCTTCGCCCACCGCAACCGCATCACCTTCACCAACCCGACAGCTGGGATCAAACCCGGAATCGACGGCGCCAGGCTTCCGCGCCGCATTCCCGACCACCAGCTGCAGCGCATCGCCCGCGCGAGCATGACCCCGATGAGACGCCTGCTCGTTGCGCTCACGGCGATTCATGCGGCTAGACCGATGCACCTGCAGAACATCCTGCTCGACGACGTCGACCTCCCGAACCGGCGTCTCACCATCGGCGGCCACACCCGCCACCTCGACGACCTCACTCATCAACTGCTCGTCGACTACCTCCGCCACCGCCAGTCTCGTTGGCCCAGAACCAGCAATCACCATCTGCTGCTCACCGAACGGCGCGGTCACGACCTCGCTCCACCCAGTACGTACTGGCTCAACGCCGAGTTCCGCGCTATCGGCGCCACTCCCACCCAACTCCGTATGGACCGGCAGCTCGAGGAAGCTCTCACTCACGGCCCCGATCCTCTGCACCTCGCCGCTGTGTTCGGCATCGCCGAGAACACCGCCGTGCGCTACGCCCGCGCAGCCCGCCAGCTCCTCGAGACCAGCCTCGAAGTCGGCAGCTAACTGACGTCCAAACTTGCGCCATACCCACGAAATACGTGGAGTTCACGATGAAGACACTTCAGAAATCCCGAACTCTCGGAGGTTTCGCCGACGTCCTGATCGAGGACAGCGACCTCTACCGCTTCAACGCCGACGCCTCCCAACGGCTCGGGATCCCGATCACCCGAGTCTGCGACGGGCGGACACCGTTCGAGCTGTTCACCACCGCCGCTACCTCGACAACGCCCGGATCACCCCATGCTCCCAGCTGCTCAACAGCGGCCCTGCCGGAGCTGGCAGACCGAGCACACCGACCCGACCAAGACGATCCTCTACGTCGGACTCGTGCCCAGCGAACAGCGCCGAGCGCCGGCGATCACCGCCGGATGGCGGCCCTGGCGAGTCGAATACCCGCTGATGCGGCGTCCCAGCCTCACCAGGGACGACCTGCTGGCCTGGTGCCGCGACGCCGGGCTGGAGCCGCCGCGGCTGTACCGCCTCGGATTCAGCCACAACAACGCTTCCTGGACTAAGAGCGTGTCTTACGTGGTGATCGGTCGCTGGTGAGCGATGATGTTGGTTGTGGTTGATCGGTTGTCGTTGCGGTTGGTGCCGGACGAGTTGTGGGCGCTGGCCGAGCCGTTGATTCCGGTGTTCGCGTCGCGCCCGCAGGGCGGTGGCACGGCGCCGGTAGACGCTCGCGCGGTGTTCACCGCGATCGTGTACGTGCTGACCAGCGGGTGCGCGTGGCGGGATCTGCCGCCGTCGTTCGGGGTGCCGTTCCAGACCGCGCACCGCCGCTTCGGCCAATGGACCAAGGCTGGGCTATGGCGACAGCTGCACCACGCGCTGCTGGACGAACTCGGCAGCCAGGGCCTCATCGACTGGAGCCGCGCGATCGTGGATGGAGCCTGCATACGCGCGAAAAAGGGGGATCTCTGACCGGGCCCAGCCCGGTGGACCGCGGCAAGCCCGGCTCGAAAATCCATGCCCTGTCCGACCGCGCCGGACTGCCGCTCGCGGTCGCCGTCTCCGCGGCCAACACTCACGACTCGCACGCACTCAGGCCGCTGGTGATGGCGATCCCGGCGATCCGCTCCCGCCGCGGTCCGCGGCGGCGCAAGCCGGCCAAGCTGCACGCCGACAAGGCCTACGACCAGCCCGGCTTGCGGCGCTGGGTCCGCGACCGCGGCATCAAGGTCCGCATCGCCCGCAAAGGCATCGAATCGAAGGATAAGCTCGGCAAACACCGGTGGGTGATCGAACGAACCATGGCCTGGTTCACCGGATACCGCCGCCTC
>NZ_PPHF01000175.1 GCF_002904335.1 Amycolatopsis sp. CA-126428 | reverse complement strand
CTATCTACACGACCGCGTCAGCGGCCTGAGAAACCGTCAGCCCCGGTGTCAACCGAAGTCTGGGCAGACCCGCAAACCAATGGCAAGATCTGTGAAGACTGGGGCTTGGTGCTGCGCTGGGCTGGTGTGACCCCGGCCAAGGTGTGACCCACGGTAGTTCGTGGTGTCCTGCGTTCGATTTGTCGGCCCGCTCGGGCGCAGCACCGTATGCGCACCGGCCAGACGGGTCTGACCTGATAGGAGCTTGGATCAGAAGCCCCGTCACAGACCTGTCGCCCGTCCGGTCGGTTCGCCCATCCGCCAGCGCGAACACCGGAGGAGCGAGTTCCAGCATGACAACTTCTGCCACCCGTGTCATCGGCGGTGTCGACACGCACAAGCACACCCACTACGCAGCCGTGGTCGATGAGCACGGCCGACTCCTCGGACACCGCGAGTTTCCTGCCCGCGACCGCGGCTACGCCCAGTTGCTGGACTGGATCACAAGCCACGGTGTCGTTGTCGCGGTCGGTGTTGAAAGCACCGGGTCGTTCGGGGCCACCCTGAGCAGGTTCCTCACCACCGCTGACGTCCGAGTCATCGAGGTCAACCGGCGGCAAACCACCCATCACCCGGCTGACCAACCTCCCTGGACATCACAGCTAGCCGATTCGTCGCGGGGGCAGGTCACCGCAACGAGTTCAGGAACTCCGCGCCGAAGTCGTGGTCATCGTCATCGTCGTCTGGGGCCGGCTCCGTCAGGTCGAGCGCCGCGAGGGCGGCGATCTCCGCCCGCGTCCGGGCTTCGGCCCCGTCGACATCCGCCTGTCGTTCGGCTTCGGGGAGGGCGTTCCACGCGTCGATCTCCGCGTGTGCCGTCCGGAGGGTCTTTTCGCTCAGGTACGACCGATAGAGCAGGTCCTCCGGCTTCGCCCGGCCGGCCAGGACGTCGCGAGCGAAGTCGGCCAGGTCGCCGTCGCCGCGAGCCAGCAGGGTCAGCTGGTTGTGCCGCGCGCGCCGGCCCTGTTCGGTGCGCCACGGTGAGATTTCCACGTCAGGTCCCCGGGTGCTTGTAGGGCTCGCCGGGCCAGGACTGGGCGGCGATTTCGCCGTTGCCCGCCACCAGTTCGGACACCGACGCGACCGTGTGCGCCAGCGCGGTGAGCGTGTCGATGGCGCCGCGCAGCGGGGTGGCCTCGGCCAGGATGCCGGCGATGGCCTGGCGCACGGACTCGCCGTCGCTGAGGCCGACGATGCCGAGCAGGGCCAGCTCCAGGGCCTTCCCGATCTTCAGCACCTTGCTGAGCGCCGCGTCCAGCAGGGACTCGAGGGCGATGTCGAGGGCCTGCATGGCGTCGTAGGCCGCGCGGGCGAAGTTCTTGATCTTCCAGCCGGCGTCCGTGCAGAACTTGGCGTGCGCGGCGCAGGCGTACGAATAGTCGGTGAGCCAGGCGCGCGCCGCTTCCCCGGCGTGCCCGGTCCAGCGCTCCTGGATGCCGAGGCGGCCGCGGTCGATGTTCTGCTTGATCTTGCCGAACGCGAGCCCGGTGTCCTCGAACACCATGCCCTGGCGCAGCAGCAGGTCCCAGTCGCCGGTCACCAGCTTCTCGACCACCGTCAGCAGGTCGATCCCGACGATCTTCGTCAGCAGCCCGCGCACCGGCCCGGAGATCGAGGCCCCGCCCGCGATCTTGTCGGCGATCTTCTGGAGCTCGATGTTCCAGCCGCCGAACGCGTCCTCGGCCGGGTTGAGCGACCCCGGGTACGGCTCGAGGGTCCGGGGGTTGAGGGACGCGTTGTCGAAGTCGGTGAAGGTCGCGGCGGTTTCCGGGGAGACGACGTCGTCGGCGGCGATCCGCTCGGAGTGCGCGTCCGGGTAGGACCGGTCGGCTTTCGCCGCGGCCTCGTGGTCGGTCTCGCGGTACAGCTTGGCGACGGCGACGAGCGCGGTGTCGAAGGCGTCGGCCAGCGATTCGGCCTTGCGGTCGTTGGCGAGGCAAAGGGCCTGCCACTGGTCGAGCGGCTGGGCGAGGAGGTTGACCAGCAGCCCTTCGCCCAGCTCGTTCGGGCCGTCGGTGGCCGCCGCGTAGAGGCCGGCCGCGGAGCCCGCCCGCCCGGCGAGCGCGCCGAGCTTCCGGATCGCGTCCGGGTCGGCCTGGAAATCGGTGTTGATGGTCGTTCCTCCGGGTTGCGTGTTCGGGTGCGGTGTCCACGCCCGATCAGCCGGACCGGTTTAGTGCCGGTGCCCCGGGTGATACCGGCCGCCGGCGGACCTCTGGAGGTGGCGCACGCCGACTTCCCGGACGGCACATCGTCTCGCTGCGCAGCGTGATCGCGCGACAGGTCTCACCCGATCGAGTGACCGGCGGCGTGCGGGTGATTACCGCCACCAGGGGCGGTGGCGCTGGGCTGCCACGACGGCGGCCGGTTCGACGAGTTCGGCGAGGCGGGCGGAGATGTGCTTGATGTGTTCGTGGACCCACAGTGCGCAGGCGAGGTCGCGTACCGAGGCGCCGGGCTGCTCGAGGAGGTCGGGGAAAGCCGGCGGGGCGAGCATGGGGACGTCGCCGTGGTCGGTGCGGTCCAGGCGGGAGGCCAGGTGGTCGTACCAGGCGGCGAGCTGGGCCGCCTGGTCGCCGAGGAGCCGACGGAACGGGTCCGGGTCGACGTGGGGGTTCGGGAGCCCGGCCAGCGAGTGCGCGGTGAGCCGCGAGCGGACGGTCCCCATCACCAGCCGCCACAGGTCGGGCCTGGGGACGTGCTTGGTGCCTTGCTCGATGAGGAACCCGCGGAGTGCGTCGTCGAGGCGGGCCCCGGCCGCGGTCGCCGCGGCGGGGGAGGGCGGGTCGTGGCGGAGGCCGAGCGCCCAGTTCGTGGCCGCCGCCAGGTACGCGCCGCCGGCGCGGAAGGCGTCGGCCAGGTCGTCGGCGACCACGGCCCGGGCGCCGCGGGGCCAGAACAGCGTGCCCACCACCAGGCACACCGCGCAGCCGATCGCGACGTCCTCGATCCGCACGACACCGATCTGCCAGCCGGCCGGGGCGAGCAGGTTGAACAGCACCGAGACCGTCACGGTGAAGGCCGCCTGGCCGGCGGTGAAGGGCAGCGCGCCCGGCGCGTAGGCGGCGACCAGCACCGCGATCGGGAGGGCGATCCACAGCGCGGGCGCGCTGGTGCCGATGACCAGCAGCAGCAACGCCCCGACGACGACGCCGAGTGCGGTGCCGAGCAGCGCCCGCAGCGCGGTCGACCCGGTCGCCGCCGCGTTGCCGCGCAGCACGGACAACGTGCCCAGCACCACCCAGAACCCGTGCTCGACGCCGCTCGCCCCGGCGACGACGACCGCCGCGGTCAGGGCCACCGCGCCACGGAGGCTGTTGACGAACCAGACCGACCGCAAGCTCGTGTGCGGCGAAGCGACCCGGGCCAGCGAGGCCATGGAGCGGCCGCCGGGAAAGCGGGTCCGCCGGCCGCCGGGCACCGCGGCGCGGGCTTCGGTCACCGCCTCACGGACGGCGAACGCGCCGGTGCGGGCGTGGAAGGACAGGTGCACCGCGTCGACGTAGCCGGGATCGCCGGATCCCAGCGCGCGCAGCCGTTCCACGCTCGCCTGGACCCGGCGGTCCAGCTCGCCGGCGTCGAAGGCGCCGGGCCGGCCGGCCAGCAGCCGGGAAACCTCGCGCAGGCCGGCGCTGGTCTCGGTGAGCAGCTGCCGTTCGACCTCGGGCGCTCCGCTCAGGTCCGGGTACTCGCGCGTGGTGTCGGCGATGACCGAAGCACACCATTCGAGCAGGCCCACCAGGGTGTCGAGGGCCTGGTCTTCGGCGGCCAGCCCGGTGGGGCGGTAGGGCGTCGCGGTGAACTCGTCGATCAGGTGGTGCTTGGCCTCGACCGCCGCCTCGCGCGCCGTGGCCACGTCCGCGTCGCCGCGCAGGGCCGCGTCGAGGTGGTCGGCCAGCGCGGCGGCCGCCCGCGCCGCCGCGTCTCGCAGCGCCGTGGCGGGGGACCGGGGCGACAGCAGCAGGACGGCCGCGGTGCCGACCACCGAGGCCAGCCACCAGCCGGCGAGGCGGGCCGGGACCATGCTCATCGTGCCGGGGGAGGCGGCCGGGAGGACGTAGGCGAGCAGCGCGGCGACACCCCCGGCGGCCGCGTTCGGTCCCGCGACGCCGCCGAAGAGCACCAGGAAGGTGACGACGAGCGTGACGACCGCCGCCAGGGGCAGCGACGCGCTGGCGGCGGTGCCGATGACCAGCAGCACGCTGCCGGTGACCGCGAGTCCGAAGTGGGCGCGCAGCTTGTCCCGCCGGCCGCCGCCGAACGACACCATGACCAACGTGGCGAACCCGCCGAAGGCGGCGAACGTGGCCACCTGCAGGTCGCCGATCACCGTGATGCTGAACGCGAAGAGGACGGGGACGACCAGGGTGGCGCGGACGGCGCGCAGGGCGGCGCTCCCCGACCACCGCGGGATCCAGTCCCGGGGCGCGGCCCGGCGGGTCTTCAGAGCGGGGGAGTCGATCGCCACCGGCCGAGCATAGACGCCGGCGGCGTCGCGAACGTCCTGCTGCCGATCAGACGGTGAAGCGGTCCGGATCGGCCGCGGCCCAGTCTTGCGCCCAGTCCCGCGGGGGTTCGGACAGCAACTGCCCGGGCGCGAGCCAGTCGTAGAGCTCCGCGTAGGACAGCACCTGGTGGGGATCGACGCGGCGGCGGAGCATGTGCGGCCGCAGCTCGGCGGGGAACCGGACGCCCATCGACGCCATGATCTGCCGCGCGCCGGTCACCGTGGCGCGCTGGAACCGTTCCACCCGCAGAGCTTGAACCCGGTCGGCTTGCCGCCGGCCAGTCGAGGGCCAGGATCGCGTTCGCGGACAGGGAACCGAAACTCGTCGCCGACACGTTCAGCAGTGCCATGTCGTAGGGCTTCGTGCGGTCGGGACCGCCGATCCGGACCTTCGGCGGATCCTCGGGCGGCGCACCGGGGCCTCGAGTGCACCAGGGACTCGTACCCGTCGGCGTAGAGGGCCGGCGCGGCGGCGCCGAGCGAGAGCAGCGACAACACCGCCATGGCGGCCCCGGTGGAGTGCAGGGCGATCACGCCACTGATGGGGCATTCGTCCCGTGTGCCCGCCGGTGGCACCGGCGCGGTGTGTGCGGGCCGGGCGGCCGGGGTATCCGGCCGGCATGACGTCGATCGGCTACTTCCTTTCGTGCGAGCAGTACGGTCCCCGCGAGCTCGTCGCCCAGGCCCGCGCGGCCGAGCGCGCCGGGTTCCAGCGGCTGTGGATCTCCGACCACTTCCACCCCTGGAACGACGCGCAGGGCCAGAGCCCGTTCGTCTGGTCGGTGATCGGTGCCCTGTCGGAGGCCGTTTCGCTGCCGATCACGACGGCGGTCACCTGCCCGACCGTCCGGATTCACCCGGCCGTGCTCGCCCAGGCCGCCGCCACCGCCGCGGTCCAGCTGGACGGCCGGTTCGTGCTGGGCGTGGGCTCGGGGGAGGCGCTGAACGAGCACATCCTCGGCGACCCCTGGCCCTCGGCCGGGCAGCGGCTGGAGATGCTGGAGGAGGCCGTCGACGTCATCCGCAAGCTCCACGCGGCGGGGGCGCGCGGCGAAGCGGTGAGTCACCACGGGCCGCACTACGAGGTGCAGGACGCGCGGATCTACACCGTGCCGGCCGAGCCGGTGCCGATCTACGTGTCCGGGTTCGGGCCGCAGGCCACGAAGCTCGCCGGGCGGATCGGCGACGGGTACTGCACGGTCGTGCCGGACGCCGACCTGGTCCGGGCCTTCCGCGAAACCGGTGGCGGGGACAAGCCGGTGCAGGCCGGGATGAAGGTCTGCTGGGACGCCGACGCCGGAGCGGCGCTGGACCGGGCGCACCGGCTGTGGCCCAACGACGTCCTGCCCGGGCAGCTGGCCCAGATCCTGCCGCGGCCGGAGGACTTCGAAGCCGCGACGTCGTTCGTCCCGCGCGAGGCCGTCGGCGAGGCGATCGTGTGCGGCGACGACCCGAAGGCGCACGCGGAACGCGTCCGCCAGTACGTCGACGCCGGGGTGGACGAGATCTACGTGCAGCAGGTCGGCGCCGACCACGAGGGTTTCTTCCGTGGCTGGCAGGAGCACGTCCTGCCCGAGTTCCACTGACCGCCGCGGGAGGGTGGTGCCGCCTGACGACGCCGGAGCAGCCGGTCCTCGGCTGTCGTGGCGGGATCAGCCACCCAACGCGACGTGGAAGATCTTCTCGTTGCTGTTGTCGGGGATGCTGTCCTTGTCGCCGTTGTTGGTCGTCGTGAGCCACAGGCCGCCGTCCGGAGCGGGTTCCACTGTGCGCAACCGCCCGTAGGTGCCGTTGAAGTACGCCTGCACGTCGGTCAGGTCGCTGCCGCTGATCACCTCCCGGTACATCCGGGTCCCGCGTTCGCAGGCGACGTAGAGCACGTCGCGGACGATGGCGATGCCGGAGCAGGAACCGTCCGCCGTCGGGTACGTCCGCTTGGGGGCGATGAACCCGGACGTGCCGCACGTCCCGGAGGTGCCTTCGCAGGCCGGCCAGCCGTAGTTGCCGCCCTTGGTGATCAGGTTGGTCTCGTCCATGACGGAGTTGCCGAACTCCTGCTCC
>NZ_PPHF01000174.1 GCF_002904335.1 Amycolatopsis sp. CA-126428 | reverse complement strand
GCACGGTGACATCCTTCCAGGAGAGGCCGAAACCTCACAGGTGAGGTGTCAACCAGACCCTGGGCAGACCCTTGTCGGGTGCCATTCCTGGTCGGTCACCGGCCACCGCCCGTCGCGACGTCGCCGGCAGTAGCGGGTTTGCCGACGAGTTGCTCGGCGGAGGGTGCGGTGTCCTGGTGCGCTGCCTGCCGGTAGAGCTGCGCCGTGATCTGGCCGGTGGCATGCGCCCACGACCGCAGGTACCCGGCGAGCGTTCCCGAGGTCTGATGTGCAGGCGGGCTGTCTGCGACCTGGGTTTCCATCAGTGCGAGGGTGATCCGCAGCCGCCGCAGGATCTCGTCGATCGCCTCAGCCGCCCCCGCTGGAGAGAGACCGGCGTCGTGTCGCCGTAGGTAGAGCTCGGCCCCGACCGCCAGCGCCTGAAACGCCGCGCCCTCGTAGGCCGCGATCGCGTCCTCGGCCGTTGCCGCCTCGACGATGCCCAGGACAGCGACGCCGCACGGGCAGGCCATGCTCGAGGTCATCGGCGACCCCCGTGTCCGGTGATGTCGAGGGTCTGCTCTTCGCCCGGGCGGAGCTCGGCGGTGGCGGTGCACAGGTGACGGCCGCGGAGAGCCGTGCACAGGACGGAGGTACCGGCATCCAGGTCCAGAGTGACCGGTGCCGCGGAGTGCGTCGGGACGTCGCCGAGCAGCTGATCGGCTGCGAGTCGGTCCTCGATGGCGAGGGGGATGCCGGCCTCGGCGAACCGGGCAGCGAGCACCGACGTTCCGGTGTCGTCCGGATCGGTGGTCCCGTGGGCGGTGAGCTGGGTGATCGCCGCGAGACTGCCGCAGGGCGTGCTGTCGAGCAGCGCCAGGATGGCGGTGAGTCCGATCGCGGCCGGTCGGAGTAGTCCGGTGGCGAGGATCCCGAGCGGTGCGCCGTCGGCGAGCAGGTCCGTGACCGTCGGTGTTGTTGCGAGGTCGTGGTGGCGGTGGGCGGGTAGGCAGAGGACGTGGGAGCGGCCGGCGGCGGCGCCGCGGTCGATACGGTCGTGCAGGCCCTGGGTGACGGGGTCGTGCTCGATCACCACGATCCGCGCGCCGGCCTCGTGCAGGTCGGCCAGCGTGGACGAACCGGCCCAGATGGGTAGTCCGCCGGTGCCCAGGACGAGGAAATGGCGCAGCCCGCGATCGAGCATGGTCCCTGCGGCGTGGCGGTCCCAGGTGGCGACGGATCTTGCCACGCGAGGTAGCTGTGGGTGTTCGGCGAGGAGGCGGTCGGCGAAGATGCGGTCGACGGCGGTGTTGAAGTGGCCGTCGAGCAGGTAGTCGGCGACGGCGTCCCGGCGGGGGCTCTCGATGTCGACGGTTACGTGTTCGCCTTCGTGCGTGCGCGGGTGAGCGGGTGTGGCTGTGGTGAGTGGTGACATGTCGAGGCGCTTTCGTGCTGGTCGGGCGCCCGCGGTGGCCGTGCTTGCGGCCGGGGCCGCGGTGTGGCCGCGGTATCGGTTGTGCCGCGGCCACACCAGGGCGAGGGGTGTGGCGGGTCAGCGGACGGGCGCGGTGTGCGTGGTGGCGTTCGGGGCGCCGGGCAGCAGCTGGTGGATCTGCTGGGTGATCCACCACCGGTAGGCGTTGAGGTTGGTGTAGATGGCCGCGCTGCCGCAGAAGGCGGCGATGGTGCGGGAGGCTTCCCCGAGCAGGTACCAGTCGTCGCCGTGGCGCTGCAGCAGCCCGGAGCCGGAGTCGCCGCTGCAGACACCGCCGCCGGTCGGCGGGACCCCGGCGCATAGCTCACCGGCGCCGATGCCGCCCGGGGCGCACTTGCCGGCGTGCAGGAGCGGGACGTCGAGCTGGCTGAGCTGGGCCGGTGCGGGGCCGGTCCAGGCGGCCGGGTCGGTGGTGATGCCCCAGCCGATCGCCAGGGCGGACTGCCACCATCGTGCGGGCGCGATCCGGGCCGGGCGGACGCCGTCGATCTGGCCGGTGAATCGGATGAGGGAGACGTCCCAGATCTTGCCGTCCTGGTCCGGCATTCCCCAGGCCCAGTGCGGCGGGACCACAATCTTGGCGCCGGTGCGGACGACACCGCCCTGGAGGCGGTTGGTGGACCCGAACCGTGCGTGGTAGATCGCGGGGTCGCCGCGGTCGATGGTCGGGTCGCGCAGGTCGGTGCGGAAGCTGGCGAAGATTGCCTTTTCGGCAGGGCTCATCCGCGCTTGCGCGGCGGGGCTGGCCGGGTTGCTCAGGCAGTGGCTGGCCGACGCTGCCACCGAAGCTGGCTGGCCGGTTTCGTCGTAGCCCTGGGCGAGCAGGGTGACCCCGCAGGAGTGCCAGTCCGGGTCGTTGTGGTCGAGCAGCTGCAGGGAGCCGGCGCCGGCGTAGGCGACCGGGGCGGGATCGCCGCCGACGATCCGCGGGGACATCGTGGCGGTGGGCGGCGGAGTCGGGGTTGCGTCGGTGTCGGCGGTCGCGGCGGAGATGCCGAACAGCATCGGCAGCAACGCGAGTACTGCTGCGGCGGTTGTTCTGAGACGCACGATCAGGAATGTCCTTTCTCGGTAACGCATTCGGTGCGCAACGGCGGCACTCTGGATGCGCTGGGTCCGGTGCTCAGGTGCCTGGTCGTGCTCGGGGGGCCGTGAGCACGACCAGGCACCGGTGGTCACCCGCGATCTGGGCAGGCCGTTTTCTCGACCTGTGATCGCGGGCAGGTGACCGGCAACTCCGGGTAGCCGGTCGAGTCCGGGCAACAGGTGTCCTCGCGCAGGTAACCCGTGTATTCGTGCGAAGACGCCGGCGCCGGATCCTTGACCATCCGCGACGTCGGGGAACGGGCGGTCAGGAAGTCAGGTGCGTGGTGGCCGCCATGGCGGTTCGGGGAGTGCCTCGTCCGGTTCGAGTTTCTGGGTGAGGACTGCGGCGTTGAGATACCCGCAGACCGGTGGGCTGGGAGGCCCGTCGGGGTACCAGTCGAACGCCGGAACGATCCCTGGATGCACGAGGTCTGTGCCGGCGACCATCGCCGCGATCTCGCTGTGAGTGGCCAGCGTTCCGGTTCCGGGGCCGATGTCGTGCAGTGCTGTTTCGAGTTCGATGGCGTGGGCGGCCATCTCGGGGTGCTCGGGCATCAGCAGGTGCGTCAGGGCCAGGAACGATCCGACGGGCAGGTGCGCGATGTGCTCCTGCACTACGTGCGCGACCTCGGCGCGGGTTCCGCCGTGAAACGACATCACGCCGGCCAGAATCAGCGCGACCCGGTCGTCCTGTGGGGAGATCGACGGCGAGCCGTGGTGGTCGGGTGCGTAGAGGGTGTCCCACATCGCCGTGGGGTTCCAGGGATCGGCGCCCACGACGTAGACGCCACCTCGCGGGTCGGCGATCGTGCGCATTACCGCGCGGGTCAGCGGGTCACGTTCTACGTAGATCACGTTGGCGCGGTTTCGGGCGCGGTGGTTGTCTTCGCAGCGGCGGATGTAGGCGTGCAGGTCGTCGCCGGTCAGGCTGGGAAGCCCCGCACCGGCGATCACGATGGTGTCGATGCGGTGGTACTTGATCAGGTAGTTGACGGCGCGGTCGAGGAATTCCCGCTCGGACCGGAACACGAACCCAGCGTGCGGGACGCGCCGCGACAGTTCCCTGGCGGCGTTGCGTTCTCGGAGGTGTGCGTCCTTGCCGGAGGGGATGCGGCGGCCGTCGCTGAGGGCCTCACGGAAAGCGTCATAGAGGTAGGCAAGATTCACACGGCGAGGATCGGCCCCGCAGGGTTCCCGCCACGCCGGAACCGCCGCGGCCGGCCGACGGACTGGAGACTTGGAGGAGCTGCGTGTCTGTGTCATCGGCGTACCGGTGCCTCGGTCGACAGCAGGACGGTCAGGTGCGCAATGCTCAGACGGCAGCGGTCCGCGAGTGCCGCGAGGTCGCCCGGGCTCAGCGCGCGAAACGCTGGTTCTCCGGCGTTGAGTTGTTGTCGGGCCCAGCGCGCGGCGGGACGGAGCGCGTCGTGCTGGGTGGCGGCCAGGGCGATGAAGTCCACGGCGAGATCAGGATCCCAGCGGATGCGGCGTTCAGCGCGTGCCAGCAGTTCGGAGGGCCGGAGCTGGTAGATCTTGCTCGCTGTGGCGAGCTGGCGCAGGGACATCGAGCGGGTGGCTTTTTCCCACGTGCGGAGTGTTCTCGCCAGCGCTCGGTCGCCGGACCATGTGGCGAGCGCAGGGCGGGACCAGCCGCGGCTCTCCCGTTGCTGCTGTAGTTCCTCGCCCACGGCGTGGGCGAGTTCGCCGGTGTCGGTCGGACTCATCAGGATCGTCCAAGGCTTGTTGAGGGCAGATGGCGTGGGGAACGTGGGAGACCGTGGTCAGGTCCCTGCCGGCCGCGGGCTGTGCGCCCGTCGTCGGTATCAGGCGTCGGGCACCCGGTCACGGGCAAACCAACCTCGTGGAAGCGGCAGGCTCGACCGAGTCGTTCGCGGCGTCTGCGAGGTCATCGTTGGCGCAGCCAGGGTTCTCGCAGGTGACCGCAGCCGAGGTGCCGCGGTATCGCGGGGTGCGGCGTTGTGCCGCCGCGACGATGGCGCCGCGGGACGTCGCTGACGAGCAGGCGGGTGCGAGCACGCCGCTGGTATCGAACGTCGTGAAGTGGACACCGTGGACGCGCGGATGGTTGGTGGAAGGCGAGCGGAGAACGGTCGCCGTTGGCCGATCGGCCGGTGTTGCCGGTCGGGCCGGAGCCAGCGTTTCCATCGGTGATCACACTCCGCGTCAGGTAGGGCGTCGGTGGAGCGCCCCGGCCGCATGAGATCGGGGAGTTCTCGTGCGGCCGGGGCGCGCGGACCGGGCGGGAGGGACGTGTGTACTTCGCCCGTCCGGGCCGAGCTGTCGGGTTGGTCATGATGGCGGTGGCGGGTCGTCTGGTCCCCGAACAGAGTTGGCGTTGTCCTCTGGCGCCAACCTGGCGGAGAGTGTGCGCATCGTGGCCCTGAGCCGCTCGTACATCGCCGCCTCGTGAGCGGAAGGGATCTGTCCGTGATCTCCCCAGCCCTCCAGCCACGCCGTCAGCCAGGTCTGCGCGTCCTTCAACGGTCGCGCTTCGTGCGAGCTTGCTCGAACTGACTTCAACGCACGATCAATCGTTGCCGCGACTTCAAGAAGTCGCTGCCGGGCGTCCTCTTCGGACTCGACGTCGTGCCAGCTGATATCAGGTAGGCAAGCCAGCGCCTGACGCGCTCGCGCGATGGCGAGCCGCCGTTGCATGAGACGCCGGGCAAAGGGCGACCTCACGACGTCCCCGACCGACAAGGCGAGGCACCCGCGATGCGAGGTGCGAGCAAGCTGCTCGGCGCCGGCAGTTGTACGAGGTGGTCGAGGATGTCGAGAGCGTCGCCGCGTCGTTCCCACACCGCTTCGCCAGCGCGGGCGACGCGCTTGGCACACGCCTTGGTCTCGCTCTCGACACAGATCGCGTCGATGTACCCGGCTTTGCGCCAGATGAACTCGCCGGTGAACGACGTGATTGGACTGATCGGCGTCGTAGCCATCGGCACCTTCCCACCCTTCAGCCGGCTCGACCAACATCGTCTGATGATCTTCGCCACCGTGGAGGAGCAGGAAGAGGTCACCGAGGGGTCATTCGAGGTCAGTCAGAGGCCATCTGGCCTGGTCACAGGCGTGACAATCGAAAGAGTGCTGCTTCGTGGGTGCGGTAACGCTGAGGTGTCGGATGCCGTGGTCGGTGTTGGAGTGGAATGCCGACACCAAGTTCGTCAGGATGGGAGGATGACGCGTGTATTGGTGCTCGGAGGTTCCTGGTTCTTGGGGCGTGCCGTGGTCGATGAAGCGATTGCTCGAGGGTGGGACGTGACGACGTTCCGGCGCGGCGTTTCCGGCGACGACGCTCCGAGCGTGACGACGGTTCGCGGTGACCGAACGAACGCGGCTGATCTGCGCCGTCTGGCTGGTGCCGGCCCGTGGGATGTCGTGATCGATACGTCAGGGTTCGTGCCGCGCGAAGCGCTGGCGATCAGCCGCGTTCTCGAACCAGTTGTAGAGCGATACGTGTTTGTGTCTACGGTGTCTGTGTATGAAGGGTGGCCGACGAAGCCGCTTACAGAAGACTCTTCTGCTCTGGACTGTCCTCCTGACGCTGGTCCCGATTTCGGCTACGACGGAGACCCGGGACCGTCCATCTACGGTTTCACTAAGGCTGGCTGCGAACGTGCAGTAGTCGAAGTGTTCGGCTCGGACCGATCCGTGTTACTCCGACCGGGCGTCATCCTCGGGCCGCGCGAATACGTTGGCCGTCTGCCATGGTGGCTGCGACGAGTCGAGCGCGGTGGACGAGTTCTCGCGCCAGGTCACCCTAGGCGATCAATCCAACCAATCGATGTTCGCGACGTTGCCAAGTTCGCGGTCGAATCCGGCGTGGGTAGCGTAGGTGTTTTCAACCTTACCGCCACCGGTCAAGACACGATGGAAGACTTCTTGGTCGCGTGCCGTGAAGTGGTGGGCTCTGACGCGCAGTTCGAATGGATTACGGATGAAGATTGGCTGGTCAGCCAAGGTGTCCAACAATGGACCGAGCTGCCCCTGTGGCGGTCTTATGCTGGCGCTTGGGCTGTCGACTCCAGTCGGGCCCGTGCTGCGGGGCTTGAAACTCGGAACATTCGCGCGACAGTCAATGACACATGGTCGTGGTTGCAGTCTGGTGACGTAGTTGTCGGCCACGAGCGTGCTGCAGAGCAGGGAATCGATCCCGTGAAAGAACGCGAGATAATCGCGGCGTGGAACGCGCGAATTGGTCATTGATAGAACATTTTTATTCGCCTGACATTATTGCCTTGGTTGATGTGGTGCGAGCCAAGCTGCTTGCGGCGAAGTCCTCGACTGCTTCGCCGAGACGACCTGCTTCGGTTGAGCCGCGATAGCGGGCCGTACCGACAAGTCGTCCAAGGGCCAACATGCGCCGCGACAACGCCTCAGTTCGACGCGTGGGATCGATGTCGAGGACCGGAAGAAGGGCGTCCTCGGCCCCCGCGAGATCGCCACGAAGCGTGCGGGCAACACCGAGGTCGATCTGGGCTCCGAGTTCGCCGGCACCCCATCGTGACTCCTCCGGGAACTGGGAGAACAGCTCGAGCGCTGCCATAGCTTCAGTCTCAGCTCGATCTCCATCGCCGAGCGCAACGTACGCTGCTCCGGCGCACAGGCCACGACGGGAGCGGTCGAAGCCGAGTTCCCCGCCGATTTCATCGAGGAAAGTGTCGCCGCCTGCGCGATCGAGTTCGTCGGCGGCTTTGCTAAGTTCGATTTCAACCTCCTGTCGGGCGCCGATGAGCGCTAGTGAACGAGCATTGACGGAATGCAGTCGCGCCCGTGCTGTTCCTGCCGGCGCTGCACCCAAGGCTGCGGAGGCGATATTCGCCGCGCGCCGGGGCTGACCCGACCAGAACGCGACGGTTACCTGCAGCGCACGAGCCCATGCCATTAGTGATGGATGGTCGATGACGCTGCCGTACGTGTGTGCTGCGCGAGCTTGCTCTTGTGCTACTTCGGCGTGGCCGAGGTCCCATGAAACCGAGGATAGAAGTCCGCACGCGAGGCCGGCGACAAGATATAAGTCCGACTGTTGGCGAGGTTTATGTGTGCGGTCAAGCTGCTCGTACACAGTGTTCCTCAGCTTTATCAAATCGGTCAGCATTGGTAGTGCAGGAGTTACGTAGTAAGCCTGTGCGGCATATTCTGCTGCCGAATAGAGATGTTCAAGCGCGGACGGGTCTAGTGCAGAAGCAGCTTCAATCGCATGCTCGACCGATTCGCGACCAGTATTCACCACGAGTTCCTCTTCTGTGACAGCGGTACCCTTCAGTGCCAGTTCTGCCGGACCAAGAAGGCGTTCGACTGACTCTTGCCACCAATGCTCCAGGACCCGGCACGAGACAGCCTGCGGCGTGGGTGCGTCGCCGGAAAACCAGCGCTTGACCGTCCGCTCGGAGACGTGCAGCTCGCCTTCGCCAGCGCGGACAGCCTGGGAGCAGTACTCCCTCATGAACGCGTTCAACGACAGATGAGATGCGCGAGCGAGTTGCTCAAGCCGTGAACGTGGCGTCTTACTGGCGGCCATGTCGATTACCTCCTGCGTCCACGGTAGCTGGCCGAATCTGCCTCCGCGCTTCTGAACAGGGCGAATGTCCCTCAGGTGGCCTGCCGTGGCCTCATGGTGGCCTCCGCGTGCGTCCTTGCGGCAATGAAGATCGATAAGTGCACCGCGGAAGCTCTGGACGTGACGCTCGCGCTTCCGTGCCCAGAACGGTTCAAGCGATCACGCTCTGTGTTAGGGCCGTCCGCCTTGAAGCAGAGCATTACTCGGATGCGTCGGTCTGGTGGTGACGAACCGGTCGGTGCGCCGCGACCAGCAGCGAATTCGAGCCAGCGCTGGGCTGGTCCAGGGCCACTGCCCTCTATCTGCGAAGGAGCGATCGATGACCGTGGTTCTTCCGGCGCCGAGGACGTCCCTGTCCGAGTTTCTGCACGCCGTGACCCAGGTTCTCCGCGGTGAAGACCGCAGTCACGGCTTGGTGACTGCGTTGCAGATCGCGCGGCTGGTTCCGGCAGTGTTCGTGCCCGGCATCGAGCGCCAGAATGCGGCCGCGATCGTCGCTGCAGGGCTGCCAGAGGTGACCTACCGTCGCCGGACACTGCACCGCCGCCTCGACGAGCACCTGTTTCTCGACATCGGGGCCGGAACCGGCGTGCGGGTCATGGCTTGCTGGGACGACCGTGCGTATCGGGTGCGAATGCACGTCGCAGAGATCGGCGAGAGCCTCCTGTGGGAGCGGATCGTCGTGCACTTCACCGAGTGGGAACGCGCTGGCCGTCCGGTTCCGGCCGCAAGCTGCACACGCCGACCGGGTCGCCGAGATTAGCGTGAACCGGGATGGAGGGGGTGGATATCCGGCCGGTGGCCGGGGTGATGGTCGCGACGGACAGCCCAGCCGGTCGGGCCGCCGAGGCGATCAACGACCTGACCCGACACCTGCCGGAGCCCGATGCGCCGGCGGTCTGCCCGACGTGCGCGGGCCGGTTCTGGCCCCTGCACCTACTTTCATGACGCCGCCTGTCGCGTGCACACCGCGCAGCTGCGGGGTCGGCGACGTCGTCCCCCTGGAGCTGCATCCTCGCTTGTGGCCACCGCACGCGAGTCGGGCATCAGCTGGGACCCGTGCGTGGCCATCTGACTCTCCTGATGAGGTGACCGACCGTGGATGAAGTCCTCAGCTCAACCTTGCAGAGCGCAGTGTTCGGCCGGCTGGATTACCTCGACCGGCTAGCCCGCGAGGGCGACGAGTCTTCAAGAGCCGCTCTCGCCGACACCGAAATCACCCGCTTGACCAGGGCGTGGCGATGTCTGCTGGTCGCGCACCAGCCGGACGAACGCGGCCGATGCCCGCAGTGTTCGGGTCGGCGGCGATCTCGCCGGCGACCTTGCTCGGTATGGAACATCGCCCACCAGCACCTGATCGCCGCCGACGGCATTCCCGTCGGCCGCGCCGGCAGGCATGCGGCTGCCACCGGCCGGTCGACCGTCGCGGTGCTGGGGGCCTCCTGACCAGGGGCAGCGCCGTGAACCTCGACGCGGCGCGCTCCTGGTCCACCGAGACACAGGCCCCAGAAACTGTCAGACCTCCCTGAAAAGGTAATCACGTGAACACACTCCGACACGGCGACGCCATTGCCGCCAAGCTCCGCGATGCCCTGGTTGACACTCTTCTCGCGAAGGGCATGATCACCTCGCCAGAGGTGGAGCGGGCCTTCCGCACGGTGCCGAGGCACCTGTTCGTCGCCGACGGCACCCCGCTGGAGGACACCTACAACGTCGACAACTCGGTCGCGATCAAACGCGATCCGGACGGCGTGATCATCTCCTCCACCAGCGCGGCCTACATCCAGGCCCGGATGATCGAGCAGGCCGGACTCACCGCGGGTATGAGCGTGCTGGAGGTCGGATCGGGCGGCTTCAACGCCGCCCTGCTGGCCGAGATCGTCGGCCCGGACGGGCGGGTCATCAGCGTGGACATCGACCCGGACGTGACCGACCGCGCCCGCGAACTGCTGGAGCAGACCGGCTACGGCAACCGCGTTGACGTCGTGCTCGCCGACGCCGAGAAGCCGCTGCCGGGCCTGTACGAACCGGTCGATGCGATCTTGGTGACGGTCGGGGCCTGGGACCTGGCGCCGGCGTGGCTGGCGGGCCTGGCCGAGGGCGGCACGATCGTCGTTCCGTTGCGGATGAACGGAGTCACCCGCGTCATCGGCTTCCGCCGCGAGGGCGACCACCTGGTGAGCACCTCGTCCGAGGTGGCCGGGTTCGTCCCGATGCAGGGAGCCGGCGCACGCGACGAACGGGTCTTCCTGCTGCCCGACCGCAACGGCCACCACGTCAAGCTGCGCTTCGAGAGCGACGTCCCGGCTGGGCTGGACCTGCTGGACGGGGTGCTGGCGACCGAGCGCACCGAAGCCTGGTCCGGTATCACCATCAAGCACGGGGTGTCCTTCGCCGACCTGCACCTGTGGCTCGCCGTGTTCCTGCCCGGCTTCTGCAAGCTGGCTGCGGACGAGGGCACCGACCTGGCCACCGAGCGCAAGGGCTGGTTCCCCTTCGGTGCGGTCCGCGGCGATTCGTTCACCTACCTGGCCGTCCGCCCACTTCCGGACGGCGGCGGATCGGAGTTCGGCGCGCGTGCCTACGGGGCCCACGGTGACGACGCCGCGACCGCGCTGATCGAGCAGATTCAGGCATGGGACGCCCAAGCCCGCGACCGCGAACCCGCGTTCATCTACTGGCCGACCGGCTCCGACCGGCCCGAGTTCGGCAAGGACACAGCCGTGCTGGTCAAGACGCACGGCGTGGCCACGATCTCCTGGCCCCCGGCGGCGTCCGCCGCTCGGTGACCGGGTGCCCGGCACAACCCGAGAAATGAAGGAGTGAACCGAATGTCAGCAGCACTGGCTGTCGAGCCCGTTGGCGTGGTCGATGACGCGGAGTTCGAGCTGGACCTGCGCGTGGTGGAGTCCTCCACCAAGCTCGTGATCACGATGTGCGACACGAGCGACGGATGCGGCAGCACCTGCAGCACCAGCGCGTGCACCACGTTTTCCAACGACCCGTACTGATCCAACCCCCTGCTGTCGGCGTCCGAGTCTGGCTCGGGCGCCGACAGCAAAGGGTGCCCTTGATCGTGACCGGGTGAGGAGAGCCGACCGCCATGACCGTGTCCCCGCGCTACCAGCACGCCGGCCTGCTTCTGGCCCGCGTCACCACCGATCCCGGTGATCTCGACCCACCGACGCGGCTCCACCCGGGCGACCCGGTCGCGGTCGAGCAGGAAGGCAGTGTGTGGCTGGCGAAAGTGTGGGCGTGCCCGGAGGTGCGGGACGCGATAACGCTGGCCAGCCCCGTCCTCGGCGCCCGCGTCGACCGCATCGTCAACGATGGCACCACCAGGACCACAGCGAAGGAGTTACGTCGTGCCGTGGTGTCTGTGGCGTCTTACCTGTTGCGATGGCAGCGGCGGTCGACGCCGTTCGGCCTGTTCGCCGGCGTCGGCGTTGTCGACATCGGTCCCGCGACGGCCGCCGTCGGAACGCGGCATCGGGCCGTGGCACGGGTGGACGGCGAATGGCTCACCGCGCTGATCGACCGGCTCGAACGGCATCGCGTTCTGCGCCGGCGTTTTACGGTCGTGGTGGACGACGCGCGGATCGTGCGCGATGGACGCGTGATCGTGCACTGCCGGGCCGGGGTCGGCGCCGCCACACCAGGGCCGTTGCGGGAGTCCTCGGTGCGGCTCACCCGCCCGGTCAGGTTCGCGTTGGCCGCGGCCGCTGCGCCGATTCGCTTCGACACCCTCGCCGAGCGGATGACCGGCGAGTTCCCGTCTGCGTCGCCCGGCAAGATCGACGCCTTGCTGCACGGCCTGGTCGACGCCGGTGCCCTGATCACGAGCCTGCGGCCGCCGATGACCAGCGCTGACACCGTGGCCCACCTGGTCGGAGCCTTGCGCGCGGCCAACGCGGAAACTCTCGACGACGTCGCCGCAGTCCTGCGTGACCTCGATGCCATCACCGTCGACCTCGCCCGGCACAACCACGCAAAGGACCCTGATCAGGCGCGGGACATCCGCGCCGCGGTCGCGGTCCGAATGCGTGTCCTGGTGCCTGATGCCCGCGATGTACTGGCCGTCGACGTGCGCCTTGACGCGGCGATCACCCTGCCCGCGCGGGTGCTCGACGAGGCCACACGAGCCGCCACCATCCTGCTGCGGACCACGACACAGCCGTTCGGGACGGCCGCGTGGCTCGACTACCAGGCACGCTTCCTCGCCCGCTACGGTCCCGGCGCGCTCGTGCCGGTGCGGAACCTGGTCGCCGAGTCCGGCCTGGGCTACCCGGCCGGCTACCTCGGCGCGCCCCGCGCCCGGCCCGCGTGGCGTGCGCTGACCGACCGCGACGCCGCCCTCCTCGCGCTGATCCAGCAGGCCACCCTGTCCGGAGCGCAGGAGATCGACCTGACCGACAGCGACGTGGAGGCGCTGACCGTCGGGGACCATTCCGACGTTGTCCTGCCTCAGCGTGTCGAACTGGGCGTCGCCGTGCACGCCGCATCGACGGCGGCGATCGACCGCGGCGAGTTCCAGCTGAAGGTCACGGCGGCGCCCCGCGCGTACACCAGCATGGCCGGCCGATTCGCCGACCTGCTCGACGACGCCGACCATGCCCGGCTGGCCGCGACCTACAGTGCACCGCAGCCTCCGTCGGATCAGGACGTCCCGGCCACGGCGGCCACGGACGTGGTGGCCGTACAGCTGTCGTTCCCACCGCGCCGACCGCATAACGAGAACGTCGCGCGGGTTCCGCCACTGCTGGGGAACGTCGTATCGCTGTCGGAGCATCCCGATCCGATGCGCCCGGACCTCACCGTCATCGGTGTGGACGACTTGGCGGTCACCGCCGACGCCGAGCAGCTGTACCTGGTGCAGATCTCCACCGGAGGGCGGGTGATACCCCGGATTCCGCACGCGCTGGACACCTCGGTGCAGAGCCCGCCGCTGGCCCGGTTCCTTGCCGAGGTCGCCGACGCGCGCAGCGCCGTGTTCCGCGGCTTCGATCTCGGCGCCGCCAGGGTCCTGCCCTACGTGCCACGCCTCCGCTACCGCGGCACAGTTCTGGCCGCCGCCCGCTGGCTCATCTCCGACACCGATCTGGCCGCGCGCCCGAAAGCCGGAGGTGATGACGAGGGGCTGCGGGCGTGGCGGCAGCGGTGGCAGGTACCGGCCAGGGTGGTGCTGGTCCACGGCGAGCTTCGCCTGCCCATAGACCTCGACCAAGAACTCGACCGCTCACTACTGCGGGCCCGCCTGGAGCGAGCGGGCCGAGTCGAACTGCACGAAGACGGCCCGCCGGACGGACAAGGCTGGATCGGGCGACCGGCAGAGCTGCTGATCCCGATGACCGCGATCACCCCGCCAGACCGGCCGTTACCCGCCACCGCAGCTCCCAGTGCGGCCCTGCAGCCCGGTGACTCCGCCCTGGTGCACGCGCAGATCGTCGGCAACCCGGCACTCTTCGACGAGATCCTCACCACGCACCTGCCCCGGTTCGCCGCCGAACTCCACGACGCCGGCGAACCGGACAGCCGGGTCGCGTCGTGGTGGGTACGGCGGCACCGCGACATGATCCGACCCGAGGCCGACCAGCACCTCGCAATGTTCC
The DNA here is from genome assembly GCF_002904335.1 of Amycolatopsis sp. CA-126428. GTDB lineage: Bacteria > Actinomycetota > Actinomycetes > Mycobacteriales > Pseudonocardiaceae > Amycolatopsis. The sequence continues at coordinate 26,904 of NZ_PPHF01000174.1, read as the reverse complement.
TGCGCCTGACTCATCCGCGGCACTACGGCGCCGTCGCCGCCCGGCTGGCCGCGTTCGCGACCGACCTCGATTCCCGCGGGCTTTCCGGCCAGCTCACGCTCGCCCCGGCGCCGCAGCACCCCGCCCGCTACGGCGACGGCCTCGTGCTCGCGGCGGCCGAGCAGGTCTTCGCCACCGACACCGCGGCCGCCATCGCCCAGCTCGCCACGGCGCAGGTGTCCGGGATTCCCGCCCAAGCGCTGGCCGCGGCGTCAATGACGCATCTGGCCGCGTCCTTCGCGCCCGATCCGCGCACCGGATACCGGGCGCTGCTGGGATGCCTGCGCCAAGAGCACGGGCCGCTGGACCGGGAACTACGCGAGCACGCGCTCGCCGTGGCCGACTCCGCCGATGGCTACCGTGCCGTTCGCGCGCTGCCCAGCGGCGAGGCCGTCGCCGCCGCCTGGCGTGCCCGCGACGCCGCGCTGTACGCCTATCACAAGGCCCTCATCCACCATGGGCGAGAGCCGGTCGGGGTGCTGCGCACGTTGCTGCACGAGCACCACATCCGCGCCGTCGGCGTCGACCCGACCTTCGAGAAGGAGACTGGCCGCCTTGCCCGCGCGGTCGCGCTGCGCCTGCTCGCCGCGGCCGGTGCCCGATGACGGCCGACGCGAGCCTCAGCCCGGACGGCGCGGTGTCGTTGAAGCCCGATCAGGTGACCGGCCAGTCCCTGGCCCGTGGCGCGGTCGCGGGTGCGCTGCTGCACGTCGAACGCGCGTGGACCGGCGCCGGCAGCTGGGCCACCGCGCAGGACCACATCCGCCGGGTGGCGGCAGGACCGATCGACGCCGCCGATCATGCCGGCCTGTACTACGGGGCGCCCGCAGTCGCGTTCCTGCTGCACGCCGCCGCCGACCACCATCCCCGCTACCGCACGGCCAGCCAGACGATGGACGAGCACGTGTTGCGCACGACCCGGCGGCGCCTGGCCACCGCCGCGACCCGGATCGACCGAGGGGAGCCCGCGGCGTTCGCCGAGTACGACCTGTTCTACGGGCTCACGGGCATCGGCGCTCTGCTGTTGCGCCATCACCCCGGCAGTGACGAGCTGGCCGGAATCCTGCGGTACATCGTCACTCTCGTCACCCGACCACGCCGCGAGGATGGTGTCGAGTTGCCGGGCTGGTGGGTGGCGCATGATCCGGACGAGATCCTGCCGACCCCCGGCGGGCACTCGAACTTCGGCATGGCTCACGGCGCGGCCGGGCTGTTGGCCTTCCTCGCCCTGGCCACTGTGGGCGGTCGTGTGGTCGAGGGCCAGCGCGAGGCCATCGCCGCGCTCACAGCCTGGTTCGACCGGTGGCGCCAGGACGGAGCAGAGGAGCAGTGGTGGCCGCAATGGATCACCCGCGAGGAGCTGAACGCGGGCCGCCCCGCCCACGCCGGCTCGGGTCGGACTTCCTGGTGCTACGGGACGATCGGCATCGCCCGCGCCCAGCAACTGGCCGCCCTGGCCACCGGCGACACCCGACGCCAGCACGACGCCGAAGACGCCCTGGCCGCGAGCCTGACCGACACCCAGCTCAACCGGATCACCGACCCGGGCCTGTGCCACGGCATCGCCGGGGTGTTCCAGACCGCCTACCGCGCAGCCCGCGACGCCCGCGGACCGAAGCTGGCCGACCGGCTCCCGACGCTGGCCGACCGGCTCACGCAGTACGCACACGGTGCTGAAGACAGCGACCAGGCGGACACGGCCGGGCTGCTGACCGGACGTGCCGGAGTGGACCTGGCGCTTGAGACCGCGCGGCGCAGCACGCCGCCTCACACGGGATGGGACGCATGCCTGCTGATCACCTGATCACCACGCCCAACACGACCACACTGCCCACCGGCCTCAACGCCGCGGTGCTCGCGGTACTCGCCGACGCCGACCCCGCGGACGTCGCGGCTCGCCACGCCCTGGGGCGGGTAGACCTCGACGATGCTGTGCGGACTTACCAGGCCGCTGGGGTCGCCGCGCTGGAACGACGTGCCGAAGACGCCTGGTACCAGGTGCGCGTCCAGTTCGCCGACTGGTCGGCCGCCGAGACCGTCGGAGCGACGATGCTCGGACCGGCCCTGGACGATCTCCGCGCCCGTCAAGCGATGGCGGGGTGGTGGTTCCTGCGCAAACACCCCTGTTGGCGGCTACGCCTGCTGCGTGCGGACGTCGCGGCGGTCAACGGCTTGCTCAACGAGCTGACCAACACCGGTGTCATCGCGCGGTGGTGGCCGACAGTGTACGAGCCGGAGACCGCCGCCTTCGGCGGCGCGAACGGCGTCGACACCGTTCACCAGCTGTTCTGCGCCGACAGCGCGGGCGTGCTCGACTACCTGCGCCACGACGCCCCCGGCCTCGGCCGTCGCGAACTGTCCCTCCTACTGGTGAGCGCTCTGATGCGTGCGGCCGTGCTGGACACCTTCGAATGCGGCGACGTCTTCGACCGGGTCGCCCGGCTACGACCCGCACCCACCGACGCCGACACCGAACGCCTCGGCAAGCTGGTCGAGAACGCGCGCCTGCTCCTGTCGATCACCGACCTCGCCGACAGCGAGCTGTTCGCCCCTGACGGCCTGGTCGCGCACGCCACACCATGGCTCGCCGCCATGCACGCCGGCGGCCAACAGCTCGGCCACGACGCCGCAGACGGGCAACTGGGCCGAGGTTTGCGCGCCATCCTCACCCACGTGGTGATCTTCCACTGGAACCGCTTCGGCCTCTCCGCCACCAGCCAAGCCATCCTCGCTCGCGCGGCGGCCACCGCACTGCTGCCCCGGAGCTGACCATGAACCCCACACACCACGCGTTTACGTTGCCCGCTGCTATTCGCCGCTCACCGCCGCTGGACCGGCTGGCTGATTCAGCGCCCGCAGGCCCGGTCGGCGACGAGTCGGGTGGAGTTGCCGTGACCAACTACACCGGTCTCTGGACCGAAGCCAACCTGGTCGCCGTCGACCTCGAAGGCAGCGGACCTCAGGACCCCACCGGAGAAGCAATCCTCGAAATCGCCCTCGTCCCGATCCGCCACGGCGTTCCGGACATCGACCGCGCCTTCAATTCCTTGATCAACCCGCAGCGGAAGATCACCCGCGGCCCATGGATCTCTCCCGGGATCACAAATGCCGTCCTCGAGCAGGCGCCGACCCTCGGCGAGGTCACACCGAAAATCTCGAACTCGTGGCCGGCGCGAGGGCTAGTACTCCAGCCGCACTTTGTAATGGACGCTGTGTAGTGTGTCGATCTTGTGGTGACTGATGATGACCTGGCCGCCTGGGTGTCCGGGTTGGATGACCTGTTTGCGGAGGTTGCGGGGCGGTTCCATCGGGCTCAGCCTCGGCGCAGGGCCCGTGCCTACGTGCGTGGTCTGTTGGCGCCGCTGGCCGGCAAGACGGCTGGACGCTGGCCGAGGCTGCCGGTGACATCACTCCGGACGGGATGCAACGCCTGCTCAGCGCGGCAACCTGGGACGCCGACGGTGTCCGTGACGACATCCGCGACTACGCGATCAACCATCTGGGTGAGCGTGACGGTGTGCTGATCGTCGACGAGACCGGATTTTTGAAGAAGGGCACCAGATCCGCCGGTGTGCAACGCCAGTACTCGGGCACTGCCGGACGCATCGAGAACTGCCAGCTCGGCGTGTTCTGTGCCTATGCCACCAGCAAAGGCCGGACTTTGATCGACCGTGAGCTGTACGTGCCGAAATCCTGGACCGCCGATCGGGACCGCTGTCGCGAGGCGGCGGTTCCCGACGAGGTCGAGTTCGCGACCAAGCCCGTGCTCGCGCAGCGGATGCTCGCCCGCGCCCTGGACGCCGGCGTGCCCGCCACCTGGGTCACCGCCGACGAGGCCTACGGCGGCGACTCGAAATTCCGTCGCTGGCTGGAAGACCGCCGGATCGGCTACGTCGTGGCTGTGCCCAGCAGCCAGACCATCCCCGCGGTGGCTGGCACCTCCCGCGCCGACGCGCTCGTCGCCCACGCACGCGCCGAGGCGTGGAAACGCCGCAGCTGCGGCGACGGCGCCAAAGGACCACGAATGTTCGACTGGGCCGTCGCCGAACTGCCTGCCTATCCCGACACCACCCCGCCCGGCTGGGGGCGCTGGTTGCTGGCCCGCCGTTCACTGACCGGCAACGCCAAGGGTAAGCACGAGATCGCCTACTACCTGTGTTGCGCCCCAACAGGAACGACCGATAAAGATCTGATCCGGGTGGCCGGTGCACGCTGGGCGATCGAGGACTGTTTCCAGACCGCGAAAACCGACGTCGGCCTGGACCAGTACCAGGTCCGCCGCTACGACGCCTGGTACCGGCACATCACCCTGGCCATGCTCGCCCACACCTACCTCGCCGTTACCGCCGCAATGGCCCCCAAAGCCCTAGCAGCGGCCTCATCCCCATCACGCTGGGCGAGGTCAAGCGTCTCCTGGCACACCTGATCACCACCCCGCTCGACCGCCTCGCGACCTGGGCCTGGTCACACTGGCGCCGACGCCACCAGCCCCGAGCCCGACAAGCCCACTACCAGCGAAGACAAGCTACTGATCACGAAGTGCGGCTGGAGTACTAAGCAGCTCCTTGAATCCGGTGCCGGCAGCATTGACGAGGTCGCCCGGTGGGTCGGCCTCGGCACCGCAGCCAACCTCCGTGCCCGTTTCCGCAAAGCCAACCGGTATCAGCCCGATCGCCTACTGCCGGACGTTCACCCGGATGTGAACACTCGCGGAGTACGGCACGCAGCCGCGCGGTCGGCCGGATCACCCTCGTCCAGGAGTTCGGCGGTGTAGGCGCGGACGAGGTCGTGACGTGCCAGCCAGTTCCCGGCCACACGCCGCAGCGGGTGCAGGGCACCGAGGTCATCTACGGTCCGGCGCGCCCGCGTCGGCGGGACACCAGCCACGGCCGCAGCGGCCGCCAAGTCGAACTCGCAGGCCGGGTGGGCACCGAGCAGGCGCAAGAAGGTCTGTGCGGGAACCGGCAATTCGCGAGGGCCGCAGCAGTCGTGCCACCGGACGCAGAACGGCGGCGACGCACGAACAGAACGATCCTGGAAGGGCCGAGACGATCTCGGCCTGGTTCTGCCGGTCTGATGTGACCGCGTACTTGCCCGGCGGTACGTTCACCGTCAGCTGCACCCGAGATTCGAGCGCTTCCCGATCGTCCACGATGCCCGTAGCTAGCCGGCGACACCAAGCCCCCGATCGGGCTCCGGCACCAGGACATGTATGAGGCCAGGGTCTTGGTATTCCCCAGGGTCCGCCTGGCCTTGCGACTCGCGAGCGTCTCACAAACGCCCATTTCCTCACGTCTCCGTACAGCAGATTCGTCGCGGCAGCCCGAGGTCAGCCGACGGTGGAGCTCTTCACCGGCTGCGCGGCGAAAATGACGAGGGCCAGGGTGATGTCGCCACCGTTGTGGCCGACGACGCGGACGCGATGCCCGAGCCGAGTCAGGAATTAACGGACGCTCGCACAGCCGTAATTGGCCTCGTCGAACGCCGGGTCCAGCGACACCATCTTCGACTTCACCGCCGATGCGGACAGGATCGCGGGCGCGGCCTGCCACATCGCGGTCACCAGCAACGGCCGGCGACGTAAACAGCTGACGAGCCAAGAGTACGGGCGGTTCGCGGTCTGGTTAGCCATTGTCCGGTCTGCCGCCCGGGGTGAGCCTCTCCCTAGCCGGTCCGCCGGTCGCCGTCCAACTTGCGAGCAAGTCCATGGCCCGCCGTGAGGGCGAGTCGACTTCGGTGGTGTAGACGTAGATCGTCGTGCCCGGGTCGCCGGGCGGGGCGAGCGTCTCGTACTCGACGGTCAGGTCGCCGACCATTGGGTGCCGCAGTCGCTTCGAGCCGTGGGTCCGCTGGTGGACGCGGTGCTGCTCCCACCACTGGTCGAACTCGTGGCTGTGCTCGCGCAGCTCGGCGACGAGTTCGACGGTGCCCCGATCGTCCGGGTCACGGCCGACTTCGAGCCGGAGGCTCTCGACCGCCGCGCGCGCTTGGTCGGACCAGTCGACGAAGAGCGAGCGGGCCTCGTCGTCGAGGAACATCCAGCGGGCGTAGTTGCGCTGCGCCGGTGGCAGTCGGTCGAAGTCGGTGAACAGGGCTGCCGCCATCCGGTTGGCGGCCAGCACGTCGGTGCGGCGCCCGAGGATCAGCGCCGGTTCACCGTCGAGGGCATCGAGCAACTGGTAGAGCCCCGGGCGCACACGCTGGACGGCACGGGATCGCCGCCGCGCCGGGGCGGATGTCCTCCCGATGAGGTCCTGCAGGTGTGCCCGACCGGCCTGGTCGAGCCCCAGTGCACGCCCGATCGCTTCGACCACGGCGGGAGAGGGCGTGATGCGACGGCCCTGCTCGAGGCGGGCGTAGTAGTCGGTGGACACCCCGGCCAGCAGCGCGACCTCTTCGCGCCGGAGACCGGCAACACGGCGCACGCGCCCGTCGGGCGGCAGCCCGGCCCGCGTGGGGTCGCTCTGGCTGCGCGCACGCCGCAGGAAATCGGCAAGTTCGCGGTTCGTCTCAGGCACAGATCCCATTCTTCCTGACGCCGACAGCTCGTAAGTGGACCTCTGCGTCCTAGGTCGCCGAGTCCTCGGTTGCTCAGGGCTTGAGATGAGCCCCTACGGCCCGTTCCGGCGCACCAATCTGAAGGGGCGCCAGAACGGACACCAAGCCGGTCGGCGCCTTCGAGAACTTCGAATTGAGGACCACCATGAGTTTCCCGTCGGATCGTCCGGCGACCTGGTTCGTGACCGGCACTTCGCGCGGTCCGGGTTTGGAGCTGGTGACGCAGCTGCTCCAGCGCGGCGACAACGTCGCGGCCACCACCCGGTCCACCGATCGCCGGCTGGCCGCCATCGGCGAGCGCGTCGACACGACGCGACTGCTTCCCCTCACCGTTGACCTGCGGAACGAGGCCGCGGTCAAGCAGGCCGTCGATCAGACGATCGGGCGCTTCGACAACCTCGACGTCGTCGTCAGCAACGCGGGCTATGGCTTCCTGGCCGCGGTGAAGGAGACCAGCGCCCGCGAGGTCCGCGACATGCTCGACGTGCAGGTCGTCGGGGTGTGGAACGTCCTGCGTGCGACGCTGCCGATCCTGCGCGAGCAGAAGAGCGGGCACGTCGTCAATGTCTCGTCGATCCTCGGGCTGACCGCGGTCCCGGGCTGGGGTCTCTACTGCGCGGGCAAGTTCGCGCTGGAAGGTCTGACCGAGGCCCTCGCGGCCGAGGTTGCGGACTTCGGGGTCAAGGTCACCATCGTCGAGCCTGGCTACTTCCGCGCCGACTTCCTCACCAAGGACTCGCTCGCGCTGCCCGCCGACACGACCGACGCCTACCCGGCGATCCGGGAGATGACGCAGGGCCACCTGGACCTGCAGGGCAGCCAGCTCGGTGACCCGGTCAAGGGTGCCGCCGCGATCATCGACCAGGTCGTCAGTGGCGCAGGCGCGCTTCGCCAGCTGCTCGGGTCCGACGCGCACGCCTACGCCACCGCGAAGGTCGAGGCCCTGCGCGTGAACCTCGACGCCACCGCGCAGACCGCGCCCACGACCGATCACCCCACCGCCTGACCCGTCTACACCCACACCACCCGAGAGGAATCCCTCATGAGCAAGGGCAAGGTCCTGATCATCATGTCCGCCGCGAGCGTCTGGGAGCGAATCGACGGGTCGGCCTACCCGACCGGCTACTGGGCCGAAGAGCTCGCCGCGCCGCACGAGCAGTTCGTGAACGCGGGGTACGCCGTCGATTTCGCGTCGCCGGGCGGGGTGCTGCAGCCGCTCGACGAGCACAGCGCGGACCCGGCGATCGCCGGCGAGGAGGCGCCGCACTTCGTCGTCCACGCGCAGAAGGCCCTGAGCGAGTTCGGAGCGCTGCTCCCGGTCAGTGAGATCGACATCGACGACTACGCCGCCGTCGTCCTGCCCGGTGGGCACGGCCCCGTCGTCGACCTCTACAAGGACGCCGACCTTGGGCGCCTGCTCACCGCGGCCGACGCAGCCGGCACTCTGATCGGCGCTGTCTGCCACGGTCCTGCGGCGCTCCTCTCGGCCGTTGACGCCGAGGGCAACTGGTTGTTCGCCGGGCGTCGCATGGCCGCCTTCACTGATGAAGAGGAGCTGCTGTTCGGTACCGCCGAGGGAGCTCCGTGGCTGCTGGCCAGCACGCTGCGGGAGAAGGGCGCGCAGCACTCCGGTGGCACGGCCTTCCAGGCATACAACGTTCAGGACGGCAATCTGTTCACCGGCCAGAATCCGGCCTCGAGCGGACCCATGGCCGACGCCATGATCGCCGCGCTCGACAAGTGACGCCAGGCCGCCCGTCCATCGGACAGCTCTAGAAGTCGACCGGACGAGCACTGTCTCGCATCGACCCGGTGTCCGGGACGGTGCCCGTTCGGTCGGGCCCTCCGGCGTTGATCCCCGCATCCCAGCCTGATCGTTCGAGGAAGAGACATGAACTCCGTGATCGCAACAGTTCCCGAATCCGAGGTGCTTGAACGCGTCGAGAGCGGGCTGCTCATCGGCGGACGCTGGCGCGCCGCCGCCGATGGCGGCACGTTTCAAGTGGAGGACCCGGCGACCGGCCGGACGCTGCGCACGGTGGCCGACGCCACGCCGGCCGACGCCCTCGCCGCTCTCGACGCTGCTGACGCGGCTCAGACAGGCTGGGCGGGGGTGCCACCGCGGCGACGTGGTGAGATCCTCCGCCGAGCCCACGACCTCTTGATCGCGCGCAGGGACGAGTTCGCGCTGCTTATCACTCTCGAGATGGGCAAGTCGCTGGTCGAATCCCGGGCCGAGGTCGACTACGGCGCCCAATATTTGCGCTGGTTCGGCGAGGAAGCCGTTCGCATCGACGGCAGCTGGAAGGTCAGCGAGGACGGTTCGGCCCGGGTGCTCGTCATGCGGCAACCTGTCGGCCCCTGCCTGCTGATCACCCCGTGGAACGCGCCACTGGCGATGCCGGCCCGCAAGATCGGACCGGCCGTCGCCGCCGGCTGCACCATGATCGTCAAGCCTGCGGCGCAGACGCCGCTCACGACGGCCGCCCTAGCTTCGCTACTGGCCGAGGCCGGCCTGCCCGACGGCGTGCTCAACGTCGTGCCGACGACCCAGGCCGGCGCGATCACCGAACTGCTCCTGCGCGACGGCCGGCTGCGCAAGCTGTCGTTCACCGGGTCCACCCCTGTCGGGCGGCTCCTGCTCTCCCAGGCCGCGGACACGGTGCTACGCACATCGATGGAGCTCGGCGGGAACGCGCCGTTCATCGTCTGCCGGGACGCTGACATCGATGCAGCGGTGGAGGGTGCGATGACCGCCAAGCTGCGCAACGTCGGGGAGGCCTGCATCGCGGCCAACCGGTTCTACGTCGATGCGACCGTCGCTGAGGAGTTCAGCGTGAAGCTCGTTGCGCGGATGGCCACGATCAGCGTCGGCCCTGGCACGGATCCCGACGCCGTCCTCGGCCCGATGATCGACGAACGGCAGCGGCGACGAGTCGCCGATTTGGTCGACGAGACCGTTGCGGCCGGTGCCCTCGTGCGCGCCGGCGGTGAGCTGCCTGATGGCCCTGGCTACTTCTATCCCCCCACCGTGCTGACCGACATCCCCAAGGACGCGCGGATCACACGGGAGGAGATCTTCGGCCCGATCGCGGCCGTCAACACCTTCACCACCGAGGAGGAGGCGCTGCAGGAAGCCAATCGGACTGAGTTCGGACTGGTCGCCTACCTGTTCACCCGCGATCTCGACCGGGCGCTGCGGATGAGCGAGCGGATCGAGTCGGGAATGGTTGGGCTCAACCGCGGCTACGTATCCGACCCCAGCGCGCCGTTCGGTGGAGTCAAGCAGTCCGGCGTCGGCCGCGAGGGCGGCAACTCCGGCATCGCTGAGTACCTTGAGGAGAAGTACGTCGCCATCAACGTGAGTTCCCGATGACCAGCAGCAGTGTGTTCGACTCCTTCCTGTTCAGGGACATGTTCGGGACGTCGCAGATGCGCTCGATCTTCAACGACCAGGCGTTCGTCGAGGCCGTGGTCCGAGTCGAGGTCGCACTGGCCGCGGCGCAGGCCCGGGTCGGGCTCGTCCCGCGCACCGCGGCGGAAAGCATCGCCGCCTCGTGCGACGCCGCACTTCTCGACCGCGATCGCTTGCGGCGCGAGACCGACATCGTCGGCTATCCGATCTTGCCGATCATCGCCCAGCTGACCGAGCAGTGCGGTGATGCCGGCGGCTATCTGCACTGGGGGGCCACCACCCAGGACATCATGGACACTGCCGTGATCCTGCAGTGCGCCGCCGGTCTCTCCCTCATTGCCGCAGACCTCGACCGGCTGCGGGGCCACCTGCGTCGGCTCGCGGAGATACACGAGGACACCGTCACTGCCGGCCGAACCCACCTACAGCACGCTCTGCCCGTCACATTCGGCTATCGGGTGGCGGTGTGGCTCTCGGCGCTGGACCGACACGCCACACGGCTCGCGACCGTTCGGGAGCGGAACCTCGTCGTGCAGTTCGGCGGTGCTGTGGGCACGCTCGCGTCGCTGGGGACGGGGCCGGAGGGCCTGCGCGTCCGCGGTGAGCTCGCCGCCGAGCTCGGCCTCGGGGATCCGGAGATCACCTGGCACGTCACGCGTGACGGTCTCACGGAGATCGTCACAGTGATCGCGTCCGTTGGCGCGACGCTCGGGAAGATCGGTGCCGACGTCGCGATGATGTGCTCGACGGAGTTCGGCGAGTTGGCCGAGCCGTTCGTCCCGGGCCGCGGCGCAAGCTCGACGATGCCGCAGAAGCGCAACCCCATCTCCAGCGAGCTCATGGTCGCGGCCGCGAAGCTGCTCCGGGGGAAGGCCGCGGCAATGCTCGACGCGATGATGCAGGACTTCGAACGCGCCACCGGGCCGTGGCACGTCGAGTGGGCAGTCGTCCCGGAAGCATTCCTCCTGCTCGCCTCGTCCCTGCGCCAAGCGGTGCACACGATGTCGGACCTGCACGTCGACACCGCCCGGATGCGCGCCAACCTCGGTCTTAGCGGCGGGCTCATCGTCGCGGAAGCGGTCATGATGGCGCTGGCTCCTGAACTGGGACGTCGCCGCGCCCACGAGGTCGTCTACGCAGCCTGCAGCCAGACGATCGACACCGGCGGCGACCTCACAGCGGTGTTGCTTGGCGAAGCCGACATTGTGGACTTCCTCGGAGCCGATCGGATCAGAGATCTGTGTGATCCCGCGTCCTACCTCGGGAGCGCCCGAGCGATGACTCAGTCGGTAGCGCCGGACGAATCTGCCACCGGCTGATCCCCGACGGCGCAAGGCATCGTGAAACGTAGTGTCGACGTCATCACCGACGACCAGCTGCTGGATGCGGCAGAACGCAGCCTGACCTTCGAAGACCAGGTCGAGCAGCGCCGCCGCGGCCGCCGTTCCTGAGGTCCACCGGGCTCCGCGCCCAGAACCTTCAAACAGCGCACCCGGCCCGGCTGCGGTTCGGCGGCGAAGTCCACCCTGCCGGTGACGCCAACGTGGACGACCGCCGCAGACAAACACACGGGTTCCCTTTACCGCTCCGAAACCTTTCACGCTCGACCGGCACGCTCCCGCAGCCAGCGGCTGTAGCTGAGCCCCTCAACCCGCCACGGTCGTCCTGCGACGCGCGAAGTGCGCCGGCTGTTCCTGCGTCACCCGCAACGGGGGCAGGGGGACGAGCCCGTCGAGGAGCGTCGTGGTCCAGGCCCCGGCCGCCACGACAACGGCGCGAGCGCGGTAGGTGCTCTCTCGATCGTGTGCACCGAGACGTCGTGGTCCCGGTGGCCTGCAACGCCGACACCGCGTTGTCGGCGCGCAGCCGCCCGGTGTGGGGCAGGTGCAGGATCTCGCCGTCGAACCGCAGCCCGGGCCAGCGTTCGACGGCTTCGCCGTGCGAGAGCCGTTCGGCGGGCAGGCCCCGCGGCCTCAAGCGCGGTGGCGACCCGGCCGATGTCCGGGGTGCGCCCGTGGCTGACGCCGCCGGTGATGGTGAGGAGATCGGTGCGGGAGACGTCTTCCAGCTCACGCCACAGCGCCTCGGCCTGCCGGGCCAGTCCGATGTAGCCGGAATCGGGGTAGGCGAGGCGGAAGATGCGGGAGGCGCCGTGCGACGTGCCCCGGGTGTGGCCTGTGGCGAACCGTTCCAGGAGGAGGACGCCGACTCCGCGGGCGGCGAGCTGCCACGCCGCGGCCGACCCCATGGCGCCGCCGCCGACCACGACGACGTCGGTGTCACGCGCGGGCACGGCCGGCCTCCTTGGGACGGGGTGCCGCGTTGCCGGGTGCTGCCACGGGCCAAGCATGTGTTCGCACGGGCGGGCCTGTCCACGCCCGGGCCGGTGTTCCCGGATCGTGAGCGGCCGGGCGCCCTGGCGTCAGAAGGATTCGGCGACCATCCAGTGCTCGACCAGGTGGCCGTCGACCACCCGGATCATGTCCATGCCCGTGACCTCGAACCGCTGCCCGGTCGGCGGGCGGCCGAAGAAGTCGCCGGTGTGGGTGCCGCGCACGGTGTAGCGGTTGGCCACCCATTCGCCGTTCTCCACGCTGGACTCGACGACGACGTCGAAGTCCGGGACGCCGGCCCACAGGCCCTCCCACTTCCGGCGCCAGTCGGCCCGGGTGACGTGCCTGCCCTGGTCCCGCGAGTCGGCGGCGATGTAGTTCGCCGCGGCTTCGAAGTCACCGGCGGCGCGGGCGGCGAGGATCGCCCGGTTCACTTCGGCGGGGCTCGGCGGTGGGGTCATGGGTCTCTCCTCGGATCGCAGTAACGGGGATCGTCCCCGTTTCGTTGCCGGTACGATACGGGGACTGTCCCCAGATCGGCAAGAGGTGTCCGATGCCCGACCCGCGGCCGCGCGCCGACGCCCGGCGCAACCGCCAGAACCTGCTGGTGGCCGCCGAAAGCGCGTTCAACGCCGAGGGCGCGGGTGCGTCCCTGGACGACATCGCCCGCGCGGCGGGGGTCGGCAACGCGACTTTGTACCGGCACTTCCCGACCCGGCGGCAGTTGATCGACGCGGTGTACGAGGAACGCATCCGCGCGCTCTGTGAGCTGGCCACGGAGGTTCGTGCCACCGAACCGCCCGGTGCGGCGCTCCTCGGCTGGCTGCGCGCGGTGGTCGAGCACATCAGCGGCAGCAGGGGCCTACGGGACGCGTTCGCCGACGCCCACCACCTCGGCGGCGACGGCGGAACACCCCAGGTGGCCGAGTGGCATCGGATGACCGACGACGCCGCCGTCCCGTTGCTGCACGACGCACAGGCTGCCGGGACCGCGCACCCGGATCTGCACGCGGACGAGCTGATGGCCCTCGTCGCGGCGGTCGCGCACGCCGGCGGGGGTGACCCGGGCGACGCGCGTCGCCTGCTCGGTTTCGTCTGCGACGGCGTCGCACGTCAGAAGTGACCGGCGCCGGCCGGTGCTGAGCGCGGGCACCCTCTTGCGCGGCCGTGCTTCGACACCGGCCAGCGGACCTCATCGGCCGCCGGCTGCTCACCGTCGACGGCGGCCCGCGACACGATCCGGGGCCTGGTCGCGCAGACGGACTACGACGAGACGCTGGCGGACATCCTCCGCGGCCGGCGTGAAGGGGTCGGCCGTGGACGCAGACGTGCTCGTAGTCGGCTACGGCCCAGTCGGTCAGGTGGTGACGCCACTGCTCGCCCGGCAGGGCTGGCGGGCGACCGTGCTCGAGCGCTGGCCCCGGCCGTACCGATGCCGCGGGCAGTACCGTTCGACGACGAGTCCGCGCGGATCCTCGCCGCGGCCGGGATCGGCGACGCACTCGGCGAGATGAGCGGATGCTCGAGAGACTACGTCCGGGAGACCGCGGACGGCCAGGTGCTGTTCGACGTCGACGTCCCCGAGCACGGGCGCTCCGGCTGGCCAGGTTGACGATCACGTGGTGGCCCTGGGCGCCCAGGCGCCGGGCGATGGCCGCGCCCAAGCCGCGGGCGGCTCCGGCCGGAAGACGACCTGGCGAGAATCCGTTGGATCATGGCAGTCCGGCCGGTTCCGTTGAACCTTCCGCGCAGCTACCGTTGAACTGCCCGCTCAAGGTGCCCACAACGGCCCACCATATGAGACTGGACGTGTTTACGCCTGTGGCATCGTCGCGACCGACGCTCGGTCGTCGACAACGAGAGACTGGTTTCGCCACGCCGAAACGACTGGGGCTCGACTCTTTGGAAAATGAGGCCAGAACGCACGTGTCGCGTGGTGCAGCAAGATCCCTTCGCAACCCTGTATAGGAGTTGGATGACATGGCGAACCGAACAATGTCGCGCGACGACACACAAGCAAGCAGTTCACGCTCGCTAGAAATCGGCATACTCGTCTACAACGGTCATACATCGCTCGATTTCATCGGCCCGCAGCTGGCTTTCACGGCCGCAGGGATGAAGGTCCACTTGATCGCAGAATCATCTGACCCTGTCGTGTCCGACACCGGCGTCTCTATCTTGCCGACCACGACCCTGCGTCAGTGCCCCGCGCGACTCGACATCCTGTTCGTGGCAGGCGGAGCGGTGGAAAACGTTCTGCTCGATCGACTTCTGATGGACTTCCTGGCCGAACGCGGCGCGACAGCCACGTACGTCACGTCCGTCTGCACCGGTGCGCTCGCGCTCGCTGCCGCGGGATTGCTCGATGGTTACCGCGCGGCGACGCACTGGGCCACGCGTGATCAGCTCGCCCGGTTCGGTGTCGAGGTGTCGAGAGAGCGTGTGTGCATCGACCGGAACAGGATCACCGGCGGAGGTGGCACAGCAGGCATCGACTACGGGCTCGCGTTGATCGCCCATGTCCTCGGAGAGGACACGGCGAAGCTCGCACAGCTGGCGATGGAGTACGACCCTCAGCCACCGTTCGCCGCCGGATCTCCCGAAGGGGCGGGGCCCGACGTCGTTGCCCGCTTCAAGGACGTTTTCGGTGGGCTCGACGAGGCTCTCCACAACGCCGTCTCGGAGGCGCTGTACCGATCGTCAATGCCGACTTCGTGACGGAAGAACGGGTTGACCCACCAGACTGGCCCAGCTCGTCCAGGGCCGCTTTCACCTGTTTATTCCTTCAAACACAATCTCGGTGACGGTACTCACTATCTGTTCGAATCTTCGCCCAATGAGTGATATTGAGGAGTAACGCCAATCTTTCGCGAGGAGTACAGCACCATGATCGTCGTCACCGGAGCCACCGGGCACCTGGGCAAGCTGGTCGTCGAAGGCCTGCTTCAGAAAGTTCCGGCAAACGAGGTAGTTGCCGCTGTCCGCACTCCCGGCAAAGCGACCGAACTGGCCGTCGGCGGCGTGCAGGTCAGGAAAGCCGAGTACGGCGACCCGGTAAGCTTGATCGCCGCTTTCGAGGGGGTGGACAAGGTCTTGCTCATCTCCGGCTCCGAGGTGGGACAGCGCGTGGCCCAGCACGCAGCGGTCGTACGGGCCGCGAAAGCGGCGGGCGTGAGGCATCTTGTCTATACCAGCATCCTCAATGCCGACACTACGAAGATGCTCATGGCTGCCGACCACAAGGCTACTGAGCAGGTCATCCGAGAGTCCGGCATTCCGTTTACGTTCCTCAGGAACGGCTGGTATACCGAGAACTACGCCTCAACAGTCGCCCACGCCGTGGAAGCCGGCTCCTTCGCTGGCAGCGCGACCGAAGGCAAGCTGGGCGGTGCGCCGCGCGTTGACTACGCCGACGCCGCGGTGGGTGTTCTCACGACCGAGGGCCACGAAGGCAGGACGTATGAACTGGCGGCCGACGAGCCTTGGAGCTACGTCGACTTCGCAGCAGAACTCTCCGCTGCCACGGGAAAGACCATCACCTATCAGACCGTGTCCGCCGAGCAGCACCAGCAGATCCTCGAAGACGCAGGCGTACCCGAGGGGTTCGCCGCCATTCTCGTCGACTCCGATCGTGGCATCGACGATGGTGAACTGGCCAGCGACACTCGCGACCTCAGTAAACTCGCCGGCAGGCCCACCACTTCGCTACGCGAATCGGTGGCCCGGCTGCTGCAGAGCTGAAATGCCGCGACTCTAAGGTGGTGCGCCGGCGGCTTTGGGCATGCGACCTGGCCGGGGGAGTCCAACCGAGGTCACCGTTAGTAAGTAGGCCGCGCCTGGCCCTGAAGTGTGCGGTCGTAAGGCACCGACTCGGCCAGGTGGCTGACCGTCACTCCAGTGCCGGTCAGCCACTCGGCCGGGCGTCGGCATGCTCCTGGATCTGCTCAGCTAGATTCGGCTGAACGCGCGATCGGGACCAGTCTGAACCGACCAGTCGAGCCCTCGAGAATCCGTGGAAGTCCGGGCAGGTTGCTTGTAGTGCACTCTTGCTTACTCGGGGTCTGTCTCCCAGATCGACACATGTTTGGTGCTCTCTGCAGTGAGTTCCGAGCGGTCCCAGTCTGCCCAGCGATACTTCAGGCTCAACCCGGCGATGTGTGCCATGAGCGTCGATGGTGCCGATTGGCGTCTTCATGTGCAGGTGCCAGTTTCCGGTGATGTCGGTCATCGCGCGGCTCCCGTCGTGGCGAGCCCGGTGTTCTTCCAGGGGGTGCCCCGGCGTTCGTATTCGAACAGTTCTTCGACAGCGTGCGCGATTCGTGGCCCGAAGTCGCGTTCGAGCAGGTAGAGCCCGAGGTCGAGACCGGAGGTGACGCCGCCGGCCGTGATGAGGTCGCCGTCGTCGACGACACGGGCGCGTACGGCGGTGACGCCAGCCGCAGCTAGCAGTTCGACGCCCAGGATGTGCGTGGTTGCGGTGCGACCCTTCAGCAGCCCGGCCATGGCCATCCCCAGCGAGCCGCCGCAGACCGTAGCGACGGTGACGGCGACGTTGTCGAGGCATTCGCGCAGCAGCGGGGCGGCGGCGCTCGCCGCGAACCGGGAGAGCAGCACGGGGATGGCGTCGATTTCGTCCGGGTCGCCGTCGACTGGGCCGGCCGCGCCAGGGACTACGACGTATCCGGAGGTGGTCGGGTCCAGGGTGGCGGTGGCGGTGAGCGTGATGCCGGGGGTTCCGGAGAGGACGTTCCGCGGGCCCTCTGCGGACACGAACTCGATATCGAGCGCGCCGCCCAGGAAATCGCGTCCGGCGGACAGGACTTCGTACGGCGCGATGGCGTCGAGTGGGTCGAAGCCGTCGAAGAGCACGAACTGGGCTCGCGGGTGGGGCATCGGTGGTCCTTTCGCCGGAAGCGATCACCATCCATCCTGGGCACTCCCGGTGTCGCCGACTACCGGCTATCCAGACAAGAAACACCTGGATCTCGCCAGGCGGCTGTTGAACAATTTCGGGGCATGTACACGGCTTTAGTGTTGCTGTTCCGGTCGAGAGGATGGGCGCGTCCGGCTACCGGATCGTCATGGTCGACTGGAGCCGAGGGTCGATGCTGGCCGCTGCAGATCGGTGTCGGCACCGGGGTGGATGAGGTGGACTGGGCGTGCTCGCGCTGTTCGCCACTTCGCGAGCGCGCTGCTGTTGAACGTCTTCTTTCACCCCGCCGCTATACACCCTGACCGTCGACGCCCAGCAGAACGTCATCACGCTCATCGCGATGGTCGTCGTCGCGGTGGCGTTCGCGCTCGTGGTGGACCGCGCCTCGCGGCGGGCGGACGCTTCGTTCGAAGCGCGGACCGAGGCCGCGCTGCTGGCGTGCTACCGCGGGCGTGCGCCCGCCCTGAGGCATGGTTTCTTCACACTGCGGCGGCTGACCTGACGGCATCTTGACCCGTTCCGCCCACCGGCGTTGGATTCCCGTCAAATTGCTGGACGCGGCCGTCTGGTTGGACAGTGTGGAGGCATGCGCAGCCACTCCTCCCACGAATCCGCCACCGGCGATCTGGTGCGGCAGACCCGGGCGACCGCGGCCGCGATGGAGCGCGCTACCGTTGCCCCGGAGGAGCCCGATGTCGCACTGGCGGACGACCTCGTGGCCGATTCGGTAAGGCTCGATCGTGAACGCGAAGAGCTGATCGGGCGGGTGCACACGGTCTTGGCGCTACGAGCGCCGGCGGTGACGGTGCTCGCCACGATCCACGCACCGACCGAACTGGAGGGTTGAGCGGCCTTGTCCTTCAGGTCGCCCGCGCCGTCCAGCGCTGCTATCCGCATCCGGTCGTGCCGCACGCGGTGACACCGGACTTCGTCGAGCTGGGGCGGATCGTGGTGTGGCTGGTGGAACTGGCCGCCGACAACGACATGCATGTCCGCGGGGCGATCAGAGTCGAGGACGATCTTGCCAATCTACGCCGGATCCTGGCCACTTGCGCGAGCCCGGAGACGTCGCTGCAATGAGCTGTCTATACGAGCGGTTCGCCGACCACGCGGTCGTTCTCGGCCGCCTGATGAAGTCCGTGGTCCCCGGGAGCGGCCAGGCAACGGGGGCGGCGGCCTGAGCGGGTCCGTGGTCCCTCTGGGGGCGGCTACGGACCCGCTCCGTTCTCAGGCAGAGATCAGCGCCGCTGGAAGCACGTTCTCGTCGAAGGCTCGCCAACAGAACGATGACCAGCGCCGAACCGGCCGTCGTCAAGACGAGCTTCGCACCATCGACGACCGCGAGCGACCGGGCACGGGTTGCTTGGAAGCTCGCGGCGAGGAACCTGGCAGTTGATCCCCAAGCCGCTGCAGAAGGCTTTCGCCTCGACGTTGACCCGGCCGGTGCCCAGCATCGCCCGCACATGTTGCTTGACCCGGTGCACATCGACTTCCGTGTTCTGGCGGGCAGTGGGCGAGGTGGTTGGGCGCAAGTCCGTGCGGACGCGCCCAACCGGACCATTGGTCGGAGCAGGTGCCGATCTAGATCAGGGCATCACGGCTGGTCTGGTTCACGATGATGCGGGGATGTTCCATTTCTGGTTGGCGCCGCCGTTGCAGTCCCAGATGTCGAGTGCTGTCCCGTTGGCGGTGGTGAAGCCGGGGATGTCGAGGCAACGACCGGAGGCGGGATTGAGCAGGGTTCCGTTGCTGACGGTCCACTGCTGGTTGCCGGCGCCGTTGCAGGTCCACAGGTCCACCGCTGAGCCGTTGGCGGTGGCGTTGCCGACGACGTCGAGGCACAGGCCGTTGATGGTGACCGCGTTGTTGCCGACGGTCCACTGCTGGGCGGGTGAGCTGTTGCAGTCCCAGATGTCGACGACGGCGCCGGGGGTGGTGGAGGCGGTGTAGTCGTCGAGGCACTTCGCGGTGTTCAGGGCGGAGGGGATGGGCCCGGTCACGGTTCCGCCCGTGCCACCGGAACCGGGTGTGATGGACAGGTTGTCGAACTGGTCGGTGCGGTAGCCCTGGATGCCCAGCCCGGCCTGCCCGGACTGGAACGAGGTGTCGGTGACCGAGCCGATCTCCCGGCTGTCGACCTTCGCGCTGATGGTGGAGCCTTGGAAGGTGAACGCGAGGTTGTGCCACTGGCCGGTGCCCAGGGCGGTGGTGGTGTCGGTGGCCAGGGTGTGGTTGGAGCCGTCGGTGTACATTTTTTCGATCCACCACTGCCCGGTGTCGCGGATCCGGAAGTAGTACGCGTTCATGTGCGACTGCGGGCGCAGCTGGGTGTTGGCGCGGCCGAGCAGCTCGGTGGTGCCGGCGCCGCGCAGCAGGACGTCGGAGCTGACGGTGTAGTTCGACCAGTGGGTGTCGCCGATCAGCGAGTAGGAGTCCGAGTCGTCCTGCCACTCGATCGGTTTGACCGGCGCCATCTGCTGGACGCACTGCCCGGAGCGGCCGGTGCAGGGCTGGACTTCGAAGGAGCCCTGCATGTCGGACAGGTACTTCGCTTCGGTGCCGTTGACGTCGGCGTCGAAGTTGTCGCTGTAGGGCAAGGCGAGGGCCTGGGCGGCGGGTGCGGTCGCGGTGCCCTTGCCCTGACCGGTGGTGGTGGTCACGGTGTAGACGTAGCCCGGCTGCATCGTCAGCGAGTATGAGCCACCGGACGGGGTGAGGTCCTGGGTGTGGACGAAGGACGTGGCCGCGCTGGGGGAGTTGACGTTGGTGGCCCAGACGTGGACGGTTCCGGTGGACAGTCCGCCTTGGACGTGGAAGCTGGCGGTTTGCGCGGAGGTGGTCGTCGTGGTTTCCAGGATGGTGGAGTAGTCGGAGCCGGTGCTGGATTTGACGGTGACGTAGGTGCCGTTGGCTTCCGAGCCGCCCAGGTAGCCGGAGGCGGAGTCGATGAACTTCCAGCCGGGCTGGGTGAACTGGGTGACCTGCGCGGTGGCCCAGGTGCTGGCGCCGATGGTGTAGTTGCCCGACCACGGCGATCCGGCGGTGGCCAGGCCGACGGTGCTGTAGGGCAGGTTGGGGTAGATCGCGGCGATCAGCGGCCAGTTGAAGTAGCTGGTCATCTTCGCGTCGACGTAGCCGCGGGTGATCGCCCGGATCAGCGCGGGGGCGCCGGTGTTCATGTCCTGGGAGCCGTTTTCGCTGTCCCACAACGGCTTGCCGAGGTTCCGGCCGGTCTGGGTGCTCTGGCAGGAGGTCGCGTCACCGCCATCGCCGCCGTTGCAGGAGTAGTGCACCCCGACGATCGACACCGCGTTGTCGAACGCGGCGTTCTTGGACATGTCGTCCGCGACGCCCCAGCCGGAGTCGTCGCCGACGATCTGCACACTGCCGTAGCCGGCGTTGTTCAGAGCTGAGCGCAGCTGGATGTACCAGTTGACGTCGTGGCCGCGTTCGTTCCAGCCGCCGAGGTACTTGATGTTCAGGCCGTGCTGCTTGGTGCAGCCGAGCCAGGAGATCAGGTAGTTGATCGTATCGGTGGACCAGAAACCGCCGTTGATCCAGCCTGGGGCGGTCCAGGCCAGGCCATACAGGCCGATGTTGGGGTTGCGCGCCTTCGCCTGCTCGGCCAGCCAGAACTCGTAGCCGGCGTTGCAGTTGATCTGCCCCCTGGTGTGCTCGATGGAGGGCTCGGAGCCATCGGTGGAGTTGGCGTCGCCACCGATCTCCAGCTTCAGCAACTGCAGGTTCGCGCCGTAGCCGGGCTTGAACATGTAGTCCAGGATCTGCGACTGCTGCGCCGCGGGATAGTCGGTCAGCAGCCGTGAGTTGCCTCCGCCGCCGCTGATGGCGCCGATCCCGTCGAACGTCCGGCCGCCTTGAGTGCCGTCCACGGTGATGGTCGTGGTTGCGGACTCAGCCGGACCGGCGCCGACCATCAGTGACGCGGCGGCTAACGCCAGTACGGGAGCAAGATGTGCGATCCGGTGCATAGGACCATCCTTCGCCGTGAGGGGACGGCAGAGAGCCTGCTCGACACGAGGAGCGACCGTGCGCCGCCGGGAAGTAAGTTTTCAGTGTGCGGTTGTGTTTGTTTTGCTGTCAACCCTTCCAGCAAGACACAACACCGAACAATGTGAAGCGAGCGAACTGGTGCTCGCCAGACCAGTCGTTGGTTCGGGGTGTGGCTACAGCAGCGAGACCGCCATTCGGTAGCGCATAGGTGCGGGCTTGCCGCCGATACGTGAGGACAGCAGCAAAGTCGTACGGAGCGTCGACTGTTCGGGTGCCCGGCCGGCGCGTCCCGTCCGTGGTGAGGCGGCGACCGCCGGGGTGGACTCTCAGTACTCGTTGAGGAGCAGCCGAGGTGCTGCTTCGTGTTCGGTTGGTGGGAACTTCGCATTCCGTATCGACGTAACCACTCGGCAACCTTCAAGATGCACCGTGAGCTGACTGGTCGAGAACCTCATGACGCGCTCGACCGGTGTCGGCGCACCGTCCGGTGAACCCCGGACCCACGTGATCGACAAGCCAACAGCACCTATGCTGAGTCCGCGCGCGAAAGCCTGTAAGGGGCCCCATGAACGCCACCGCCTTGTCCCTCGTTCTCGTTGCGGCCGTCGTGCATGCCGCGTGGAACCTGGCCGCCAAGCGGATCCGGTCCGGCGGCACGCAGTTCGTCTGGCTCTACTGCACGGTGTCCGCGGTCGCGTTGCTACCGGTGACGGTCGTGCTGCTGGTGGTCGAGCCGCAACGGCCTCAGTGGAGCTGGCTGCTGGCGGCGGTGGTCACATCGGTGCTGTACGTCGCCTGCGGAGTCGCGCTGCAGCGCGGATACCGCGTCGGAGACCTTTCTGTCGTCTACCCGGTCGCGCGGGGTACGGGACCGCTGCTGTCGGTGCTGGCCGCCGTTGTCGTGCTCGGCGAACGGCCGGGCTGGCTCGGCCTGCTCGGGGCGTTCCTGCTGGTCGGCGGAGTACTCGTGATCAGCACCGGCCGCAGTGGTGCCGTAACAGCAAACCCGGGCGCCGCGAAAGCACGCCGCGCAGGGGTCTTCTATGGTCTCCTGACGGGCGCGTGCATCGCCGGCTACACGCTGTGGGACGCGCACTCAGTGACCGGCATCGGGGCGCCGCCGGTCGTCTACTTCGGCATTAGTTCGCTGGTCCAGAGCGTCATAATTCTACCTGGCGCGCTGGCCGGCCGTGCCGACGTGTCCCGGATCTGGTATGAGCATCGCCGTGAGGTGGTGTTCGTCGGGTTGCTGTCACCTGTCGCTTACATTCTGGTGCTGTTCGCGTTGACGATGGCGCCGGTCAGCCTGGTGGCGCCCGCGCGGGAGCTGAGCATCGTGCTAAGCAGCCTCGCCGCGTGGCTGGTGCTGGGCGAACAAGACGCCGTTCGCCGGCTGGCCGGGTCCGTGATCGTGCTCTGCGGCATCGCCGCGATTGCGGCGGCCTGAAGACGCGGATACCTGTCGTCCTCACTGCCCCCGCGTCATGCCAGACCGTCCGCGCCCGACTCCCCACCGCGACCCAGTCAACTCCTCGCACGGGGTGGACCTCGCCCGAGATCGCCGCACGCACCGGCAGGCGCCGTGTAGGCACCTGCCGGCGTCGCGAACGATGACGTCACGGTCAGGGACTGGATGTGCGCTGGGCCGCAGGTCGACGCCGTGTCGGCCGCGAACCACTCACTAGAGGGGTTACTGCAGAATCCAGCGCTGTTGCGTCTCGCCGTTCCAGGCGTACTGGATCAGTGGTGCACCGTTGGTCGCGGACGAAGCACCGTCCAGCGCCTTAGCGCTCGCCTGGTTCCAGATTTTGAAAGTCCCGTCCGGCTGTTCATCCACCCACCACCGCTGATTGGCATCACGGCTGGGCTGCCATTGGTTCATCGTCAGGCCGTCTTGGGCAGAGCCGCCGGGGCAGTCCAGCGCTTCCCAGGTCGAGAGGTTGATGATGTTCCACGAGGTGTCCGAGTTTTGGGTGAACAGCCATCGCTGGTTCTGGCCGAAGTTCGTGCCCCATTGCACGACTCCGTTGCCGTTTCCGTAAGTGCCGGCACTGTCTACGGCCAAGCTGGTCTTCTGGTTGGTAATGACGTGGATGCCGGCGATCTTGTTGGGCCGGGTGGCTGGGGTGAACTGGAGCCACGCCATCGCGCTGACGAACTTGTTCGCCGTCAGCTTGTTATCGGATGATGTGGGTCGGTCCCAGGCGTTCCAGGTGATACCGAGGTCCGTGCGACGGTTGGCCTGGATGGCGTTGGCGTTCTGCACCATCCAGTCGTAGTAGTCGTCCCATTGACGGTTGTCTCGCACGAAATGTCCGGCGCCGCGCGCCATTTCGTCCGCCCAGGTGTTGAGGTAGTCTGCGCCGTTGCTGAAGATACCGCCGACGGTCAGGTTGTTCCGGGCGTAGTCGATCGCTCTCTTCGCGTCGTTGTAAACATTGCCGTCGCCAGTGATCTCATAGATCAGGTTGGCGAAGTCTGCAAAGGTGCCCTGGTTGTACGCAGCCGTCGATGTGTTGACGTTTCCGCTCCGGTCGACCCTTGCGTATACTTGGCCGTTACCTGCGTTGTAGAGGTGACTCCAAACCCAGTCGTAGATCTGGCGGCACTTCGTCAGGTAACTTGCGTCATGGGTGCTCTGGTAAATCATGCATGCGACCTTGCCGAGGCTGTCGTTCGACAAAGGTTCCTTCGCCGGATCACGCGGCGGGTTTTCGCGTGCCGCGTACTCCGGGTTCTCCTCCCAGATGCCGCCGCCGTTGTACTGGGTGTCCCACCCGCGGCCGTAGGCGTAGTCGAAGCCGTACTTTGCCTGGGCGAGGAAGGTAGCGTTGCCCGTCAGTTGGTAGCCGCGAACGAGCGCTAGGGAGAACCAGCCGATATCGTCATTCCAGCCGTCCCAGCTCCACGGCGGCGGAGTGTTCTTCAGCCACGTCGTCAGGAGATCGTTGATCAAGGCCTTCTTCGCGACATCACCGGTCCATTCATAGGCATCTTCGGCTCCGAGAATGTCGAGCGACCCTGCCCACGTTCCGTCAGGTTTTCCGTCGTTCAATGCTGCCTTGTAGTAGACATCGCCCCCGGATCTCACCAGGAAGGCGTTGTTGAACGCGTTGTACATGGCTTCCGCATCGCCCAGCCCAAGGGCGGACGCCTCCTGGGGCGTGGCAACCAACCCTCCGGAAACCAGCGCCAGCAGCACCGCACACGCGGTGACGAACGTGCTCCGGCGCCGCTGTCCAAACCTAGTCCACTTAGCCATCCCGGCAGTCTCCAAGAGATCATGAACCTGCTGCGTTCCTCGCCACAGTCACAGTTCGAGCGGTCAATCATCCAGTAGGTAATTGAAAACACTTCTGCGTGTGGTCGCCTGTGGGTGTCGCACGCACGTTGACTTCGCCCCGAGCTACTTCGCCGGCGCCGGGCCGGGCCGTGACGTGTCAGGCCGCGTCGGCCGTCCACTGTTGGTTGGGGCCGCCGTTGCAGTCCCACAGGACGAGTTGGGTGCCGTCGACGCTGGAGGAGGCGGGGTCGTCGAGGCAGCGCCCGGAAACCGGGTTGCGGTAGCCGCCGTTGTAGGCCTGCCACTGCTGGTTGGTACCACCGTGGCAGTCCCAGATTTCGACGGGGGAGCCATTGGCCGTGCCATATCCGGTAACGTCGAGGCACTTGCCGAGCGCTTGCAGGGTGTCGTCGGTGAAGCTGCTCCAGAGCTGGGCGACGGTGCCGTTGCAGCCCCAGATCTGCGCGATGGTGCCGCTGGCGTTGCTACCGGCGTTCACGTCCAGGCACTTGCCCGCCACGCCGGAGTGCACCGCGCGGCCGACCGTGCCCGGCGGCTTGATCCACCCGGCGTTGTCGGCTGCCTGGATCCCGGCGTTGAACGCGTCGGCCATCTTCCGGTAGCCGGTATCGTTGGGGTGCAAAGCATCGGCTAGGTCAACCGGGGTCAGCGCGCTCATGTCGACGTAGCGGACGTGCCGGCCCGCCGCCTGCTCCGACTGGACGATGCCGGGGATCGCGGCGTTGAAGGGGCCTCGGAGTGGTTCTTCGGTGGAGCTGGTGGAGACGATCAGCGAGCCGACCAGCACGGTCGCGTCGGGCGCGTCGCGGGTGATCTGGTCGATCAGCGCGTGCAGCCGGTCCGGTGCTGTGGGGACCTGGTACTGCTGTCCCAGGTCGTTGGTGCCGATCTCCAGCGTGACGACGTTCGGCCGGTACCGGGCAAGGGTGTAGTCGGTGATGCCGGCGATCTGGTCGATCCGCCAGCCGGAGTGGCCCTCGTTGTCCGGGTCGGCCATGTCGCCGTTGCGGACGCTGCCGGTCATGTCGACGGCGTGCCCTTCGGACCGCAGCTGGTCGTACAGGGCGGAGCGGTAGCTGTTGCCGGTGCTGCTGCCGATTCCCCAGGTGATCGAATCGCCCAAGGGAAGCACCCGGAGCGTGGATGCCGCCGCGGCGGTTGCGCCCCCGTTCGCAGCGCCGGCCACCGCCGGCAGTACGGCCGCGCACGTGAGTGCCGTGATGGCGGCGCAGACCGCTCTGAATCCGTTCATCTTTCTGTCCTCGTACTCGCGGTGGGTGGAGTGGACGTCATTCGGGTTTCGACAATTCCCAAGCGGACAGTCACGTTGCTGATCGATGGCACGTCCGGGCAGTGAGCGGTTTACGGATTCGTTTCACCGCGGCGAACTGAGCGGCGGGTGGCGGTCCTCAAAGAGGAGGAAGCAAGGAGTACGCTGGGTGCTAGCCGAGGTTTCATAGCAGGGCGGCACGTGGCCTCAAGCGATCGCCGGGCAACATCACGTCTGTGCGTGCGCATGGAGATCTCCAAGCTTGTTGGCGTTGTCGTTATAGCACTCAGGCTGTCGGCGGATCAGGGCCCGGCCCCAAGTGGTTTCTTGCCGTTACAGGTTGCTGTGACACGGACCTGTGGGCCATCGAATCGTCATCGAGTCGGGCGGCGGTGCGGGGAAGGCAAGGCTCTTTGAACTAGTTTCACCCCGGGTTCCATGGGTGTCAATCATCGCCGTGTAATTGGTCCAGACCTGACAAGTGGTGTCTTGTCCGGACCGGTGTGCTGGTCATTGGGTGAGGCTGTCGCTTGCGTTCAAGCGCGTGGAAGTTCGCTGCGCTGGGAGGCGCGGAGCGCCGCAAGGGAGGTCGGGTCCCTTGCGGCGTTCCGGCCAGCTGGTGGGTCGCGTGGCTACCCGCCGAGGGTGACGTGGAAGAGCTTCTCGTCGCTGTTGTCGGGGATGCTGTCCTTGTCGCCGTTGTTGGTCGTGGTCAGCCACAGGCCGCCGTCGGGTGCGGGTTCCACCGTGCGCAGCCGGCCGTAGGTGCCGTTGAAGTACGCCTGGACGTTCGTCAGGTCGCTGCCGCTGATCACCTCGCGGTACATCCGCGTCCCGCGTTCGCAGGCCACGTAGAGCACGTCGCGGACGATGGCGATGCCGGAGCAGGAGCCGTCCGCCGTGGAGTACGTCCGCTTGGGCGCGATGAACCCGGCGGTGCCGCACGTCCCGGACGTGCCCTCGCAGGCGGGCCAGCCGTAGTTGCCGCCCTTGGTGATCAGGTTGGTCTCGTCCATGACGGAGTTGCCGAACTCCTGCTCC
>NZ_PPHF01000173.1 GCF_002904335.1 Amycolatopsis sp. CA-126428 | reverse complement strand
GAACGACCCACCGAACACACCCCACCCGCGGCCGCCTAAAAGATCTTCATCCACAGGTCTTGACAATTGCTCCCGTTGAGGCTCGACCTGTTCTGAGCGTTGTCGCCGTTCTGCGCGTCACCGGTGCTGGCGTAGAGCTTGCCGTCGGGACCGAAGCGCAGCCGGCCGCCATCGTGGAACTTGTTGCGCAGGATGCCGCTGAGGAGAACCTGCTCCGTGCCGGTGCTGAGCCGGTCGTTCTCGAGCTTGATGCGCACGACCCGGTTGTCGGTCGGTGAGGTGTGCATGATGTAGAGCCAGTGGTCGCTGGCGTAGGTGGAAGAGATGGCCAGACCGGTCAGGCCGCCTTCGCCGTCGGTGCTCTGCACGTTGGGGACGGTGCCGACATCGGTCTTGGCGCCGGTGGCAGGGTTGAGGTGGATGATGTTCTGGGCGTCGCGGCGGTTGTACAGGATGGTGCCGTCGGGCAGCGTGGCCAGGCCCCAGGGGATGTCGGTGTCCGTGGCGATCTGCGTGACCGCGCACACGGGGTTGCCGCACGCGGAACCGGTGGTGAGCGAGACGGTGTTGCTGTGCGCCGACACGTTGGCCTGCGCGTCACGCGCCACCACGTAGTACGTGAACGCCGTGTTCGCGGCGAGACCGCTGTCGGAGAACGTCGTGACCGGCGGGGTCGTCCCGTTGGCGGTCACCGTGCCCGCCCGGGTGGTGCCGCGGTAGATGTTGTAGAACTTGACCGCGACGTTGTCGGTGGAAGCCGACCACCTCAGGGTGACGGTGGTGCCGGAGACGGTCCCGGTGAGCGACCCCGGTGCGGTCGGCGGCTGGGTGTCGGCCTGGCATTGCGGTGGCGTGACCGGCACCGTGGAACTCGCCTGCGAGACGTTCCCCGCAGCGTCACGGGCGTTGACGTAGAGCCCCCACGTAACTCCCGGGACTACGGTCAGGCTGGTGGACAGGGTGCTGCCAGTCACCGACTTGATGAGCTGACCGTCGTGGTAGACGTCGTAGAAGGCCACGCCCACGTTGTCGCCGGCGGCGTTCCACGCGAACGTCACGGAGTCACACGCCAGGTCACTGATCCGGGCGTTGCCCGGAACCGAAGGCGGCTGACTGTCACCCGCGGTGGTCTTCCACTGCTGGTTGGCCCCGCCGTTGCACGTCCACAAGTCCACCAGGGTGCTGTTCGCCGTGCCCGCGCCGACCACGTCGAGGCACAGCCCGGACTGCACTCCGGTGATGGTGCCGTTGCCGTTGATCTTCCACTGCTGGTTGGCGCCGCCGTTGCAGGCGTAAATCTGCAGCTTGGCGCCGGCGGTGGTGCTTTGACCGGCCACGTCCAGGCACATCGGGCTGTCGTAGACCCGCAGTTCGCCGGCCGAAGTGAAGGTCCACGCCTGGTTGGCGTTGCCGTTGCAGTCGTAGATGTTGATGCCGGCCCCGGACGCCGTGCTCTGGCCGACGACGTCCAGGCACCGGCCGGAGGCCGTGCCGGTGATCGGAGTGCCGGTGGCCGCCGATGCGGTATCGGAGGTGGTCAGCAACGGAGCGGTCAGCACGGTGACCGACACGAGGATCGCCGGCAGTCGCCGCGGCTTTCGTTGGGACAGGGCATGACCGAACACGCGTTGCTCCTTGCGGGGTGGAGAGGGGAAGGGAGGTCAGGTGCGGACTGCCTGGATCACGAGGTGATCCATTTTTGGTTGGCGCCGCCGGTGCAGGCCCAGATTTCCAGCGGCGTCCCGTTCGCCGTGCCGCCGGCGGTGGCGTCCAGGCACCTGCCGGAGGCGGTGTTGGCCACCGTGCCGTCGGACCGGATCGTCCACTGCTGGTTGCCGCCGTTGTTGCAGTCCCAGATTTGCACTGCGGCGCCGTCGGCCGTGCTCGCGCCGTTGACGTCGAGGCACTTGGTGCCGTAGACGGTCAGCTGCCCCGAGGGTGTGGTGGTGGCTCACATGAACACCATGTTCGGCCGGCGAGGCCTGGAGCAGACGGCCGAGTTCTTCACTTCCGGCCCGGCAGCCCACTGAGCTCGGCCCCGACGATCACCGCGCCCGCCGCCATCGAACGCGCATCCAGGAGGAACCCA
>NZ_PPHF01000172.1 GCF_002904335.1 Amycolatopsis sp. CA-126428 | reverse complement strand
CACGGGTGACATCCTTCCACGCAAGGCCGAAGCCTCACACATGAGGTGTCAAGCAAACCCTGGGCAGACCCTCCCGCACGAAAGCGGCCGCCGATCTCCGGATCGGCGGCCGCTTTGCTGTGTCGGCACAGCCACGGGACCGCGCAGGCGCCGGCAGACGGCGCCGGGGCGCCTTAGTACTGCAACGGCAGTCAGGTGAGTGGATAGCCGCGGCGTTTGTAGTGGCTGCGGCGGGCTTGGTGTTGTCGACGGCGGCGAAAGCATGACCAGGCCCAGACGTGCTCGACGGTGGCGGTGACACGCAGGACCAGTCTGGTGAGCAGGTGCCGGATCTCCGGTAGCGTGTATCCGATCATGCCCGGCTCGCCGACACCGATTCCCCTTTTATGGCCAGAGATCGGGAGACGGCGAGCCAGGCGTGGGCCAGCATCGACAACGTGATGTGGGCATACCACGCGCGCCAGGACCGGACCTGGTAGTGATCGAGTCCGGCTTCGTTTTTGGCCTGCTGGAAGCATTCCTCGATCCGCCAGCGGGTCCCGGCGATCCAGGCGAGGTTCAGCAGGGTCGAGCGGCGGGGTCCGTAGCAGACGTAGTAGGCGATCTCGGTCGGATCCGAGAGTGAGCGGCGGGCGAGCAGCCAGTGCCCGCGCCCGGCCCGCCAGCCGATCCCGAGCGGGATCCGCGCCCAGTCGTACTCGCGGGGCCCGTGCGCCCCGGCCCCGACCGACAGCCGCCGCCACGACCGGGCAGGCAGGCCGGCGATCAGCTCGTCCGCCCGGGCCTCATCACCGCCGATGGTGGTCAGTAGGTCGTTGACCTTGGTGGCCAGCACATACGCGGCATCCTGCTCCTCCAGCCACGCCCGCAGGTACTTGACCTGCCCGTAAGCCTCATCAGCGGTGATCCACGCGAAGGGCACCCCCGCGGCGAACGCCCGCGCCAGCATGCCCATCGCCTGCCGCGGCTTCGTCTCGAACTCGGTCCCGTCGGGGATCCCGGCCCGCCGGCACCGAGCAGGGTCGGCGATCCACGGCTCGGGCAGATACAGCGCCCGATCAATCAGCGCGTGCCCGCGCCCGGAGGCGTAGGCCAGGAACGTGCCGATCTGGCAGTTCTCAATCCGCCCGGCGGTCCCGGAATACTGTCGTTGCACCCCCGCCGACCGCACACCTTTCTTCAGGAACCCGGTGTCGTCCACGATCAGCACACCGTCCGGCTGACCGAGGTGCTCGATCACGTAGTCCCGCACGTCGTCGCGGACTCCGTCGATGTCCCAGTCCGCCCACCGCAGCAGCCGTTGCATGCCGTCCGGGGACATCTCACCGGCCTGCTCGGCCAGCGTCCAGCCGTTCTTCCGCTCCAGCCCCGCGACCAGCCCGGACATGTACTCCCGCGCCCGGGCCCGCGGCTCCGACCGGGTGAACCGGCCCGCGATCCGCTCATGCACCCGATCCAGCTGATCCAACACCACATCGACCACCACCGGGATGATCTATCACACGCCACCCGAGTGCCGTTGCAGTATTAGTGCAGGCGCCGGCGCTCGACCCGAAAATCGGTCACCACCACCACGCCCCACCAACCCCGCCCCGCCTACCGCACCCAGCCCACCACCACACCCCAGCCCCACACCACCCCACCGCCCACTCACCCCGCCGACCACGCCACCGCCACCACCTCACCCAACCTGCCCCCTACCCCGCACACAGCACGTCTTGCAGACGTTCTGAACCGGGTGGGCGGCTCCGCGTTTTCGGCGTAGTCTGGTGTGGACATGATGGGCTTGCGGAAGCTGAGCCCTGGTGGTCATGAGTACCTCACGAACACGGTGGCGTGCGCCGATCGCAACCGTGAGCTCGCACCCGGCGAGCTGTTAAGTGACTACTACCTCTCCCGTGGTTACCCGGCAGGCCAATGGTTCGGCGCCGGAGCAGAGCACTTAGGACTCTCCGGCGCAGTCACCCCTGCCCAGATGAACGCCCTCTTCGGCGAAGGCCGGCACCCACACGCCGACGCCATCGAAGCCGAAATGATCGCCAACGGCGCCACGGCCGAAGAAGCACTGAAAGCGACCCGGCTCGGTCGGCGGTTCCCGCAGTACTCCGCGCTGGACCACCTGCGTTCCCAGGTGTCGCAGGCGTACAAGGACCACAACCGACTGCACGGGCGTCCGATCGGTGCGCCTATATCTGCGCAGAAGCGCGCGGAGCTGCGTCGCGGCGTGCAGCTGCAGGCCTACCGCAAGGCCCACGACGGGAAAGGTCCTGCCAGCGACATGGAACTGAACAAGTGGCTGGCGGAGCAGAAACGCAATCTCAAGTCGGCGGTGTCCGGGTTCGAGGCCGTGCTCGCGCCCGACAAAACCGTCTCCATCGCGTGGGCGACGGCATCACCGGCCGGACGGAAGCGCATTGTCGGCATGGCCCGCCAAGCGGCCCTGGACACCGTGTCCTACATGGAGCGCAACGTCGCGTTCACTCGCCGCGGGAACATGGGCGAGGCTCAGGTCGACGTCAACGGGATCACCGCCGCGTTGTTCGAGCACTGGGATTCCCGCGCCTCGGATCCGCACCTGCACTTCCACGTCCTGATCTCGTCGAAGGTGCAGCGCAGCGACGATGGCGAGTGGACCGCGCTCGACGGCCGCACCATCTTGGCCGCGACGGTGACCGCGTCGGAGTACTTCGACAACCGCCTGCGTGACCTGTTCCGCGAACACGGCGCGTCCTGGGTGCAGCGGGGCGCCGAAGGCGTGGACATGAAACGCCCGGTGTGGCAGCTCGAAGGTGTTCAGGTCGAGCTGGTGAAGCTGTTCTCCCAGCGTCATCGTCAGTTCGAAGCCGCTCGGGCCAAGCGCATCGTCAAGTTCCGGGCCACGCACGGGAAGGAGCCGACGCCGAAGGACATCTTCGTCATCGACCGGGCCGCCCAGTACGACAACCGCCCCGGCAAACAACCGCCCAAGACGCTGCCGGAACATCTCAAGGCGTGGCGCGAGCACGCGCTCAGCATCGTGCCCGCCACGGTCCTGGACACGCTCACCGACCGCGTATTCCTCACCGGACGCACGGAACCGGACGCGTTCGACATCGCCAAACTCGCCCAGTCAACGCGGGAGGTGGTGTCGGACAATTACAGCCACTTCTCGTGGTGGAACCTCGCGGCCGAAGCACACCGCCAGACCGCGCACCTGAAGGTGCCCGTCGACAAGCGCGAACAGCTCGTCGACGACGTCGTCGACACCATCCTCGCCCAGCCCGACACCCTCGCCCTCGTCGGCCCGACCGCGGTCAACGAACCCGCCTCGCTGCGCCGCCGGGACGGGGAATCGGTCTTCGTCGAGCGCCGTTCCACCCGCTACACCACCACCGCCACCCTCGCCGCCGAAGGTGACTTGGTCGCGTGGGCCCGCCGCGGCGGCGGGCACCGGCTACGGGTCGACACCGTGGAGAAGGCTTTGGCCGGGCAGGGCCTCAATGTCGGGCAGACGGAGATGGTGCGCCAGTTCGCCCGCTCCGGACGGCGTCTGCAGCTTGCGTTGGCGCCGGCCGGGGCGGGGAAGACCTCGGCGATGAAAGTGCTGGCGACTGCGTGGCGGCGCACGGGACGCCGCGTCTACGCCTTCGGCCCCTCCGCCCGGGCGGCCCAGGAGCTCGGCACGTCGATCGGCGCTAAGCCGCACACGCTGCACCAGCTGACCACCGCCTTGTGGTTCGGATTCGCCCACCGTGCGTTCCCGATGGAGGCCGGGGACCTAGTGATCGTCGACGAGGCGGCGATGGCCGGCACCCACACCCTGCACAAGGTGGTGAAGCACGCGCTGAAAAACGGCGCCGATGTACGACTCATCGGCGACGACGCGCAACTGGCCGCGGTCGAAGCCGGCGGGGCGATCCGGCTGATCGCCCACGACGTCGGCGCCGTGCGGTTCCGGGAGATCGTGCGGTTCCGCGGCGACGACCGGGAAGAGCAGGCCGCGGCGTCGTTGCAGATCCGGGCGGCGAACCCGAAAGGACTCGAGTACTACTTCGAGTCCGGCCGGGTATCCGACGGGTCGCTGGAAACGATGCGCGACGCCGCCCGCTCGCACTGGCAGGCCGATCTCGACGCCGGCGTGCAGTCGCTGCTGATCGTGCCGACCAACGAAGACACCGTCGCCCTGAACATCGACGCTCGCGAACGGCGCCTCAACCGGGGCCTGGTCGACCGCGGCAGGGAGGTGGAATTGCACGACGCGACTACCGCGGCGGTCGGGGACTGGGTCGTTACCCGGCACAACCAGCGCCTGCTGTCGCTGTTCGGGGGAAAGGACTTCGTCAAGAACGGCGACGTCTGGACCGTCACCGCTGTCCACGCCAGCGGCAAGATCACCGTCCAGCACCGCGTCCACAAAGCCTCCATCACGCTGCCGGCCGGGTACGTCCAAGCCCACGTCGAGCTTGCCTACGCCGCCACCGTCAACCGGGTCCAGGGCATGACCAGCACCGGCAATGCCCACCTGCTGGTGCCACCGACGATGACCCGCGAGCAGTTCTACCCCGGCATCACCCGCGCCATGCTGCGCAACTTCCTCTACGTCGTCACCCACCACCACGTCATCGATCAGCACCGCGAAACCCCAGAACCGGTGTCCCCGGAGTCGGTACTCACCGGAGTGCTCAATCACTCCGGCGCCGAGGTCTCGGCAACCGAGACGATGCGGGAGGCGCAGGACGCGGCAGTGTCGATGGGCACACTCGTTCTCCGCTACAACTACACCGCCACCTACCGCGACGAGGACCGCTACCGCGCCATCCTCACCCGCCACGCACCCGCCACCGTCGACCTGGACAGCGAACCGGCACTCATCCAGACACTCCGCAACGCCCACGACCTCGGCTGGGAACCCGACCCCCTCGTCGCCACCGTCATGCGCTGGCGCCAGCCCCTGGACGAGGCCGACAACCCCGGCGCGGCGCTGCAGGCCCGGATCACCACCCACCTTGAGCGGCGCCGCCCGCCCTCAGCCACCGGGCCACCGCAGCCGGGCGACGTCACCCGCTGGCGGGGCATCGTCGATGCGATCGCCCCGCACGTCGCCGTCGAAGACCACGACTGGGAGAAGATCTGGGGCCGCGCAGCCGGTGCGCTGGCGCTCGGGTTCGACGTCGACGCCGCGCTGACCATCGTCGCCCATCAGCTCGCTGCGCGCCCAACGGTGCCCGATCCGATGCCGGACGACCGCTACGCCGACGCCGCTCTCGCCGCCGAGCTGGAGCGCCGACGTGACCGCGGTGAGGCCCACGTGCGCGCCGTTCCCTGGCTGGCCCGCCCCGACTTCGCCCACGTGCGTCACCATCCCGGGCATACGCAGTACCTGCACGAGATGAACCTCGCGATCGCCGACCGCGTCGAGCACCTGCGCGCCGCAGTGATCCGCGACCAGCCGGAATGGGTCTCGGAGCTTGGGCCGCGGCCGGACAACCCGATCGCGGCAGAGGAGTGGGACGACCTGGCAGGCCTGGTCGCCGCCTACCGCGAGACCTTCCGCATCGACAGTGAGGCACCGCTGGGCGCCAAGCCCGACAGCTATGGCGCGAGGGCCCACGCCTGGCGCACCCTGAGCGAGCGCTGGGACACCTTTGGCCGAGCACCGGTGACCGACCGATCCGGGTCCGCAGCGCCTCGGACAGCCCCCTGGGCCGCCGAGCGCGACGACCTGTTCGCCGAGTTCGAACATGCCGATGAGCGCGTTGTCCTCGAGCCTCTGAACGTGCTGGTGCGCCGTTACGAGTTGCTGGCCCGCGACGGTGACGAGGACCGCTACCTCGACGTCCTCGCCCGCTACGTCCCCGGCGCGGTCAACGCCGGCGCCGAACCCGCCGCACTGAACGCGCTCGCCAACGCCCAAGACCAGGGCTGGCAGGCCGAACGGCTGGTCCGCAAGCTCGCCGACGACAGCGGCTTCGCCTGGGCCAGTGACCCCGCCGCCGTCCTCGCCAAACGCGTCTCCGCGCACGTCAGCGAACACCGGCCACCGGCGCGGATCGGTACACCGACCGACGAGCAGATCGACCGCTGGCGCAGCATCGTCGCCGAACACCTACCCGACGCCATCGTGACCGGCGAGCAGTGGGGCATCGTCTGGCGCCACGCGGCCGGCGGGACCGCTCTCGGCCTCGACGCCGACACCGCCCTCACCGACGCCCTCAGCCAGCTCCCCGGCGACGTCACCGGCGCCGGGGAAGGTGACTATCGCCGCGCCGGCGAGGCACTCGTCGCCGCCCTGACCGACCGCCACAACGCGGGAGAAGGACTGCACGACGCACTCCCGTGGCAGGCCCAATCAGACTTCGGAGCACCCGGCGACCATCACGGTGCGCTGGCACGGCTGGACGGTCTCAACGGCGAGATCGCCGCCCGCGCCGACCAGCTGCTCGACCAGGTGCACCGCGAGCAACCTCGCTGGGCCGCACAACTCGGGCAGCGACCCGACGTCGCTGGACCGGCCGCGACCTGGGATCAGACTGTCCGGCTGGCCGCGGCGTACCGTGAAACCTACGGAATCACCACCACCGATGCCGCCTCCCCACTCGGCCAGCGACCCGCCGGCCACGGCCCCAAAGCCGACGCCTGGGACCAGATCACCACCCAATGGAGGCAGCTGATGACCACACCAGACCGGCAAGACGCCGCATCCGATGCGATGCTCACCGTCGAATCACGCCGCGACACCCTCGACGCCCTGCGCGACGAATTCACCAGCGGCGTCGCCGCCCGCACCCAACAGCTTCAGGATGAAGAGGAGAAGGAACGGCAGGAGTCACGCCGCGACGAGGCCGAAGACGAGTACGACTACCGACACGAAACCCTCGGCGACGACCTGCACCGCGGCATGGGTTACTGACCGGCCCGCGGACCTGGGTCGGTGCGCTGGCGCTCGTCCAGCACGTAGACCACTGCCGGCTTCCCTGCGCCGACCGAACGGCGGTCGACCTGGAACAGCGTTGTGGCTTCGATCAGGCCGCTGAGTTTCGGGTAGCCGTAGTTGCGGGCGTCGAAGTCCGGGCGCCGTTTGAGGATGATGTTTCCGACCGCTGCAAGCGGCGCCCAGCCGTCCTCATCGGACGCCGCGTCGACCGCGCTGCGCAACAACGTGACCAGTCCGGTGTCCTGCTTCAGCTCAGCAGGTGATCGACGCGGGTCTGGTTTCTCGGTGATACCGACCGGGCTTACCGGGCTGGTCGCGCGGACCAGGTTTTCGGTGTAGACGAACTTGTCGCACGCTGCGACGAACGGAGCGGGTGTCTTGCGTTCCCCGAATCCGTAGACCGTCAGCCCGGATTCCCGCAGCCGCGAGGCGAGGCGGGTGAAGTCGCTGTCGCTGGACACCAGGCAGAATCCGTCGAACCGGCCGGTGTAGAGCAGGTCCATCGCGTCGATGACCATCGCCGCGTCGGTGGCGTTCTTGCCGGTGGTGTAGGCGAACTGCTGCATTGGCTGGATCGATGCGGTCAGCAGCTGTTCCTTCCAGCCGCGCAGGTTTGTGCCGGTCCAGTCGCCGTAGGCGCGCTTGACGTGGGCGGTGCCGTACTTGGCGACCTCGGCCAGCAACCCTTCGATGATGCCGGGCTGGGCGTTGTCCGCGTCGATGAGCACGGCCAGCTTCACCGCGTCGGAGTTCACCAAGAACGTTGTCCCTTCACTCAAAGCCCCGTGACTGTCACATTCGCGGGCGCGGATGCGATGCGGCCCCGCGTGTCGCCTGAGCGTGCACGATGTCGGCTCCTGCGGCAACGGGACGCCCCGAGGCGGGCTATGTACTGCCACCTCGGGGCGTCCTGTGAATGCCGGCTGGATCGCAAATCGCTGCCACGCCGGTGTCATCGCTGATGACGTAGGGTCCGTCAACTCGGCACGCGCCGCGCCCAGCGTGGTGTCACGGCGGAGTTGATCCTTGATCTGTGTCCTCGTCCAGCTCCACGGCTTCCGCATCCTGCGGCAAGGCGTCGCGCTCAGTGGAGGTGGAGGCGTCTTCGGCATCCAGGGTGAAACGGTCGGTCAGTGGCGTCGCGCCGACGGCCTTGTGTCCCTGAGTCAAGCATTGCTGATGGGTCCACTCGGTGATCATGCGTTCGGCGAACCCGGCCCGCCACCGGTCATGCCAGTACTGGGCGTCGCTGGCCTTGGCGCCCTTGCCGACGTGCGCGGCCCGCCACGTGTAGGCCAGCGTCGCCAGCTCCGCCACCAAACCCGGGTGGCGCGGCCAGCACTCTGGGATCGCGACCGCGCGAGTTCCGCCTTTGCCGACGTAGACGGCGTTGTAGTACTGCACGAAATTGGTGACCGTGAACACCGGAGTCTGGTCCCGGTGCTGCTTGTCCTCCGCGGCCGGCGGTGCAGGGAACGGCAGCCACGGCGCCAGACGTGGCTTGTCCTCCGTGTCATCCTCCAGCTCCGCGATCCTCCGCTGGAGCTGTTCGATCTCGGACTGCTGAGCCTGCATCCTTCCCCACAGTTCCTCGGTCATCGCGTCGAGTTCGGCGCGCGAGCGAGAAGCCTGGTTCGCGTCATCCGCTGGTTGCGGTTCCCCGGGCTCAGGGGTGGTGATCTCGTAGTCGTCGTCGTTCATCGCCCTGGCTCCGACACGCTCGGGGCTTCCACCGTCGTCGGCGGGAGCGGACGGAGGTAGCCGTCGGCGCCGACTGGGGTGTCACCGCGGCGGATCGCGGCGACGTCGGCTTGCAACTGGGGCCAGTCCGGACGCTTTCCAACGTCAACGGTGCGGCCGAGGATCGGGCGGAGGTTGCCGTGCAGGATCAAGACCCGGTCGCGGTCGAGAGTACGGATGTCCCCGGCACGCAGCGTAGGAACGGTTTCCTCGCCGCTGGCTCCCCGTCCGGCGCTGAAGATCCCGTCGCTGTGATGCTGGTGCGTCCGGCGGCGGTGGTGCCCCGACAGCGTCGACAGCCACTCCAGGGTTTTGTCGTCTTTGAGCCCGGGGAGGGCAGTCAGGGTGAGGGTGTTGTCGATCAGCTGCAGCCGGCCGGGTTCGCCGTAGAGCTCGTCCAGCTGGGAGCGGGACTGCGCGGACCAGTGGATCAGCACGCCGCGGCCGGCGGAGTCGGCGATGATCGCCGGCAGCCGCGGCACCGGCGTCCCGGCGAACAGCTCGTCCAGGATCGCCGTCGTCGGCGGCTCCAGCCGACGGCGTTCACACCGCAGTGCCGTGTCCTGCGCGGTCGTGAGGATCTGCTCCACCAGGGCAGTCAGTACGGCGCGGGCCTGGGGCGCCTGGTGCTCGCCGGCGACGATGAACAGGCTGCCGCGGCGGCGCAGGAACCCGTCGATGTCGAGTTCCTGCGCCGGCGCGGGAGTGGCGAAGTACCTGATGGCGGGGTTCATGAACGGCTCGATCGCCCGCCGCACCGACATCCAGACCGCGTCCGCAGTCTCGGCGACCATCCCGATCTCCGAGCGCAGGTTGAACGCCAGCTCGGGGAACCGGTGCCGCAGCAGCTGAACCGGCTCCTGATCCGGTGGCTTCGTGACCGACCAGACCACCAGGTCGGTGACCGTCCGGTCGTGCAGTGCCGCTGCCAGCAGGTAGGCCTGCAGCACGATGGTGGCGCGGCCGCGGAACACCGCGTCGTTGCCGCCGACGTCTTCCAGCCCGAGTGAGGACGCTTCGATCAGCGTCTCGGCGCGCCGCAGCGCGACCGCGGGGTCGGCGCAGCCGGTGACCGGCGACCAGCGGGCGTGGGCCGGCCAAGACAGCGTCCCGGTCGCATCGATCGCCAGCACCGGCCCGGCATCCGGGCGGCGGGTGCGGGCCAGCAGGCACCACTCGGCGAGGTCGTTCTTTGTTGTCGAGGCGATCAGCGCGCCCGGCGCGGCGAGGACCTTGTGCACCAGATCCGTCCGCGACTTGCCGGAACGGGTCGGCGCGATCGTCCCGGTGGGGGTCTCCAGCGAGGTCACCAGTCGTTGGTGTCGGGGGCCCCGGTGCAGCGGTACCGCGATCTGCTCGACGGGCGCGGTCCGGCGCTGCTCGTCGGTGAGGTCACCGCGAGTCCACACCGCGGTCTTGCGCGCGGCCGCGACCGACAGGGTCTTGGCCATGTCGCGGCGACTGGCGTGTCCCGGGTCGGTGGGCCCCACCCGTCGCCAGACCGGAATCGCCACGCCGACCGTGAGACCGGCGGCGAGCGTCGTGATGGTGGTGAACCAGATGTAAAACGCCAGCTGGTGATCGCTGATGGCGTTCGACCACGGGCCCGGCAGGCGTGCTCCTGGGTCGGCGGCGTGGAAAGCAACAGTGAGTACGAAACCCGCCCACGTCGTGATCGGCGGCCACGTCCAGCTACCGGTGTGGAAGCCAGTGACCAGGACGGCGGCGGTCACGACGATCGCGCCGAGGGTGCACAGCGCTGCTAGGGCGGCGATCGCGAGGCCCGTCAGGGCGACGTCGCGGTCGAGGTTGAGGGTGTCGGTGCGTGTGCGCGGCATCGGCCGCTCCTCCCGGACAGCGGGAGAGCGGCACCACGTGGTTCATCGGAGTGGGCTCCCTCCCGGTGGCGGGGAGGGCGTACTGGGGTCGGCGATCCGGCGGATCGCGACGATCTTCGAGGTCCACGCGGAAAGGGGTTCGAGGATGACGCCGGTGTCGGTGTCGTAGGCGTCGACGATCAGGCCGTGCCCGGCGTACATCCCGACGTGCCGCGGCACCTGCGCAGTCCCCAGCGAGCCGGGAATGAACAGCAGATCGCCCGGCTGCACCTGCTCCAGTGACGAGACGGAGTGGCCGGCGTGGACCTGGCTGATCGTGCCGGCGGGGATGCCGATCCCGGCGGCGGCCCAGGAGGCGAGCATCAGCCCGGAGCAGTCGTAGGCGTCCGGGCCTTTCGCGCCCCACACGTACGGTTTGCCGAGCTGGCCCAGCGCGAAGCCGACCGCCGCGCGCTGGCGAGCATCCTCCGGCAGCGTGAACCCAGGTGGCAGCTTGGTCGGGTCCACCTGGCCCGGGTCGCGGGGGATGTCGGATCCGCCCTGGTCTGGGCACAGCGTCTTGACCTGTACCGCCTCGGTTCCGCTACCGGGCGGGGTGGCCGGCACGGGGTTGTCCGGCCCGGTCCAGAACCGATCGACGATCGCGGCGGCGGCCGGTTCGCGCGGGGCGTAGCGGTCCGGGAAACCGCTGTGCTGTACCGCTTGCTCCGCTTGCCCTGGTGCCATGGTGTCCCAGCCGGGCAGCGCGATGAGTGCGTCGAGGAACTTTCCGGTGGCGTAGACCGGGTTGAGGATCTGCTCGCGGGTACCCCAGCCCTGGCTCGGGCGTTGCTGGAACACCCCGAGCGAGTCGCGGTCGCCGTAGTCGAGGTTGCGCAGCCCGGACTCCACCATCCCGGTAGCGACGGCGAGGACCGCGGCCCGCCTGGGTAGCCGGCGCTGCTGGACGACATCGACGATGGTGCGGGCGATGTCCATCTCCTCGGCGCCCAACTGCTGGCGGTCGACCACGATCGAGCCGCCGCCCGGGCCGCCCTGATCGCAGCCGCTCAGCTGCACGATCGTCGCGGTCACCGCAGGCCCGATCATCAGCGCCAGCACGAGGATCGGCAGGAACACCAAACCGCCCAGCGCACCGGCGACACCGGCGAGCATTCCGTGGGGCTTCATGACGACGTCGCCGGTACGGCGTTAGCGGGGAGCGGGTTCGGCTTCGAAACAAGCTGGGAGTTGGTGTCGAAGATCTGCCGCTCGATCCGGCTGAGCACCGTCTGCACTTTCAGCCCGGTCCGGTTCTCGATCTTCCACAGCGCGCGGCCCTGCCGGTCGTTCGCCCACCCGGTCGTGGCCTCGTGCTCTTTCTCCGACAGTGCAAGGACATCAGCCAGCTCGCTTGCCACGCGGGTCGACTGTCCAAGAAGGACTCGGATCGAGCACAGGGCGAGCAGGTCGCGAGCGATAGCGACTTCCTGAGACCCGGTGGCGCCGACGGAGAGAAAGTCGCCAGGCTTGTGACTGACCAGCACCTGAATCTTCCGCTCGGCTCGGGACAGCCGTAGTTCGCTGTCCACCGCTTGAACGGCGCGAAGCCCGAGCCGGAGCTGGCGCCAGATCTCGTCACGGACGACGATCCGCAGCTCCCCGTCCTCCTGCAGATCCGTCGCCAGCGACGACCACGACCCGAGGCAGGTCAGCGCGACGGCGATGGCTTGGTCGCCGCGGGTGCGAAGCCGCGAGAGGTCCAGGCTCTGGATCGGGGCGTCCCAGTCGACGGTGAAGTTCGTGGACGCGTCGAACAGCCCGGCTAGCGGCCCGCTGATCAGGTTGGCCAGCGCGTCGGTGATCGAGCGGAGGTGGTCCAGGAATTGGCGGCGGCCGGCGAACCGCAGTTCCTGCCACAGCTGCTCGTCCGGGTCAGCCAGGGCCCGGTGGACGTCGGGGATGGTGATGGGCGTGAGGTGGGTGTAGCCGTTGTGGACGCCGAGCAGCTGCCGCAGCACTGCCGAGAGGGCGGCCTCGTCGGTGACGGTGGGCCGGTAGCCCTGGGCTTCGGCCAGCGCGACCAGCAGCTGCACCCACCGGCCCAGCACCCCATCGAGCTCGTCGCGCTGCCGCTCAGTCGACCAGGCGTCCCAGCGGGCGGCCAGGGGGCCGAGGTCGAGGGCGTTGAGACGGGCGGTGCTGCCGCGACCGAGCATGATCGGCGTGACACCCAGGGCGTGCAGCAGTGGGGTGTATTCGCCTTTGACGTCGCCGGAGATCAGGGTGCGGACGCCGGTGAGCATCATTCGCAGCAGGAACGCCACCACCGTGGAGGACTTGCCGCGGCCGGGCTCGCCGAACAGGACCATGTTCGGGTTGGTGCAAATCGAGCGCAGGACGAACTCGACCGGATGCAGGTAGAACGCACCGCCGGAGTGGACGTCGTAGCCCATCCGCGCCCCGACCGCCGGCAATGGACTCCCCGCCAGCAACGGGAACAGCCCGCCGAGAACGTGCGTACCAGCCTGGTAGACCTGCAGCGGCGCCGCGACCGGCGACCAGCCGTGTCCGGGGCGGGCGAACCCGCGCTGGGGTGCTGCGCGCCGGTTCACGCGGGCGGTACGGCCGTCCGGGCGTTGGTGCCCTGTTGGTCTCGTGCTGGGCGCGGGTCCGAAAGTGGCGAGCAGTTCCGCGGCGGTCCGTTCGCCGTCGCGGGGACTCATGACGCGCCGCCGCGCAGTCGGGGCAAGCCCACGCCGACGGGCAGGACGGCGGCGACGAACCCGGCGTCCTGGGCCAGTTCCATCCGCAGGAGCTGGAAGCGGCCGACGATGTCGTTTTCCAGCTTGGCCGCGTGGTCCTCGACATTCCAGGTCTCGGGGATGGTGACCGCGGCGGCGACGGCGAAGCGGACGATGCCGTGACCGGCTGCGACCGCGTGCTCTTGTGCCCGCGCGCCGCCCGCTTCGCGGGCTTCGGCGGCGCCGGAGTTGAAGCCTTTGGAGGATTTCCAGTCCCGCATGACGCCGGT
Source organism: Amycolatopsis sp. CA-126428 (assembly GCF_002904335.1). Lineage (GTDB taxonomy): Bacteria > Actinomycetota > Actinomycetes > Mycobacteriales > Pseudonocardiaceae > Amycolatopsis. Next base: position 60,987 of record NZ_PPHF01000172.1, on the reverse strand, counting down.
GCGGAACCGCAGCCGGCGCACGGCTTTGCTGGACCGGTGCTGGGACAGGGTTTCGTAGTGGATGGCGAGGCTGCGGCGTTCGCCGGCGGTCTTGACCGCCAGCAGCCCGCTCAGTGATCCGAACACCGTGCCGGCCTCGGGCATCAGCACCGAGTAGGACACCGTGGCGAAGCCGTCGTGATAGTACGCCCGCGGCGAGGGTGCCGGAGCGTGTACTGGGCCTGCGGTCGCCCAGCGGACACCGGTATCGGAGGCCTGGTGGCGGCGCGCGGCGAGGCCTGCGGCGCTGGCCGGGTTGAAGCCGGTGCGGATCGCCACCGCCAGCTCCGGACCGGAGAGCCACGTGACGGTGGTGGCGCCGAGGGACTTGAGCTTGTCCTCGAGCCCGTCCAGCACGCGGTAGAGCACGGCGGCCCGGCCGGCGACCCCGCCCCCAGCAGCGGCGGCGGGGCGGCGGAGGGCGTCTTCGGTGCCGGAGAGGGTGACGAACACTTCGTGCCGGACCGACACCGCCCCGACCAGCCGATCCAGCTCCTCCGATGCCTCGCGCGCGAGCGTCGGGGCACCCGGGACGTCGTGTTCGGCGCGCCAGGCCTGGTAATCGGCGCCGTCGTCGGGGACGGTGCGGACCAGAAGGGTCATCCGGTCGATGACTTCGCGGTGCCCGATCGACAGCAGCAGGTTGCCCAGCCGGTTGGCCAGCCGCTCGCACTGGGCGTCCGAGAGCATCCCGACGCCGGCGTGGGTGAGGCGGGCGGTGGCGCCCCACCGCCCGTCGCCGGTGTCGTGGATCAAGCAGACGCGACCGAGGTCCCGCAGCGGAGGCCCGTCGGGAAACCGCAAGCGGGCCAGCACCCCGGGCAGATCCGGCTCATCCAGATCCTCGCTCTGCCCGGCGACGGCACGCGACTGCCACCGCGACCAGCCCAGCGCGATACCGGCGCGGTAGAGCAGCAGATGCCCCAGCCACCGCAGCGCCGGACGTCCGCGGACCGGCACGACGACCAGCGCCGCGGCCGTGCCGCAGAGTGCGCCCAGTACGAGGGCCTGGCCGAAGTGCCCGGACGCGAGCGCGAGGATCACCGGCACGGCCAGTCCCACGCACACGAACGCCTGGACTGGAGTGAGGCCGATGATCCAGCCCGCGCGCTCCTTGCGGGACAGTCCTTTGTAGATCCGAGTCGCGGTGCTCACAGCAGCACCGCGGCTTCCTCGGCCTCACCGGCAGCCGCGCCGCCGCCGTCATCCGGCGGCGGACCGTCCCCGGGCTTCGGCGCCGGCGGAGTCGGCGGGCCGGTGTCGCCGAATGGATCAGCAGGTGGCGGCTGCCCGTCGTCATCGCCGTCGTCAACAGGCTCGGCCACGCTCGCGCCGCCGACACCGCCTGCGCCCCCGGCACCGTCGGCATCACCGACAGCCGAGTCCGCCGCCTCCACAGCTGGACCGGTTCCCGATCCGTCTACCCCGGAGCTTGAGGAGCCCGCCTCGAGCGCATCGCCGCCGGATGAGCCAGCGTCATCCGTCCCTCGGGAAGCGTCCTCGGGTAGCCCGACGGTCGCGTCGTCCTCGGCGGCGGCCTGGTCGAACCGGTCGACGTTGGCCTGCTCCTGGCCGTCGCCGCCGTCCTCGCCGTCGCCGCTGTTTCCGTTGTCCCCGAACTCTGTGCCGACTTTGTTCCGGAACGCGCCGGCTATCCGCCCGGTGATGCTGTTGGCGCCGTAGGAGTCCAGGCCGGCGTCGGAGAGTTTGTCCCGGAATACGCCCTGCGGGTCGGAGTTGGGGTCGACGAAGGCGAAGAGCTTGAACAGCACCAGCGGCACGCACAGCGCGATGAGCAGCACGCCGATGCCGGCCAGGAGCCCGGACAGGCCTTGGGCGCCGCCGAGGATCGCGACGCCCAGCGTCAGCACGTACGCCAGGGCCGGTTTCATCCCGATGGCTACCAGGCCCCAGCGGAAGACTATCCAGTACCACCGCGCGGTCACGTCCGCCACGAGCCCGGCCGCGGCGATGGGTACGGTGGCGACCAGGACGTAGATCGCGGCCTCGCGGAACACCGCCTCGAAGGCGAACCCCAACCCGGCGGGGATCACGCCGAAAACACCGGCGAGACCGAGCACGACGTTCTTGACCTCGTCCGAGAGTGCGTCAGTGAAGCCGGTCATGTTCAACGCGTCGCGGAAGTTGTCCACTCGCAGACCCGTGGACAGGATCGCTTCGGTCAGCCCGTCGGCGGCGGCGAGGAACGCCGCGAGCACGCTCACGGTGACCGCGAGGGCGATCCCGTACTGGATCGGGCCGGTGATCAGGCGGACGAAGCCCCGCCCGCCGTGCAGAACGGTGGTGATGATCTGCCAGAAGAACATGCCTAGCGCGATGGCCCCGGAGATCCACAGCGTCATCGGCCACAGGATCGACACCGGCCCGTCCGTGGTGGACACCGTGAAGAGAGAGAACTGGTCGACCAGCTCGAACGCGGTACGCAGGATGAACAACGCTGCCGCCCAGGTCGCCGCCATGAGCGGCTCGAGAACCCCGGCCGCGGTCGCTTTGACCCCCGCGCCGGCCAGCCTGCCCAGTGCCTTCAGCAACTCCAGCTCCGCGGGCGTCATCGAACGCCGCCCTTGTTCAGGGGCCGGTAGCCGGCCGCGACCGATTCGGCGCTGCCCGGCCACGCCGACGCCGCGTAGGCCGCGCGGGCGCCCGGAGCGATGCGCCACGCGGTGCCGGTCCAGCGCAGTGCCTGGCAGTCGCCGATGCCCATGCGGGTGCTCTGGCCCTGGTAGTCGAAGCTGAGCTGCCCGAGCGTGCAGACGACGGCGAACCGGCCCTCGTCGGCGGTGCCCTTGATCAGGCCCTGGGACACGTTGTAGGTCACCGTCAGGCCGGGCTTGAGCTCACCGGAACGGATCCCGGCTTCCTCGCGGAACGAGGTCAGCAACGCGAGCGGGCCGCTGCCTTGCGGGGACGGCGCGTGCGGAAGCGCGGACTCGCCGTAGGCCCGCAGGTACGTCGCGGGGTCTCCGCCGTGCAGCGCGGTTTCGTTGAAGTCGGTTAGCCAGCCCAGCGCACCTTCCGCGGTGGCCGGGAAACCATCGGAGATCACGCGGTTCGCGATCGGCGCCGGTCGTGGGACGGTGATCGGTGGGTCGGCCGTGGCGGTGCTGAGTTCGTGCGGCAGGGCTGCCTCGGGCGGCAGGGTCAGCATGGGACGGATGGCCAGCGCGGTCGCCTCGTCGACCGGTGCCGTGGGTGCCGGCGAGGGCGCGGCGCCGGGCGGAGTCGTCGCCGTCGGAGGTGAGAGTGGTGCCGTTGCCTGCCGGGCGATGAGCACGGCCGCGACTGCGGCGACGAGCAGGACGGTGATGGTGATCAGCCGGCGCGTTCGCGTGCGGGAGCGCGGCGATTCGGTGGCGGTGAACATGGCTCAGCCGCCCGCGAAGCTGTTGATCAGCGACCAGCCGATGCCGTAGAGGATCGCGCCGGCGACGGCGCAGAGCATCATGACGACGCCGACTTTCCCGGCGCGGTGGTGATCGACCCAGCGGCCGCCGGCCCAGACGATCAGCCCGATGAAGAAGCCGGCGACGAGCGCGACACCCGCGCCCCACTTGACGTTGTTGAGCAGCCCGAGGATCTTGTCGCCGCCAACCTCGGGCTGCACTGGTGTCGGATTCGGGATCTGGACGAGCCAGTCGATGACACTGTGCGCGGACATCGCGCCCTCCACATCGCACCGCCCGACGTCACGTCAGGCGGGTCAAGTGGGAGGGCGTTGAAGTTTCTTGTCAGCTGAGCGGCGGGATGGCCTCAGCCGGTGTCCTTGTCGGCGGCGCGGCCGTCGCGAACGTGAGCACGGCGTGGCCATGGAATGCGTAGGCCGCGTGTCCGCTGTGGCAGGACATGCCAGGACCGGAGCAGCTGCTCAGCGGGCGCGCGAAGAGACGGCGGTGTCACGTCGGCGGTGACCCCGTGCTCGGCGACGTAACGCTCGTGCGGAAAGAACACCGTGTCGGACAACAGGATGCTGGTGCGGCGGCCTGCGGTACCGGCCACGCCCTTCGGCCACCGGCGCGCGCCCACGACAAGCAGTTGCGTCGGCGGAGTCACCGCGGTCGCCCGCACCCACGGATCCAAGCGGGCCAGGACCTGTTCGGCGTGCGCGAGCCCGGGCACCGTAGGTCGAACCACCAGCGCCGGAATCGGTGACGGGCTGCCGACCCGCAGCCACTGTCCCGGTCCGAGCGCCGGGTCGGTCGCCAGCCGCCACGGGTCGTGGCCGATATCGACCACGGTCACGTCGACCCCGCGACCGCCAGGGTGCCAGTACGGCGGCGAGGGGAACAGCACCGGCTCGACGCCGGTTTCGGACACGTCGAGACGGGCAAGTATCGCGCGGGCGCGCCGGGAGAACCGGATACCTGCCGCTGGGCCGGGCCCGTCCCGCCGCGGCCCATCGGCCCGCGCAGCACGTCCGAGTCCGGATCGGACGGGATCGCCGGCGTCGACGAGCAGGACCGACCGGCCCGCCAGCTGGAGCGCATCGGCGATCGCGACAGCGGTGCTCGTGGCCCCGGCTCCGGGAGAAGCGGCCAGTACCGGCAAGACCCGGCCGAACGGCGACCAGTCGACCAGCTCGGCCACCTGCTCAGCGGACGGGACCGGTTGCCCCTCCGTGTCCGTCGAGTCCACACGGGAGTCAACGTCCACGGTGAAGTTGTCGGATGCGGTCATGACGGGCCTCCCCTCAGCGGTGTTGGTGCGCCGGTGAAGGGTGCGGCGGTCACAGCGGGACCGTGCTCCAACCCCCTGATTGGGGTGGCGTGGGTTGCTTTCTCTCGACGTTCCGAAGATACTCGCAACAAGCGTGGTGCTTACTCCGATAGTAGACGCAAGCTGCGACGTGTCAAATGCCTGCTGACGGTGTAAAGAGCTGCACGCTTACCGATGTCGAGACGCGATGGGGGCGGACCGTGGCACGAGCATCCGAGGACGGATCGAGCCCCGCCGGTGACGATGCCCCCGTCGCCGCGCCCTCGGCTGACCTGCGCTCGCCGATCCCGCGCCGCCGTGCAGTCGACCAGGAGAAACTCACCGTCGCGCTGCTGAACCTGGACACGTTCGCCGAACGGTTGGCCTACCTGTTCGATAACGCCTCGACCTACTATTTGCTGCGCGGTGACCCGGTCGTCGATCCCGACGCGATCGACCGGCTCACCGCTGAAGGCGATCCGACCTTCCTGACCTTCACCGCCAGGCCCCCGCTGATCGCCCAGTGGGTACGGGACCGGACCGGGTTGCCGCTGGCCGAGCAGGCACTACGCAACTTCAAGGCCGGTATCCGGCAGAACAGCCGCCCCGCGATCACCCGGGCGTTGGCCGAGTTCTGGCGCATCCACCCGAACTTGCTCGACCCCAGCGTCCCGGCGACCGACTTCGCACCGCCCGACGACGAAATTGCACGCAAGACCCATGAACTGGTGACCGAACTCGGCTTGGTCGGATTCAACGCTCGCGACATCGCCAGCTCGATTGGCGATGCCCCTGACGCCGACCGCAAACAGCTGCTGCAGGTGGTGGAAGGAATCGCGCGAGCCCGCCGCGCCGCCCGCGACAATCCTGCCTCCTGACGTCGCAGATTTACCGGCTCGGCAATCCCGCTTCCCGGAGTTTGCGGTGTGTCGAGCTGATTCTTGCGGCCATCCGCTGCACTCGGCGGTGGGTCAAAGCGTCGCCGACCTCGGCCAGCCAGCGCGTCCTGGCCGCGTCGTCGACATGCAAGCGTTCGGTCTCCGGCCACCATGCCGGGGACTCGGCGTCGTCGCCGTCCTCACCGGACAGATGCTCCGCGGACGGATGTGACAAATGCGCGACAACCGCGGCGATCGCGATCTCGATGTCGACGGCTGTCGTCGTCCCTGGCGGGACATAGACGTAGAGGGCAAGGGTGTGCAGTTCGTCGCGTATCGCGCGATGGATTCGTTCGTCGATGAGCTGCTCGACAATCAGTAGCGCGTCTTCGATCTCGACCAGCTTCTGGGTCAGGCTCAGCGGGGGCGGGCGGCGGTGGGCGAGCAGCACCCGCAGCCGCTTCCACAGGCGCTCGATCGCGGCGTCCCGGCGCTGAGTGCGGCGCCGGTCGAGCCAGTCGAACAGCCGCCGGGTCGCCGCGGCGAACAGCGACCCGGCGACGAACAGCACCAAGCCGACGCCGTCGGTGAACACCCCGAAATGAGCCCCACGGGGCGGATGGTGCGGGTCGACCAGCAGCCGCAGTGCGACACCGAGCCGCCAGGACAACCCGACCAGCGACACCGCGACCCCCAACTGGGCCAGGGCGACGCCGCCGCGCACCCCGGCGACCTCGCCGCGGGCCACCACGGTCAGACCCAGCAGCAGCAGGGCGAGCCAGCCGACCAGGTAGCCCAGGTAGAGGGCGGAGTAGAGCTGCGAGGACCAGGTCGGGTTCCGGGGCGAGGCGAAGAAGGACGTGTGCGCCCCGGCCAGCGTGTACAGGGTGACCATCGCTGCCGCGCAGACCACGAAGATCGTGACCACCGCTGGCATGGGCAGACGCAGCTGACCCAGGGTGTGCAGGAACCCGGCGGTGAACACCATCGCCAGCATCGCCAGCACGTTCTGCGCCACGACCGCGGCGTTGTGCAAGCCCGTCAGGCGGTCGATCCAGTCCAAGGTCACCGGCGCCCCGGCGGCCAGGGACAACGCCATACAGGCGATGCCGGCGGTCAGGAAGTGGCGGCTGAGCGCGTAGCCGCTGCCCCGGTTGACCACCGCTTTGCGGACTGCCTCGCCCACGCCCGCGGCCGCGGCGCCGAGCCAGAGGAGCGAGACCGCGTCAAGCATCGGCGCACAGGTGCCGTCGCGACCCGAACGCCGCCCGTAGAGCCGTCCGGCCCGGCAGCCGATCGCGATGGCGCGCCGCCCCTGCGTTCACGTGCTCCCGCAGCAGGCACGCGAACTGCTCGGCTTCGACCTCCCACCGGTCGTCCGGGCGTGTGCGGCGGCCGCACGCGTAGTTGCCGGGATGGCCGAGGATCCAGTGCCCGATCTCGTGGAAGGCGATGTGCGCGGCGTGCGCCGGCACTGCTTTCGCCACCACCGTCAGCCAGCACTCCTCACGCGAGCGCGCCAGCAGCCCGCTGGCCCCGCCGCGCCTCAGCGGCATCCGCCCCAGGACCACGGACATGCCCCGTTGCTGTCCCAGCGCGTCCAGGAAGGCCCGCAGTTCGAACGGATGACGGATCGGCAGGGCGCTGATGATGGTTTCGCAGCGCCGGATGAACTCCTGATCCCCGTGCTCGGTCGTGCTCACTTTCACCCCTGTGTGCCTTCGACGTTTCCAGCCGGCCCCCGCCGGCACCCCTTGCTCGCCCACCACCGTCGATGATCTTCATCGCGGCTGTTCAGGGCGTTGGAGCCATAGTGACGGACACGCTCCGCAACCAACGCCGCTTCATGCCACATTCGGGCCACAAGCCGGCGCTGCGGGGTCCACATTCTTTTCCACATGTCCCGCAGAACCCCCTTGACCTGCGTCATTCACAGCCAGTAGCCAAGTGGGTATGGTTCTGGAAGTGGGGGGCGCTGCGGCGCAGGTGCCGGGAACCGATCCGGCGGATGTGGCGTGGTCGTTCAGTCACCTCGATCCGGCCGTCGCCGAGACCGCCTACGACACGCTGGGGGTGATCCGGCGCGGGTGTCCGGTGGCGCGCAGCGGGGAGCTGGACGGGTTCGTACTGGTCACCGGGTACGCCGAGATCCGGGAGGCCGCACGTGCCTCGGATCGGTTCAGTGCCTGCGTCGACGGGCTGGGTGCGGCCGCGGTGGTCACCGAGATGCGGGATGCCGTCGCGCCGATGTTCGAGACCGACGAGGACCATCACCACCAGTGGCGGCGACTCCTCCAGACATTCTTCACACCGCCCGCCGCGGCCACGCAAGCGCAATACGTGCGGGCAGTGTGCCGGGAAGTACTGCAGGAGCTGATCCCGCACGGCGCTGCGGATCTTGTCGGCGCCTACGCCCGCCAGGTGCCGCCGCTGGTGATCGGGCGGGTGCTCGGACTGGCCGAGCTCGAACGCGCGTGGCTGTCCGAGCACGTCCGTGCCCTCTACAGCGCCGAGACGCTCACCGAGGCCCAGCAGGCAGGCCGGACTTATGTCGACTTCCTGCTCGGGCAGATCCACCAGCGACGCACCCACCCGACCGGCGACCTGCTCTCGGTCATGGTGAATGCGCAGGTGGACGGCCGGAACGCCGACGATGACGAGCTGGTCAAGATGACCATGCTGATGGTCGCGGCCGGACACTTGACCACCGCCGACGCCTGCGCCACCGCGATCTTGCACCTGCTCGACGATCCGGCCCTGCAGCAGCAGGTGTCCGCCGATTCAACTGCGCTGGAGGCGTTCGTGGAGGAGCTGGTCCGCTACGACCCGGCCGTCGCCGCCACCGGACGGACCGTGATGACCGATACCCGGCTCGGTGGCGTACCACTCTCCTGCGGGGACCGGCTGCTGCTGGCGTGGGGCAGTGCCAACCGCGACGAACGTGTCTTCGACGACGGCGACGTCTTCGACATCGACCGCGACCGCGGGGCGCCGCAGCACCTGGGATGGGGTGCCGGTGAGCACCGCTGCCTCGGCCGGCACCTCGCCCGCGTCGAGCTGCGCGTCATGCTCATCGAACTGCTGCGCGCCCTGCCCGGTTTGCGGCTTCAGCCCGGCGCCGCGGTCCGGCGGACCTTAGGGGTCATCCGCGGCGTCGCGAGCCTGCCGGTGCGATGGGAGCACCGGTAGGCGCCGAGCGGGCCCGGTACCACTCGGCGAGCTCCCGACGTCCCGCCACGCCCACCAGGCCATAGATCGTGGTCAGCTCGGTTTCGACCGTGCGTACGGAGAACCGCACGATCGCCGCGATCTGCGGATTCTTCAACCCCCTGGCGACCAGCCGGGTGATCGTCCACTGCCGCTCGGTTAACGTCGGCTCCGGTGGGGAGTCGACCTCGTCGAACGCGAGTGCCACGATCTGCTCGTCGTCCAGCAGGCTGCCCTCGAGGTAGGCCGCCGTCGACTCCACTGGGCCGAGCACCAAAGCGATCTCGGCCTTCGCCCGACCGCGGTGGGACTTGAAGCTGGCCAGGCCGTTGTAGTAGACGCCGTGGCGGGCCTGCAGGCTGTCCGAACCGCCGATCCGCCGCGCCGCGCCGACGTAGTCCCCGTCCTTGGCCAGCTCCCAGGCTTTCCTCTCGACCCACCAGCCGGGCCCCCACAGATCGCCGAGGGCGATCTGCCGCCGCAACGGCTCGGGGTTGTCGGTCACGGGTTCGGAACACGCGGGCAGGCCGCGCGTCCACTCCGCCCATGTCACGGCCCATTCGGCGCCGCGGCGGCGGGCTTCGGATAGGCAGCGTTGCGACATTCGGTCCGCCTCGTCGGCCGGCCCGAGCAAGCCGGCGGTGATGGCGTGGAACAGATCTGCCATGAAAGCGGGACCGTCGGCACCCGCGGCGCGGAAACCGGCGCTGGCGGCCGCCAGCTTCGCGAAACCGCTGCGCTGCCCGAGGGCCAGTGCTTCGTAGGTGCCCTCGACGAACTGGACTGCCGGGGCGTCGTCCTTGCCCGCTTCGCGCGCCAGGCGCGCGCATTCGTCCAGGAGCTCCTTGCCACGGTTTTGTTCGCCGAGCGCGATCCACACCCAGCCGGCCATCGCCAGCGCCGAGATCCGCACATCTGAGGCCACCACAGGGCCTTCGCTCAGCAGCTCCTCGACCTGGCGGCACACCTGGATCTCGGTGGCGAAGAAGAACGGTGCCCGCGTGAGCAGGACATCCACCATGATCGCCAACGCCCGCTCCATCAGGCCGTTGTCGGAGCACCATGCCACCGCTGCGGCGATGTTCCGGGATTCGGCGTTGACCAGGTCCAGCCACCGGACCTCCTCCGGCCCGAACCACCGCTCGGCCGCCTGCCGGACCAGCCTGGCAATCCAGCGGCACAGTCGTTCGCTGATCTCGTCCAGTTCGCCGAAGATGCGCAACCTGCGCCGGCCGTACTCACGCAGGAACGTGTGCTGGCGGTAGCGCCCATCGGCGGAGGCACCTTCGATAATCGAGTGCCGCACCAGATGATCCAAGATCTCCAGGATCTCGCTCTGGTCGATCAACTCATCGGCGCAGATCTGTTCGGAAGCGTCGAGAGTGAACCCCCCGGTGAAAACCGTCAGCCGCGCCCAGACCCGTTGCTGCTGCGGCGAACACAGGTCCCAGGACTCGGTGATCGCGATATCGAGCGCGAGATGATGCGAGGGCACCCCGCGCGCACCGGGACCGTACTTCAGCGACGCGCCGCCTTGCAGGCGATCGAGGACCACTGCCGGCGCTCGCCCCCGGCCAAACTGGGCCGCGATGAGTTCCAACACCAGCGGAATACCTGACGACCAGCGGACCAGGTCGACGATGGCCTGCCAGTCGTCCCGTTCGGTCAGTGGCCGTCCGGCTGCAGCGGCGCGGTCGGCGAGCAGCTCTACCGCGTCACTGTGCTCGGCCGCCGCGCGATCGGCGCCCTCGGCGGGCGTCGCCAAGGGCCCCAGGTGCACCCGATGCTCTCCCTGGACATCCAGGTAGGCGCGGCTGGTGGCGATCACCTGCACCATGACGGTTTCGGTGATGATCCGGTTGACCAGCTCGGCAGCCGCGTCCAGCACTTGCTCGCAGTTGTCCAGCACGATCAGCACGCGCCGGTTGCGGACGTACTCGATCAGAACGTTCACGGGGTCGACGTTCGGCTGATGATGCGAGATACGCAAGGCTGCAATGAGCAAGTTGCAGATTCGCCGCTCGGCATCCGGCATGCCGGCCTGCGCGCCGAGTTCGGCGAGGCGAATGAACACCGATGCGTCGTAGTGCTCATTCATATGCACGAGCAGTTCGCCCGCTAATCGCGTCTTCCCGACGCCGGGTGATCCGGTCAGCGTCACCGCGCGGTCGCCCGCGTTCAGCCGATCGCACACCTCGGCCAGTTCACGGGATCGCCCGAAGAATGTCGTCAGTTGAACACCAGCGGGCGGTTGTCCGGCCGGTCTGCGAATGCGCTTATCCACCGCAATGGATGCGGTAACGCCAGCCGGCGCCGACCGCGGGTTTTGCCCGGCTATCGATGTCCTGCACTGTCCCCTCCTCACGCCAGCGCACCCCGTCCGCCCGATCGGCGGACGGCGCTCACTCGGCTCGTGACACCCTCCGTGGCAGATGTCGTACCACCTGTGGCCTGCGAAGATCGACTGCATAACAAGCAAACACCCGATCGGGTTAATCGTCAACACACTGCCAGCACGGAAGGAACGCCAGACCGTGAACGACCGTTTCACTCATCCGACAGAAACCGGAACACGCCAAGACTGGCGACAGGGTTGCCAGCAGCAAGCATGCACCAGGACACTCTTAACACTACGAACTCATACGACTACTTGCCGCAACGACTCGCAGCGCAGGCGGCATATCCGAAACGGTTTCCCGACAAGACCGCCACAACTGTTTGCACTTTCTTGCGGGGCCGGTTACTGTTCTCCTCAGCAAGGCAGACTAGTGCTCCACCCTGGGGAGGCGTGGAATCCAGCACGGTCCGCCCGACAATAGGGGCATTCTCGTGTTTCCATCCTCCACGTCATGCCGGACGCAGATCGCTCGCGGACCGCCGGCAGCGCAAGCTCAACAGTAGCGCACCTTACGCGTCCGATAGTGTTTCGGACTTCTCGATCAGCGAACTCCACCACCGGCTTCACACGGCCGGTCTTGTGGTCCCTTGACGTCTCCGCTCAGCCCTTCTTCGCGTAACCCTGGCTGCGGCACGAGGCACGCCCTTCAGCACGCCCGTCGATCACCCGACGCAAAGCTGGATGGCTTTCCCTTTTCTTACAAGGAGAAACCTCGATGCACAGCCGTCTTTGGCATGCCCTCGCCGCGACCGCGGCCCTACTCGCCTCCACCGTGGCCACCGCCGTCGCGGCACCCAGCACCCCCGCCGGCGACACCAGCGACCGCGCGCCCATCGCCGGAAACATCCCAGCCTGGGCCACCCCACGCACCGAAGTCGCCCGCACCAACGGAAACACCGTCCGGCACATCCAGGTAGCCCTGGCACTGCGCGACCAGGCCGGCGCCGAACGCCTCGCCGCCCAGCTGGCGACGCCGGGCAGCGCCGAGTACGGAAAGTTCCTTTCCTCGCACCAGTTCCTCGACCAATTCGCCGCCACGCAGGACACCGTCGACCAGGTGTCGCACTGGATGGCCACGCAGGGCCTCCACGTGACCGGGGTCAGCGCCAACCGCCACTTCGTCGACGCCGAAGGCCCAACCACCGCGCTGGAGTCGGCGTTCGGGACGAGGATCGCCGCCTTCCGGACCCGGATCGACGGCGCCACCCGCACCCTCACGGCCCCGGCATCGCCGGTCACCGTGCCGATCTCGCTGCGCGCGTCGATCACTGCCGTGCTCGGCCTGGACGACAGCGCCGCGCTCCTCAAACCCCAGCACACCCGACCAGCCGCGACTGCGGCGGAGCAGCACTGCGCGCGCTGGTGGGGCGAGCAGAACAACACCGACGTCCCGCAGAAGTACCCGGCCGGGTCCCAGTCCAACGCCCTATGCGGCTACACCGGCACCCAGGTGCGCGCGATGTACAAGCTGAGCAACGGGAACACCGGCGCGGGCACGACCATCGGTGTCGTCGGCGCCTACAACTCCGACACCGTCGTGGCCGACACCAACCAGGCCGCCGCCCAGCTCGGCGTCCCGCCGCTGACCGACGGCCAGTACAGCGCGCTTCTGCCCCAAGGCGGGTTCACCGACGCGACCGAGTGCGGCGCCGAGGGCTGGAACGCCGAGCAGACCCTGGATGTGCAGGCTTCCCACACCATCGCCCCGAGCGCGAAGATCCGTTACTACGCGGGGAAAACTTGCAAGGGCACCGGGATCTACGAGGCGTTCAACCAAGCCGTCACCGACAACGCCGTGGACGTGATCAGCAACAGCTACGGCAATGCCGACGGCGAGAACAGCTTGCCGCAGGCGGCACGGGATCAGTTCAACTCGATGGCGCTGCAGGCCGCGATCCAGGGCCAGACCATCACCGTGTCCACCGGCGACGCCGGCAACAACTCCGGCCCCGTCGGCCACCCGACCGCCAGCTTCCCGTCGTCAAGCCCTTGGGTCGTGGCGGTCGGCGGCACCAGCGTCGGCCTGGACCAGAACAATCAGCCCACGGTGCTGACCGGGTGGGAGAACAGCGGCAACACCCAATCCGGCACCGCCTGGTCGTCACAGCGGGACGCGGACGGGCCGTTCGCCTCCGGCGCCGGCGGCGGCACCTCCGCGCTCTACGACGCGCCGGACTGGCAGGCCGGCGTCGTCCCCGGCAGCGGTGGCAAGCGGGCGGTGCCGGACATCGCGGCGCTGGCCGACTCCTACACCGGGATGCTGGTCGGACAGACCATCAAGGGCCAGTTCGGCATCGGCTCCTACGGCGGCACCTCGCTCGCCTCGCCGCTGATCGCCGGGCTCGTCGTCGACGCCCAACAGGCCCGCGCCGGCAACGCCCGGGTCGGGCTGCTGACACCGGTCCTCTACAGCTTGAAGGGCTCTGGCGCGATCGCGGACGTCGTGCCGCAGAAGGCCGGGGTGTGGACGCCGATGATGCACGCTTTCGGCGGCGTCGCCGTCCCCGGCGGGCAGGGCAGCTACCTGATCGACTTCGACGCCCGCCCGCAGAACCTGCAGAGCGCCCCGGGCTGGGACAACGTCACCGGCCTCGGCACCCCCGCCAACGGGTTCATCGGCGCGCTTTCCCAGTGACCACAACTTCTTTTCGCGGCAGGCCCGCTTGAGTGCGGGCGGGCCTGCCGCGGCCTCCATCGACCTTGAGGAAGGACTGTTCCATGTCCGAGATGCCGCAGCCGGCGCCGAACAGGTGGTGGGTGCTCGCGCTCTGGCTGGCCGGGATCGCGCTGGTCGGCGCCGTGGGTGTACTGCTCGCGCCATCGCGGCCCGCGCCCGACGCCGCGAACGTTGCCGATCAGGCGGAGCTGGGAGTCGAGCTGCACGCCCCAGTTGTGGCGGCCCGCACGGTCCCGAACCTTGCCGAGCTGCCGGAAGCCAGCACCTTCAGCACCGTGCCGGCCGCTCCGCAGGACGTGACAGCTGAGGAGGCACCGGACGGGCAGCTCGTGCACCCGACCGAGCCGGTGCCGGTGTTCGACCGGCCCGGCGGGCCGGCCATCGCCGTCCTGCCGACCACGCAGCTCGGGTCCGACACGTGGGTGCCGGTGATCGCCGAGGAACCGGGCTGGGTGCAGGTGCTGCTGCCGTCGCGGCCCAACGGCTCCACCGGATGGCTGTCCACCCAGGACAACACGCTCACCGTCCGGTCGACGACCGACCGGATCGTCATCGACCGGGCCGCGTTCCGACTCACGCTCTACCGCGATCACCAGCAGATCGGCAGCTGGAGCGTCGGCGTCGGCACGCCGGCTGCGCCGACCCCGGCCGGGCGGACGTTCGTGCTGGCCTCGATGACCGACGCGAAACAGAGATTCAGCCCGGTGATCTTCCCGCTCGGGATCCACTCGGCAACGTTCTCCACCTACGGCGGCGGGCCCGGCACCACCGGCATCCACGGCTGGCCCACCACCGACGTGTTCGGCCGCCCCTCCAGCGACGGATGCATCCGCGTCCCCACCGACGCCCTCGCCACCCTCACCAATCCCGCCGACCCGGTGCCCATCGGCACCCCGGTCCTCATCCGCTAACCGAAACCGCACCGACACTTCTGGAGAGACCAGCCATGAACACCACTCGCAACGCCCTCGCGGCCGCCGGAGCCGGCGCGCTCCTCATCGGCACCCTCAGCACGTTCGCGTCCAGCTGCACCCCCGCGACTGCCGCGCCGCCCGCCCTCGCGGCGGCCGCGACGATGTCGACAGCGACGGGGATCTCCGTCTCCGGCGGAGAGCACCTCTCGGCCAGTCCGAGCGTGTCCAGCAGCGGCGCGATCAAGTCCGCCGGCGGGTCGGTGTCCACGCCGAGTGGCGCGGTCGTGGCCAGCGGCATCAGCCTGGAGGCTGGCGCCGGATTCGCCGAAGCCCGCGTCACGTCGGTGCGGGTCGGCGGAACCACCGTCGGTCCGTTCACCGCGACCTGCCGCAACGGCGCCATCACCACGAGCGCACCCAAGAGCGGCAGCGGCAACCTGAAGGTCTCACCCGGCGGGCACGGCATCGCCGGGGTCATCACCGTCACCACCAGCACCGCACCCACCCGCACGAAGGAGTCCGGGGCACCGAACAAGCCGACCTCAGGCACGGCGATCACGGTGACGGTGGCGACGGTCAGCTGCGGCGCCGGCACCCCTCCGCCGCCGACGGGCAACCCGCCCAGCGGCACGCGTCCCGCGCCGACGCACAAGCCCGGCGCCCCCGGGACCTCTCGGCCGGGTGTGCCGGGCCAGCGGCACCAGCAGGGCGACAACCCGGGTGACCGGACCGCACCCAAGCCGCAGCCCAAGCCCGGCCACGTCGCCGTCACCGGCTGACCACCACCAAGCCGCGCGGGCCCGCAGACCCCAATCCCTCCGTCGCGGGCCCGCGCACCCCTTCCGTTCTCAAGTCCCCGCCGGGCGGCCTCCCCGCGCCCGCACAACTCAACCAATCCCACTCGCCCACCAGGGGAGATTCCCATGTCCACGCTCGTTTTCAGCCACCCCATCAACGACCAGCTCGACGCCGTGTCTTCCGAGAACGTCCGGGCCGTGCACTTCGTCGGCTCGCTGCCCGCCGCCCTGACCGGCGACCACCGCCAGATGATGCAGTGGTTCCTCGACCACACCCCCGACACGACATTGACCGGGCTGCCGTGCGACCCGGACCCGCGGTGGATCATCGACTGGCTCGACGGCCTGGCCACCGTCGACGCGCTCGAACCCGTCCGGACCGGCCACTCCGCCGACTACGACGACATGCCGACCTACCGCCTCAAGCACGGACGCTGGCTGGAATCCGACGATCTGTCCCTCGGCCGCGCCATACACACCGACGCCGTCATGGCCGCCCGCGCCCAGCTGCACGACGACCGCGACTTCCCACCGCACCAGGTGTCGATCCCGAACCCCTACGACTTGTCGTTGTTCACCTTCGGCAGCCCCGCCGCCGCGGTCACGCACCTGCCGGTGTTCCGCCAGGCCGTGCTCGACGACGTCCACACCATCCACCGCCAGCACGGCAGCCAAGTCGTCTTCCAGCTCGAGACCCCCGCCGTCCTCGCCACGCTGGACCGCACCCCGCGCGCGCTGTGGCCCGCAGCGGTGCGGGCGCTGGCCAAGCAGGTCGCCCGGGTCTTCGCCGACGGCCCCCGCGAGGCAACGTGGCGCATCCACCTCTGCCACGGCGACCTCGGTCACCAGCCACTGTTCGCTCTGACCGACCTCGTGCCTGCCGTGCAGTTCCTCAACGCCTTGCACAAGCAGCTTCAGCGGCTGCGGCTCCCGATGCCGGCCGCGCACATCCCGATGTGCACCGGCACCCACGCGCCCCCGACGGATCCGCGGTTCTACCGAGCGCTGCGGCACCTGCGCCGCGACATTGACGTCATCGCCGGCCTCGTCGACGAAACCCACCCCAAGGACTCCCGTAGCGCGCTCGCGCTGGTCGAGGCCGAGCTGGACCGGCCCGTGCTCGCGGTCGCCGCCGCCTGCGGCCACGGCCGCCGGCTCGTTCCCGACGCGGTCGCCAACGCCGCGCTCGCCTGCGAACTCGCCCACCACACCACCGACACCCCGGTCCGCTGAATCCACCGAGAGGAATGCCGAGATGGACACCACGACCACGCCGACGCCGTCCGCCGCCGGCCAGCTTGCCGACGAAGGCGAGACGCTCACCCCGATCCTCCGCACCGGGATCGTGCCCACCCGCGCACTCTCCGGTGGCCGGATGCACCTGCCGGGCGCCACCACCCTGGCCCCGCAACGCCACGACACAACCGAAACTGCGGTCGCGATCATCAGCGGCCACGTCGCCGTCCTCTCCGGCAACACCATGCAACCGTTCCACCCGCAGGCCGGGGACATCATCTACATCCCGCCGACGCTGCCGTATGCGGTGGTCAACCTGAGCAACAACGCCTCCGTCCTCGCTCTGGTCTTCCGCACCGACCCCGGCTTCGACACCGACATCCACCGCATGCCCGAACTCGACCCTGTCGCCCGCGACCAGATCCCCGACCTGCGCCGCGCCCACCACAAGGCTCTGCTCACCCGGCGCAGCGGCCGCGCCCGCCGAGCCTGAACGCGCTCTCGCCCTCCGTCCAACGCCACGCCACCGTCGATCAGTCCTGTTCGGCACTCTCCCCGTCACCTGGCGTGCCACACCGACCGGCTCGATCAGGAAGACGTCATGCGCACCTGGATCTCCGACACCACCCGCGACCTACTCGACGACCCGCCACCCGGCGGACCGCTCACGCTCGACGAGATCGCCGCCTGCGCCGGAATCAAGCCCGATCATCTCCGGGCCTATTACCGCTCGGTAGACGCCATCATTACCGCCCACACCGACACCTCGACACGCCCGAGCCAGATGGGGCGGTGCTGACGATGCACTGGCAAAACCTTCACCTCCGCGGCGTCGGCGCCGCGCTCGGCGAGATCGTCGCCGTCGACGACCTCGAGTCCAGCCGCACGCTGCGTGACGCCACTAGCCAGCGCGCCATATCGATCGCCCGCGAGAGCACCGGCATGGATCTCGCCGTCCGCGCCGGCCGCAACGCCCTCGCCAGCATGGCCATGACCACCACCGGCCCACTGCCCGCCCCCGACCTGCACTTCCACGCCGCAATCTGGCGCGGCAGCCGCGGCATCGACTTCTGGTCCCGCGCCGCCTACGTCCGCTCCCGCCTCGGCCTCCCCGCCGGCCGCGGCATCGCCACCGAGCTCAACGCCATGAGCAACAGCCTCGTCGGCGGCATCGACATCTCCGCCCGCGTCCTCGCCGGCAGCCCCGACCTCGACACCGTCCTGCTCACCGGCGGTGAAACCTTCGGCCCACCCGCCTTCGACCACCTCACCGCCGACCACGGCATCGCCTACGGAGACGGCGGCTCCGCCCTCATCCTCGGCCGCCACCCCGGCCTCGCCCGCATCGTCGCCACCAGCTCCTACACCGACCCCACCCTCGAACAACTCCACCGCGGTAACCACCGGTTCCTCCCCGCCGGCACCACCGAGCTCGGTATCGAACGGATCCGCGAGCGGAAGCGCGAGTACACCGATGTCGTCGGCGCCGCGTCGGTCGCCCGCCGCAACCACGACGGCGTTCGCGCCGTCATCGACGAAGCGCTGCACGACGCGAACCTCGACCTCGGCCAGCTGCGCTGGGTGTTGCTGCCGCACTACGGACGGCACCTGCTCGACACGCACTGCCTCCAACCGTTGGGCATCAGCGCCGACCGCACCCTCTGCCGCGCCGGCGACCAGTGGGGCCACATCGGACCCAACGACCAGATCATCGGCCTCACCCACCTGCTCACCCGCGGCGCCGTGGCTCCCGGCGACCACGTCGCGCTCCTCGGCATCGGCATCGGCATGACCTGGACCGTCGCCATCCTCCGCATCGACGCCGTGGCACCCACCCTCGGTGCACTTGCCCCGCCCCTGCGCTGGCACTGGCAGGCACCAGCCGACGTGCCCAGCTGACCTCACTTCCTGGCCTCGCCACGCCGAGCTCCCGAGGACTCCCATGTCAGACACCTACCTGCCGTCACGCCTCGACCAGGCACTCTTCGGCGCGCCGTTCATCGTCATCGACGCCGACAACAACGCCCACACGATCGCCTACCGCCTCGACGACGCCGTTGAGACCCTCAACACCGACGGTGCCGCGCGAGCGATCGTCGGCACGCTCGAGCCAGCCTTCCTCGCCATCGACATTGATCCCGGAGACACCGACGCAGGCGACGACGCAGGCGAGGCTGTCGCCGAACAACTGCTCCTGTGGGCCGACCGCTACGGCCTGCCCTGGCTCCGCCGCGCCTCCGGCCGCCCCGGCCACACCCACCTGGTCATCAAGACGCCGCCTAGCCTGCGCGAAGAACTACTGCGCACCGTCCGCACGATCGCCACCCGGCAAACCGTCTCCGCCACCGTCCGCTCAACCCTCCGCCTCACCTCCTCACCCCACCGGCACGCGCTGCCCAGCCCCGTCATGAGCTGCACGCTGACTACAACCGACATACCCGCGCCCGTCACGTCCGGGGCACCACGCGCTACACGACCCGCGCGCCGGCGAGAGAGTTCAAAGCGCAGCAGGTCCGAAGACGAATACGGCCACGCCCTCGCGCTGGCGCGCGCCGGTTACACCACGGCGCAAGCCTGGGCCTTCGCCAACCTCACCGGCACCAAAGCCCGCGAGATCGGCAAGAAAGCCTGGCGGCGATGGTTCTGGGCCCCCGCCACGACCATCGCCGCCGCCGAAGGCGGCCTCACCGAGCAGCAGGCATGGCACCTCTTTCGCCAGGCATCCCCGACGCAGGCCGCTCACGTCGGCAGAGACACCTGGCGCCGCATCCGCTGGTTACCCGCACTTCGCGAGGCTGCCGAAAGTAGGCCGCGACGACGACGCCTTGGAACACCTCGGGCCGGCGATCGCCAGAACGAACCGTCACCTCGTCAGCTACGACACGTCCGCGCCGTGCTTCACGCCGCCGTGGACAAGCACTTGGCGCGCGGAACCAGCGCGGCGGTGCGCACTGGGACGATCATCGGCGTACGGATCAGTAGCTTGCGCGCAGTTCTCGATGCGTTCGCGCACGCCGTCCTCGCGACACGGGGCTCCATCTCGATTCGCCACTGGGCCGAGCGCGCCGGTCTCGACCCGAAGACCGTCCGCCGAGCACGAGACGCCGCACTCAAATTGGGAATCCTTAAACGGGTACACCGCTACACCGGAGGAGAAACGGATTGTGACGCGTTCGTCATGAGGGAAGACGCAGCTGCCGCTCCTGACAGAGAATTAACTTCCCCCACTCTGTACACCCCCACCCACGGCCAGGCTGACACTCTCAGGCTGCGAACCCAGCATCAGCGCGACAGGAACCAATTCGCGCTTAACCGCAACCTGAGGGTTACGACCCCTGAAATCGGCTACCAGCACCCTAAAGAAGAGCCTTCACTTGCCGACAGAATCGACGCCGCTCATCACCGACAGCGTGAACTCACTGGTGTCGACCGCCCTCATTTCCGAGACTGCGACTTCTTCCATAACGTCGATTGCCTTCGCGGGTATCGAGATACGCCCTCGCGTTCGAATCGCCGGGAAAGCCCCTTCATCTATAGCGCGGTAGATGGTCATGGCAGAAACGCCCAGCAGCGTTGCCGCCTGGCCAACAGTCAGGAAACGCGGTGCGCTCGCAGTAGAATCGGACATCACAAACCTCCGGTGCTTCATGGCAAAGGGGAGGCTGGTGACGACGGCCCAGGTGACCGCCCGACATCGACACCACTAGCTTCAGCATCCGCCAGAAACATCAACTCGTCAACTGGCCCGACGACCGCGGCGAATCGACACGTCTCGCTCGCCCACCAGGCCACGAGTAAATTCTGCACAGAAGTCACGGACAATCGGGCGGGCTTGATGCTCGGCGCGAGCCGCAACATGACATCCTCTTGAGTAGTTGCCCGAGGGTGGCCGGTGCACACCACACTCCGGGCGGGGCGCCTCTTGACAGGCGCCGAGACCCTGGAAGGTAGCTCTCGACAGCCCTGCGTTTCCGCAGCTGACGTCGCCGGAGTATCAGGGAACCGGTGGACGCTGTGCGCCGCAGCCTCGACCGGACACGAAACCCCGCCGAGCGGATGCTCCCGGGTTCTGGCCGTTCATGATCCAGTCGGCCGGAGAGCCCTGACCCCACGCGGCGCCGGACGACAAGGACGCGTAACCGCATCGATGCAGCCAGTATCAAGGTATGGATCCTCCCGCCAGAGGCTCTGCCCCTCTGCTGGACCCAAGACGCTCGGGCGAACCCGACGAAGACGCCGATCCGGCAGCGTAACGCGATACCGAAGAGCACGATCCCATTCTGCTCGTTGGGCGTGGAAGTCGGGGACGAAGAAGGCCTCGGTTCGCGTGATGCTCGCCGAGGCCTTCTAACGGATGGGCGCCGCGCGACCGGCGTGCCATCGGGGGTCCTGTGCTCCGAGCTGGTCATCTTGCCCAGGACTGGTGCCGGAATGGGAATCGACCGACTCACTACAGGCTAGCGCCGCTCGGGAGTCTTTCACCTCCCGCACGTCCCCTTTGAGCCACGTTGCGGAACAGCGCCGGCCAGTTCGACCGTCCAAACACCTGCTGACCAGCGGAAACCGCGACAATACTGTCGAACATGCACGGCGATGAGTGTCCAAATCGAAGGGCAGTTTGGACGCCCCTTCGACGGGTTGGACGACGTGGTGGGCGCGAATCTCGCGAGAACGCGGGTAGATCGCGCACCCGCCAGGCCGATGGTGACACACTTTTGGGGTCCCTCGGTGCGGTGCTTGCCCGAGCGGAGCGCCTGGAACCTGCGAACCGCGAACTCGCGTCCGGGCGAGAGACCCGAAGTCTCCGAGCTGGTCATCCGCTGGCGGCCCGGTTGCACCGACCGAGCCGCCGTCCTCTCCGAGAGGTACGTCATGCCCCAAAAGAAGGTGCCGCCGTGCGCGCTCGTCGCCGGCGACGCTCCCACCTCGCCCAGGCCGAGCACGATCGTGATCATCGCGCTGATCTTCGGATTCGAGGCCTACCTCGTCTCCAGCGGCGTTGGCGTCTGCACCTCGGTAGCGCTCACCGCTGCTGGGATTCTTGCGCCGAGCATCGCGACGGCGAAGCCCGGCAGTTTGACCGGGGTAATCAGGTCACTCACCGCGGCGCTGACCGCTCTGTCTGGAGCGGTGACCCGGTGACAGCACCCGCTCAGCACTCGGCCTCCTCCGCCGCGGAAGTCGAGAAACGCCGCGCCCGCAGAGACCTGCTCACCCGCGGGGACGGAGGGAAGCGCCCGACCGAGCTGATCGACCGCGTTCTTGAGGAGCGCCGCCGTCGATCATCGCACGAAACAGCGCTCGACGACGCTCTGAGGAAGGGGGAAGTCTGGCTACGCGGGGGGCTTCAGCACAACGGCAAGAGCATCCCTCGTCAAGCCGCCGCCCTGGCCGGAAGCGATTCGCCCCGGTTCTCCTCCTCAGAGCGGGGTCGTTCTCGACGGTGAAGAGCTCGACATCAAGACGGTCGTCGAATTCCGACAGCTGCTGCGGCTGGTGCTGGACCGGTCGCAGCTAACGTGTGGGCAGATCGCGACGAAGACCTCAATCGGCCGGTCATCGGCATACAACCTTGTCGACGTCAACCGCGCCGGCTTGCCGACGAAGTCCCTGCAAGTCGAGGAGTTCCTGTGTGCGTGCGGGCTGCAACTTCGCCAGGTGGCCACGATCATGCGCATCTGGGCGGTTCTTGACGCCATGCGGCCGAGGCCGACCGGCAGACAAACCAACGCGTCGCCTGCTCCTGCCGCCTCGTCGGCGCCGCTTACGCGGCTTAGTCAGCGTGAGATCGTCCGCGAGGCCGCGACGGTGCGCGGATCGCGAACGCGCGGTCGCCATCGGGGACATCGGCCGTGAGCTCGTGCGGCTCCGGACGCTTCTGCCGATCTTCTTCGGCGTCGCCGTGCTCACCGGATGGCGGTTCCTATCGATGCTCCTGATTGGCGACCACACCTGGACTGTGCTGCGCGTGTCCGCGACTTGGTGGTTCCTCTCCGGCCTCGCGCTGGTTATGGCCGCGCAGGTAGTCAACTGGCAGTTGCGCCAGTCGGCACGGTCACGACCGGTGGACACGGTCGCGACTGGTGGACAAGCTCGGTCCGCTGCACAACCGCATGACCGGGATGCGGAGGTCCGCACAAGCCGTCGCAACTAGGGCGGCCGCCTCAGCTCGGCGGCGGGTGGGGGCGTCCTGCCGCCGAGCAGGTGCAGCCTGAGCTGCTGATCTCAGTGACGTTCACCTTGCGCGGTTACGCCGCGCGGCTCACCGCGGTGATGCAGGCCGCATCGCCGCGGCGGCCGAGTCGGCGGGTATGGAGCCGCCGTCGGCGCCGACCGGGCCGCATGTCACGACGCCTGGCACACCCAGATCGGCGACTGAACCCGGCGGCCCCGCTCACTTCCTGGGCGGGGCCGTTTGGTCGTCCGTCAAGTACGCTCCCCGCGGAGGCGAAAGGAAGGCGAAAGATGACCTGGCTAGGCTGGGATTGGGGAAACGTCCCATCGTGGTTCTCCGCGGCATCGTTCTCCGTAGCAGCCGGCGCCTTCTTGCGCGACAGGAGTATCAGAAGGCGGCAACAAGTCGACCAAGTTAGCGCATGGGGCGCGGGCTTTTCTTCCCACGACGAAGAAGATGACCCCCTCTTCCGCGGCTACTATGTCATCGCCAACATCCAGGTCAAGAACTCAGGACCTCTAGCCGTTCACGTGTCCAACATTTCCTACCAAATCTCAGCTTACTGGGCAGATCACGACGAAGGCGCATTGTTAGGCACATACAAAACTGACCCTGTTGTCATTGAGGGCCAAGCTGACGGGACCACGGTTCCACCTGGCGCCACTCTTCGCGCGTACGACATGAAGACTCACGACATCCTGAGAAGTCGCCCCGCCCCCGGAGCAGTAGTCGGCATGGGGGTACCGGGTACAGCAATCTTAGTTACGCAGTACATGGTGATTGACAGTCACGGAGTCGGGTGGCTCGTACGCCCCACCAGCGGTAGACCGCCAAAGCGGTTGCGTCGCTATCGACGTCGGAAGTGACTCAAGTGCTCGTGCTAGCGCTTGTCGAACGCGGAAGAGCA
This sequence comes from Amycolatopsis sp. CA-126428, assembly GCF_002904335.1. Taxonomy (GTDB): domain Bacteria; phylum Actinomycetota; class Actinomycetes; order Mycobacteriales; family Pseudonocardiaceae; genus Amycolatopsis. The sequence continues at coordinate 37,046 of NZ_PPHF01000172.1, read as the reverse complement.
CGCGCGGGGCACCGATGCCCCGGACGAGCGGACCGCCTCTCGTCAGGGGCGTCCCCCAGGGCGGCGGACCGTGGCTAGGCATGGCCGACGCGATAGGTCGGGGGATGACCTACCGGTCGTACGTCTGACGCCACTAAGGTCCACAACGGGCTCTGGCGCCCGGAACTGATCATGTACTGGCACCGACACGCCCTTCCAACCTGTGCTGTACGACACACTTGAGGCCTCGTCGCGTGACCCATTTCGTGACCCGAAACCGTGCTCAACCGTGTGACTTGTGGGGTCACGAAAGACAACCGTGAGGCTATAGTGGCTGGTAGAGGCCCTGGACAGCACCGTCACCCACTCTCCTAAAGCGGGCGTCACGGCATCGAATCGTCCACAGCGAACGCAAGTGCAGGCAGTTCAGGACTCAGCCGATCGCTAGTGTCAGCTTCGCGACGCACGCCTTCGTCGACGCCGGCGCCTGTCCTCGTGCGCCTTGTTGCCGACAGTGGCTTTGCCGTGCATCCTGGTGTGAGGACGACCTTGAGCGATCCCGACTGACGCCCTCCCACGTCAACACGTGGAGGCTGCATGTCCAAGAACTCTTAGAGGCTTGGCGCCAAGCGAAACCTTCACTTTCGCCCTCATCGACGTGTCGCGTCGTGCAGCCTGCCGGTCGATTACTCGCCCGCAGCCTTCACGCCTCCAAGAAATGGCAACAGGATCGACGAATCCCGACCGCGCCGAGGGGCACCGGTCACCTAGCGGCGTCTGGGGCCTCCCATCTTGGCGCAATTCGAGCTGCGGATATCACCGACCGCACACCGCCCTCCCGGCTAGCAACCGCAACGGGAGGGACCATGCCATCGACAACTCCCAGCCCACGCCTGGATCTTTCAGACGCATGCTGGAGTCCAGAAATTCAAAAAGCGAACTCGATCGCGTTGATCCCTTCGTTGCATATCCCCTTTCATTCGAAGCGACTCATCGAATTGACTCTTGCTGCCATCGCACATCAGCGACCGGAACTCGTCATCCAGACAGGGCCGATGTTCGCACGGGACACGCTTGCAGCACTTGGCTGCTCTGCCCACTTATCGCCTGACGAATACAACCTTGCCCGCCAAGACTTCCTCGAGCCGCTCGGCGAGTGCTACCAAGGACCGCTCCTGATCAACGGCCGCCGCGCCACCATGTCTCTAGGCAGCAGACTAGGCGCCCTCAACTACCACTTCGCCGACCACCCGCCGACCCCGACAATCACCAAGCTGTCAGACGACCTCTGCGTCGCCGACAACATCGAGATCAACTCACCCTACGCGTGGATACCGGGTAACCAGGCGCTAACCGTAGCAAAGGAAATCGGCACCTCCGTGGTCACCGGACAAACCAACCGACAGGCGGAAGCTCGGTTCACCCGACTGAGCACCAGAAAACAGACGGTCCGCGGAGTCGAGATCGGCACCCTCGCAGACCTGAACAAGCTACGCCGTTCTTCGATCTCGACAGACGGCTGGAAGAAGGGATTTGCCGTCATGCTCGATCTCTCGGAGACGATCGGGATCGAACGAATAGGTTGCGCGCGGTGACGCAGACGCCACCGCTCAATGACGGTCGTTCGACACCACGGTCATGAGACCGAGGTCATCCAGCAGCGACGAGGCGGCCCTTGATGTCGTCAGGGATCTTAATCTCCCACTCGGTCATGCTTGTGATCTCAAACCGAACTCAGGCTTCAACCAGCAGACGCCGTTTTTTACTCTGGTCAGCGTCAACCCATGCCTGCGCATACGTGACACCGCTTCCTTCGTACACATACCCGGACTCGCGCTGCGGCTTCTGCTTCAGAACGTTTCGTCGCTCAACCAGCTTCGCTTTGCGTTCCCGGTAAGAATCTTCATCCTCATCATCCCACGAGGCCGACGTGTCTCGCTCGTTCTCGAGCCGGCTGATCGCCGCACGGACACTCGCCAGTTCTTCGGTGTGATCTTCCCCGACCACCCAGCTACGCTTGACAACCTCGACCGATCCGACCTGCTCGAGAAAGGTCTGCTCGACAAGCTGCTCTACGTCATCGGCTCGCATGCTCACACCCGGACACGGCTTTTCCTGGCGCTGATTCGTACACCGGTAGTACCGGTAGACCTTCTCCGCCTTGGCATCGCCCTTACCGCTCACCCTTGTCATGACAACGTGCGTTGCCGAGGCACCGCACTTGGCACAGAACGGCACCCCGAGCAGTGGCGAGGTACCGAAGACCCGATATGGCTCTCGCTCACGTTTCTTGATGGCGGCTTGCAGTGTGTCCCACTCTTCCTTTGTGAACACCGGCTCCGCGGTGACGAGCAGGCTGCCGTCGGGCGCGTACAACGGCTTCAAGCCGTGCAGCTTGCACCCGAGAAGGGACAGCGAGGTAAGAACCTGCTTCACGCTGGAGGGAGACCACTTCTCTCCTCGCGGTTCCTGACCGAGAACGAACTTCCGCCAGCGATCGCGGTTGGTCAACTCGCCCCGCTTGTCCAGCCGAACACACACCTGCTTGATGGTGTGCGGATTCTCTTCGTCGACCATCCATCGACGCATCTCGTGCAGCACGGTGGTCTCGTACTCGTCTAGAACACGAACCTTCCGGCTGACCAACTTGCCCTCATCGCCGGCGGGGAGGAGTTTGGGCACCGTGGTGTAGCCAAAGGTCGGCACGCCACCAGGCCACGCCTCGGTATACCTACGACGCTCATGGCTGTCCTTGACGCGATCCTTGATCCGCGCGAGTTCTTTTGCCGGCCCGAGCGCCTTCGCGTGAGCGATCAAGCGACCTTCGGGTGTCCGCAAGTCCAAGGTCGGGTCGTCGAGGATGACGATTGACTTGCTCCACTCGAGAATCTTGAAGACGAAGGCTAGGAAGTGCATGTCGTTTCGCGACAGGCGGTCCTGGTTCGTAACCCAGATCTCGTCCCACTGTTCGCGTACCTCGTCCGTCAGCCACTTCCGCAAGTCCGGACGGTCGAAGAAGTCAACGTCACCGGAGACCGAGCGATCGACAGCTTTACCGACGACGGTGACCTCACGAACCTTCGCCTCATCCGCTCGGCGAGCTTCCAACTTTGCGTCCTGGGCTTCGATCGACTCAGTGTTGCCTCGATCGCGGCTGATGCGCTCGGCAAAGATCACGTTGACCATGTAACCAGCTTCCGCGCAGGTCAGCGCGTTGTCAAACGGTAGGGATTGGGTCGCCCATCCCCATGAAGACGATGTTCGACAGCCGGCCGGGCCCACCGGGCATCGCCCCGTCGCGCATGACCGCCGCCGCTGAACGGACCTGGTCGACGATCTCCGCCGTCGACAGGTTCCGGTCGAGCCCGCCCTGGCCGGTCGCGCAGAACGGGCACGCCATGCCGCAGCCCGCCTGGCTCGAGATGCACAGCGTCGCCCGGTCCGGGTAGCGCATCAGGACGCTCTCCAGGAGCGTGCCGTCGTGGGCTCGCCACAGCGTCTTGCGCGTCGCTCCCCTGTCGGCCTCCAGCGCGCGGACCTCCGTCAACAGCGTCGGCATCAACGACTCGACGAGCCGGGAGCGCGAGGCCGCCGGGATGTCCGTCATCTCCTCCGGGTCCACCGTCAGGCGGGAGAAGTAGTGGTTCGACAGCTGCTTCGCGCGGAACGGTTTCTCCCCCAGTTCGGCGACGGCGGCCGCGCGCTCGGACACCGAGAGGTCGGCGAGGTGGCGCGGCGGCAGGCCGCGCTTGGGCGCGTCGAAGACGAGGGGAAGGGCAGTCATAACCGGATCAGTGTCCCATGCGCCCGCCGGCGCCGCCCGGGCCACCCTAACCCGGTGTACCCCAGGTCACGGGCCGCCCCCGGTCGGCGGGGCCGTGTCACCCGGAGGGATGATCGACGGCGTGAAAACCGGCGCCCGACGAAAGAGGTGAGCGCGTGTCCTTCCGGCACCTTGTCCTGGTGGCCGCGGTCATCCTGAGCGCCGCCGCCTGCAGCACCCCGGGCGAGCACCCGCCGGCGCCGAGCACGCCGAGCGGGCCGCGCGCCACCGTGGGGTCCTTGCACCTGACCCTGCCGGCCGGCGCGACCTACACCGAGCACAGCGCGGACGGCCTGCTGGACGGCTGCGTCGCCGAAGGCGCCGTGGCCTGCGAAGCGCGGATCGTGAACCTGCGCAAGCCGGACGCCGACGCGCCGATCAACCTTCCGAGCACGAAGCGGCCTTTCGGCTGGTACACCGGCACGGACCTGCCAACCTGCATCACGCCCGCGTCGCCGCCCGGCAAGGCCACCGGGGCCACCGGCAGCACGCTCATGGACTCCGGCTTCGCGCCGGTCGGCCCCAAGAACGCCGAATACGGCCGCTGGAAGGTCACCTGCGAGAACTCGGCGCAGAACAACCAGGTGCGGATGTGGTGGCTGCCGACGAGCCGGATCCTGATCGTCCAGTACGGGTCCTTCCCCGGCTGGGACGCCAAGATGGACGCCCTGCTCGCCGGCGCCACCTTCAGCTGACGGCGTCGAGCGCGGCCCGGATGATCGCGTCCGTGTCGATACCGTGGTAGCGGTAGACGTCCTCGAGCGACCCCGACTGCCCGAAGCCCGTGACGCCGAGGGCGACCGACGGCACCCGGTTGATCCCGGCGAGGAACACCAGCGTGTGCGGGTGGCCGTCGAGCACGGTGACCAGCGGCTTCGCCCGCGAAGCCGGGAAGACCTGGTCCAGGATCCACGACTCGGCACTCCCGCGGCCGGACCGGGCTTGGAGCGCCTCGAACAGCAGGCCCGGGCTCGTGACGCACACGACGTCGGCCTCGACGCCGACCTGGGCCAGCCGCTCGGCCGCCGCCAGGGTGTCCGGCACCAGCGCGCCCATCGCCGCCAGCGTGACGGCCGGTGCAGCCACCCGCCGCAGCAGGTACGCGCCGGCCACGACCTGGCGGCGACGGCGTTCGCGGGCGGCCGGATCGGCCGGCACCGCGGCGAGCGTCTGGTCGACCGGCCGCGTCGAGAGCCGGAAGTACGACGACGTCCCGCCCGGCTTGCCGAGCCGGCCGAGCGCGGCCAGCAGGGTCCATTCGGTGTCGATCGCGAACGCCGGTTCGTAGCTGACGCAGCCGGGCTGCTCGATCCCGATCGACGGCGTGGTGATCGACTGGTGCGCGCCGCCTTCCGGCGCGAGCGTGACCCCCGACGGCGTCCCGATCAGGATCGACTGCCCGCCCGCGTAGATGCCGAACGACCACGGCTCAAGCGCGCGCTCGACGAACGGGTCGTACATGACACCGATCGGCAGCAGCGGCTCGCCCCACCGGCTCCAGGTCGCGCCGAGCTCACCCAGCAAGCCGACCAGGTTCGTCTCGGCGATCCCCAGTTCGACGTGCTGGCCGGTCGGCTTCTCGCGCCAGTGCATGATCGTCTCGGGGTCGTCCTCGAACCAGTCGCGGCGCTCGGTGGCCGACCAGACGCCGACCTTGTTGACCCAGCCGCCGAGGTTGGTCGTCGAGCTGACGTCCGGGCTGACCGTCACCACGCGCTTCGCCGCTTCGGGCGCTTCGCGCGTCAGGTCGAGCAACACGCGACCCAGCGCCGCCTGCGTCGTAGCGGTCCCAGAAGGCGTCCGCCCGATGTCGACCGGCAGTTCCAGCGAAGGCGCCGAAGGAACGTCCGGACGGCGAAGGCGCGAAGCGACTTCAGCGCACAACGCGGCTTCGGCCGACCCGTCGGCGAAGCGCTCCCACGGCGAAGCGAGGTCCGTGCCCGATGCCGAAGCCAGCTCTTCCATCTGCGCCACGGTCAGCAGCGACGAGTGGTTCTGCGGATGCCCTTGCGTGGGAAGACCGCGTCCCTTGACCGTGTAGCAGAAGATCACCGTCGGCCGATCGTCCGCGATGGACGCGAAGACCTCGTCGAGCGAGCCGAGGTCGTGGCCGCCGAGGTTGCGGATCGCGGCCAGCAGCGTTTCGTCGTCGAGCGAGGCGACCAGCTCGGAGAGGGCAGCGTCGCCCGCGGGCAGCCGGTCGCGGACCTGCGCGGCGTCGCAGCGCAGCAGCCGCTGGTACTCGGGGTTCGGCATCGCGTCGATGCGGGCGCGCAGCTCGGCGCCGCCGGGCCGGGTGAACAGCTCCTCCAGCAGGCGGCCGTACTTCAGCGTCAGCACCTGCCAGCCGGCGGCGTCGAACATGCCCTGCAGCCGCCCGGCCGCGATGTTCGGGACGACCCGGTCGAGGGACTGGCGGTTGAGGTCGACGATCCAGACGATCTCGCCGAGTTCGGCGACGCCCGGGTCGAGGATGGCCTCCCAGATGGCGCCTTCGTCCAGCTCGGCGTCGCCGACCAGCGAGTACTGGCGGCCGGTGCCCGCCGACGAGCCCCGGGCCGTCAGGTAGCGGCGGGCCAGCGCGCCCCAGATCGGGGCGGTCGCGCCGATGCCGACCGAGCCGGTCGAGTAGTCCACCGGGTCGGGGTCCTTGGCGCGGCTCGGGTAGCTCTGCAGGCCGCCGAACTCGCGCAGCGTCGGCAGGTAGGCCTCGTCCAGCTCGCCGAGGAGGTAGTTGATCGCGTGGAGCACCGGCGACGCGTGCGGCTTCACCGAGACGCGGTCCTCGGGTCGCAGGTGCCGGAACCACAGCGACGTCATGATCGAGACCAGTGAGGCGCACGACGCCTGGTGCCCGCCGACCTTCAGCCCGGACGGGTTGGGCCGGACGCGGTTGGCCTGGTGCACGATCGCGGTGGCGAGCCACAGCACCCGCTGCTCGATCGCGGTGAGCGCCGGGGCGGTCACGGGGGCCTGAGTCATCGTCGACACCTTTCGCGCAGGAAGCGCCCACCAGGACAGCACTGGTGGACGCATCGCACAACCGATGCCGCCGAGAGCGCGCAGAATGCACACCGGACGCCGAGAGCTCAGGTCTCCGGCTGCGCAGAATGCACGCGCTCCAGCAGGGGCGCCAGGCGGTACGGGACGAGCTCACGCATGACGAGCGAGATGTTCGTCCGCTCCACCCCCGGCGAGGCGAGGATGTGCCCGGCGATCCGGTAGAGGTCGTCGGCGTCGACGGCGACCACCTGCACCATGAGGTCGCTCGCCCCGGTCAGCCCGCACACCTCGGTCACCTCGGGGATCGCGGCGAGGGCCGTGCCGATCTCGGCGAGGCGCCGCTGGTCGACCTGCGCGTTGACGAACGCCCGCAGCGGGTGGCCCAGGCGGGCCGGGTCGATGCGGCGTTCGAACGACCGGAGGACGCCGCGCTGCTCGAGCCGCGCGACCCGGGCCTGCACCGTGTTGCGGGACAGGCCCAGCCGCTCGGCCAGCGCGACCGCGGTCGACCGCGGGTCCTCCCCCAGCGCCTGGAGCAGGCGCGCGTCGATCTCGTCGATGGTTTCCGGCACGCCGCCGATCTTTCCACCCGGGCGCAGACGTGAGCGGGCTCACCACGAGTGGGTTGCCAGCCGACCGTTTCCGATATATCGTGAACGTGTCGCAACAGTTCGAGAAAGGAACACAAGACATGCGTAGGCATCAACACCCCTTCGCTCACGAACGTGGGCGCGCACCTTTCGGGCCCTTCGGTGGTTTCGGCGAGTTCCCCCCGGGCTTCGGCCCCGGTGGACGCGGTCGCGGCCACGGACCGGGCCGGCGGGGTCACGGCGGACGGCGCAGCCGCCGCGGTGACGTCCGCGCCGCGATCCTGGCGCTGCTCGCCGAGCAGCCCCGGCACGGCTACGAGATCATCCGCGAGATCGGCGAGCGCTCCGGCGGCTTCTGGCGGCCGAGCCCCGGCTCGGTCTACCCGACGCTGCAGCTGCTGGCCGACGAAGGCCTGGTGATCAGCAAGGACGAGCACGGCAAGAAGCTGTTCGAGCTGACCGACGCCGGCCGCACCGCCGCGGAAGAGCAGGACAGCACCCCGCCGTGGGAGCACATCGCGCAGGACGTCGACCCGACCGAGGTCGGGCTGGCCAAGGCGGGCAAGAACCTGGCCGCCGCCGTCGTGCAGATCATGCGCGCGGGCACCGAGAGCCAGCAGGCCCGCGCGGCCGAGGTCCTCAACGACGCCCGGCGTTCCCTCTACGGCATCCTCGGTGAGGACGAAGACGAGTCCTCCTCGCCGGAGACGGCGGAGTGACCAGGCAGGACGAGGCCGGTGGGCTTGACCCGCGTGTGGACGCGGTAGCCCACCGGCAGCGTCAGGTCCTGCGCGCGATTCCCGTTACGCTGCAAGGACTCCGCGATCGCCTGTTCGGCGACCGGCCGGCTGAACTCGATCTTCAGCACGGCTTCGAGGTCCGCGGCCGTCGCGAATCGCCATTCGGTCGCGACGCGGCGGCAGCCGAACCCGGCCCGGGCGAAGAACCGTTCCACGGCGCCCGGGTCGTACTGCGGTAGGTCGGCGCGCATCCAGCGCCCGTAGGGCTCACTGGTCACGTCCAGGTCGACGATCAGGAGCGCGCCGCCCGGCCGCAGCACCCGCTCGGCCTCCGCCAGCCCGGGCTCGCACCCGGGCCCGAAGAAGTACGCCGTGCGCGCGTGCACGACGTCGACGCTCGCGCTGCGGACCGGCAGCCGCTGGGCCCGGCCCAGCCGGACGTCCACGTTCGACAGTCCCTCGACGCGCTTCAGCGCGCTTCGCACCAACGGCTCGTGAGGCTCCACTCCGAGCACCGATCGCGCGTCACGGGCGAAGCGCGGCAAGTGAAACCCGTCACCGCAGCCGACGTCCAGCACGTCCCGGCCGGTCCAGTCGTGCTCCTCCCGCAGCACCCGCCAGATCTCCCCGCCGCTGTCCTGCGCGCGGTTCTCCAGCTCGTAATCGGCCTGGTAGTACCAGATGTTGGGGCTGGGCACGACCTCCGCGCGCCGGGACGACCACCGCACCCCCGCTGCTCCTTCCGGGTCCTCGTCGCCGGGCCGTGTTCTGACGGAGGCGAATTCTTGGCGGAAAACTCACGGATCACGCCTAGAATCCGGTGGGTATCGGGAGGAGCACCCATGGCAATCGGCCCGTCCAGTACCCCGTCCCCGGTCCCGGCCGGAATTCCGTGCTGGATCGAGCTGGCCTGTCGCGAGCAGGCCGTGGCGGAAAGATTCTACGGTGCCCTCTTCGGCTGGGAGTACACCACTCAACGAGACCCGGCGACCTCCGACGGCCGCTACTCCATCGCGGCGCTCAACACGCTTCCCGTGGGCGGGCTCTACCGTGCCGCCCAGGGCGCGCCGCTGGGGTGGATGCCGCACATCTCCGTGCCGCACACCGCGAGCGCGGCCGAGTGGGTGGAGCACCTCGGCGGGCGGATCACGCTCGGGCCGGTGGCGATCCCGGACCGCGGCATGATCATGCACGCCATGGACGCGTGCGGCGCGCCGGTGGTGTTCTGGGAGGTGCCGCCGAACTGGGAGTTCGTCACCGGGATCCCGAACACCTTCAGCGGCGCGGACCTCAACACCCACGACGGCGTCGCGGCGGATCACTTCTACACCAAGCTGTTCACCTACGGCAGCCATCAGATCGGCGACGGCGAGATGCTCGACTACGTCGAATGGCTCATCGAGCACGAGCCGGTGCTGTACCGGTACGTGATGGGTTCGGAGTACAGCCTCGACACCCCGCCGCACTGGCTCGTGTACTTCGACATCGACCCGGCCCGCGGCGTCGACGCGGTCGCGGGCGAGGCGCTCATGCACGGCGGCACGGTGGTGATCCAGCCCTACGACACCCCGTTCGGCCGGATGTCGATCCTCGCCGACCCCGAGGGCGCGGTGTTCGCGGTGATCGACCACTCCCGCGTCGCCGAAGGCTGGGGCCGCGCGGAGGTCGACGACCCCTACGACGACTAGACCGGCACGAACGCCGAAAGCAGCAGCCAGGACACGACGGCCGAGGGCAGCAGCGAGTCGAGGCGGTCCATGATCCCGCCGTGCCCGGGCAGCAGCGTGCCCATGTCCTTGACGCCGAGGTCGCGCTTGATCAGCGACTCGACGAGGTCGCCGAGGGTCGCGGTCAGCACGATGGCGACGCCGAAGATCACGCCCTGCCAGACGTGGCCGTCGAGCAGCAGGCTGAGCGTCAGCGCTCCGGCCACGACGCCGCCGATCACCGAACCCGCGAAGCCTTCCCAGGTCTTCTTCGGGCTGATGGTGGGCGCCATCGGGTGCTTACCGCCGAGCACGCCGGCGATGTAGCCACCGGTGTCCGACGCGACGACGCCGATCAGGAAGGTGAGGACCCGCCCGACGCCGTCCGACGGCGGTACGAGCATCGCCGCGAAGGCACCGAAGAGCGGCAGGTAGGCGGCGGCGAAGGTGGACGCGCTGATGTCGCGCAGGTAGCCCTTCGCGCCGCCGGGCAGCCGCCACAGCAGGCAGGCGAGCACGGTGAGGACGAACGCGGTGAGCGCGCCCTCCCGGCCGAACGGCCAGGCGAGCCAGATCATCGCCTGCCCGCCGACGAGCACCGGGATCATCGCGACCCGGATGTCGGCGACCCGGCGCAGCACCCCGGCGAATTCGAAGGTGCCGACCGCGATCGCGACCGCGATGATCCCGATGAACAGGTAGCGAACGGTGAGCAGGGAAACGATGATCGCGGCGCCGAGCAGCAGCGCCACCCCGATGGCCGCGGGCAGGTTCCGGCCGGCCTTGGAGGCCTTCTTGGCCTCCGGCGCCGGTTCGGCGGCCGCGGTTGCCCCGGCCGCCACGCCGTTCGCCGATGGCGTTTCCGCCGCCACGCCACCGGCAGCGGCTCCTGCTCCGGCGGTCGTCGAAGCGTCGCCCGCAGCATCGGCCCGCGAGCCCGCCGGCGTTTCCGCGGCGGCGGTTCCGGCGGCCGACAACCGGGCCGCTTCGCCGGCGCCCGAAGCCTCCGGCACGACCGGCGTCCCCGCTGCGCGGCCGTTTTCCGAGGTCGCCGAAGCCTCGCCCGCAGAGGCCGGCGCCCCGGCGGTTCCCGGGAACTCCGGCGTGGCCGGGGTGCCGGCGTCACCCGGCTCCGGCGTCCCGGGCGCGGCCGCCGGGTGTGCTCCGGTGGCGTCCACCCGGTCCTCGCGTTCCTCGCTCACCTTTGCCATCAGACCTCGAGCAGCTCGGCTTCCTTGTGCTTGACCAGCTCGTCGACCTTGTGCGAGTACGTGTCGGTGAGGTTCTGCAGCTCCTTCTCCGCGCGCACGACCTCGTCTTCGCCCGCTTCGCCGTCCTTGCCGATGCGGTCGAGCTCTTCCTTGGCCTTGCGGCGGATGCTGCGGATGGTCACCCGCGCGTCCTCGCCCTTGCTCTTGGCCACCTTGACCATCTCCTTGCGCCGCTCCTCGGTGAGCTGCGGGATGACGATCCGGATCACGTTACCGTCGTTGCTCGGGTTGACCCCGAGGTCGGACTCGCGGATGGCCTTTTCGATCGCGACGAGCTGGGTCTGGTCGTACGGCTTGATCAGCGCCATCCGCGCCTCCGGCACGTTCACGCTGGCCAGCTGGTTCAGCGGGGTCGGCGCGCCGTAGTACTCGACGACGATGCGCGAGAACATCGACGGGGTGGCCCGGCCGGTGCGCACCGACGTCAGATCATCCTTGGCGACGGACACCGCTTTTTCCATCTTCTCCTCGGCATCGAGGAGGGTCTCGTCGATCACGGCTACTCCCGTTGTTGTGATGGGTGGCGCTTGCTGATCCCAGCAGGTCTAGGCCGGCACCCCGGCAGTGGGGGTGCTGACCAACGTGCCGATTCTTTCACCACTCACCGCGCGGGCGATGTTCCCCTCGGTGAGCAGGTTGAACACGATGATCGGCATGTTGTTGTCCATGCAGAGGCTGAACGCCGTCGCGTCGGCCACCTTGAGATCCCGCTCCAGCACCTCGCGGTGGGTGATCTCGCGGAACATCTCGGCGGTGGGGTCGGCCTTCGGGTCCGCGGTGTAGACGCCGTCGACGGCCTTCGCCATCAGCACGGCTTCGCAGCCCAGCTCGAGCGCCCGCTGCGCGGCCGCGGTGTCGGTGGAGAAGTACGGCATGCCGACCCCGGCGCCGAAGATCACGACGCGGCCCTTCTCCAGGTGCCGCTCGGCGCGGCGCGGGATGTAGGGCTCGGCGACCTGGCCCATCGTGATGGCGGTCTGCACGCGGGTGGGCAGGCCCTCCTTCTCCAGGAAGTCCTGCAGCGCGAGGCAGTTCATCACGGTGCCCAGCATCGCCATGTAGTCGGCGCGGTCGCGGTCCATGCCGCGCTGCGACAGCTCCGCGCCCCGGAAGTAGTTGCCGCCGCCGATCACGACCGCGACCTGGACGCCGGTGCGGGCGACGTCGGCGATCTGCTGCGCGACCGAGTGGACGACGTCCGGATCGACGCCGATCGAACCACCGCCGAACATCTCGCCGCCCAGTTTCAGCAGCACCCGGCGGTAGCCACCTTCGACCCGGTCACCCATCTATGTCGCCTCCTACGCCCCTCGACCGCTGTGAATTCCTCTGGACCCGACAGTGCCCCGTCCCCGATGGACGGAGACGGGGCACTGTGGGGGTAGAACCTACGCCCTGGCCTGACGTCAGGCCTGGCCGACCTCGAAGCGCGCGAACTTGGTCAGCGTCACGCCGGCCGCGTCGAGCAGGGCCTTGACGGTCTTCTTGTTGTCCTTGACCGACGGCTGCTCAAGCAGGACGTTGTCCTTGTAGTAAGCGTTGACCTTGCCCTCGATGATCTTCGGCATGGCCTGCTCCGGCTTGCCTTCTTCGCGGGCGGTCTGCTCGGCGATGCGGCGCTCGTTCTCGACGATCTCGGCCGGCACCTCGTCGCGGGTCAGGTACTTCGCGCGCAGCGCGGCGACCTGCATGGCGGCACCACGGGCGGCGTCGGTGTCGTCACCGGTGAACTCGACGAGCACGCCGACGGCCGGCGGCAGATCGGAGCCACGGCGGTGCAGGTAGGTCGCGGTCTGGCCCTCGAAGGCCACGACGCGGCGCAGCTCGAGCTTCTCGCCGATGCGGGCCGAGAGCTCCTGGACGACCTCGTTGACGGTCTTGCCGTCGAGCTCGGCAGCCTTGAGCGCCTCGACGTCGGAGGTCTTGACGGTCTTCGCGACCTCGACGATCTTCGCGGCGAGCGCCTGGAAGTCGGCGTTCTTCGCGACGAAGTCGGTCTCGGAGTCGAGCTCGATGAGGACGCCGCCGTCGCCGGTGACCAGGCCCTCGGCGGTGGCGCGCTCGGCGCGCTTGCCGACGTCCTTGGCACCCTTGATGCGGAGGAACTCGACGGCCTTGTCGAAGTCGCCGCCGTTCTCCTCGAGGGCCTTCTTGCAGTCCATCATGCCGGCGCCGGTCATCTCGCGCAGGCGCTTCACGTCAGCGGCGGTGTAGTTCGCCATTCTGGTAAATCCGTCCTTTGCAGGAAATCTGTGGGTTGCTACACCCGTGCGGCCGGGCCCCCAGGGGCACGGCCGCACGGGCGGTGGAGCGTCAGGAGGAGGCGGTCGCCTGCTCGGTGGCGGCCTCGGCCGGGGCCGCCTCGACGGCAGCGGCGGCTTCGGTCGCGTCGGCGGCGGCGGTCTCGGAGCCGGCGAGCAGCTCCTTCTCCCACTCGGCCAGCGGCTCGTCGGCGGCGACGCCCGGCTCCGGCTTCGTGTCGGCCGAAGCACCGTTGCGGCTGGAGCGGGCCATCAGACCGGCGGCCGCGGCCTCGGCGACGACCTTGGTCAGCAGCGCGGCCGACCGGATGGCGTCGTCGTTGCCCGGGATCGGGTAGTCGACCTCGTCCGGGTCGCAGTTGGTGTCCAGGATCGCGACGACCGGGATGTTCAGCTTCCGAGCCTCGCCGACGGCGATGTGCTCCTTCTTCGTGTCGACGATCCACACCGCGCTCGGCACCTTCGCCATGTCGCGGATGCCGCCGAGGGTCTTCTCGAGCTTGTCCTTCTCGCGGGTCAGCGTCAGGATCTCGCGCTTGGTGAGACCTTCGAAGCCGCCGGTCTGCTCACGAGCCTCGAGCTCCTTGAGGCGGAGGAGACGCTTGTGCACGGTCTGGAAGTTGGTCAGCATGCCGCCGAGCCAGCGCTGGTTGACGTAGGGCATGCCCACGCGCGCGGCCTCGTTGGCGATGGCTTCCTGAGCCTGCTTCTTGGTGCCGACGAACATGATGGTGCCGCCGTGCGCGACGGTTTCCTTGATGAATTCGTACGCACGGTCGATGTAGGTCAGCGTCTGCTGCAGGTCGATGATGTAGATGCCATTGCGCTCGGTGAAGATGTAGCGCTTCATCTTCGGGTTCCACCGGCGGGTCTGGTGCCCGAAGTGCACGCCGCTGTCGAGCAGCTGCTTCATGGTGACGACGGCCATTGCCGGAATCACACCTCTTCTGTGTAGTGCGCGCTTCGCTTCCGCTGACGCGCTGCTCGGTTTGTCGCTCGCGGCCGGGTGGCCGTTCGCCCTGGTGCCCGTGCCGGTGCCCGGACCCCGGGGGTGAAGATCTCCCAGGGACCGCCGGACCCCGTGCGCCCGCCCGGCTGCTTCCAGACCGGGGAACGCGCACGTGCACGCGAAGTCAGCCCGCTGAAACGGACTGCGCAGAAGATTCTACCCCCTCCCACCACCCCCTCCCCCACCGGCGGCCACTGGGTGACGCAGTTGTCCACATCGGGTCCGGTTATCCACAGATTCGGCATCGGCCCCCCATGACGCACCGGCCTCCCCCACCCTGGAGTCATGGAGTCGATCATGCGGGTCCGGCGGTGGGTGCCGGGGTGGCTATTGGGCACGATTGCGCTGGTCATGGCGCTTTTCGGAGGGGTGGTAGCAGGTGGAGACATAAGCGTTCGAGCACCGGGAGCGGTGGCTTGGGGAGGCGAGATGCCTCCGACGACGTCCCTGGGGACAGGTGTGGCTCGAACAGGTGAATCCCAGCCTCCGCGAGCAGAGCCTTGGACGCACGGCCTGGCCCCGCCGGCGCCGGGCTCAGCGGCGCTGGGCTCGCCAGCGCTGGGGGTAGCGACACCTCCCAGGTCGCGGGCAAGTGGGCTCGCATCGACCGCACACCCGTGGTCGGATCAGCGCGCAGCCTCCCCGGCCGGGGAAATGCGGACCGGTTCCGCCGAGGCCGCGCAGGCGCCGACAGATTTTCTCGAGTCCACGCTGGGGCTGGCCGCACCGTGGGCGATCGCCTTCATGATCGCCCCGGCAGCGCCGCGGTCCATCGCGGCCGGACCTGGCGCCGACGGTCCTCTGACCGCGCGGCAATCGCGACTCTCCTGGCCACTGTCACCCGTTCCGGTGATCACCAAGTATTTCGATGCCCCCGATACGCCGTTCGGACCCGGTCATCGCGGAGTGGACCTGGCCGCCGTGCCCGGGCAGGACGTGCTGGCCGCCGATGCGGGTGTCGTCGTCTTCGCGGGTGCCGTGGGCGGGCGGCCCGTGCTCTCCGTCGACCACGACGGTGGGCTGCGGACCACCTACGAACCCGTCGTACCGAAAGTGGCCGTGGGCGAACAGGTCTACCGAGGCCAAGTGCTCGGCACCGTCCTCGCCGGGCATCCCGGCTGCACGGTGGCCGCGTGCCTGCACTGGGGTGTGCGGCGGGGCGAGGAGTACGTCGATCCCCTCGCGCTGACCGGCGAGGTGGGCGAATTCCGGCTCAAGCCGTGGGGAGGTGGTCGGTGATCAGACGCCGGTCTGCTCGACCAGCTTGGCGCGCAGCCGCATGACCGCCCGCGTGTGCAGCTGGCTCACCCGCGACTCCGTGACCCCGAGGACCTTGCCGATCTCGGCGAGGGTCAGGCTTTCGAAGTAGTAGAGGCTGACCACGATCTTGTCCCGCTCGGTCAGCTGCGCGATCGCCTGGGCGAGCTGGCGGCGGTTGTCCTGGTCGACGAGCACCGCGACCGGGTCGACGGCGTCGTCGTCGGGCAGCGTGTCGACCAGCGAGCCACTGTCCTTGCCCGCGGCCACCAGGTCCTCCAGCGCGACGACGCTGGTCAGCTGCAGCTGGCCGTAGAAGTCGCGCAGGTCGTCGAGACCGATGCCGAGTTCGGTGGCGAGCTCCGCGTCGGTCGGGGTGCGGTGCAGGCGGGCGCCGAGGCGCTCCATCGCGCGCTCAGCCTCCTTGGCCTTGCTGCGCACCGCACGCGGCACCCAGTCCTGCGAACGGAGGTCATCGAGGATCGCACCGCGGATGCGCTGCATCGCGTAGGTCTCGAAACGCAGGCCGCGCTCCGGATCGAACTTCTCGATCGCGTCGACGAGCCCGAAGATGCCCGACTGCACGAGGTCGCCCACGTCGATGTGGGTGGGCAGCCCGGTGCCGACCCGGCCGGCGACGTACTTGACCAGCGGGGCGTAGTGCAGCACGAGCCGATCGCGCGACGCCTGGTCCGGGCTGTCGGCGAACTGCTGCCACAGAGCCGCGATCCCGGCATCGACGTCGTAGCCGGCCCGGGTTTCCGCGGGCGCGGCAGCCTCACCGTGAGTGGTCACTCCGGCGGCTTCGGTCACGTGCGGGCCTGCGGTCATTGCACAGTCGTTCTCGGCATGCGGCTCAGTGTCATCTCCGTGCTCGTGCGGATGCGCGTGCGCCGCCAGTCCTGCTGGTGACGACCCCGGTGAGCCTCCCCCGGCCGCCTCAGGCCCTGGGGTGCGCTCGGTCATGGATCGCTTTCAACCGGTCGACGGTCACATGAGTGTAGAGCTGCGTTGTGGCAAGCGTAGCGTGACCAAGCAGTTCCTGAACGCTCCTGAGATCGGCACCCCCTTCGAGCAGATGCGTCGCGGCGGAATGCCGCAGGCCGTGGGGCCCCATGTCGAGCGCTCCGGGCACCGCCGTGACGGCGTCGTGCACGACGCGCCGCACCGCGCGCGGGTCGACGCGTTTGCCCCGGACACCCAGGAAAAGCGCGGGCTCGACGCTCTCACCACCGCTTTCGGCGATGACCTTCGGCCGCCCCTCGTCGATCCAGTCGGTGAGCGCCTCCGCCGCCGGAACGCCGAACGGGACGACCCGTTCCTTGCCGCCCTTCCCCATTACCGTCACGACACGACGGGAGAAATCGGCCCCACCGACGTCCAGCCCGCACAACTCGGACACGCGGATGCCGGTGGCGTAGAGCAGTTCGACGATCGCGCGATCACGCAGGGCGACGGGATCCCGCTGCGCCGCGCCGGCGGCCGACGCCTGCATGACTTCCCCCGCCTGCCCGGCCCGCAGCACCCCGGGCAGGGTGCGGTGCGCTCGCGGCGCCGCGAGCCGGCCGCCCGGGTCCGTGGCCAAAACACCGGTGCGGTGCGCCCAGGCGGTGAACGTCCGCGCCGAGGCGGCCCGCCGGGCGAGCGTCGTCCGGCTCGCCCCGCCGGACTGCTGGGCGGCGAGCCACGCGCGCAGTCGCGCGAGGTCCAGCTCCTCGACTTCGCTGCCACCGTCCACGACGAACCCCAGCAGCGCCACCGCATCGCCGACGTACGCCCGGACGGTGTGCGCGGACAGGCCGCGTTCGAGCCCGAGGTGCCGTTCGTAGGCGGTGACGACGGCCCGCACGGGCTCGGGCAAGGCGGCTCGCAGCGCGCGCAGGTCGGGACGGCGGGCCCGTCCGGAGCGTGGTGACGGCATGATGTCACGCTGCGCGAACAACCGCCTTCGGTCAAGGATCGCCACGCGGCCCCACCGGACCGGCCGAACGCCGTCGACGAATTCGCCCGGATTTCGTCGTGGTCACGCGCTTTCCTTCCGTCGTCGCCAGCCGGCTTCCCCGCGGACGGCGAATCCGTCGATTTCCAGTTCGGGCAGCAACGCCCGAACCCGCCGCAACGGGAGGCCGGATTCGGCCGCGACCTCGGTGTCGGACCGGTCGGCGCGCACAGCCAGTGCCTCGAAGGCGCGCAACGCATCGGGCCCCAGCCGGTCGGTGCGCCGTTTCGGCCGGCTCGAAACGGTGTTCTCGGCGATGCCGAAGCGTCCGACGGTCTCGAGGACTTCGTCGACGGTCGAGACCAGCGTCGCTTTGGCGTCGCGGATCAGTTCGTGACAGCCGATGGACATCCCCGACGTAACCGGGCCGGGCAGGGCCATCACCACCTTGCCGAGGGCGCCGGCGGTGCTGGCGGTGTTGCGGGCGCCGCTGCGCCGTCCCGCTTCGACCACCAGGGTGCCCTCGGTCAGGGCGGCGATGAGCCGGTTGCGGACGAGGAAGCGGTGCCGCGCCGGCGGGGTGCCGGGCGGGTATTCGCTGATGACGGCGCCGCCGGAGCGGACGATCCGGTTCAGCAGCGCGACGTGCCCCGCCGGATAGCCGGCATCGACAGCGCATCCCAACACCGCGGCGGTGACGCCCTCGGCAGCGAGCGCGCCGCGGTGCGCCGCGCCGTCGATGCCGTACGCGGCACCTGAGAACACGGGCACGCTCCGGCCGGCCAGCCCGTAGGCGAACTCAGCGGCGTGGTGTTCTCCGTAGTCCGTCGCGGCACGAGCACCCACGATGGCCACGGCCCGGTCGGCTGCGGTGCCGAGCGCAACGTCGCCGGCGACCCACAAGGCCAGAGGCTGCACGGCTTCGGCAACGCCTTGCCGGGCCGCGAGGTCGAGGGCGTGCAGTGGCCAGGTGGGCCACTCGTCGTCCTCGGGCACGACGAGCCGGGCGCCGGCCGCGGCGGCTCGGGTGAAGTCCTGGCTGACGAGGTCGTAGTCGCGTCGCGCCTCGGTTGCCTTGAACACCTCGCCCGGGCAGTCGCCACGCCGGACCCGCGCGGCTGCCGCTATCGGCCCGTGCTCGGCCACGAACGCCACGAGGGCGGCCGCCGGTGGCTCGGCCACCCGCAGCAGGTACGCGCGAGCCTGCCGCAGCTCATCGGCACTCATGCGGCCACCCGCTCTCGACCGCTCACCATCGGCACTGGCTCCTGATCACCGGCGAGTGCGGCAGCAGCAGCCGCCAGCGGCTCGAGCGCCTGCAGCCGAAGAACGACCCACCTGGGCTCGAAGACCAAGATGACCATGGCGGTCGCAGACGGCTCGATCGCCCACTCCCGAAAGGCGACCCGATCGCACGCAGACACGAGTGCGGCCATGGCGGTCGCAGATGGCTCGACCACCCACTCTCGAAAAGCCACCCGCTCGCACTCAGGGACGAAGACGACCATGGCAGCCGCCGATAGCTCGACCGCACGCTCTCGGAAAGCGACTCGACCGTGCCCAGAGACGAAGACCGTGGCGAGCGCCGGTGGCTCGGCAATCCGCCGCGGGAAGAGGCCGGGCGGCCGGTGGTTGGCGGGGGTCATGCCGCCACTCGCTCTCGGAATGCCAGTGCCGCGCCCACTTGTTCGGGGCCGGGGCGGGGCTCGGCGTCCAGGTCGGCCAAGGTCCAGGCTATTCGCAAGCAACGGTCGGCGCCTCGGCCGCTCAGGGCTCCTCGGTTCATGGCTCTGTCCAGCAGGGTCGTTGCGTTTGCGGGCAAGGCGAACAAGCGGCGCAGCGCCGGGCCGGGTACCTCCGAGTTGGACAGCCAGCCGTGCTCGCTCCAGCGGTGGGCGGCGCGCTCGCGAGCTGCGAACACCCGGTGGCGCACCGCTTCCGATGGCTCCGCCGCGCCGGTGTCGTGCGCGCTGATCGCGCTCAGCGGGCGCAACCGGACCCTCAGATCGACGCGGTCGAGCAATGGCCCGGAAAGCTTGGCGAGGTAGCGGCGGCGGGCACTCGGCGAGCAGACGCAGTCCGAATCCTTCGGCGGCGCGCACGCACACGTGTTGGTGGCGAGGACCAGCTGGAACCGCGCGGGGTAGGTGATCGATCCCTTGACCCGGGAAATGCGCACCTCACCCTCTTCGAGGACCGTCCGGAGCGACTCGAGGCACTGCCCAGCGAACTCGCAGACCTCGTCGAGGAACAACACACCTCGGTGTGCCCGGCTGATCGCGCCCGGCGAAGCGATTCCGCTGCCTCCGCCGATCAGCGCCGGCACGGAGATCGAATAGTGCGGGGCGACGAACGGCGGGACGGTGACCAGCGGCGAGGACTTCGACAGCGAGCCGTCGACCGAGTGGACCGCGGTGACCTCCAACGACTCCTCCGGCGTCAGCTGCGGAAGGAGCCCGGGCAGCCGCTTCGCCAGCATCGTCTTGCCCACTCCGGGCGGTCCGGTGAGGAGGAGGTGATGACCACCCGCCGCGGCGACCTCCAGGGCCCAGCGTCCTTCCGGCTGGCCGACGACGTCCGCGAGGTCCGGCACGTCCGGCGGCGTCACCGGGCCCGGCGGCTCCGGGTGGGCCAGCTCGGCTTCGCGATTCAGCCACGCCACGAAGTCCCGCAAGTGCGCCGCGCCCGCGACTTCGATTCCGTCCACCAGCGCCGCCTCGACGAGGGAGTCCGTCGGCACGACGGCTCGGCCGTAGCCGGCCGCCCGGGCCGCCAGCAGGCCCGGGAGGATGCCGCGGACCGCGCGGATCCGGCCGTCCAAGGCGAGCTCGCCGAGCAACACGGTGCCGAGCAGCCGGGTGGCCGGGACCGCCCCCGATGCCGCGAGCACCGCCGCGGCGATACCCAGGTCGAAGGCGGACCCCATCTTGGGCAGGTTCGCCGGGGACAGGCCGAGCGTGACCTTGCCGTCGGGCCAGGGCTGCCCGGAATTGCGGACGGCGGACCGGACGCGGTCCTTCGCCTCGCGCAACCCGGCGTCGGGCAGGCCCACGAGGGTGATCCGGCTCAGCCCGCCGCCGAGGTCGGCCTCGATCTCGATCACCCGGCCGTTGATGCCGAGGAGGCCGGCGGACCAGGCTTTGGCGATGGGCATCAGAACGCCGCCTCGATGTGCTGCAGCCGCGGGCGGGTACCCGGTTCCGCGAGGATCGTGACCACGTCGTAGCGCACGGAGCACCAGCCGAGGCGGAACTCGCGGAGCCAGCGCTGGGCGGCTCGGCGGACCCGGCCCGCCTTCTCCTCCGTGACCGTTTCGGTGGGGAGGCCGAATTCGGTGCCGGAGCGGGTCTTCACCTCGCAGACGATGATGCGGGTGCGGTCGGTGAAGACGAGGTCCAGCTCGCCTTCGCGGCAGCGCCAGTTGCGGGCCAGCAGGACGAGCCCTCGGCTACGGAGGTAGCCGAGGGCGATGTCCTCGCCCCAGGCCCCCAGATCGCGGCGGTGTCTTGCGAGCTCGTCGGTGCCCGTCATCGTGTTCGCCCCCTCGTCGGTTCGCTCCGTCACCGGGGCGGTCCCGGCGATCACGGTGCGTGTGCGTTCGACGATGCCAGCGGGCGGACGGGGTTCACCAGACCCGGATCGCGCGGCTGTGGACAACCGGGGTGTTGGGGACAACTGGTCCACGGATCAGACTGAAGGACCCGGACGGTCAGTGCGGTGTGCTAAGGCCGCGAAAAGAACCGCGCCGGCTCGTCCAGCGAGCCGGCGCGGCCGGTAGGTCGATCGAAACCGGGACTAACCCGAGAACGGGCCGTCTTCGGGGAGGCGGAGGTCCGGTTTGTCCAGCTCCTCCACGTTGACGTCCTTGAACGTGATGACCCGGACGTGCTTGACGAAGCGGGCCGGCCGGTACATGTCCCAGACCCACGCGTCGGACATGCGGACCTCGAAGTACACCTCACCGCCGCCGTCACGGACCTGGACGTCCACCGCGTTCGCCAGGTAGAACCGCCGCTCGGTCTCCACCACGTACGAAAACTGGCCGACTATGTCGCGGTACTCGCGGTACAGCGAGAGCTCCATCTCGGTCTCGTACTTCTCGAGATCCTCTGCGCTCATGAAATCCGCGCCCCTCCTCGGGATCGTGCTGCTGCTCCGCCGGCGGAGCGTTCATTGTGACCCACACCCGCGGCCGGGGCATGCAGCGGCAGGCTGAGTTGTGGCTCTAATGCCTCGTCGAGGACCGCGGCCAGGCCGGCCGCACCGGGCGTCTCCATGGCCTTTTCCAGCGCCGCGTACGTCAGCAGGACCGGCCGCGCCGGGCGCAGGCCGTGCTTGACGGCCACCGTGGCCACGTTCGTGTACGACCAGCGGTGGACGTCGCTGGGCCCGTGCTCCCGCAGCGCCGCCAGGTGGTCGGACGTGCTGTACCCCTTGTGCACGTCGAACCCGTAGTGCGGGAAGTCGTCGTGGTAGCCCGCCATGATGCGGTCTCGCGTCACCTTCGCCAGCACCGACGCGGCCGCGATGCAGGCCACCGAACGGTCACCCTTGATGACCGCCGTGTTCGGGGCCGTCAGACCGGGGACGCGGAACCCGTCGGTGAGGACATAACCCGGCTGCACGCGCAGGGCCGCCGCCGCGCGGCGCATGCCCTCCAGGTTCATCACCCGGATGCCGTAGAGGTCGACCTCTTCGGTCGGGATGACGATCACCGAGTAGTCGACGGCCCGGGCGAGGACCAGGTCGTAGACCCGGTCCCGCGCCTTGGCCGTCATCAGCTTCGAATCCGTCAGCTCGGTCAGCTTCGCCGCGTCGCCCTGCTTCAGCACGCAGGCCGCGACCACCAGCGGCCCCGCGCACGCTCCGGCGCCGGCTTCGTCCACGCCGGCGACCGGGCCGAGGCCACGGCGGTCGAGTGCGCCCTGCAGACCCCAGAAGAGGTCGCCGCGCACCACGGCTCGCGGTGGCCGGATCGGCTCGGCCGCCGTCAGGGGAACGGGAAGTGTCAAGGCTGGATCACCCGTCTGCCGGCAAACGTCGGGTGGCTAGGGTTTCCGCCCGGCCGCCCGGCGCAGTCCGGACTTGAGCTTGCGCCCGAGGAACAGCGCCGGCCACGCCGCCGCGATCCCGGCACCCAGCGGGAGCCCGCTCTGCCAGGCCGGCGCACCCAGCGCCACCGGCTGCGCCGACGCCTGCGGGTTGTGGTCGGTGATCCCGCCCCACCGGCTCGGCGGCAGGACGATGATCCGCGCCTTGCCGATGATGTTGTCCACCGGGACCGCACCGTTCACGCCGCCGCCGCCCTGGAACCGCGAGTCGTCGGAGTTGTTGCGGTTGTCGCCCTGGACCCAGACCATCCCCACCGGAACCTTGACCGGCTCGAAGGTCTTCTGCTCCTGGTTCGACGGGTCTTCCCAGTGGATGTACGGCTCGTCGAGCGACTTGCCGTCCACGATCATGCGGCCCTGCGGGTCGCAGCACTGGACGGTCTGCCCGCCGACCGCGATCACGCGCTTGACGAAGTCACGCTCGTCCGGCGGGGCGAACCCGACCAACGAGCCGAGACCGCGCAGGCCCTGGACGACGATGTTGCTCGACTCCTGCGGGGCGATCTCGTTGTTGATCCACGCCTGCGGGCCCTTGAACACGATCACGTCACCCGGGGAGGGCTCGGTGAAGTCGTAGGTGACCCGGTCGACCAGGATCCGGTCTCCGGTGCACCCGGGGCACCCGTGCAGGGTGGCCTCCATGGAGCCCGAAGGGATCATGAAGACCTTCGCGAGGAAAGTCTGGATCAGGATCGTGAGCACCAGGGCGATCACGAGCAGGATCGGCAGTTCCTTCCAGAACGACCGTTTCTTGGCGGGCTTGGCTCGCCGCCGACGGGATCCCCCGCGCTCCTCGGAACGGGACAGCCTGGGCTTGTCCTCTTCGGAGCGATCGGGGTCATCCTCGGGAGCGTTCTGGGACACGGGTTCGGCCACGTCGTCAGGCTACCGGTAACCGGGTGGTGACTCAGTTAGCCGAAGCCGTCTCGCGGTTTTCGCGCCGCTCCTTGATCTTGGCCTTCTTGCCGCGCAGGTCGCGCAGGTAGTACAGCTTCGCGCGCCGCACGTCGCCGCGCTTGTGCACCTCGATCTCGGCCAGGTTCGGCGAGTGCACCGGGAAGGTGCGCTCCACGCCGACGCCGAAGGAGACCTTGCGAACGGTGAAGGTCTCCCGGATGCCGCCGCCCTGACGGCGGATCACGACGCCCTGGAAGACCTGGTTGCGCTCGCGGTTGCCCTCGATGACGCGGACGTGCACCTTGAGCGTGTCGCCCGGGCGGAAGTCCGGGATGTCGGAACGCAGCGACTGCTTGTCCAGCGCGTCCAGGGTGTTCATCGGTGGTCCGTCCTCGTCTTCGGTATGGCTTGCGTACAGATCCCGGGCGCGCAACGGTGCCGCTGCGGGCGACCCAGGGGGCTGCTGGCGGGCTCGTGGACGACGAGGTCCACTCACGCCAACCTGTCAAGTATTACAGACCGGGCCACCGGCCGAGTAACCGGCCCTAGGCCTGCTCGGGGTCCAAGCCCTCCAGGACCCCGCGATCGTGCTTGCCGAGACTACCTTCCGGCAGCGCCGCCAGGAGATCAGGGCGCCGCCGGGCCGTGCGTGCGAGAGCCTGGTCACGCCGCCAGCGGTCGATCAGCGCGTGGTTGCCCGACCGCAGCACGTCCGGCACGGCCAGGTCCCGCCACACCTCCGGGCGCGTGTAGCTGGGCCCTTCGAGCAGGCCGTCGGAGAACGAGTCCTCGGCGGCCGAACGCGCGTTGCCGAGCACGCCGGGCAGCAGCCGGACGACGGCCTCGACGATGACCAGCACCGCCGCCTCGCCGCCGACCAGGACGTAGTCGCCGATCGACACCTCGTCGACCGGCATCCGCCGGGCCGCGTCGTCGACGACCCGCTGGTCGATGCCCTCGTAGCGGCCGCAGGCGAACACCAGGTGCTTCTCCGCCGCGTAGGCGTGCGCCAGCTCCTGGGTGAACGGCCGCCCGGCCGGCGTCGGGACGACGAGCCGCGTCTCGGGACGGCAGACGTCGTCCAGCGCCGGGCCCCAGATCTGCGGCTTCATGACCATGCCGGGGCCGCCGCCGTAGGGTGCGTCGTCGACCGCGCGGTGCACGTCATGCGTCCAGTCGCGCAGGTCGTGCACGCCGACCTCGATCAGGCCGCGGTCGATCGCCCGGCCCAGCAGCGCGGCGCGCAGCGGGTCGAGGTACTCGGGGAAGATCGTGACGACGTCGATCCGCACGCGGTCACCACTTCCAGTAGGCGGTGGCCTCGGCGTGCCACGCGCTCGGGACGTCCTGGTCGATCGCGAAGGCCATGCCGAGCCCCTTCGCGATCTTGATGCCGCGGTGCAGCGTCCGCCGGATCGGCGACCCGGCCGGAAGATCCTTGTCGTCCGACCAGGTTTCGGTCTGCGTGACGCAGGTCCGGGCCCCGAACCGCGCGGAGCGGCAGGGGGCCGGCGCGCCCCAGGCCTGCTCGTGCCGGAACCGGAAGGACCGGCCGCTGCCCTGCTCCGTGACGGTCCCGTCCGCGACCAGCCGGTAGTCCGACGACGGCACGCTCCAGCGCACGTAGTGCTGCCGGCCGCCGTCCGGGGGAATCGGCGTGCAGGTGCTGCCCTGGCAGAACGACTCGCTCGTCACGCGTTCGGTGTAGTACGTGCCGTTGCCACCCCAGCCGTCGAGCAGCACCCAGTCACCCGATCGAACGAAATGTTCCGCGTACGACGGCGGCCAGGTGACCGGGTCGCCCCAGGAGATCTCGGACTCGGTGGCCGACTTCGGCGACCACGCCCACTGGAAGGCCTTCTCCCCCGGCGGGGCGTACTGGCCCGCGCTGCGCTGGAACATCAGCGAAAAGTCGCCGTAGACCGGTCCCTCGGCCTGAGCCGGCGGAGCGAGGACGACGACGGCGAGCAGGGCCGCGAACACGGCCGTCCGGCGCCTCATTCGTCCAGGAGCCCTTCCGGTGGGTCGAGCACCACCCGGCCGCCGGCGATGTCCACGGTCGGGACGATCGCGTGGACGAACGGCACGAGCACCTCGCGCCCCTCGACGTCGAGCTCCAGGAGCTCGCCCGCCGGTGAGTGGACGACCTCGACGACCTTGCCCACCACCGTGCCGTCGGTCAGCTCGGCCCGCAGGCCCGCGAGCTCGTGGTCGTAGAACTCGTCGGGGTCCCCGGTCGGCGGCAGCGTGGCCGTGTCGGCCACGAGCAGCGCGCCCCGCAGCGTCTCGGCGACGTCGCGGGTCAGGACCTCCTCGAAACGCACCAGCAGCCGCCCGCTGTGTTCGCGGGCGGCTGCGATGGTGAGTTCCCTTTTGCTGCCGTCACGCAGCTTCGTCGTGACGGCCGCACCGATCCTGAACCGCTGTTCCGGCGAGTCCGTGCGCACGTCCACCGCGAGTTCCCCGCGGATGCCGTGCGCCTTCGCGATGCGGCCTATCACTACGACGTTCATCCTGACCGTCCGAATCCGGCGCAGTGCTCAGCGGTCGGTGTCGACGACGTCCACGCGGACGCCGCGGCCACCGATGCCACCCATGACGGTGCGCAGGGCGGTCGCGGTGCGACCGCCCCGGCCGATCACCTTGCCGAGGTCATCGGGGTGCACGTGCACCTCGAGCGTGCGGCCACGGCGAGTGGTCAGCAGCTCGACCCGGACCTCGTCCGGGTTGTCGACGATCCCGCGCACCAGGTGCTCGAGGGAGTCCGCGAGGAAACTCACTCGGACTTCTCGCCCTCAGCGGCCTCCGCCTTCTCGGCCTCGGCCTTCTTCGGGGCGGACTTCTTCTTCGGCGTGGTGGCCTCGGTGGAGGGCTCCTCGCCGGCCGCGGCCAGCGCCGCGTTGAACAGGTCCTGCTTGGACGGCTTCGGCTCGGCCACCTTCAGGGTGCCCTCGGCGCCCGGCAGGCCCTTGAACTTCTGCCAGTCACCGGTGATCTCCAGCAGGCGCTGGACCGGCTCGGTCGGCAGCGCGCCGACACCCAGCCAGTACTGGGCGCGCTCGGAGACGACCTCGATCAGGCTCGGCTCTTCCTTCGGGTGGTACTTGCCGATCGTCTCGATGGCCTTGCCGTCCCGGCGGGTGCGCGCGTCGGCAACGATGATGCGGTAGTACGGCGCACGGATCTTGCCGAGGCGCTGCAGCTTGATCTTGACGGCCACGGGTGTGGGTTCTCCTCGAATCTCTCTGGTGCTGGGCTGGGCGCACGCGGGCCGAGTGGGGACACGGACGCGGGCACCCGAAGGTCAGGAGCTTTCGCACGGTGAGAGGGTCCGGCGGAAGCAGGCAGTTTGCCATTCTGCCAGACGGCCCTCACGGACCTAGAAAGAGGCCACCCCGAGCGCCCCGAGCAGGATGGTCAGCGCCGGCAGGAAGTTGTTCACCTGGTGCGCCACGATGCTGCCCGGCAGGCGGCCGGTGACCAGCCGCACCAGGCCGATCGGCACCGCGATGACCAGCAGCAACGTCGTCCGCAGGGGCTCGAGGTGGCTGGCCGCGAACACCGCCGTGGACAGCAGGAACGCCGCGACGCGGCCCCAGCGCTCGCTGCGCCACTGCAGCTGTTCCGCCGCACCCCAGAGCAGGCCGCGGTAGATGATCTCCTCGCAGATCGGGCCGAGCAGCCAGAGGTAGACGAACATCACGATGGCCGCCGGGATCGACATCCGGCGGTCCTCGACCAGCGCGCTGATCGCCGACGTCGCGTTCGCGTCGCCGACCAGCCGCGTCCACAGGTAGGCGGCGAGCGTGGTGAACACGAGCCCGACGCAGCCGTACCGGACGCCGGTCTTCACGTCGGCCCAGCGCCACTCGAGCCGCAGGTCGGACACGGGCCCGTTGCCGCGGACGA
The DNA here is from genome assembly GCF_002904335.1 of Amycolatopsis sp. CA-126428. GTDB lineage: Bacteria > Actinomycetota > Actinomycetes > Mycobacteriales > Pseudonocardiaceae > Amycolatopsis. The sequence continues at coordinate 9,551 of NZ_PPHF01000172.1, read as the reverse complement.
AGGTGATCAGCACCGCGACGCCGGCCGCGATCATCGTCGGCAGCATGGTGCCGAGCAGCACGACGCGCATCGGCAGCGGGCCGGGACCGGTGTTGCCGACGAGGACGGACACGAAGGCCGCGGACGCCAGCAGCACGCCTTCGACGAGCAGGAAGGCGCCGAAGCCCCACCGGTGCCGCGGCGCGGGCTCCAGGAAGGCTGTCGCGGCCGGCTCTTCGGGCTCGGGGAACGGCGTGGCGTCGGGAGCCGGGTCCCGGGGCTGGGAAGTGGTCACGCCTTGCCCTCCGCGTCGCTCGGCTCCTGCGTCGAGCCTAGCCGCCGGGATGTGATCGCACAGTATCCGTCCAGCTACTGTCCATCGATCTTCGCAACGTTCAGTGCGCGACGAACAGCAGCACCGCGGGGGGCAGGTTGTTGGCCGCGTGGGCGATCACCCCGGCGCTGACCCGGCCGGAGAGGTACCGGGCCAGCCCCAGTGCGATGCCCTGGCCGAACAGCGCGATGGTGCGGGTCGGCTCGCCGTGCAGCTGGGCGAACACGAGCGAGGTGAGCACCAGCACCGCCCAGGGCGGGACCCGGTGGAACGACAGCGCGTTCCACAGCGTGCCGCGGACCAGCAGTTCCTCGGTGATCGGCGCGCCGGCGATGACGATCACCGCCGCGAGCACCAGCCACACCGTGTCGCCGTCGAAGGTGTCGGCGAGGTCGGTCAGCGGGCTGTCGGAGACGTCGTCGGCGCCGTAGACCGCGATCAGCATCAGGTTGAGCAGGTAGCCGACGACCAGCGCGAGCACCCCGCACGCGAGGCCGATCCGGACGTCGCGCCAGGTCGGCACGAGACCGAAGTCGGTGCGCAGGCCCTCCCCCCACCGCCACGAGCCGGCCGCCGGGCCCAGGCCGAGCAGCAGGTTGGGCACGAACGCCAGGAGCAGGAGCGGGCCGATGTCGTGCAGCTCGAGGGGGTCGAACTCACCGACGTTGCGGTTGACCGCCGCGGCGATGATCAGGTTGGCCAGGTAGTAGCCGGCGATGCCTGCGAAGAACGCCACGAAACACCAGTGCGCCCCGAGCACGCGCCGTGCACCGTCGTCGTCCGTCACGCGCCCCACGCTAAAGTGCCGCTCCCGCAAGGAAATCAGCGGGGGTCTAGGCGTACACGACTCCGCCGAGCACGATGTGCGAAGGATGCCGCAGGACGCCCAGGTCCTCGCGTGGATCGCCCGGGTAGACGAGCAGGTCGGCGGGCGCGCCGTCGACGAGGCCGGGGTGGCCGAGCCAGTCGCGGGCGGCCCAGGACGCGCTCGCGAGGGCCTGCTCGCGGGTCATGCCCGCGCAGTGGAGCGCCTCGATCTCGTCGACGAGCCTGCCGTGCTCGACCATGCCGCCGGCGTCGCTGCCCGCGAAGACACGTACCCCGGCTTCGATGGCCGAAGCGACCATCTCGCCGACGCCGGCGTGCAACGCCCGCATGTGCGCCGCGTAGGCCGGGTACTTGCCCGCCTTGTCGGCGATGCCCGGGAAGTTCTCGATGTTGATCAGGGTCGGGACCAGCGCGACGTCGTGGCGCGCCAGCTCGGCCAGCTGATCGGCACTCAGGCCGGTGCCGTGTTCGAGGCAGTCGATGCCGGCCGCGATCAGCCCCGGCAACGCCGCTTCGCCGAACACGTGCGCGGTGACCCGGGCGCCGTGGTCGTGCGCCACCTCGACGGCTTCGGCCAGGACGTCGTCCGGCCACAGCGGCGCGAGGTCACCCACGCCGCGGTCGATCCAGTCGCCGACGAGCTTGACCCAGCCGTCGCCGTCCCGGGCCTGCTCGGCCACGGCCCCCGGCAGCTGCGAAGGGTCGTCCAGCTCGATGCCGAGGCCGGGGATGTACCGCTTGGTGAGAGCGAGGTGCCGCCCGGCGCGGATGATCGTCGGCAGGTCCGCCCGCCGCTGCAGCGGCCGGACGTCGATCGGGAGGCCGCAGTCGCGGATGAGCAGGGTCCCGGCGTTCCGGTCGGTGATCGCCTGCTCGGTCGCCTCCTCCAGCGACACGGGACCGCCGACACCGATGCCGGGGTGGCAGTGCGCGTCGACCAGGCCGGGCACCAGGAAGACGTCCCGGCCGAGGCTCTCGGCGTCCTTCACCGGCTCGAACGAGATCCGGCCGCCGGTGATCCACAGCTCCCCCGGCTCGCCGCCGGGCAGGAGCACCCCCGCGGCGTGCAGTGTCTTCTCCAAAGCGCGGCTCAATTGTCCTTGGGGTTCTTCGGCAGCTTGAACTTCGTCGGGTCGAAGCCCGGGACGTCGTTCATGCCGCCCAGCTGCGAGAGGTCGGGCATGCCGCCCGGCATCTGCCCGCCCGGGGGCAGCATCGGCATGCCGCCGGGGAAGCCGCCGCGGACCTTGGGCTGGGTCGGGCCGCGGCCCTTCTTGCCCTTCTTGCCCTTGCGGGACTTGGAGCCGCCGCCCCCGCCGCCGAAGCCGAACCGGCCGGCCATCTGGGCCATCATCTTGCGGGCCTCGAAGAACCGGTTGACCAGGTCGTTGACCTCGCGGACGGTGACGCCGGAGCCGTTGGCGATGCGCAGCCGGCGCGACCCGTTGATCATCTTCGGGTCTTCGCGCTCGGCCGGGGTCATGCCGCGGATGATCGCCTGCAGCTTGTCGAGGTGCTTGTCGTCGACCTGGGCCAGCTGGTCCTTCATCTGGCCGGCGCCCGGGAGCATGCCGAGCAGGTTGCCGATCGGGCCCATCTTGCGGACCGCGAGCATCTGCTCGAGGAAGTCCTCCAGGGTGAGCTGGCCGCTGGAGAGCTTCTCGGCGGCCTTCTCGGCCTGCTTCTGGTCGAAGGCCTGCTCGGCCTGCTCGATCAGGGTGAGCACGTCACCCATGCCGAGGATCCGCGACGCCATCCGGTCCGGGTGGAAGGTGTCGAAGTCCTCGAGCTTTTCGCCGTTGGAAGCGAAGAGGATCGGCTGGCCGGTGACCTCGCGGACGCTCAGCGCGGCACCACCGCGGGCGTCGCCGTCGAGCTTGGTGAGCACGACACCGCTGAAGCCGACGCCGTCCTGGAACGCCTGGGCCGTGGTCACGGCGTCCTGGCCGATCATCGCGTCGACGACGAACAGGACCTCGTCCGGCTCGACCGCGTCGCGGATGTCCGCGGCCTGCTTCATCAGCTCTTCGTCGACACCCAGGCGGCCCGCGGTGTCGACCACGACGACGTCGTGCTGCGCGTGCTTGGCCTCGGCGATGGCGCGGCGGGCGACGTCGACCGGGTCGCCGACGCCGTTGCCGGGCTCGGGCGCGAAGGTGACGACGCCGGCGCGCTCGCCGACGACCTGCAGCTGCGTGACGGCGTTCGGGCGCTGGAGGTCGCAGGCGACCAGCATCGGCGCGTGGCCCTGCTTCTTCAGCCACAGCGCGAGCTTGCCGGCCAGCGTCGTCTTACCGGCACCTTGCAGACCGGCGAGCATGATCACGGTCGGCGGGGTCTTGGCCAGGTTGAGCCGGCGCGTCTCGCCGCCGAGGATCCCGACGAGCTCCTCGTTGACGATCTTGACGACCTGCTGCGCGGGGTTGAGCGCCTGGGAGACCTCGGCGCCCTTCGCCCGCTCTTTGATCTTCGCGATGAAGGTCTTGACCACGCCGAGGGCGACGTCGGCCTCCAGCAGCGCGATGCGGATCTCGCGCGCGGTGGCGTCGATGTCGGCGTCGGACAGCTTGCCCTTGCGCGTGAGCGTCTGCAGGGCGGCGGTGAGCCGATCGGACAGGGTGTCGAACACGGGTGTGCACGCTCCAGCTGGGTCGATGGTGGCGCGCCGGGCTCAGCCGGCCTTGTCGAGGGTAGTCGCTCCGGCTCTCTCCCTCGCGGGTACGCAGGCATTGATAAACATACGTTTATCAGCAGTCCGTCCCACTTTCGCGTGACATCGCGGAAATCGGTGGCGTTCGCGGCGGATTTTGGTAAACATAGGTGCATGACCGCAGTAGCCGCCCTGACCGAACCGGCCTCCGACGCCGACGAACCCGTACCGCTGCGGCGGATCGCCGGGCTCTTCCGCCCGCACCGCGGGCCGCTCGGCGCGTTGTTCGCGCTGATCGTCGTGCAGGCCGGCCTCGGCGTCGTCTCGCCGTTCCTGCTGCGCGAGATCCTCGACGACGCCCTGCCCCACCGCGACACCCTGCTGATCAGCCTGCTGGCGGCCGGGATGATCGTCTGCGCGGTCGGCAGCGGCTCCCTCGGCGTCGCGACCACGGGGCTGTCCAACACCATCGGGCAACGGGTCATGAACGAGCTGCGCGTCTCGGTCTACGGCCACCTGCAGCGGATGTCGCTCGGCTTCTTCACGCGGACGAAGAGCGGCGAAGTGCTCTCGCGGGTGTTCAACGACATCGGCGGGGTCGACAACGTGATCACCACGACCGCCGGGTCGATGGTGCAGAACGCGACCACGACGATCGCCATCACGGTGGCCCTGATCGCGCTCGACTGGCAGCTCGCGGCGCTCTCCCTGGTGGTCGTGCCGCTGTTCCTGCTGTTCACGCTGCGGCTGGGCAAGAAGCGGCGGAACCTGGCCCGCGGCCGGACCCGCCGGATGGCCCGGCTGACGACGATGGTCGAGGAGTCCCTGTCGGTCACCGGGGTGCTGCTCGCCAAGACGATGGGCAACGAGCGGGCGATGCGCGAGCGCTTCGGGGCGGAGTCGCGGGAGATCGCGTCGCTGGAACGGGCCGCCGCGCTGGCCGGTCGCTGGCAGACGGCGTCGCGGGCGATGAGCCTCACCGTCATCCCGGCGCTGGTCTACTGGATCGCCGGGCTGGCGCTGGCGGGCGGTGCGTCGCCGATCTCGCTCGGCACCGTCGTGGCCTTCACCAGCATGCTCAACCGGCTGGTGGCGCCGGCGAGCGCGATGCAGACGATCGGGCAGAACGTGGCGACGTCGAAGGCGCTGTTCGGCCGCATCTTCGAGGTGCTGGACCTGCCGGTGGAGATCGCGGACAAGCCGGGTGCGCGGGAGCTTCAGGTGCGCCGCGGTGACGTCTCGATGCGCGGCGTGTCGTTCCGCTACGGCGAAGACGGCCCGCCGACGCTGCACGAGATCGACCTCGACGTGCCGGCCGGGACCACGACGGCCCTGGTCGGCTCGACCGGCTCGGGCAAGACGACGCTCGCCTACCTGGTCGCCCGGCTGTACGAGGTGAGCAGTGGTTCGGTGACGATCGACGGCACCGACATCCGGGACGTCACGCTGGCTTCGCTCGCGGCCGGCGTGGGGCTGGTGTCCCAGGAGACCTACCTCTTCCACGACACCGTGCGGGAGAACCTGCGCTTCGCCAAGCCGGACGCGACGGACGACGAGATCGAGCAAGCGGCGAAGGCCGCGCACATCCACGACACCCTCGCCGGGCTGCCGGAGGGGTACGACACGGTCGTCGGCCAGCGGGGCTACCGGTTCTCCGGCGGGGAAAAGCAGCGGATGGCCATCGCCCGGATCATGCTGCGCAGCCCGCCCGTGCTCATCCTCGACGAGGCGACCAGCGCGCTCGACAATCGCACCGAACGCTCGGTGCAGGCCGAGCTCGACCGGCTCGCCGCGGGCCGCACGACGCTGATGATCGCGCACCGGCTGTCCACTGTGGAGCACGCGGACCAGATCGTGGTGCTCCACGAGGGCCGGATCGCCGAAAGGGGGACGCACGAGGAATTGCTGGCGCGCGACGGGCGCTATGCCCGGCTTGTCCACGGGAGCACCTAATGTGGGGCCATGCAGAGCGAACCGGCCCGGACCCTTGACGAGACCGCCGCGCGGGTCACCGCGGACGCCGAACTCGCCGAGCTGTCCCGGCGGGTGCGCGAAGGCGTCGGGCGGCTGAACTGGCGGATGCGCGCGGAAGCGGACCGGCACATCCCCGGGCCGGCGGTACTCGCGGTGCTGAGCCGGCTCTACCGGGCGGGCACGCAGACGCCGACCGAGCTGGCCGAAGCGGAACGGCTGCAGCCGCAGTCGCTCACCCGCATCTTGGCGTCGCTCGACCTCCGCGGCCACATCGAGCGGAACCCGGATCCCGACGACGGACGCCGTTCGCGGGTCAGCATCACCGACGAAGGCCTGGCTGTCCTCCGCCGGTACAGCGCCCAACGCGAGCGCTGGCTGGCCGGCGCGCTCGAATCGACGTTGTCGCCGACCGAGCGTCAGCTGCTCCGGCTGGCCGCCGACCTGCTCATCAGGGTCGCGGACGCCTGAAAGCTGCCGTGGAGACCCCTCGATCCCTCCACGGCAGCCTTCGGACACCCCCTTGGTGTCCCGCGCCGCCTCCCCGCGGTGCGGGACGGGTTCCGGAACGGGCTGCTCCTCCTCCGGCCCGCCCCGGAACCCTGGCGCCTGGACGGCTCACCTCCCCAGGGGCCGTCCGGACTTCCCCCCTCACCAGCGATCCGGTATCCGCTGGCAGAAGGAAGTCTGCCGCGCCGGAGGCGGCGGGTTCAGTGTGAGAACCCTCAATTACCCGTGGGTAGTAATACTCAGCCGGACGCCTTCGTACGTCCACGGCTGCGTGTCGCGGCTCGCTTAGCCGTCGAACGCGCCTTCGCAGCCCTCGAGGCCGCCGCCTTGGCCTTCGTGACGGCCGCGTTGCGCTCGTCCTCCGCTTCGGCGGCGCTCTCCTGCAACGCCGCCAGCAGGCGGGTGACACCCTCGGCCTGTTCGGCGGCCGTCGGCTGAACCACCTCGGCGCCGTCGATCTTCGCCTGGACCAACGCTTGGAAGGCCTCGCGGTAACGGTCGGGGTAGCGGCCGGGGTCGAACTCGCCGGTCAGCTCCTCGACGAGGTTCACCGCGCGCCGCAGCTCACCGGGGCGGATGTCGACGTCGGCGTGCTGGAACGGGAAGTCGGGGGTGCGCACCTCGTCCGGCCACCGCATCGTCTCCAGCACGATCACCTGATCGCGCACGCGCAGCGCACCGAGCGTCTCGCGGCGGCGCAGCGCGACGGTGACCAGCGCGAGCCGGCCCGACTGCTGGAGCGCCTCGCTGAACAGCACGTACGGCTTCGTGCCCGCCGGTTCGGGTTCGAGGTAGTAGCTCTTCGCGAACCACAGCGGATCGACGTCGGGCACCGGCGCGAACCCGCGGATGGCGATCGTGCGGCCCGGCATCGGGAGGGACGCGAGCTCGTGGTCGGAGAGCAGGACGACGTCGCCGCCGGGGACGGGGTAGCCGCGGATCATCTCTTCGGGTGGCACTTCGGCGCCGTCGACCTCGCACACGCGCTTGACGCGGACGCGGCCGCCGTCGGTCTCGTGGACCTGGTGCAGCGGGATTTCCCGCTCCTCGGTGGCGCTGTACGCCTTCACCGGGATGGCGTAACTGCCGAACCCGATCGTGCCTGTCCACACTGCTCGCATCCGCGCCACCTCCGCAGCTCCAGGCTAGACAGCGGCCCCGGCGGATCGACAGCTACAAACGGGTGTCAGGCGCGACGGATTCGCTCACACATTCGAACGACGGCGTGACCTCGTCGAGTGCCTCCGCCGAGCACCGGGAGGCGATGGCGGCCGCGCGGAGCACCTCGGTGACCACCTCGACGTCCAGCGGCGGGGCCGCGGCGAGGGCGGCCGAACCGCCTTCGACCCGGGCGGCGAGGCCGGCGAGCGCGTGGGAGATGGCTTCCTGGCCGGCGACCAGCTGGGCGACGACGTCCGTGAGCTCGGCCGTCGTGGCGCCCGGACCACCGCAGCGCAGGCCGGCGGCGAGTTCCTCCGCGCAGGAGCGCAGGTGGGTGGCGACGACGGTGGGCGGCAGCGTCAGCCGATCCTGCATCGCTCACCCCCTCGGGCCGGTCGAAGCAGCCATAGTGCCACCGCACGCGGCGTCACCGGACGCGACACACCGCCAGCCACATATTTGACCGAGCGTTCTAGATGCGGTTAAGGTTTGATCATGTCCAGGGTCAAGGAGTTCGACGTCGGCGAAGCCTGCGACGGCGCGCTCATGCTCTTCCGGCGCCAGGGGTACGAGGCGACGTCCGTCAGCGACCTCGTCACGCACCTCGGCGTCGCCAAGGCCAGCCTGTACGCCACCTTCGGTACGAAGCACGATCTCTACGTCACGGCGTTGAAGCGCTATGCGGAACGCACCGACGCGCGGGTCATGGCCCAGCTGTCGGAGCCGGGTTCCGGGGTGGCCGCGGTGCGCCGACTCTTCGACGGCTACACAGCGGAAATCCTCGGCGACGAAACGAGAATGGGCTGTTTCGTCGTCAACGCGGCGATCGAACTGCTCCCCCACGACCCCGAAGTCGCGCGGCTGGTGGAACGCAGCTGGGACACCCTCGAGGTCGCGCTCACCATGGCACTGGAGCGCGCGAAAGCCCAGGACGAACTCCCCGCCGGAAGCGACCCGGCGACGCTGGCGCGCTTCCTGCTCACGGTGCTTCAAGGGCTGCGCGTCCTGGGCAAGGGCACCGATGCCGCGAGCCGGGTGGAAGCGGCCGTCTCCCAGGCCATGCGCCTGCTCATTCAAGAATGATCGGACCAGAAAGAAGGCACACGATGGGGGCACGTTTCGCGGGCAAGGTCGTCCTGGTGACGGGCGGCGGCTCGGGGATCGGACGGGCGACGGCGCGGGCGTTCGCGGGCGAAGGCGCGACGGTGGTCGTGGCCGGGCGCGACGAGCGGCGGCTGGCGTCCGCGGTGGCGGAGATCGGCGGCGGCGCGAGCGCGGTGACCGTCGACGTGACCGACTCCGCGGACGTGGCGCGGATGGTGGAGACGGTCGTCGCGCGGCACGGCGGGCTGGACGTCGCGTTCAACAACGCGGGCATCCTCGGGTCGCCGGCGGCGGCCGCGGACCTCGGCGAAGACGACTTCGGTGCGGTGATGGGCACGAACGTCACCGGGACGTGGCTGTGCCTGAAGCACGAAGTCGCGCACATGCGGGCGCACGGCGGCGGCGCGATCGTCAACATGGCGTCGAACATCGGCGCGCACGGCAGGCTGCCGAACATGGCGGCTTACGCGGCGTCGAAGGCCGCGGTCAGCGCGCTGACCAGGACGGCGGCGCGCGACCACATCGCCGACGGCGTGCGTATCAACGCCGTCAGCCCGGGCGCGACCGACACGGACATGTCCCGGCGCCCCGGCGAGACGGACGCCGGCCGCGCCGAGCGGCTGAAGAACGCGATTCCGCTGGGCCGGGTGGGTGCCACCGCCGAAGTGGCCGCCGCGGTGTTGTGGCTGGCTTCGGACGAAGCCACGTTCACCGTGGGGCACGACCTGGTGGTCGACGGCGGGGCGACCGCCTGAGCGGTCCCACCCGGGCCCGCGGATGGGGGTTGGCCGGATCCTCCTCCGGCGCGAATTCACGACTCACGGTTGCGCATGGTGACGATTCCTCTCTCGGGCGGGAACGGACAGGTGCACGGCGGGGGTCAGGACTCGCGGTTGCGCATGGCGGCTCTCCTTCCGGTGCGGTCGGGCGGATGGGCATCGGTTCAGGACTCGCGGTTACGCACGACAGCTCTCCTTCCGGTTCAGTCGGCCGGGTGGGCATCGATTCAGGACT
>NZ_PPHF01000171.1 GCF_002904335.1 Amycolatopsis sp. CA-126428 | reverse complement strand
GCGGGGACAGGATTTGAACCTGCGACCTCTGGGTTATGAGCCCAGCGAGCTACCGAGCTGCTCCACCCCGCGCCGTTTTGGTACTTCAATAGATTACACGGGGTCGCGAGGGGCCTTACACCGGGGTCCGAAAAGCCCCTGACCTGGCCTTACGGTGCCTCGAGCCACTGCCGGACTCCACTGAGGACCATGGTCAGCCCGTCCTCGAACCGCGCGTCGGCGTCCCCCAGCACCGCCTCGCCGGCCGACTCGCGGTAGCGCTCGTCGAACTCGCCGGGCATGGGCCGCACGGCCTGTTCCTCGATCACGTAGCCGATGACGAAGCAGTAGACGGTGAACGTCGCCCGGCTCGCCCGCCGCTCGTCGAGCCCGGCTTCGATGCTCCGGCGCAGCGGGTGCTCGCCGACCAGGCTCGTGTCGCCGAGGTACGTGCCGGCGAAAACCTTTCCGCCGTCGCGATAGGCGAGCATCATCCGCCGAAGCGCCCGGGCGCTGTGCGCGGCACCTTCCCACTCCCCCGCCGACGCCGGCGGCCGCCGATCGGCCACGGAGTCGCGGTACATCTGGGTCGCCATCTCGTCGAGCAGTTCCTGTTTGTTCTTCATGTGCCAGTAGAGCGCGGGCGCCTGGACGCCGAGGTCGGCGGCGATCAGCCGGAGCGTGAGCCCGTTGAGCCCCACTTCGTTGAGCAGCTTCAGCCCGGCCCGAGCGATGTTCTCCCTGGTCAGGGCCATCTTTTGCAGCACCTCTCCGGATCACGGCTTGACAATTTAACGATGTTAAGGCCACTCTGGGGACAGGTCAATTTAACGTTGTTAAGGAGCTGGGGATGCAGGAGTTGACGGCGGAGGTGGTCGTCGCCGGCGCGGGCCCGACGGGCCTGATGCTGGCGAACGAGCTGGCACTGGCCGGAGTGGACGTTCTGGTGCTCGAGCGGATGCACGAGCGAACGGGGTTGTCGAAGGCGCTGAACCTTCAGCCCCGGACGGCGGAAGTCCTGGATCTGCGGGGTTTGCTGCCTCGTGCGCGGGACCGCTCGTTCGCGACTGTCGCGGACGGACACTTCGCGGTGATCCCGGTGCCCTACACGGGCTGGGACACGCGCCACCCGTACCAGCTGGGCATCCCGCAGGCGGAGGTCGAAGCGGCCTTGGAGGAGCGCCTAGCGGAGCAGGGAGTGAAGGTGCGGCGAGGGCACGAGCTCACGAACTTCGTCCAGGACGCCGACGGCGTCACGGTCACCGCGGGAGACCTGCGCATCCGGGCGGCGTACCTGGTGGGCTGCGACGGCGGCCGCAGCGGGGTGCGCAAGGCGTTGAACATGTCGTTCGAAGGCATCGAGGGCCAGGGCCACGGCGTGGCAGCGGACGTGCTCTTCAAGTCGACACCGCCCAACGCACCGACGCAGTGGCGCTCGATGACCAACATGGTGACCTCGCAGAGCCCGGGCAAGTTCATCGGCGTCATCCCGCTGGCCGAGCCGAACCTGTACCGAATCAGCTTCGGCGACCGCCTGAACCGCCCGGCCAACCTCCGAGCCGACGTCACGGACGAAGAAGTCCACCAAGCAGTAACCGAACGCTTCGGCGCGGAGGTGGAGATAGCGGAGATCCGCTGGGCATCCCGTTTCTCGGACGACAGCCGCCTAGCAGAAACCTACAAGGTGGGCCGGGTCCTCCTCGCGGGCGACGCAGCCCACACCCACTTCCCAGCAGGCGGTCAGGGCCTGAACCTGGGCGTCCAGGACGCAATGAACCTGGGCTGGAAACTGGCAGCAGAGCTGAACAACCGAGCGGCAGCAGGACTCCTGGACACGTACGAGTCAGAGCGCCGCACAGTGGCCAAGCAGGTCCTGGACAACATAGCGGCCCAGAACGCCCTGATCCCCACAACCCCAAACCAGCTGGCCCTACGAGCCCTCTTCCGAGACCTGACAACCCTCCCAGAAGTCCAGCACCACCTGTCAGGAATGGTCTCCGGTCTCAACATCCGCTACGCAACAGAAGAAACCCACTCAGCAACCGGAACCCGCCTCCCCGACTTCCCCCTACCAAGCGGCAACCAGGCAAGCACCTTATTCCACAAAGGAAACTGGGTCCTACTGACAAAAACCCCAACCCCAAACCCCCACACAGAGGTACTCGTAGCAGAGGTCCCAGAACTCCCCTGGCCAGACCTGGAAAAGATCCTCGTCCGCCCGGACGGCTACATAGCAAACACAACAGGCGAAACAACCGCCTGGCTCACCTGACAAGGCAACCACCCACCGGGGGGTCCAGGGGCGGCGAAGCCCCCCTGGCGGGGGTCTGGGGGTTCGACCCCCAGGAGCAAATGCGAAAGAGGGGTGCGTTCGCGCTCTCCGCGAACACACCCCTCCCAACCTCTGTAGCGGGGACAGGATTTGAACCTGCGACCTCTGGGTTATGAGCCCAGCGAGCTACCGAGCTGC